>JAEWAY010000027.1 GCA_023391415.1 Bacteroidota bacterium | reverse complement strand
TACGTGATCTACCCCAATGGCGGGAAGGTGAAGAAGCCCAGAAGCGGAGACGTGACCATAGTAAGGTAAATAGGAGAGGCGCCCTGTCTTTCATAAAAAAAGCGACTTGGAAAAAAGTCGCTTTTTTATGAAAGACAGACGTGTTTTATTCGAGCTGGCTGTTTGATATGGGAAGGAGAAATTATTCTCCTCTATCCGGAATCATGACATATTCATAACGGGTGGCTATATTTTTCTTTCCAAAGCGAAATTTATCTTCCGTCAACTCAAAAACTGTTTCTATATCCTCAACAGTATAACCGTCATCAAGTATGATTTGAGTCGCTTCATTGATCAGTTTGAAGGAAATAACCAGTTTTTGTCCGGGTCGGATCCATTCCGCGGTTCCATCACGATTTACTTTCAGTTTTAAGCTGGTAAATTTGGGATCGTCTTCAATCGATTTACCATTTTGATATAGTTTCTTTATTTTCCAGGTGCGGTATACGAGTTCCTGGTTAAAGCCTTTATTGGATTTGTCTTCATTGCCAATCCATAAAAAGGAAATCATAAGCAGTGATACAAAGCCCACCGCGATAAAAAATATGTGACTAAACCTGATTGGAAGGTTTTTCATATGAGTTCAAAAGATTTTAGTAATATTGACTTGCGATTAAATATACTAAAAATACCAGAATGTTGCTTTTATCCCCTATAAACTGGAATGATTATGAGTTAATTGATAGTGGAAACTATAAAAAACTGGAGAGGTTTGGCGAGTTTGTATTGGAAAGACCGGAACCACAGGCTATATGGGATCCATCTATCTCTATGGACGAGTGGAGAAAGATGACAAGCGCGGCTTTTGCCAAGGATGATAAATCAGAGGAGAAAGGGGCGTGGCGGCTTAAATCTTCCATGAAGGAGCAATGGAAAATTCGTTATTGTTCCGGATCAATGGAATTGACATTCAGGTTGGGATTGTCTTCGTTCAAGCATGTAGGTATTTTTCCGGAACAGGCTTCCAATTGGGATTATATTCATGAAAAGGTCAAAATGCTTGGGACTTCTACAAAAGTATTGAATTTATTCGCTTATACAGGAGGCGCTTCTATCGCCGCTAAGGCGGCCGGAGCGGATGTCTCGCATGTGGATTCAGTGAAGCAGGTTATTAGCTGGGCGAAGGACAATATGGAGCTGAGCAAGTTGGAAGGTATACGGTGGGTGGTCGAAGACGCTATGAAGTTTGTGGAAAGGGAGGCGCGTAGAGGGAATAAGTATCAGGGAATTATTCTTGACCCTCCGGCATATGGACGAGGTCCTAAGGGCGAAAAATGGTTGATTGACCAGCATCTGAATGTGCTTGTCAAAGCCTGTCGGCAGCTTTTAGACCCCGAACGTCATTTTTTTATTCTCAATTTATATTCGTTGAGCTTTTCACCGTTGATTCAGGAAACAATGATTAAGAGAGCCTTTGGAACAGTCGCTAACCCGGAGTATGGAGAATTATATCTGAATGATCGTTATGATAAAAAGCTGCCTTTGGGCACGTTTTATCGTTTTAGCTCATTATAGGGTTGGGCGATTGAGAACAGCTACTTTTCCGGCTTCGGAATGAATATATGTTCATGGTATATTCTTCTGATGAGGAGAAGTAGTTTAAGTTTAAAACAACGGAGATTGACCAAAGGCGCCAGGACTACGTTTGTTTAATTTCAGATCCTGAAGTATGCCTGATTTGGGACTAATGGTAAACATATACATCTGCTGACTGCTGAATATCATAGTGGACAGCGACATTTGCCAGCAATGAAGATCCCGGTATAATTCCAGCCTCGTCATGGTTACACCTTTGCCTTTAATATCATAACCACTGGTAAATCCAATTTTCCAATTTTCCGACAATTTCAGATCGCCGTTAAAGGTAATGGTCTGTACAATGTTGGATGGACCGATTCCGGTTTTTGATACAGTATAAATATAGTTGATATTGAGATTCCATGGTATGTTGAAATCAACATATAGTTGAGGATCTATCATCCCCGGAATTTTCCCTTCAGCGGCTACCTTTTCTTTGGTAGACAACTTGCTTTTAATAATGTTGGGATTCAAGCTGGCGCCAAGCGATATGCTGGAGCTTTTGAGCGAGCCAATTCCTCCGCTATCCGCGGTGATCGCGAGCTTGTTGATTCGGGTTTGATATATTTGGGTTCGCTGGTCGGAGATCGTGATAGAGTCTACTTTCCATAAGTAGGGGTCGATGATTCCGTTGTATCGTATGTCGAATATCCCCAGAAGGCGCGTATAGGCGGATACGGCTATATCGGACAGGCGCAGGGAGTCTCTGGCGAAATTGTAATTTCCATTGATCCTGAATTGGTCGAGAAGCTTGATTTTTGTAAAGGGGTTGGCGGTATCCTTCGTCTTGAGCTTGGCTTCCAGAATGTTGTTTACTGAGAAATTCAACACATTTTGTTTGCCTAAACTCGGAGATCCGTAAATAAAACCGTTAAAGCGATTTATATGGTATTCATTGCCAAGAGTATCGGTATAGTTGAAATAGTTGTTGTATTGGTTTTCACCAAAATCGGGTTTGTATACGTATCCTATACTTGGATTCATGGAATGGCGGATGGCCGATAGTTTACTCCCTTTGAATCGGAAAGTTCCGTACACCCATGTGTTTAGTGAGACGCCGGCGTCATATGAGTAAGTTCTGTGGAAGTTGGAGTGAATCTTAAGGGTGTCAAGTTCGTTGTTTTCATAACTAAAACGTAATTTATCCGGATACCAAAACTCTGTCCAATTAGAGCTTGGATTAATGCTGAAATATTTGAGGAATGTTTTCTTTACTTTAAATGTGGTGGCGAGGTTTATCTTATGCTGGGCGCCGAATTGAGAACGATTCCAAAAACGTTCCAGGTTTTCTCTCTCTCCATTGAAGGTTAAGGTATCTAAAAGAAGAGAATCGGGGATCTTTCCTAGTTCTCTCATGATACTTAAAGCATTGGGAGTATTGCTTGTCTGGAATTGCGTATTGAGTCCATAGGTAAGGGATATGTTTTCATACCAGTTATTTTTGCTTCCTACTTTTTTCTTGAACGGGTAGATCCTGTTCATCGAGAGGTTTATTTCGGGTAGCTTTATCGTATTGGCCCGGGTTACGAGGTTTTGATCGACCATCATGCTCGCCGCCAGTGTAAACGGAGTGTTTCTAAACGCTGTGTTATAGTTGATGTTCGACTGGGTGGATCCCTGCATGATCGACTGCGGGTTATAGGTGTTTAACCGATAGTATCTCGATGTGCTTACATTTACCCGGGCGTTGAAGCGACTGGGACCTTTGGAATCGGAATTATGATTCCAGGAAACATTGTATTGAGACGGGATCTCTAATCGTTCTTCTTCTCCGTAGAGGAATCCGTCATATAACCTCGCGTAGTTAAGATGTACGTCTCCGTTATATTTATAACGATTCCGATAATTGGAGGTCAGGTTGGCTCTCCAGCTTCCGTTGGAATACAAATCACCGCGCAGCGCTATGCCGGCGTAGTCTTTAACCGCTATATAATATCCCGCGTCTGTAAAGTAGAAGCCTCTGGAGTTATGTTCTCCAAAGTTTGAGGGGAATAGTATACCGGATTTATGTTTTTCAGGAAGAGGGAAAAAACCAAAGATAAAGCCAATGGGAGTGGGAACGTCGGCGATCCAGATGTTAAATGGCCCGCAGACTACCTTATCGTCCGGAATAACCTTTAATTTGCTCGCCCCGATGTAAAAATGCGGATGCGCCAGATTGCAGGTGGTGTACATGGCGTTCCGGAAATAAATAGTGTTGTCCGGGGTCTTTAATCCTTTATTTCCTTGTATATAGCCTTCACCTTCCTGAGTGACGGCGGAAATGATCAATCCCTTGCGGGTGGTAATATTATACATGATCGTATCCGCCTCAAATTCGTCGCTTCCGTCCTTAAACACTGGTTTACCCATGAGTTTTCCGGTAGTGTCGTATACACCGGTAGCTGTGACGATATCCGTAGTCCAGTTTACGACAATTTCTTCCGCTTTCAGATGAATGGAGCCATAATCCACGTTTCCGTCTCCATACATGTATATGATTTTCGTGCTTACATCAAAGCGGATAGAGTCTCTGGCAGTATAATTGATAATGCTTTCAATGTCGCTTTGAGGTTGCGCGGGAGACAAAGCGGCGGAGTCCATGGCGATCGTGGTATCCGAGGGTACGCCGGTAAGGCCAACCGTATCCGTCGGTGTCCTGATCAATGTATCTGTTTCAATTTCTTGAGCGTTAACTAAGAAATTGACAAACAGTAGCATGATCAAAGCCAAAAGAGCCCTTAAAAAGTACAAGTCTTATTTCAGTTTAAATAAAAAATTTTACAATTTCGCGTCCAAAGTTATAGCAAATAACTTTTAAAAATCGAGATATGGTAAAGAATTTTGCAACGATTTCGTTCCTTTCCGCAATTTTCGTGCTCAGTTCTTTCACGACTTTGGAAAAAAAACAATACAAGGTTAAAACGGTTGTCATAGACGCCGGCCATGGAGGCAAAGATCCCGGATGTCGGGGGAAGCGCTCCGAAGAAGCGGAAATCGCGTTGAACGTAGCTCTTGAACTTGGCAGGATCATACGGGAAAACCTTCCTGATGTCAAAGTGATATATACGAGGGATAAAGATAAGTTTGTCGAATTGCATGATCGGGCCGGTATCGCGAACAGGGCCAACGCGGATTTGTTTTTAAGCATTCACTGCAACGCGGGACCTTCGCATGTACATGGCACGGAAACATATACCATGGGCTTGCATTCATCGGAAGGCAATCTGGAAGTCGCGAAAAGAGAAAACTCCGTTATTCTTCAGGAGACCGATTATAAGGAAAATTACGACGGTTTTGATCCCCAGTCCCCTCAGGCGCATATATTATTTTCCTTATTTCAACATGCCTTTATGGAACAAAGTCTTAAATTAGCCCAGAAAATAGAAGATCAATTTGTAAAAAGAGTGGGCAGAACCAGTAGGGGAGTAAAACAGGCCGGACTTCTTGTACTCTGGAAGACAACCATGCCCAGCGCCCTGATCGAAATTGGCTTTTTGACTAATCCACAGGAGGAGGCTTACCTTTTGGATAAAACGAATCAGGTCTATATCGCGTCGGCCATATATAGAGCGGTAAAGGAATATAAGCAGGAAATAGAATCAACGAATTAATTGAACAAGTGACTATATCTAAAGAAGCGAAAGTCGGACTGCTGGCGTTAATCGCCGGAGTGACCCTTTATCTGGGATTTAATTTTTTGAAAGGATATGAAATATTTTCCAGGACAAATAAATTTTATATTGTTTATGAGGAAATTGACGGATTGACCGTATCGAATCCTGTGGTATTGAATGGCCTTAGTGTCGGGAGAGTGGATGAAATAAAGCTACAGCCGGATGATGGCAATTCTTTGCTGGTGACTATTGTTGTGGACAGAGACGTTCAGGTGGGAGACTCTACCATCGCCGTACTGGAAAACACAGGCCTCCTGGGGGGGAAAAGTATTGAATTGCGTGTTGGCGCGAATACCGTGATTTATGAAGGAGGACAGATATTGCCTGGAGTGATGCAACAAGATCTTATGGGGGAGCTGGCGGATAAAGCGATGCCGATATTGACAAATCTTGACTCTACAGTGGTAAACCTCAATAAGATTTTTGGCGATCAGTTGGGTACCAGCATACAAAAGACTTTGCACAACCTGGAGTTAGCCTCGGGAGAGTTGAATATGATCATGGTTTCCAACAAGCAAAATATCAATACAATTACATATTCTCTGGCTGGTTTATCCCGGTCTCTCGAGGAGACGGAGAAACAACTAAAGCCGATTCTTCAAAAGTTTGATAATATCGCGGATACCCTGAATAACCTAGAATTAAAACAGACGGTGCGAAACGCCAGGGAAGCTTTGGCGAATGTGGAAAGCATCACAGCGAAGATCAATGATAAGGAAGGAAGTCTGGGGTTGTTGGTAAATGATAAGGAATTGTATGACAATCTGAATAAGACTGCCGAAAATATGAACAGCCTTGTGGAGGACATTGAGAGAAATCCGAAAAAATACATAAAAGTAACCGTCTTCTAAAAGAGGTGTTATTTTTTGAAGACGCGAGATGTCCGAAGTTTTAAATGGCAATTTTTTGATTGTATATGGAGGTGAATAAAAACGAGCGGCTGCTCAGGAAACACTCCTCGGAACTAGCCGACAGACTGAATAAGGTCAAGCTTGGCGGAGGTGAAAAAAGGATTAAAGAGCTTCATGACAAGGGCAAGCTGACAGCCAGGGAACGTATAGAGTATCTGGTGGATAAAGGAAGCGCTTTTCTGGAAATCGGCGCGTTGGCGGGAGATGGGATGTATGATGAATATGGAGGTTGTCCGTCTGGTGGCGTTGTCGCTGGTATCGGTTATGTATGCGGCAGGCAATGTGTGATTGTCGCTAATGACGCCACTGTCAAGGCGGGAGCCTGGTTTCCCATCACAGCCAAGAAAAATCTCAGGGCGCAGGAAATCGCGATGGAGAATCGTCTGCCGGTTATTTATCTGGTAGATAGCGCGGGCGTGTTTCTGCCTCTTCAGAATGAAGTTTTTGCGGACAAGGAGCATTTTGGCAGAATATTCCGTAATAACGCTCAAATGTCCTCCATGGGGATTTTGCAGATAGCGGCGATCATGGGAAGTTGCGTGGCGGGTGGAGCATATCTGCCCATTATGTCGGACGAGGCGTTGATTGTGGAAGGTACCGGCAGTATTTTTCTGGCAGGTCCTTATCTCGTGAAAGCGGCCATAGGAGAGGAAACCGACGCTGAAAAACTAGGAGGCGCTACCACGCATTGTGAAATATCGGGTGTCACGGATAATAAATTTCCGGATGATCAGACCTGCCTGGACGAGATTCGAAAAATCATGTCGAGAGTAGGGGAAACTCCTGCGGCTGGGTTTAATCGTATCGCTCCGGTACCTCCCAGGGATAATCCTGAGGATATATATACTGTCTTTCCCGCTGATAGGGTCAAGCCATACGACACGCTGGAGATTATAAAGCGTCTTGTGGACAATTCCGAATTTGATCAATACAAGGAAGGATATGGTAAAACACTGCTTTGCGGGTATGCCAGAATAGAAGGATGGTCAGTTGGTATTATCGCCAATCAGCGTAAGATTGTGAAGAACGGCAAGGATGAAATGCAGATGGGAGGAGTCATCTATTCAGATTCCGCGGATAAGGCGGCGCGTTTTATCATGGTTTGCAACCAAAAAAAGATTCCCCTTGTTTTTATCCAGGATGTGAGTGGATTTATGGTGGGCAGTCGTTCCGAGCATGGAGGTATTATAAAAGATGGCGCTAAGATGGTCAACGCGATGGCGAATAGTGTCGTACCCAAGTTTACCGTGATTATTGGGAACTCTTATGGCGCGGGCAATTACGCCATGTGCGGAAAGGCTTATGATCCGAGACTTATAGTATCCTGGCCTACCGCTCAACTCGCCGTGATGAGTGGCGCGGCGGCGGCCAAGACGCTTTTGCAAATAAAAATGGCTTCTCTGAAGGCCAGAGGTGAGAAGGTATCGAAAGAGGATGAGGAAAAGATGCTCAGGCAAATTGCCGATAAATACAATGAAGAGTTGTCTCCCTACTATTCAGCCGCGAGATTGTGGGTAGATGCGGTAATTGATCCACTTGAAACCCGAAAGGTGCTGGCGGTAGGTATCGAGGCGGCCAATAATGCTCCAATTGAAAAGAAGTTTAATGTAGGAGTAATTCAAACCTGACAGATTACGAATGAATGATTCAAAAATAAAGGCGCTTATCGCTTTGTTAGATGATGATGATGATGAGGTTGTAGCGCATGTTGAAAAGGAAATTCTTTCGATTGGGGAAGAAATAATTCCCTATCTGGAGTCGGAATGGGAGAGCAATTTTAATCCTGTAGTGCAAAAGCGGATTGAGGAAATTATTCATACCGTCCAATATGAGACTCTTCTGGAAAGGCTTGACAAATGGCAGGCGATAGGAGGTGAAGATTTGCTCGAAGGTATGTGGATTGTCGCTACATATCAATATCCGGACCTGGAACTGGCAAAGCTGCGTTCTGAAATTGAACAACTATACTATGAAGCGTGGTTGGAGTTTAAGCCTGATCTTAATCCATACGATCAGGTTCGTATCCTGAACAATGTCCTTTTTAGTAAACTCAAGTTTAGCGCCAATACTAAAAACTTTCACTCTCCGGCCAATTCCATGATCAATATGGTGTTGGAAACGAGAAAAGCCAATCCGATTTCCCTCTGCGTGATTTATATGCTGGTCGCCCAGAAACTGGAGTTGCCGGTATATGGCGTCAATCTTCCCAATCTGTTTATTCTCACATATAAAACGGAGGACTTGCAGTTTTACATCAACGCCTTCAATAAAGGCCTGATTTTCTCCAAGGCGGATATAGATAATTATATTAGCCATCTGAATCTTAATCCGCTGGATATTTTTTATCAGCCTTGCAACAATATCGAAATCATAAAAAGAGTATTCCGAAACCTGATTATTTCTTTTGAAAAGCTGGGAGACTCGGCTAAAGTCGAGGAAGTAAGGCGACTTCTGTCGGTTATTTCCGACGAAAACGAAACTTTGCCGGAATAGTTATTATTGGTTGAAAAAATACTACTTGATTATGCATCCAACCGGACGCTTTTCCCTTAATCGGGGAGCTTTGTCGGAAAGCATGGCGTCAATCGCGTCTTTCAGATAAAAAGAGGATACTCCCTTTACGTCTTGCGGGCTGTCGTCGATCGCTCCTTTGTATTGCAAGATCAGACTGCCCCTGAGGTTTTTTAAAACATAAGCCTCCGGAGTCCTCGACGCGTTAAACTTTTTCGCTATCCGGTTATTTGGGTCGATCAGCAATGGAGACAGATAACCTTTGTCTTTTACGCGCTTTGACAAAGCCTCCTGCTTATCCTGATGAGAATGAATAAATAAAAACTGAACATCCTGTTCCGTATACGCGTTGTTTAGTTCCAAAAGCCGGTCTTCATAAATTTTGGAATATGGACAATCCAGGCTGTTAAAAATAATAACGATCGTTTTTTGAGAAGAATAATCATAGAGACTGGTCATCCGTCTGTCCTGCACATTAAGCAAGGTGAAATTTTCGATCTGATCACCAACTTTGTACTCCGACGGAGTAGAGAAATGCATACTTAGAAGCGTGAAAAGAGATATCAACGAAGCCTTCATCATATGTAATTTTCCTAAATATATAAATAATGCCCCGTTATCTCAAATCGTTTTGAAACAGAGTTTGATAAAAAAAATAGTCATGGTTTATTAAACCACCGATTCTTTTAGTATTATTATAAGTTCTTGAACGGAATAATAACTTTTTTCATGACAAAAATCGAGGTTGAGAAAAAAGCGGTCTATAAAGGACATAAAGATTGTATTTACACGCTTGAAAAAGGAGAGGATGGAAGCTTTTTCTCTTCAGGGGGCGATGGAATGGTCGCGCGATGGAATCTTGAACGACCGGATCAGGGGGAGTTGCTTGTAAAAGTGCCCCGATCAGTCTACGCGTTGGAACTTGTACCGGATACGCGGTTGTTGTTAATAGGACAAAACTTCGCCGGGGTGCACTTGATAGATTTGGAATCCCGAAAGGAAGCGCTGTCCGCGGCTGTTACCAAATCCGCGATCTTCGATATAAAGGCTTATGAGCGTCGGGCGTATCTGGGGACGGGTGATGGGGAAGTGATTGTATTGACTTTGCCGGATCTGAAAACGGAACGAAGAATAAAAGTGAGCGCCAAAAGCGTCAGGACGATCGCTATTAATCCTTATAAGCGGGAAATCGCCTTTGGTTCCAGTGACAATAGAATCAGGGTGTACACTCTAAGTGATTTTACCCCACTGTATTCTTTTGAAGCGCATGAAAACAGTGTCTTTACTTTGGAGTATTCCAAAGATTACTCGATGTTGTTGAGTGGCAGCCGCGACGCCCGGCTGAAAGCCTGGGAAGCGGATAAGGACTACAGGTTGATGGAAACAGTCGTCGCTCATATGTACGCTATCAATCATATAGCGTTTAGAGAGGATGGAGCGTATTTCGCCACCTGTAGTATGGACAAGAGCATAAAAATATGGAGGTATGAAGATTTGCGTCTGGTAAAAGTAATCGATAAGGCAAGGCACGCGGGACATGGGACCTCAGTAAATAAACTTTTTTGGGCTGATTCGGATCAGTTGATTTCCGCGAGTGATGATCGTATGATATCAATTTGGAATATTAAAAATCTCTGAATATGAAAATTACACCTATTGAAATACGTAAGAAGACATTTGAAAAGGCATTCAGAGGTTATGAAAAGGAAGAGGTGGACGCTTTTTTAAAGACGATGTCTCAGGAATGGGAAAAGGTGCTTGAGGAGAATAAGGAGCTGAAGCGTAGTCTCCATATGTCGGAGAATGAGGTAAAGCGCCTGAGAGAAGTGGAAAATTCTTTGTTTACAGCGCTTAAAACAGCGGAAAATACAGGAGCGAACGTTATAGAGCAGGCGAATAAGGCCGCGGAACTGCATATACGCGAGGCCCAGATTCTGGCGGAAGGAGTATTGAACGAAGCTCGCCAGCGGGCGAGAAATATTATAGAGGAGGCTGAGGAAAACGCGAGGGAAGTGATGGTGGAGACGCAGGATGATATAAAAAAAGCGCTTAGGGAATATCGGGCCATAGAGGATCAGGCGGAGACGTTTGTTCAGGCGATTCAGGCGCTTGCCCATGAGACTCTTGATCGGGTTGACCGGTTTAGAGGTAAAAGCAGGCTGGGCGAGCTGGAACGCAAATTAAAAGATATTAAGACGCTGTCGTTGGAAAAGAAAAATTCCGAACAGGAATTTATAAAGGTTCAAATGCCCAAAATACAGGCGCTGGATCTTCCAAGGCCAGAAATCGTCGTCGTAAAGGAAGAACTCGTTCAGGAGCGAACGGAAGCGATAGAGTCTGAGGTCGCTCCAATGTCGGAAAACGAAAGGGAAACTCTCATTCCTCATATGGAGGTAGAAAATTCTCAGCAGGAAAGTCAAGCGGAGGATACCGGAGGGCGGGAGCCTGAAACGGAAGAAAAAAAAGAATCGGGATCTTTTTTTGATACTATTTGATGGATCTACAAAAAATAGAGCTTCTGGGGTTGGAGTTTTTTTCCTATCATGGACTATATGATTTTGAGAAGAAGGAGGGCAATATGTTTCTTGTGGATATTACCGTCACAAGACAGCCGTCTTTGGAACAAAATAATTCTGATAGCATAGAGGATACGGTCGATTATGAAACCCTGTACAGGATTGTCAGACAAACGATGGAAGGCTCGGTCAATCTATTGGAAACGCTCGCCCATGGCATGGTTTGCCAAATAGCTGAACAGTTTCCTTTTATTCATTCCGTAGAAGTCGCCGTCTCCAAAAAAAATCCTCCTATAGGAGGAAAATGCCGGGAGGCCAGAGTCAGCCTTTTAAAATACCTATCTTGAAACAGCGGGATTTTTTTATTAATGTATATGAGGTTGTAAAGCTTGTTCCCAGTGGGCGTGTTACCACATACGGAGCGATCGCCGCTTATCTTGGTGTGCGTTCGGGCGCCCGGATGGTTGGCTGGGCGATGAACATGGCTCATGGTATGCCCGATGTACCCGCGCATCGTGTCGTCAACCGCCAGGGGTTGCTTACCGGTAAAATGCATTTTCCCATGCCGGATACGATGGAAAAACTTCTGTCGCTGGAAGGAGTTGTTGTGAAAAATGACAAGGTTGTGGCTTTTGAAACCGTTTTCTGGGATCCGATGAGAGAGTTGGACTAGTCCCGAATGAATGATTGTAAGATTGTACAAGGGTTCTATGAGATTTTCTCAATGAACCAGAACTTGTTGATCTCTGTTGCTTTTTTGATAATGTTTTTCCACCATGATTCAGAGAAAAAATACGTATCCGAATAAGCGGGGCTTGCGTATGTCCGAATATGGTATTATACCAATCTGTAAAAGAAAAAATCATGTCAGCGAATATCAATGTCCCTTTGCCAATCAACGAACCTGTATTGAGTTATAAAAAAGACTCTCCCGAGCGCGTTAATCTGGAAAAAGCGATTCAGAAAGCCAAATCGGAAGAGGTAGTGCTACCTATGATTATTGGAGGAGAAAAGGTGTATACAGATACCCGGGAACGGATGGCGCCTCCGCATGAACACCGGCATACGCTGGGCTATTATTGCGTGGGAGAAAAGAAGCATGTGGAAGCGGCCGTTAAGGCGTCCCTTGAGGCGAAAAACGCCTGGGGGGAACTCTCCTGGCAAAGTCGGGCGGCAATATTCCTTAAGGCGGCGGATCTGATCGCCGGACCCTATCGGGCGAAACTCAACGCGGCGACCATGTTGGCGCAGTCTAAAAACGCTTTTCAGGCGGAAATAGACGCCGCTTGTGAAATGATTGATTTCTTACGGTTTAACGCCTGTTTCGCCCGACAGATTTACGACACACAACCCATATCCGGACCAGGCATGTGGAACTATATGGACTATAGGCCACTGGAAGGTTTCGTGCTGGCCATTACCCCATTCAATTTTACGGCGATCGCGGGCAATTTGCCCGCGGCGCCGGCCTTGATGGGCAATACGGTGGTATGGAAACCTTCGGAAGCTCAGATATACTCCGCGTATGTGTTGATGGAAATATTCATGGAAGCGGGTTTGCCGGCTGGAGTTATCAATCTGGTGTACGCTGACGGACCGGATACGGGCGAAGTCGTTTTCAGCCATAGGGAGTTCGCTGGTCTGCACTATACTGGTAGTACGGGAGTATTCAATAAATTATGGAAAATGATCAGCGCGAATCTGGACTTGTATCGAAACTATCCCAGAATTGTGGGCGAAACGGGTGGTAAGGATTTTGTACTGGCTCACAAGTCGGCTGACGCCAGAGCGCTCGCGACGGCGCTGATCCGGGGGGCTTTTGAATATCAGGGACAAAAATGTTCGGCGGCTTCCAGGGCTTATATCGCCGCGGAAATATGGCCGGAAGTAAAGAAATACCTTTTGGAGGACCTGGAAAAAGTGGAAGTCGGTTCGGTCGAAAAGTTCTCCAACTTCATGAACGCGGTTATTAATGAAAAAGCCTTTGATAAGATAATGGGATATATTGAAAAGGCTAAAGAAGACTCTATTGAAATACTTTGGGGAGGTAAGGGTGATAAAAGGGAAGGCTATTTTATCGAGCCTACCGTATTGATTACCGACCAACCTGACTACACGACTTTGCGCGAAGAGATTTTCGGCCCTGTCTTAACGATTTATGTGTATCCCGACAGTGATTTTGACAAGGTGCTAAAGCGAATAGACACGACCTCTCCTTACGCGCTCACGGGCGCTGTATTCAGCAGGGATCGGGGGGTGATTGAAAAAGTACTGGTAGAGTTGCGCGACGCCGCGGGTAATTTTTATATCAATGATAAACCTACCGGAGCCGTAGTCGGACAACAGCCGTTTGGGGGCGCCAGAGCCTCCGGAACCAATGACAAGGCCGGGTCTGTACTCAATCTGTTGCGTTGGACTTCTCCACGTACGGTTAAGGAGACATTCGCGCCGCCGACGGATTTCCGATACCCGTTTATGGAAGATTAGGCGCCTGGCTTTATATATAGCGACCAACTAGCTTTTAGAGATTGGTCGCCATATGCTCTTTCTTGTTTGGAACTGAAACGATCCAAAGACCGAAAAGTGTTATTAATCCATTTATAATCAGTATTTCGAAGCTGAATCGATATCCCCAGAACCAAGTCGCGCTGTTGTAGTCGACGACCCAGGTGAGAATGGGAGCGAGGAGGCAGACAAATGGGACAAACCGGTCTTTGACCGCTCTTTTGGTAAGTATACCGAAAGAAAACAATCCAAGGAGAGGACCGTAGGTAAACGCGGCCATGCCCAACACGGCGTCGATTACCGATTGTTTATTCCAGGCTTTGAATAGGAGAATGACGACCAGAAAGAGAAGGGAAAAGCCAATGTGCACCAAAAATTTCTGTCTTTGCTTTACTTTTTCCGATTTGTTTTTGAAGTCCAGAAAGTCAATGCAGAAGGAAGTGGTTAAGGCGGTCAGCGCGGAGTCCGAACTCGCGTAGGAGGACGCTATGATCCCGAGCAGGAAGAAAATTCCAGCCAATATGCCAAATTCATTGAGAGCCAGACGGGGAAATAGTTCGTCGGAATTGGCTGGCAAGGTGATTCCTTTGGATTCGGAATAAATGTATAAAAGGGCGCCTAGTGTCAAAAACAGAATATTGACAATAAAAAAGGAAATACAGAACCATAGCATATTCTTTTGCGCCTCTCCGATGTTGCGGCAACTCAGGTTTTTCTGCATCAGGTCCTGATCGAGTCCGGTCATGACAATCGCCAGAAATATACCCGCTATAAACTGTTTAAAGAAGTATTTGTTGTCTTTGATATCCCAGAAAAAAACTTGGGAAAACTTGCTGTCGCCGACGGTGTTGATCATTTCGGGCAATCCGAGATTCAGGTGGTCGCTGATGACAAATACACTGATGATAACCGCGGAAACCAGAAAGAAGGTTTGAAAGGTATCGGTCCATACAATGGTTTTTATCCCTCCTTTGAAAGTATAAGTCCAGATAAGGACAATGGTTATCGTAACGGTAAACGCGAATGAAATACCGTATTGGCTGAATAAAAAAATATGTAATACCAGCGCCGCGAGAAAAAGGCGGAGGGCTGAGCCTATGGTCCGGCTGAGCAGAAAAAAAAAGGCGCCGGTTTTATAAGACCAGAACCCTAGCCGCGTGTCCAGGTAGGTATAGATGGAAATGAGATTGAGTCTGTAGTAGAGCGGCATCAGGACGGTAGCGATGATAAAGTATCCGACAAGGTTCCCCAATATGAGTTGCAGATAGCTGAACGCGGGAATCTGGCCAGTGGTATCGTTGAGCAGCCCTACTTTGCCCGGAACCGAAATAAACGTCACGCCGGACAGGCTCGTACCGATCATGCCAAAAGCGATCAGGTACCATGGAGCGTTTCGGTTGGCGTTGAAAAAATCGTTGCTGTCCGCGTTTTTTCCCGTAATGAAGGAAATAAGTAACAACGCTCCGAAGTAGACAAGTATAACGGTCAGTACCAGTATGGGGCTCATAAATAATATAAGGATTTGAGGTAAAATTGTTTATTTTTTGCTAAATTTACCAGCTAAAGTGTAAAATTTAGATTTGTCGAATCATGCAATCAAATTATAGTTCTAAGCCTTTTTTTGAAGAAGATGAGGTCGCCGTATTGGATGAGGTCAATAGTTCGGATGAATACGAGTTGGTTGTGTTTAACGACGATGTCAACACCTTTGATCATGTGATCAATACGCTCATTAAGGTTTGCAGGCATACGCCTGAGCAGGCTGAGCAATGTACCTGGCTTATACATTATAAGGGAAAGTGTACGGTGAAGGTTGGAAGTTTCGCCGACCTGAGGCCTATGCGTCAGGGTATTTGCGACAAAGGCATTTCCGCTGAAATAATTTAAAAACAAGCGATTCCGCAATTATTCCATATACGCTTTCGTTGTCTACGCGAAAGTATTGTCGTTTTTATACTAGAACATGATTTTCCCCTCAAGGTTGATTGAAGAAGCGGTTAATGAAATAGCGAAGCTGCCCGGTATAGGAAAAAAGACGGCGTTGAGGCTGGCGCTCCACCTTCTCAAAGAAGAGCAAGAGACAACCTCGGAACTGGCTTCCGCGTTAATAAACCTGCGAACGAAAATCAAGTATTGCGCCCACTGCCACAATATTTCCGATGAGGAAGTATGCGGCATATGCTTAGGTTCATACAGAGACCGGTCTGTAATCTGCGTTGTGGAAGACGCGCCCGATCTGCTCGCTATTGAAAACACGAATCAGTACAAAGGTTTGTATCATGTCCTGGGCGGTATTATTTCGCCGCTGAACGGTGTCGGACCTTCGCGATTACAAATCGAGTCGCTTATAGAGCGGGTGAAGGCTCAATCCATTCAGGAGGTTATTCTGGCTTTGAGTCCGAGTATGGAAGGCGATACGACAGCGTTCTATATAACCAAAAAGCTGAAAGAGTTTCCCGTGAAAGTTACGGTGATCGCCAGGGGGGTCGCGATTGGTGGTGAACTGGAATATACGGATGAAGTGACCCTTGGAAGAAGCATTGTGAGTCGAATCGCTTTTAAATCAATAGAATGAAGTTATCCGTTATTCTGGTCAACTACAATGTATGCCACTTTCTGGACCAAGCGCTTAGCTCGGTTAGAAACGCGATGACTCACATCGAGGGTGAGGTGATTGTTGTTGATAATAATTCCGTGGATGGCTCCATTGAGATGCTTATGACTAAGTATCCGGATGTAACGCTGATTCAGAATCAAAAGAATGTAGGTTTTAGTAAGGCTAACAATCAGGGGATCAAGATAGCTCAGGGCGAATACGTGTTGTTGTTGAATCCGGATACCCTGGTAGAGGAAGATACGTTTCAGAAATGCGTTTCTTTTATGGACGCCCATCCTAAAGCCGGTGGTCTTGGAGTGAAGATGCTCGACGGCAAGGGGATTTTTTTGCCGGAATCCAAACGGGGCCTGCCTTCACCGACGGTCGCTTTTTATAAAATATTTGGCTTGGCGGCCATGTTCCCCAAATCCAGAAAATTTGGTCGTTATCATTTAGGTTTTCTCGATAAGGATAGGACGCACGAGGTCGAAATTCTTTCCGGCGCGTTTATGTTTATGCGCAAAGATGTGCTGGACAAGATCGGTTATCTGGATGAGGACTATTTTATGTATGGAGAAGATATCGATCTTTCTTACCGGATATTAAAAGCTGGTTATAAAAACTATTATTATCCCGAGACCCGGATTATTCATTATAAGGGAGAGAGTACAAAAAAGACCAGCATCAATTACGTCTTTATTTTTTATAAGGCGATGATCATTTTCGCGAAGAAGCATTTTTCCAGTAAAAACGCCTGGTTATTTAGCTTTCTGATCAATATCGCTATTTACATCCGCGCCGCTATTGCTATCGGTTTCCGGGCGATCCGGCAAATGGCGCTGCCTTTGGCGGAAGCGGGCTTGATGTATGGAGGAATGTATCTGCTGAAGACCTGGTGGGAAACGGACATGAAGCTTACCGAGGGAATGTACGCGCCTGTATTTATGGAACTGGTCGTGCCTTTGTACATAGTAGTATGGCAGTTTTCGGTATACTACAATGGGGGCTATGAAAGAAACGGATCGGTTGGAGCGTTGTTCAAGGGTTTGGCTGTTGGTACTTTGTTTATTTCCGCCATCAGTAATTTTCTGGATCCGTATCGTTTTTCCAAAGCGCTTATCATATTGGGCGGCGCCATGTCTTTTGGCGTAATGCTATTCCTCCGGCTGATTTTACATTACGCGCGCTATCGCAACTTGTCTTTGGGTTCCGAGAAGAGAAAGCGGATTCTTATTGTCGGTGGGGATGAGGAAAGCAGGAGGGTGATGGATATTCTTAACGAGGCGAACTACTCTAATCTTCAAGTGCTGGGCTACGCGACACCAGACAAACAGGACAGGGGAAAAAATAAACTTAATATCGGTAGTATTGATCAGTTGGAAGATATTATCAGCTTTTACAAAGTCGACGAGTTGATTTTTTGCTCCAAGGATGTTGGCGCTATCAGCATTATTGAGTGGATGAGCAAGATGGATCATCGCGCGCTGGAGTTCAAGATCGTGCCTGACGCCGGTAATTATATTATTGGCAGCAACTCAAAAAACAAACCAGGGGAGTTTTATACTGTCAATATAGAGCTTGGCATTTTGAAAAAAAACAATATTCGAAACAAACGCGTATTTGATTGTATCGCCTCTTTCGCGCTGCTCATATTGTCGCCTTTGCTCATTTTTTTGGTTAAGGACAAGTGCGCCTTTTACCGTAATATTTTTAAAGTACTGGGTGGATCATACTCATGGGTTGGGTTTTCCAACGATGAAGACATAGGTTTACCCAGAATCAAGAAGGGAATTATTAATCCTGTAACCTATCTTAAAGAGTCGAAGCTTGATACCCAGACTGTGTATAAGCTTAACTTCAAATACGCGAAGGAATATAGCCTGCTGACCGATTTGCGTCTGCTTCTCCGCTCTATTCGTAATCTTGGGTAATTCATAAAAAAAATACAATAGGATAGTTTCATTAAGGTATTATCCATAATTTTGCCGCGTATTTAATTAGACGTAGTAATGACAGCAATAACTGAAACCAATCTTCTTTCACAAAGATTGAACGCGCTGGCGGAATCTGAAACGCTGGCTATGACAAAAAAAGCCAGAGAGTTGGCGGCTCAGGGTCATAAGGTAATAAGCTTGAGTGTAGGAGAACCAGATTTTCCAACACCTCAATATATAAAAGACGCGGCTAAGAAGGCTATTGACGACGGTTTTACAACTTATACCCCTGTACCAGGCTATCCTGAATTGAGGAAAGCGATCGCGGAGAAGTTTAAGAGAGACAACCATCTTCATTGGGAAATGGAGAATATTGTCGTCTCTACCGGAGCGAAGCAGTCAATTGCCAATGTATTGCTTAGCGTCGTCGATCCGGGAGACGAAGTGATAATCTTCGCGCCTTACTGGGTAAGTTACATAGAAATGGTTAAACTTGCCGAAGGAACACCGGTCGTTGTTTCCGGGGGGATTGAAAACGATTTTAAAGTAACCGCGGAACAGGTAGCCCAGGCTATCACTCCCAACACAAAAGCGATTTTGTTTTCAACTCCATGCAATCCTACCGGGTCCGTATTTTCTGAAAAAGAGTTAAGAGCGATCGCGGAAGTAGTCGCGAAAAATGAACGTATCATCGTTATCGCCGATGAGATTTACGAGTACATCAACTTTGAAGGCTCGCATTTCAGTATCGGCTCTATTGACGAAATCAGGGAAAGAGTCGTGACGGTTAATGGAGTATCCAAAGGCTTCGCTATGACAGGATGGAGAGTCGGATATATCGGAGCGCCAAAATACATAGCCGCCGCGTGCGACAAGATTCAGGGACAGGTTACTTCCGGTACATGCTCAATCGCCCAAAAGGCCTCCTTGGCCGCTGTCAACGGTGATCTTTCCGCTCCCAAGGAAATGGCGGCGGCGTATAGAAGAAGAAGAGACCTTGTTATCGGTCTTCTGAAAGAAATTCCGGGATTGAAAGTAAATGTTCCGACAGGAGCGTTCTACGCCTTTCCCGACGTGAGCGCGTATCTTGGTAAAACAGCTCCCGATGGTTCCCGTATCGAAAAGGCTTCCGACCTTTCGATGCATATCCTCAATGACGTGTATGTGTCCAGTGTTGGAGGCGACGCGTTTGGGGCGCCTGATTGTATACGTATCTCTTTCGCGGCTTCTGACGACAATCTCAAAGAAGCATTGAGGAGAATTAAAGAATGTCTTGCCAAACTTCAATAAAAACAAGTCCGGGAGCCAAAGGCTTTCTTGAATCGATAGCTCGTTTAAGAGTATTGATCATAGGTGATGTAATGATTGATTCGTACCTCTGGGGAAAAGTTGATCGGATATCGCCCGAAGCTCCGGTCCCTGTTGTATTGGTTGGTCATCGTGATAAACGTCTTGGGGGAGCCGCCAATGTCGCGCTTAATGTGCAGTCATTGGGAGCTACCCCAATTTTATGCTCTGTCATTGGCTCCGACCGCGAGGGTAAGGAGTTTCTTGACTTGCTGGATAAAAACGGCCTGTCGCCGGAAGGTATAGTCGTCAGCGAATCCCGCGTTACGACGATCAAGCATCGCGTGATGTCCGGATCGCATCATTTGATTCGTCTTGACGCGGAGCAGGATTCCAATCTTGACGAGATAGAGGGCAAGGCCATAAGGGAAAACCTTTTCCGGTTATTGCCGGACGTGGACGTAGTCATCTTCGAGGACTATGATAAAGGCGTGCTGAATGAGCGACTGATTCATGACGTCGTAGATTTTTGCAACGCGCGAAAAATTCCTACCATTGTAGATCCCAAGAAGCGAAATTTTCTCGCTTATAGAAATGTATCCCTTTTTAAGCCCAACAAAAAAGAGTTAAAGGAAGGACTTAAACTCGACTCGGGCCTGAATGACCTTGATGAGCTGAAGACCGCGGTGGCCAAGCTGAGGTCGGTATTGAGCCCGGAGTTGATTCTGATCACCCTTTCAGATCAGGGGGTATATGTGGAGACCCAAAAGGAATATTGTCATATCGCCGCCCATAAACGAGAGATTTCAGATGTTTCAGGGGCCGGAGATACGGTTATTAGTGTAGCCGCCGTATGTTACGCTTGTGGTTTGAGTCCGGAGCGTATAGCCGCTATTGCCAACCTTGCCGGGGGGATTGTATGCGAATATGTTGGCGTAGTGCCTATTGACAAGGAGATTCTTGTAAAAGAAATGATCCGGTTAAACCTGGTGCCCGAAGCGGCCGGCGATGTCCGATAGTTTTTTAAGATTAATAGATAGATCGCTTACGCGACTTTTATAAGGTTGAATAATCTCCCCTTCGTGATGGGGAACGACGCGCTCCCCAATTTTGTTAGCAATCCACAACCTTATTGGAATGCGATTCTCATATTATCCTTTAGCGCTGTTTTTAATAATTTTCATTTCTTGCGCTAAACCGGACGCCGTATTGCCAGGCGCGTCCCCCAAAGCGGATTCCCAGAACGATGAATCTCTATCCGCGAGCCAGTGCCCTCAGGGAAATATTGGCGAAGCGATAGAAGGGCGTTACATTGTCACGTTGAAGGAAGCGGCAGACACATCGCTTATGATCGCCAATATCAGAGAGCGAAAAAGGCGTGTACGGAGCAGAGTGAATGAGTTAATGGAGAAAAAGAAGCTCTTTTGCGAAGTTACTCACGTGTATTCCGCGGCTTTTGAGGGGTTCGCGGGAGTGTTGACGGATTCGGCGGTGAAAGCGCTTGAAGAAGATCCGATGATTGAAACGGTTGAGCGGGATTATTTTATCGGGATAGGTCAAACAAACAGGACTAAAGTGTCGGCTCTGGTTGGACAGGTGGTTCCTTGGGGAATACGAAGGATAGGCCAAGGAGGGATATCTGCCAATACCGCGTGGATACTGGATACTGGTATTGATATCAGTCATCCGGATTTGAATGTGGACCAGGGAAGATCAGCTTCTTTTGTTTGTTCTGAACCGGACTTGGGTGATCGTAATGGTCACGGTACCCATATCGCCGGTATTATCGGCGCTCTCGATAATGATTTTGGCGTAGTAGGCGTGGCTCCCGGCAATGTGCTGGTGTCTGTCAAGGTCATGGACGCGAATGGTGACGGAACCGTTTCGAATGTGATGGAAGGTCTGGATTATGTATATCAATACGCCCGAAAAGGCGATGTGATCAACATGAGCTTGACAGGAGGAGCTTCATCTTCGCTGGATCAGCTTACGCGTAAAATCGCTACGGAAAAAAACGTTTATTTCGCCATAGCCGCTGGAAATGAATCGAGAGACGCCTGCGTTAACTCACCTCAGCGTGTTAATCATGAAAATGTATATACGGTAACCGCTATGGACAGTACGGATACTTTCGCGTCTTTTTCCAATTATGGCGCCTGTATCGACGCGTGCGCTCCGGGGGTGATGATCGCCTCGACATATCCGAATGGTCAATATGCCTATCTCAGTGGAACTTCCATGGCCGCCCCGCATGTGGCAGGGCTACTCCTTCAGAAAAACCGGGTGATTCAGGACGGGTACGCGAAAAACGATCCGGATGGAAGAGCCGATCCGATCTGGGTGATTGATAAAGTCATCCATTAAGGTTCTCTGGATCGCGTATTAGAAGTTTAGGAAGTTCCGATTGTGTTTTTTAAGGACTTTGGAATGTCGTATTTTTTTTGCAAGTAGGTGTGGATAAACTCTATTCAAATTGATAGAGAATATTCAATCATTCTTTTGTTAAGAATAGGATAAAGTTTAGTTTTGCGTTCGCATTTCAATAAATAAATACGCGTAAAAGGTAAAATACAATGGCAAACAAAGGTAAAATTACTCAAGTCATTGGTCCTGTGGTGGATGTCAGCTTTGAGGGAGAGGAGGCCAGGCTGCCGAATATTCTGGACGCTTTGGAAGTTGTAAAGGCAAACGGACAAAAAGTGGTTCTTGAATGTCAGCAGCATTTGGGTGAAGACAGAGTAAGGACAATCGCGATGGACTCTACCGATGGTATGGTTCGCGGGATGGAAGTGATCGACCTTGGGTCAACGATCAAAATGCCTACGGGAGAGGGTATCAAAGGCAGATTGTTCAATGTCGTGGGCGAGGCTATTGACGGTATCGCTCAACCTGAAAGTGGCAAAGGACTGTCTATTCACAGATCAGCTCCTAGATTTGAGGATCTTTCTACTTCTACGGAAGTTTTATTCACCGGTATCAAAGTAATCGACCTGATCGAACCATACGCCAAAGGAGGAAAAATCGGTCTTTTTGGTGGAGCGGGTGTTGGTAAAACCGTACTTATTCAGGAATTGATTAACAACATCGCGAAGGCATATTCCGGATTGTCCGTATTCGCCGGCGTTGGTGAGCGTACAAGGGAAGGAAACGACCTTTTGAGGGAAATGATCGAGGCGGGCATCGTGAAGTATGGAGATAAATTCCTTCATTCCATGGAGGAAGGTGGCTGGGATCTCGCTTCCGTTGATAAGGAAGCTTTGAAAGATTCCAAAGCGACGTTTGTGTTTGGTCAGATGAATGAGCCTCCGGGAGCAAGAGCGAGAGTGGCTTTGTCCGGTCTTACTATCGCCGAGTATTTCCGCGATGGAGAAGAAGGCGAGTCCGCCGGTCGTGACATTCTATTCTTTATAGACAATATTTTCCGTTTCACACAGGCTGGCTCCGAAGTATCCGCGCTCCTTGGCCGTATGCCATCAGCGGTAGGCTATCAGCCTACACTAGCGTCCGAAATGGGATTGATGCAGGAGCGGATTACCTCCACCAAGAGAGGATCCATTACCTCCGTTCAGGCGGTATATGTACCCGCGGATGACCTTACCGATCCCGCGCCGGCTACTACTTTCGCCCACCTTGACGCTACTACGGTACTTTCAAGAAAGATTTCCGAACTTGGAATTTATCCCGCTGTGGATCCGCTGGATTCTACTTCCAGGATTCTTAGTCCTGACGTGGTTGGCGAAGAGCATTACAACACCGCTCAACGTGTCAAGGAAATACTTCAGCGCTACAAGGAGCTTCAGGATATCATCGCCATTCTCGGTATGGACGAGCTGTCTGAAGACGACAAACAAACTGTACACAGGGCGAGAAGAGTACAACGTTTCCTTTCTCAGCCATTCCACGTCGCCGAGCAATTTACAGGATTAAAAGGCGTATTGGTTGATATCAAGGATACCATCAAAGGATTTAACATGATCATGGATGGTGAGTTGGATTACTTGCCGGAAGCCGCCTTCAACCTGGTTGGCGATATCGATCAGGCGATCGCGAAGGGCGAGAAAATGCTCGCTGAAGCCAGGTAAGGATTTAGATTTCTGAAAAATAACAGGTAGTGATCAATGATCGCTACCTAACTAAAATAATAAAAACGTGTATTTAGAGATTATTACGCCTGACAATAAGGTTTATAGCGGAGAGGTGAAAAGCGCCAATTTTCCGGGAACATCCGGGCCGTTTGAGGTACTTCTCAATCACGCTCCGATGATCGCCAATCTGGATAAAGGAGAAATCACTGTTCAGTCTGATAAAGGTGAAGAACGCTTTTTGGTAGATGGCGGCACTGTTGAAGTGTTAAATAACAATATTATTGTATTAGCGGAATCCGCGGGCAAGTAACTACTTACCGGCGCGTATCTAATTTGAAAAGCCGATCATATATGATCGGCTTTTCGTTTTTTATGCCGGTAGTGGCTTAAAGAACTATAATGTTCGTCAAATTGTTGGGGTGATATGAAGCTTAACGCTTGTTTTTTGCTTATTTTCATTGCTTACGCGGGGATTGCCTGTAGCCAGGCGAATCGATCTGAATATTTGAGTAAATCTATGGATACAACAAAACCTGAATCAGGAAAATACAATGAGCTTAGTCCGGAAGAACAACGGGTGATTTTGCATAAGGGGACCGAAATGCCCTTTACCGGAAAGTATTATAAACATAAGGCGAAAGGCGTCTATATATGCAGACGATGCAACGCGCCTTTATATCAATCTACGGATAAATTCGACTCTAATTGTGGTTGGCCGAGTTTTGACGATGAAATTGAAGGCGCTGTAAAACGCTTGCCTGATCCGGATGGTTACCGGATCGAAATCGTTTGCGCGAATTGCGATGGGCACCTGGGGCATGTATTCGAAGGTGAACGGTTTACCGACAAAAACATTCGCCATTGCGTCAATTCGGTTTCGCTTGATTTTGTACCGGAGGAATAAAACCGCGTGTATTCCCCGGTTGTACAAATCCGATTTTATGTTGGCTCGCGTCCGCGGAATATGATATCCGATGAAAAGGTAAACCTTTTATAACATTGCTTACTAAGTCCTGCTCAATTAATATGGCGTTAAGGTATCAATCTGTATGATCCCGGATTCGTGTAGGCAACTTAACGCGATACTTCCAATGTTTGGTGTTCTCTGTAGAGTTTCTAACGACGGGTTGTAGTTGGACGCCACATTGGATTTTACTCCATCGAATTTTATTTTTTCTTTCATTGCTTTAATAGCAAATAAAAACGGCGGATGAAAATTATTTTTCTCATCCGCCGTTTTTCACTTGGTTTTATATATCTACCGCACGATGGTCACATCTCCAGTGATCGGCTTTCTGATATTGCCTCCGTTGGGATAGATGATGTAATAGTACGTGGCTGTGGGAAGCGCCTGTCCGTTGCGATAGTTGTCTCCCTTCCAGGCTTTGGCCGAGTTGTTGTAACCTTTGGATCTAAAAACAAGTGTACCCCAACGGTTGTATACCTCTACTACCGCGTCCGGGTAATCGTCAATATTTTCGATGATCCAGGTATCGTACAGTCCATCGTTGTTAGGTGAAAACGAGTTCCAGGCAGTTACCGGGTACTCGATAGTGACAGTTATCTCGTCTTCGCTGACGCATTTGCCGGAAGGGCTACCAACCGTTAAAATATAGTGACTGACTTTTTCTTCAGGAGTAAAGGAAACCTCTGGTCCATTGATTGGCTGAATCCAGGAGTTGGAGTTCCATTCATAGAGGTACGCGTCACGGCTTCCCAGGCCGCTTAGGAGAATTGTTTCACCAGGACCGATATATAGATCAGCGCCCGCGTAGGCGACTGGAACTTTCTCAACAGTCACATGGACGGTGTTGGACGTTTCTTGGCAGTAACCATTGTTTTCTATGACATGATAAGCGCCTGATTCCATAATCTGGAATATTTCTCTGTTGGAAGCGACGATCGCTTTCCCGTCTTGATACCATGTCAGGGAACCTCCATAGTTATTTACTTTATAAATCAGTCGTTCATCGTCGCAGATCAGCGTGTCGGCATAATCAAGTTGGGGATCCGGCACTTGCAGGAATATGATGGCTTGCTCACTACTTGTTTTACAAGTGACACTTTCTATCTGTGTTACCTCTATCTCATAGAGACCTGGTTCAGTAACCTGGATATTTTTTGTAGTGGCGAAAGGAGCGCCATTTTTAGTCCATACATAGCTATCCGCGGTTTCTTGTATACTGACATTGAGGGTTACGCCTTCGCATTCGGTAAATCCTTTGTCGGATACGATTGTCGCTTTGGGCGCTAAAACGGAAACTTGGAGTGTATCGGAGTTTTCACAGTTATTGGCGTCGCGTCCTACCAGTATGTAAGCACCGTCGGTAGCGACCGGAAGGCTGGAAGATGAACCGATGCTGGAAGTAGAGGAACTGTTTCTATACCATGAATAGCTTAAGCCGCCCGCCGCCTGCAAGGTAATAAAGTCGTTTTCACAATACCGGTCCGGTCCGCTGATCGTGATGACCGGAAGATCCAGAATTTGGATATTGGTGTTGGCCGCGTCGCTTTTTTGGGTAACACACTCTTCCGTAGACTCGACAATTACTTCTACAGAATAAATTCCCGGATTGCCTGTGCTTGCCAACCGGTAAGTCTGGTCGCCCGATTTCTTTACTTGTGTTCCGTTGAGCTTCCATGTATAAACAGGGTTGGCTCCATGATTGGCTCCACCCGCGGTAAATATAGGTGATGGCTCATTTTTACACCTGGTTTCATTGTTGGGTATTAGAGTCGCTATGACCGGAACGTTTGGTGTTACTGTATAGCTGAGATTACTGGTGGCGGCTTCGTTGTCGTAACAAAGTTCGTTACTGGTAAGCTCTACCGTAATGACGCTTGTCGCCGTCATTGGAATCTTGATAGGATTGGTGGTTCCCAGTACTATGCCGCCGGATCTCCATTCATAAGTTGGAGTCGAGCCTCCATTGGTTGGTGTAGCGGTAAACGTCACTTCCGTACCTTCGCAAACTGGCATGGACAGGTCGGTGGCAATATCGACCGAGACGGGTTTCATTGGAATAATCGTCATGCCGATTTTCGCTGAATTGGCTATTCCCGCGCCGGGACATGAATAGTCGGAGGTGACTTTTACAAAAATACTGTCCCTGTCCTGAAGATTGGTAAGGGTAATGGAAGGTTGTGTCTCTCCGGTAGCGACATTTCCTCCATTTCTATAGATAAACCATTCGTACGCTGGAGTGGTAATTTCACTGCCTATCGACGCGATGGAAAACTTACCAGAACTATCGGCGCAAATACTGACTTGGGTCGCTTGTATAGTTACGGTGGGTTCTATGACAGGTGTGATTGTCACGTTGTATGTACGTGGCGCGCTGTTTCCGCATTGATTGATGGCGGCGACGCTAATGACGCCCGTACTGGCGGCGAGCGCCGCGTCCATCTTGACGGAGGTTTCGTCAACTGGCGTTTGCAGGCTGAGTCCGGAGCCGGATATACTCCACGCGTATTCGGTGGCGTCGGCCACCGCGTTTACGCTAAACTCATTGTCATCGGTAGCCGCGCATATAATGCCTGTAGGGCCCGTGATGGGATCGGGCTGGGCGGGTACGTCGACAACAGTGACAATAATGGTATCAGTGGCGTCGCAGAAACCATTGGACAAGGTAAGATAGAATTTGTTTTCGCCTAATGAAAAGTTGCCCGCTACGCCAGAACCAGTAATAGTCGCGGGGGGAACCGCGCCGAAAATAGCCGTTTCGCCCGCCACTCCGTTATTTTTCAATTGCAGGGAAGTGACAGACGCGCATATTGTGGTGTCGTTTCCCGGGTTTGGCGCGGTCAGTGTGCCGGTTCGGGTCAGGTCTACAGAATCTATGTTAGCGGGGCATTCCGTGCCGGTGCTTACTGTCCAGTATATCCGTGCCGTAGCTCCGGGATTGAGATCAGAGACGGTTACAGGGTTCGCGGTAGCGCTGGAGAGCGTAGCGATATCGCCAGCGCGTACGGACCAGTTTCCCGTACCCTGGGTGGGAACGGTGGCGTTTAAGTCGATCGCGGATATGCAGAAACTGGAGTCATTTTCCAAGATCACCGCGTTGGAGGGTAATGATTTTACTGTGATAACGATCTTGTTGGATGTGGCGGTTTTGGGTGTCGCGCAATCTTCCGAAGAGGTCATGACGACATAAAACTCACTACCATCCCTAATATTAAAGGCTTGATATAAATTGTCTTCAGGTGAGGGTAGATGGTTTTTCATATTATTTCTAAACCATTCGTAGGTTGGGGCCGCGCCTCCTCCGCCTTTGCTTTGAACGGAGAAGGTGACTACTTCATCTTCGCAAATACTGGTTTTGTCAGCTTCTATGGTGATGGAAGGCTTGAGTTCGGATATTACGATCACCTCGACAGAATCGGTAAACTGAACGGGACAAACGCCCGATGTTACCTTTCTTCTATAATACGTGGTGTCTGTTAGCGGGGTAGTTTCCGTGTAGGTCGGGAGATTCGCGCCGCTGATATCCGTCCACGCGAGTCCGTCGTCGGATTTCTGCCATTGGTATGTATAAGCTCCCGCTCCTCCGGTAGCGGCTGTCAGGTTGACAAATGGCGCTGGAAGGGAATTGGCGCAGATGGTGTCGTTTTGCCCTATCGCTCCCGGGGTTATTTCCGGTTGCACGGTGATTTGGACGATATTGCTGTATTGTGTGGAGACGACTTGCGCCCGGTCGAGACCGATAATGGCGCTTGTAGCGGCCGCGTGTTTGTTGCCTGTAACTCGTACAACGACGGTATGCGTATCAAGTGGCAGGCGGCCGGTAGTGTATACCGGAACTTGCTGGCGGGTGGAATCCGCGTACAAGTCTACTTGTGTTTCGGGGGCGCCATCGATGGATACGGCGAAAATTCCCCGATCTTTTCCCATTGGAGAAAAAAGAATGAGTTCCGTTCCGTAAAAGGATATGCTATAACTCGCTCCCGCGGTAGCGGAATATCGTTCGGTACCGAGATATTGATCAGGATCGGAGCCATTGGTCCAGGTGCCTGTATAGGAAACCTGATTTAGATCGGTCCCGGTAGCGCTCTCATTGATATCCGTTACTCGCGCGCAGCTTCCTGTTTCAATTCTTCTTCTGTACCACGCGGTATCGGTTAGGCTGGCTGTTTCCGTGTAGTCTTTCAGGTTTGTGGCCGGGATGTCCGCCCAGTTGGCCTGGTCGTATGAGCGCTGCCAGAAATATTCGATCGGAGCGAAACCTCCCGTGGCTGGAGTAAGTTCCGTGAGCGGGTCTGGTGTCGCGCCCGCGCAGATGATTTGATCGTCTTCGATGCTTCCTGGTACGACGACCGGAGCGACCGTGACTTTAACAGTGTCCGAGAAGTACTCCGTACAGGAGGCGGAAGACATTTTTCTCCTATAATACGTGTCTGTGGTCAAAGGCGCTGTTTCAGAGTAAGACAGGCGATTGCCGCCGGCGATCGGAGTCCATGTCAGCAGATCGGTGGATTTTTGCCATTCAATAGCATATATTCCTTCAGCGGTTTCAGGTGCTTCTACATTGGCGAAGCCAGCGGGTACCGTATTGTAGCAAATCGCCTGATCTCCCGAGATCTTACCGGGCTGGCAGTTGATACAGGGTTCTACTTCCACGGTGTCGGTATATATGACGTCTATCAGAGTAGATAGCTTGATATCGTCAATGACAAAGTCATTACCTCCGTTGCCATCCAGGTTGTTATCGCCTACCGCGCGGATGATTAGTTGGTAATCTCCATCCGCGGGAGCTTCCCAGATGGAACTTAGTTCACGCCAGTCATTATCCCTTTCCAGTTCTATGGAAGCGATGGTTTGTCTGACACCACCGGCATTTTCGATGATAAAGCTGATACTGGATGCTTTGCCATTGGGATTTGCAACAAAATTAACGGCATTGGCTATAAAAAGGGAAAACGCGTATTTTTTACCCGCTTCCGCGGTGATATCGTAGGATATGACATCGCCGTCTTGACGCTGAGGGTCTACAAACAACATATTACCGGAACCGGTAGTATGATCTCCCAGATTTACACAATACGTGCCACAGCTGGTTGCTGTGGGATTAGTAAGTACATCGAAGCTCCCCTCTCCTGTACCTCGATTGTAGAGGCCTTTGCCGGCACCATAGTTGAAACCGTTTAAGACCAGCTCAAAATCACCATTTACAATGATGCTGCTCGCGGGAAAATAGCCAAAAGCGACATATTTGGTTGTTGAAGTCGGTTTTACATAAACCGGAGAACCAGTGCCCACTACTGTATGGTCATCAGCTTTTTCCCAACGGTCGATATAGCCTACCACTTCACCGGATACCGTGTTGATCGCTTTGGCGCTTAACATGACAGAGTCTCCGTCGCATTCACTGGCTTCCGCTATTACATCAAAGCAATCTTTGATAGGGCCAATGGTAACCATGGCGGTTTGGGTCGCCGGACCACCGAAGAAAATATTGTCAATAGCATAGTCGCGTCCAGGGGTATCGCCTCTTACCTGGCGTATTTCGATGGTAGCGGTTGTGTTTTTCAGGGAATTCCATTCAAACGTATCTGTTTTCCAGCGGCACACGCCATTATATTCTCCGTTTCCGTCTGTGGAGGTCGTCAGCATTAGCTGACCGTTGATATATATGTTAAATGTCGCGTCGGCATGAGCAACCCTGTCTGTGGAGTGAGCTGTATTATTCCAGCAGATATTGGCGTGGTCCATCGAGAAGGTGTAGTCCTTTGAGGGTGTCACAGTGACGGTTTGTCTCCAGACTATACCTTCGGTAGATCCGCCGCCATGATCCGGACCAAAACCATCCGCGTAAAGAAAATTTCCATCGTGTCCGCATTGCTGGTCGATATTGTTATCGGTTGTCGCGGACCAGTAGCTTTGGTTAGGAGTAACATAGGTGCCAATACTATATTGTCCTGAGCTAGGAGAGCCAGTGGCGTTGGAATAATACCCGAGATCAGTATCAAAACCCAGATTGCCGGATTCAAAGTCTCCATTGACGATCCGGTTGTCTGTAATAATATCGCCTTCTACTATGAAGTTCAGGGAGCTCGCTTCAACACCAAGGACCGCTTTGGTGATTTTTGAGGTAGGATTCTGAACGAACGCCTCCGGCGTCCACTTCAGGGAAGTGATATCGCCATAAGCTTCGATTTCGATCTCATCGCCTACACAGTATTCCGCTTTGGGCGCTGATAAGAGGCGGGCGAAAAGCGCTCTTTCCTGAATTTCAATCAGGCCTTCCGCGTAGCAACTGATATTGTTGGCGAATGAGGCGTTTTCGATCTCCCTTACGCTATAGACTCCCGCCTGATTGGTAGAGTAGCTCATTCCGGTATGTCCGAGCGCCGCGCCGTCCTTATACCACATGAAGGTATTGGTGGCGTTTACGTAGTTGGTAATAGTCAGTGTAGTATTGTCGGTGCCGGATACAATGATCGGCTCGGTAGCGCTGATTGAAACAGAACCGATAACAGGAGTACAGCAGCCTACCGCTGTTTTTTTAGCGGGTGGAGTTTCTTTTATCGGACAGTAAGTAGTGGTATTCCATTCAAATATCATGGCCTGATTTCCGCCTGGCAATGAAGTGGACCCTGTGATAGTGAGCCCTTCTGTATTGTTAACAGGAAAAGTATACGTATTGGCAGGCATCCACGCGAATCCATCCGGAATTGGTGTAGTTCCACCAGGCAATGACGCCGGTGCCGGATTGGTAATCACTTCCATTGTATAGTTTCCTGGTTCAACGGAAATGTCAACAGGAACTTTTATGAAATATACATTGCCAATCTGTTGGGTGTTGCCTTTTTGAAAGGTAAAAACTTCAGAATAGTACGTGCCTATCCTGATCTGAATATGATAGGTTTGATTATCTGGAAGATAATAGGAGAAAATAGGGACAGTTACGTCATGAAATTCTGTCCTCACAGCTGTTGTGAAATTTACTCCATACGTTGGAGAGTTCCCGTTGTTGGTATTATTTGTCGCTGTCGGGACGGTCGGAGCAAATTGTACATCTTTTTCCTTTACATAATAAAATGTCCGGCTATCCCAATTTGGGGTGATTGGTGTTGGATCTGGGGTTGTATATCGGGTAGGTGATACGAAGCGGGTCCCGTTTTCGTTGGCACCGTATTGGTATTCTGAAGTATGAGTTACATTGCCGTCTTCATCTTTTTCAAGCTGATACCAGCGGTATCTGGCATCGGGATCAGGATTGGCGATTTCCCATTCCGCGAACTGGTTTTCGCACCAGTCGGTGACGGTAAATGTTTCTGTACCGCATTGACCATAAAGATCATGAAAACCTACAAGGGAATAAACAATACTAAAAAAGAGTAATCTTTTTTTCATGTAACTAGGAAGTTTTATTGTCAGCAAACGCTTTACATACGGGAAATCATACATCGTAGTCATGTTTTTGGGCAAAACAATGAGGAAATAAATGTAGTAACGGGGGTGTCTCCGTAGAACCCAAATTTATACAAAAATCTTCCCAATGGTAACCGGAAGGAACTATTTTAATGATTTCAGAATGCCGGTTTTTTTTAATTATCCACATCGGTTCACTGTTTTTTAAATATAGCGTATATTTCGTTCCTGAGAAAGGAAGATAGTGAAGCAGCCACTTAGCATACGGGATCTGATTAACCTTCTGAATCAGAATAAGGAAGTAATAGAAATGCTTTTTGGGAATAAGGACTCTGTAAATAAATCGGAGATTCTGGCCCGGGAAGACATGAGTGATGAAAAGCTTGAAAAGCTGGTCGTTCACGAGTTTATACATGAAAACAACAATATTGTCAGTCTGGATGACCGTATTACAACCTTCATAGAAGAGTTTCTGGAAATTGGAGAGGTTACCACCAGCTTTATCAATGACAATATACAGTCGCTGAACGAGAATCTGCGCTATTATCGTATCGACAATAACGCCCGTTTCCTGCGAAATATCAAACGCTCGCTCAAAAAGATTCATTCCACTACATCCAGAGAGGTAATTAAACTTCACAAGAATATCGACGATACCTACAAGAACCAGGCGAATTACCTGATCAAGCTGGAGGAGTTGGAAAAGTATAAGAAGAAAAGGGACGATATCATCAACCTCATTCGAGAATCGGAGCTGATTTTGTCGGAATCGCGGGGTTTTTTCAATGCCATTGTCGACGCGGAACTTAGCAGTATCGTGCTGGAATTGCGCTATACGCTGGTACGTAACAGGGATTACCTGACGGAGATTCAGTCGCAGATCATTGATTATATCAATAGGATACAGCATCAGGCGGCCATTTACAAAAAAATACAGCGACTCAAAGAGTTGAAGGACTACGAAGAGCTGAAGTATAAGACCAACTTTGTGGAAGTAGCCAGTAGTATCAACGCGGTCTTGTTTTCTAAAAAGCAGGTTACGCGTGTGAGGATTTCGCTGGATTACCTATACACCGACCAGGGATATCATCTGGTTTCCAAAGTAGCGGACCGCCTGAAACTGCTTCGTTCTATCGAGCGCTCTCCAGCCGGTAAGATCGCGCCACTGGACGAGGAAGTGGAGGAGATTTCTCCGCGACTGGATGTGGAAGCGCTGGTTGAAAAATTCGTTCAGAGTGATATGGACTTATTTAATTTTGTGCTGGATTTTGAATTTCCAGATCAGTTGGAAATCAGTCTTGAGAAGCGAATATCCTTGTTTGTGGAAATATCGGTTGATCATGATTCGAGGCTGCGTATGGCGGGAGAGCGATTTGGGCATACGCGGCTAAAAAACGAACAGGGACAATCGCGAAATATCCGATATCTTATGATTTATCCCGCTGAGAAACGATGATGAACAATATACCGAAACAAACGGCGGAAATATTCAATATCCTCAACAAAGGACTTTTTATAAGTTCCAATGGCGGCCATGCCCGTCTGTATGAAGTCCTGAGCGATGAAACATATCACGCGGCTTTAAAAGAGTATTTTAGTCATATTGGTTTCCGTCTCGAAACCGGATATAACTATTTTTATTTTAGCCAGGAAGAAGAAAACGCGACCAATGTGGAACGGAAGCTGGAGCAGTTCGCGCACTTTATCGATATTCTTGATTTCTTTTCTTGTCTCGACAACAAGCCGGTGCCCGGCACCCGCTATCGGATATCGCAGGTCGCGGAAGAGTGCTATGCCAATGAGCGCCTGAAGCAAAAAATATTCGCGCTTTCCAGAAAAGACAAATTGATGGACAAGGTATCGGAAATAGCCGATCATCTGGCAAATTCAGGTTTTTTGGAAAAGGAAGACGAGGAGCTTTACAAAGTGCTCGATTCGATTCACTACCTCGAGCGGATTATTTCAATGATTACAATCGACGATGATGGAGAAGACAAGACTGCTTAAGCGTATCGCGTTTATCAATATAGCGAATACGGATTATTCCAGCGCGGAAATCGCGGGCAATACCTGTTTTGTAGGAACCAACAATCTGGGCAAGACGACACTCCAGCGGGCTATCTTGTTTTTCTACAACGCGAATACCAGGGGATTGGGAATCGCGGGATCTCAGCGATCTTTTGAAGATTATTATTTTCAATATCCTAACTCCTATATTATCTATGAAGTGATGACGGAAGAAAGCGCTTATCACGTACTGGTATATCGGAATAATAAAATATGCTATCGCTTTATCGATCAGCCATATGATCCGGCTTTATACATTCGGGATCAGGAAGCCATGGTTTTAAAAGAAGTGCTGGCTGGCTTCAATGAGAAACAAATCTTTTATAGCGACCAGATTGATACTTTTGAGCGATACCGCAATATCCTGTATGGAGCGGATCCGGATAAACGATACAAGACTTTCGCTTTATTAAAGGGAAATAGTCTTTATCATAATATTCCTCTGGCGATTCAGGCGATTTTTCTAAGTTCGGAATCGGTTATCAAGTCGGAATTTGTTAAAGATTGTATCGCCAATTCGATCAGCTCGAAGCATACGACGATCGAATTGAAGACGATTGAGCGTCAATTGCGCCAGTTTAGCGAGCGTTACCATGATATAGAAACATTTTTTCGCAAGGAGAACGCGCGGCGCGCTACTATTATAAAGGACAATTTCGCTCAGATACGCGATCTCAAGCAGCGTCAGAGAGAGCTGGCCGCCGAACTTGGAAGCGCTCTGGGATACGCCGAGATTCGTAAGGGGGAATTGGAAGCGTCTCTAAAGGAAAGGGAAAAACGATTGGAAGAGGTAAAGGGAGAGTTCGCGTTGGTGGAAATGGCTTATCGGACGCGTGTCGAGGAACTGATTGGGGAGAAGGCTATATATCGGGGTAAGGTCAGGGAGGCGGAAAAAAAATGGTTGGAGTATGAACGCGGAAATATAAGCGAGTTGCTCCGGCTGACGGAAAGTCGTCCTCGCGTTCAGAGCGCTTTGAAGGCGAGGGAGGCGGAATACCTGACGCTGACTTCTTCTTTTCAGGATACGGAACAGCGTTTTAAGACGCTTTCGGACGCTTTGCATAATGAGCAAAAGGATTTTGAAAACGGCATCGCGGGTAAGGGCTTGCAACTTGACAGGAAATTTCAGGAAGACAAGTCGGAGATTATGGAGCGCCTGACTCGTGAAAAAGAATCCGCCCGCCAAAAATATCAGGAGAGTGTAGAGTCGCTAAAAGAAGACTTGAGTTCCATAAAATTCACTCTCAAGGATCTGGAGTTTCAGATTCGGGAAGGTAAGCGAAAGGTTTACTTTGAAGCGGAGATTCAGCTTATACAAGGTCAGCTTAGGGAAATCGCTGAACGGAAATCGGATATCCGCTCAGCCATAACGATCTGTCAGAATACCCTGGAGACGCTAAAAAAGGAAGCGGACCACGTCAGGGAAAAAGGGGATTTGGCTTTTGAGCAGTTTAAGAAAGAAAACAGGGAAGAGATCGCGGCCGCGGAAGACGAAATCAAAAGCGTAGAGGATAAGCTTTCGGTATATCAGGGCGCTTTTTTAGGGTTCCTTCAGGCAAATTATCCAGGCTGGCTGGATACGATCGGCAAAGTATGCGATGAAGAACTGCTATATAGTAAAGTTCTAAATCCGAGGCTGGGGGGCAAGCTGGCCGATAGCTTGTATGGTATTCAGATCGATTTGGAGGAAATGGAAGTCCGGTGTCGCTCGCTTGAGCAACTGGAACTGGAAAAAGGTGAATGGCGCGAATATATTTCCGCCAAGAAGGTTGAGTTTCTGGAATATCAGGAAAACCATGAAAAGGAAATACAGCGCCAATTGGCCGCGCTCGGTCGTGAGGCGGGCAAGTTGAGGGAAGAACTGACTCAGCGTCAATACCGGCAGGAGCAGGATGAACAGAAAGAAAAGCAGCTTCATCTTGATTTGCTGGACTGGAAAAGGAAAGGCGATGAGCGGAAAGAAGCGGATATAACGGCTTTATATGAAAAGGAACAACAGGTTCGTAAGGAGAAAGAGGGGATTCAGGCCAGGCTAAACGACTTGGCCAATCTTTTTGAGGAGTCTCAGAAGCAACTTACTATCCGGTACGATGAGCAATTGTACCAGCTTAAAAAATCCTTCGAAAGGGAAGCGGAAGAGCTTACAATAATGAAGGAAGATAAAATCAGTGAGTTTCAACGCCGACGGGAGTGGATGGAGCGTGAAAAATCATCTCTGCTTAAAAACGCGGGTGTCGATGATGCTTTGATCAAGGCTTTGAAACAAGAAGTGGAATCGTTGCGTGAACAGTTGGATACTATAGAGCGGCACTCGCAGTGGGTGAGCGAATATGTCAAGGACAAGCGGGAGCTTTTTGACCCGATGGATCAGTTTGTCCGTGAACAGCGGCGCGTCGAGGAACTTCAGGAAGAGGAGCGGCGGAGATTCGAGGTTCGGACAGCGGATTTTGAGCGGCGACGGTCGGCGCTGCTGGAGGAACAGAAGGAGCTGGAAGCCGAACGCCGGCAATATAAGGAGGGTATTGAGCATTTTAATCGTCATTTCAGGGAAAGGCCATTATATGATCGTTTGCGGCATGTCATCGAACAAGCTCCGCCCGAGCGAATTTCCGGAAATCTTATTGACCTATGCTCCCAGCTCTTATCCAATGATATGGAATACCATAAGCAGTTCGCTTATTTCAAAAACCATATCACGGAGTTCGCCGGACGATTCAGGCCGGACAATCATTTCAACTTCAAGGTCAATCTCCAGGCTTCGGAAGCGGAATATGAACAGTTCGCGGGGCAATTGCAGAGCTTTTACAATGAAAATCGTATTCAGATTTCCATCGCGGAAGTGGCTAAGAGCCATGGTATGCTGATTGACGCGATCGCTACTAAGGTGAAGGCGCTTACAGATCACAAAGGCCGGATAAACCGGATGGTGGCCAAGATGGAAAATGATTTTAGCGTAGCTTCGTTCAAAAGCTCCCGATTGATTGAATATATAAAGCTGAAGTCGGAGGATAGTGAGAACAAGGTGCTTCGTCGATTGCGGAAAATAGCGGACTTCAGGGAGCAGCATCCGTTTTCTTATGGAGAGGAGAATCTGTTTACGACGGACTATCAGAATAAAATGGACATCGACCGGAAGTCCGTTGATTTGCTCAATGATCTTTTAAAAACCATTACGGAAGAAAATTACGATGAAATCCGGGTTCAGGACTTATTCGAGTTGCGCTTCCGGATCAAGGAAGGGAAGAATGATACCGGATGGATTGAGAAAATCGACAAGGTAGGTTCTACCGGTACCGACATGCTGGTAAAAGCGGTTATTTATATTACCCTGCTCAATGTCTTTATCAAAGAGTCTACGGAACGTACCGCGCAGTCGTTCAAGGTGCATTGTATTATCGACGAGGTAGGGCAGATATCGGCGCCTTATCTGAAAGAGCTGATCGCTTTCGCGGAAGAGCGAAATATCTACCTGATCAATGGTTTACCCAATGAGAGTAAGTTGGAAACACATTATAACTATACGTACAAATTCCGTAAAAACACCGCTGGCAATGTGAAGATTATACCATTGTTGAGTATTAATGTGGAGGTTTGATAGATGTGAAAAAATACCGACTATTTTTATTTCTACGTAAAAGCTGATGATTTGATACAATTTATTATTATCAAAGTCCTGTAAATATTTCTAGGTAAGTATTATGGTTGTTTCGAACGCGTATTTTTTGGACGCGTCTCAAATTTTTCCAATTCATGGTCTTTCTTCAGGGTTCAGGAGTACAACTTCATTGGTAAAAAAATTCGTACAGTATTAAATCATCCGAACGCGGAACCTATGACGTCTTGTTTTAAGAAAAAAACAAAAGCGTGATCGCCCGTGTTCAAGGGAGATTGAACATGAGCATGACAAGGGGGACGTGCGACGTCATAAAAGTTTGAAAGAAGCGAAATAATTCCCGTCATGATCGCTTTTAGGATTTTTTTACAAAATTTTATGGAGGGTATTTATTTTTTGAAGTTTTATCAGTATAATTCAGGGTATCCGTCTACGTAGATTTTTGAAATTATCATTGTCGCGGGGAAACAAAAAACACAATGGATAAGATGTTTTTTTTCGGATTTAGAGAATTCAGCGCGTCATTTTTGCATAGCCGTTGTGATCAGAGTAAATACGTAATAAGTTTTTAGTATAGATAATATGGTGCATTTACCCCCTTTGATAGTAGATCTGGCCTTGATATTAGGTGCCGGAGGAATTTTTAGTCTGATCTTTAAAAAAATAAATCAGCCGGTTGTATTAGGCTATATCCTCGCGGGTTTTTTGGTGGGGCCTCATATATCGATCATACCGACCGTTACGGATACAAACAGTATTCAGGTATGGGCGGAGATCGGTGTAATCTTTTTGTTGTTTAGCCTGGGGTTGGAGTTTAGTTTCAAAAAACTGGCCAAGGTAGGAGGGGCTTCTTCCATCGCCGCGATTGTAGAAGCGATAACGATGCTGGTACTTGGTTACTTTACCGGAAAGTTTCTGGGTTGGTCAACCATGGATAGCATCTTCTTAGGGGGGCTGTTGTCCGTATCCTCTACTACCATCATCATCCGGGCCTTTGACGAGCTAGGAGTAAAGACTCAAAAATTCGCGACCCTGGTCTTTGGAATTCTGATTGTCGAAGACCTGGTCGCCATATTGTTATTGGTGCTTTTGTCCACCATCGCCGTGACCCAGCAGTTCGCGGGTGAAGAAATGCTCATGTCCATTCTGAAACTCGCTTTCTTTCTAATTCTGTGGTTTATATCCGGTATTTTTATCTTGCCGACCTTTCTCAACCGGGTCAGGAAAATACTGAATGAAGAACTTATCCTTATCATATCGATCGCTTTCTGCCTGCTTATGGTAGTTTTTTCAACCCATGTGGGCTTGTCAGCCGCGCTTGGCGCCTTTGTGATGGGGTCCATACTGGCGGAGACTTCTTATGGTCATAAAATAGAGCATTTGCTGCGTCCTGTCAAGGACTTGTTCGCCGCCATCTTTTTTGTTTCAGTAGGCATGTTGATAGATCCTAGCGTACTTGTCGAATATTCTTTCCCCATATTGATCATTACGGTGGTGACAGTGATTGGAAAAGCCATCAGTACATCTTCCGGAGCGTTGATTTCCGGGCAGACCTTAAAACATTCCATACAAACAGGTCTGAGTGTATCGCAGATCGGAGAGTTTTCCTTCATTATCGCCTCCCTGGGCCTGACATTGGGTGTCACGGAGAGCTTTCTATATCCGATTACCGTCGCCGTATCCGCTATCACGACGCTCACTACGCCCTATCTGATTAAAGTTTCGGAGCCTGTTTCCAGGTTTGTAGAGCGGACTTTGCCTCAGCGCTGGATCAATAATCTCAACAAATACAGCAATACCACACAGGTAATCAATACTGTTTCGGACTGGCAGGTGTTGGTCAAAGCCAATATTTACAATGTCATGATTCATTCCGTCATTATCATCGCGGTCATAATTTTGAGTACCAACTATCTGTTTCCAGCGATCAATACCTTTATCAATATAGAAAACTCCGGCTATATTACACTGGCGATTTCGTTTATTCTGATCGCGCCGTTCATCTGGGCGCTGGCGATTCGCAGAGTAAAGGAGGAAGCCTATTATCATCTTTGGGAAAATACCAAGTTTAGCCGTGGCCCCTTGATTGGTATCAATGTGGTACGGGCGGCGATTGGCATAGCTTTTTGCGTGGTAATGATCAACCAGTATATAAGCGACTGGATCGCTATTGTGATCATTTCAGCGGTAGTAGGCGCTGTTATTCTGTACTTTTCGCATGTTCTCCAGTTGTTTTATAATAAAATAGAAAAGCGCTTTTTGTATAACCTTACAGATCTTGAGCGCTCCGATATGGCTAAAAACAATGTGCCCAAGATCGTGCCCTGGGATGGTCACCTGACCAAGTTGAAAGTATCTCCCAAGTCCCCTTTTTTGGGTAAGACTCTGGCTGAGCTCGCTATTCGGGAAAAATACGGTATCAATATAGCTCTGATCGAGCGGCAGGGATTCACCATACCGATACCCGGACGTGACGAAAGAGTCTATCCCGGAGATAAAATGTTTGTAATTGGCACCGATGAGCAGCTTGACGCCATTAAGCCGCTTGTCGAAGTCGCGCAAAGTATCGAAGAAGGTGTGATCGCCAATAATAACTTTCCGGATCTACAGAAGATCGTCATTGAAGAAAACTCGCCGCTGGTAGCCAGAAGCATTCGCGCGTCCGGCATCAAGGAAACGACGCACTCCCTTATTGTCGGTATAGAGCGCAATGGAGTCCGTATTCTTAATCCGGATTCGTCCATGATGTTCGAGCCCGGGGATATTGTATGGGTGGTAGGAAGTCCCAACGCCTTATCCTCGTTCCTTAAAGTGAAATAGGTAAGGATATGGTGGAAGAGATGGGGGAATTAGCGCGCTTTGGCGACAAGACTTTATGGCCTCTTCTGTGAAAAAGCAGTTGTTGTGAAAAGTATAATAAAAAAGTCCCGCCGGATAATCCGCCCGGGACTTTTTTATTGTTTTGACGATTATGTTCGCGATTGGGGTATTTCTGATTATCTTTTTCTCCCGATCATACGCTCTACCATTTTCTTTTCGAAGTTCCAGAAAAAGCGAAATTGCCCTAACAGGGTTCCGAATAGGAGCAGGAGCACCTGATATACCGGAAATATAACTACAACGCGTAGTGGCCAGTATAGATAAGGGCTCATGCTATTGCCGTGGATTCCCATAAAATTAAGAATTGGCGAGGCGACTTTCAATGAGGAAGAACCGGTAATCCCAAACACGATGAAGATAATTAAAACCTGCCAGTTACTGGAGACACCCCAGCGTGATTTTAATTTTTCGAAGAAATTCATTTTGCTTATACGGATAGTTTATTGATCGAACAGGTGACGAAACTTTTGCCAGACCATATTATCAGGCAACGCCGCTTTGATCTCAATTGGTTCCTTTTTTATCGGATGAATAAAATTTAATTGATATGAGTGCAGAGCGATGGTGTTTTCAAAACCTTTGTTGGGGTTGCCATACTTCAGATCGCCTTTGATGGGACATCCTATAGCGGCCAGTTGAGCTCTGATCTGATGAGGCCTTCCCGTCACAGGGTTGACTTGCAGCATATGGTCGGCGTTGATGGACGAAACCAGTGAATAAGACAATTCGGCAAGTAACGCGCCTTTTTTTTCCTTGTTAAAAGCCTTGGTCGTGTTTTTTTCAGTATCCTTTTGCAACCAGTGGATCAACGTGTCTTCAAAAGAGTCGGGACGCTGGTTGACAATGGCCAGATAGGTTTTTTGAATATTCTTTTCCCTAAACAACTGATTCATTCGTTCTAGGGCCTTGGATGTTTTCGCGAGTACGACAAGGCCGCTAACCGGTCTGTCGAGCCGGTGTATAACGCCGGTAAATATATTGCCTGGTTTTTCGTATCTGACACGAATATAATCCTTCACCAGATCGCTCAGGGCGATGTCGCCGGACTTGTCGCCCTGCACGAGCAATCCGCCGCGTTTATTGACCGCGATCAGATGATTGTCTTCGTATACTATGCTAAAGTCTTCCTGATTTTTCATTTTTCAGGATTTAGTACAATTCGTTTTGATTCGGAAAATTGTTGCTCTTTACATCGCTGATGTACTGCTCTACGGCTTTGGTCATGACGGAATGGAGGTCCGCGTACCGACGGAGAAAGCGGGGTTGAAACTCACGGGTGATTCCCATCATGTCGTGAGTTACCAATACCTGACCGTTAGTATGTGGTCCAGCGCCAATGCCAATGACCGGTATGGTTAACGAGTCGGCTACTTTTTTCGCCAGCGCTGCCGGAATTTTTTCCAGTACCAGAGCGAAGCAGCCACACTCTTCCAGCGTATGGGCGTCTTCGACCAGTTTTTGGGCTTCCGCCTCTTCACGGGCTCTTACGGTATATGTGCCAAATTTGTAAATTGACTGGGGAGTAAGACCAAGATGCCCCATGACGGGGACGCCGGCGCTCAATACTCTCAATACCGCTTCCTTGACTTCCAGGCCACCTTCCATTTTGATGGCGTGAGCTCCGGATTCTTTCATGATCCGTATGGCGGATCGTAACGCTTCGGAGGAATTGCCCTGATAGGATCCAAAAGGAAGGTCGACGACTACCAACGCTCTTTTTACTCCTCGTACCACGGACGAGGCGTGATAAATCATCTGGTCCAGGGTAATCGGAAGGGTGGTCTCATGGCCCGCGATAACGTTGGAAGCGGAGTCGCCCACCAGCAATACGTCAATGCCGGCTGAATCCAGGATGCCGGCCATGGAATAATCATAAGCGGTGAGCATAGAGATTTTCTCTCCCCGGTTTTTCATTTCCTGGAGCTGATGAGTTGTGATTTTCTTTATATCCGGGACGCTTGCTGACATTCTCTTAATTTGAATAGTCAAAGTTAGGAGTTTTTTCCCGCTTACAAAAGATATCTAAAACTTTAACTATCGCCATCTTTTATGGGTTATTCTTTTAAAATTAATCGTAGGACGCGCTATGGGAACGAAGGATAAGATAAACAGGTCGTTATTGGTTTTAGTACTGAGTATTATTGGTTTGAGCTCGGTAATTTCATTTAGGGAATCCAACTCCAAACAGTTGTATTCGCCCGGAGCAGAATCTGAGAAACAGCTTTCCAATGTTTTGTTTCACGCGTTGCGTTTCAATAATTTTCAACAACTATCATATTATATTCCCGGTAGAAAGGAGATTACGCTTTTGCAGACCGGGAGTGACGAAAAAAACAAGCTTTTTTTCGAATCAATGGACGAAGTTGATCTGAAAGCCAATATTATCAATGGGTTTGATCGGATAATCAGGGAAGGGATTGAAAAAAACATCAATTGGGCGGGTGTGGAATTGGTCGATTATGAGACGAAAGCCTGCAATCTGAATATCGACGGGTGTAACGTAACGTATACGATCGAAGATCAGAACCTGAACAGGATTGTGATTACCTACGACGCGATTCGGATTGACAATAAGTGGTACTTGTTTCAAAATCTGAATCTGGTGGATCAGACACGGGAAATGTCCAGAAATTGATGGAAAAAAGAAAGGTCGTCCTAATAGGGAGATCTTGAAAGTGTTTGGAAAAAGACGGGCTTCGCGCCCGATTTTTGTTTTTATCCGACTTGTATTTTCTCAAAAACCCGCGCCAGGACGACCTTTCGGATTGACCGCTATCAGGAGCGGCTTTTATTTTGATCCTGCTGTCCCGCTCCGGCTATGGAATCTCGCATCTGGGTATCCGCTTCCACATTTTTCATTCTGTAATAGTCCATAATGCCGAGATTGCCGGAGTTGAACGCGTGCGCGATCGACTTGGGGATTTCCGCTTCCGCTTCGATTACTTTGGCTTTCGCTTCCTGAGCTTTCGCCTTCATTTCCTGTTCTACGGCTACAGCCATCGCCCTGCGCTCTTCCGCTTTCGCTTCCGCTACCTTCAGATCGGCGTTCGCCTGATCGATTTGCAGCTTCGCTCCGATATTGTCTCCTACGTCTATGTCGGCGATATCAATGGACAGGATTTCGAACGCGGTCCCGGCATCCAGGCCTTTTTGCAATACGAGTTTCGAGATTCTGTCCGGATTTTCCAGAACACTTTTGTGCGATACGGCGGATCCGATCGATGTTACGATACCTTCGCCGACACGGGCGAGTATGGTTTCCTCTCCCGCTCCTCCGACAAGCTGGGCTATATTGGCGCGAACGGTAACCCTGGCTTTGGTAACGAGCTGGATACCATCCTGAGCGACCGCGGCTACACTTGGAGTATTGATAACCTGAGGGTTTACGGAGATTTGCACCGCCTCAAACACGTCACGGCCAGCCAGGTCGATAGCGGCGGCTTGCTTGAAAGATAAGGTAATATTGGCTTTGTCCGCCGAAATAAGCGCCTTGATCACGCCGCGTACATTGCCTCCGGCGAGATAATGGGTTTCCAGGTCTCTGGTCGTCAGTCCGATGCCTGCCTTGGTGGATGTGATCAGGCTCTCAACAATGAGACGCGGCGGTACTTTCCGGATACGCATGAAAACAAGCTCGAACAGCCCGACACTGACTCCTGAAAAACGCGCGGTGATCCATAGGTTGAGCGGTACAAAGTACATGAATGTAAAAAAGACGACAATTCCGAAGAAAAGAAAGATTACTAACTGAGCCATGATTTTATTGGATTGCTTAATTTACAGGTATTTGATTGTTTTCTACACCCCTGAATCCATTGTCGGCGGATTTTACGGGCTCTACAATGATTTTACGATTTTCGATACGCGTGACCCGGATTTCCGAACCGGCTTCGCAATATTCCCCGCGGGTACTTACTTCATGTATTTCTCCCTCGAAGATCGCTTTTCCTCCGGGACGAAGGTCGGAAAACGCTCTGCCTAAGCTCCCTATGGGAGGCGACTTGTGGAGATGGTCATTCACCCGCCCGCTCAGGGTATCGTTGAGCGCGAATTTTGACCATACATCGGTTTTGAACATGAAGAAAAGCGCTACTGCCACGGCGATCGCGCTGGCGGCGAGGCTGAGATGCCCAGCCAATGGACTTAGGGTATTATAAGCGGTCAAAACTCCGGCTGCCATAAATACCGCTCCGGCTATACCGACGATCATGCCGGGTATAAAGACGATATCGACGACTACAAGGAGAGCTCCCAATACCAAAAGTGTAAGGACTATTGCCATTTTATGAATCAAAATTGTTTAAAAATACTAAAAAAAGATGAAAAGGGGATTTAAATACCGCGGAATTCCGGAAAAGGACCAAAATAATGGGATGGAGCGCTTTCTTTCTCAAAGACTCGGGAGAGAGAGAGGTATGTTGGTGGAGGGACTAATTCTTGTTTTACGCCCGGTAGACCGAATGGAAAAATAAGTGATAAAAATCATGTTTTTATCCCACTAAAAGACGGTTTTACCCTGTTAAATCCGAACTATTGTTCCTAGCTTTGTTCAGATCAATATCTCATATTAACTAAACAATTAAACGTATGAATACCAAAACAATGCCGCTATGGGTCTCATTGGCCTTCATGTTGGCTTTTTCCGCCTGCAATAGCGGAAAGCAAAATGAAACAGCCGCTACCGAAGAATCGGTGGAAGCGCCTTCGGTACAACCGACGGGTGAAGTAGTCGAAGTTTTGTTGTTGTCCAATGATCAGATGACCTACGACCAGAAGACCATCACAGTGAAAGAAGGACAGACCGTCCGTCTGACCTTGCGTCATACGGGAACCATGCCGAAAGCGGCTATGGGGCATAATTTCGTGTTGTTGAAAAAGGGCGTGTCGCTGAGCGAGTTTGGACAAAAATCAGCCAGCGCCGCGGGTAGCGATTATATTCCCCAGTCGGAAAAAAACAATATCATCGCGCATACTAAAATGATTGGTGGTGGCGAGTCCGATACAATTGAATTTGTGGCTCCGGCCAAAGGCGAGTACGAATTTCTATGTTCATTTCCTGGGCACTTCGCGATTATGAAAGGAATATTCGTAGTAGAATAGGCGGAAAATCGAATTTATATGGCATCTTTGTGGTGGGCAAACGTGAAAATAAATGCGCGTATTGCCGCCACAAAACGCTTTCTTAAACAAACATAATTAGATTATCACATGTATACCGGATTCAAACATTTGCATTCCACGCTCGCGTACGTGCTGCTCGGGGCCCTGATTTTTTCGATTATTTATGTCCTTATCGCCTATGCTCAGAAGAAACCTTTTACCGATAAGACGCGCAAATTCGCTTTGATTGGTCTCGTTTCGGCCCATATACAATTTTTAGTAGGATTGCTGTTGTACGTGTTTTCCCCTCTTGGTCTTAAAAACTTTTCCGGTGAAGCGATGAAGGATTCCCTGGCCAGGCTTTATATTCTGGAGCATCCTTTTACCATGCTGATCGCCGTCGTATTGATTACGATTGGCTATTCCAGAGCCAAACGGCTGAAAACGGACGCCGCGCGGTACAAAAGCATTCTGATATACTTCGGACTAGGTTTGATTTTGATATTGTCCAGAATTCCCTGGGTCGCGTGGCCTAAATTCTGAGGAACGGTCCACTTTTAAGCTTCTGATGATTTTATACGTCGGAAGCTTTTTTATTTTTAGGATTATCGCTGATTTTTAGTCAATATATTTTTATGATTTATATTGTAATGGGCGTGAGTGGTTGCGGCAAAACTACCGTAGGAAAGTTGCTCGCTTCGCGACTTCGGTTACCGTTTCTGGACGCGGACGATTATCATCCGGCGGAAAATATCCGGAAAATGTCGCGAGGGATACCGCTTACCGACGCCGATCGAGCGCCTTGGCTAAGATCGTTGGCGGAAGCTCTGGAGACGCGCCGGCATGGAGGAGTTGTGCTGGCTTGTTCGGCTCTGAAGGAATTTTACCGGGAGAGTCTGGTACATGATTCGTCAAGTGTACGCTGGGTGTTTTTGCATGGCGACTTTAAAGCCATTTATGAAAGGCTTAAAGCCCGGGAAGGGCACTTTATGTCTCAGGATCTTTTGCAATCACAATTTGACGCGCTGGAGCCTCCGGTATACGGTCTGCATTTGGATGTTTCGGAGGAACCTGATAAACTTGTAGATCATATCCTTACTAACTATTCCTAAAGTATGCAATCAGAGTTTGGTATTATTGGTCTCGGAGTGATGGGCGGAAATCTGGCGCTGAACCTGGCGGCGCGTCAGACGCGTGTATCCGTATATAATCGTCATGTCACGGGAGTAGAGGAAAATATAGCGCGGAATCTGGTCGTATCCTGTTCCGGACGATATCAAATGCTTGGATTCGACGATCTGGAGGCGTTTGTAAATAGTTTAAAAAAACCCAGGAAAATCATGCTGATGATAACCGCGGGTCCCGCCGTGGATGAACAGATAGAGCGTTTGGCGCTTTTGCTGGATGAAGGCGACATTGTGCTGGATGGAGGGAACTCATATTATAAAGATACTTCTCGCAGGGCGATTCGATTAGAAGCTTCAGGTATCCATTATATCGGCGTCGGCATATCCGGAGGTGAAGAAGGAGCGCTGAAAGGTCCCGCGATCATGCCCGGGGGAACGAAGGAAGGATATGAAAAAGTAGCTCCCTATTTACGACGGATCGCCGCCAAAGACTCCCATGGCGATCCTTGTATCGCGTATATAGGTCCCGCGGGGGCCGGACATTTTGTTAAAATGGTCCATAACGGTATTGAGTATGCTGAAATGCAGTTGTGGGCGGAAACCTACGCTCTGCTCAAAAACTTTCTTCAAGTGGATAATGGGGAAATCCGAGATATTTTGAAGAGTTGGCAGGAAGGAGACTCCTGGAGTTATCTGCTTGGTATCACGGTTGATATCCTCAATCATAAGGAAGGAGAAGGATTGCTGCTGGACTACATACTCGATCAGGCGGAGCAAAAGGGGACCGGATGGTTGTCGGCGGCCACCGCGTTGGAGTATGGGGTGCCTTACGACACGCTTTCACTGGCGGTAATGGCCCGCAGCCTGTCGGTCGGAAAAAAGGAGAGAATAGCGGGAGCGGCTTTATATGATCACCGGCCGGGAAAATATAAAGGAGACAAAAGCTTGTTTCTGGACTCGCTGAAAAAGGCTTGCCAGACGGTTCGTCACATCAATCACGCCCATGGTTTTGATCTGATCCGGGAGGTTTCGGGTTCTTTGGGATGGAATATAAACCTGAGTGAACTGGCCCGTGTCTGGACCAATGGCTGTATTATTCGGTCGGCTCTGATGGAGGAACTGGCGCTGTTGTTTCAGGAAGGCGACAATCTCCTGTCGCTGCCGGACGTAGCGGATCGTCTGAAGCGCTGGCGAAAGGATCTGGCCTACATAGTCTCGGAAGGTCTTGAAGCCGATATCGCTCTGCCTGTATACTCAGGCGCGCTTAATCATCTGCTCGGACGGATCACGGCCAACTCGCCCGCCAATCTGATACAGGCCCAGCGGGACTATTTCGGAGCGCATACTTATCGGCGGGTCGATCAGGATCCGGAACTGCGGTTTCATACCAACTGGTCAAGGTATTAATGTCGGATAGCCAACTTTTGATCGCCGTAGTGTCAGGTATAAGCCTGCTGCTCTTTCTGATCTTGTACCTCAAGATTCAGGCGTTTATGGCTTTGCTGCTGGCGAGCATCACCGTAGGGGCGCTCGCGGGTATGCCCGCCGTCAAGATATTGGAAAGCGTTCAGACCGGCATGGCCGGCACTCTCGGATTTATATCGGTGGTAGTGGGACTGGGAGCTATCTTCGGCGCCATATTGGAGCAGTCGGGCGGGGTGCAGGCCCTGGCTTCCTTTATTCTTCGGAAATCAGGGCGAAAGCGGGCGCATTGGGCGTTGATGGTTACCGGTTTTTTTGTCAGTATTCCTGTTTTCTTTGATGTCGCCTTTATCATACTCGTACCCGTCGTATACGCGTTGCAGCAAAAGACCGGCAAGAGTTTGCTTCTATTTGGTTTATCCTTGTTGGCGGGCTTGGCCGTATCGCATAGCTTTATTCCTCCTACTCCGGGACCCGTGGCGGTGGCGGAGATATTGGGGGCCGATCTGGGCGATGTGATCCTGATGGGGGCGCTGGCCGGAATACCAGCCGCGATAGTAGCCGGACCTTTGTTCGGAAGCTTTATTTCCCGCCGGATCTTTGTACCGGCTCCGGCATATAGCGAGCCTGACACGCGAACAGATCTATCGCCATCAGCCGGTCTGATAGCCGGTCTGGTAGCGCTGCCCTTGTGCCTTATTCTGCTCAATACTTTTTGCAATAGCGGCTTATTTCCCGTATCGCTATCGGTAAAAAACACGATGGCCTTTATAGGTCACCCTTTTATCGCTTTGCTTATAGCTAATCTCTTTGCCTGGTATCTTTTGGGTATCCGAAGAGGCTTTTCCAGACAGGATTTGCTCGATATGAGTGGAAAATCGCTGGCTCCCGCGGGTATGATTATTCTGATTACAGGCGCCGGAGGCGTATTCAAGCAAATGCTTTCCGATACCGGAGCGGGGCAAATGGTAGCGGGATATATCAATGGTCTTGGAGGCTCCCTGTTCTTTTTCGCTTTTGTAGTGGCCGCTCTGGTACGCGTACTACAAGGCTCCGCTACTGTAGCTATGATCACGGCTGCAGGCATGACAGCCGCTTTGTTGGATAGCCCGGCTTATACCGGTATGGACAAAGCGTTGCTCGTAATCGCCATAGCTTCGGGAGCTACGATATTGTCCCATGTCAATGACAGCGGATTCTGGCTGGTAAGCAAATACTTTGGCATTACCGAGAAACAGACTTTGCGCTCCTGGACCATAATGACTACTATTATCGCTCTTATGGGCTTTATGGCGGTTCTGCTTATTCACTGGACACTGGCCCTGGTGTAGTATTTATCCGTTACGCTCAGAACTTTACTTTCCGAGCCTTGTTTTAATGATAGCGGGATTACGAGTCGTTTTAACAAAATAAGCTATGGAGGTAAAAAGAATATTGTTTCCTACGGATTTCTCCGAACCTACTGAAAACGCGCTGCCTTTTTTGCTCAATCTGGCAAAAAAAACCAATAGCGAAGTGGTGTTTTTCAACGCTTTCGCTATTCCGGAAATGATCACGGATCTTCCCTATGACGCTATTGAAAAAGAGGTGGAGGCATTGGAAGTCAACTCATCCAGACAGCTCGTAGATCTGATGGACAGAGTGAGGGAATACGAGCCGGATGTAAGGCTGAATATCCTTTCCAGAGCCGGCTCTTTTTCAACGGAATTAAAGAATGTTATCGAAGAGTACGATATTGATCTGGTGTTGATGGCTACCAAAGGGGTGGATGGTATTGTTCCCGGTATTTTTGGGACGCGCGCGGCGCGGGTAATTGAAAAAGCGCGTTGTCCGGTGATTGTGATTCCACAGCAGACGGCCCTGCTGACGGTGAAAAAAATCGCTTTTGCCAGTGAATACCATGAGGATGATATTGATACTATAAAATTTCTGGCTCATTTGGCCGCCTATTTTGAGGCTACGCTTACGATAGTCAATGTATATTCGGAAAATCTGATTATGGAACGATTGAAAACCAATGAGTTTCAGTCGTTGGTAGAAGAATCCGTGGTATCCCCCGGACTCAAGTTCAAGTACGTCAAAGGAGAGGACGTATTTCAGGCGCTGCGCGATTATATAGAAGAAAACGGTATAGACCTGCTGGCGATGACTACCCGAAACAAGGGGTTATTTACGCGTTTGTTTGAGGGAAGCACTACCCGCAAAATGGTGTCTCATGGCAACGCGCCAATTATGGCTTTCCATTCGGTGGAATAAAGAAGCCTGAAAAATAATTCAGGCTTCCTTACTTTATACCTAGAATATTCCGGAATCAGCGTTTCCTCAGTGCTTCCCATTGTTCAGGAGTGACTATGTCCAGGTGATTAAACTCCCCGGCTCCGTTCAGCCATTCTCCTCCGTCGATCGTGATCACCTCACCATTGATATAAGAAGAAAAATCAGACATCAGAAAGGCGGCCAGATTCGCCAGCTCCTGATGATCACCAGCTCGCTTAAGCGGGATGCGCTCCCTATAATCCGGTATGTTGAGATCTTCGGGAAAAAGCCTGCTCATCGCTCCTTCGGTTGGGAAAGGACCAGGGGCTATGGCGTTGGAGCGTATACCATATTTAGCCCATTCTACAGCCAGGGAACGGGTCAGATTGAGCACCCCGGCCTTAGCCACCGCGGAGGGTACTACATATCCGGAGCCTGTCCAGGCGTAGGTGGTCGTAATATTGAGGATGGTGCCTTTCTGTCCGGTCCCGATCCAGTCTTTGCCAAGAGCCAGCGTAAAATAGTAGCTTCCTTTGAGCACAATATCCACTACAATATCAAAAGCCCGGTGACTGAGCTTTTCGGTGGGGCTTATAAAGTTGCCGGCCGCGTTATTGACCAGCCCGTTTATGGAGCCAAATACCGATTTTGCTTCAGTGATCACCGCTTCTATTTCATGGTAATCGCGTACATCGCAGGCCAGGGGCAATACCTGTCCACCGGTTTCTTTTTCCAGTTCGGCGGCGGCCTGTTCCAATACATCTTTTTTCCTGCTTACAATAACCAGATTGGCGCCGAGTTGCAAAAAGTATTTTCCCATAGACTTTCCCAGTCCCGTACCACCACCGGTCACCAATATCGTCTGGCCTTTGAGAGCGCCTTCTCTCAGCATGGGTTCATTGTATTGAAACATATCGATCTGTTTATAATGTAATGGTTATATTAATTCATTAGAGCTTTTTAAGCAAGCGCGCGAGATCGGCTCGCTTGATAAAAGGTTGATTTTGTGAAAATGTTATCAAGGGCCTGTTTTTGTCGCGCTGATTGAAATTGGTATTTTAACTTTCCGGTAAATTACGAATATAGCGTCATGTCCGAAATATTTTTGGGATGATTAAAACAGATTTGTGCTCCTCCTGTATTCAATTCAATACGGAGTTTTCGGAGGACGCGAACGAGAAGCTGCAAGATGAAGCAACAGAAATAAAAACAGGAAAAGACTATGATCAAGATTGACAGTGAGCTGATCGGCAATGTATCGGCAAAGGCGAAAAACGCGTCCAGAAAACGAATGAACCATAATTTTCATCAGAAGCGGAACGATACTTTGCAACGTATGCTCAATGCCATGGAACCCGGGACCTATGTTCGTCCTCATCGGCATGTGGCGCCTGCCAAAAGAGAGGCGTTTGTAATTGTCAGAGGTAGGATCGCTTTTATCGAGTTTGATGATTACGGAACTATTACGGAGTCTTGCGTCATGGACGCCGCGGCGGGATGCTATGGAGCGGAGATTACTCCGGGAGCCTTTCATACGCTGGTCTCACTGGAATCCGGTTCCGTGCTGTATGAGATCAAGGATGGGCCCTACGACGCGGATACGGACAAAGAGTTCGCGGACTGGGCCCCGGAAGAGGGGAGCGTGGAGGCGGTGGAGTATGTGGAAAGGTTGAGGAAGAAGATGATTTTTGAGAATAATACTTAATAAATGTAATTGAAATGTTTATTTTGCCGGCTGGCTAAAATAATACTTCAATGCGAATTTTCTTTGCAATGTTTGTCGCTTTGTTTTTTTGCAGTGCTTCCGTACAAGGGCAGTATGAGGATGGAACTACTTTTAAAACAGGTATCTGCGATATTACTATAAAAAGAGCGACTGTGCAAGCGTATAACGACGATCTGGAAATTTGGCCAAACTTGTATGTAATGGCAGGTACTTGTGAAGGAATCGAAGTGATTTTTGAATTTAGTAAGGCGATTAGTCTTGATGTATATATGAAAGAGGCTTTTGGAATGCCTACGAAGTTGATTTATAGCTCTGGTGAAATGCTGGTGAACAATTATAATTACTCAACCTGGAGAAGCCCTTGGGAGACTTTTGAATCAGGAAATGTTTTTTTATTCCTTGCTAATGATAGTGATACGCTAATGGAGCTAGAACTTAATGTATATAAAGCAGATTCTTTTGAAGAACTTAGTTTACAATCGTCTGCGGGACAAGTCAAATTGAGGGGGAATTATATTTACATATGTGATGAGGATTTTTACAATGAAAGTTGGCGTGATTTGCATTTTTACTTATTCTATAGTCGTAGCGTGTATGATTCATACCTTAATGAATGGAATATGGTAAAGCAAGCATGTGGAGATGAGATAGGTGGATCTTATTATCTTGGATATGGAGGGGCTGATCTGACCTTCTATAAAAATGGAAAATCTGTGTCTCATTGGGAGTTTGTCAGACCTAAGGATGGAGATACAATCTGGTTAGAAAAGCGTTCCAATTTTATGGATTATTCAGGATTTAAAAGGATTAAAGGAAATTGTGACTGTATTTATGACATTGAAAACCGCGAAGTGGTATCAACACCCAAATACATTGTCAGAATGTCATCATTGGGCCACGAAGATCAGACTGAGTCTAAAACAATCTGCCCCGGAGATACTGTGCAGGTAGCCTTTCCTATACCGGCTGATTATTACAATGCTAAATATCAGCCGAAAGGGGATTCTAAGTGGTATTCTGTTGATAAAAACTATAAGATAACCAGACCGGGTGTACTGGTCGCAGACTATGAACGTGCCGATGAGGGCTGCAAGACTTATACCTATACATTGAGTGTAAATCAGGACGATGATTGCCTCGGGCTGGTCAGTGGTACCGTCTATCATGATGCGAATGGCAATGGTATCCGTAATGGTTCTTCGGAACCTCTGCTGGGGCAAAGTCTGATACAGTTTAGCAGCGATTCGTTTACCTACAGCAATGAGGGTACGTATTCAATGTTTCTTCCCGCTGGCAATACGTATATGGTAAGCGCCCTGCGTGAAGGTTGGTCAGGAGCGTCTCTGGAAGTTGATTTTTCAGATCCTTCCGCATGGAATGTGGTATCGGATCTGGCTATACCTCTCCGCGCGCTCCGGGATAAAGATCTTGAAGTAACTGTTACGGCTACAGAGGCTCATCCGGGAGAACCAATAACGATCCATGTGGATATACGGAATCATGGTACTGAGAACGTATGGACAGATGTGGCGCTGGAGCTGGATCAACGTATACAGGAACTTGATCAGGTGGTTTCTCAGCTTCCTTCCGGACGGAACGGGCTGCTGGCAAAGATCGGTATCCCAGTCAGACAAACCTTTCGTATTACGGTCAAAGGGCAGATAGATCCTCTGGCTCTGAGAGGTGATGAACTAGTTGTCAAAGCAAATGTTGTATACGGGGAAGATGAAAACCCGGAAAACAATACGGACACATTGTTTTTGAAAGTAGGTACAGGGAATGAAGAAGCATCCAAACGCATGTTGGATGAAGAAGGTCATGAACATAACGAAGTGTCGGGACATCCATCCGTTCACTATCTTATTCGTTTTTCCAATACAGGAGAAGGGCCTGTACAGAGTGTAACCATTGTTGATACTTTGTCTTCAGACTTGGATCTTTCCACATTCCGTATGGTAGCTGCCAGTCATGGTTATCATTTGCAAATTATTGAAGGGCGTATTCTGCGCTGGACATTCAATAATATTAATCTTAGCGGTGCTGAGGGCGATGAGTTCAGACGTTCCGGATTTGTACGTTTTGCTATTAGCCCGAAAGTCGGAATATCTGAACTGATTCCGATAACAAACCAGGCGCATGTGTATTATGGCGGTGACCAGCCATATACAACGAACATAACAGTATTAGGAGCGGAGGACCTGGTTACAGATATTTTGTCTGACCAATTTATGCATACCGTGCCATGGTGCTATCCTAATCCTGCAAAAGATGAACTTACCATCCGGCTTCCGGTTGAGGGCAAGCTTCAGGTATACGATAACAAGGGAATACTGCTGCTGGAAGAAGCATTTACCGGAAATAAAAAACTTCGAACAGACGCTTTCCCGGATACTGATATGGTACTGATCCGGGTAGAAGGTAATGGTGTGAGTGTCCAGGAAAAAATCCGCTTGATAAAGTAGAAATCCAAAAGATTTCAGCGGAAAATATTATAAAGTCACTCGTTATGCGAAGATGGATGACTTTTAGTTTACATACTCCTCAAATAACCGCTCCAGCAGGCCGTCCAGATCCTCAGTCAGACCGGGATGAGGCCGGGAGGTCTGAATGACGGAGCTTCGCGTGGCAGTAAGCCAGCGGAACCGGGCCGCCTGATTATTCTGAGCAATAGGGCCGCCGGTTTTACCCCCCAAGCATATTTTTTCAAAGGCGTTGAGATGCGCTTCTATTGTGTCAATATCGACGTTGGGGTCGAGGATGAGCAGTTTTGCCTTGCACAGATGTAGCTTGCATTTCAGAAAACTCTGTTTGGGAGAACAAAGCAGGATTCCGGCATTGATAAACTCTTCGCGCTCTACCCTCGGCACTACGCGAATAACGGCATATTCATATAAGTGCATGGTGGGCGCGTTTTGCTTCGTTTACAAACAGGTCGGCATGACCGAGACGAGTCGTAAGAAATTCTTTATAGACCGTTCTCAGTTCGTTCGGAGCGCCGTTTTCTCCTGAAGTCATAAGCCATTCGTCCGGAATCAGATCTACGATCGCTTCCAGCCGGGCGGGAGTAAGTTGTTGGCGGGCTAACTCGTTCGCCTCATCCAGCCTGTTGGCAACCGGCAGCAGTACATGGTCTTTGATTAACGAGAAAAGGCCGCGGGCGTGCTGCTCCATATTGCTCCAGGAATGATGAAAGAGAAAAGAGGCTCCGTGGTCGATCAGCCAGAGCTCCCTGTTCCAGATCAGCATATTGGTATTGCGGAATGTACGGTCCACATTGGTGATAAACGCGTCGAGCCATACGATTCGGGAGGCCAGAAGCGGGTCGACTTGTGTCGCGGCGGGATCATAGGTGATGGCTCCGGACAGAAAATGCAGCGCCAGATTCAGTCCACGGCTTGCTTTGAGCAGATCCTGAATTTCCTCGTCGCCTTCGGAACGTCCGAATTCCTCAGCCAGCCGGGCAAATACCAGTTCCGGAACTTTCAGTCTCAGTGTCCGGGCTATTTCGCCACCCAGCAACTCGGCGATAAGCGCTTTTTCACGCTGACCGGCCCCCCGGAATTTGAGGACATATTTAAAGCCATCGCTGGCTTCTGTCAACGCGGGCAGTGAGCCGCCTTCCCGAAGGGGAAGCATATAACGGAGCACATCTACGGTTCTTAACGCTGGTTCGGGCATGGGCGGAGATATGGATTTTCCAGAGATAAATATAGGCAGAATATCGGATAGTTGTGTCCTGATCCAGCCTTGGCGGGAAAAGTAAAAATAGCGAGGTTTTTGTTATATCTCGCGATTTTGCGCTTTATCACTATGCTGTTGGGAAATATTATCAGAGAAACCTTATTGATTGGCTACTATACGCTCATATCATTATTGACGCGTAGCCGGCAAGGAAATGATATGAGCGTAAGAGTAGCTGTTTATTCTGTATGGAACTTGTCGGTAAATAGCTTGTATTTAGTCTGGTATGAGAGGGTGTTAGTTGTTGGATGGTTTGGTTATATATTTTTTGTTCGCATATTGGATAAACAGGCCGTTATGTTTAATATTAACAGAGCGTGTTTATTAGTAAGCGGCGAAACGGAGAGGAATATTTTTTCATTATTCAGTAAGGGGAGATTCGCTGATAATAACAATATTGCCAAGCGCTGGTTTTCTGGTTTCCGCGGCGGCGCTTGGGACGTTGTTCCGTGATAAAACGCTGGTTTTATGATAGACTTTTACCAACCAAACTATTATATCTTATGAGAAAATTGTCTGGCTTTTTATTTACCTTATTTTTATTGTGTATATCCTTTCACAGTTCCGCCGAAGATCCCACGCTTGAAATCGATCAGGTGCTTATAGATGGAACAAGAATGTCACAGCCTTGGGGAATGTGCTTTATAACAAGCGATGAATTGCTCTTCACCGAAAAGGATGGCAGATTGTACAGATATGTCATCTCTACCGATATCAAAACCCAGATAACAGGCACTCCGGCTGTTGCTGTAGTAGGACAGGGAGGATTGCTTGATGTGGCCTTGCATCCTGATTTTGCTACCAACAGGTATGTATATCTTTCGTATTCTGTTTCCGGTCAGGGGGGATATACGCTGGCGATAGGAAGAGGAGTTCTTGACGGAAACCAGTTGACCAACTTTTCACAACTGTTTACCGCCTTGCCTTATCGAACGGGTAGTAATCACTTCGGGAGCAGAATCGCTTTTGACCATGAGAATCATCTGATTTTTTCCTCCAGCGACAGGCAGGAGCAGGACAACGCCCAGTTGCTGAGCAACCATATCGGCAAAGTTATACGCCTGAATGACGATGGCACCGTTCCGGAGGATAATCCCTTTGTCGGGGTAAACGGGGTAGCGCCAGCCATATACAGCTATGGACACAGGAATATTCAGGGTCTGGTAGTTGATTCCCGAAGCGGAAAGATATTCGCTCATGAGCATGGGCCTATGGGCGGAGACGAGCTGAACCTGATCGAAGCCGGAAACAACTATGGCTGGCCGACAATCACCTTCGGTTTAAACTATGATGGTACGATCATCGCGACGGATACGGCCCGTGATGGCATGGAACAGCCTGTCCGCTACTGGGTGCCGTCCATCGCGCCAAGTGGTCTGGCCATAGTACCTGTAGCGGGAGAGGAAGAAGGCGAGGTCAATTTTATTTTGGGAGCGCTGGCCGGTAAACAGATTCAGTGGGTGAAAATTAAAGATGACAAGCATGTCGCTACGTATTCTTTTCTGCGCGATTACGCCCGATTCAGAGATGTGGAGGTGGCTCCCGATGGGCGGCTATACGCCCTTACCGAGTCGCCTAATAGTCTGATACGGTTGAGGACAAATCAGGTAACTACCGGTGGTATAGCAGGTTTTGAGCCAACTGCAAAAAGCGCCTTAGTATATCCTAATCCGGCCGGAGACTATATTCAGGTTGATGTACAGGGCTTTGCCGGTCATACTATGGAGGTAAATATTTTCTCCAGCCAGGGGGTATTGATGACCACCAGGCCGGAAGCAAGTTCCGCGTCCGGCTCAGGAATATTGAAAATTGACACGAGGCGCCTGGAGTCTGGTATGTATCTGCTTGAACTGAGATCAGAAAGCAAAGTAGTGCCATTGAGATTTGCCAAGTTATAAGACTATTTGAAATCTCTGTTTTAAGATTACTATGGCGCGAGATCTGATTTTCACAGTCTCGCGCCATAGTTTTATTTGGGTGTCTCGCCTCCGCGTGATCCGGAGTCCTTTAGCCCGTTGATTCAGCTTCTGCCAGCTCTTTCAGCTTTTGATTCATTTGGATGAAGCCATTCCTGGTATTTTCAAGGTCAAATAGCCAGACAAAAATACCTCTGAATTGCTCGCTATGGACAAATCGTACCGTACCGTCACCGTTGTCAGTAAGCTCAAACTGGTGCTCTCCGTCAAATAATCCCTTAAACAAGATGCTGCCCAGCCAGCGCAATTCCCGGTTTTCTGTTTTGGTAAGTATAATGGGTTTGAAGGCCATAGCCTTGCTTTTAGGCGGAGCTATGTTGACCGTAATTTTCGCTCCTTCTTCTACTGTGCCGGTTATGGATCGTATGAAAGGATTCCAGTCCGGGTACTTTTCAAAATCAGTAAGGATAGCCCATATTTTCTCCGGTGTTGACCGGATAATGATTTCTGTCTTGATTTC
>JAEWAY010000024.1 GCA_023391415.1 Bacteroidota bacterium | reverse complement strand
TACGTGATCTACCCCAATGGCGGGAAGGTGAAGAAGCCCAGAAGCGGAGACGTGACCATAGTAAGGTAAATAGGAGAGGCGCCCTGTCTTTCATAAAAAAAGCGACTTGGAAAAAAGTCGCTTTTTTTATGAAAGACAGGTAATGGCAGGACTAAGGAGGATTCCTGTTTTTTTATTCCGCGACTAGCGAATCAGCCTGCGCTACTTCGTCCAGAATTTCGGCCACTTCTTCATAAGTGGCGGCATTGACAAGCCGTATTCTGTAGGGTTTAAAGTTGGAAATACCTCTGAAATAATTGGAATAATGGGTACGCATTTCAAATATTCCGGTTTTAGGACCTTTCCATTCGATAGACTTGGTCAGGTGCTTTTTACAGACATTGATCCGCTCGTTGATGTCGGGAGCGAAGCGTAAAGAGCCATCGCGCAGATAGTCTTTGATTTCATTGAATATCCAGGGATAACCTATAGCCGCGCGGCCAATCATGATCCCATCTACGCCAAACTTGTTTTTGTATTCAAGCGCTTTCTGAGGGCTGTCGATGTCACCGTTGCCAAATATGGGGATTTTGATATCCGGACACTCTTTTACCCGCGCGATATAAGACCAGTCGGCCTCTCCCTTGTACATTTGCTGCCTGGTACGTCCATGTATGGTTAGGGCCTGTATACCTACATCCTGAAGGCGTTTGGCGACTTCCACGATTTTGATGGTATCGTGGTCCCAGCCAAGCCGGGTTTTGACCGTGACCGGGAGCTTGCAATTTTTGACAATCTCTTCGGTCATCTTCTGCATCTTGGGCAGGTCTAGCAGGATACCGGCTCCAGCTCCTTTACAGGCTACCTTTTTTACCGGACAACCATAGTTGATGTCGATAAGCTCCGGAACGGCTTCTTCCGCTATCTGAGCGGCTTCCCGCATAGCGTCTATTTTATCGCCAAAGATCTGGATGCCGATAGGCCGCTCATAGTCGTATATATCCAGTTTTTTTATGCTCTTATCCGCGTCCCTGATCAGTCCATCGGCGGAAATAAATTCCGTATACATCAGATCAGCGCCATTTTCCTTGCATACGGCTCTGAAAGGCGGATCACTGACGTCTTCCATGGGCGCCAGCAGCAGGGGAAACTCACCAAGCTCGAGTTGACCTATCTTAATCACTTTGTTTTTTATTATGAATTTTAAAGTAAATTTACACTTTTATGACTAAAATTTATAAGGAAAGCCAAAGTCCTCTGGATGGGACGCTACAATTTATCGGGATTCTTTTCCGGCTCTTTGGTATTTATTTTGTCGGACTTACTATTGTCACTCTCGTTTTTCGATTCATTACCGGCGCTGATCAGCAAAGCCTGGCGGATATACTGGCTGATAGCGGTACTGTACAACGAAAACAGGAATTGCTTATTCTGATTCAGACCTTGGCGCCCTTGATTCAGTTTCTTTTGCTTCCGCTGATTTATATATACGCGTATCAGAAGAGACTAGCGGCTGATGTATTTACATTCCGGACCTGGAAGCCCGCTATTTTCTTTGCCATGTCCCTCATGCTTTATTTTACATTTCTTCCTGTGCTTGGTTTTTTGATTAAATGGAACCAATCATGGTTCATACCGGAAAATCTTCATGAAATGGAGAAGCAGGCCCGGGAAATTACCGCGTTGTTAATCCAGTATGATTCACGTTGGGATTTTCTGAAAGTTCTTTTTGTCGTCGGGGTTCTTCCCGCGTTGGGAGAGGAGCTTTTTTTCAGAGGGATTTTGCAAAATGAGATCAGGTATCTGACAGGAAATATTCACGTGGCTATCTGGACATCCGCGATTATATTTAGTCTCGCGCATTTCCAGTTTTTAGGTTTTATACCCAGAGTATGTCTGGGACTTATGTTTGGCTACGCGTATGTATGGTCTGGAAATTTTTGGGTACCAGTGGGTTTGCATTTTATCAACAACGCGGCCACGCTGATTATGATGAGCTCTTATAAGGATCAATACGAGAAAATGTCACAAGGGCCGGCAGACGATATATCGATACCGTTGGTGCTGTTCTTCGCTTGTATGTCCGCTGTCATTGTGTATTTTTTGTACAAGCTGTATGAGCAAAGGAAAAACATCTATGTTGAATAAACTCACAAATTTACAGCAGCGTATCGTTACCGGTCTTAGCGGAGCGGCATTGCTGGTCGCGGGAATCTGGTACAGCGACTGGACTTATTTTATTGTTTTCGCGATCATAACAGGCTTGTCTCTCCTCGAGTTTTATAAATTGATTGGAGCGGCGGGTATCTCTTCGGATAGAAGGTTTGGACTTATAGGAGGATTGATTTTGTTCGCTTGCGCGTTTTTCATAGCGAAGGGGAGTTTTGATTATTCTTTCTTATTTCTCGCTGCTCCGGCGCTTTTTCTCATTTTTATCATTGTACTATTTCAGAACAAGGAAAAACCATTTGAGAAGATCGCCTATACGCTGTTGGGCATTCTGTATGTGGCGCTTCCATTCAGCCTCTTTACGGCTGTGGCCTTTTTTCCCGGTGAATATACTCCAGAAATTGTTTTTGGCGTTTTGATTATTGTCTGGGGAAACGACATTGGCGGATATATCGCTGGCATGACCATGGGAAAACATAAGCTTTACGCCCGGATTTCGCCGAAAAAAACCTGGGAAGGCACTATGGGTGGCGTAGTATTGGGTGTCGCCGCGGCCATGGTTTTGTCCTGTTTTTTTACCAGCTTGACTATTGTTTCATGGAGTATTGTCGCGTTGATGATCGTTGTCTTTGGTAGTCTGGGGGATCTTATCGAATCCATGTTGAAAAGAAGTCTGGCCATCAAGGATTCCGGTACGATGATTCCGGGACATGGAGGCTTTCTCGATCGTTTTGACGGATTGATTTTCTCGCTTCCTTTTGTCGCCGCGTATCTGATATTGTTCGTCTGATTTCATATGTGTCGGAACTCATCTATTAGATCTTCGACTATTTTGGAACAATCACGTAATGATATTTTACCGGGATAAGTTTTGGAATCTATAAAATCAATATATTTGTAGTTCGTAATTTCTTATTTATAAATAATGACTATCCATAAGGAAGGTTTTAAAATCTTAATCGTTCTTTTCATTGTATTGGCGGGGCTAAACCTGTTTGTAATTTCCTTTTGGCCTGAATCGACCAATTGGCATAACGCGTTGATCATCTTTTCTGTTTTATGCTATCTGCTTATTTTGCAGTTTTTCAGAAGTCCCAGACGGAAGTTGGTAATCAATGACAAGTATGTTATCGCGCCGGCTGATGGGAAAGTGGTGGTTATTGAGGAAGTGGAGGAAACCGAATATTTTAACGATATGAGGAGGCAGGTTTCCATCTTTATGTCTCCGGTCAATGTGCATATCAACAGAAATCCCATCTCGGGCTTCGTGTCCTACTTTAAATACCATTCGGGAAAGTATAAAGTCGCCTGGCATCCTAAAGCGAGTACGGAAAATGAACGGACGACGATTGTTGTTGAAAATCCGGAACGGGGAGCGGTTCTGATACGACAGATCGCCGGAGCGCTCGCCAAGCGGATCGTATGGTATTTGAACGCGGGAGAAAAGGTTCAACAGGGTGAGGAATTGGGTTTTATAAAGTTTGGCTCAAGGGTAGACGTGTTTTTACCACTTGACGCGAAAGTTCGTGTGAAGATTGGTGAAAAAACAAAAGGGGGACAAACAATTCTGGCGGAATTTGTTTGAAATTTTATCTGGCAATTCGCTTGCGTAATCAAACTATGCATTCTTAATTTCGTTATAGAATTTAATTAATTCCTTTATCCAAAAATGAGAGACGATTTCGATGAATTAGATGATGATCAGCTTTATGAAGACTATGAAGCTTATAAAGCGTTGATCGAGGCCGGGGTGCCACAAAGGGACGCGCTTAAAAAAACTGGCCTTACCCCCCAGATCGTTAAAGATCTGGAAGAAGAACTGGGCGATGATGACGAATTTAAGTCAGAATTTAAAGAAGTCTGGGGTCATGACGACGATGATTTTGATGAAGGCGCCTGGAAGGAAGAAGATCTGGAAGAGGATAGCTGGGATGACGCGGAAGACAGTTATGAAGATTACGACAGAGATTTTTAAGCGAAAGATTTTATACTGAAAATCAGGCTTTCCCTAAAGGAAAGCCTTTTTGTTGCTATCAACAATAATAATAGAAAATCCTTATTTTACTTAATCACGCTTTTGCTTTAATTTGCACGAATTATTATAAAATTATTGATCTATGAAAGAAATAATTGAAAATGAACTGAATGAGGCGGCTGAGGTGTTGAATAAGTTTCTTTCGATACCAGAGAGTATTACTAGAATCGAGGAAGCGGCGAACCTTATAGTGACCAGCCTCAAAAATGGCGGGAAGGTGCTTAGCTGCGGCAATGGAGGGTCAGCTTGCGACGCGATGCATTTCGCGGAGGAAATGACGGGAAGATTCAGAGAGAGCAGAGAACCGCTTCCGGCGATAGCGATCGCGGATCCGGCTCATATAACCTGTACTTCCAATGATTTTGGTTTTAACTATATTTTTTCAAGATATTTGAAAGCCTTGGGGCAGAAGGGAGATGTATTGCTCGCGATCAGTACCAGCGGCAATTCCGAAAATGTGCTTAGGGCCGCGGAGCTTGCCAGGCAGAGAGATATAAAGATTGTAGCTCTTACAGGCAAGAATGGAGGAAGTCTCGCCGAATACGCCGATGTACTGATCAATGTTCCTCATAATGGTTATGCCGATAGAATTCAGGAGGTGCATATAAAAATCATACATATTCTTATTCTTCTCATAGAGAAATCTATGAAACTTTAACAACTTTTTCAGCTATGGTATCCAGAACTTATGGAAGCGCGGTATTTGGGGTCAATGCCACAATAATAACAATAGAAGTAAGCGTAAGTCAGGGAACCAGTTTTTATATGGTGGGACTCCCTGACAGCGCGGTCAAGGAAAGTGAGCAAAGAGTCGTCGCGGCGATTAAGCATGTGGATTTTCGTATGCCCAGAATCAAGACCGTAGTCAATCTAGCTCCCGCGGATATACGTAAGGAAGGGTCCGCCTATGACTTGCCTATCGCTATCGGCATTCTTTCCGCGAGCGAGCAAATACTGGCGCCCGATCTTGACAAGTATCTTATCATGGGAGAACTATCGCTTACCGGTGAAGTAAGACCCATAAAAGGAGCTTTACCTATCGCGATTGAAGCGAGAAAACGCGGATTTAAGGGGCTTATTCTCCCAAAGGCCAATGAACGTGAAGCGGCTATTGTCAACAATATAGAGGTTATCGGAGTCTCTGATCTGATAGAGTTAACAGACTTTTTGGAGGGAAAAAAGACAATTAAGCCACTAGAGATAGATACCAGAGACGTATTTTATTCGGAGCTGAATCGTGAAGGCGCGGATTTTTCCAATGTTCAGGGACAGGAAAATATAAAACGGGCTCTTGAGATCGCGGCGGCCGGGGGGCACAATGTTATTATGGTTGGACCTCCGGGAGCCGGCAAGACGATGCTGGCGAAACGCCTTCCTGGCATATTGCCTCCATTGAGTCTGCATGAAGCCTTGGAAACTACAAAGATTCATTCGGTAGCGGGAAAGCTTGGAAAGGAAGCCTCCCTGATCGCGTCGAGGCCATTTCGATCTCCACATCATACGATCAGTGATGTGGCTCTGGTTGGTGGTGGTGGCAATCCACAGCCTGGAGAGATTTCGCTGGCGCATAATGGCGTTTTGTTTTTGGACGAGCTTCCCGAGTTTAAGCGGACCGTTCTGGAAGTAATGCGCCAGCCTCTGGAAGAACGCTTTGTGACCATAAGCAGGGCGAAAGTTTCGGTGGATTTTCCGGCTAATTTTATGCTGATCGCGAGTATGAACCCATGTCCCTGTGGATATTATAATCATCCGGATAAGGAATGCGTGTGTCCTCCCGGCGTTGTGCAGCGCTATCTTAATAAAGTAAGTGGACCTTTGCTGGACAGGATCGATCTGCATGTGGAGGTTACTCCAGTGTCTTTTGACCAGATGACCGCCGAGCGAAAGAACGAATCCAGCGAAGTTATAAGGGAAAGAGTAATAAAAGCCAGAAAAATTCAGGCGGGACGTTTTGTCGATAGCCTGGATATTCACTGTAACGCCATGATGCCTCCCCAAATGGTTCAACGTTTATGCGTGATCAACGAGGCAGGAAAGGCTTTGCTCAAAACCGCTATGGCTCGTTTGGGACTTTCCGCCAGAGCGTACGACCGTATCTTAAAGGTTAGCAGAACCATCGCGGATCTGGCGGAAAGCGATGAAATTCGGGTTGAGCATCTCGCGGAAGCGATTCAGTATAGAAGTCTTGATAGGGATAACTGGGCCGGATAACCGATTATTGGCTGTTTTTCCGGATTGACTTTTTAAATGAACTATTGACGGCAACTATTTACTTATAGATTAAGTATTAATTATACGGGAGGGTATACGCTAATGGCATGGTTTTTATGCGAATTAGTGGTATATTGGGGCGATATATTCGACATTGGCGATATATGAAACATTCTATACATATTATCATAGCGCTGTTTTTTTTGCTTCTTTCACGAGGAGCGTTTGCTCAGAATAGCTCCGAGCAAGTGCCCGCGCAGGAATATGAAGTATTGATTCCCAATCCTATTGAGGACAGGGCTACCATAAAAGTAATACAGGGAAAACATATACTGACCGAAATACGCATGTATGATATAATTGGCAAGGAGGTCGTAAAAGTAAAAATAACTTCGGGTAATGGGTCGTATCCTGTCAATTTGTCTAGTTTGCGTCCCGGGATGTATTTTTGTACTATCTTTTCCGACAAGGGGGTTGTGGAAACCAGAAAATTGCTAAAGAGCAATTAGGTAAATGATTCTTTTTTATCATATTTGATATATAGAGGAGAGTTTCTCCTCTTTTTTTTTGATTTTACTTTCTAATTATCCTTCTTCTCAATATTTTCGCCTTTTAGAATAAATGACTTTTTTTTAAGTTGTTTTATAGTTCATTTCTCCATAATTTTTAAAAAATGCTGAATTATCAGAAAGTTAACAATATTATAGGGTGGTTTGTTTTTATCATCGCGACCCTTGTATATATTCTGACAATGGAACCCACCGCCAGTTTCTGGGATTGTGGTGAATTTATCGCCGCGGCCAGTAAGCTGCAGGTGCCCCATCCTCCCGGCGCGCCGTTTTTTCTATTAGTGGGGCGTGTGTTCTCCATGTTTACCAGTGATGTAGAACGAATAGCGGTCATGGTAAACCTCGTGTCCGTATTCTCAAGTTCATTCACGATTCTGTTCCTGTTCTGGACGATTACCATGCTGACAAGAAAAATCGTATTGACGGAAGGTGAAGAGATAAGCGCTGGTCAGCTATGGACGATTATGGGTTCCGGTTTGGTGGGGAGCCTGGCTTTTACTTTTACAGATTCATTTTGGTTTTCCGCTACGGAAGCGGAAGTGTACGCGATGTCGTCATTATTTACCGCCTTCGTATTTTGGGCCATACTCAAATGGGAGTACAACTATAACAGCGAGACGAGCGACAAGTGGATCCTTTTGATCGCGTACATGGTGGGGCTGTCCATTGGCGTGCATTTGCTCAATCTTGTTACGTTGCCCGCGTTGGGATTTGTATATTATTTTAAAAAATACAAACCGACTCAGCTAGGCGTGGTCGCTACTTTCGCGATAAGTGCCGGAATCATAGGCTTTATTATGGTGGGAATTATTCCCGGTTTGCCAAGCGTCGCCGGCGCGATGGAGATTTTCGCGGTCAATTCGCTGGGACTTCCCTTCAACTCCGGTATCATTATATTCGTCGTCTTGTTTCTGGGAGCGCTGATATATGGTCTTGTATATTCGGTAAAGCGGCAAAAGAATCTTTTAAATCTGCTTCTTCTATGCCTTACCTTTATCTTGATAGGGTATTCGTCTTATGGAATTGTGCTTATACGTTCCAATTTTGATCCGCCAATTGATGAAAATGATCCGGAAAACGTTCTGAGCTTTGTCTCCTATTTGAAGCGTGAGCAATATGGAGACCGGCCGTTGCTTAAAGGTCATTATTATACGGCGGGTTATCCGATAAGCGCTGAAAAAACATCGCCTGTATATAGACGAGACGATGAAAAAGGCAAATATGTCGAGTATGATTACAAAAGGGATTATGAGTATGATCCGGCTCATGTGGGGTTGTTTCCGAGAGCCTATAGCATACAGCCCAATCATAAGGACGCGTATGTAGGATATATGGGAGAACCGAAAGTCCCGGTGACCAACGCGGATGGAAAGCCTGGTAAACGGCCGAGCATGGGGCAGAACATCAAATACTTCTTTGAATACCAGATTGGGCATATGTACATAAGGTATTTCCTATGGAATTTTATGAGCCGAGAAAGTGATATTCAGGGAGCCGGTTTTATAAGTCCATCGGAATGGTTTAGCAACGACTTGCCTGAAGAGTTGAAAAACAACAAAGGCAGGAATAATTTCTATATGCTGCCCCTGATTCTGGGCCTTATAGGCCTGTTTTATCATTATATGAGAAATAAGCTGGACTGGACCATTGTCCTGCTTCTGTTTTTCTTTGGAGGGATCGCTATTATCATATACCTCAATCAGCCGCCGATAGAACCCAGGGAAAGGGATTATACCTATACCGGATCATTTTACGCGTATTGCATATGGATTGGGATGGGTGTCGCGGCGATCGCCGACTTTCTGAAAAGAATCATTTCAAATCAGATTTTGAGGCCTGTAGTGGCGACGGCTCTTAGCTTGTCCGTGCCTGTGGTGATGGCCGCGGAAGGTTGGGATGATCACAATCGCTCAAACAGATATCATTCCGTGGATTCCGCCAGAAACCTTTTAAATTCCTGCGCGAAAAACGCCATCCTGTTTACGGGGGGTGACAACGATACTTTCCCGTTATGGTATGTGCAGGAGGTGGAAGGATTCCGAACGGATGTGAGGGTGTGTAATCTCAGTCTTCTTAATACTGATTGGTATATCAATCAGATGAAGAGCCAGGCTTATGATTCCGATCCTCTGCCGATCACGTTGGATTTGAAAGACTATATCAGTGGAACCAACGATCAGATATACATCATTGAGGAACCAAAATATAAAGGAGGCATTAATCTTCCCTTATTTATCAATCTGGTTAAAGATAGGGCTCCGAATGTGACTCGTACTACCGAATCCGGTGATACGTATACTATTATGCCATCCAAGACTCTTTATTTTGATCAAAATGTCGGTAAGTTGAAAGAGCAAAGCTGGATTCCGGATAGTCTGAAAGAATTTATTCAGGAAAGATTCCAGTGGGCGCTCACTAAAAGCGTACTGGATAAAAAGGATTTCGTTATCCTTGACATGATCGCGAACAATAATTGGGAGAGGCCGATATATTTTAGTACAACGCTTTCCGGAGCGGATTATATGAACCTGAAGGATTATACTCAGTTAGAAGGTTTGGCTTTCAGGCTTATGCCTGTTAAAGATCCCGCTACTCCTGGAGGCTGGGTAAACACGGATGTGATGTATGACAATCTCATGAACAATTTCTATTTCAGGGAAACCAATAATCCGGACGTCTATTATGATGAAAATTATTTGAGATTCTTTGTAAACGCTCGTTCCCAGTATCATAGATTGGCGGTGGCCTTGTATGCGGAGGGAGATACTACAAGGGCGAAAGAGGTTTTACTTAAGTCGCTTGAAGTAATGCCGGATACTTCCATCAACTATGATCTCGCGACGCCACCATACATACCATTGTTGTTTGAGTTGGGAGAAAAGCGGATAGCGATGGATATCGCCCAGAAAATGGGTGACAGGGCTATCGAGAATCTGACATATTTTGAAAAGATCCGGAATTATAGGTCGAGAGACGTTGAAATAAATCTGTATATTCTGGATCAGTTGTTCCGGGTGCTTAGACAATATGGTGAAAAAGACCTGGCGGCTGATTATGAAAGTAATCTCCAGAATTTTGTTACGAGGCTTCGGTACAAGTAAACAATTCCGTTAAATCATAATTAAGAAGAGATATTGAATTCAATATCTCTTCTTATGTTTAAGGCTCTATATCTTACCCTTTCGCTCCTCGCGCTTTTTTGCGGGTGCCAGCCCAATAAGCGGATCATAAGCCAGGACTTAAGTTTCATGTACAATACGGATAGCCCGGTTTTCAAACATAAGATTTTGTTTGAAGGTGACTCTGTGAGATTGTATATATCTTTGTCCAAAAATGATAAATTTCAATCTTTTCAGGATTTTGTAAGCAGGTTTGAGTTTAACGGGTACAAAACGTACGCCTATTCGGACGGAGACGTGATCGCGCTTGAATCGGTGGGCATGCGGTTGGAGCAGTTTTGGGATTTGGCCGACAGGATTATTTTACAATACACTATCGATTCAGGAAAACCCGGAGACGTTTTTTTTATTAAGGTCAACGATTTGGTCAGGCAGCAGTTTCGCCTGATTGATTTTGGTCAGGTGTATCGTAAGGTAAGCCCTGAAAGAATATTTCTGATGGAAGGGGAAACGAATATTCCATCAATCGGCGAGTACTTTTATACAGGCAAGTCTTTTCGGCTTCAAACTTACGAATATGTCGAGGATGATTCCGTTTCATACACTTTTTATAAGCTTGATTTCCGTCCGGCGGCGAGACCGTATAATGTGACGGACAAAAATTCCGATCGAAAGATACCCGAACCTGAATATGACGGGAAGATAGCGCCGGGTGAGGAACTGCGTTTTGAAGGAGAAGGGGTAGTAGTATTTTCGAGTAACAAGGGGATTCCCGGCTGTTTCTCTTATTTGATAAAATCGCCGAGTTATCCCGCTATCGCGACGGTAGGCGAATTAATCGAACCATTAAAGTATATAACAAGCGTCACGGAATATAATCGGCTATTAGAGGCTTCCGATCCTAAGATGGCGGTCGATAGTTTCTGGCTTAATATAGGAGGGAGTATCGAATATTCCAGAATGCTTGTCAAGCATTATTATGGCCGGGTCGAGTTCGCCAATAAGTTTTTTACAACATACAAGGAAGGGTGGAAAACGGATAAAGGAATGGTGTTTATTATGTTTGGAAAGCCGGATATTGTCGCGCGTTATGGAGATACGGAAGAATGGCATTATGATCGCTTAATCAATAAAGATTTTCTTACCTTTACATTCCATAAACAACCTTTTCTTTTGTCTTCGGATCATTTTGAACTGGACAGATCGGAAAGATATAGAAAAATCTGGGATTCAATGATTGACAACTGGCGAAAGGGAGTCATTATTAAAAATAATAGTTTGTGAAAAACGATAACAGGGAAGTCGTATTTGGCCTCAGACCGGTGATGGAAGCGTTGCAGTCTGAAAAAGAAATTGAGAGGATCTATATTCAGAGAGATACTGGTAGCGCGGTTGTCGGGGAGCTTTTGTCACTGGCCTCAAAACTTAGGGTACCTGTTCTGAAGGTACCGGTTGAAAAACTCAACAATATTACCCGAAAGAACCATCAGGGAGTAATTTGTTTCGTCTCGCCCATAAGTTATGGGTCGCTTGACAATGTCATTTCAGAGGCTTTTGGAAAGGGACAGACTCCTCTGGTGCTGATTCTGGATCGGATTACGGATGTGCGTAACTTTGGTGCCATATCCCGTACCGCGGAATGTCTGGGAGCGCACGCCATAATAATTCCTTCCAGAGGGGCGGCTGAGATAAATAGCGACGCGGTCAAAACTTCGGCGGGAGCGCTTAATTATATCCCCGTTATCCGGGAAGATAATCTTAAGACTACGATTGACTTTTTGAAGGAAAGCGGCTTGAGTATCGTCGCCTGTACGGAAAAGGCCGGGAGATATGTTTATCAGGCGGATTTAAACAGGCCTTTGGCCATTATAATGGGATCGGAGGAAAACGGTATTTCTCCTGAATATCTGAAAAAGTCGGATGAGCAGGTGAAGATCCCTCAATATGGAAAAATTGATTCGCTAAACGTATCGGTAGCGGCGGGGGTGATACTATCGGAAGTTGTCAGGCAACGTTTGTAAAACGGAGATAATAAAAAAAGAGGCTCTCTGAAAAGACAGCCTCTTTTTTAGTAAATGAGGAGTGTCAGATAAATCGCTGGTCTTTCGTAGACTTTACCTGAGCGACAAATTCTTTGACCATTTGTTCGTCGTTCTTATCGCATATCATCAGAACATCATCGTATTCCGCGACGATAAAATTATGCAGACCATGTACTACTACCAGTTTGTCCTTGGGTGTTTTGATGATACAGTCACTGGTTTTAGAAGTGATAATATTGCCTGTCAGAACGTTTGCCTGCTCATCCTTTTGTGAGATATCATACAGGGATTTCCATGTTCCCAGGTCGGACCAGCCAAAATCGCTTAAAAGGACGAAGACGTTTTCAGCTTTTTCCATGATGCCGTAGTCAATAGAGATGTTTTTGCATTGCGAATACGCTTTGGCGATAAAGCTGTCCTCGCTCTCCGACCAGTACAAATTAGCGCCTTCATCAAATGTTTCGGCCATTTCCGGCATAAATTTCTCGAAACTTTTGATGATCGTATCGATACTCCATATGAAGATGCCCGCGTTCCATACAAAGTCGCCACTTTCAATAAACTTTTTCGCAAGCTCGAGGACAGGTTTTTCAGTAAAGGTTTTTACCTTTTTCAGCCGGTCTCCTTCGTTTTCATGATACTGAATATATCCATATCCCGTATCCGGGCGGCTTGGTTGTATGCCAAGCGTAATTAAAATATCGGATTCGGAAGCCGCTTTCAGGCCGGCCTTTATTGTATCCGCGAAAATGTTTTCTTTTAGAATTACATGGTCCGATGGCGCCACAACCACTACCGCGTCTTTGTTTTTCTGCTTTATCTTGTAGCACGCGTACGCGACGCAGGGAGCGGTGTTCCTTCCGATGGGCTCGCCCAGAATCTGGTCGTCGTTCAGGTAAGGCAGTTGTTCTTTGACAAGGCCATTATAGTCTTTGTTGGTAACGATAAAAATATTTTCCTTGGGACAAATATCAAAAAAACGTTCCGCCGTTTGCTGTAAAAGCGTTTTTCCTGTTCCCAATACATCGTGAAACTGCTTTGGGTAGCTTGTTCGGCTGAATGGCCAGAAACGACTGCCGATTCCGCCGGCCATAATAATGGCGTAATAATTTTGATTCATTTACACTAAACCTTCTTTTAATAAATCGTGAATATGTACAAAGCCGGTTATTTTATTGTTTCTTAACACGACCAGTTGGGTAATGTTATTTTGCTGCATCAAATTCAGCGCGTTCACCGCGTATTCATCCGCGTCGATCGTTTTGGGGGATACGCTCATGATATCCCTGGCCCGGATCTCCGTAAAAACGGTATGATTCTTCAGCATTCTCCTGAGATCTCCATCCGTAATGATTCCCAATAGCTCCAGAGACTCGTCGCATACCGCGGCGGCTCCCAGACGCTTGGATGAAATTTCAACGATAACCTCATTAATGTCCGCGTCGGGTCGAATCAGCGGAATTTCGTGTTGTACCGCGATATCCTCCACCTTCAGATAAAGTCGCTTTCCGAGCGATCCGCCGGGATGCAGCATCGCGAAATCTTTGCTGGAGAAGGCTCTGGCTTCAATAAGACAGACGGCCAGAGCGTCGCCAATAGCCAGCGCGGCCGTAGTACTGGTCGTTGGAGCCAGGTTATTGGGGCATGCCTCTTTTTCGACAGTGGCGTTTAGTACAAAGTCGGATTGCCGCGCGAGATAGGAATCCATATTGCCGACTAAGCCGATGAGCTTAGCCCCTTTCCTTTTTAGAAGCGGGACAAGCACTTTGATCTCCGGAGTATTGCCACTTTTTGACAAACAGATTACTATGTCGTCACTCGTCAGCATCCCCAAATCTCCGTGGATGGAATCGGCCGCGTGCATAAACATGGAGGGTGTGCCGGTAGAATTGAGCGTCGACGCGATTTTTTGCCCGATAATGGCGCTTTTACCAATACCGGTAACGACTACACGACCTTTGATGGATAAAATAGCGTGTACGCAGGCTTCAAACTGATCGTCGATCAGGTCGATCAACGCCTTAAGCGCCTCGGCTTCATTCGCGAGGACATTTTTTGCAATTAATTTAAGATTTTTTACTAATTTCAATGTATAGATGGCCTATTGTGGGAATCACTTTTTAATTCCGTGACAAATATAAGAACTTAAGGAAAAATTAAGCTACAGAAAAGGAAATGTTAGTCGAAAATGATGTAGATGTAATAAGCAAGCTAAAAACTGTTTTCGGTTACAATCAATTCAGAGGTAACCAGCAGGACATTATCAACAATGTCCTGGCGGGCAAAAATAGTTTTGTGATTATGCCTACAGGAGCTGGCAAATCGTTATGTTACCAGTTGCCGGCTTTGATGGTAAAAGGTACCGCGATCGTCATATCGCCCCTTATCGCCCTGATGAAAAATCAGGTAGACCAGCTAAACGCGCTGGGTGTCAACGCTCATTTTCTTAATTCCACACTTGCCAAATCAGAAGCGACCAGAGTAAAAAAAGAAACGCTAAGCGGGGAACTCAAGTTGCTGTACGTAGCTCCTGAGTCGCTTACCAAGGAAGAGAATATCGCTTTTCTGAGACAAGCGAAAATATCCTTTATCGCTATAGACGAAGCGCACTGTATTTCCGAGTGGGGACATGATTTTCGACCGGAGTACAGGAAAATCAGATCGATTATCGACCAGTTGGGCAAGTTGCCTATCATCGCGCTAACCGCTACGGCTACTCCTAAAGTACAGCAGGATATCCAGAAAAACCTGCATATGGAAGACGCCGCGATTTTCAAATCCTCTTTTAACAGGGAAAATCTATACTACGAAGTAAAACCAAAGATAAACGCCAAGAAATCACTTATACAATTTATTCGGAACAATAAGGGGAAGTCCGGAATTATCTATTGTCTCAGCCGCAAAAAAGTGGAAGAAATCGCCGAGCTGCTGAGAGTAAACGATATCAGGGCTCTTCCGTATCACGCGGGATTGGAACCAGCCGTACGGATGGGAAATCAGGACGCCTTTCTCAATGAGGAGGTAGAGGTTATCGTGGCGACGATCGCTTTCGGAATGGGTATCGACAAGCCGGATGTGCGGTTCGTCATTCATTATGACGTACCCAAGTCTCTGGAGGGGTATTATCAGGAAACAGGCCGGGCGGGAAGAGATGGCCTGGAGGGAAATTGCCTTATGTTTTACAGGCATAAGGATATACTCAAGCTTGAGAAATTCAATAAAGATAAAACGGTAATGGAAAGGGACAACGCCCGCGTGCTCTTGCAGGAAATGGTCGCCTATTCCGAACTCTCCGTATGCAGACGAAAACAACTTCTCAGTTATTTCGGAGAGGTATTTGAAAAAGATTGTGGTTTCTGCGACAATTGCCTGAAACCAAAGGAAAGATTTGAAATTCTGGAAGACGCTGTGCTGGCCTTGAAGACAGTTGACTTGACAGAGCAACGTTTTCCTATCAGCCATCTCACCGCTGTTCTTACCGGTTATGTAAATGACTATATCGAAAGCTACGATCATCAGTCACTTGAGGTTTTTGGCAAGGGGAGACATTATTCTTCCGGGCTTTGGAATTCAATTATCCGTCAACTGATTTTACTTGGTTTATTGACGAAAGATACAGAAGAAGTAGGCGTTATCCGTCTTTCGGAAAAGGGAAGGCGGTATATGGAATCACCCTATCCTTTAGCTTTTTCCAAAGATCACGATTATTCGGTAGAACAAAGTTCCACTGAAATGGCGAATAGTATTGATCGGAGAGGGGTAGACCCTGTCCTATTCGATATTTTAAAAGCGCTTCGGAAAAAGGTAGCGAAAGAAAAGGGTGTGCCTCCTTATGTGGTGTTTCAGGATCCTTCGCTGGAAGAGATGGCGACGGTCTATCCTGTTTCAAAAGAGCAACTGGCCAATATTAATGGGGTAGGGAATGGAAAAATTCTGAAATTCGGGAAGCCGTTTATCGAAACCATCGCCAAATATGTGGAGGAAAACGAAATAGAGACAACCGCCGATGTGGTGGTTAAAAGTTCGGTAAACAAGTCAAAAATTAAAATTTTTATCATTCAGCAGATCGACAGAAAGGTCGATCTGGAGGAAATCGCCCAGTCAAAGTGCATATCCATGACCGAACTTATTGAAGAAATTGAGCATATTTGTTACTCCGGGACCAAATTAAATTTGGATTATTATCTTAACCAGGTAATGGATACGGACAGACAGGAAGAAATAAGGGATTATTTTATGAGCGTTGAAAGCGATAATATCCAGGAAGCGATAAATAATCCGGATAATGAGGATTTTACGGAAGAGGAACTGAGATTGGTTAGGATCAAGTTTCTGTCCGAATACGCGAATTAAATATCAATGAAATAATAATATACAATGAATATTCTGGTAGTTGGATCTGGGGGAAGGGAGCATGCTTTTGCCTGGAAAATAAAGCAAAGTGAAAGATGTGCCAACCTGTATGTGGCTCCGGGCAACGCGGGTACCCGGGAAATAGCGGAAAATGTAGATATCGCGGTCAATGATTTTCAGGGATTGGGAGAGTTTTGTCTTAGTCGCGGAATAGATCTGGTGCTAGTAGGTCCGGAAGCGCCTTTGGTAGACGGAATTGCCGATTATTTCGCTTCCGATGAACGGTTGAAGTCCATTTTGCTGATCGGGCCTGACGCGAAAGGCGCCCAGTTGGAAGGAAGTAAGGACTTTTCCAAGGCGTTTATGAATAAGTACGCGATTCCTACAGCTTCCTCAAGGACGTTTACGCCGGCAGACTATGCCGATGGAATCGAGTATGTCGGAAATCACTCTTTGCCAGTCGTGTTAAAGGCCGATGGACTCGCCGCTGGCAAAGGAGTCATCATAGCGGAAGATCACCAGGTCGCGAAGGATACTCTGAAGGACATGCTGGTTGGCCGGAAATTCGGCGATGCCGGAGCAAAAGTGGTTGTGGAAGAGTTTTTGTCGGGTATCGAATTGTCGGTTTTCGCGCTGACGGACGGAGAGGATTATGTGATCCTTCCCGAAGCCAAGGACTATAAACGAATCGGAGAGGGAGATACAGGTCCGAATACTGGTGGCATGGGAGCGGTGTCTCCCGTGCCTTTCGCCAATGAGGAGTTTATGGGAAAGATTGAAAAACGAATTATTAAACCTACCATTGAAGGGTTGAAGAAAGAAAATATCCGCTATGTTGGTTTTATATTTTTTGGTCTTATAAACGTAGGGGGCGAACCATACGTTATTGAATATAACGCGCGCATGGGAGATCCGGAAACGGAGGTCGTCCTGCCTCGAATACAGTCGGATCTGGTGGATCTATTGGAAAAAGCGGCTAAAGGGGAGCTCAGGGGCGCCAATGTCGAGTTTGGTAGGCAGGTGGCGACGACTGTCATGCTGGTGGCCGGGGGATATCCTGAATCCTATGACAAAGGATACGAAATTTCAGGTCTTGATAAAGTAGGGGATGTTGTTCCCTTTCATGCCGGTACGACTATAAAAGAAAATAAAGTTGTTACCAATGGTGGCAGAGTGATTGCCATGACCGCGCTGGGCGATTCTCTTGAAGATGCTTTGGCGAAGTCCAATGAGGCGGCTGGCCGGGTCAGTTGGACTGGTCGTTATTACAGAACCGATATTGGTTTTGATTTGGTTAATTCTGGCGATAATGTGATTATTTGATGTATATTGCCGGAATTTTTAAAGTAGAATTTCCACTTAAATAATAAAAAATGGGATGTAGTTCTTGTGGTACTGGTGGCGGATGTAGCACCGGTGGATGCGGAAGTAAAGGTGGATGCAAGTCTGGTGGTTGTAATAAAATGAATACCTTTGACTGGCTTTCAGGTATGGATAGTATCTCAACGGAAAAATTTGATATTGTTGAGGTACGTTTCAAAGGAGGCAGAAAGGAATTTTTTAGAAACTCGAATAATCTTGATCTCGTAACCGGAGACGCTATTGTCGTGGATGTGCCCAATGGCCATCACTTGGGGCATGTGGCGCTTTCCGGAGAGCTTGTACGATTGCAGATGCGTAAGAAAGGAATTAAGGAAAACGACGAAAGTATCCGCGCTATTTACAGGCTGGCTAATGAAAAAGATCTTGAAAAGTATGAACTGGCTTCCAGCAGAGAGACGGAGACACTGATTCGAACCCGGGAAGTAATCAGAGAGTTGAAATTGGATATGAAGCTTTCTGATGTGGAGTATCAGGCGGATAACTCTAAAGCTACTTTTTTCTATTCCGCGGATGATAGGGTCGATTTTAGAGAATTGATCAAAAGATTGGCGGCTGAGTTTAAGATCAGGGTAGAAATGCGACAAATAAGTCTGCGTCAGGAAGCCGGAAGATTGGGAGGAATTGGTTCTTGCGGAAGAGAATTGTGTTGCTCTACCTGGCTGGCTGATTTTAAAAGTGTTTCGACCTCCGCGGCCAGGTACCAGAATTTGTCGCTCAATCCTTCCAAGTTGTCCGGCCAATGCGGTCGTTTAAAATGCTGTTTAAACTATGAGCTGGATTCCTATTTGGAAGCGCTCAAGGATATTCCGGAGATTAATGAGCTAAAGACTGTTCAGGGAAGCGCTTATCTGCAAAAGACGGATATATTCAGAAAGATTCTCTGGTTCGGATATAATCAGGAGACTACCTGGTTTCCTATTCCCGCGAGCAGGGTGGTGGAGATTATGGAGATGAACAAGAAAGGAATTTTGCCGGCTTCTTTGGATCTGGATGAGAAAGAGGATAAAACGAATGAAACTCAAAAGGAATTGAATGAGCTGTCCAGGTTTGATGAGAAGTTCGCGAACTCTAAAAGAAAGAAAAAGAAGAAGAAAAAGAAGAAAGCTCCCCAGAAACCTGAGAAATCATCATGAGAACAATAGGACTGTTGCTGGTAACGGGTCTGTTATGGACAGCGTGTGACAAAAACAGGATTTATGAAGTAAATAAAACGCTGGCGGATGATCAATGGGCGGTGAAAGACACGTTGCTTTTTGATTTTGCAATCCAGGATACGGTTTCTTCCTATAACTTCTTGTATAATATAAGATATTCGGGCGCTTACCCGTATTATAATTTGTATACCCGTTACTACCTTTTAGACTCAGCCTATAATGAGATTGAATCCCGCCAGTCCAATATGGATTTGTTTGAGCCTAAGACCGGGAAACCTTATGGCGGCGGTATGGGAGATTATTATGATTATCAGATCTTGTTTCTAAAAGATAAGACTATGCCCTATGCCGGTCGGTTTTATCTGAAAACAATCCATTATATGAGGGACGAGCCTTTGAATGGTATCGCGTCGTTTGGACTTAAAGTTTCTAAGTCCAAACGACATTAATTGAAATAAGCCAGCTCTTTCAGGAAAAGCTCGTTGGCTTGCTCCACCCAGTTTCTGAAAGCCGTGTTTTGATCTACACGTGATGGAAGGTAATTGAGGAAATCGGATAAGTTGAATGAGGAGGCCGCTATGCCGGCATTGGCTTTTTGAGCTTCCAGCGCGTTGCACTTTTGCTCAAAGTGCCCCTTGATAGGAACCATCATTACCGGTTTGTCAAGATACATGGCTTCACATATGCTTTCAAATCCCGCGGTTGAAATATAGCCTGAGCATGAACGCATCAGGTTGAGAAACTTCTGGTCGTCGATCTTGTGAAAAATCAGATTCTCATGTAGGACAACTGTATCTTCAGCGTCTTTTTTGTCCCAGAAACAGTGCAATCTGATTTCACGATTCGCTTGATGCCAATGGATCACTTCATGGGCGTAGCCTTCATTGACCAGGTATACCAGATAATAGGCTTCCCGATTGGGGCTTATCTTAAGTACTTCTCTTCGAAGCAATGGCGGTACTACCGATGTTTTGCCAGTTGGGTCGCATGGCAATGGCGTAAATGACAGAGCGAGTCGCCTATCCGCTAATAGAGAGGTGATTTTGGTGTTTAGTAGCAATAATATCTTATCCGCCATATTCCCTTTCGGAAAAATAAATTCAGGATGTAAGGCCAGATATTGATGCCCGATACAAATAAACTTCGCTTTATGTGGAAAAATCATATTGTATACGCCGGCGAGGAAATCATAGAAGTTAATAATGATGTCAGGATTGTAGCATTCTACCTGGGCGTGGATGAGTTTTAGATTGCGGTAGTAGGTTTTCCCTTGAGCAAGATTGTGTATTATCGTTTTGGAGATCCGGACACGTTTGTTTCCTTTGTCAAGGACGAAGTTCGGACTTTCAAAGGAAATGACAGGCGCCTCCATTCTTTTTAGGAAGAAATCGGGAATGATTCTACGCTCACTCTTGCCGACAAGTGTGCAAACGACCTGATGCCCGGCGTTTTTCAGAGTTTCTTTTAGAGAGATCGCCTGAGTCATATGTCCCCGGCCTTCCCCCTGTACGATAAACAGATAACGTAGCTTTTTTCGCATCGGACATTGGTTTTTCGATACAAAAAAAGAAAACGATTATTAGCGACGCGTTAAAACACGGTTATTCTTTGGTTAACAAAGCATATCTTTTTAGGATTTCGGATATTAATCCCATATAGGAGCAGATTGCCTGTGGACCTCATTGTAGGCATGATTCGGATCATAGAATACAATATTCCATTGATGATCTCGTGTTTCGACCAACGCGCTTAACGACTCGACCCAGTCTCCGGAGTTCATGTATATGATCCCGTCGCTGAATATTTTAATACCAGGCTGATGGATATGTCCACATATAATACCATCGCACCTTCGGTTCTTAGCTAGTTTGGCCAGTTCAGTTTCAAAATCTGAAATATAGGATACCGCTTTCTTTACTTTTGATTTAATGATTTGAGAAAGGGAATAATAGGGTAATCCTCGTTTAAGGCGATACAAGTTATATTGGCGATTTATCCAAAGTAAGCATGTATAGCCGATATCGCCAAGCCTGGCTACCCATTTAAGATTGTTTGTTATGCTGTCAAATACATCACCGTGAATAATCAGAAATTTTCGGTTGCCGGATTGTAGGATATATTCCCGGCGGATGGATATGTTTCCGATAGAAAAAGGAATGATCGTGTCCAGAAAGTCATCATGGTTGCCCCGTATATAAATGACTTCTGTGTTTTTTTGTTCAATAAGCTGCAACACGCGCCTGAAGAAACGAGTATGGCGTTTTTTCCATTTACCATATTTCTTTAGTTGCCATCCGTCGATAATATCGCCGTTCAGAATAAGGCGGTCGCAGGTATTATACTTGAGAAAAAGATTTACTTCTTTCGCTTTTGATCCGGAAGTCCCCAGATGTATATCCGATAAGACGATCGTTTTATAGTGCGTTTGCATACGGTGTTTTTGTAAATAAACACAGCGTATATTAAGGCGTTTTTACCCCAGTTTTAATTTCTTGTTAAGAAACGCTTTATTTTATGACATACTCGATTGTTTCAACCGCGGAAGTTTGAAAAAGTCCCAGAGCTCCATTGGTGATATTGGATGAGGGATTGGCTGGCGGAGATGAAAAGAAGCCTCCTTCATTGTTTAAATTGCTATTAAGGCCGGAATAAAACTTGTAAGCTTCTTCCGTCAGAGAGTACATTTCTACTTTCGCTGTATCTCCCAATTGGTAGGGAAACGGAGCTTCCATGCCGTTAATATCCTCTTGAACCAGCTCATCGGAAGCGATCATGATATCGTTTTTCTGGTTGAGCAACTCGCCGTTTTTATAAAATTTCCATAAATAGAAATCTTTCGTATCCTGGGGTTCTTTAGCCACGAAAGAAACATAATAGCTGTTTTCTTCATGCAAAAAGTCGCCTTTTTCATAGTAGGTCGCGTACGCGCTATCGATAGTGTTAAGCCTGGGCATTATGGATGTAGCCTCATAGTCTTTCCCTTCCGCGATTACCAGTAAATGGTATCGTACACCTGGAGTACCAGATATTTTACTGGTTTCATATCGCCCGTCACTCATATGGGACAATGTGTCGAGGTTGCCGGCATCATCGGAAATAACGACAATAGCGTCGTCGATCGGCAGTGAGCCTTGATTGGAGTAAAAAGGTACCGCTTTGGTAACTTTGACATAATGGGGAGCCACGGTATTTGTGACCAGAGCCTCAATGACAATCTTCTCGTCAAAGGATTTTAGATCCGGCTCTATGGTTTCTACGCATGATGTTAGAAACATAAGAAGAGCGAAGAGCGGAGCGTTGATAATCTTCATCTTTTTCATCAGAAGTTAATATTGTATGTTATCGAAGGCAGCCATCGGAAAAGATATATCATAGCGAGTTCCTGGCCTTCTCCATTTTCCTTATCCCTTACCATTATGGTATATGGATTTTTACGTCCATACGCGTTGTATAGGGAAATATTCAGATTGCTTTTGAATCGGCCTTCCTGGTTGAAGTTAATATTAACCGCCAGGTCGAGACGGTGGTAGCTTCTTAACCGGTAGGCGTTGCGCTCGGTATAATACGCGGGTGTTGTATAATCAAACGTGTATTTCCCGGAGGGTAGTGTAAACGGTCTTCCCGTTCCATATACAAAAGTAGATGAAATATTGATCCTTTTGCTCAGGTCATGTGTCACGACAATGTTCAGATTATGTCTCCGGTCATAGCTTGCCAGATATTCCTTATTATCGTTGATCCCATCAATCTTTCGAGTCGCTTTGGACAAGGTATAACTTATCCATCCCGTTGTCTTTCCTTTATTTTTTCGGAGGAAAAACTCTGTTCCATAAGAGCGTCCAATACCTGGAAGCACGTCTGTCTCAGGATTTGGATTGAGAAAGAGCTCCGCGTTGTCGACAAAGTCGATTACTTTGTCCATGTGCTTATAATATGCTTCAACGGAAGCTTCGTATGTGTTTTCTTTAAAGTTTCTGAAATATCCGAGCGCTACCTGATCCGCTCTTTGCGGTTGTATGTACTTGCCGCTTGGTAGCCAGATATTGCTGGGTACCGGAGAGGTAGAGTTGGACAGCAGATGCAGGTACTGAAACATTCTGTTATAAGAAGCTTTGATGGAGCTTACTTCATTCAGGGTATATCTGAGCGATACTCTGGGTTCAAGCCCCGAATAAGGTTTTACTATCCGCATCGATCCATAGGTAGAGGTATCCGTTACGGAGTTCTTAGCTGGTTTGCCGTCGTAGTTGGTGATGGAGGCTTCTCCCACCTGACTAAACATGGAAAATCTAAGACCATAATCGGCGGATAGTCTTGATGTGATCGTCTGCTTGTTCGAGATATAGATACCTCCGTCGAGTGAATAGGCGTTGGGGATTTTATAGGGTTTGAAAGCGGAAGATGAACCTTGCGGGGCTACTTCGCCGGGCATAAATATCTTATAGCTCGCGTCTATTCCATAAGTTAACTTGTTTTTAGGATTGAGCTCCTGAAAAAACAGATGTTTTAGATTAAAGTCCTGAATTCCGTTGCTTATCCTGAATTTTTGGGCTTCGTCAAGCTCCAGAGCTATATTGTAGTCAAAGCCGGAGTAGGTTAGATATGTCTGAGAATATAGTCGTTCGCTGAATACATGGCGCCAGGAAGTGGATACCGCGTTATTGCCATAATAGTTATTGAAGAGGCTCGACAGCTTCAGGACGTCTTTTCCATAATATCCGGAAATCTCTATAAAGTTATTTTTGTTGGCTTTAATGCTAATCTTGCCGTTTAGGTCGTAAAAATAAAGCTTGGTTTTTCGTATTGTTTCATCACCGCTTGCCGCTAGGAACAAGTCGAAATAGGTTCTTCTTCCGGCCAGCATAAATGAAACTTTATCTTTGACGATAGGGCCCTCGACCATAAGTCTGCTTGATAAAAGTCCGATTCCCGCGGAACCGCCAAACTTTTCAAAATCACCTGATTTTGTAGTGATTTCAAGCAGCGAGGAAAGACGGCCGCCATATTGAGCGGGTATCCCTCCCTTGTACAATTCGGTGCTTTTAAGGACGTCGCCGCTAAATACGGAAAAGATACCCACGGCGTGTACAGGATTGTATACGGTGGCGTTGTCCAGAAGAACAAGATTTTGATCCGCGCCTCCTCCTCGCACGTATAATCCCGCGTTGCCTTCCCCCGCTACCTGTACACCGGGTAGTAATTGCAGGTTCTTTATGACGTCGACCTCGCCAAGTAGCGCGGGTAGTTTTTTTATTTCCTCAATATTCAGCTCAATCGTGCTCATTTTGGTATCCTTGACATTGTCGTCGGCGCGGGTACCTTTTAGTACGATCTCTTCCATTTTTTCTGTGGCGTTTGAAAGCAGAAAGTCTAGTTTCTGGTCGGAGCGAATAGTTACAGTCCGAACAAGCGTATTATATCCGTAAAAATAAACTTCAAGTGTGTAGGTGCCTTCCTTAAGCTTCAGCTCATACTTGCCGTCAAAATCGGTCATGGTACCCGTTTTTTGGTCAGAAGTATAGACCGACGCCCCGGGTAGTTCTTCTTTGTTTGCAGAATCCCTTACTGTTCCGGAAAGAGTATAAACATTGGATTGAGAGAATGAAACGGATGGCAGGATCAATGCTACCATCACTAAAAAAAAGAATAAATGCCGCATTCTGACAGAGATGATTTTGCTGGTAAAAATAGAACTTTTGAGCTTAAAAAAGCATTTATCGTAAAAATATTAAAAGAGAGGCGATGCTCAAAAGCCTCACCTCTCTTTTTTACTGGATATGGATCTCATCTGGTTGATTACCGATCGGCGCGGACTTTCACGTCCCTTTCGTTTTCCGCTCTGGTTGAATATAGTTCACAGTCGCCCGGAGTCGTGTTTACACTGTATCCGTTTACAGCGAACTCCTTCCGGAGCGTGTCCATCTCAATCAAGCGTCTTTTTTCGCGTTCGGCAAGCTCTCTGTCAAACCGCCCCGCGGGATTGCTGCCACTGGCGCTTTGATGGCCTTCGTATGAGTACATATAGCTTCTTTCCGCTCTTGGACTGACAGATCCGCTCGCTAGTCCGTCATCCGGAAGTATGGCTACTCTGGGATGTCCGCCGCAGCTTGACAGAAATAACAAAGCCATCGCTATAATAATGAAATAGTTCATCATGTTGTCTTTTTATGTTTACCAGTCGTCCGTTGAAGTTGAGTCCTGAAAGTTATATTCAGAGTTGTCATAAGGAGGAGTGTCCCATCCATAAGAGTCATCGGTATATGAAGTGTCCGCTGGAAAATCGTTGATTGACTGAGGGGGTAACGCTTGTTTGTTGGCGTTGATTAGCGCCGTATCGTTTGAGCAGGTAATTAATTCCTGCTTCTTGGCATTGGCTCCATAATACGTAGACGCGTAGCTGGATCCGGTACCAGTGCCGGATGAACCCTTAAAGTCAGCGTCTCGCTGCCGGTGGGTATAATTGTAATTGTATCGGTTTTCGTAATCATACGCGTCGATCAGGCTGCTGATACGAGCGTCGTCCTCTTCCGATATTTCTATTTTATAATCCAGTTCGTTTGGTTTGTTCCGACACTGAGATTCCTTTTGGGGAGGCTTGCCGGCTGTTAGTTCATTCGCCTGATTATCGCGGGCCGACTTTTTCGAACCGTTGCAACTTATCAATATTCCCGCGGTGAGCAGGCACACAGATATATTCCATACTCTCATATCCTTCTGCACATTTAGATCAACACCTACACTAATATTAAGCGTCCGGCGGTGAAATATGTTATGAAAAGGGAATAGCCTTTATTGGATAATATTGTGTCGATGGACGCTCAGCTTGTCCTCGTGAAGAATATAAGCCTTATTCCGGGAAAGGATTATTTGGGCGTTTCTTGGGAATTCTCTTTCCACTACGCGCCTCTCATTCCGGATAAGGTTAATGATATGTAGCTTGGAGCTTTCGATAAAGTAGAGATTGTTTTCCCAAAAAGAAAAGTGTTCAATGTCGCTGGCCGGAATCAGGGTTTTGAAATTGCCCAGATTGTCGAAGACAAAAATGCCATTCGACTTGTCGGATAGATACAAATTGTTGTTGTATTCTCTTAGATTGGTAAAAATAAATTCATTTTTGGTTCTAGGTAATATTGGAAGGAGTGAACTATTGACAATAATCTGGTTAAATTCACTGTTCAGTTTTTTTAGGGCGAGGTCGCTTTCATCCAAAAGCCAGAGCGCGTTGTCAGGAGACAATGTAGCGAGCGAGACGAATCCAATCTGATCGTGATTTAACCGGGTAGTACTTATCTCCGTCAGAAAGCGGTTGAGAAGTTTATACTCTTGAAAGTTCTTGTAGAACAAAAATACATTGACGTTTCTGCTGCCATCCAGACAAGTTACTTTACTCTTCTTTCCCGGAGAAAAAAAAGCGATTTTGTCGCCCAGCGAATCATATTGGCTTACGATACCTGATTCATTGGCAATGTATATGTTGAAATGGGAATCCGCCGAGATGAGCCGGGCTTTGCCAACAGAGATTGTCTTTACTTCCTTCCACGTCTCCTGCGCCTGTAGATTAATGACAAAGAAGAGGAAGAAGAAAAGGACCGACTGGGTTTGTACGTCAATAAGCTTTTTCAAACTCTTTTAATTCTGTCTTTTTACCGTCAAATACCGCGTATGTATAGAAATTTACCCATTCTCCGAGATTTATATATTCGGAATTGTCGTTAACCGGCATACGCAATGGAAGGTGGCGATGACCGAATATATAGTAGTTATGATGGGTCAGACACTCGTGGTCTTTGCAAAACTGGAATAACCATTCTTTTTCATCTAGAAATACCTCGTCCTTTTTTATATTGCTGATTCGGCTTCTTTTTGACCAGAAATTGGCAATTCCCATACCAATATATGAAGGAATGAGGCCAAACGCCCGTTGGCAAACTTTATTAGCGAAGACTTTTTTTAGTATTTTGTAAACCTGGTCACCTGGTCCCAAACCGTCTCCATGTCCTACAAAAAAGCGGATATCGTTGACTTCAAATTGCTGGGTTTCATAAAAAACCGGAATATCCAGTTCCGTAGGAAAATAGTCAAACATCCACATATCATGATTCCCGGTAAAAAAATAAACCGGAATGCCCTTTTCCCGAATAAACGCGAGCTTGCCCAAAAACTTGATATATCCTTTGGGAACCGTATACTTGTATTCAAACCAGAAATCGAAGATGTCGCCGAGAATAAATATGGCGGCGGCGTCTTTTTCGATTTCCGTAAGCCATCGGACGATCTTGTTCTCTCTTTCTTTACTTTCAGTTTTACTCGGTACTCCCAGATGGAAATCGGAGGCGAAGTAGATCTTTTTACCTTCAGGCAAATTACTTTTGGGAGGTATCATCGATTAAAAACAGAACGAGTTCCTTGGGGCCATGGGCGCCCAGTACCAGGGTTTTCTCTATATCGGCCGTACGGCTTGGTCCGGTAACCAGTCCGATCATAGAGGGAATATTGTGCTGATATTTTGTTTTTATCAGAGCCAGAGCGTCGGCGATTTCCTTTGAAATCTGAGAGGAGAAAGCTACCACGACATGAACGTGGGGAAATATCCCAAGACTTCTACCGGATTCGGACTGGGAAGATATAAGAATACTACCGGTTCTCGCTATTAGCGCCTCGCAGGTGGTGATTCCTACTTCAGCGGATATAAAGTTTTTTTTGTCGGATGAAAATGGGAATAATCCGCTCAACGCGTCAATCAACTCTTTTTCCCAGACAAAAACCTGTTGGTAATTGTGCTGAGAGATAAACGAGCGAATGGTGAGCATAAATTCGTCTATATTTTCGCAGTAAAAGAAGGTACCTTTGTTTTGTACAAAATTTTCCGCGAAGACCAGCGCGATATCCTCCTCAGGCAATTCTTTCATGACAGGAGAGGCGAACTCCGGGACACTCATGGCATAGTCGCCTTTTCCCAGAGCCAGCCTGACCTTCTTTAATATTCTATCGCGTGAGCTTTCCGAGTTCATTTAAGAATTATCTTTCCCGGGGCTATCGTTCGCCGTATCCGTATTTTCCTCGGATGAGCGTTCGTTTTCACTTTCTTTTATACGCTTTTCCTCCACGTGGTTCTCCAGCGCTTCGGTATTTAGATCAATACTTCCGTCGCCATTTACCTTGCGATTGGTAAACTCTTCATAGGTTGTTGGCCGCTCGAAAGGCCTTTTCCCGATGAGCTTTTCAAGATCGGATTGGAAAATAATTTCTTTTTCCAACAATTCTTGAGCGACGATTTCCAATTCCTTTTGTTTGTCTATCAATAAGTTTTTGGTCCGCTCGAAAGCGTCGTTGATGATCTTGCGGACTTCCTCATCGATGGTTTGGGCGGTATATTCGGAATAGGGCTTGGTAAAGTTATAATCTCCGGATTGTTTGGAGTCGTAGAAAGATATATTGCCAATCTTATCGTTCATTCCATATACCGTTACCATGCTATAAGCCATCTTGGTAATTCGTTCCAGATCGCTTAGCGCTCCGGTAGAGATCTTTCCGAATATGATTTCTTCAGCGGCTCTTCCGCCAAGGGTCATGCACATTTCATCAATCAATTGCTCAGTCGTATACAGAAACTGTTCCTTAGGCAGATACTGCGCGTAGCCTAACGCGGCCACTCCTCTTGGTACTATGCTTACCTTTACCAATGGGTCGGCATGTTCGAGGAACCAACCCGCGACAGCGTGGCCAGCCTCATGGTAAGCGACAATTTTCTTTTCTTCCGGTGAGATGATCTTGTTTTTCTTTTCAAGACCACCAATTACCCGGTCTATAGCGTCCTGAAAGTCTTGCATGTCTACGGCAGTCTTGTCTCTTCTGGCGGCGATAAGGGCGGCTTCGTTACAGACATTCGCTATTTCGGCCCCCGCGAAACCCGGAGTTTGGGCCGCCAGCTTTTTGGGATCTACATCCTCGGACAACTTCAGAGGTTTCAGATGGACCTTAAAGATGTGTTCTCTGCCAATGATATCTGGCTTGTCGATGCTGATTTGTCTGTCAAAACGACCAGGTCTTAGCAAAGCGGAATCCAGAATATCCGGACGGTTGGTCGCGGCGAGAATGATTACGCCGGAGTCCGTCGCGAATCCATCCATTTCTACAAGCAGGGAGTTGAGGGTGTTTTCCCGTTCGTCATTCGCTCCGGGCATGGCGCCTCTACCTCTGGATCTTCCTATCGCGTCGATTTCATCGATAAATATGATACATGGCGCCTTTTCTTTCGCCTGCTTAAACAAATCCCTTACCCTGGCGGCTCCTACACCCACAAACATTTCAACAAAGTCGGAACCTGAAAGAGAAAAAAAGGGAACGCCCGCTTCGCCCGCTACAGCTTTGGCTAGAAGGGTCTTTCCTGTTCCGGGAGGGCCTACCAGAAGGGCGCCTTTGGGTATTTTTCCACCCAGTTTGGTAAACTTGGTCGGATTTTTAAGAAAATCGACAATTTCCTTTACTTCTTCCTTGCCTTCTTCCAGGCCCGCTACGTCCGCGAACGTAATCTTTACTTTGTTTTCCGCGTCGAACAACGCGGCTTTTGATTTTCCAATATTAAAGATCTGACCACCAGGTCCGCCACCGGCGACTCTTCGCATCAGGTACCAGAAGCCAAACAACAGAAGAAAGACGAAGCCCCAGCTTAACAGTATGTTTGAGAACTGGTTTGAACTTTCAATATGTAGCTCGAGTCGTTTATCCGCGGGGATATTGTTTTCCTTCTCAAATTCTTCCTTATCCTTTTTAAAGGTTTCGCCATTGATAACCTTGAAGTAAGCCTGTGGGCCATGCGTCATCGACAGCGAATTCCGGTTGCGAAGAATATCCTTGTACTTGTCGTTGTTGAGCGCTTCTTCCTTTAGCGCGACATCGACGACATTTTTGTCTGTGATCAGATTGATCGACTTAACGTCGTCGCTTTTGTACATCTGCTCGAACCGTTTTTGAGATATCTCATACGGAGCGGTATTTTTATTAAAATAGGTTATGCCGATAACCAACAAAAGCAAAACAACAATAAGCCAGATCTGAAAATTAGGCTTAGGGGAGTTTTTGGGAATTATATTCTTCTTCTTTTTGAAATTGCCGTCTGTCATTATGTTTTACCCTTTAATCAAAATCGTTTTCAATTCGTGTGATTTTCGCGTCTCCCCAAAGTTCTTCCAGAGCGAAAAAAGCTCTTTTTTCTTTTTTAAAGATATGCGCTACAACGTCCACGTAGTCTATCAAAATCCATTCCTTATTTTGTTTTCCTTCAGACCGCCAGGGATGTTCACCTGTCGCCTGATATACTTCCTTTTCAATTGATTCTGAAATAGCGTCCACCTGTGTGTCGGAGTTACCTGTGCAAATTATAAAAAAATCAGCTACCGCGCCTTTAATTCCTGATAAATCAACGAGCACTATGTCACTTGCTTTCTTTTCAAGCATGCCCATTATGATAATTTCCCTGAGATTTACTTTATTTTCTGTAACTTTAACCACTATTTAACTTTTGAGTTTAACTTTCCGGCAAAAATATAAAAAACTTGTTCAATACTGTTTTACCAAATACTTTATTTACAGGACAAGAATTTCGATATCTGCCAACTTGTCATTCGACCAATAAAACCGCGATGGAACTTCTCGCTTCCAGAACCGTTTCCAATGGTTTGGTCGTCATTACTTCCGAACAGACCGCGGGACAGGGACAGTACGGAAACTCATGGGAAACATCGCCGGGCGAGAATCTGACTTTTTCGGTCATCTACCATTCCCAGAATATTCCGGTATCCGATCAGTTTTACCTCATCATCGCGACCTCACTTGCAGTTTACCAAACTTTAACAACATTTTTAACAAAAAAGGTCAATATTAAATGGCCCAATGACCTGTACTGTGAAGAAAAGAAAATTTGCGGAATTCTGATTCAGAGTGTTATAAAAGGTAAAGTGATTGATGGTGTTGTGATCGGTATCGGTTTAAACGTGAATCAGACTCACTTTCAGACCCCCAGAGCGGTCTCTATGAAACAGATCGCGGGCGGTAAAAGTTTCGATCTGGAATTGGTGCTGCGATCGCTGCTTGAAAATCTCGAAACATTTTTTATTGATTTACAATCGGGAAAAAAAGAATCCTTAAAAGATTTATATTTGCGGAATCTTTATTTCCTTAATGAGGAAAGGAGTTTTTTTTCTCAGGCTAAAGGCGAATTTATTGGTTTTATAAGAGGGATAGACTCATCGGGCTGTCTTGAAGTGGAAAGCGGGGGGCATACTGATCGCTATAGTTTAAAGGAAATTAAGTTTTGGAATTGAATAATTTTATTGTTTTAAATATTTTAATAGTCGCTATCTTATAAAAAGAGAAACAATGGTGGAAACATATCTCAAATACAAAGTAAAAGATATATCCCTCGCTTCATGGGGAAGAAAAGAAATTGAGCTGGCTGAAGCCGAAATGCCGGGTCTGATGTCGATAAGGAAAGAGTTTGGCCCGTCCAAACCCTTGAAAGGCGCCCGGATCGCTGGATGTCTGCACATGACTATTCAAACGGCCGTTCTGATCGAAACGCTTATTGAATTGGGAGCGGAAGTGACCTGGTCTTCCTGTAATATCTTTTCGACTCAGGATCACGCCGCCGCGGCTATCGCGGAAAAAGGTATTTCCGTATACGCGTGGAAAGGCATGAATGAAGAGGAATTTAACTGGTGTATTGAGCAGACACTCTTTTTCGGCGAGGGTAGAAAGCCGCTGAATATGATTCTGGATGATGGTGGAGATCTTACCAATATGGTATTGGATAAATATCCGGAATTGGTTAAGGATATCAGGGGAATTTCCGAGGAGACGACGACTGGCGTATTGCGGTTGATAGAAAGAATGAAGAAAGGCGCGCTTCCTTTGCCCGCTATTAATATCAACGACTCTGTCACCAAGTCGAAGTTTGACAACAAATATGGTTGTAAGGAATCGTTAGTAGACGCGATCCGCCGAGCTACCGATGTGATGATGGCCGGTAAAGTAGCTGTTGTCGCTGGTTATGGCGATGTCGGTAAAGGCTCAGCCGCTTCGCTAAGAGGCGCGGGAGCCAGAGTGATTGTTACCGAAATTGATCCGATCTGCGCTCTTCAGGCAGCTATGGATGGCTACGAAGTACGCAAAATGGATGAAGCCGTGAAAAGAGCGGATATCGTCGTAACCGCTACCGGCAACAAGGATATCATTGTTGGACGTCATTTCGAGTCAATGAAAGACAAGGCGATCGTATGCAATATCGGACATTTTGATAATGAAATTGATATGGCCTGGTTGAACAAGAACTACGGCGATACCAAAGTGGTGATCAAACCTCAGGTCGACAAGTACACCTTGAAAGGAAAAGACATCATTGTTCTGGCCGAAGGAAGGCTCGTAAATCTTGGATGCGCTACGGGACACCCGTCTTTTGTCATGTCCAACTCTTTTACCAATCAGGTGCTCGCGCAGCTTGAATTATGGCAAAACAGTCAGGATTATGAAAATAAGGTATATACGCTCCCAAAACATCTGGATGAGAAAGTGGCTCGTCTCCATTTGGCCAAAATTGGGGTTGAACTGGATGTTCTGACACCGGGGCAGGCGGAGTATATAGGAGTTACTGTAGAGGGACCGTTTAAATCAGATCTGTATAGATATTAAACGGAGAAGCATGTTGGCGATATCCGGCTGATATGTTTACTACCGAATGGATAAAGATAATATAATTAAATGAAAGACAAGCTCCTGTGTTTTATAGGAGCTTGTTTGGTTTTATTCAGGGCTATATGAAGGTTACAGGGTTTGGGTTTATCAGAAACGCGGTTAAATATGACTACCCGATTGTGGAAGCGATTTCTTCTATTTTGCCAATATGTAACCAGTTTGTACTGGCGGTTGGCGACTCGGAGGATGATACGCTGGGTTTGATAAAGTCGATTGATTCGGATAAGATAGACATTATTCATACAGTCTGGGATGACTCCCGGAGAGAAGGTGGCAGGACATTGGCTCTTGAAACGGACAAGGCCTTCGACGCGGTTCCGGAAGATTCGGATTGGGCTTTTTATATTCAGGGCGATGAGGTGATTCATGAAAAGTATCTCGAAAAAATCTACGCGGCTATGGAAAAATGGAAAGACGATCCTAAAGTGGAGGGGCTGCTTTTTAATTATCTGCATTTTTTTGGATCCTATGATTATGTCGGAGATTCCAGAAAGTGGTATCGGCGGGAAATAAGAGTCATAAAAAATAAGAAACATATTCGCTCGTATAGGGACGCTCAGGGATTCAGGACGAAAGATAATAAGAAACTGGCTGTAAAGTATATCGACGATGTATGGGTGTATCATTATGGCTGGGTGAAGAATCCGTATTTTCAGGCGGAAAAGCAGAAAAGCTTTCATAAGCTGTGGCATGACGACGCCTGGATTGACAAGCATGTATCCAAGGAAACGGAATTTGACTATTCTAATGTGGAGTCTTTAAAAGAGTTTGAAGGCGGGCATCCTCAGGTGATGAGGGATAGGATAGAAAAACAAAATTGGGTGTTTAAGTTTGATACCTATCAGAAGCGACTGTCATTTAAGGAAAAACTATTATTAAAAGTGGAGAAAGCTACTGGCTGGAGGGTTGGGGAATATAAAAACTATAAAGTTATATAAACGACCAGAGTATCATGGGCAATCCCCTTTTTTCGATAGACTTAGGACTACCCCGGGCTGAATTTTTGATATTCTTTCTATACATTTTCTCATTATCCCGAAAAAATAACAGCCGATAATGGGTAGAAAAGAAGAAAGATATAATAAAGCCAGCCTATGGTCTGAGGGGGCGGAGTAGCGCCTTTCACGGATATTTTCCGATACTTTTGAGATCGGATCCTCTTTGGCAGAATAATTGCCTACAACATTATATAACAAAACCATGTTCTAACTATATACACCACCATCCCGAAACGGGACGCGGGAGTTTATAAAAAATTAGGAGGAGACGAAGGTATGGAAGAGGACAAAAAATCAAACCACCAGAATCCGGCCGGATTAAATAAAACGGAAAAGGACGCTCTTTTTGAAAAAGAGTTTATGCCCCTTATTGACAGTTTGTATAATTTCGCGTACAGGCTTACCCTCGACGAGGATGACGCCAATGACCTTGTTCAGGAGACCTATCTTAAAGCGTACCGCTTCTTCGATTCGTACGAGCGGGGAACTAACGCGAAGGCCTGGTTGTTCAGAATTCTGAAGAATAGTTTCATCAATGAGTTTCGGAAGAAGAGTAAGGAGCCATCGAAAATCGACTATAATGAGGTGGAAACTTTTTATAATTCGGAGGATGTTGATGAAAACATTACGGCGGATTTGCGTGTCGAGAGCATTTCCGACATGATTGGGGACGAGGTGGCGAACGCGTTGAATACGCTCGCTGTCGATTTCCGGACAATCATTATCCTATGCGATCTGGAAGGGTTCACGTATGAAGAAATGTCGAAGATTCTGGATATTCCGATAGGAACGGTTCGGTCAAGGCTGCATCGCGCGAGAAACCTGTTGAAGGAAAAATTGAAAAATTATGCCACAACCATGGGATATAATAAATAATAATGTAGTAATTTGAATTATTAAAGATTTCTTTATATTAATCATAATAATGCATGAGTTCTTTTCCAAAGAACAAACACAGCACCAAATGTGTGGAAGATGGTAAGTGTTTGGAAAGTTTGCAGTTAATATTGGATGGAGAAGCGTCTTTAGAAGAGGAAGAGGCATTCATGGATCATCTTAATGTTTGTATGCCGTGTTATAATCATTATAAACTGGATAAAGCGGTAAAAGAGTTGTTGCAAACCAAAATCGCGAAGGTAAAAATGCCTGACCAATTGGTTGAAAACGTCAAAAAACAACTCGCGTATATCAAAGAAAGTACTTCAAATTCATGAGTGGTGGCAAATTAATTATTTTTTCAGCTCCTTCAGGTTCCGGTAAGACGACGATTGTAAAACATTTACTCGCGAAGATGCCCAATCTGGGCTTTTCCATTTCCGCGTGTACCCGGGATAAAAGAGGGAGAATGGAAGAACATGGTAAGGATTATTACTTTTTAACTCCGGAAGACTTTAAAGCCAGAATAGTCAATGACGAGTTTGTCGAGTGGCAGGAAGTTTATCCGGGAGCTTTTTATGGAACATTGAAATCAGAGATCGAGCGCATATGGTCTACAGGAAAGCATGTTATTTTTGATGTGGATGTCAAAGGCGGTTTGAATCTTAAAAAATACTATAAGGAGCGGGCGTTGCTTATATACGTCAAGCCACCTTCCCTGGAGATATTGGAACAAAGGCTGAGAACTCGAAATACGGAAACGGAGGAAAGTATTTCAGCCAGGTTGTTTAAGGTAAAGTTTGAAATGAGCTTTGAAGATAAGTTTGACAAGGTTTTGATTAACAATGATCTTCATGAGGCGTTTGAAGACGCGGAGAAGCTTGTTAATGAATTTGTCTTACTTTAACTTCAAGTTGTTTCGATGCAAAAAATCGGTTTATTTTTTGGATCCTTTAATCCCATCCATGTAGGACATCTGATTATAGCCAATACCATGTTGGAAAACACGGATCTGCATGAAGTATGGTTTGTCGTAAGTCCGCATAACCCGCATAAGAAGAAGTCGACGCTGCTGCATGAATTTGACCGGATGTATATGGTGGAGAGAGCGATTGCCGATAACTACCGTATGCGCGGGATCGATATTGAATTTCATTTACCCCGGCCCAGCTATACCATCGATACCCTTACCTATATGGTCGAGAGGTGGCCGGATAAGCGCTTTGTCTTAATTATCGGAGAAGATAATCTAGCGCATTTTCATAAATGGAAAAACTATGAGCAGATTCTGGCAAACTTTGAGCTGTATGTATATCCCAGGCCTGATATTGTCGGTGATGAGATACAAATAAAAAACCATCCGGGAATTCGGATGGTTGAAGCGCCATTGTTGAATATTTCCGCTACATTTATCAGAAATCTGATTCGTAACGAAAAGTCCGCTAAATATTTGCTGCCGCCTGAGGTGGAAGACCTCATCAAAAGCCGCGGATTCTACAAAGATTAGATAGTGAGGATATCCGTTTCCTTGGCGGTGAGCAACTGATCGATCTTGGCTATGTGCGAATCGGTGAGCTGCTGCACGGAATCTTCGGCTTTTTTGATAGCGTCTTCGGGAGCGCCGTCTTTCAAAAGTTTTTTCAGATCCTCGTTGGTTGCTTTTCTGATAGAACGGATACGAACCTTGCCGTTTTCGGCTTCCGACTTCGCTTGTTTTACAAGATTCTTTCTTCTTTCTTCTGTAAGGGGAGGAATGTTGATTCGAACTAGATCCCCGTCATTTGTGGGGTTTAATCCAAGGTCGCTGTCACGGATCGCTTTTTCGATTTCCGAGATCATTTTCTTTTCCCATGGCTTTATCGCGATTGTCCGGGCGTCGGGAGTGTTAATAGCCGCCATCTGCGCGATAGGAGTCTTCGTTCCGTAATAATCAATCATTATTCCATCCAGCATATTGGGCATCGCTTTCCCGGCGCGTATTTTTTGCAATTCGATCTCAGTATGCTTTACTGATTTCTGCATCGATTCTTTTGCCTCGTCCAGATAAAATTGTATCTCTTCCATTGTATAATTTGTTTGTTCTTATGAAGTCACTAAAGTGCCGATTTCTTCGCCTTTGACAATTTTTAGCAGATTGCCGGATTTGTTCATGTCGAATACAATGATCGGCAAGCCATTTTCCTTGCATAGCGTAAAGGCGGTCATATCCATCACCTGAAGACCTTTTTGATAAACGTCTTTGAATGATATATTGGAGAATCTGACAGCGTTGGGATCTTTTTCGGGATCGGAGGAGTAAATTCCATCAACGCGGGTACCCTTCAGTACAGCGTCCGCTTCAATTTCAATGGCCCTAAGGCTGGCCGCGGAGTCAGTGGTGAAATAAGGATTTCCGGTTCCCGCGCCAAAGATCACGATCCTGCCTTTTTCGAGGTGTCGGATCGCCCGTCTGCGGATAAATGGTTCACAGACCTGCTCTATTTTAATACCGGACATCAGGCGGGTATACAGTCCATTGCTTTCCAGGGAGCTTTGCAAGGCCATACTGTTGATCACTGTCGCGAGCATGCCCATATAATCGCCTTGTACCCGATCTATGCCAGTAGCGGCCGCCTGTATACCACGGAAAATATTACCGCCCCCAATAACAATGGCTACCTGTACCCCTAGTTCCGTCACTGACTTGATCTCAACGCTATACTGCTGCAATCGTTCAGGGTCAATCCCGTACTGTTTGTCGCCCATGAGCGCTTCTCCACTCAGTTTGAGCAATATCCTTTTATATTTCATTTAAATAGAGCTTTTCAAATTCAACAAATATATAAATGCTGTGTAATCTATAAAAAGAAAATCTGCATTTAATTGGCTGGCATGTCCGCCAAAATTACAAACTTTTTTTATCGTTCGCTTGTTTTTGATTTTTTGTTTAGACTACAATATTCTGATTATATGTTTATTAATATGTATATCACCGTGCGTTGAATAGATGAAAGGGAAGAATCGACTAAGGACGCCTCGTATTTTCATTCCTTAAAAGCATTTAGTATCTTACCGGTCAGTAGATGATATTTAATAATTAAATTCTCCCAATGTGTTCCTTTAATAAATTTAAGCCTGCTTTCTTTCTTGTCTTGCTTCTTGGTTTCGCGGGAGCCTGTAAATCTCCAACCCAGGTAGCCAAGGTATCGATAGAAACCAAGCGTGTGGCGGAGCGGAATGAAATCGCTCCATATAATCCATCGCGAACCCGAAAAATCGATTTGATTCATACGAAGCTGGAACTCGCCTTTGATTGGGAAAAGCAATGGGTCTTGGGGACCGCCTATTTGCAGTTGAGACCCTATTTTTATAGTCAGTCGGAAGTAGAGCTTGACGCCAAAGGGTTTGATATAATTCGTGTTGAACTGGAAGGCGGAAACGGCCTGGATTATAAATATGATAATGAAAAGTTGATAATTAGTCTGGACCGGGAATATTCAAGAAGGGATACCTTGGCCATTGAAATAGAATATGTCGCCAAACCTAATGAGCTTCCGGTCGGTGGCAGTGAAGCTATTCAACAGGATAAAGGATTGTATTTTATCAATCCAACCGGAGAGGATCCAATGAAACCAAGGCAGATCTGGACACAGGGCGAAACGGAGTCTAATTCAAAGTGGTTTCCTACGATTGATAGTCCCAATGAAAGGACTACGCAGGAGCTATTCATTACCGTGGATACAAGCTTAACCGTTCTTTCCAACGGAGAGTTAGTATATGAATTAAATAATGGCGATGGCACAAAAACGGAGTATTGGAGAATGGAGCTTCCACACGCTCCTTATTTGTTTATGCTGGCGGTCGGGGAATTCGCCGTTATCAAGGATTCATGGAATGGCAAGGAAGTAAATTATTATGTAGAACCGGAGTACGCCCCATATGCCAGAACTGTTTTTGGTAATACGCCGGAAATGCTTTCCTTTTTTAGCGAAAAACTGGGTTATCCATATCCATGGAATAAATATTCACAAATTGTCGTCAGAGACTTTGTCAGTGGGGCGATGGAAAATACGACCGCGTCCGTTTTTATGGAAGGACTTCAGATTGATGATCGGGAAGCTCTGGATGTCAACTGGGATTTTATAATAGCGCATGAACTTTTTCATCATTGGTTTGGAGATCTGGTAACCTGTGAGTCATGGGCGAATCTGCCACTTAATGAGGCTTTCGCCAATTATTCGGAATATCTGTGGTCGGAATATAAGTACGGTAGAGATGAAGCCGATTATCATGGAGATCAGGAACTGCTGGAATATCTATCCGAAGCTCAGACTAAAAAAGAACCCCTGATTCGTTTCCATTATAAAGACAAGGAAGATATGTTTGATCGCCATTCATATAACAAGGGTGGCAGGGTTTTACATTATCTGCGTAATATCGTCGGAGATGACGCTTTCTTTTCAGCGCTTAATCTTTATTTGACCAATAATCACTTTAAGTCTGTTGAAGTTCATGATTTACGCCTGGCTTTTGAAGAGACCACAGGTTGGGATATGAATTGGTTTTTTAATCAGTACTTCCTTTCAGCTGGTCATCCGGAGTTGCGAGTAAAACACTCTTATGGGGATGGAAAAATTAGCTTGAGTATCCGGCAGATCCAAGATACTATAAAAAGCGCGGTGTATAAGGCGCCTTTAAAGGTCGCCTATTGGATCAATGATCAACAATTTATCAGAGATATTGTAGTTCAGGGAACCGATACGACCATATTCATTGAGGTGAGTCAAAAGCCTGACTTGGTCCAGGTAGACCCGGAATATGTGCTGCCAGGAGTGATTGATCAGGAGATGTCGCTGGATGAGCTCGCTTATCAATATGAAAAGTCACCAGGATATCTGGGTAGAAAATACGCTTTTGACAACACGATTAACAAGCTGATTTCAGAAGGCGCGGTGAATCTTATTGAACATCCTGTAACTCGAGATATGATAAAAAAGGGTTTGTCAGACCATTTTTGGGATATACGGAAGTTCTCCTTGCAGATGCTTCTCAATCTGCCTGAATCAGCTTTGGACTATTTCAAAAAGGACGTAGAAACTATCGCGGTCCGGGATGAGAAACCTGAAGTCCGCGCTACCGCTATCAGAGTACTCGCCAATATAGCCTCACCGAATTATAGGGAAGTGTTTTACGACGGACTAAAAGCCAGGCCATACTCGGTGGTGGCGGCTTCGCTAAGCGCTTTGCTGAAGAGTGAGGAGGCCGGCAAGGTAAATCCGGAGGAGTTTGAAGCGATCAATAATCTTGATGTCGCTCTCTCGATCGCCGGCTATTATGTTCAATCGGCAAGGACCGATAAATTTGAATGGTTTAAGGCCAAGCTCGCCGCGTACGGAAGCAAGCCTCGCTCGTTGTATAACTTCTTGTTTCTTTTTGGAGAGTATGTCACAAAAATGTCAAATACACGGCAACGTGAGGAGGCGATTCAGATTTTGCAGGCGGTCTCCGGATCGACGAAGTATGATGTAATACGTGATTTGTCAAATGGTTATATGGAAAAGTTGCAGGATCTAGGTGGCCATTAGTGAAAATTGTTTACAATAATCGAATATTTTTTGTTTAAAAATTTGATTAAAAAAAAAAAGGATCTATTTTTGCAATCCCTTTGAAAAGCATGTGGGGAAGAACAAGTGGAAGTTGAGCTTTATTGAATGGGGGTAAAACAGTTGGGGAGATACCAAAGCGGCCAACTGGGGCAGACTGTAAATCTGTTGTCTTATGACTTCGAAGGTTCGAATCCTTCTCTCCCCACTCACTTATAATTAAAATTGTCATCTTCATACCGAAGATGACAATTTTATATAAGACAAGCGGGAGTAGCTCAGTTGGTAGAGCGACAGCCTTCCAAGCTGTAGGTCGCGGGTTCGAACCTCGTCTCCCGCTCAATAATCATTTAAAGCCGGTGGCTTCTTAATTAAATAAGTTTAGCCGATGTAGCTCAGTGGTAGAGTACTTCCTTGGTAAGGAAGGGGTCACGGGTTCAAGTCCCGTCATTGGCTCTGAAAGTTTGCTCAATATTAATTTTTAAATTAAAACATAAAACAGAGGATTTTCAAATATGGCTAAAGAAACATTTGACCGTTCTAAACCTCACTTAAACATAGGTACTATAGGTCACGTTGACCACGGCAAAACTACTCTTACCGCTGCTATTACAGCTGTTCTTGCAGGAAAAGGACTAGCGTCTTCCAGAGACTATTCATCAATTGATAACGCTCCTGAAGAAAAAGAAAGAGGTATTACTATCAATACATCACACGTTGAATACGCCACAGCCAACAGGCATTACGCGCACGTTGACTGTCCTGGACACGCCGACTATGTTAAGAACATGGTTACGGGAGCTGCTCAAATGGACGGCGCTATACTTGTAGTTGCCGCTACTGACGGTCCAATGCCTCAGACAAGAGAGCACATTCTTCTTGCACGTCAGGTAGGTGTTCCCGCTCTTGTTGTTTTCATGAACAAAGTTGACTTGGTTGACGATCCAGAACTACTTGAGCTTGTTGAAATGGAAATCAGAGAACTTCTTAGCTTCTATGATTTTGATGGAGACAACATCAGCGTAATTAAAGGTTCCGCTCTTGGTGGTCTGAACGGTGATGAGAAGTGGGTTAAGACGATCGAAGAGTTGATGGAAGCTGTTGATAACGATATTCCAATTCCTCCAAGGATGACGGATCTTCCATTCCTTATGCCAATTGAAGACGTATTTTCCATTACAGGAAGAGGTACGGTCGCTACCGGAAGAATCGAGAGAGGTGTGATCAACTCAGGTGATCAGGTTGATATCCTTGGTATGGGAGCGGAAAACCTTAAGTCGACCGTTACCGGTGTTGAGATGTTTAGAAAAATTCTTGACAGAGGTGAAGCTGGCGACAACGTAGGTCTATTGCTAAGAGGTATTGAAAAAACGGATATTAAGAGAGGAATGGTTATCTGCAAGCCTGGTTCCGTTACTCCTCATTCCGAGTTCAAGGCTGAAGTCTATGTCCTTTCAAAGGAAGAAGGAGGAAGACATACTCCATTCTTTAATAAGTACAGACCGCAGTTCTATTTCAGAACTACTGACGTAACTGGTGAAATTACACTTCCTGAAGGTGTGGAAATGGTTATGCCTGGTGATAACGTTACGATAACTGTTAGCTTGATTAACGCTATCGCGATGGAAAAAGGACTTCGTTTCGCTATCAGAGAAGGTGGTAGAACAGTAGGTGCTGGTCAGGTAACTGAAATTCTTAAGTAAACTGAATCTTGAAATAAAGTGCGTTTTTGAAAAAATCAAAAACGCACTTGTTTCTTTGTTTAATTAATAGTACCTTTGCACTCCTTTTGGAGTTAAAACGGGTGTAGCTCAATTGGTAGAGTAGTGGTCTCCAAAACCATTGGCTGGGAGTTCGAGTCTCTCCACCCGTGCTAGTAAGAAATTTCTTGTTTATATCAAGATGAAAAAGATAGTTCAATTTTTAAAAGACTCTGTGGACGAGCTTAAATATAAAGTGTCTTGGCCTGAATATAAAAAGCTGCAAAGTGACTCTGTTCTGGTACTTGTCGCCTCTATTATTTTTGCTCTTGTTGTTTTTGCCATTGATTTTGTGTTCAAAAACGGCATGGAGGAAATTTATAAAAGTTTCTAATCTGTCCCCAAAAAAATATATAGAATGAGTGGCTTACAATGGTATGTGGTTAGAGCGGTGAGCGGGCAAGAAAAGAAGGTGAAAAACTACCTTGAAAATGAAATTGCCAGGCAGAAGCTTGAGGAATTTATACCTCAGGTTCTCATTCCCTCTGAAAAGGTTTACGAAATGAGGAATGGTAAGAAGCGTGTTCGTGAAAGAAATTTTTTTCCCGGATATGTTCTTGTCTCAGCTGACCTTTCTCATGGTGAAGCTTCGCATATTATTACGAGTATACCTGGTGTGCTAGGGTTCCTTGGAGCAAATGAAGGCGGTACTTCTAAGAAGCCGATTCCTCTTCGACAGTCTGAGGTTAACAGGATATTAGGAAAAGTTGACGATACGGAAGATACGGACGCGCGGTTGGAAACACCTTTTATCGTTGGAGAAACGATAAAAGTAATGGATGGACCATTCAATGGCTTTACCGGTACGGTGGAGGAAGTTTTTGAAGAGAAAAAGAAACTCAATGTAATGGTCAAGATTTTTGGGAGGAATACTCCTCTCGAGCTTAATTACATGCAAGTTGAAAAAATTCAATAAATAAAAATGGCAAAGGAAATAGCTGGATATTTGAAGTTGCAGATCAAGGGTGGAGCGGCAAACCCATCACCTCCGGTAGGACCTGCATTAGGTAGTAAGGGCCTTAACATCATGGAGTTCTGTAAGCAATTTAATGCCAGAACCCAAGATAAACCTGGTGTGATATTGCCAGTTTTGCTTACTATTTATAAGGATAAATCATTCGATTTTGTTATAAAGACCCCTCCGGCGCCAATATTGCTTATGGAAGCCGCGAAGGCGAAAAAAGGTTCTGCTGAACCAAACAGGAATAAAATCGGATCGATCACTTGGGAACAGGTACAACAAATCGCGGAAACAAAAATGCCGGACTTAAACGCTTTTAAACTAGACGCCGCGATGAAAATGGTAGCGGGTACGGCAAGAAGCATGGGTATAACCGTTTCAGGTACTGCACCTTGGGATAACCAATAATAATAGCGGAAAAAAATGGGCAAGTTAACAAAAAATCAAAAAGCTGTTCTGGGTAAATTTGATCCAAGCAAGGAATTTTCTCTTGACGAAGCTAGTCAGCTTGTAAAAGACATTACCTTTACAAAATTTGACGCGAGCGTAGATATTGATATTCGCTTGGGAGTTGATCCGAGAAAAGCGGATCAAATGGTAAGAGGTGTTGTGGCTCTTCCTCATGGAACTGGTAAGGATATGAAGGTTCTGGTTCTTTGTACTCCGGATAAAGAGCAGGAAGCTAAAGACGCGGGCGCGGAGTATGTGGGGCTGGATGATTATATTCAAAAAATTGAGCAGGGATGGCTTGATATTGATGTAATTATTACAATGCCTACAGTAATGGCGAAGGTTGGAAAGCTTGGAAGGGTATTAGGCCCTCGAAACCTTATGCCAAATCCTAAGGCGGGTACAGTAACCCTTGAAGTAGGTAAGGCTGTAAAGGAAGTGAAACAAGGTAAAATTGATTTTAAAGTAGATAAGACGGGAATCGTTCACACAAGTGTTGGTAAAGTATCATTTACTCCTGATAAGATTAAGGATAATGTGAATGAGGTTATTCAAACTGTGTTGAAACTCAAGCCATCGTCCGCTAAAGGAACTTATGTTAGAAGTATTTCTTTGAGCAGTACTATGAGTCCTGGAATATCAATCGATAAGAATTCTATAACTGGCCTGTAATATGACACGTGAAGAAAAAGCTCAGATTATTGAGGAATTAACCCAAAAATTTTCAGAATACAACTATTTCTATGTTACTGACGCGTCAGGTTTGACTGTCGCTGAAGTAAATAAATTCAGAAAAGCTTGTTATGATAAAGGGGTTGAATACAAAGTGTTGAAAAATACACTTATTAAAAAAGCTCTTGAAAATTTAGAAATTGACTATTCGGAGTTTACAGATAAAGCATTAAAGGGATTTTCTGGCGTATTGTTTAGCGATACCGGAAATCTTCCCGCCAAAATTTTACTAGACTATCGTAAGGGGAGTGGCGATAAACCTTTGTTAAAGGGAGCTTCCATTGACACTGCCTTTTACTTTGGAGACACAAGTCTTGATGGTTTGAGTAGAATAAAATCCAAAGAGGAAGTTATCGGTGATATCATTGGATTGCTTCAGTCTCCAGCGAAGAATGTTCTTTCCGCGCTTCAGTCTGGTGGCAGCAAGATCGCTGGTATCGTAAAAACTCTTTCGGAGAAATCAGAATAATAAACACAATTAATAAACAAGTCATAATTTTAAAATAGAAGATAAGATGGCAGATTTAAAAGCGTTCGCTGAACAGTTAGTTAATCTGACTGTTAAAGAAGTCAATGAGTTGGCTCAAATCCTTAAAGATGAATACGGCA
>JAEWAY010000030.1 GCA_023391415.1 Bacteroidota bacterium | reverse complement strand
TGCCGCTGGTCACTGAAGGGTCGGTTATGCTCATCCAGTCCAGTCCTCCGTTGAGGGAGTAATACAGGCTCACATAGCTCTGGACGCCCTCTTGCTGCCAGGTGATGGGGAAGGTGCCGCATCCTGGCAGGTTTTCGCCGCCAACAGGAGAAGTAAGCTTGATAAAAGGCGGAGCGATCGTAAAGCTGGCCGCGGAAATAGCGGAAACCGCCGCGTTGTCTCTCGCCCTCACTCTAAGCAGACATTGTGTGGAAACCGTATTGGGAATTGTCCAGTTGTGACTTCCATTATTGGTAGATGAGGAAGTGACCTCAAGCCAGTTTTGCCCATTATCAATGGAATAGTCGATGCTTACATAATTGGTGGGCAGGTTGGAAGCGCTCCATTGGATCGTATAGCTCCTGTTGACAAAAAGCCGCTCTCCACCTACCGGATATTTTATGGTTATAGCGGGATTGTTATTGATAGAAAAGAAATTGTCGCTGTAATCTATATTGCAAGCTTTGCTGTGTTCATAAATCTGGATAAGGCAATTAGCGGATACGGTGTTGGCGGGCACAAGCCAGTCAAAAGAACCGGTATTGGCGATGTTGGTCGCGGATGACCCCTCGGGGCTTGTCACGGTAGACCAGGTGGCGCCGCCATCTTTGGAAAATCTTAAGGAAATATTGCCCACAGTACCTGTTGAAGTCCAGGTGATCGTTTTCTTCGAACTGGCGGGATACGATTCGCCACCATTGGGAGAGGTAAGCGAGATATGATTCGCTGGCTTATGTATGGCAAAGTTCGAACTAATCGCGTTTATCCCCGGAGCGTAATACCCGGAAACTTTAAGCCGTACTTTGGAAGACCCTACAGAAGGAACAGACCAATTATAGGTTTTTGTCGATACGCCTACATCCGTTATATGAATCCAGTTGGCTCCTTCATCTATCGAATAATGTAAGCTTGTATAAGAATCTACACCTCCAAGCTCCCATTCTATCCTATGGATAGAGCATCCTTCCAGCGCTTCGCCTCCGCTAGGGGAAACAAGGCTGATAAAAGGGTTTTGAACGCTAAAGACCGCGTCGCTCGCGTCATACACGGAGGCGTCGCCAAAGTCGCTCACCCTCAATAGACAATTAGTTCCCAAGGCGCCTGTAGGTATGGCCCAGGAATAAGAGCCCGTATTGTTTACACCGTTATTGATCAATAGCCATGTATCGCCATTGTCCACGGAATAATCCAGCTTCACAAAGGCCGAGCTCAGATTTTCGCTTGTCCATCGGATCGTATGCGTCTTGCCGGTATACAAGTTTTCGCCCCCATTGGGAGAAGTAAGAGTTATAATCTGCGCGTTCACCTGAATAAAACTTATCCAGGCTAATAGAAGAAAGCTTAATTGTCTGATCATGAAATTGATAAACTGATTATTAACGCTATTGTATGGAGAATTAATGAATATTCTTAGTAATAAAATTAGTATAGACGCGGGATAGCCTGCCAAAAATCGAAAATAACAATAAACTTCCTAATTATCAAAGCGAATATAACAGAAGTACCTCCGCTTAAATAGTGGGTGAATGGAATATTCCCCTCCCCGCTGTGGGTAAAGCGCGTGGACTATTCAACGCGTCTACTACTAAAGTAGTATTGCGAAAGAAGTTGACATTTCGCACCTTGCCGGGGCGATAATAATAAAAAAGACCGAATACCCAATCTGATGAAACGCGCTATTGCCTTAGTATCAATATTCATATTTGTTTTTCAGGTAGGTTGCAAGAAAGCCAAGGACGACAACGCGGGCAGGCTTGTCGATGGTAAAAGCGACCCATCCTTTGACGCGAGGCATTCCTCTTCCGGAAGCGTAGAACGCGTCGCGCTGGACCCTCAGGGAAAAATAATCATAGGCGGCCAATTCGATCATTCTTCCGAAGGGGTAATGAGGCGCGGGCTATCCCGATTAAATCCGGATGGTACGCCGGACAATTCATTTGATACGGAATACGGAATAGATCTTTCAGGAAAGGTAGGAGTCCTCGCGTTGCAAGCTGACGGGAAAATCATCATTGGAGGATCGTTTAGTTATTATAACCGCGAACTGGCGGAAAATATCGCCCGTATCAATCCCGATGGCTCGCTGGATACTTCTTTTTCTTGTCGGTCAATCACGGGAATAAATCATTTGACGCTCCAGCCGGATGGCAAAGTCCTTGTTTGGGGCAAAATGAAAAACAAGCTCGACGCTATCGTCGACAATATAGCGAGACTCAATACGGATGGCTCTTTCGACGCGTCATTTGACGCGGGAACAGGGATAAGCCTGTTTGGGAATGCCAAATCAGGAAGGATTGTATTACAGCCAGACGGGAAAATTATTGTAACAGGTTGGTTTACGGGTATTAATGGGGTAGAGAGAAACAGCGTCGCCCGCTTAAATCCGGATGGGTCGCTGGATCATTCATTCAACGTGGTTGATTTAAAACCAATAGCTTGGATTAATACGTGTTATTTACTCGATGATGGCAAAATACTTATTGGTGGAGACGGAATATTGGCGAAGCTAAACGCGGATGGCTCATTGGATCATTCGTTTAAACCAGCCGCTACCCAAAACGGACTCTCGGACGGGTACGCGAACGTGAGGACCCTGGCTGTTCAGAAGAACGGGAAGATTCTGATTGGCGGGTCATACGCGCTCAATAGCCAAATCGATTCACGGCTTATCCGCTTAAACGCGGATGGCTCGCTGGATAATACCTTCGAACCGGATTACGGCGCCAACAGGACGCCTAAGGATATCCTATTACAGCCAGACGGGAAAATTATCATCAATAGCGGCATGCACACTGAAAATATCGGAAGGCTGCTCAATAGTGATGGATTTTGACAGTGGACGGCGTTTTTCTTCCAATCTCTAAATCGATGTTATTATGATTCGTGGAAAACAAAATTGGAAAAGACCTGTCACGCTCGCGGCGTGGGCGCTCTTGATCCTCTTCTTTTTTAACGCTTGTAAAAAAGAAGAGGAAAAACTCCCTGAAAGTCCTGTTGAAAATATACCGGCGATAGCGGCTGGCGATATCGACTTGACGTTCAATCCCGGTACCGGCGCCAATTGGCCTGTCAATGTAGCGATTATTCAACCCGACGGGAAAATTCTTGTAGGCGGCCCTTTTTCTTCCTACAATGGTACGCTCACTAGCGGAATCTGCAGGATCAATCCGGATGGTTCATTGGACAATTCATTCAAAGGAGACGCTTTTGAAGTAAAATGCATGGCTTTGCAACCTGATGGCAAGATTTTAATAGGGGGAGATTTCGCGATGTACAACGGGGTTGCCAGATATCGTTTCGCCAGAATCAATCCAAATGGTACTTTAGACAATACGTTTGATATGGAAGGAGTTACTATACGAAGTGGAGTGCCCGCTGTTTATTGTATCGCTTTACAGCCGGATGGGAAGATAATCATTGGCGGCAGCTTTGACGAATACAACGGCGAAACCAGATACAATATCGCCCGTCTCTATCCGGACGGTTCGTTGGATACGTCCTTTAACGCGAAAACTGGAGGAAGTGTCCACGCGATCGCGATCCGGAACGATGGTAAAATCTATGCAGGCGGCGCTTTTTCGAGCTTTAACGGCGCGTCTATAGGTTGGGGTGTAACCAGGCTTAACGCCGACGGTTCACTCGACGAGGCGTTTAATAGTGGCAGTGGTCTCTGGGCCTCCCGGGGCATGACCAACGACGCCGTAGTAAGGGCGTTCGCGATACAACCTGATGGCAAAGTCGTTATTGCCGGATATTTCCACGCATACAATGGGATATACAAGTCCGGAATTATTCGAATAAATCCCGATGGCGCTTTGGATCAAACATTTACTGGAGTAGGGATTTCCGACATGGGGGGCGAGAGCGTCAATCATGTTTCAGTGCAGGCGGATGGTAAAATAATTATTTCAGGCGGTTTTTCTTCTTACCGCGGTACAGGAAGAGGTGGTATCTGCTTTATCAATCCCGATGGGACACTGGATAACGCGTTTGTACCAAAAGCAATAGCTAGAGCGACGGGACCTTTCGCGTCTTCCATAAGCGCGCACGCGGTGCAGGCGGATGGCAAAATTATTGTCGTCGGAGAGTTTGGCGGCTACGATGGCGTATCAAGAAATCGGATTGTGAGAATATTGGGGAAGTGATCAGCGCGACGACGCTATTCATCCAAATCATGGATATAAGCCGCTAGGTTTGGGCGTACAGGTTAGACTTCATCGGGAAATCGGGTTCTGTTTTTTCTACAAAGCGTTGTGCCTGAAAAGGGTGCCGGGCTCTACTTATATATTTTTTATATTTATTTAACTATCTGATATATAGTGATTAAAATTGTTTTATAGAGTCTTTTTTAACAAAAGGTAAGCTTGCCAGTTTTAAGTATCAGCCTATTATTTTATAAAAATAACAAGACTCGATATGAAAAAGCTTATACTGTTTTACTTATTATGTCTTTGTATTTTAAATTCAAACGCGGGGACATACATATTGTCACCTCCTTTTTTTATTAACGGAGGTTACAGTCCGGGAGACACCCTGCTGCTTCCGGCCGGTCTGTATACCACATCGGTTCGCTGGAGCAATCTGCACGGTACGGAAGCCGATCCTATCGTGATCATGAATACCGGAGGGAAAGTGGAGTTGCGGGGAGATTTGGCCGAAGGTATCAAGATACTGAACTGTTCATATCTGAAAATTTCGGGTAGCGGACATGGCGGCGCGGAGTATGGAATCCATATATCATACTCTGGCAATGGCTTGCCCGGTATCAATATAAAAGAGCGGAGTCATCATATTGAGATTGAATATGTGGAAATCGAGAACACGGGCTTTTCCGGCATAATGGCTAAGGACGACGTGGCCAATAACGTTGATACCAGCGCCGCGTATTGGAAAATGAAAGGCCTCTACTTTCATCACAACTACATACATGACATACGGCTTGGCGAAGGGATCTATGTGGGGAGCACACAGTGGGCCCGCAATAGTTTGCAGCCTGGTTCTCACGATATCGACGATATCAGGATATATGGCAACCGGCTGGTCAATACGCCTAGCGAAGCGATCCAAGTCGGGGCTTGTCCCGACGGCGATGTGGAAATTTTTGACAATGATATCAAAAACTATGGAATCAGCCCTTTCGAAGCGTTTCAGGCCAATGGAATACAGCTTGGAAATGGGTTCGCGGGCAGGTGCTATAACAACAGGATCGTCGATGGTACCTCGACCGGGATTATCGTATTGGGCGTAGGCGACGTATACGTGTACAACAACCTGATCGCGCGTAGCGGCGCTTTGGGTATATTCAGCGGGCACCAGACGGCGGAAGAGGGCAAAAATTTTTATTATTATCACAACACCATTATCGATCCGGGCACTTACGCCATCCAGTTCCGGGCGCCAAACAACAATACAGGATATTTTTACAACAATATCGTATTGACGGGCGAGTCGAAACCAACCGCCATACGGCAGCCCATCTATCTTCAATATCCGCTCCTGACGCAAGGCAATTTTACCGGAACCATCGATATCGCGGATGATCTTTTCGCGGACGCCTCGCTGGACGATTACCGGCTGCTCAATACCGCGGCGGTGATAGACAGCGGAGTGGAAATCGCTGGTATTGGCTTGTCGCTGGATCACGATATTGTGTACGCGACGCGTCCCGCCGGCGCCGGCTATGACGCTGGAGCCTATGAATATATCCCCGATACGGTAGAAAATCAGGTTCCGGTAGCGCTGATCGACTCCGTACCGGCCATGATCGTCTATCCTCAGGATTCAATCAGACTAGTCGCCTCCGCCAGCTATGATCCGGATGGACTGATCGTTCATTATCTGTGGGAAAGGAAATCCGGTCCGGGATCGCCGCTTATGATTCCCGATCCCTCGGGGGAGGCTGTATGGATCAAGGAGCTCACTTATGGCGCGCATGTGTTCCGGCTTACGGTCACGGACGACCTGGGAGCGAAAGACTCCGCGTTTGTATCGTTGCTGGTCGACGACCTCTACCCGGTGGCCAGCGCGGGCGACGATCTGATTATTACCGCTCGGGCGGTGGTGCTCTCCGGAGCGGGTCATGATCCGGATGGAGGAACCGTTTCTTTCGCCTGGTCCAGCATAGCCGGTCCAGGCGACTATAATCATAACGCTACGCTCCATGACGCGTCTTTGTACCTGACGGAGTTGATTCCCGGCTTGTATACGTTTCGTCTTACTGTTACGGACGATGAAGGCAAATCCGCGTACGACGATATAGACATACTGGTCAATCAGGTTCCGGTCGCCGTAGTCAGTCCCGATTTTTCAGTGACATTGCCTGTCGATTCGGTAGCGCTCCGCGGAGACTCCAGTTACGATCCGGATTCTTCGGGCTACCTGATTTTTTACGAATGGACTATGTTGAGCGGGCCGGGCGATCCGGGCTTGAGCGGCGCGTATTCACCTGTATTGATGGTTTCCGACCTCGTGGCGGGGGTATACGTGTTTCAGCTTGTCGTGACCGACAATCATTTCTCCACCGATACCGCGGAAGTGGCGCTTACGGTCAGTGGAGCTCCTCCGATCGTTTCCGCGGGAGGCGACCAGAGTATTTATTATCCCGCTACCAGTATCTCGTTGACTGGTAGTGGACAGGATCCGGATGGTTATATTCTCTCTTATGAGTGGCGGCGCGTATCCGGTCCTCAGGGCTATTCCGTATCGGGAGAAAATAGCGCTATACTCGCGCTTTCGGATCTGTCGCCCGGCGAGTACGCGTTCGCGCTGACCGTCACCGACAACGATTATACATCGCGTTCGGATAGTATGGTCCTGAGGGTTTATGGACTTTTTGAGAATGAAGTACTATACCGTATCAATTGCGGGGGAATGAAGGTATCCGGAGCGCCCATACCCTGGGAAAAGGATATGCAAATCGAGCCTTCGTCCTACCTGTCTTCGGGTAGCGGCAACTATACGACAGGAAGTCTTAGTTGGAGCGGAGTCAACGCCACCGGCGCGCCGGACAGCCTGTTTGGCGGTCAGCGATACCAGCCGTCTTATGCCAGCCCGCTTAAGTGGAATTTTCCGGTGGATAGCGGCTGGTATGAAGTTCGGTTATATTTCGCGGTCAAGAACGGATCTCAGGGATCAGCTATGGGTGAACGCGCTTTTTCGGTCGATATCGAGGGCGCCAGAGTGCTGGCAAATTATGATATCTACGCGGACGCGGCGCTGAGCGCTACCGTCAAATCGTTTATGGCGAGGGTGGACGATGGCGCTCTGAATATCGACTTTGTCCGGGAGATTGGCAATCCACAGGTCAACGCCGTTGAAATTATCGCTCTTGAATATGGTCTTGCCGCGAGAGAAAGGCCAGCTTTGGCGTATGCTCCGGAAGCGGAAGCTCCTTTCGTGCCGGGTCGGTTTGAACTGTATCCCAATCCTGTTTATGACATGGCGCGGCTTCGTCTTTCCGGTGGTGAAGCGGAATGGTTGGCGGAAGCCTCCGTCGAACTGGATCTGATTGATCTGAGGGGACAGATCACCCGTACTTCCATCCATGAGCGCGCGCCGGGAAGCGAATTTATCGGTTACGCGTACTTTTCGGCGGTACCCGCGGGTGTGTATGTAGCGCGTCTCAAGCTCGGCGAGCGGTATTATTTTCAGCGTATAGTCGTTCTGAAAGGAGAGTAAACGATTATCGCCTGAGCGAAAAAAAAAGAGAATCCTGAAACGGATTCTCTTTTTTTCTGATAGGGGCGCTTTTAGACCAAAAATTAGCGAATTGGCCTGAACAGGCGATCCCAGCGTATTTTATGCAACAGGTTTCCGTATTTGTCGATCGACATCCAGACGAAGACCGCTTTGCCCACTATGTGATCTTCGGGTACCAGTCCCCAGTAGCGGGAATCCGCCGAGTTGTGACGGTTGTCGCCCATCATGAAATAATAGTTTTGCTTGATCTCATATCGCTTTACTTCTTTTCCATCGATAAAAAGCTGATTCCTGTCGCGGGATATGGATACATCCTTATTGCCTTCGTAATACTTGATGAGCGATTCGTACAGGATCAGGTTGTCCCGGGTAATCTCGATGACATCACCCTTTTTGGGGATATATATGGGGCCGTAATTGTCCTGAGTCCAATCGCTGAAACGCGATGAGAAAGGATATAGTACTACCTGAGATTGCAGCGCGTCCTCGAATGTTACCGATTCGATATAGCTTAATTGCCGGATCTGTTCGGCTTCTTCGGGACGAAGGGAGATTTCCATTCCACTGGCATGTGTTTGCATGGGCGAAAAGTCCTTATCCGGGAATTTGTGAAAACGTTTCAGCAGGTCCTTCCGGTTGGCGTAACTGCTTCCTTTAAATTTTACAAAGTAATTGAACTGAACGCCTTTGGGATAGGGTATTGGTTGTCCATTGATGAATACTTCCCGGTCGCGTATCTCGAGAGAGTCTCCCGCTTGAGCCACGCAGCGTTTTATATAGTTGGTCTTCAGGTCCGTGGGGTGTTCCAGTTCAACGGGATAGTTGAATACCACGACATCGTCGCGCTTCACCTCCGAAAAACCCGGCAGACGCCTTTGCGGCAATTGCAGCCAGTCGAGATAGGAAGGTATTGGCGTAAACCAGATGGTTTGATGCGTCAGAGGTAGCTGAAGCGGCGTTTTTACCGTCCGGGCGCCATAGTGCACCTTGCTTACAAATAGATAATCTCCGACCAGAAGGGAGTTTTCCATGGAAGGAGTCGGTATCGTGTACGCTTCGAGCAATAGCCAGCGGATCAGGGTAGCGGCCACCACGGCGAAGGAAATGGCTTCCACCCACTCCCTGTTTTTGCTTTTGGCGGGTTTCGGCAGTTCGGACGCGGGACCGACATAGACGCTGTCTTTCGCGAAACCCAGGGAAGGAAAGTAAATAAACGGCAATAAAATGGCCATGACATGATCCTTCAACCCTTCCCGGCCGAATGAACGGGCCAGGTCGACATTCATGTACGCGTAGGTAAACACGTTGACGATAGGCACAAACAGGAGCGCGATCCGGTAAAGCGGTTTTCCCGTTATCGTGAGCCAGGTATGGAAATTGACGATGGGAATAAGCGCGAGATAACCTGGTTTTCCCGCTTTTTCAAATAGCTTGTATACGCCAACCCATGATACATAGGTCAGTATAAGTAGTACGATCAGAAAGACAAGCATGGGCTTAAATGGTTATTTTTAACATATCGTCCATGCCAAAGATCCCGCTTTTGCCGATCAGCCACTCCGCGGCGACTACGGCGCCTTCGGCGAATCCTTCTCTTGAATGGGCGGTATGTTTGATTTCAATTGAATCGATTTTGCTTGAATAGTCGATTGTATGCGTGCCCGGTACTTCCGCTATTCTTTTGGAAATGATGGAAAGCTCTTCCTCTTTTCGCGTCTCGGTATTGACCCAGCCGCTTTTGCGGTCAAGGTTTTCCAGTATACCCTCCGCCAGGGTGATGGCGGTGCCGCTGGGGGCGTCTTTTTTCTCCGTATGGTGAATTTCTTCCATACTGGCCGAATATTCCGGAAAATTGTTCATAATCCGCGCGAGAATCTTGTTGAGATGGAAAAAGAGATTGACCCCGACGCTGTAATTGGACGCGTAGAAAAAACCGCCGTTCGTTTCTCTGGTCAATTGTTCGATTTCCTTTTTTCGTTCCAGCCACCCGGTAGTCCCGCTTACGACGGGAATTCCTTTTTCCAGACAGGCGCGGATATTTTTATAAGCGCTTTCAGGGGAGGAAAACTCGATGGCTACGTCTACATCTTCTTTTCCAACGTCTTGTAGGGCGCTTTGATTGTGAAGGTCGATTTTATAAGGTACTGTATGATTTCTGTTCAGAGCGATTTGTTCGATGGTTTTACCCATTTTGCCATAGCCCAGAATAAGTATTTTCATTCGTCTAAGATTAAATTATGTATAAAAAACGTCCGCGGACGGAATTATTTAAATCGGAAGGTCAGCGACAATCCCGACGCTAAGTTAGGCGTATTGTGTTTATAAAAAAAAGGATTTATCTCCAATGACAGATCGTCGCTTATTTTAAAGCCTTTCAGATGGGCGTCGACAGTGGCGTCCAGTATCTGCATGCCATATACCAGGGCGCCTATAATAATGGCCAGATCCCTGTTGCGCCGGTACTCGTCCCTGGTAATCCGCAATTGCTCCGCGTTCTGGTAGTAGGGATCGTCGAAGAATTTGTCTGTTTCCGTACTGTTGGGATCGATACGGATCAGGTAGGCGTCTCTAAAATCAACGAATTGCCGGTGATTCTGGATCATCAGATAAATAATGACGCCTTCGGCCGCGTAGATGATGGGCGCTTTCCAGTAGCTCTTTACATAAATTTGCCCAAGTCCCGGAAACGCCGTGGAGAGCAGGGTAGCTTTTTTGGGAGAGGGCCGCCATTCTTCCCTGGAGACTGGCGCCGTTTCCTCTTCCGTTTTTATCTCAATGGCTTTTTCGTCCTGTATATGCAGGGAATCGACCTCTTGCGCCCACAGACGCCCTATAGATAGAAAAATAATAAATAGAAAAAACAGCTTTTTCATTAGAAATTCAGGATTTCAAGTATCCTGTTAAGTTCTTCTCCCGATACAAATGGGATTTTGATTTCACCTTTAGTGTTCTCATCCGCCTTTATGACTATTTTCGTGCCAAAATGCGTGGTGAGTTTCGACTGCAATTGCTGTATCTCTTTTGAGAGGGGAGAAGCGGCTGTTTCTTTGGGCGCTTTGACTTTCGCGTTTTCCAGTTGACGGACGAGTTCTTCCGTTTTGCGCACGGACAATTCATTTTCCAGCACTTTTTTGTATACGGCGAGCTGATCTTCGACCCGTTCGACGGATATGAGCGCGCGGGCGTGCCCCATGGATATGCGACTGTCTCTCAATCCCGCCTGAATATCGGGTGGCAGTTTGAGCAGGCGCAGGTAATTGGTCACGGTCGAACGGTTTTTCCCGACCCGGTCTCCCAGTTCTTCCTGCTTCAGGCTACATTCGCTGATCAGTCGCTGATAGCTCATCGCGATTTCCAGCGCGTTGAGGTTTTCCCGCTGAATATTTTCGATCAGCGCCATTTCCAGCATTTGCTGGTCGTTGGCGGTACGTATGTAGGCGGGTATGGTCGCGAGTCCCGCCCTTTTGGAGGCCTGAAAGCGACGCTCGCCGCTAATAAGCTGATAAACCTGATCGTTAAGTCTTCTGACAGTGATTGGCTGTATGATTCCCTGTACCTTGATAGAGTCGGCCAGCTCATTCAGCGCTTCCTCGTCAAAAACGGTTCTTGGCTGAAAAGGGTTGGTCTCAATGGAGTCAACCGGTATTTCATTGATGTTGTTTACTACGGTAACTACTTCCGCGGGCGATGACGATACATTTTCAGAATCGTTTAACAACGCGCCCAAACCTCTTCCAAGGGCGTTTCTTTTCTGGTTTTTACTCATTTTTACAGGGATCCGTACCCAAAGATATAAAATAGGACTATTGATTATTTATTTACACCGATGCCGTTCTTTTCAAGAATCTCGTGCGCCAGGCTGATATAGCTCAGCGCGCCTTTGCTTTCGGCGTCGTGCGCGATGACGGGAAGGCCGAAGCTCGGTGATTCGCTGATGCGGATATTTCTCGGAATAATCGTTTCGAAGACAATATCCTGAAAATGGGATCTGACTTCTTCGACTACCTGATTGGACAGGCGTACCCGCAGATCGTACATGGTGAGCAATATGCCTTCGATCTGAAGACTGGTATTGAGTCTCGCCTGGATAAGCTTGATCGTATGAAGCAGTTTTCCCAATCCTTCGAGCGCGAAATATTCACACTGTACCGGTATTAGTACGGAGTCGGCCGCTACCAGGGCGTTGACGGTGATAAGACCAAGGGAAGGAGAGCAGTCGATGATGATGAAGTCATAGCGGTCTTTGACCTGGTTCAGCTTCAATTTCATTTTTTCTTCCCGGCCGTTGAGGTTGATCAGCTCCACTTCGGCGCCCACCAGGTTGATGTGGGATGGTATAAGGTCAAGATAGTCGATTTCCGTTTTTAGGATAAGGGTGTCGATATCGACATCGTCCACCATGCATTCGTAGATGCTGTTTTCGATGTTTTTGGGGTTGAATCCCAGTCCCGACGTCGAGTTGGCCTGCGGGTCGGCGTCGACGATCAATGTCCGGTATTCAAGAGCCGCCAGACTGGCGGCAAGATTGATCGCTGTGGTGGTCTTACCGACACCCCCTTTTTGATTCGCGATGGCGATGATCTTGTTCATGCTATTTGTTTAATATTGTAGAGTCTCCCCGATTTTCATCAGCGTGAGTTCCTTGCCGGCTTCTTTCGCGGCGAGCGCCGTTTTTTCCCGGTCTATTTTTATCCATGGAAACGTATCGTAGTGCATGCCTATTATCTTGTTCGTCCCGACAAAGTTGGCGGCTGTCATAGCCTCGCGTATACCCATGGTATAGTTGTCCCCGATACATAGGAACGCGAAATCAAGGGTATATTGTTCCGCTATGAGTTTCATATCGGAAAATAGCGCGGTATCGCCGGAATAGTAGAATGTCTTTTCGCCGGTATCGATAACGAAGCCGGAGGCTGTTCCGCCATACGAACCGTCAGGAAGACTATTGGAATGAATGGCGTTGACCATTTTGACCAAGCCAAAAGGAAACTTCCATTCGCCCCCCACATTCATGGAATGCGTGTTTTTCAGACTTTTATTTTCAAACCAGGTGACGATCTCGAAGGAGCTGATAATTTGGGCGCCTGTTCGTTTCGCGATGGACTCCGCGTCCGCTACATGGTCCGCGTGACCATGGCTGAGCAGGATGTAATCCGCTTCGATCGACGAGATATCAATATGAGACGCCAGTTCATTGGGGCTGATGAAAGGGTCGAATAAAAGCTTGTAGTCGCCCGTGTTGACCTGAAAGCAGGAATGTCCGTAATAAGTGATTTCCATATTCTGTTTTTATTTGAAAAGTTGTTAATGAATCAACAGAATTAACAAATATACGACATAAATTGATAGGAAAATTCGGACTTCCGAAGGTTATTTGAAAAAACAGGGGTTAAAAGTTCTTCACAAAAAACTGTGGAAAACTTTTAACTCCTGTCTTTAAGTAGCGCGCGGCAGACAAGCCGGACTTCTTAGAAGCCGTGTATCCCTACCGGATAAAAACGGTCGGATACGCTGGTATCCAAGGTATTGAAGTCTACCTTATACAAAGTAATGGTATCCGCGGTGAAATCCAGTTCCATCGCCGTCGCTACGACATAGGAGTCCTGATGGGGTAGATTGAATTTCGCGAGATTGGCCGCCGTATCTCCGTTGGAATAAAAATATTCCTGTAGATTGATCGTAGCGCCCGTATTGTTTTTGACGGTTATCAGATCCCGGCTTACTTCGGTTATTCGCAAGACCTTCGCGTAATTGTCAAATACAGGTTCCGCTACCTGAATTTCATTGTTCTTCTTGCAGGAGTAAAAAAATACTACCGTAGTGAGTAGAATAACTATTTTTTTCATGTTTAATCGGGTTAAAGACGCGAAGTTAACTAAAAAAATGTATCAGGCAATTGGTGGAGCTGTTTCCGGTAATGGATTTTATGGTATTTAATAAATATTTTATTGTATTTAAATTGTAGCATGATTTGTTTTGTCATGTTATGGGTATGAAAAGTACAATAAGGCGGCAACGCTTTCCTTTTTTACTGCGTACAAGTAATCAATGTCCCGATTCATATTGATTACCTCAAATCCCTACCACTATGAAAGCGTTATTAACTTGTTTCGGAATGATGTCCCTTATGATCGCCTGCAATCCGGTTACGGTTCCGGTCTCCGGACGTAGCGAAAATTTTAACTACAAACAGGCGAAGACAATTATTGAAAGTCAGAAAAAATACCGGAAAAAGGAGCTTAGAACGGCTACTAAAAACCGTAAGAAAGAACTGGCGGTGAGCCGTAATTCCTCTAAAAAATAGTCATGATCGCTTATCGCGACTTGCGGGTGGGCGGGTTTGCCGGTAGCGTACAGTCAGCCGCGCCCACTGGTCGTAAACGGAGCGGGTGGATTTGCCGCCGGGTTTACGAGCTTTCTTCCGTATAGTATAGTTTGTAGTAATGCATCTGACGGCCGTCGTCATAGCCCCGCTCAATAAGGCTACGGTTGCCGTGAACGTAGATATGAAAGTTTTTGTCCAGCTTCAGGACGCTTTTGAAAACCTTTTTGGAGGTTTTTACCGCTTGTCCGGAAATTTCGAATTCGTCAAACATAGGGACGTCGTCCGTTTCCTGAAACCGGGTCTTAAAGCCTCTGAACTTGTCGATGATTTCGGGGTCCGAGATCACCTCTTCCTCAAATTCCCGGACGTTGAACGTCTCTTTGTTGGAGAAAAAGCCTGATGAACGATTGAGAAAGTCGATCTGGTCGGTTTTTTCTATCCCTTCATTTTTATCCAGCACTTCCGAGCAGAAGTTCTTGCACAACCGCATGTAATTTTGGGTGTGAAAAAAACTATCTTCCCGTGGTTTGATTTTAAGGAATTCTTCTTTCCAATAGCGGGCTTCGTTATTTTTATTGGTATGGTCGACGATGGAAACCAGAAAGCCCTGTTCCTCTTCATAATTGAAGATGAGACAGCCTTTGTCGATCTTGGAGATATTGATCCCCTGATCGTGCATGACTGAAAAATCCGCGGCTATTTTCAGGAAGGTGTCTTTGTTTTCTACCTTAAAGAGGCCGATAGCGTCCGCGTACTCTCCGTTGACCTGGCAGTTTTCAATCCAGGCCATGCAAAAATCGCCCGGCTTGATATTGGGATGGTCCGAGCATTCATACAGATGCCGGGCCATGTCTCTGGATATTTCATATAGATGATCCCGGCCTTCAAAAATCGCTTTACTATAATGGAAAACTTTATTGAGAGCGATATCGTCCGGGTGTGTCAGTTGGTAATATTGAGGATCTTTAAACCCCTCAAAAAAATACCGCTGCAATAATCCTTTCAGAAGCGGATCGGACAAATCCGTTTCTGTTTCGGAAAAGACGATTTCATCGCCGCCGTGGCTGCCTATCCGGTGTATGCAAAGCCGGCTTAATTGAGCGCTTTTCAGGTTGATCATGGTGATAAAGTCTGGAAAACTTAGAAATCAAGTATGGTAAATTCCACTCGCCGGTTGTTTCGCCTTCCTTCTTCCGTATCGTTGGTGTCGATAAACTTTGTCTCGCCATATCCTCTGGAGCTTACGCGTTTGGACGAAATCCCCCTGGACACCAGGTAGCTTTCTACCGCTCTGGCTCTCGCCTCGCTGAGAGCCGTGTTGGAGGCGTCATCGCCAATATGGTCGGTGTGACCAGCTATTTCTATTTTCAGCCTGGGATTTTGTACCAGTATTTCGGTGAGATGGTTTAATTCGGCGTTGGAGTTTTCCGTAAGTCGCGCGCTGCCGGATTCAAAAAAGATATTGTTGAGCCGGATGGTCTGTCCTTTTAGCATTGGTACGAGCAGCAGATCCCTGCTGATTTCCATATACGCGTGGTGTGAGGAAAGATCGATATTTTGAGAAATGGTATAAAATCCTTTGGCGGAAGCGTTAAGTCCGTAGTGTCGGCCCGGAGGGAGTACTAGCTTGTAATGGCCATTTTCCGGATCGGACTCGGTCAACCCCAGGGTCTGTCCGCTGGAGAGTTCTTCTATCCGGATCGACGCTTCCAGAGGCTCGCCGGTATTGGCGTTCAATACTTTTCCGCTAAGAAAGGCGACTGGTTCGGGGCGTAACGATTCTTGTAACTGTATTTTTACGATATCCGATTTGCCATATTGACCAGGCCTTACGACCATATAGCCATAGTCTCCCGTCGCGGATAGGGAGTAATAGGTTTCCCTTTTATCCGAATTGACGGGTTCGCCAAGATTTTCCGGTTTGCTCCAGCGGGTCCAGGTATCGTCCAGACGGATGGATCGGTAAATATCCGCGTCGCCCAAGCCGCCGGGCCGGGTGCTGGAGAAAAAAAGCGTTTTGCCGTCGGCGGCGAGAAAAGGTGAACCCTCGAGATAGGGCGTATTGATGTCCTTGCCCAGGCCGCGCGGCCGGGTCCAGGATTTGTTGTCCTTTTGAAACGATACGTAGAGGTCGGGCGCGGCGGAAGGGCTTTCGCTCATATAAAGCAGCAGCGTTTTACCGTCGCCGCATAAAAAAGCGCCCTCGTACATGCCTTGACTCATTTTGTCAAAGTCTTCCACATGGATCATTTCGGGAAGGGTCCATTTGCCTTGGCGCTTATGCGTCAGAGAGAGCCCTCTGCTTTTGTAACGGCCGTTTTTGTAGGCGCCTTTGATGAGCAGGGTTTGTCCTGAGGGGCTGATGCTGTAGATGGCGTTGTATTGAGTCTGATTGAATGGAAAGTCCATATGGATGGCTTCTGACCAGACGCTGTCTTCCGGATCCAGACGCGAATACCAGATGTCCTGAGTACGTTGAGGAGCGAGTGTATTGCCGGGATGATCGTTGCGGATAAAATAAATGGTTTTTCCGTCGGGAGATACCAGAGGATTGGTTTCATCGTACGCGCTGTTGACTCCCGCGCCGAGGTTGATAAAGACAAGTGAATCCTGAGCGAGGGCGGAAAGTGATAAAAGCGGAATAAGTAACGCGAATAGTTTTGACATGCCGGGAATATAGAGTACCAATAGCCTGACTGTAGCAAATATAGGACCGGAGGCTCGGGCAAAAAAAAAAGCGAAGTACTTCACTTCGCTTTTTTTAGTTTTAGCGGATTATTTTCCTTCGATGGAAATGAGTTCCACGTCGAAGATCAGCGTCTCGTTTGGCCCGATATCGCCGCCGGCTCCTCTCTCGCCATAAGCCAGATTGGAAGGAATGAACAATTGATATTTCGATCCTACGCTCATTAGTTGAAGCGCTTCCGTCCAGCCTGGTATTACCTGAGTTACACCGAAAGTAGCGGGTTGTCCGCGCTCGACGGAGCTGTCAAATACTTTACCGTTGATAAGCTTGCCCGTATAATGAACCGTAACGCGGTCGTTTGGTCCGGGTTTGGGGCCCTCGCCTTCCTGAAGAACTTTGTATTGAAGTCCGCTTGGCAGCACGGTTACGCCATTTTCTTTCGCGTTTTTATCCAAAAACTCTTTTCCGGTTTTATTATTTTCCTCGCCTTTTTTCTCTTGGCGTTTCATCATATATTGATTGATCAACGCTCCACCTTCTTCCGGCGTGATTTTGACCTCTTTGTCGCCATATACGTCTCTGAAGGCTTCAGCGATCGCGTCGATGTTCAGCTCATCGAAGCCTTGCTGCTTCAGATTGCTGGCGATATTGACCCCCACGCTGTAGCTCACCGTGTCCTTTTCCGTTGATAATTTCATGTTTTTGTTTTTTGAGTTTTGTCCGCAAGCTGTGAAGACCAATAGTCCGTTTAGCGCGATTACGTAAAAATTGAATAGTTTCATTCTTGTTATAATAACTTTCGTGTTAAAAAGTGGCGAATTTAGCGTTATAATCTGATAAATGAAAACAAGCTGAAAAGTTTAAGAGATTTTACTTGTTTCCGTCGGTATTGCCTCCCGGATTCTCCTTTTTAGGACCTTTCCTTTTGACAAACTTCTTTTTATTAAGCGGACGCTTTTCACCAGGCTTTTTGTTCCGGCCGCTTTTTTTCTTCGATGGAGTCGTATATTCAGGCGCTTCCCCCAGGTGCTCCGGCAACGCGGGCTTGTCGATAATCATCTCCATCAGTTTCTCGATCCGGTGAAACTTGTAGAGGTCGGATGGAGTGATAAAGGTCAGCGCTTTGCCTTTGGCCTCGGCTCTGGCTGTCCGGCCGATCCGGTGAATATAGTCTTCCGGCTCGGAAGGCGCGTCGTAGTTGATGACAAGGTCGATACCTTCTATGTCGATACCTCTCGACAATACGTCGGTAGCTACGAGAATAGGAAGCTGCCGGGCTTTGAATTCCATGAGGACGGCCTCCCGCTCGGGTTGTTCCAGATCGGAAGATATCCCTTTGGCTTTGAGTTTTAACCCTTTCAGCTCCCGGATGATTTCCTTTACCTTCAGGCGGCTCGACGTAAAGACAATGGTGCTTTGCGGGTTGATCTGTTGCATGAGATGCTTGAACAACCCTGGTTTTTGCTCCTCATAGGCCATATAGGCTTCCTGTATGATCTTGTCGGCGGGACGCGATATGGCTATGGAGATTTCCGCCGGATTTTTCAGGATCGAGTTGGCGAGCTGACGTATCTTGGGAGGCATCGTGGCCGAGAAAAGCAGTGTTTGCCTGTTCGGGGGCAGGTGACTGATGATCTTGGTCAGGGATTCCATAAAGCCCATGTCGAGCATGCGGTCCGCTTCGTCCAGAATCAGGTGTCGCAAGTCGGAAAAGTCTACGTAGTTTTGATTGAGGTGCATGATCAGCCTGCCCGGAGTGGCGATGATGATGTCGGCGCCTTCTATCAGCGCGCGCTTTTCCTGCTCAAAGCTCTGCCCTGAGCCGCCACCATATATGGAATAGGTGCTTACATCCGAGAAATAGGACAATCCTTCGGCCTGCTGGTCGATTTGCACGGCGAGCTCCCGGGTAGGCACGACGATCAGCGTATTGACCTTGCCGGTTTTTTTCGTGGCTATTTTACTAAGTATCGGAATAAGAAAGGCGCCGGTTTTGCCTGTACCGGTTTGGGCGCAGCCAATAAGGTCCCTGCCGGCCAGTACAAGGGGAATAGCCTGTTCCTGAATAGGAGTGGGGGTTTTAAAGCCAAGACAGGAGACACCGCTAAGGATATCTCCGTTCAGATCAAAATCTTCAAATTGCAATGTATATCGTGTTTAAAAGTCTTCTATTATTTCTAAAATCCTGTCAAATTTGGATTCGGTATAAGAGCCCGCGCAATGGTATACGACCCGCCCTTTGGGATCTAATACGAAAAAATAGGGCTGGTCTTTTTCGGTCATGTTCAGGGATGTTTTATAGCTTTTCACTTCGCCTTCATAGATAAGTACATAAGGACGCAGGCTTTTGTCAACGTTTTCCTTCATTTTATCCTCTATTTTGCCTCCCGCGCTTTGCGCTATGCCCGTAATCATAGGGATAAAATAGATATTGACATCATAGGTCTCAGTGGGAAGAAAGGTTTTGCCCGGCTCCTGAATGAAGGTATTGTAAACCGGCTGAAACCATGTCTTGAGTTGTTCTTCCGCTTTTTTTGAATACGCGATTCCGACTAGCGTATATTTTCCTTTGGTTTCCAAAGGAATGTTTATTGTTTTGTCTTCCAGTGTTTTGCCTGTAATGTCTGGAAACGCCTGCTGGGCGCTTGACATTTGTACATACGCGAACAGCGCGATAGCAAGTATGAGCGGGTTAGGTGTTTTCATGGACTATTTTCCCGAAAAAATACTATAAATAGTTCTAAAAAGAAAACGCGGGAACTGGTTTATTTGATAATTGGCTAATATACTGATCTTTGTAGTTTGTAAATAAGGGCGAAAAATAAAGTCCGCTTCCGGTACACCCGGAAGCGGACTGATGTTAGTTGTTTAGCTTTAATTCAGAGATGATGGTCTGGATCTTTTTGTCAAGTCGGTTTTCCACTTCGTTAAACTGATCTCTCGCCGCCAGTTTTTCATTTACGGAAAAATAAAACTTGATTTTGGGTTCGGTACCTGATGGTCTGGCGGAGATAAGGCTTCCGTCTTCTGTCAGGAATTGCAATACATTTTCTTTTGGAAGGTTGATTTGCTCTTCTTTTCCATTGATGAGGTCTTTTTCCACGCTTCTGTCATAGTCTTTGAGCCGGATGACTTTGGAACCCGCGAGCGTCTTGGGTGGGTTTTCCCTCAGATTTTTCATCATGACCTGAATCTCTTCCGCGCCGCTTTTTCCTTTTTTGGTGATGGATATGAGCTTTTCCTTATAAAACCCGTATTTGACATACATATCCGTCAGCATGTCGAATAGCGTGACGCCCTGATCTTTGGCGTAAGCGGCCATTTCGCATATGAACGCGCAGGAAGCGATGGCGTCCTTGTCCCTGACCGAATCGCCGATCAGATAGCCATAGCTTTCCTCTCCACCGGCGATAAACTGTTCCTTGCCCTCCAGTTCTCCAATCTTGGCCGCTATGTACTTGAAGCCTGTGAGGGTATTGTATAGTTTTACGCCGTTCGCGCTGGCGATTTTTTCAATAATATCGGAGGTAACGATGGTTTTTACCACAAACTCTTTGCCTGTCAGTTTGCCTTTTTTCTTCCACGCGTCGATCATGTAGTTGATCAGCAGGCTTCCGGTCTGGTTGCCGTTGAGCAACTGCCACTGGCCAAAGTTGTTTTTGACGGCGATACCTACCCGGTCGGAGTCCGGATCGGTACCCAGAAGGATATCCGCGTCGATGTCTTTGGCTTTTTTCAGCGCCAGACTCAGCGCCTCGGCTTCTTCGGGATTGGGATACACTACGGTGGGGAAATCGCCGTCCGGGATAGCCTGCTCTTCGACGACATGCACGTTGGCGAAGCCGAACTTCTTGAGAATAGCGGGTACCAGGGTAATTCCGGTACCGTGGATCGAGGAGAAAACGATTTTCAGGTCTTCTTGCCTTTTCACGCTTTCCGGCGATACGGAAAGGGACGCGATCGTGGAAAGATAGGCTTCGTCGACTTCCGGACCGATGCTCTCGATCAGTTTTTCGTTTGGCCTAAACTTTACCTGACCCGGATCCGTGATGGCCTGTACTTCTTTGATGACGTTCTTGTCATGAGGAGCGATCATTTGCGCTCCGTCCCGCCAGTACGCCTTATACCCGTTGTATTCCTTCGGGTTGTGGGAAGCGGTGATTACTATGCCTGTATGGCATTGCAGATACCTGATCGCGAAAGATAGCTCCGGAGTAGGCCTTAATGAATCAAAGAAGTAGACTTTGATTCCATTGGCGGAAAATACTTCGGCGGTAACGCGCGCGAAGAACGGGCTGTTGTTGCGGCTATCGTAGGCGATGGCGGCCTTGAGCTCCTCGCCGGGGAAAGATTTTTTCAGATAGTTGGCAAGTCCCTGGGTAGCCATGCCAATGGTGTATTTGTTCATCCGGTTGGTACCCACGCCCATGACGCCTCGCAACCCTCCGGTGCCAAACTCCAGGTCCCTGTAAAAAGAGTCGAGAAGTTCATCCTGATTGTTTTCCATGAGCTCCATGATACGATCCTTGGTATCCTGATCGTATTCGCCGTTTAGCCAGGAATGAATTTTCTTTTTGGTAGTCTCATCAATCTTCGATGAAAGATTAATTGTGTTGTTCATAAATATGTTATTAAAAAAATACAGATTGATCTCTATGCACAATACGTCTTATACGGTCGGAGATAAACCGCGCGCTTAACCTATTTGTTTGCCTAGTAAACGTAAATCCCGATCAGAGGTTTTTACCGCGTACCTGAAAAATAGCAATATAAAGTTTAAAATATAAATTTCTTTCAAAAATTAAACAGGCTTAGTAAATTTAGCCTGTTCCTTCCATTTAACAGGTGTTGAAATTGTAATGAAAAAGTGTGTTTTTCTTGACCGGGACGGCGTTATCAATGTCGACTGTGTAGACTATACGTATAAAGTAGAAGAATTTGTCATAATCAAAGGGGTGGGAGAAGCGCTGAAGTTGCTCAAGGATCACGGCTATTTGCTGGTTGTGGTTACCAACCAGTCGGGCATCGTCAAAGGAATATACGATCATGGGGACATGCGCGCCTGCCACGATTATCTGCAGAAAGAGACCGGATACCTGATTGATTACTTTTATTATTCACCATATCATGAAAAGCATACGGCTTCATTGAGCCGCAAACCCGGCACGTTGATGTTTGAAAAGGCTATCGCCCGGTTTGATATCGATGTCGAGAACTCCTGGATGATCGGAGATAAGGAGCGGGATATGGCCCCGGCCAGGAAGATGGGTATCCGCACCATCCTGATCCCGGATGACGGCAAAAGTACCAAATCCTCCGACTATATGGCCGACGGCCTTTTGGACGCGGCCAGGTTCATCGTCGAAAAAGAGAAGGTCATGGTAAGCGAGAGCGTGTAAAGAGTCGATTGGATATTGGGCTCTCCGGAGTCTGGCCGAATACCGGATGGTTATGGAAGAAGTTGGGAAATATAAGAGATGAAATGTCCGGAATATTCCTGAAAAGGCTTAACTTCAGATTATATGAGCTACAGGACCCAAGTCGCCAGCATGGCCGGTAAAACGCGAAATATATTTATAAATTTTTAAGTAATTATGGGAAATTCGAAAAAACGCTATACTTATGACACGCTGAGCGAAGCGGTAAATGATTTGCAAAAAAGAGGTTATACATACGACTTTCTTATACCGGATGAAAAAGAATGTCTCTTTTGCCAGGACCGCTCTCTGGAATTGTCGCCCGACGAGTTTGTCATTGATGAAATCTATCGCTTTGAAGGTATGACTGATCCTGACGACGCGAGTATCGTATTCGCTATTTCTTCAGAACAACACGATATTAAAGGACTGGTCATAAATAGTTTTGGGGCCAACTTCGGGTATCGTTCATCCAAACTGGTAGAGGAACTGTATCGGAGATCCACCGAACAATAAAATAAACCAGGTTTTATACCGTAGGTCTTGTGGTCTTATGTACCGGGCGCTAAAACGAGGAAGCTACTCGTCATGAAGTAGCTTCCGTGTCGTGTCATATAGTCTAAAAGCTTTTATAAAATAGCCTTGCTCTCTTCCGTCAACGCCCGCGTATTGGTTTTTACCTGTTTGCTGTCCGCGTAGGTCGCGCAGGTTTCGTATTTTCTACAGGAGGTCGCCAAAATAGCGATCCCAGCCAGTATATAGATGAACTTTCTCATTTTACCCACAATTAAACTGCTTCAACACATATCCTAAGAGAAAAACCAGCCGGCGACTTGTAATGTTTTACCACGTGGAAAAACTTTATCGTGGCTAAGTTCTATACAGAGTAGCCCAGGATACGCAGCATGCTGTCCTCGTCCTGTTCCGGCGCGAATAGTTTGGTTCGCAACTTCCCATGTTCGTCAAAATCGACTAATACGTGTTTGGGGGCGGGAATAAGGCAATGCTGAATACCGCCGTAGCCTCCAAGCGATTCCTGATAGGCGCCTGTGTGGAAAAATCCGATATAGAGGGGTTTGTCCTTATTCCATTGAGGTAGAAATACTTCTGAGGTGTGCGCTTCTGAATTGTAGTAGTCCATACTGTCGCAGGTGAGCCCCCCCAGCTTGATTTTCTGATAAGGCTTGTCCCAGTTGTTGAGGGCCAGTAGCACGTATTTCTGGCTAAGTCCCCAGGTATCGGGAAGCGCGGTGATAAAGGAGGAGTCGATCATGTTCCAGAACTCTTTATCGTTCTGACGCTTCTGATCGATGACGCTCAGCAGTATGGCTCCGCTTTCGCCTACGGTAAAACTGCCGAATTCGGTGAAGATGTTGTAAGGAACCGGTACGCCGCGGTCGTTACAGATCTTCTGTATCGTCTTGATGATCGTATCGGTCATATATTCGTAATCGTAGTCGAAATGGATGGAAGTCTTGATCGGCCATCCGCCTCCGATATCGATAGAGTCCAGTTCCGGACATATTTTTTTAAGCTCGCAGTACATGTGGATGAATCGGCTAAGCTCACTCCAGTAATAAGTGGAGTCTTTGATGCCGGTATTGATAAACATATGCAGCATCTTGAGCTTAAACTTGGGATCCGGCGCGATTTGGTCCTTATAGAGGTCGATCGCGTCGCTGTATCGTATCCCCAGCCTGGAGGTATAAAACTCGAATTTTGGCTCTTCGTCGGTCGCCATGCGTATGCCGATCTGGCAGGGTTGGCTTACGTGTTCCTTATAGTATTTGATCTCCTGCAGGTTGTCCAGAATAGGAATGCAGTTAAAGCCTTCATTGATGAGCTCCGAAACATATTGGGTATATTTTTCCCTCTTGAACCCATTGCACAATATGAAGGTATCCTTGCCGACTTTACCGGTTTTATACAATTGACGGATAATGGCGATATCGTAAGCCGAGGAGGTTTCGATATGAATATCGTTTTTTAGCGCTTCTTCCAGGACAAAATTGAAATGCGACGACTTGGTGCAATAGGAATAAAAATATCGTCCTTCGTAATTGTTGTTTTTCATGGCTTCGCGGAAAATACGCTTGGCCTTTTGAATCTGGGAACTGATTTTGGGCATAAAGGTAATCTTCATCGGAGTACCGTACTGCTTTACCAGGTCCATAACAGGAACATTGTTAAACAATAATTCAGAATTTTCAACTTTGAACTCCTCTGTGGGAAAGTAGAAAGTCTGCTCTATCAGATCGATATATCTGTTCATCCTAGTTGTTCTTGTATTTAGTGGTGTAAAATTGGTATAAAATTACGATCTTTGCAATCCAATCAAGTTAAGAAATGGAGATCGAAGGCATATTAAAATCAGGCATATCCGAAGGTTTCAAAATCCTGTTCGACGCGAACGTGCCGGTCGAAGAAATAAATTTACAGGCCACCAATCCGGAATTTGAAGGCAGTCATACATTTGTGGTCTTTCCGTATTTGAAAATCACTAAAAAATCTCCTGAGGTTTCCGCCAGGGAACTCGGAGAATTTTTGAAAAATAAATTGACCGAAGTTCGGGATTTCAACGCGGTCAAAGGCTTCTTGAACCTCGTGATCGACGATTCGGCCTGGTTTGGACTTTTCAGAGATGAGGTACTATCGGAAAGTTTTGGAAAAAACGCTCCGAAAGGCGAGAGGGTCATGGTGGAGTATTCCTCCCCCAATACGAATAAGCCTTTGCATCTGGGCCATCTGCGGAACAACTTTCTGGGTTATTCGATAGCCGAGATTCTGAAAGCCAATGGCTATGAGGTCGTCAAGGCCAACCTGATCAACGATCGGGGAATCCATATATGCAAGTCCATGCTCGCGTATGAAAAGTATGGAGAGGGGGAGACCCCCGACTCTTCCGGCATCAAAGGCGATCATCTTATTGGAAAGTATTATGTGCGCTATGACCAGGAATATCGTAAGGAAGTAGCGGAACTGGTGGCGTCCGGCATGGAGGAGGAAAAAGCCAAGCAGGAAGCGCCGGTGTTGAAAGAGGCGCAGGAAATGCTGAAAAAATGGGAAGAAGGCGACTCGAGGGTATACGCGTTGTGGGAAAAGCTCAATTCATGGGTGTATGATGGTTTCGAAACGACTTATCGGGATATCGGAGTCGATTTTGACCAGTATTATTACGAATCGGAAACCTATCTGCTCGGAAAGGATCTTGTGGAAGAAGGTCTGGCGAAAGGCGTGTTTTTCAAAAAGGACAATGGTTCCGTATGGATCGACCTGAGCGAGGAGGGGCTTGACGAAAAGCTTTTGCTTCGGGCGGACGGTACTTCGGTATACATAACTCAGGATCTAGGCACCGCGGACCTGAAATACCGGGATTACAAGGTCGGTAAATCCATCTATGTGGTAGGAAATGAGCAGGATTATCACTTTAAGGTATTGCAGCTTATTTTGCAAAAACTTGGAAAACCATACGCGGACGGTATTTATCATTTGTCGTATGGCATGGTGGATCTGCCTTCCGGTAAGATGAAATCGCGGGAAGGGACGGTCGTGGACGCGGATCAACTGGTGGCTGAAATGCTGGAAACCGCCGAAAAGCAAACCATTGAACTGGGTAAGATCGAGGGTTTTACGGAAGAGCAATCGAGAGAGTTATACAAGACATTGGGACTTGGGGCCTTGAAATTTTTCCTTCTGAAAGTGGACCCCAAAAAACGCATGCTTTTCAACCCTCAGGAATCTATCGAGTTTCAGGGTAATACGGGGCCCTTTATTCAATATACCCACGCGCGGATCGCGTCCATCAGGCGCAGGGCTGAGCAATTGGGCGCCGATCAACTGGCGCTGACTATGCCGGACAAGCTGGAAACCGCGGAAGTCGCGCTGATTGGTCTGCTCAATGAATATCCGAAGCGGCTCAGGGAAGCGGGAGATTTGTATTCGCCGGCCGTTGTGGCGCAGTACGCGTTTGAGCTGGCCAAGGAATACAACCGGTTTTACGCTGAACTCCCGATCTTTGGTGAAGGGGATAAGTCCAAACTGGCCTTGAGAGTCGCCTTGTCTTCGGCGGTGGCGGATACGCTCAGAAAGGCGATGGGGCTTCTTGGTATTCAGGTTCCGGACAGAATGTAAACTGACTATGTACAATATGATTTATTTTGTGAGTCTGGTTTTTCTGACAGGATGCCTGGGATTTGGCGATGTCAAGCAAAAGCCGGCGGGCGATATTCGTTCCGGAGCGTCTTTCTACGATCTGAGCGCCCGGTCTATCGATGGAGAAACCATAGGATTTGATCAGTATCGGGGCAAAAAAATCCTGATTGTCAATACCGCGTCCAAATGTGGATTTACACCTCAGTTTGAGGAGTTGCAGCGTTTTTATGAAACACACGGAGATTCGGTCGTCGTGCTTGGTTTTCCGTCCAACGAATTCGCGGGACAGGATCCCGGATCGAATGAAGAAATCGCTGGCTTCTGCCGCGAAAACTACGGAGTTACGTTTACCATGTTTGAAAAGACCGAGGTCAAAGGCGACCATCGGCATCCGGTATATCGCTGGCTGACCGATCCGAAGCTGAATGGCTGGAACGATAAGGCGCCTTCGTGGAATTTTGGCAAATACCTGATCAACGCGGAAGGTCAGTTGGTAGGATATTACGCTTCGGCGATCAAGCCGTTTAGCGATGAAATAGCGGGAGATTTAAGCAAATAGATATGAGTACGATCAAAACCTGGGTAGCCGCCGCGCGATTGAGGACCCTGCCGCTCGCTTTCTCGGCGATCGGAATGGGGGGCGCGCTGGCGTATATGTACGACGCGTTTGACCCGGCGATTTTTCTGCTTTGTGTATTTACCACGCTGGGCTTGCAGGTATTGTCCAATTTCGCGAACGACTATGGCGACTTTGTCAATGGCGTCGACCACGCGGCGCGTAAGGGACCTGTCCGGATGGTTCAATCGGGCGCGATATCCGCGGGAGCTATGAAGCGCGCGGTATATGTATCCGGTATGGTGGCCTTGGGTTCGGGAATCGCTTTGCTTATTACGGCTTTTAAGGTATTGAACGCCAATTTTATGCTTTTTTTATTGCTGGGAGTTAGTTCCATTGGGGCCGCGATAAAATATACCGTAGGAAAAACACCTTATGGATACGCGGGTTTCGGCGATTTTTTCGTATTTGTCTTTTTTGGTCTGGTCGGTGTATTGGGAACCTGTTTCCTGCAAACGGGATGGTTTAAATGGACATTGCTTTGTCCGGCGGTTACTATGGGTTTTTTTTCCGTAGGTGTATTGAATATAAATAATATAAGGGATATAGAGTCGGATATGCAGGCGGGTAAGAAATCCCTTCCGGTCAGGATGGGGACTATACCGGCCAAGGTATATCACACGCTTTTGATTGTTGGAGCCTTTGTGTTCGCCATACTTTTTGTGTATAAGGAAGTGGAGCGTATGCCCGGGTATCTTTTTTTAGGTTCTTCGCCTTTCTTCGCGTATAATATTTATCAAACATGGCAAAGGAAAGGGAAAGAACTGGATGGGCTGCTCAGGCAATTGGCGCTTTCCATACTGTTGTTTGTATTTCTTTTCGCGCTTGGAATCAGTCTGGTATAAATGTTTTTGCAAAATAAGCTGGTCGTAATTGTAGGTGGAGCGGGAACGCTCGGACGATACCTCGCCGCGTTTTATGGCGATAAGGGATGTCGTTTGCTGCTTATCGACAAAGATAAGGAAAAGCTGAAGCAGGCCGCCGCTTCGCTGACTCCGTACGCTGTACGGTATTTCCCTATCGATGTGACCAAGCGGAACTATATAGAGCACCTGGCTCAGGAGGTCGCCAGCAGCGGCAGGCAGCCGGATATTCTGATCAACGCCATCGGATTAAAGATCATGTCGAAGTATGAAGACGCGGATAATACTGAATGGAAGCTACTGGCGGAAGCCGTGCTGAAAGGTTCCCGCAACGCGATCAAGTACCTGATGGGAAACGCTGAAAACAGTATGGTGATCAATATTTTGCCCTTTCCGGAGTTTGTTTCGAACTCTTCCCTTACGCTTTACGCGTCCCTGAAGTCAGGACTGAGTTCCCTGACTTCCATGTGGGCCAGGGAGCTGGCGGCGGATCAATGCCGCGTCAACGCTATTCAGCCCGGATTCTTCGCTGAAAATCTGCCTTCGGTAACGAGCCGGCGGGAACAGATTCTTCAAAAAATACCCGCCGGAAAAGCGGGTGATTTTTCCGATATCGCCGAGCTTATCCTGTTTCTGATTTCTCCCCGTGGCGCTTATGTCAATGGCGCGGTGATTCCTGTCGATGGAGGATATTTCTGCTAATCCCGAAGCCGGTAGATACCATGATTTTCGATACCAACCAGAATGGTCCCGGCTCTGGTATTGATAAATGATGATACGACCGCTCCGGTTGGCAAGCCTTTATTGAGTTCCGTCCAGGTTTTGCCATGATCAACCGTGCGGAATACACCTTGTCCGTTGGTGCCGGCGTAAATCAGGCCATTGCGGCTTAATAACATTTTTTGCAGGTTGTTGCCTTCCAGTCCGGCGTTTTTCCAGCTTAGCCCGCCATCGGTCGATTTGTAGACTCCTTCCTGAAAATGACGACCCACATATATGCTTTCGTCTACGCAAAGCAGCGAAGATACGACATAGGGCTCAAGCTCCTTGGCCTTGCTCAGCGTCCAGTTGACACCCTGATCGGAAGATATCAGGACGCCTTGTTCCGTAAGCGCGTATATTTTGTCGCCTCCATTTATCAGGGAATGTATGTGCAGGTGCCGCGCTATGGGTTCCCCCCGCGGTGGTGACAAGGGGACGCCTTTATTGGCCGGAAGCCATGTATGGGCGCTGTCCATGGACATGAATACGCCATTGGTCGTGCCGGCGTATATTTTGCCCTGATGGATCATGAGATCTTTTACACCGATCAACGCGGGTTGCAAACCCTGGGAAAGCCGGGTCCAGCTCGCGCCATTGTCGGATGAGCGGTATACGCCGTTCAGGCTTATCCCCGCGTACGTGTATTTGTCATCGGAAACGAGGCAGTTGACCTGGTTGGAGGAGAGGGTCTGGTCGCTGACGATCTTCCAGGATACCCCATCATCGGAAGAGTAGAACAGACCTTCCGGGGTGCCGGCCAGTAGATTGCCCGAAGGAGTTTCCGCCAGGGCGAGGATCGTAGCTTGTTTCAATCGTGTTTTTCGCCATTTGACGGAGGATAGTTCTTTGGCGACTTGCTCGTCAAAGACGATTTCCGCGGAAACCTCCGGTTTTTTTTGTCGCTGCGAATCACAACTCCAGAAAAGGCATAGGATAAGGGAAAAATATAGATAGTTTTTCATCGGCATATGGCTAAATCCATGTTGTATTAAGATTTAACCATACTTTTCCGAAAATGTTGGCCGACCTTCAATGGGAGCGTTTACCAGCCGCTGGCGAGCACATCGGCGATATGCATGATCTTCAGTTTTTTGTTTTGCTTTTTGCAATACGCGTCCAGGTGCATCAGGCAGGAGCTATCCGTCGATATGAGTATTTCCGCTCCGGTATCCAGCGCGTTGGCCATTTTCTGATCAGCCATGGCGCCGCTAATGGATTCGAACTTGACCGCGAATGTTCCGCCAAATCCACAGCAGGTTTCGGTTTCCTTCATCTCGGTCAGCCGCAATCCTTCCACGTGCTGAAGCAGTTTCCGGGGTCCTTCCTTGATCCCGCATTCCCTCAGGGCGCCGCAACTATCGTGGTAGGTGGCGTGGGCGCGCAGGGAGGCTCCCTCGACCCTGTCGATCTTCAGGACATGAGTCAGAAACTCGGTAAACTCGTAGGTATTGGCCTGTACTCTTCGGAGCTGTACAAGGTTGGAGGTGTTTTCAAACAGCCGTTTGTAGCTATTTCTGACCATGCCTACACAGGAGGCGGATGGAGTTACGACATATCTTCCGGAGTCCATATCGTTGAGAAACTTGACGCCGACTTTAGCGGCTTCTTCAAAATAACCCGCGTTGAAGGCTGGCTGACCGCAACAGGTTTGCTGAGGGTTATAATGTACTTCACAGCCCAGTTTCTTCAATACTTTGACCATATTGAAGCCGGTTTCAGGAAAGATCTGATCTATGAAACAAGGAATAAATAGTTCTACCTCTGTTTTCTTTTTCATGATAAGGGAAATATCGCGGAAGCTTCGGCCATGGCGCTGGCCAAGGCGTCCTGATTCAGGCCGGGAGCAAGTCGTTTGTTTTCAAAAAAGCGGATCACCTGTTGGGTCGCCAGGTTTCCCACAAGATCGTCATCGGCCATCGGACAACCGCCGTAGCCGTTGATCGCGGAGTCAAACCGCGTACAGCCCGCGTTGTAGGCGGCTTCGAGTTTTTCTATTACCGTAGCCGGATGAGAATGCAAGTGCGCTCCGAATTCAATTTCGGGAAACTCGCCTAATACTTCCGAAAACAGCCGGGTAATAAGGGCGGGAGTAGCTATCCCGATTGTATCGGAAAGAGAAACAATACCGATACCCATTGTCGACAGACGGCGCGTGAACTGCCGTATATATTCCGGAGAATACGGATCGTTGTAGGGGTTTCCGAAACCCATGGAAAGATATACGACCATTTGCTTTGATACCCTGGCAAGCCGCTCTCGTCCTTTTTCGATGACCGCGAACGCGTCCTCTATGCTCCGGTTGGTATTGCGCCGCTGAAAGGTTTCGCTGAGCGAGAGGGGAAAGCCTACGTAATCGATGGCTTCAAACGCGGAGGCTTCTTCTATCCCCCGGTCGTTGGCGGCGATGACCAGTATTTTGGACAATGAACCGGAAAGATCCAGCCCTTTGATCACCTCGCCGGTATCTCTTGTCTGAGGGACGGTTTTGGGCGAAACGAAGCTTCCCATATCGATGGTGTCGAATCCGACCCGCAGCAGCTTGTTGATATAGCTGATCTTGACGTCTGTAGGAATAAACTCCTTCATGCCTTGCATGGCGTCTCTGGGACATTCGATCAGTTTTACTTGCTTTTCCGTAGTTTTTCGAGTTTAATGTGTTATACAATGTTTAGAACAAGGCGTTCGCGATTTGTTTTACAGACTCGGAGCGCCCCATGGAATAGAAATGAAGGCAGGGAGCTCCCGCCCCTATCAATTCCCGGGACTGTTGAATCGCCCATTCAACGCCTACGGCTTTGACTTCTTCCTGATTTTTGCAACTTTCAATCGCTCTGGACAACTCTACCGGTATATCGATATGGAATATGCTGGGAAGCACATTGATTTGTTTGAGAGCGGTAATGGGTTTAAGCCCCGGAATGATCGGTATGGTGATTCCCATCTCCCTGCATTTGTCAACGAAGTCAAGGTATTTTTTGTTGTCAAAAAACATCTGGGTTACAATATAATCAGCTCCGAGGTCTTGCTTGAGTTTCAGATATTTCAGATCAGTTTCCAGATTGGGCGCCTCAAAATGTTTTTCGGGATAGCCCGCTACTCCTATGCAGAAGTTGGAGGGAGAACTGTTTTGCAGGTCGTCGTCCAGAAACTGTCCATTGTTCAGGCTTACTACCTGTTGGATCAGGTCGGACGCGTATCGGTGGCCGTCTTCTTCAGGAATGAACATGCCTTCCGACTTTATATGGTCGCCTCTTAATACCAGCACATTGTCTATGCCGAGAAAATTCAGGTCGATGAGCGCGTTTTCAGTTTCTTCTTTGCTAAACCCGCCGCAGATCAGATGCGGCACCGCGTCTACCTTATACCGGTTTATAATGGCGGCGCATATGCCGACAGTCCCCGGTCTTTTGCGAACCGTCCGTTTCTCGAGCAGGCCGTTTTCACGCTTCTTGTATATGTATTCTTCCCGGTGATACGTGACATCGATAAAGGGAGGGTTGAACTCCATAAGCGGGTCGATAGCCTTAAACAATGAGTTGATATCCTGTCCTTTAAGCGGGGGCAGAACTTCAAAGGAAAAAAGGCATTTATCCGCGTTTTTTATATGTTCGGTGATCTTCATTTTTAGCTGTTGGATTCATGGCGACTATAAATGTCCGGATTGCTTGCCCCTGATATTGGACCCGATACAATCGACCCGGTAAAATTACAACAAATTCAATTGACAAAAAGCGTTTGACCTAAAAAACCGGCTTTATTCCACCGCTTGTTTCGATACGTCGATACTCAGGACGCTTTTTTCAAAAACCGGCTGGTGTTTTGGTTGTCAATATATACCGCTACCGGTTCAAATAAGCGGGTCAGTTCGTCTATTTCATTCTGGTCTTTGGTATAAAGCAGGAGATGATGAAATAGCTGATCGGACCTTTTGACCAGAAAGTCTCCGAGCATATAGCTCAGGTCACTCCGCTTCAGTATCTTTTTGAAGAGCCTGAAAGGCTCTGAAGCCACTTCGATGGATTTTATGAACGCGTTGTAAGCGAGTGTTTTGTTGTTTTCCATATCCGATTTGTATAGTTCGCTGGCGATATGGAGAAAGTCCGCGCTATGCTCCGCGCGGGCGATCGCCTTGATAAAGTAGTAGGTCGCGTCTTCGGAACAGCCCAGCAGGCTTTTTTCTCTGGCGATAGAGCTCAATTTTTGAATGTACTTCAATGTTTCCATGTTTAATGATTGGTTTTTAAAGATTAAGCGGGAATAAACCCGAAATTTTCAACACAGTATTCCTTGTCCGTTTCCGGTCTCCTTTCGCTCAGTTCGACGATTTTTATGGAGAGCCAGCATGAATCTACCTGTATCGTATTTCTGAGCGAGTGTATCATGTCTTGCAGGAGGGTGTGACTCAGCATTTGTTTTAGCCGGAGACGATGCTCGCTGATGGAAGCCAGCAGGAGGTTGAACTCTTTCCAGCTCAGGTAAAGACAAAAATGGAAGCTAGACTCCTCATGCCTTCCGAGGCAATGGAGCGCCAGATGTCCCTGATGGTTAAAATGAATGTGGCGGATAAGAAACTGATCCAGGAAAAACCTTTTCACGTGTCGCTTTTAGTTGATTTATGATAGTTCAAAGAAAAGCGGGCAGAACGCAGCCAATCTGCGGTCTGAAAAAAATATTTTCTCCCTTATGCGATACTGATGATCTGAAAAATATAAGGTTTAGTAGATGGGGTCAGGCGACCTTTTTAGCCCGGGTATTGGACGACAGTAGTTTCGCTAGTTCCGCCGGAGCGATCGGTTTTTGTATAAAATCACGCACTCCTGACCGCCGGGCCCTTTCGATCTCGTTTTGCGCGTTCTGATCAGATATCATCATGATGATTCTGATATTGTTTTTGTTGCGATAGTCGGTTTTGTTAAACGCGGCCATAAACTCGAAACCGTTCATAATGGGCATTTGGGTGTCGAGAAGAATGATCAGGGTATCGTGTGGCCGGTGATTGTATATTTGTTCGAGGCAGAGGAGCGCGTGGCCGCCATTGAGCGCGGTTTTGACGGAAGCCCGGAACCCATGCTCCCGGATGATTTTGGAGTTTTCCTGGTTGGCGCGGTGATCATCGTCCACCAAAAGAATATGTACGGGTAAGGACATATAGTGAAAGTTTTGGTTGTTGCTTATTGAATAAAAAATATAACTATAGGTATAATATAATGTTGGTTGCTATTTAAAGTTTTATGTTTTATTTAAAAAGTACAATATTGTTCAAATATACTATTTATTTTCACATATTAATGGTGTATTTGATTGATTTTTACGAGCATATTTGGTGTTTTTTTAAATACTTATTTTTAAGTGATTGATAGTGCGCTGTTTTGTTGTGCTGACCGGTTTTTTAATGGCAGGTGATATTTTTTGTAAAATAGCGTGATAATCGATGCCGCTTCCTGTATTTTAGCGTAATCGAATTTTAACTATTCGCGTAATGTTAATTGATAAAATGGATGGCGATGGGAAATAAGGATTTTGACGGATTGAGAGAAAAGTTGGATAATCTGGAATGGCCGGCGGGCTATTTGTTTAAGTTTATCGTACCCGCGGGTAAGACGGAAGACATCATACGGATTTTGCCCAAGGGCGACCTGAGTACAAAAGAGTCCGGGCAAGGAAAGTATGTGAGTGTTACTTCATACGCGGAACTGGGTTCCAGTGAAGAGGTGATCGAGGTATATCAAAAAGCGGCCGGTGTCGAAGGGGTGATCGCTCTTTGACACCGGAGCGGCTTTATTTTTCCTTTAAAACAATGGAGAAAGGGACTTGTGAGAGTGTCTGAAGTAGCTCGTCGCTGATCAAGGCCTTGAGTTCCTGGCGTGGCTTTCCCAGTGTTTCTTCAAGCCGTGTCAGGATAAAATGCTTTTTTAGCTTCTCGTTTTTCGGTCTGAAGCGTCTGTTAAGCCTGCAACTGGCTATTTGTACGCGTTGGTTGAATCTTGATTTCATAATGCTTTTTTAGTGGTTTTACAATCAGTTAAAAGTATTCATTCAACCGGTAAGCGGACACTATGTTTGTCCGCTTCTCTAAAAAAATATCGTCCATATTCAACGCGGACTGGCGGCTGTTGTTGTGATTTTAGAGTGGTTGGCGCGCCGGAGTTGTCGAGTGGTAGCCGGATTTATTCAAACTCTACAACCGTTTTTTGTTTTTTCTGCTGCATGCTTTGAGGCAGCGTCGCCCTGATTTCTTTTTCCAGCACTTTCAAAAGACGCTCTTTCGCGAAATTGCGGCTATATACCAGACTTACTTCCCTGTACAAAGGTTCCTGGCCAAACTGGATCAGTTGCTCTTGCCGGTGCGCGGGGATATCCATGGCGGCGAGTTCGGGAATCAGTGTAACACCGCCTTCCGTATCCACCAGTCTTATCAGGGTTTCCAGCGATCCGCTTTCAAATTGCAGGGCGTCTTGTCGTTGGAGTCGTTGAGCGTCGCATATGTTCAGGGCCTGGCTCCGGAAGCAATGTCCGGAAGTCAGAAGCCAGAAGCGGGTCTGGTCCAGTTTGTCTTCAGTAATATAAGGTAAATCGGAAAGATTTTCTCCCGGAGCGGCGTACAGTACAAACTTTTCATAAAACAAGGGGATACTGTGGATTTCCTGATTCCTGATTGGAGTTACCAGAATGCCCGCGTCGATGATATCTTTTTTGAGGGCGTCGATGATCTGGCTGGTAAGCAACTCCGTTACCTGCATGGTTACTTCGGAATATTTTTTCAGGAAATTGCCCGCGAAGCGGGGAAGCAGATAGGGAGAAAGCGTGGGAATAATGCCCAGCTTGAGCTCGCCCGCTATCTGACCCTGCATCTGACGCGTGAGTTCGGTTATTTTTTGAGACTCGTTGAGTACTATTCTGGCCTGCTTTATAATCGCTTCGCCAGCCAGTGTCGGTACTACCGGTTGCTTGCTTCGGTCAAACAGAACCAATCCCAGTCCTTCCTCCAGTTTTTTTATCTGCATGCTCAGCGTTGGTTGTGTTACAAAGCACTTTTCGGCGGCGGTGGCGAAATGTCGCCAGGTATCGACGGCGACGATGTATTCCAGTTGGATCAGTGTAAACATGCGTAAATATAGATAAAATCTATCATGTTATAAAAACTATTGATTTGATTTATGAATCAATGTCGCCGTATCTTTGTACAGACAATAACACAAACTCAATCAATTTTAAAACAATACAATTATGAGAAATGGAATTTTGCCTGTGGGCGCCGCCTTCCCTGATTTCGTCAAAAAAACAGTCGTATCGATTGAAAACGGACAAGAGTTTTCGACCCTTAGCGGAGAGGACCTGAAAAAAGGCGATTTGTGGACTGTAATGTTCTGGTGGCCCAAAGACTTTACGTTTGTATGTCCTACGGAGATCGCCGAGTTCAACAACAGCTACGGCGAGTTCAGAGACCGGGATACCCAACTGATCGGCGCCTCTACGGATTCGGAATTTGTACATCTCGCGTGGCGCAAGGATCATGATGATCTCAGGGAACTTAAATTTCCCATGCTCGCCGATACGTCCAAAAGTCTCGCGGAAGACCTGGGAATTCTTGAAGCGGAGGAAAAAGTCGCTTACCGGGCTACATTTATTATCGATCCCCAGGGGATTGTACGTTGGGTATCGGTCAATGATTTAAGCGTAGGTCGCAATGTCAAGGAGGTGATTCGCGTGCTTGACGCGTTGCAAACGGATGAATTATGCCCATGCAACTGGCAGAAAGGCGACGCTACGATAATGGTTTAATTTTTTTCACTCATTTTAACGAAAGGAATATACGATTATGGTTACTGAAGTAATTAATGATTTGCTGACGGATTTGCGCCTGGATTCCGGATATGGCAATGATAGTCTCGCTCTGCTTGAAAAAGGAGCGTCGAAATACCTGAAAGACCTGCGGATCAATGTCAAAAATGTATTGCAATCCGAGGTGTTGTCTGAAAAGGAAACCGCGCTGATCGCGCTATCCGCGGCGGTTAATCAGCGGAATGAGCCCTTACGGACGTTTTTGAGCGCTTTGGCGCTTGAACATGGAGCTACGGATCAGGAGGTGGGGGAGATAGTGGCCTGTACTTCATTGCTGGCGAGCAACAACGTGCTATACCGGTTCAGACATTTTGTAAAGAAGGATAAATACAACCAGTTGCAGGGAAGAATCAAAATGTCGATTATGATGAATCCGGTGCTGGGCAAGGAGTTTTTTGAACTGGTGAGCCTGGCGGTTTCGGCGGTAAACGGTTGCGAGATGTGTGTCAACGCGCATGAGCAATCGGTACTCGGGCATGGAGGTACGGAAGAGCGGATTTTTGACGCGATCCGGATCGCTTCGGTGATCACCGGACTCGACAAGGTGATCTACTGATTAAAAAGACGAAACCTGATCGATTGATCAGGTTTTGTCTTTAAAAGCGGTCATGGCGGAACCGTCGTCAATATGTCGCTGTAACTTATCTATTATGGTATCGCGGGCGAGAAGTCCCGTTTTGTCCAGTATGACGGCGGCCTGATATACAATATTGTGGCGGGCGTAGTTGTCTTTTCCTCCAAAAGCTTCCAACCCTTCGTACAGACTTGTTTCCGGTACTATATTTTTATCCTGTTTTTCTTCAATGGCGCTCAGACCATATTCTTCAGGCGAGATGGCGCTTTCGCTTATAGTATCGCCACTGAGCGTGACGCATACGGTTTCCCTATGCATGGCCATATGAGTACTGCCTTCCATGCCTTTGACCACAATAGCCTTATCGCATTTTCCTAAGGCTTTTATCTGCTTTATCAGTTCTTCCCTGTAATGTGGATGCGTATATCCGGTCATGATATAGTTTTGTCCAGTGCTGTAAATGGGCATGACCAGTTTTTCAAATGTCGCCAGAAAAGGTCTTTTTACCATTTCCTTTCGCGTTTGCTTCAGCGCGTAGAGCGCGGGCGAAAACTTTTTTTGATCCAGGTAGGTCCAGCCTGTTCGCCGCAGTTCTTTCAGCGCCTCATCCGGTTGCAGTAACGGTGTTTTTCCGGCCAACTGAAGGATCGTATGGCTGGTATAGCCGAATTTGGGAGCTACCGAGTCGATACCGGTGAGCAAGCAGTGAAATCCCGCCGCGGAAAGCAGAGCCGCCACAAAAACAGAATAGCTTCGCGTCCGGTTGGAGCCGTCAAAACTGTCGCATAGATGAATCAAAACAGGAATATCGGTCCGCGTTCGGAGAGTGGCGTTCCATATCCGGGCGAAAAAGACCTGATTTTCTTCGAAAGTTTCCCTTTTCAGCCGTTCGGCTTCCAGAAAAGAAGCTTTCAGGTATTCCGGAACAGCCGCGTCAAAGAAATAATCCATGGCCTGATCCGCTTCCCGCTTGCTGAGATCCCGCCCGGATATCGCTTTTGTAATCAGCCCGACAAAGGAATCCTCCGTGGCGGGATGAAGAAAACTCCTGAGCTCGGCCGGTAAATAGTATTCTGGCTTGTCTCTGATGGCTGCAAGCAGTTTTTCTTCTTCCTGATTGGGCTTCAGTGTAAGCAGGGCGGTCAGCATAGTCGCCTTGGTTATAAGGCTTACATCCTGAGACCCGAAAAGAGTTTTAAGCAATTCGGTCTCTTCCTTGCCAAGGCTTTTACTACCCAGAGGGCCAATTCCCTTTTTTCTGAGCAATTCTTCAAGTTTTTGTTGTTTCATCATGCGGCATCGTTTGGGTTATTATCAGGCGTATTTGTAAAAATAATCAGGAACAGGAGGAAATTTAACGAAAAGATTGTTTTATAAAATCGTATTTTTCCCTGAGGTCTGGATAAACTATTTCTTTTTAAAGATATTTTTATTGAATAACATTAAATAACTATTCTATGCGAATGAGTCTGATCTGTTTTTTACTTATAGCGTGGTTCGCGGCGTGTACGGATAACCGGAACGCCGGGCGCCAAACTTCGGAGACGGATGGCGCGCCGGTGTTTGGATTGGATACCATCGCGACCAATGTGGTATCTCCTGTGGGTATTGAGAATGCCGGGGATGGCACAAACCGCCTTTTTGTAGTGGGACAACATGGGGAGATTCATATTATTAAAGAAGGTAAGCTGTTGGAGGAGCCGTTTCTGGATGTGAGGAAGCAAATGGTGAAGCTCAACAACACCTACGCGGAGCAGGGGCTATTGGGGCTGGCTTTTCATCCGGATTATCGGAAGAATGGCCGTTTCTTTGTCTATTACAGCGCTCCTTCGGATATAAGCGAACAAAAGAATAAATCCGTCATAGCGGAATATACTGTTTCGAAGGGTAATCCGGATAAAGCGAATCCGGAAGGGAAGACGTTGCTGACATTTGAACAGCCGGAGAATAATCATAACGGTGGCAGTATGGCGTTCGGGCCGGATGGGTTTCTTTATATCGGCTCAGGCGATGGCGGAGGCAAGGGCGATCAGCATGGAAAATACGGCAACGCGCAGGATCTGTCCAATCTGCTCGGCAAGATTCTGCGTGTTGATGTGGATAGAGGCGACCCCTATGCTATTCCGGACGATAATCCTTTCAAAGCTCCTGGTCAACGGGGAGAAATATACGCCTATGGTCTGAGAAACCCCTGGAGGATATCTTTTGATAAAGCGACCGGCGATCTTTTTGTAGCGGATGTCGGCCAGGATAAGTATGAGGAAATCAATATTGTGGAAAAAGGTGAAAACTATGGCTGGCGGTATATGGAAGGCTATCATGTGTATGACGAAGGGATGAAAGAAGTGGTAAAGAATCCCTCCATGCCCATACATGAGTATGATCACAGCAAGGGTATTTCCATTACCGGCGGGTATGTCTACAACGGTACCGCGCTGAGCGATCTCTCCGGAGCTTATGTATACGCGGACTGGGAGGGCGATACCTGGTATCTGAGCAAGGATAAAGCGGGCAAGTGGCATGAAAACGAGCTAAAAATCAGAGGTAATCCACGGTTTTATGTCAACAGCTTCGGAATAGATGAGAAAGGAGAGATCTATCTGGCGACTCAACCGAATATCGGCGCGGTAAGCAAGACGGGCGCTATTTATAAACTGGTAGAATAGTTGATATTACGCGTAGCTAGGAACTGAGATAACCGGGGTTTGATTATAGTCGGCGTATATGTAACTTTAAGCTGAATTATCCAACCTGTCATACAGCGTCCGGATTGGTTACAGGGAGGCGGGTTTAAAGAACTATGCGCGTTTTACATACAGCAGACTGGCATTTGGGCAAAAAACTGGAGACTTTTTCCCGGATTGAGGAACAAAGGGCCGTTTTGGAAGAAATTTGCGGGATCGCCGAGGAAAAAGAGGTCGATGTTGTCCTTATCGCGGGCGATTTGTACGATACTTTTAATCCTTCTACGGAAGCGGAGGATTTGTTTTATAAGACACTCAGAAGGCTTAGCGCTCAGGGTAAGCGTCCTGTGGTGGCCATCGCGGGCAACCATGATTCGCCCGACCGGATAGAAGCGCCGGATCCCCTGGCCAGGGCGTGTGGGATTTTTCTCGCGGGTTTTCCCGATTCCCATATTAAAAGCTCAACGCTTGAATCTGGTGTACAAGTAGATGGAAAAGCGCCGGGGCTTGTCGAAATTCAACTGCCTTCTTATTCGTATCCTTTACGGTTGTTGTTGACGCCATACGCCAACGAACAACGGCTTAAAACCTGTTTTGACTCCGCCGACGCGGAGCGGGAAACGCGTGATTTGCTGAAAAATCACTGGCAGTCACTGGCGGACCGTTATTGCGATGATAGAGGTGTCAACATGCTGCTGGCTCATTTATTTTTTGCCGATGAAGGTCAGGAACCGGAAGAAGAGCCGGAAGAAGAACGACCAGTGTTGTACGTGGGCGGCGCTCAGGTATTATATACAAGTTCTATCCCGTCTCAGATCCAATATACCGCCCTGGGCCATCTGCATCGCTGTATTCGTATGGGTGGTTCGGCGGGTCCGGTAGTATATAGTGGCAGTCCGCTGGGATATTCGTTCGCGGAAGCCAGTCAGGATAAGCATGTCATGCTTATTGACGCGGAACCCGGGAGGGAAGTGAAACTGGAAAAGGTGAAGCTCGCGAATGGCCGTCGTTTGTTGAGAAAGCGCTTTGAAGATATTGACGAATGTGTGGAATGGCTTAGCCAGAATCAGCGTACGCTGCTGGAGTTGACTATAGTGACAGAAGAGTTTCTGACTGGTTTGGAACGTAAGAGGCTGTTCGCGGCGCACGATGGTATCGTTGCCGTCATTCCTGAGCTTCGCGGTATGAAAGATGTTTCCACCGAAAGTACTGTCATTGATCCGGCCCGGGATATCCGGGAGTTGTTCAGGGAGTATTTTATTTCCCGAAACGGACAGGCTCCCAATCAGGAAATCATCGATTTGTTTAATGAAGTGCTGGCTGAAAATCCTGGTACATGATTCCGATCCAACTGATCATAAAAGGTTTGTACTCCTATCGGTCGGAACAGAAAATTGATTTTTCCGGTCTGACCGACGCTCGCCTCTTTGGTATTTTTGGAGGTGTCGGCAGCGGTAAATCAACGATTCTGGAAGCGATTTCCTTCGCGTTGTACGAGCAATCGGAACGATTGAACAGCAAGGACAGGCGAAATTATAATATGATGAACCTGAAGTCGGACGAACTGCTTATTGATTTTATCTTTAAAGCGGGAGCTGATGATCAGGAGTATCGGATTCGCGTAGAGACGACCCGAAAGAAAAATAAGGAGGAGGTAAATCCCTTTAAGCGCTCGACCTACAAAAAGGTAGCCGGTGAATGGCAGGCGCGGGCCCTGGATATGGAAGAAATTATCGGCTTGTCTTACGATAACTTTAAGCGGACGATCATCATCCCGCAGGGCAAATTTCAGGATTTTCTTCAACTGAAGGAGTCGGAGCGGGTTGGTATGATGAAGGAAATATTTCAGCTTGAGCGATTTGATTTGTCCGATCGTGTACAATCACTGGCGTCGGCCAATAAGCTGAAGCTGGAAAACCTGAACGGGCGCATGGCGGCGTACGAAGGAATCTCGGGTGAACTGATAAGTCAAAAAGAACTGGAACTGCGGGAGCTTGTCAGCCAGCAACAGAATTCGAAGGACTATCTGGAGCGTTGCCGCGGGGAGGCGCAGGCGCTGGATAAACTAAAGAACCTGTATGAGCAGATCAGTAAGCACAAACTCCGTTTGAAGGAACTGGATGGCCGGCAGGCTGAATTTGAACAAAAAGAAATACAGCTCAGAAACTTTGAACGGTTCTCACGCCTTTTCAGGTATGAGCTGAGTCAGAGGGATGATTGTAAAAATCAGTTGGAAGAGCTGACTGAAAGGCTTGTAGCCGGCACCAGGGAATTGGAAGCTGTATGTGTACAGTTGGAAAACGAACTGGTTGAGTTCGCCGCTTTGGCGGAAGAATATAACCAGCGGGAACGCTATAGAAGGGAGGCGGAAGAGGCGGAGATTTGGCTTGATATCCGGTCGATTGGCAAGGAGTTAAGCGATAACAGGACGCTGTTGAGTCGACAACAGGAAGAATATGTCAGGATCGAGACGCGGCTAAAGGAGTCGGAACGCCAGGGTAAGGCGCTTAGAAATGAACTGGATCTTATAAAAGCGGAAAAAAGCGATATGGACACGCTGTATCAGATCAAGCTTTGGTTTGAGAAGCTGTATTCCCTGCGGCAACATTTCGAGCGTGTGGAGGCTGACCGGATACGCTATGCCGGAGAACACCGGAAGTATGAAGAGGACTTAAAGGAAATCGCCTCGAAATATCGGGAGACCTGGCCTGGTATGGATGACGCGTTGTCCGATGAAACGCGTTTCGCCTTTGAGTTGGAGGCTGCTGTGAAAGCGAATAAAGCCGGAATGGATGAAGCGCGGAAGCAAATTGATGAATTGACTCTTCATAGAAAACTGGAAGAGTATGTGGAACATCTCCATGAAGGGGATCCCTGCCCTTTGTGCGGATCGACGGAACATCCTCTGATCATGGATATCGGCAATAATCACAGCAGGTTAAACGAACTGCTTCAAAAACAGGAAGAGCAGGAAAAAGCGGCCGAGACGCTTACCAAGCTTCGGATTGAGATAGCCGCTGTTTTTCAAAAGAAACGCTCTATTGAGCAGTCGCTTAATGAAACCAGGCTAAGATCCGGGGAAGCGGGGAACGCTATAAGTCAGCATGGTGAATCCTTTATCTGGGAAGAATATCGCGCGTATGATGAAAAGCGGATTCAGAGCGTAATCGCCGGAGCGATAGAGCAAGACAAAAAGGAGCAGGCTTCGCGGGCTGAACTGGAGCGGCGTCGGGACGAATGGCAAAAGATTCAGAAAGAAAAGGAAGAGTGTAGTCAGCGTTTGGGCGCTTTGGAAAAGCGTGTGGCGGAACTGAATGCCAGATCCGAAACATTGAAAACCTCACTCAGGGAGTTTAAAATAGAAAGAGCTGAGAAGCTGACCCCGGAGGATCTGAAACGTCTTGCCGTCGAGCAACGGCGAAAATATGAGTTGTCGGAAAAGAACTACAGGGAAAAGGAGCAAGTAATTGCTCTGCTAAGATCTCAACGGAGTAGCCGGGAAGGAGAGATAAAGACGCGACAGGAGCGGCGCGACGCGCTTGAGGAGCAATTGAAGCGGATTGCCAATGCTATCAACGCCAGCCTCACCGAAAACAACCTGGAGCTTCGGGAAGTAGAGGAAGTACTACGCGTTGGGCTGGACGCCGACGTTCTTGCCAGTGAAATCAATAATTACAGGCAGGAGCGAAATGGTGTAAGCAAGGTAATAGAGGAGCTGGAGCTTCAGACGGAAGGGAAGATGTTTGATGAAACCCGTTATCGGGCGATGACGGATGAACTGAGAAACGCGGAAGAGGCTTTTGATGTTTTCCGGAAAAGGACGATCGAGCTACAGAAGGCGCTGGAAGATTCGCGGCGGCGGCTGTCAGAAAAAAAGCTGTTGGAGCAGGAAGCGGAAAAACTGCGGCTACGGGGTGACAATCTCAGGCTTTTGTCCAACCTTTTTCGAGCCAATGGTTTCGTTAATTATATTTCTTCCCAATACCTGTTGAGTTTGTGCAACGCTGCCAACGAGAAGTTTTATAAGCTCACCAGGCAGCGGTTGCGCCTTGAAATATCGGAGAATAACGAATTTATGGTTCGGGACTTTATGAACAATGGCCGTACGCGCAGTGTGAAAACCCTGAGTGGAGGACAGACTTTTCAGGCTTCTCTTTGTCTGGCGCTCGCGTTGGCCGACAGTATACAGCAGCAGAACAAATCGAAGCGGAACTTCTTTTTCCTGGACGAGGGCTTCGGTTCTCAGGATAAGGAATCCCTGTATCTGGTCTTTGAAGCGCTTAAGGCGTTGCGTCGTGAAAATCGTATTGTCGGCATTATTTCTCATGTGGAGGAGCTCCAGCAGGAGGTTGGCGTCTATCTGAAAATACGGAATGACGAGGAGCGGGGGAGCGTGATAGAGCATGGACACCAGGAGTGATATTGGCGACCGTGTGTCGTATGGGCTCCGACTCAAATATACGTTACCGGTCCCTTTTATTAAACACGCGATAGCACGCCACCAGTGAAAAGGCGTGCGAATGCAACTTGATTTCACCATGGTAATCATTCCAGGGTATATTGGAAATCCTGTTGTACGAATAATGATACCGTATAGCCAGCCCCAGATTTTTGTACAGGTAAAATTCGAGTGTCGGCTTGATGTTGAAAATCGTAAAGTCGTATTTTTTCATGCCCATGGAAAAATAGTCGACGATACCTCTCAGATAGATTCCGGGCCTGATATACATGCCGCTTACCAAGCCGATCGAAGGGATCACCAGCCAGTTGTTGTCGGCTATTCCGAATGTAACAGGATAGTCGCGGGTTTCAATTTTATTTTGGAAATAGATACCCGATACGCCGATCATAAATCCAAGATCGCCCCGTTCCCTTTTCATAAACACATAATTATAGCCCAGTAGCAGACTGCGCAGGCTGACTTTCGCGCGGACAGGGATATTGGCCGGAAACAATGTTTCACCTACTTGAAGATCGCGGTTGATCGTCGTATTGACAGAATGCCGGATATTGTACAGAGAAATCATCAGGCGGTTCGACTCTCCGATTTTTACATAAACATTGATACGGGGAACCAGCTTGTAAAGCGGAAAATGAAGGTCGTCCCGAAAGTCATAGCGGGTGCCATTTTCCGATAAATCGCTCAACTGATTGTTGCCGTTGATGAATACCAGGCTTCCTCCAAGGTAAAACGTTAAAAATGGTACGGGAAATCGTTTACCGGAATCCGGAAGGTGGGCGGGCCTGTATTCTGACGGAGCCATGGGAAAGGAAACACCCGCGGTATTGGAAAGTCCCCCGGTAGCCAACGCCAGAAAAAACAACAAAAATAAGTGAGACTTCATAGACTTCGCTGCTTGTCTTTGATAAAGAATATTCCTCGCGCGCGTTTATCCGCCTCCGGTGCCAAACAGGCGTATAAACAGATTGCCGCGGACTTTGCCGCTGGTCGATTTTACGTCTTCCGCGGTGGTTTTGACCTCCTCGATTGTGGTATCGATACTTCGGGCCATGACGGTATCTCCCGTCAGCTTGCCGATGGTGGTACTATCGTTGTTAAGGTTTCTGGAAAAAATAGTAAGATTCTCGGAAGCCTGTATAAGATTGGAGTTAGCTACTTGAAAACTATCCGCGATATCCCGCACTTTTTGGCCTACCATTTCGACCTGATCAGGCAATACCCGCATATCTCCCGCTAGTTGGTTGGTTTTGACGCCGGCGGATTCCAGCGAATTGGCGATATTGACAATCTTATGCTGCAAGCTGGTATCTGAAAGAAGCGCGCCGACAGGACCCTTTCCGTCAAGTATGTTTTCAGATAGTTTGTTAAGGCGGAAGGTAAGCTGGCGCGCGTTTTGACTGACTTCGGAGAAGGAATTAAGAATTTCTTCAATTTCAAAGGAGTCGCCCGCTTCGATTTCGTCTCCTTCGTGTACGGAAGATGAAGTGGGTGTGCCGGGAGATATTCCTACATACTTGCTGCCCACCAGTCCCTCGGCGCTGACTGTCGCTTTCGAATCTTTTTTTATAAATTCGGAAGACTTTTCATCAATAGCCATCACTACCCGTACGGTAGAGTCATTTTCAATCTTAATATCGTATACGGCGCCGATGTTGACACCTGAAAAACGGACGTCGTTGCCTTTTTTTAATCCTTTGGAATCCTTGAATATGACCGATATTTTTTTTCTGCCTTGAAAAAGCCGGGATTTACTTCCCATTTTGAAGATCAGGAAGACCAGTATCAGGGCCCCCGCTATGATAAACAAACCCAAACGCGCGTTTTTCATAAACCCATTTTAATTTAAAAATGCTTTCGCCATTGCGTTGTCCGATTGTCGCAGCTCCTCAAACGTGCCGCTAAACTCAAAAAAACCTTTATGGAGCATGTAGATTTTGTCAGCGGTTACCTCCGCGCATTTCATGTCGTGAGTAACGATCACAGCCGAAATTCCCAGTTGCTCTTTCATTTCATTGATTAACCCGTATATCTCCTGACTTGTTACCGGATCCAGACCAGTCGTTGGTTCGTCATACAAAATTATTCGCGGCTCCAGAGCCAAAGTCCTCGCCAGCGCTACCCGTTTTTTCATTCCTCCGGAGAGCTCCGAAGGCATTTTCTCCATGCTGTTTTCCAGACCCACCCGTTCCAGATTCAGCTCGATAATTTCATCGATTTCTTTCTGGCTTTTTCGTTTTTTTTGCCTTCTGAGGGCGAACTGCAGATTGTCTCTGACGGAGAGGAAGTCATACAACGCCCCGCTTTGAAACAGATAGCCGATTTTGCCCCGCAGATTATAAAGATCATGGGGGGATACGCCTCGCGTCGGGAGACCGAAGACCTTGATTTCACCTTCCTGAAAATCAGTCAGACCGATAATACATCGCAGCAACTGGGTTTTGCCGGAACCGGATTTGCCAATTACGGCGACATTCTCCTTTTTGTGCAGAGCCATGTCGATTCCCTTGAGCACTTCATTGTCGCCAAACGATTTTTTCAATCCTTGTACAAGTACGATTTCCTCTTTCATACTACATTTTGGCGGTTAGCATATGAGTGATCTGGGCGGCGATCAGGTCGATAAAGAAGATCACGAAAAAAGTGCTTACCACAGCCGCGTTGGCGGCCTGGCCCACTCCATTGGCCCCGCGGTTTGTTTTAAAACCATGATAAGAAGCTATCATGGCGATCGCGAATCCGAATAATACGGATTTGACCACCGACGGCGTGATATCGTATACATCCATATTGGTAAAGGCGGTTTGAAAAAACAGGGTCAGACTCATGCTTCGCTCGATATTGTACGCCAGAAACGAGCCTGCCAGACCTACCGCGAAGGAATAGGAAACAAGGACCGGAAGCGCTATCGTCGCGGCCAGCACTCGGGTGACTACAAGATAATTGTAGGGATTGACCCGGGTTACCTCCATCGCGTCGATTTGTTCGGTTACTTTCATGGAACCCAATTCAGCTCCGATTCCCGAGCCAATCTTTCCGGTGCAGACCAGCGCGGTCAGCACCGGACCAACTTCTCTGATAAGCGATACCGCCAACAGATTGGGAACAATGGCGGCCGCCCCCAGCGATTCCATGCGGGGCGTAAGCTGTATCGTGATCACCAGGCTTATAATAAAGATCGTAATGGAAACCAGAAACAATGTCTTGTATCCTATGATATAGATCTGCCTTATCACTTCCGCGAATTCATAGGGGGGAGAGACAACCGCCGGAAAGAATCGACAAGAGAATCTGGCCAGATCTCCCAGCGTGTCCAAAAAATGGAGTATGGACGTCCAGATATAATGTAAACCCATCGTATGTTAACCTCTTTAAACGTAAGACCCGGTTTGCTCCATGATTGTTATAAGAATTGACGGATTAGATTCAGCCTTATGGGCCGGAGCTGAAAATGAGACAAACACGACGCTTCTTTTTAAGCCTGAATCTTAAACTTTAAGCTCTTCTGATTATCTTTATAGGTATGGAAGAAGAAATGATCGACTGGAACGATTTTGCCAGGATAGAAATGCGAGTGGGTACGATTGTGGAAGCGAGTCGCTTTGAAGAAGCCAGAAAGCCGGCTTATAAATTGATGATTGATTTTGGAGAATTGGGTAAAAGAAAATCTTCCGCTCAGATTACTCAATTGTATAAACCGGAGGAATTGATTGGCAGACAAGTAGTGGCGGTCGTTAATTTTCCGCCCAGGCAGATCGCCAATATCCGGAGCGAATGCCTGGTGCTGGGAGCTTTGGGAGACGATCATGTCGTAACATTGCTGACGACGGAGCGACCGGTATCCAACGGACAGCGGATCGCCTGAAAGTAGAGACGCGGATCCGCGCGTAAACTTAAAGCTCAAGGTATAAAATACCCGGATCTTTCTTACAACGTCATTCTTCGGAGTTTTAAGTTTGCTTAATCACTATAGTGAAAATTTCGCCGATCCGTATTAATTTCGCCCGATGAATTCTGATATTTCTGCTTCAGAGCTGTCTATTGAGGCTTTCGACTATCCGTTGCCGGAGTCTTCCATCGCCTTTGAACCCAATCCGGACCGCGAAAGCTCCCGGCTGCTCGTATATCGCGAGGGCTCTCTGGTAGAGAGCCGCTATTCGGATATCGCGGACTATCTGGACGATCAGGATTACGCGGTATTTAATAATTCCAGGGTTGTACAGGCCCGGTTGCAGTTTGAGCCGGCGGGAGGAAAGAAGATAGAGATTTTTTGCCTGGAGCCGGCCGATAAGACGCTGGATCAGACATTGGCCCTGCAACGCGAAGGGGAGGTTTTATGGAGATGCTTTGTCGGCAACGCGAAGAAATGGAAAGGAAGTACTTTGTCAAGAAAAGTAGACGCGGAGGGTAGAACGTTTACTTTATCGGCCGAGTTGACCGGCAGAGAAGGGGACGTGTGCCTTGTGCGGCTTTTCTGGGACGACGAGCGGCTTGTATTCGCGGATGTGCTGGAAGCGGCGGGCAAGATTCCCTTGCCACCCTATATAGAACGGGAGGCGACAGAGTCGGACAAACTTACTTATCAGACAATTTACGCCAGAGATCATGGTTCTGTCGCGGCGCCTACCGCCGGCTTGCACTTTACGGAACGTATATTTACCAGGTTGAAGGCCCGGGGTATTTCTTATGATTATCTGACTTTGCATGTCGGAGCGGGGACTTTTAAGCCTGTAAAGGCGGACAAGGTCGGTGAACACGTGATGCACGACGAGCAGCTTCTGCTGGATCGCGCCTTTCTCTCCCGCTTGCTGGAGGCGGCGCGGAGAGGCAAAAATATCGTGGCGGTAGGTACTACCAGCGCGCGTTTTCTCGAGAGTGTCTATTGGATTGGATGCAAGCTGATAGCGTCTTCGGAATTGGAGCCCTCGCTAGGACAATGGGAAGCGTATCGCGCAAGGCCATGGCCGGTGGAGGACGCGCTTAAGCGCTTGCTGGATTATATGGAAGCAGGCGGGCTCTCCCGCTTGCAGGCTCGTACGTCCATCATGATTATGCCGGGTTATGACTGGAAGATAGTCGATAAGCTGGTTACAAACTTTCATCAGCCCAAGAGTACGCTCGTGATGCTCGTCGCGTCGTTTATCGGAGACGACTGGCGCGAGGTTTACCAATACGCGCTGAATCACCATTTCCGCTTTCTGAGTTATGGAGACGGATGTTTTTTGGAGAAGAAAAAAAACGCGTAAGAGGTGTGTTTTGTTCGCGGGGTTTGGTGAAAAGTGATAGTTTAAGAACTTGGTGGAAAGGCGAACGCCTTTTCGCTCTCCCGGGTATAACGGTACAATGTTTGTAGCTCAAAGGCAAAAAGTTTTTTATATATGGAAAGCACCAATAAACGCCTTATTGTTCTGATTGATTTTTCGGAGTATTCCACCACCTTGCTTCGCTACGCTCGTTCATGGTGTCAAAAGACAGAAGCCCGGTTGTTGATGGCGCATCAGACAACCGTGATGGCGCCCGGGATGCTCGCTAAAGAAGATAAGGAGAAACTAACGATAGCGGCCAATGACGAATCCGTCAGAAAAATGCGCCTTTTGGCTGATCACGCGCTCGGTTCCGAAGAAGGAATCGATTATTACGCTTCGGAAAAGAATATGGAGTCGATCCTGGACGAACTACTCGCCGAATCTTTTTCGCAGCTTGTATTGGTGGGACTCAAGGGGACGGGCATACTGAAAAAACTATTTATAGGGAGTATCGCCGTAAAGGTGATCGAGTCGATTGACGAGGTGGCTGTCGCTATTCCCAAAAATATCGAGCAGTTCGCGCCGGAGAAAGTATATGTGGCTATCAGCGAGAAAAATCCGTTGAATGAGGTCAAGTTGCGGCAGTTTTTGGAGTTTTCAAAGGCTGCCATACGGGAGGTGGTATTCATATCCCTGGCGGGCGCCAATGACGATATTATAGAAATCAGGAGTTATTTGCAGGATCTCAGCGTTCGCTATTCCGACCTGGCGGAGGTCGGTTACGATGTATACCAGGGAGAAAATGTCTATGCCAACCTGAAAAATATCATCAACAACAAGATCAATGAGCTGCTTGTGGTACAGAAAGGCTCTCAGTTATACAGTAACCAGTTGTTTAGGAAATTTCTGATCAATGAGCTGGTGTACGAGGGCGATACGCCTTTGGTGGTGCTTCCATGATATTCAAGAATTCTTAACCTCATCGTTTATTTTTCCTGAAAAAGAAAGTCGCCTCTGACATCTCAGGTTTTGTTGAAAAAGGCTTTTTCTCGTTTTTCAACACCCTGGTTTTTGTCAGGTGGACTTTGGCCCCCGCCTTTAAGTGTTCGGTCTTGAGCGTTTAACCTTTGGAAAGTCCGGGTATCTTTTTACCAAGGAGCGGAGCAAGGGGCGAAATAATTGATGAGCGCTTAAGGATGTCGTCGTCTTCGGATTTTCCGGAGGGTAAGGCCGAGCCCGCCATAAAAAAGGACGCTAATGACGCCGTATATGGGAGAAATCCATAATTCCCTTGTCGGCGAGATATGAATAAAGCCCTCGAGTATCAGTGGATTGACGAAGGCGTCTTCGACCATATGCATCAATACGAGAGGCCAGACTGATCCGGTGAGCAGCCGGAGCTCGACGAAAGAGATGGTCCATACGATCATGACCGGTATGGACAAGGCGATAAATCCGTATCGGTTAAGTTCCGTTACGCTTTGTATAGTCGTATCGTCCAGAAAAAACAGGAAATAGGGGATATGCCAGACCGACCAGATGGCGCCAATGATCAGGTAAGCCGTAAAGTCATTGATTTTAAGTGAAAACACTTTAGGAGTAAGATACCCTCTCCATACAAACTCTTCCGGAATGTTTTTGATAAAATTGGGTATTAAGGCGATCGCGAAAGCTTTGAAAAACAGGCCGGAGTCAAAGTTGACAAAGGAAATCCATCCAAGCGCCTTTCCGATAAACAGTACTATGGTCGTGATCACCGGATAAGTGAGGATCGCGACGAGGTACCAGTTTACATTCTTCTTGATGGCGGGTTTTAATCCCGCGTCTTTCCAGCCGTCTCCCGCGAAGGTTCGCAGCAACAGCATGGTGATCAATGGCAGTGTAAGCCAAAGAAGCATACCCGGAGTCTCTCCGGATGCCTCGCCAATGAGCAGGTCTAGTCCGAAGCCGGCCCAACCGCTGGCAATGACGGCCACTGTGAAAATCGCCAGATTACGTCTGGTTTTTTTATTGTCCATGAATGATGACGTGAATCGTAAGGGGTAAATATGGAATCTCCAAAGACTTGTCTCCGCTGAGTTTATTCACCTTTCTGGCCTATAAAGTAGTCTTCCTTGTATTTGAATAAGACGTTGAAGGTCGTAAGGCTGCCATATACTCTGGTGATGTATTGCTGCATTTCTATTTTTTCTTCCTCCGTCAAGACTTTGTGCGCGTTGATTTTTTGCTCAAGTACCCGCAACCGGTCGCGGAGCATGACGATTTTGTGGAAAAACGTGTCAATGGGAATTTCCTTGGGCGCGAGGTCGTCGTTGTAGGGCTTTAGAATCATTTTGCCTTTGTTCCAGCGATCGCCCATCTGTACGACTTCGGTCAGATCGGCCCATTTGTAAAGGATATCGGTCAGTGTTTCCCGTACGTCGGAGATCCGGATGGAGCCATCTTCGTTGACTTCCTCGATGATTTCCATCTTGTCGAAGGATTTGTCAATCTCGACAACGCCTTTTCCAATAAAGCTGATCTTGTATGTTTTAAAACGTATAGCGCACACTACGCCTTCGCCATATGCCGGATGATTGACCCGCGAACCAATTCCCAATTCAGTCATGAGTATGTGAAAATTATCAATTTGACAGGATAAACATATTAACGAATGAGGTAATTTGTCAAATGTTTCCAGCGATATTTTTGATAGTAACTCCAGGCGGATCGCAGAGTGATTAGATTGGAGCTATCCGCTACATGGCGCTCCCGCTGGAACAGGGAATCGTCGTCGTTGCCTTCTTTACTGGCCAATAGCGTATTTTGGTCGATCCGAACCCGAAAAATTCCGGTCGCCTCCGTAGTATAAAAATGTTCATGAGGCTCATGCCCATATTGGGGATTGAAAGCCGGCCGTACAGTAAACTCCGCCATATTAAAACCTTCAAAGACTTCATGAATCATGACCCATACAGCGGGAAGCGGACCCGGAGAGGAGATCCGTATGTATTGTCCTACACTGAGCTTGACCGCCTTGGATATCTTGCCGTTTTCCTCAAAAAGAGTAAATACGGTTTTGCCCAGGGTTCTGATGTTGTTCCATCCATTGATATTGAACAGCTTTTCCCGGGCTTGTATAAAGGCGCGGGCCGCGCTGGCGGAGTCTCTGAAGTTTTTTCTGCTCGTATAAAGCGCGCTTTCACGCTGAGGCGCCGGGCTTATGGCTCCCAGACTTTTTTGTAGCCAGTAGTTGATTTTTTCCTGAAATCGAATCATGATTTCCTCTTTCTGTTTAATAAAAACCGGTCCCGCCGATTTAAAGCTTAGCCGCCTTTTACGGATCAGACCTCTATTGGGTTTCAGTATCCGTGAATTGGTCCAGTAGCATGGCCGCCATGATAAACCACGCGTTGTTGGATGTATGATAGCCATTGGTTATGGAGGCGTTTGTCAGACCGGAGTCTATATCGAGTATAGGATACAACGCGGGAAGAGTGGGCGCTATGACATAGTCGGCGGGTGGAGCTTCGTCGTTGAGTGGAGTCAGCCCGGCCTGGCCGCTGATAAATCCGTTGAGCACGCCCCCGGGTAGGCTGCCGGAGGGACAACCAGCTTTTTCAGGATCGAGATGATGGTAAGCTCCGGGATCATGTCCGATACCGGCCAATAGGCTTCGGTTGGCGGGATTGTATCCTCTGATCCAGTCGAAGGTGGACAGGGCGCTATGCAAAAAACGATTTTCCGGATACAGGGAATAGGTAAACGCGAGCAGCCACGCGTTGAACGCGGCTACGCGTGAACCGGCTACAGGATTGTATCCGTCTTTATTCCAACATCCGCTATGTCCCATTGGAGTCAGTCCGCCGGCTTCGGCGAGGCGGCTGGCATATTGGTAGAAAGTGTCGGCTATGTCCAGTCTGTAGGGAAGGTTTTTATCCAGGCGATAGTAATCATACAAGGCGTCGAACACCGTTTCGGGATTATAGCTTAGCCAGTGATGGTCGGTGGTGGAGAAAAAAAATTCTGATGTATCCCGCGCTCCGAGTATCGTAGTCAGGTATCCGGAAGCTCGGGTCAGGTACGCCCGGTCGCCGGAAGACTGATACATGGCTATCGAGTAGCGGAGCAGCCAGGATTGCAGGTCGATATGGTCATAGCGATGATATCTTTCCGATGAACGCGTTATCAGGGAGTCGTTTAGCCGGAGGCAAAGGCGCCGCGCGACGCGGAGACCGGGGAGCTTATGGGGAGGGATTTTTAAACGTGAAGCGATGGTCAGTATCGCTATGTGTACTGGTATGGCTTCATGGAAAGAAATACGTTCCGGACCATGGCGGGTGGAGGAAGACATGCTTCCATCGGGCCTTGTGCCGGAACAAAGGTGTTTTAATTGTCTGTAAAGCGCGTTTTTTACTGTGTCCGCCCGTTTGGGATCGCGTGACTTCAGAAAGTGATGGTAACGTTCAAGCGCGTAAAGCGCCTGGAGACTTTCGGTAGGAACGCGGGTCAGGTGACCGCTGTCGTACCAGCCACCCGATGTATAAGCCTTGTCGTCGCCCGTTCCGGAATCCCGGCATTGAAGTATAAACCAGCGGAAGGCTGTAGCGGCGAATTCCTGAAAAAGATCCCGGCGTATGGTGAATGAAGATCGAATACTTTGATCGCTGCCGGACAGCCGGACGAGCAACTGGTAGTCGCCCGGCGCTCGCAAATGACTGAAATCGGCGATCAGGTTGTATCCGCCCCACGCGTGAAAGCCCCAGTGGCGGAGGGAATCCCGGAATAAGACCGGTTGGTCCGGCGCGTTCAGATCCAGTACTTCGAAGTCGCCTCGCTCAGGGGCGCTATTGGTCCATAGAACGGCTTTTTTGGGAGAAGACGGATGAAACCCATGATGAGGGATGATAGGTACAGGCCGCGCGGAGGCTATGACCTGGCCATATGCCAGCGGAGACCAGGAGAGCGTATCGGGGGTCAGGTATCGGATGGAGTGGGGGATAGCGCCTCCGACAATTTTGTCGAGCTCGGACTCCTGCGCCTTCGCGCCGCCAGGAGTGACCAAAAAAAGTATTGCCGCGGCTATCTGTGGAATAATTAGACGCATTTGTTTAATTTGGGTTTCTCGGTCCTGTAAACAGGCAGGTATATAAGTTGCCGGGGATCGTTTATGTTTGATTTTGCTTATTTGACGCTGTAAATAATGAAAAAAATTCCCGTTACGATTATTACCGGTTTTCTTGGCGCGGGAAAGACGACTTTCCTTAACAGGCTGATTCGTACGTTTCCGGAGAAAAAGTTCGCCATTATTGAAAACGAGTTTGGAGAAACGATGATTGACAGTGAACTGGTCGTGGGAGTGGATGACGGGATTTACGAGCTGGCCAATGGTTGTGTATGCTGTACTCTAAACAAGGCTCTGGCGGAGGTATTGCATAAACTCATATCCGCTCCGGGACGTAAGCCGGATCATATTCTGCTGGAGACGACTGGTATCGCGGATCCGGGCTCCGTCGCGCTGAGTTTTCTGGCTGATTCGGAGATCGCCGCCTATTTTGAAGTGGATGGCATCGTGACCCTGGCGGATTGCCGGTATATTGAACAACAGCTCGAACGGGAAGCGGTGGCGGTTCGGCAGGTGGCTCTGGCCGACATGGTGGTGCTCACCAAGACTGATCTCGCTGATCCTTATATTGTAGAGGCGGCGCGGAATATCATGAAGCGGATGAATCCCGCGGCTCGGCAGTGGAACGCCGACCTGACGACGATTCCGGATGCCGACATTCTACATTCGCGGAGTTTTTCCGCTCAAAAGGCGCTTTCCGAGGGTGGATTTTCCGGTTCTCGTCCGGAAGGATTCAGACTGGCGCCGGAAAGTGGGCGAAGATCGGAGATTTCCAAGTTCGCTTCCGGCTCGCTGCACGCGTCGGTATCGAGCCTCTCCTTTGAGTTTTCAGAGCCTCTTGATCCGATACGCTTTACCATATTTCTTCGATTTTTGCTCAATGAGAGCGATATGGAGATATTTCGAATCAAAGGTATACTGTATTTCTGGTCTACGGAGCACAAGGTAATTTTGCAAGGGGTAAACAAAGAGTTTCTGACCGAGTCGGGTGGAGAATGGCTGGAAGGGGAGGAGCGACGTTCACGGCTGGTAGTGATTGGAAACCGGCTTTCGGAAGCCATGATTGAGAAAGGATTGGCTTGTTGCCGCACCCGGGAGGCTTTTGATCCGGCGAAGTTTTATGAAGAGTTGAAAGCGATCGGGGAAGAGCGCGTCGGCGAATAAAAAAAACAGAGGCCGTCTTATGGAGACAGCCTCTATCGCCGCTTAGGCGTTTTCCAGTTCTTCTTCTTTTTTTCGCTCCAGCTCTTCAGGGAGGGAGGAGAGTCTCACCGCTTCGCGGAGCATCTGGTTGACATAGCCCCATTCGTTGTCGTACCAGGCCAGTATTTTCACAAGGTCTCCATCGATGACCTGCGTCATGGAGAGGTCCACGACCGAAGCTCTCGGGTCCATGATGATATCGGAAGAGACGATAGGAGCCACGTTGACTCCGACGATTCCTCTATATTGATCGCTACCGGCTTCTTCGCCAAATAGCTTGTTGATTTCATCGACGGAAGTCTGGCGTTCGGTAATGATGGTCAGATCAGCGAGCGAACCGACGGGGACCGGGCCTCTGACGGCTATTCCGTCGAAACGTCCGGAAAACTCAGGCAATACTCTGGCTGTCGCTTTGGCCGCGCCGGTGGTGGTAGGGATAAAATTGAGCGCCGCCGCGCGGCCTCTTCTCAACTTGTCTGATGGTTCGTCGACAAGCGACTGGGAAGCGGTATAGGCGTGTAGGGTGGTCATGGCCGCTTTTTTTACGCCGATTCTACGGTTTAGAATCTCGATAACGGGTGTGATGCAGTTGGTCGTGCAGCTCGCTGTCGAAACGATCCGGAGATCTTCTTCCGGGCGATTGACTCCATGCACGATGGTCGGGATATCCGAATCACTGGCGGGCGATGAAAGAATTACCCGTCTGGCTCCGGCGTGCAGATGTTTTTCGAGTTCCTCCCTGGTTTTGAATTTACCGGTACATTCCAATACCAGTTCTACGCCCAGATCGCCCCAGGGCAAATCCCTCGGATTGTCTATGCATAGCGCGCGAACGGCTTTTCCTTTTACATAGAGGTTATAATTATCGCTTTCTACTTTGTGTTCCGATTTTCCATATACGGAATCGAAGTTTAGCAGGTAAGCGAGTTGGTCTGCCGGAGCGAGATCATTTATGGCTACCAGTTCCAGTTCTGAATTGTCAAGGAGGGCCCTAAAGGCGGCTCTCCCGATTCTGCCGAGGCCGTTAATAGCTACTTTTGTCATATGATTCGATTTTTGTTGGTTAGTTTTAAATAACTCACCATTAACACGGCCATATTTTTTTTGTTAGAAAATTGTTTTTAAAAATCGTTCATTATTTTTTACCGGAAGCCTGGGGAAGTCGAAAAACAGTGCCTGGAGCAGGCGCGATTCGGAAAAAGGAACGGAGGGGGCTGAAAGAGAATTGGCCCCTCTGGGGCCAATTCGGTCTTAATAAAGCTCAAAAGTTGTTTACTCAGAATATCACTGAGAAAATTACTTTTGAAGTTTGATTAGAACCAGACATTTGTACCTCCTTTCTTTTAAGTGGAACAGGACCATCGTATGGTCAATAACGATTTGTTATTTATAAACATAAACGAAGTTTCTCCCGGTGGGTTGTACAGCTTTTAAAAAAAATAATCTTTTTTAAAACAAGGTTGGCGGAATTGGATTAATGGAAAATCAGGAGCAGACTTCTGTTTTATGAACTTTAGTGTCCACCATTACTTTACAAAATTTTTATGACACCAAGATATGGGTTGCTGGGAATTATGTCCCTGATGTGCGTGTATACACTGTACGCGCGGGATGGCGGGGATTCGAGCCAATTGGAGAAATTTAAAATAAAAATTCCGAAAACCGAATTGAAAGTCAAACAATCGGTCCAGATATGGAATGTAGTGTCTATGCTCAATGAAGCGGAGCCGGACGCCGGACGTCGCAACGATATTTTTATTCGCAGAGGCCGGGTCGGGTTACAGGGAACCAGTTTCAACAAGATTGATTTTACCCTGGCGATCGCCTATGACGGCATAGGCAAGGACAAGATAATCGAAGCGTTTGGGAACCCCAACGATCCGGACAATCGCGTTTTTATGGTATGGGACGCTTTTTTTACTTATAAGGCGCATTCTTTGTTCAATACGACGTTTGGATACTTCCGGCCCCAGTTTGGCAGGGAGAATATTACGAGCGCCTTTTATGTGATAGGCTTTGAAAAAGGGCTTACCAATTCGATGGTCCGTAGTCATTTGCTGCAGCGCGCCAGCGGTCGGGAGACCGGGGTCAATTTTGGCGGATTGTATTTGGGAAAACTCTGGAGTCTTAACTATAATGTCGGAGCGTTTAATCCTACCGCGGAGGAGCTCAACGGTGAAGGCAAGCGCTGGTATCCGCTGATGACGGGCCGTGTGGCGCTTACGGTAGGCGATCCGGAGATGGATGAATATAAGCTTCGATATACGCAATCCTATTATGGAAAAAGAAAAGGAGTGACTCTTGCTTATAATCAGGCGTATCAGGGCAGGACGGATGTCTTCATGTCCAATCAAGCGGGGGGAGTCGATCTTCTGCTTAACTTTGGTCCTGTGGATATTGTGGCTGAATATGCCTGGTTTCGGCGCGATACGATGAACGTGGACGAGCGTGTACGTGTTGCCAGCGAGGCTGTGAGCTTAAAAGCCGGATACAATATCGTCCTGTTTAAAAGCAAGCTGTTGCAGCCTGTATATACATATACCCAGAGTCGGACGGGTAGCGACAGGCATTTTCACGACGCGGGCGTCAACTTTCTCTTTTATGAAGATGATCTGAAAGCGGGATTGCACTATGTATGGGGCAGAGGCCAGGGTGACCGGTACCAGTATATAAGTATGGGTATCCAGTTGATTTTTTAGGAGGTATTATTTGTTGTTCAGATAGTTGATGGCCTTGTCGAGCATTTCCTGAATATTGGCCGGCCCCGACCAGATCTTGCAACAGGGAGTGGAAAGAGGTTTGACGTAGGACCGGATAAGCTGGTACAACGCCAGATTGGTATCGCTGTCCGGCCTGTCTTCCATCAGGCGTTTTTCTATAATGTCTTCGCTGGAAATAATTTCAAAAATTACGGTCTGTATGAGATAGTCGGAGAGATTTTGTTCGAAGAAGCGATAGTCCCGCTGGTTGTAGAGGATAGTGTCTACGACGATGTCCTGCCCATACTGGAACGCGTGCCTGATCATCTCGAGAAGTTTCTGGAACAAGACTCCCCGTTCGTTTTTGGGATAACCGGGATCGTAAAACAAGTCCTTTCGGATAAGCTCGCTGTTGATATAGTCTGATTTGATTTGCCGGGAAAGATGCCTGGCAAAGTAGCTTTTACCACATCCCGGCAGTCCGGTGACGAAAATTAGTTTCAATAATACGCTGTTTTAAAAAGTACGCTATAGCGGTTCCATAAAGAGATAATTCACAAAAGGTCTTTCCATTTCCCCAAAAAGTCTACCCGATATGACGATCAAAAAATAAAACGTCTCCATAAACGAAGCGTATGGAGACGTTTTTGTTCATTTAGTTTCTGATTATTCTGGATTTTTGTTTACCGTTTATGATGATCAGATACATGCCTTTGGCAAGATGACTTGTTGGCAGTGTCAGACTTGATTGCCGTCCATCATAATGATAAGAGTCGACCAACATTCCGGTAGCGGATATAATCTGAACTTCCCGGATAGGATCTTGATGACTTTCGATAGTCGTAAAGTCGTTGACCAGAGTTGGCCTGATAATAAAATCAGTTGTTTCAGGAGTTTTGGCCGAGGACACGACGTCTCCATAGTTTTTCAGATCCGGCATTTCATCCAGAGTGATTACGTATTCGCTGTCAAACATCTTTTGCCATAGCTCTATGGTATTGAAAGTCGGATCCGTAGTGAATCCTCCGTACCAGGGCATAAACCAGGACCACGCGGCTTTGTCCTTGATCAGATTGTCTACGTCGGGGAAGGAGCCGCATTCTGAAAGCGCTATGATTTTTTTTCTGTCGTATGTTTCGTTGGAAATATTGAAATCCAGAATATAGGAACTATGGTCTCCGGTTCTGTATATGTCCATCCCAACGATGTCTACGTATTCGTCTCCTGGATACCAGTCGTCGTCGTTAGGCTCTCTGGTCCAAACCCAGATCAGGTTGTTCAGTTTATGGATGTTTACCAAACGGTCATATAAGATCCGGTATAGTTCTTTGCAGGATTCGGGGTCCTTGCCCCACCAAAACCAGCCACCAGCGGCTTCGTGCAGGGGTCTCCACAACAGGGGAACATTGTCGTCGGCCAGTTTTTTCAGCAACAGGGCGGTCGCGTCGATATCGTTGATCATAGCCTGATATTCAGAAGACGCGGGTTCGAATATTTTGCCAATATCGAAATTGGTTGTTGGTTCGCTATTGTGGCTTCGATAAAACGATTCTGTCTGGCGGCTGGGATCTCTCCAGTGCCAGGCCATGATCGGGATACCATTTCGTTCGTACCAGGTTTTGGCGTTTTCGATCGGCTCGTTGTCGTTGTACCAGTTGTAGTTTCGGTTGGTATGCATCAGGTCAAGCCCGAGTATGGCGGGCTCCTTGCCTGTGCGCTCTTTCAGCCAGTTGGTCATGTCGAAAGGCTGAAGTGTCATTACTCCGGAGATGATTTTTTCGCCATAGTTGTCGTACAGAAACTTATACAAGGCTTTGGCTTCCCGGCTCGCGTCGGGATTGACCAGCTCGGTATTGGTATTGAAACGTTCGGAGGCGACTACTTCCTCCAACTCGATATAGTCTATGTCGATCCATCCCCACTGGTTTCGCACTGAGAAGGTGTTCGCTCCAGCGTATAAATATACCGTAGTGGCTACTTTTAGGTTGACGTATTGGGAAGTATTTTCCACTTTGAAGGTGCTGGAACTTTCATTGATGAGAAAATAGTTGTGCTTCTCTCCATGCGTCCCGGCCACGTATAGATATACGTCATAGAAACCATCTTGCTCAATAGTGTAGGAAATTTCGAGATTACCTCCTCTTGTATTGACATATTTACCACCGGAGGCTGAAGCGTCCGACTCAATAGACGCGTCCGCTGTCAGTTGCCCCGATTCCGCTTCTATCCGGATCCGCGCCTGGGTGGTAAAAGACCAGCAGATCAGCAGAGCCAGCGTACATAAAAATGAGTAAATGTTGTTTTTCATAACATCGTTGTTTAGATAATTTTACATTTGCTTATAAAATTATAATTATTTTATGTTTAAATTTAATTTTGTGGTTAAAACATTTTCCTTATTGCCGGTATAAATATTTTGAATAGCGAAAAAAGCCAATAGTCCGGAGGAGAAAAAGTGAGAAACGCCCTAAACCGGAAAGGGTATGGAAGGCTGAAAGTTTTCTTTTATCTTTTGGATCAGGATTTTAAAACTATTTGATTTATAGTAGATTATTTACTAAGTCTCTGATCCTGTTATTGTTTCTTGTCGCTTGATTTGATAAGAATGTTAAATAAAAAGAGCGCTCCTGCCTGGAACGCTCTTTTTATTTATCGACTTTGACAGTCGGATTGTTATTTTATGGTGATACTTCCGAATTTTTCCTGATCACCACGGATAAAACGGATCAGTAAACCATTGTCCCCGTCGAGGAGATAATCTTGAGCAGGAGGTACATAGCAAAAGTCTTTGTTTTCATAGAATTTTACTTTTTCCGCTTTACCGTTTTCATCGACCACTACACAAATGGCGTTGGGCCCGGTTACGCCACTGACGGTTCCGAATTTATCCCGGTTGTATTCATAGACTTCCGGAAAAGCCTTCGTACTTTTCGGGTGTTCCAGAAAGAGTAAATGAATCTTGTCATTGACGACCATACTATTAAATGATACAGATCCGGAATTGGTAAATTTGGGAATAATATTCATCCACTCGATTTCTCCCGATTGGTTGATTTTGGTTACAAGCAGTTCATTGCTCACATTATATGAGCCATTGTCAGAAACAACCGTATAGGAATGTGAAGCGATCAGGTACCGCGCGTCCTTTACTTCCAGAATCTGGTCCAGCGTATAAAACTTGTCGCCCGGGTAGTTCGAGGAGTTTGTGTAATAAGCCAGTTTGTCATAGATATGGTTCGGGAAATACTTTTCCGATCGCTTGACAATGGTAAAGCTTGTCGCGTTGATTTTGAAGCTGAAAAATCCGGCTTTTTTCTCCGGTTTGTTTTTATCATTGGGTTTGCCGTTCCACTCGATTTCGTCCTTAAATATACCGGCGATGGTAATGGTGCTGTCTGATTTGTTGAAATTTACAAGTCCCTTGTAAAGGTCTTTTTTGGCGCTCAGATCAAGCTCAATGGCTTTCATTTCATTGGAGTTATACGGAATACAACCCAACGCGAGGCCTACTTTTTCCTTAGCGGTCAGGTAGTTGAATGAAAAATAGAGGCTTCCGTCATCGTGTACTATATAGCTTCCGGCGAAGATGCCGCTTTTTTTATAGCCCTGTGGCAGTTGGTATTCGCGGATAGGCTTAAAGGTTCGGGTATCGTATATGGTTATATTTACCTGTTGTGGCCTGCTGTCGACCTGACTGATCAGCGCCAGCTTGGAACGGTCCGAGGATACAATCATGTAGAAGTTTTCATCATGGAACTCGGTGGAGTGACGCGCCATTTCTGTCTCTGAGCTCACATTGCCTTTCTTGTCGATGGTTTTCATCATCAGGCTTCGTTCTTTGGTCGTCCTGTCATAGGCCCTGAAAAAAACATAGACTTTGCCGGACGCGGCGATGGAGTTGACCGTAAAATGTCTGGGATCGGTTTGGGCTCCCGGAATATCATCCAGCCGGAGATCAACGGAGAAAGTCTGGGCGAACGACTTTTTGTCGTAGCTTTCTACAAAGTACTTGGTGCCGCGTCCCTTGGTTTTGACCCTGAGTACATAAAATGATTCATCGTCTACCCCGAGCAAACTATTAAATCGCGCGTTTTTTTCGGGATCGACCGCTTCGCCCTGGTTGATGGAAATGACTGGTTGGGCGTGGAGCCGCAAAATTCCGCTTAACAATAGAGAGAGAACGATAAGCAGATGGTAAATATGTTTCATATGGGTCCGTATTGTTTGTTTTTTAAACGCTAAAGTTAATATACATTTACATCTTTGCCAGCCCGCGGCCCTGTATTTGTTTGCATAAAAAGCTTCCGGGAGGATTGTTAGATCGTATTTTTATGAAAATCAACAGGAAGCTTGATGAAGTACTTTTAACAAGAAGATGATCTGTCCGCTATTCGGGTTACCTCACGCGCGAGGGAAAAGGCGGCGCGTCTGCCTATTTGAGATCGTGACAACGCGGTGGTTAAAATGCTTCTCTCCTTGTTCATATTCGAGAGCGTTATACTTTTTTCCCACCAGATGATAAACCCGGTTACGGGAAGCGAGGCTCCGATGACCTCTTTTAGTTTATGTAAGGGATAGAAGTCAAGGGCAATTTATGTGTGGGCATGTTTAAGCTATGGTCCTAGTTCTTAATTTTTTAGTATAATCATATAAGTCACTCAGTATTAATTAATCTAAAATTAATCTAAATAAGTATTGACACCAATCGTATAATGTTGTAGGTTTGGGCATTGATACATCTTTAATCTAAGTTATAAACACTGTATATCCTTTAAAAAAGCGCGCGTTTGTAGCGCGACGCGATTTAAGAATTCGAAGTAATGCAATATAGTAAAACCTTGCTAGTAGTGTCTTTTTGCCTGTTATCAGCATGTGTATGGTCTCAGAATATTGGAAAGGCGAATTTAAAAGGTAAAGTTATCGATCATACCGGGGCCCCGCTACCTTACGCGACCATTACTATCGATTCCCTGAACTTGGGTAATATGTCTGATTCTTTGGGCGACTACCAGATACTGAATCTACCGCCAGGTAAGCACAAAGTTTCAGTTTCAGGAATTGGATATAAAAAAAAGACTCAAACAGTTGTTTTAAAAGAAAACCAGACCTTAAAGCTTGACCTGAAATTAACAGAGGAAGTGCATCAGCTAAATGAAATAGCTTTGGGATACAAAAAAACCGAAAAGGAAAAGATAGAAGAATCGGGTTTTGCTGTAAAGGTTATTGAAACAGAAGAAGCGGCTATTAGAAATCTTCAGACGAATGAATTGCTGGACAGGGCGGTAGGTGTAAAAGTGCGCCAAAACGGAGGACTGGGATCAAGTGTAGAGTATAACCTCAACGGTATGTCTGGTCGTTCTGTAGGTATTTTTATTGATGGTATAGAAATTTCCACCTACGGGACTTCATTTAATCTAAATAACATACCGCCGGCGATGATTGAGCGCATTGAGGTATATAAAGGCGTTCTTCCCGCCCATTTATCCGGCGATTACCTGGGTGGCGCTATCAATATTATATTGAAGCAAGACCTCACATTAAACAATGTAACCTTATCTACTTCGTACGGATCTTTCAATACATCACAAACGGATTTAAGCGGAGTATACCGCGATCCCAAAACAGGAGTCACCGTAAAAGCTTCGGGGTTCTACAGTTACTCCGACAACGATTACAAAATCTGGGGGCGTTATGCCAGAAATACACAACCCAATGGAGTAATGCTGAATGTCACCGCCAACCGGTTCAATGACGCGTATAAAACATATGGTACCAGAGTAGAAGCCGGCTTTACCAAGGTAAAATGGGCCGACAATTTTTTAATATCCTACAACGGCTCATATTCTTATAAAGAAATACAGCATGGGCAATATATGACTACGCCATATATGGGCAGGTATACCGAATCCAGGGCTAATGTGATAGGATTAAACTATACCAAAAGAAACTTTCTGACCAAAGGATTGCATGTTCAGTTTAACGGAGTCTACACCGACCGGGATCAATATGTGCAGGATACGGTGAGTTACAGATACAATTGGTATGGTGAGTTAAGATATACATTGGCGTTGCCTGGGAGGCCGGCACAACCTTTAAAAACAAACGCGGGTGCTCAACAAGGCGAGCCGACCATGATGACCATAAACAGGAAGCTGGCTACCATAAGAACCAGTGTAAGCTATGATCTCTCAAAAAGGCATCGCTTTATACTTAACTACTACTACTATAATGTAGACAGAAATGATCTGGATGAAATAAAGCATGTTTCGGAAAGAAAATATCAGAGTACCAGTGATCTCGCTAAAAACGTAACCTCCTTGGCGTATGAGTCGCGGTTTATTAGGAATCGGTTAAAGACCAATCTTTTCGCAAAACATTATAATCAGGTCATTGACAGAGTTTCTCCATATGCGGATGCTACTACGCTGGCATATATGGAAAATCATATTTCAGCTTCAAAAAGCATAATCGGATACGGGCTGGCTGCAACGTACGATATCACACATTATATAATGTTACTCGCTTCCGCGGAAAAAGCGGTGCGTATGCCCGCGGAACAGGAAATTTTCGGGGGACCGGCCGAGAATATAGTCGCTAACACGGACTTGAGACCTGAGCTCAGCAATAATATCAATCTTGGCTTGCGTTTAGGAAATTTTTATCTTGGGAGACACAGAGTTGTGCTTTCAGGAAATTTCTTTAACAGAGATGTGCGTGATCGGATAGGCCGGCAGGCGGAAGACCGAAGGGTGAATGAAAATACTCAGGTTTTACCTTTTATAAACCTAAATAAAGCGCAAGCGATTGGTTTTGAGTCTGAGTTGGCTTATAACTACAATGACAAACTCAACCTGCTGCTGTCTCTTTCCAAAACCAACTCTCTCTTTAAGCAAAAGTATGATGATAAGGGTCAGAAGCTTTCCAGATACAACGACCAGATTCCTAACGAACCGGTGCTTTTGTTAAGTACCAGTTTCCAATACAGGTTGACGGATATTATACAGAAAAAATCCGTGTTGACCTTTAACTATTATTTCGGATATGTTCATCCGTTCAAGATGACCTGGGTAGGGCATGATACAGAGGTTACTCCGGCGCAGTACATTCAGGATGCCGGCATAACCTATCGATTCCCCAAACAGAAGCTTGTAATCAGCTTTGATGTCAAAAACATCTTTGACAGACAGTTGTATGACAATTTCGCTGTTCAAAAGCCGGGCAGAGGCTATTACGCGAAAGTCACTTATACCCTGAATAAGCTCAAACTATAATAGATAAAACTACAACGTCTTTAACCAAGGATTCAAATGAGATCGACAATTGGGATTCTGCGATTTTATTGAATCAATTTATACATACTAATTATAAAGAATCCCAATAAACAATTTTCAAAAAAATAAAAATGAAGAACAGATATTTCCTTAAGCAGGTGCTTGTCGCGGGTTTTTCAGCGGCATTAGCGTTGTCGGGTTGTAAAAAAGATGACGGACCGAAAGCTAATCAGTCAGAAGGAACCACTGATCGTTGGATAACAGTCGCGGGAGCATTGTTTGGTACAGATCCTGGTGATGGAAACGGCGGTACGATGGTATATAGCGTAAAAAGAGAAGACGCTGTAAATCCGGAAGTTTCTATCAATGTATTTGACAATGGAGTGCACGTAAAGTCGAGCAGAACGGCGCGTCTACAGGCATCGAATGACGGAAGCTACTTGTATAATATCCAGTATACTGGCGCTGATGGTGGTGTTTTCAATAAATACAAAGTAGAGGGTGGTAATATACTTGTTGAAGAAGGCGCGGCTGTAAGTGTCGCCGACTATGCCGGGACTTCCCCACGTTGGGTAAAAGCCAGTGAAGATATTGGTGTAGCGGTCAATGTAAGAGATATTAAAAATAAATTTGCGAGTGAGGACGAAAATGCTGAATTTGTTGGTGTTGCCGGTACTGCTGTAGTAGTGGTGCTGGATTTGAAAAATCCCTCAATAACGAATTATGCGGAATTTGAACTGGCGCTTTCCGCGGAAGAGCAGAAGGAAGGTCACCATATTTTCCGTCTGGACGCGCCAGTGCTGAATGCCGCGGGCAATAAGCTTTACATCGGTACATGGACGCGTAAGTGGAAGCCCGGAACTACGGAAGCTGACGCTTCAGCTTTCCAGCGATTAGGAACAAAAACGGTAGTACTTGACTATCCTTCTCTTACTAATCCTAAAATTATTACATCGACGCGGGCGACAGGCGACAACAGCGGTTACAGAAGCCCTATGTCCTTTGTTGGTTCAGATAAATATGTATACCAGGCTACCCATAGAGAAACCGCGGGTACAGGTGGTTCAAAAATCTTAAGAATTAATCCTGACGGTACATATGACAATTCATACTCGATCAGCGTTGACGACGCGCTAGGTGTGAAGGATAGCTACATTGAGTCCTGGAGATACGCGGGAGACGGCATCGGTTATATCATTTACAGCTTAAACGTTGGTGGTGAGCGTACAGGTGGTTATATCGCCCGTGTAGACTTAAATTCCCAATTTGTTACTAAGGTGAATATTCCTAATGAAGCGAATATGGATTTCGGTCAGTATCAGGGTATCGCTGTCGTTGGTGATGAGGTGTTTATCGCTGTCGCGGGTGTAGGTGTAGATGGCAATATATATGTTTTCAACACCAAAACAGCGCAAGTGACTGTGGGCGCCAAATTAGTTAACCCGGCAGGAAACAGATATATTGGCGTGTATTAATTTAGTAGTTATTTAATAATAATTAAAGGTATAACAAAGATCGTTATACCTTTAATTACTCTATTACTCTCTTATTTCAACAATTTTACTTATTCACAACTATGAAAACACTAAAAAAACTCGCCCTTCCCGTTTTGGCTTTGTTATTTGTTTTAAGTTCTTGCAGCGAAGAAAAGAAGAGAAGAGGGATGGATATAAATGAAATAAAGCCAAGTCTTAAATTATCTTCAGCGCAAGAAACTCAATTTGACGATATCGCGAAAAGGTACAATGAATCGCGTGAGGCTATCCGAAATGTTGAAGGTGTAGATCGCGCGACTCGCATGGCGCGATCAAGAGAAATGATGAAGAAGTACAATGAAGAAATTCTGGCGATTCTGGATCCTGAGCAACAAGCGACATACAAGGAATTCGCGAAGAAGTTTAATCGTGGAAGGTCCGGATATTCCGAAGAGTTGATAGGGCAAATACAGACTGAACTAGCTTTGGACGAAAATCAAAGCAAGATGTTGGTCGCGGTAAATAACGCTTTTGAAAAATCCTATGTCAACGCGCATGATTACTATCATGGTAATGGAGAAGCTGCCAAAGAATACTGGAACAAGTTTGACGAAGAAAGAAAAAAGGCTCTAAAAGACGTATTTACTGAAGAACAGTACGCGAAATATCTGGAAATAGTGAAGGAATACGGTTTTAGAGGAGAACATAAAGAGGGTGGAAAACCATCGGAGAAAAAAGCTGAATAATACATATTGATGAAGCGATTTATTAAGGCTCTTCTTCGCGAAAAGAAGCCAAAAGAATCCTGGTTTAAATATATAATGTCCGCGCTGCATTTGTGGCTCGGACTTTTATCTTCTGTTGTTGTATTTATTGTATGTCTTAGCGGGAGTATTTATACTTTTAAAGACAAAATAATAGATGCCTGGAATTACGACAAAGTATACGTTTCAGTAGAAAATACGCCCGCGCTTCCTATTGATACGATTCAGAACAGATTAAAAAATGAAGGAAAACTAATTACGGGTATCACTATTCCTTCATCTCCTAACAAAAGTCTGACAATTAGTTACAAATCTGTTGATGGTATTCATATCGGATCTTTTTATATGAATCCGTATACCGGGGAAAATCTGGGATCAGGGGATTATTCTCTGAAAGAGTTCTTCAGTTTTGTACTTAATATACATCGTTCATTGCTGATAAGCGGAATTGGCAGAGACATAGTGGCCGCTTCTATTCTAATATTTATTATCCTCCTGATTTCAGGCTTTGTATTATGGCTTCCCAAAAAATGGAAACAACTGAAAGGTGGACTGGTAATTCGCTGGAAAGCCAAGTTCGCGCGCGTAAACTATGATTTGCATAATGTTTTGGGTTTTTATAGTCTATTGTTATTGTTGTTCATCGCTGTTACAGGGCTGTATGTTTCTTATGGCTGGGTAAAAAGTGGAATTATTGTGGCTTTAGGCGGGGAACCGGTTTTGACCGCGAATTCGAAGGCGCCAGCCAATGACGCGTTATCCGACTCGTTTAAGGATTTGCTGAAAGACATGATAGCGACAGAAAACGATAAGGAAAATCTGGATCTGGAGAAAACTATATCCCTGGATGAAATAATAAATCTTAGCGACAAACAACTGCCATATCGGGCCATTACCACCATTGCCTTGCCCAATGAAGAATCCCCGCGTATTACCGTCAAAAAAATGAATACGGAAAATATGTTAGGAGCCATTGTACCTGACATTGTAATATTCAACAACCAGGGTGAGTTCAGAACGCTTGAACGTTTCGCCGACAAAAAACTACATGAGCAGTTCGTAGAAATCTCCCTTCCTTTGCATACCGGTGAAATTCTCGGATGGCCAAGTTTGATTTTTTACTTTATAGCGTCATTAATTGGCTGTTCACTACCTGTAACCGGCTTTATTATTTGGTGGAAGAAGGTATCATCAAGAGCCAAACCTGGTGTCCGGCGGAAGAAAAAGAAAACAATTCAGGCGGTCGCGTAGTGTTTTATCTTTTCTCTCGCTGGTTTTAATCATATTCGGGAGTGAGTGATCTCGCATTATAAACGAATGCCAGTTCCCCGCTTATTTTATAATGGAAAATGTCGGATTGAAAATACACTCCGCGGCAGTCCGCAACCTTCTCAGACTTTCGCGGTTTGTGAAATATGAAAAATCCGAAGATCGCCGTTTTTGTCACCACTCTTTTGCTGGTAGTGTTCGCGGCCGCCAGCCGCCTCAACGCGCCGTTGAGACTATTGTTGTTCTTGTTTTCTATTTCCCCTCTGTTTCTGGTGTGGATGGTCTATACGGTGTTGCGCTACGGACGCTATACGGGGCGGGAGCTTGGTCATGACGAGGAATGGGGCTATCAGGACAGGCCCGATTTACGCTCCTGAACTGGAAATCGATCAGGCTTTTACCTTGGAGCCTTTGTCGAGGTATTCAAACTGAGGGTGGACTTCCACCGGTATTTTTAAGACATCGCGCACCGGGCACAGACTTTCGGCCTCTTCTATATATTTGTAGGCTTTGAGCATGGACCGATGATCGGCTAGTTTGATGGTGGGCCGTACCAGTAGCTCCGTCGTTACAAACTTATCTTTTTGCTTTTCCAGTTTGACAAAGCATTGACTCTGGTAGGAAAGTATGTTTACCCGCGTTTTTTCGCAAAGATCCAAAAAGATAGTCATGAATGAATTTGATACCGAAGCCGCCAGGAGGTGTTCGGCGGTCCATACGGTTTTGCGCTCTTTGGGTGGCTTTATGGCGTCGACAACATATATGGGTTGCAGACCGTGCGCGGAGATTCGTACTTCGCCACCCGGCTCACGCGCCAGATCCACTTCATAAAAATATTCTTCTGTTCCCATATTCTTATAATGAATTAGCGCTTCAAAGATAAGGGGCCCGTCACGTTTAGGGGATGACAAGGCTTAGTCCCGGAGGTGATATTTATCATTTATTTGACCCCGTCTTCCATGTTTCTTTGTAACATAGGAAAGCGAAAAAATCATCTCTATGCCGGAAGCTTTAAAAACAACTGTTCAGACCAGTTGCTATCACTGTGGAGAACAATGCGGGGAACGGGGAGTCGAGTTCGACGCTCATGTCTTTTGCTGCAATGGTTGCAAGTCCGTCTATGAGCTACTCAACGAACATGAACTATGCACTTATTATTCGCTGGACGACAAGGCCGGAAACCGGATAGGTGGCGCGACGGAAAACGACTACGCTTATCTGGACGAAGAAAAAATAAAGCGGACGATCATCAATTTTGAAGAAGGAGGCGTGACAGGCGTTACGTTTTATATACCTTCGATTCATTGCAGTTCCTGTATTTGGTTGCTCGAAAATCTGCATAAAATAGACCCATCCATTATTCAGTCTACGATACAGTTTCAACGCAAGGAACTTGACGCGCGTTTTGACAGTGGTATCAGCCTGCGGGAGCTGGCCCGGTTGCTGGCTTCCCTGGGCTATCCACCTTTGATCACCATGGACGGCAAACCGGTATCGCGGAAGTCTGTAAATCGTTCCTTGTACTATAAGCTGGGTATCGCCGGGTTTTGCTTTGGCAATATCATGATGCTCGCTTTGCCCGATTACCTCGCTTTCACCGATACTTTCTCGGATAATTTCAGGTACCTGTTTTCGGGGCTTAGCCTCTTGCTGGCTCTGCCGGTATTTGTCTTTAGCGCTTCCGATTATTTTACCTCGTCCTGGTATTCGCTCAAAAACCGGACAATCAATATGGACTTGCCGATCGCGCTCGGCCTGATCGCGGCTTTTGGACAGAGTGTATATGAAATAGTGAGCGGAACTGGTTCCGGTTATCTGGATTCGCTGACCGGACTGGTGTTCTTTCTGCTGGTTGGCAAATGGTATCAGAGCAAGACGTATCAGGCGCTGTCGTTTGAGCGGGATTATAAATCCTATTTTCCGCTGGCGGTGACCAGGGTAGAAGAAGGGAAAGAATCGTTTGTACCGGTCAGCGACCTGAAGCCGGGTGACGTCATTCTGATCCGGAACGGGGAAATTATACCTGCCGACGCCATACTGGTCGGAGGCGAAGGAAATATAGACTATAGTTTTGTAACAGGAGAATCCGCGCCTATATCCAAGAAAAACGGCGACCAGCTCTACGCGGGCGGACGTCAGTCGGGAGCCACCATCCGGCTGCGGCTGATCAAAGAAGTGTCGCACAGCTATCTGACGCGACTCTGGAACAAGGAAGAAGCCCGGGAACGCGGATCGGGGCTGACGGATTTTACCAACAGGGTAGGCGTATACTTCACCATTGTGGTGCTGCTGATCAGTCTGGGCTCCTATCTGTACTGGTATAGCCAGGGAGCGTCGTCTACCGCCTTGTACGCCGCGGTCACGGTACTGATTATTTTTTGCCCCTGCATATTTTCGCTGGCGATTCCGTTTTGTTTTGGCACGGCCATGAATATTATGGGTCGGAACGGTTTGTATCTCAAAAACGCGGAGGTGGTGGAGCGACTCGCTTCCATAGATACGGTGGTTTTTGACAAGACCGGGACTATTACCCACGCGGGAGAAGCCGCGATAACGCGGGAAGGGGATCTGACAGAAAGGGATATAACGCTGGCGCGATCGGTATGTCGTCACTCGACACATCCCTTGTCGCGGACGCTTAGCGCGTACTTGCCCGCCGGAGAGCATGCGCCGGTCAGCATGTTTGAAGAGTTTCCGGGCCAGGGCATGTACGCGGTCGCGGAGGACATGGAGATTCGGATTGGCTCGGCCTCGTTTGTCGGCGCGGTACCGGCGGAGAGGGAGAGGAACAGTGCCCAGACCAGTGTATGGTTTAGTATAGACGGCGAGGTCAGAGGTTGTTTCCGTTTCCACAACAAATACCGTCCGGGTCTGGATCTGATGCTGAGAAGACTGGAAAAATCCAGTGAACTACATTTGTTATCGGGAGACAATGACGCGGAAAAGGGTACGCTGCGTCCTTACTTCGACAACAGTCATATGCATTTCAATCAGTCTCCGGCCGATAAGAAAGAGTACATAAAAAAGCTTACAGAAACCAGACAGGTACTGATGGTGGGAGATGGCCTCAACGACGCGGGAGCGCTGCTGCAAAGCGACTGCGGAATCAGTATTGTGGAAAACAAGGGAAGTTTTTCCCCGGCCTGCGACGCGATTCTGGAAGCTGCCTCCGTACATCGGCTACCGGATTTTACGCGCTATAGCGGAGACTGTATGCGGATTGTATACTGGGGACTGGCGCTGGCGCTGGCCTACAACGCGGTGGGACTTTATTTCGCCGTGCAGGGTATACTCAGGCCATTGATCGCGGCCATACTGATGCCCGTTAGTTCCGTGTCGGTGATCGCGTTTGTAGTGATTATGAGCAGAGTGCTGGCGAAGAGAAAGTACCGGTTCGGGTAAACTTCCCTTCCCCCGGGAGATATGCGCCACGAAAAAGGGGCGCGTGTTTACTCTTTCGTCCAGATTCTGGTATTGAGGTTTAATTCCTTGATGATCGTTTCATTAAGCTTAAACAGGTCGAATATAAATCGGAGGCCATTGTAGTTTCGATCCTGAAAATCGGCTTCAAATAGTTCATCCTCCATATCAATAGCGACATATACGCGGGAGCCTACAAAGGACAATTGGGTTGTGGTACGGTAAAGCCTGCGGATTCGCAGGATGGCTTCCATTATGGCGGGAGTAAGCAGATATCTGGCTTCAACCTGGCATGTTGAAGAAACACTAAATATGTTGGCGAATTCGGGGTTTTCCAACTTGACTTCCCTGCCGGGGCCTGTTAATGCCGGCAATACATAGGTTTCTCCCTTAAAATCCTTATTGAAATCGGCATGAAAGAAAAATCCTTGGAAGATGGTCCGGTAGGTGGATTGAGTTTTACCATCCTTGTCTTTGTATTCTTCCTCATATTGGGTATGTAGTTCTGAGCTCCTGAAGTCTGTCTGGCCGACTTGACCGACTACCAGATCATCGCCACTGAACCTATCGCACTTGCGCCAGAAAAGACCACTGGTTTCATATTCGTTCCGGCTAATCGACCTGTTGGGATAATACTGCCAGTCAGGATTGACCTTTTTGATCAACAGAGGAAGAATTTTTCGCTTGAAACCGGATCGGAACTCCATTTTGTAGTTATAGGATTTGCCATTATGGACAAACGCGTAGCAAAAGCCAACAAAAGAACTAATGAGGATAATAAACGGAAAATTGTATGCCAAGAAGTCGATTGTGAATAAAAACGGTATTAAAATGCTTATTATGAAAGCGTTTTTCGCTTTCGTTTTATGAGCGTCGTATTTTTTCTTTAGCGCGTCATAACTTTCCAGTTCGGGTGCTAATACAGTTTCATAAAAACTCTTGAATTGTTCGTCCTCATTCATGGTATTGCAAGGCTTTGCTATGAATCATCGAGCGATGATCACTGATTATCAGGTTTAATGTCTTTTTGGATTGATTGAAAGTGTTTGAAAATCAATGTGTATTTGAGCGGCTTTTGATCCTATTGTTGAAAATGCTTTCGTACATCAATATTGTTTCTGTCCGCTTGAGGAATGCTCAATACGTTTTTGGGGCGCATCTCCATGGCTGAGGCGAACATATTGCCGGGAAAAGTCTGGATCGCGTTGTTGTATTCGGTAATCGTAGCGTTGTATGCTCTTCGGGACGCGGCGATCTGAGCTTCCACCTCGTTGAGGGATCGTTGAAGGTGTTGGAAGTTCGCGCTTGCTTTCAGGTCAGGATAGCTTTCTACATTTACCATTAGTTTGCCCAGATTTGTGCTAAGTTCCCTGTCCAGTTTTAGTTTTTCATCAGGAGAGATGGTACCTGAGTCACAAGCCCGGACACGCAGTTTTACGACTCCTTCCAGGGTATCCTTTTCGTATGCCGAGTATTGCTGAATCACCGCGACAAGATTAGGAATCATGTCGTAGCGCTGTTGTAGCGCCGCGTCCAACGCGCCATACGCGTTGTCGACATTGTTTTTTACCCGAATCAGTTGGTTGTATTGAACAACGCACATCAATAGAAATATAAAGCTAAAGATCGCTATCAGAATCATAAATGAATTATTATTTAATATTTGTCGCCAGAGATTGTAATTCCTCAATTTACAATGTTCATCGGAAATGTTAAAATGGTTTTAACGGATTGCCGGCTAACGCTTTCGCGATAATACCTGTTTTCAATGGAATAGATGGCATAACATTGTTTCTTAAAGTGTTTTTAGGACTCGCGGGAATTACGGGCCGGCCTGTACTTTTTGTTTCGCTTTAATTCGCGGACTTCCCGTAAAACTGACAAATATCATTTCCGGTGGTGTCGGAACTCATTCATCGGGGAGCGGCTATCCTCTTTATTTGTGTACAAAGAACGGCATACTATGAGTGTATTGATTATTCTGGTGATCGTCAGCCTGCTGGTAGCGGGATCGTTCCTCGGCGCTTTTTTGTGGGCGGTCCGGGACGGGCAGTATGAAGATGATTATACGCCTTCGGTGCGGATGCTTTTTGAGGAGAAACAAACAGAACCTAAACAAAACAATAAGTAAGTGAACATGCAATTAGAGAAGTTTTCGTACGACAACACCATTGTCCGGAATTTCGCTTTCGCGACAATCGCCTGGGGGGTGATCGGTATGCTGGTAGGGCTGCTGGTCGCTTTGCAACTGGCCTGGCCGGCGCTCAATTTCGGGTTGGAGTTTACCACTTTCGGCCGGATACGCCCGCTGCATACCAACGCGGTCATTTTCGCCTTTGTGGGCAATGGTATCTTTACCGGTGTGTATTATTCATTACAGCGCCTCTGCAAAGCCCGGATGTACAGCGATACGCTGAGCCAGATCAATTTCTGGGGCTGGCAGCTCATCATTCTTTCGGCGGTACTGACCCTGCCCATGGGCTATACCACCAGCAAGGAATACGCCGAGCTGGAGTGGCCGATCGATATCGCCATTACCCTGATCTGGGTCGTCTTTGGCTGGAACATGTTCGCCACTATTCTGAAACGAAGGGAGCGCCATATGTATGTGGCTATCTGGTTTTATATCGGGACTTTTGTGACGGTAGCGGTGCTGCATATAGTCAACTCCTTCGGATTGCCGGTATCCTTTATGAAAAGCTATTCCTGGTACGCGGGTGTGCAGGACGCCCTGGTGCAGTGGTGGTACGGGCACAACGCGGTGGCGTTTTTCCTCACTACTCCCTATCTGGGACTGATGTATTATTTTGTGCCCAAGGCGGCCAACCGTCCGGTATATTCCTATCGTCTGTCCATTATACATTTCTGGGCCCTGATTTTCCTTTATATCTGGGCCGGGCCGCACCATTTGCTGTACACTTCGCTGCCTGACTGGGCGCAGTCGCTAGGAGTAGTATTTTCCGTGATGTTGCTCGCGCCTTCCTGGGGTGGTATGCTCAATGGTTTGCTGACACTCAGGGGAGCCTGGGACAAAGTGCGTGAAGACGCGGTGCTGAAATTTATGGTGGTAGCGATTACCGCGTATGGTATGGCTACATTCGAAGGACCGATGCTTTCACTAAAAAATGTCAACGCGATCGGACACTTTACCGACTGGATCGTGGCGCATGTTCACGTAGGTGGTCTTGGCTGGAATGGCTTTCTTACCTTCGGTATGCTGTACTGGCTGTTTCCAAAGTTGTTCAGAACGGAATTGTATTCGAAAAAGCTGGCCAATTTCCATTTTCTGATCGGCTCGCTGGGGATTCTGTTTTACGCGCTTCCCATGTATTGGGCTGGTTTTACACAAAGTCTGATGTGGAAAGAGTTTACTCAGGACGGCTTGCTGGCGTATCCCAACTTTTTGGAAACCGTCACGCAGATCCGTACCATGTATATGCTCAGAGCGCTTGGCGGAGCCATGTTTATTACCGGTACGATTACGATGGCTTACAATCTGATCATGACCGCCCGCAAAGGCTCTTTCCTGGCCAACGAAGAAGCTACCGCGCCCGCGCTGGTCAAAGAAACCCATGCCGGAAAAGATCATTGGCACCGGGTGATTGAGCGCAGACCGGCGCAATTGATGATTCTGAGTCTGGTGGTGATCCTGATCGGCGGTCTGGTAGAGATGATTCCGACGTTCCTTGTCAAGTCCAATATACCGACGATTGAAAGTGTGAAGCCCTATACCTCGCTGGAGCTGCATGGCAGAGATATTTATATAAAGGAAGGGTGTAATAACTGTCATACGCAGATGGTCCGTCCCTTCCGTTCGGAGACTGAGCGCTATGGAGAGTATTCCAAAGCCGGAGAATTCGTTTACGACCATCCGCACTTGTGGGGTTCGAAGCGTACAGGGCCGGATGTGCACCGGCTAGGCGGTAAATATCCGGATTCATGGCACTACAACCATATGCTCGATCCGGAAAGCATGTCTCCGGGCTCGATCATGCCGGCTTATCCATGGTTGTTTGAGAAGAACATCGATACCAGCCGGACGCCGTCCATTATCAGCGCGATGCGAACACTGGGCGTGCCTTATCCGGAGGGATATGAGGGGCGTGCCAACGAGGACCTGGCGACGCAAGCCGCGACGATTACTACGGGACTGAAAGAGGCGGGCATAGAAGTAGGCGACCGCAAGGAAATAGTGGCGCTGATCGCCTATCTGCAACGCCTGGGTACTGATATTAAAGTAAAAACGGACGAAAACAACTGAGCGAATTATGTTGAAGTTTATCAAACACCACATGGCGAGCATAGGCAATATTGAGATCTATCCGATCATATCCTTTGTGCTGTTCTTCGGTTTTTTCCTGATCATGTTCTGGCTTGTGATCAGAAGCGATAAAAAACACATTGCCAAAATGCGGAACCTTCCTTTGGAAGATTCCGCTTCTAACCCGACAAACTAAGATGAGGAAGATTTTTACCATACTATCCAATAAAATACGTCGGACGGGGTTGTTGGCCCTGTTGATGAGTCCTGTGGCGGCTTTTGCCGAAGGCTCCGGATCGCTGACCATAAGCGCCGGCGATTTGCTGATGCTCTTTATCTGCGGGCTCCTGGTGGTGATCGCGCTGGTGCTGCTGTATCTGATCTTCGCCCTGCGCGTCTTTCTGGATCACGCCAGGCCGAAGACCGCCGCCGAGCCGCTGTTTGGCGGCGTCTTGAAGAAGCTCAACGATTCGGTACCGATGGAGCGGGAAGAGGAGATTATGACCGATCATGTGTACGACGGTATCCGGGAACTGGACAACAACCTGCCGCCCTGGTGGAAATACCTCTTTTACGCTACGATCGTCTTTTCGGTGGTATACCTTTATTATTACCATATGGGAGACGGCAAGCTACAGATTGAGGAGTACGAGCACGAACTGTTTCTGGCGCAGTCCCGGCGCGGCGCCGTAGCGGAAGAGGACGACGCTCTCAACGAAACCAATGTGACCATGTCCGATAGTGAGGGTATACTGAACGGGGAGAAGCTCTATACGCAAAACTGCGCTCCCTGCCACGGCAAGATCGGTGAAGGCGGCGTAGGTCCCAACCTGACGGACGAGTACTGGCTCCATGGCGGTGGCGTCAAAAATGTGTTTCGGGTAGTTAAGCACGGTGTGCCGCAAAAAGGGATGATCCCCTGGAAGTCGCAGTTGAGCGCCAAGCAAATGCAGGACGTGTCCAGCTATATCATGACGCTGGAAGGTACCAATCCTCCTGGAGCGAAAGAGCCTCAGGGTGAGAAGTATGTGCCGGAAGAGGACGAAGAAGTGGTCTTGGCCGGAGCGGAGGAGCGGCGGGACTCGACATTGGCGGGCGAATAAATGAAAAAGACGCTTAGGCGGCGGTGAACTTAATCGTCGCCTAAGTGGAAAATAAACGATCATTAAACGAGCGGTATACCATGAGCGACACAAACTTTGTAGGGGCGCCCAAAAAAAGCTTTCGCGACGCTATTTCCACGGTAGATAAGGCGGGAAAACGCGTATGGCTGTATCCTAAAAATCCCAAAGGACGCTATACCCGCTACCGGACTATAGTAGCCTGGGGGCTGATCGCGCTCATGCTGACGGGCCCTTTCATGACGATAGGAGGCGAGCCGGTACTGTTGCTCAATATCGTCGAACGCAAGTTTATTTTGTTTGGGAAAATCTTCTGGCCGCAGGACTTCTATATTTTCCTGTTGATCATGATTGTCATGATGCTTTTCGTAGTCGTGTTTACAGTGATCTATGGCCGGATTTTCTGTGGATGGATATGTCCTCAGACTATTTTCATGGAATCGGTTTTTCGCAAGATTGAATACTGGATAGAAGGAGACTGGAAAACGCGCATGGCGCTGGACCGGGCGCCGCTTTCGGCTTCCAAAGTGGCGAAAAAATCGCTGAAGCACCTGGTGTTTTTCCTGATCTCTTTTTTGATCGCCAACGTTTTTTTGAGTTATATAATAGGTGTGGACGCGGTCAGACGTATGCTGGCCGCGCCTTTTGAATACGCGGGTTCCATGGCGGCGCTGCTGCTGTTTACCGCCGTATTTTACTGGGTATTCGCCCGGTTTCGGGAGCAGGTATGTACTACAGTCTGTCCTTATGGACGGCTACAGGGGGTGCTGACCGATAAAAATTCGCTGGTGGTGGCGTACGATTATGTTCGGGGAGAAAACCGGGGCAAGCTCAAAGTACGTGAAGACAGGTCGGTGGCGGGCAAAGGCGACTGCATCGACTGTAACCAGTGCGTGCACGTATGTCCTATGGGAATCGACATACGTAACGGTACGCAGCTCGAATGTACCAATTGTACGGCTTGTATGGACGCGTGCGATTTTATGATGCGCAACGTCGGATTGCCCGAAGGGCTTATCCGTATGGATTCGGAAGCGGGGATCGCCGAGGGCAAGCCTTTCCGGTTTACCGGCCGGATACTGGCCTACTCCGGAATATTGGTGACGCTGCTGGCGCTTGTGGGAGGCTTGCTGGCCTTTCGTTCCGACGTAGCGACGACCATGCTGCGTACACCGGGAATGATGTATCAGGACATGCCGGACGGTCGTGTGGGCAACCTGTACAATATCAAGATGATCAATAAGACGAACCGGGAGATCAATGTGGACCTGCGTTCCCTCACCGATGGAGCCGAGTTGCGGTTGGTAGGCAAATCCCTGCTGATACCGCCGCAGGGTACGGCCGAGACCGCGGCTTTTATCGTGCTAGACCGGGAGGCTATTACTAAAACCAAAACAACGATCCGTCTTGGCGTATACGCGGATCAGAAAGAGCTGGAAACGCTTACAACAACTTTTGTCGGACCTGTAACCAATTAGAATTGTTATGAACTGGGCATATCGTATCACTATCCTCACGCTTGGCTTTGTCGCTTTCATGACCTTTATGGTAGTAAGCGCTTTTCGCCAGAACTTTGACCTGGTGGTCGAAGACTATTATGGTCAGGAGCTGCAATTTCAGTCCCGGATCGACAAGCAGGTCAATCAAAAACGCCTGTCGGATACCTTGTCCTGTGTCGTGGCGGGCGACAAGGTTGTATTGCGTTTTCCCGAAGCGCTGGCCGGTCAGCGGATCGAGGGCGACATTCTTTTCTTCCGTCCTTCCGACGCGGGCAAGGACCTGCGTCTGGCGATCAACTCCAACGCTCATGGTATACAGCTATTTGACCGCCACTTGTTTTCCAGAGGCTATTACCGGGTGCAGGTCGATTATCAGGCCGGAGATACGCGGTATTATGACGAAAAAACACTGATGATTGACTAATATGCTTTGGTACGCGGCTTTTATGATCGGATTCATGGGTGGCGCGCATTGTCTCGGCATGTGCGGGCCGATCGCTTTCGCGTTGCCGGTACGTAGTACGGATCGCCGTGTACGGCTGCTCAAATACCTGCTCTACAACGCCGGGCGGGTGGCGACTTACAGCGCGCTGGGGCTGCTGACCGGTCTGGCGGGGCAGGGTCTGGCTATGGCGGGATTGCAACAGACCGTCTCGATTGTGGCGGGCTTGCTGATTATCGTGTCGGTGATACTGGTACAGGATGTTTTTGGCTGGATGTCGGGAAGTATGCTGAATGGTATCCAAAAGACTGTTCGAGAAGCTTTTCGGTTTTATTTCAGAAAATCAGGCTGGTCTCCGCTTTTTATACTGGGGCTGCTCAACGGGCTGCTGCCTTGCGGCATGGTCTACATGGCGCTGGTAGCCTCGTTGGCGGCGGGTGATCTCCTGGGCGGAGCCGGATTTATGGCGTTGTTTGGCTTGGGCACGGTGCCGCTGATGCTGGCGGTATCCCTTATGGGGACGATGCTGAGCGCGGAGACGCGGAGCCTGTTTCACAAAGCCATGCCTTATGTGGCCTGCGTGGTAGCGGTATTGCTGATCGTACGGGGGCTGAATATGAATATACCTTATGTGAGTCCGGAAACCAAAGGTGGAAAAATTACACAATGTCATTGATGAGAAAGGATTTTGTCGATTATTCGCTGATACGCAAATACAATGTGCCGGGACCCCGGTATACGGGTTATCCGACTGTGCCTTATTGGGACGCGGCTTCGTTTAGCCGCGAAGGCTGGGAGGAAACGGTACGGGAGCGTTTTTCGGAAGGGGCCGAAGAGATCAGCCTCTATGTACATCTGCCGTATTGCGAAAGCCTCTGTACCTTTTGCGGCTGCAATACCCGTATCACGGTCAATCATTTGGTCGAGCTGCCCTATATCGAGACAGTGCTGAAAGAATGGAGCCTGTACCGGTCCTATACGCGGCAAAAGCCGGTGATCAGCGAACTGCATCTTGGTGGCGGTACGCCTACCTTTTTCAGTCCCGAAAATCTGAAACTGCTTATCTCCGGTCTGCTGAGCGGGGCGACACTGGCGCCGGGAGCGGAGCTGGGCTTTGAAGGCCATCCGGCCAATACCACCAAAAGACATCTGGAGGTATTGGCCGGGTTGGGGTTTCGCCGGGTGAGCTACGGTATACAGGATTTTGATCCCGGGGTGCAGCAGGTGATCAACCGTTTACAGAGTTACGACGACGTACGCCGGGTTACGGAAGAGTCGAGAGCGGCGGGCTATACTTCGGTCAATTATGACATCGTCTATGGGCTGCCTTTGCAGACCGCGGAGACGATTGCCGATACCATCGGGAAGGTCAGCCAACTGCGGCCCGACCGGATCGCGTTCTACAGTTACGCTCATGTACCCTGGGTAAAACCGGGCCAGCGCCGCTTTACGGAAATGGACCTGCCGGACGATGAAAGCAAGCGGGCGCTTTACGAGCTGGGCCGCTCCATGCTGGAGGAGGCGGGCTACCGCGAAATCGGCATGGATCATTTCGCGCTGGAAAGCGACGCCTTGTTCCGGGCGGAGCAGGAGGGTACGCTGCACCGCAACTTTATGGGGTATACCACCCGTCATACGGAGCGGCTGATCGGTCTGGGTGTCTCCGCCATCAGTGATCTGTGGAGCGCCTACGCTCAGAACGCGAAGACGGTAGAGGAGTACCGGCAGATCGTGGAGCAGGGGCTGCTGCCTGTGTTCAGAGGCCATATGCTGGACAGTGAAGATCTGCGCTATCGCCGTCATATACTCGATATCATGTGCCGGCGGGAGACCCGCTGGGATGACCGGCAGGCCCTGGCGGAGGTGATCGACCGGCTGAAAGAGCCGGAGAGTGACGGGCTGATCCGGATCGGAGACTATGATCTGAAGGTCAATGAAGAGGGTAAGCCTTTTCTCCGCAATATATGTATGGCTTTTGACGCGCGCATGCGCGCCGGAGCCAAAAAAGAAGTTCAATTTTCAAAAGTAATATAACCCCACTAAAAATGATTATCCTGTACTTTTTCATCGCGCACTGGTATCTGTCCCTGTTCGCGCAAACCTTTTTCCTGCATCGTTACGCGGCGCACCAGATGTTTACGATGAGCAAAAGCTGGGAAAAGTTTTTCTATATCCTGACCTATATCTTTCAGGGTTCGTCTTTTTTGAGTCCGCACGCTTACGGCGTCATGCACCGTATGCACCACGCGTACGCCGATACGGAAAAGGATCCGCATTCGCCGGCCTACAGCCGCAATCTGTTTGACATGATGTGGAAGACCAAGACGATTTACAACAATATTCTCAACAAGCGGGTAGAGGTTGAACCAAAGTTTACCAAAGGTGTTCCTTATTGGGGAGTGATCGAGAAACTGGGCGATCAGTGGTGGTCCCGGATCGCCTGGGGGGCGGCCTATACCTTTGTGTATATCGGTTTCGCCACCGAATGGTGGATGTATTTGCTGCTGCCCGTACACTACCTGATGGGGCCGGTGCACGGAGCGATTATCAACTGGTTCGCGCACAAGTTCGGCTATGTCAACTTCAAGGTATCCGATACGGCCAAAAATCTGCTTCCCTTCGATTTTCTGATGATGGGCGAAAGCTATCACAACAATCATCATAAATTTGGTGGTAGGGCCAATTTCGGTATACGCTGGCATGAGTTTGACCCGACCTATCCGGTGATCTGGATACTGGACCGCATCGGGATTGTGCGCCTGAAACTGAATAATGATTTGAAATATATGTAGAGTCGGAGCGGAAAGTTTAAGATAAGGAGGAAAGTCTTCTTCCCACTTCAAGCTTTGAACTTTTACTTCATAAATAACCAGATTTTCTCTGTTATGAGCGAGTACACGCTAAATGATATTACGACCGAAGACGATGTCCGTACCATGGTCGACACGTTTTACGACAAGGTAAACAAGGACGAGCTGCTGTCTCCGGTATTCAACGATTTCGCGGCGGTGGACTGGTCACGCCACCTGCCCGTGATGTACGCCTTCTGGAATTCCCTCATATTGGGAATTCCAGGCTACAGAGGCGCGCCTTTTCCCAAGCATATCGAACTGCCCATATCCCGGGAGCATTTTGACCGCTGGCTCCACCTTTTCCGAGAAAACATCGACGAACATTTCGCTGGCGCGAACGCGGACCTCGCCAAACTGCGCGCGGAAAATATCGCCCAGGTATTTCAGTACAAAATGGGGCTGATCAGGTAGGGGGAGGTGAGAGCTTTTATGTATTACCTGCATATTGCATATTTATACTGAATAGTAGCCGCTTTATCCAAGTAAGGAATCTAAAGGACTTTTGATTTTTCTTTTAGTTTGGTCGGTCAAGCCCGTATAAATCATTGTAGTTTTAATGTCTTTGTGCCCGAGAAGTTCTTGAACAAAACGAATATCTGTTCCTTGCTCTATCAGATGTGTAGCATATGAGTGCCGAAGGCTGTGTACCCCTACTTTTTTATTGATTTTTGCTTTTTTCATAGCATTTTTAAAAACCTGCTGAACAGAACGTACTGAATATTGCCCACCGTTTTGGCCTTCAAATAAGTAATCTTTGGGTTTGTATTCAAGATAGTAGATACGCAATTGATCTAAAACCGATTCTGGTAAAATTACATAGCGATCTTTTTTTCCTTTGCTCTGGCATATCAAGACCTGCATACGTTTACTATCAATGTCTGTTATTTTCAAATTAACCAATTCACTTACCCTAAGTCCCATTCCGTAACACATTTTCAGTAGTAATTGGTGTTTTATATTATCTAACACAAGCAGCATCTTTTTTATATCCTGTGTTGAAATCGCTTTGGGTAAAATGCTAGGCTTCTTTGGTCGAGGAATATCCAAAAACATTTTTTCTCGTTTTAAAACTTGTTCAAAATAGAATTTAACTGCATTTATCCTGCTGTGAATCAGGTTTTCAGAGAGTTTTAAAGTGTTAATACAATATAAGAAAAATGATCTTAATTCTCCGGGAGTCAAATTGTCAACTGGATGATTATTTATTATTTTTAATAATTGAGCAAACTCGGTTGAATAGGTTTTGATCGTATTAGGGCTGTATCCCCGTAGTTTGAGATGATTTACATATCTTATAAAGGCATTTTGATTGACGATAGATATGCTTTTAATAGTACTTTCCGCCTTGTTTTTGATTTCTAACCCAAATAGCTTTCTGTAGTGGGCATTATCTGGTACATACCACTTTTTATTAGATTGACTCCAAGATGCTTTTGTGTTGTTTTTGAGGTATAAAACAAGCTTTTGGTTATAAGGAAAGGAAATCCAAATCACCTCTTTACCATTGTGCTTTCCTGGTTCAAAAACATAGCTTCGGTGTTCAAAAGGCCGTATTATTTCAAAACTCATATTGTTCGTATTTTGTATTTTTATTCTCAATACTAATGATAAAAAATAGCATAAACAATACAAATTACGAAAGTATTTAATTTGTCATAATTATTTGTTTTTATTGTTGTTGATATAGTTTTTGGTAATTTTATTGATGAGTTTTACAAAGTTGATATATTGCGTATATTTGAGAGTTATGTGCCATTTTTGAATGACAATGCGAATAGATACAGACAAACAAATGAATTTACTTAGTGATAAGAACGTTGCAATAATTGGTGGTGGACCCGTTGGACTGACTATGGCAAAATTATTACAGC
>JAEWAY010000034.1 GCA_023391415.1 Bacteroidota bacterium | reverse complement strand
CCGCCACCGACGTGCGCGACCTCGTCATCGTGGGCTCCGGCCCGGCGGGCTACACCGCGGCGATCTACGCGGCTCGGGCTAGCCTGAAGCCGCTGCTCGTGACGGGCATAACGCCCGGCGGGCAGCTCACCATCACCACCGATGTGGAGAATTACCCAGGCTTCGCTCATGCCGTGCAGGGTCCAGATTTGATGGAACAGATGCGCCAGCAGGCGGAGAATGTCGGCACTCAGCTCGTGTATGATCTGATCGTTTCAGTGGACTTGGCCTCGACCCCGAAAAAGGCCATCGGCGACTCGGGCGATACTTACCTCGCTGACACCGTGATCATCGCCACCGGTGCCCAGGCCCGCTGGCTCGGGCTGGATTCCGAAAAGCACTTCGGCGGGCACGGGGTCTCTGCCTGCGCGACCTGCGACGGCTTCTTCTATCGGGGCAAGGAAGTGGTGGTCGTCGGCGGCGGCAACACCGCCGTCGAGGAAGCTCTCTATCTGACCAACCATGCCTCCAAGGTCACGGTGGTCCATCGCCGCGACAGCTTCCGCGCCGAGAAGATCCTCCAGGAGCGCCTGTTCGCGAATCCGAAAGTCGAGGTCATCTGGGATCACGCTGTCGACGAGATCCTTGGGACCACGGAGCCGTTGAAGTCCGTTACCGGTGCTCGGCTCCGCAACACGAAGACTGGCGAGTTGAAAGAGATTGCGACCGACGGAGTTTTCGTCGCGATCGGCCATGATCCGGCGACCGCTCTCTTCCGCGGCCAGATCGACATGGACGAGACCGGCTACATCAAGATCGCCCCTTGGTCGACGAAGACCAGTCAAGAAGGCGTTCTAGCCGCCGGCGACGTCGCTGATCCCACCTATCGACAAGCCGTTCTGGCCGCGGGTATGGGCTGCATGGCGGCGCTCGAAGCCGAGAAGTACTTGGCGGAGCACAGCTCAGACGCGAAAATTGCGGCTGAGGAAAGGCGCCGTTCGGAGATGATCGAAGCTTGGTAGCTAGCGCGGTTCTCGCCCCTGCCAAGGTACGATGATTAGCGGCGGCGCGAAATCGGTTCTCTGATTTCGCGATCACGGCACCGCTACGCACGATATCGATCATGAGCCGTAAACCGCAGCGTTAGCGGCTCGGCGTCTTCCCAGCCATAGATCTCGGTACGAAGATGGCGCGGCTCCTCTTCCTCGTCATCGATCTCGATCCACCAGGCTCTGGGCCTGCCGTCGCTTCCATCTGACCAGCGATAGCCTCTGCCTTTGAGGGTGGTCCTTCATGTCGAATGGGGCGTTCTCCGCATAGATGCGGACGCGGATACGCTCGCTTGAGCGCAAGAGCTTAGAGAATGGCGTCGCTCTGCCCTCTCCGACAGGCTTCGCCAGTACTTCCAAAAGCGCGTGGCAATCATCCGTGGCCCGATGGCCTTCATGAAACAGGCCGGATTGGCCGATGAGAGGTGAGAGCGAGGATGACCTATTCAAAAATTTGTTTTATATGCAAATGGGCGATTGGAACCGACGGCTCAAAATCGAATGGATGACCTGGCGATTACGGACGACGCTGAAACGCAGCACAAGAACCATTCAGTCTATTTCGTCCCCGGCCTGCATCGCGGGCTTCGCGTGCTTGAGATCGTGGCGGCTGCGCGCCGCCCTCTCAGCATCACTGATATTGCGTCTGAGCTCGGACTGACGCGCTCCTCGGTATTCCGGCTCATCTACACACTTCGGCATATGGGTTTTTTGGAGGAGGAGCTGTCCAAGCACTTCACACTCGGGCCCCGCGTCCTCAACATCGGATTCGCCTTCCTTGCCTCCAAAGATATCATCGAGATCGCTCGGCCAGAGCTGGAGGCATTGCGGGATGAGACGCAGGTCTCGGCGCATCTGGCGATCCGCGATGAGCGCGACGTGCTGTATTTGAGCTGCATCCAGACACGCTCCGGCTTCCTGAGCAATATGAACGTCGGTTCGCGCGTGCCCGCCTACGCATCTCCCATGGGATGGCTTCTGCTGTCAGGCCTGCCGTCTTCAGAGTTGGCCGGGCTCTTCCGGAATGAAGCGTTCACGCCAATGACGGATCAAACCCCCACCTCAGCCAAGAATCTGACGGAGATTATCGCACAGACCGCGAAGCGAGGTTATGTTGTCAGCCGTGGTGTGATGGAGGCCTCCGGAAGCTCGATTTCGGCGCCGATCGTCAACCGGAGGAGGGAAATCGTCGCCGCCATCGATATTTCGGGCCCAGATTCTGCCTTCGACCTGGCCGAGATTGATGGGCGATATCTTAGCGCTGTCCAAACCGCGGCCCGGCGAATCTCGGAGCGCTTGGGGTAGATTCAATGATTGCCAGCGCTACCGCGCCGACAATCCTAGAATGCCGCGGGCCTCAGCCGGCGTCGCAAGCGCGCCGCCCAGGTTCTCAATGATCGTACCCGCCTTCTCGACTAGCTCTGCGTTATCGCGAGCGAGGACGCCCTTACGGATATACACGTTATCCTCGAGCCCTACCCGGACATGGCCGCCGAGCAGGAAGGCCTGGGCAAGCAATGGAAACTCGTGGCGCCCGATACCAAACGCCGCCCAAATGCAATCTTTCGGAAGCTGCGAGGCGAAATAGAACAGCGTCTCCGGGTTGGGGATCGCGCCATAGCGCACCCCCAGCACGATCTGGATCAGCAGCGGGTTGCGCAGGGTGCCGTCCGCTTGCAGCGCCTGCGCGAGTTGCAGGTCTCCGCCGTCGAAGAGCTCCAATTCGGGTAACACTCCAGCGGCGTAGATGCGCCGCGCCATCTCAGTGACGTTGCGCGGCGTGTTGATCACCACGGCGCTGCCCGAAAACATGGTATTGAGGTCGAGCGTGCAGATCTCGGGCTTGAGCGCCTCGACATGGGCCACGCGCCGCTCAGGGGTGGTCAGGGTCGTCCCGGGCGCGGCGACCGCCGGCTCGTCAGTACCGGGAACGAAGCGCCCGCCTTCTCCGGTCGAGAGGTTGATGATGACCTCAGAGCCGGACTGACGAATGCGATCGACGATCTCGGTGAACAGTCCCAGATCCATGCTACCCTTGGTCGAGACCGGGTCGCGTGCATGAAGATGGACGACGGCAGCCCCGGCCTTGCCCGCCTCGATCGCCGCAGAAGTGGCCTGCCCCCTGAAAAGTGGCCCTCCCTGAAGTAGGCTTTTTGAGCCTTTGGAGGATGCCCGCGATGCCGCAGAAGAAGCACAAGCCTGAAGAGATCGTCGCGAAGCTGCGGCAGGTCGACGTGCTGTTGTCCCAGGGGCGCCCGGTCGCGGAGGCGATCCGGGCCATCAGCGTGACGGCGTTCACGTATTATCGCTGGCGCAAGGAGTTTGGCGGGCTGAAGTCCGACCAGGTGAAGCGCCTGAAGGACCTGGAGAAGGAGAACGAGCGGCTGCGCAAAGCCGTCTCGGATCTGACGTTAGAGAAGCTCATTCTGAGGGAAGCTGCGTCGGGAAACTACTGAGCCCCGCCCGCCGCCGTCGCTGCATCAGCCACGTCATCGAGAAGTTCGACGTGTCGGAGCGGTTGGCGTGCCGGGTTCTGGGGCAGCATCGATCTACGCAACGCAAGGTTCCGAATGGCCGCACTGACGATGCGGCGCTGACCGCCGACATTGTCGAGCTCGCCACCCGCTATGGACGCTATGGCTACCGCCGGATCGCGGCCATGCTGGAGACCGCTGGCTGGGCGGTGAACGTCAAACGCGTTGAGCGGATCTGGCGTCAGGAGGGGCTGAAGGTGCCGGCTAGGCAACCGAAGAAAGGCCGTCTCTGGCTCAATGGCGGATCATGCGTCCGGCTTCGGCCGGAGTATCCCAATCATGTCTGGTCCTACGACTTCGTCGAGGATCGCACCCACAACGGTCGGAAGTTCCGCATGCTGAACGTGATCGACGAGTTCACCCGGGAATGCATTGCAATCCGGATCGACCGGAAGCTCAAAGCTACCGACGTCATCGACGTGCTATCCGATCTCTTCATCCTACGCGGCGTACCCGGGCATGTTCGTTCGGACAACGGTCCCGAGTTCGTCGCCAAGGCGGTGCGGGAGTGGATCGTGGCAGTCGGCGCGAAAACGGCGTTTATCGAGCCTGGCAGTCCTTGGGAAAACGGCTACTGCGAGAGCTTCAACTCCAAGCTTCGTGACGAGCTTCTGAACGGCGAGCTGTTCTACAGCCTCGCCGAGGCTCGGATCGTCATCGAGGGCTGGCGTCAGCACTACAATACCCGCCGCCCGCACTCCTCGCTCGGCTACAAGCCGCCAGCACCGCCCGCCGTGCTTTGGCCGGCTATACAAACCCAACCCACTTCGCCGGCCATCTCAACCGTGGCCGCCAAGCCCACCATGCATTAGATTAAAACCGGGCCACCTGATGGGGGCAGGCCATCGATGGTGTTCCCTAGGAGCTCAACTGAGGTGTCGGCTACAACGCCGGACGACTGCACTCCGCGCTCGGCTATCTCAGCCCGCAGCAGTTCGAAGATCAACACGCCCGGCTCACGGTCAAAACCGCGGCCTGATCTTGTCTACTCGCAGGGGCGCACTCCAAATCGGGGGGGCAACTTTGCGGGCCGTTTGACAGGGAGCGCAACGAGCTCGTCACCGATTTCGACCGTTCCGCTCTCGATGATTCGCGCTGTAATGCCGCCGAGGCCGCGAACTGCATTGTATCCGCCGGTGCCCAGGACCTCTTCCATTCGCGAGCAGGGGTGGCACTCGCCCGTCGTCTCGAGGATGGCCGAGCCAATTCTGAAGTGCTTTTCCTTGAGGGCGGCGAGGTTGATGCCTTGCGTGACGACATTGCGCCGCAGGTCGTCGGGCATGATTTGCGGGCGGCCGAGATGGCTGGCGATCGCCGCGAGGTGCTCGGCCTGGACCAGGGTCACCTGGCGCGGGCCCGCAGCGCGGGTGTAGCGATCGCCGACAATGCCGTTCGTCGCGTCGAAATTCGCGCTCGGGAGCGTGAGCATTGCGCCGCGGCGATGCGGCCGGACGCCCAGCCAGACAACATGCCCGGCTCTCACCGGCGCATTGAGGAGCTGAGCAAGCGTGGACGAGGGATTTAGAGGCATGGTCGCAGGTTTCCGTTCGCAGGCAAGCCGATCGATCTCCCAAGGAAGCGCCCCTCACGACGGCGGCGATCCCCTGGAAGCGTTGGGGCGATGGCCGATGGAACTGCCGCGAGGCTGAAACCGGCACCGGCAAAGCCGCAGCCGCAATGCCGAGCGCGAAGGTCCGAGATGACCTGAGAGATAGCTGCGAATCCCCTGATCATATTGACATAGATCAATGCCCGTCGATCGCGGGCCGCTATTGATCGACGGGCTGCAAGCCGAGTCTCAGATGCCCTTCTCATCGCTTCGAGATCCGATCGATGTCTCCCGCTCCAGAGGCGGGCTGGAGCTGGCTTGGAGCAGGATCAGGCCCCTGCTCGCGCGGGAGGATCGGGAGCGGGAGCACGCCCGGCTGGCCTTCATCGTCGTAACCTTGGCGCCCGTCTCGATCGATGAGGACGACCTCGCCGAGCGTGCCTGGAAACGATACTGGCAGCGCTGACCCGAGGTTTCGCGGCCTGGAGCATTTCCGATACGAACCGGGTTCAACCGGAAACGCTCCAGGCATCGCCTCTGGTGACGATCCCGGCTCCATATGGAACCATGGAGCTGGATCGTTTTGGATCAGTAGATTTCCTCTATGCTGAACTTGCGGCCACGAAATTCGCAAGCCTCGCCGACGACCTTCCCTTCCAAGGCCTCATAGATCGGTGCGGCCGGGGAAATGCCGATAAATTTGTGCCCCTGACATTCAAATTCACCCGTCGATACGCCTATGACGACAAATCGGTTGCCGAAACGCACGGCGGCGCCGGGTTCGACTTGCGCTTTCGGGCCGAAATCAAGCGCGTTCAGAGCCGAGATCTTGGCCTGCACCTCGTGCTCGCGATCGTCGAAGGCTTCGGCGATATCGGCGGCTGTTTCGGCCTGTCCCTGTTCGTCGCTCTCGATCGTCTCCGAGCGGTCCAACCTGGCCGCCATCAGGAAGCGTTCATAGGTTTTCTGGGTCTGGGCGAGTTCGGCTTCGGTCAGCGCCAGCATGGTGTCGCGAAGATGCTGCTTATCGATCATGTTCGTTCCTTCAATGATCCCGGATCCTGTTCCGGCGCCGGAAGACTCGTAGCGCGAAACCCGCTTCCGGGCAGAACCCGGGCAATCAGATTGTCTGGCCGTCGCTGTCTTTGGGCGGCTTGGAGTGCCGCTCCACGACCTTGGCAACGATCACGTCGTACTCGGTGAGGATATCGGCCTTGCCGCGGTCCTTGGCGTGCTTGTGCTCGGGATGGACGTCCCATGCCTCGATGGCTTCGAAGCTTTCGAAATAGCCGACCAGCATTCGCTCGCCATCCTCCGCGACGAAGACCTTGTGGCCGATATAGCCCTTCAGCCCTCGCACGACCGTCGTCATGCGGTCGTAAAGCGCATCGAATTCGCCCTGAAAGGACGGGTCGATGCGGTGGCGGAAGATTTCGACATGCAGCGTCATTCGCAGTCCTTCTTCGGTTTGGCGGGTCATGCTCTCGACATGCTCCGGCT
>JAEWAY010000002.1 GCA_023391415.1 Bacteroidota bacterium | reverse complement strand
ACGTTTCCATCAGATACTCCACCGACGGAGGAGCGAACTGGGGCACCGTGAGCAACTCTGACGGAAACGCCACCAATATCGCCAACACAGGATCCTTTACCTGGCTCGTACCCAACAACCTGGTAACAGAAAAAGCGCTGATAAGGGTTTATGAACACTCTAAAAGCTGTGTGACCACTTTTAGCGACGGCTTCTTTACATTGAACAATGACCCGGCCATCACCATAACCACTCCAGCCAAAGCGGAAAAACTCTATGGAGGAAGGGCTTATACCATTAACTGGGGCTCTTCCAACCTGCCTGTCAACAATCAGGTAAAGGTAGAATACTCCCCGGATAACGGCAATACCTGGATAGTCGTCACCAATTCTACTTCAAGCAGATCCATCAGTTGGAACGTGCCCCGGGTATATTCAGAGGAGTACCGTATCAAGGTAAGCTCCGTTCACGACCCTTCCATCCATCACATCAGCGAGCCGTTTACCGTAACGCCGCAAGTTCTCACCCTGACAAGCCCCGCCGGTGGCGAAAACCTGCCAGGATGCGGCACTCATCGAATCACCTGGCAGCAAGAAGGAGTTCAAAGCTATATCAATATTTATTACTCCGTAGATGGAGGAAATATCTGGCATGATATAGTTAGTGCAACGACCGCTTCTCGTGGGTATTACGATTGGACCGTTCCTTCTGTCAGTTCTTCCGATTTCAAGATCAAACTCGAAGGCTATTACGATACCAGCGTAAAGGATTCAAGCGCCGCCTCTTTCACCGTTTCAAAAGGTGTCAACACCTTGACCCTGCTCTCTCCCAATGGAGGGGAAGTCTTTTCTTCCAGCATGGTACAGACGATCAACTGGTCCACGGAAGGCAGTGTAGGTAATATCTCTCTTCAATACTCCACCAATGGAGGCGTCTCATGGAACGCCGTAAGGAGCATTGATGGAAACAACGCTACCAATATCGCCAATACCGGCTCCTTTGATTGGCTTACTCCCAACAATACCGTCGCCTCGAACTGCCTGATAAAGATTTATGAGCATAGCCGAACCTGTGTCGCCGATCATTCCGACAACTATTTTTCCATCAACAACGATCCGGTTATTACGATTACCACACCTAAAGGAGGCGAAGAGCTCTATTTTGGAGAAACAAAAAGAATAAGCTGGAACGCTTCCAACCTCACCAGCAACCTGAAGCTGGAATACTCTACCGACAACGGAAGCACCTGGAATACAATCGCGGACAACAGGTCCAGAACTATAAGTTATTATGACTGGATTGTGCCACAAATCGCTACCAATACGGCATTGGTCCGTGTCAGCGCCATCGCCGAGCCTGCTGTTTCCGATGTAAGCGACGCCACCTTTAAAATCACCACGCCTGTACTCAACGTATTGACGCCGAATACCGGCAATGAGAACTGGATCGTGGGAGAAAACAAATCCATTACCTGGTCGTCAAAAGGCTTGCCGAACAACGCGCCGCTAAAAATTGAATATTCCACGGACAATGGATCCAACTGGAACATCATAGAAAGCTCTATTCCCAACTCGGGGTCCTATATCTGGACTATCCCGAACATGGCTACCACTTCCCGGGCTTATGTAAAAATCAGTTCACTTGATTACGCGGGAAGCTATGATTCCAATAATCTCGCCTTTACCATCACAAAACCCATTGTGGGCGTAACGGTGCCCAACGACGGCCAAACCTGGTATGTGGGAGAATCGAAGTCCATCCAATGGTCTGGACTTACAGGCGTAGAAAGGATAAAAATCGAATTTTCCGCCGACGGCGGCTTGACATATTCGACTATTGTAAACAGTACTCCTAATACGGATTTCTATTACTGGAACATCCCTTACGATACTCCTCCCTCAGACAATTGCCTTATCCGTATCTCGGCGGTTGGGGACGAAAGCGTCTCGCATGTGACAGAACAGCCTTTTACCATCGCCAAACCTACTATTAGCTTATCCGCTCCTAACGGCGGTGAAAACTGGTACCTGGGCCAGACGCGAAAAATCTCCTGGACCAATACGGGAGCATCTGATTCAAAAATAAAGATTGAGTACTCTTCGGACGACGCCCAGACCTGGAACCTGATAGCGCTTGTCGACAATACAGGGTCTTATGATTGGAAAATAGCTTCCGACATCACGCCTTCCGAGGTGGCTTATATCAGAATAAGCAATGAACTCGACGCTTCCATCAACGATCAAAATGACTTGCCTTTTAGCATAACCAGACCTTCCATTCGTATTACCAGTCCCAATGGTGGCGAAACACTGTATATAGGACAAGCGAAAGTAGTGACATGGATAAAGGACGGCGCGTTTTCACCCAATGTAAAAATTGAATTCTCCGAAGACAACGGTGTTAACTGGAAAACTTTGGCGGAAAGTATCGTCAACAATGAATCGTATACCTGGAACCTGAACGCTTCCCTGACGCCCGGCGATCAGTATTTATTGAAAATAAGCGACGTGGAAGACGGGACCATATACGATATCACCGACGCCTCGTTTAAAGTCTCAAAACCGACAATAACCATTACCTATCCCAATGGTGGCGAACTACTATATCCAGAAGAGTCTAAAAACATCCGATGGCAAAGCGCCGCTTTAGGCGCTTCCAGACAGGTGAAAATTGAATTCTCCGGCGACAATGGGGACACTTGGGAGGCTATCACGGCCAGTACAGGAAACAATGGTTCGTATTCCTGGAAACCAGACAGAACCCAGGTTTCTTCCAACGCTCTGATCAGGATTTCAGACATTCTTGATCCCACTATTTTCGACATTAGCAATACGGTGTTTTCCATTGGAAACCCTTCCATAACCATAACCAGTCCTCTTGAAGGCGAAAAGTGGTACCAGAGTCAATCCAGGACCATCAAATGGTCGTCGATTGGATTTTCTTCCACTGACCTGGTATCGATCGCCTTGGCTCCAAATCCCGAAGGACCGTGGACGACCATCGTTTCTTCGACCAATAACTCGGGTTCTTATAATTGGACGGTCGCTCCCGGCATTACCGGAGAAGAGGTGGCTTTAAAAATAGCCAGCGTTTCCGACATCACGGTATTTGATATCGCGAGCTTCGCTATCAGAAGCCCCAGACCGGGCGATACGTTTGAAGACGCTATTCTGATCGCGGATTTCCCCTATACCCGCGTAGATACGACAAGCCTTTATTCCAATCAGTTTACAGTAGGCGGCCAGCCTTCGGCGGATATTTTCCACCGTTTTACAGTTCCCGCCGTTTCCGATTCCTTGAGTTTCTCGATCAACGCCAACTTCCAGGCATTGACGCATATCCTTTCATCCAAAGATGTAAAGGTAGCGTCATCCAATGCCGGTTATAACTATGTTTTCAATCCAAAAAATCTGTTGCCGGGCAATACTTATTACCTGGTCGTGGAAGGCCACAATACAAGCTCAGGCCGCTTTACGCTGACTATCAACAATCATACTCCCGCTTCGGATTTGAGTGTTAAAGGCATTACCGCCAATCAAACCGAAATGGCGCCCAATGATCTGGCGACTGTCTCATGGGAAGTAGAAAACGTGGGAGCTGGAAAATCCGATATTAACTGGAAAGAGCGGATTTATATCCAGTCGACAGCGGGAGAAGACAGAATACTGATAAAAGAAGCGACCTTTGTAGACAACAATGAGCTGCTGGCTGGCCAAACCATTCCTAGAAGCGAGCAAATAACGATTCCATCGCGATTGAACATTGACGAAGGCGTTTTTGTGGTGGAGCTGATCCCCGGAGCTACGATCAAAGAAGTGCCGGATGGTCTGGAAAACAATACAGGAATCCAGCAGATCGCGTGGACTGTCAGAAAAGCGCTAAGCCTCGAATTGTCCGCCACTGAAATTACGGAGGGCGCCTCTCAGGGAATAACCGCCAAGATAACCCGAACAGGCGCTCTTAACGATCCGCTTTCCATAATGGCGAGCCTGGATCAGTCGGAAAGGCTGGCCTTCCCATCATCGATTACCATCCCGGCAGGTCAGGCGGCGACTACTTTCCAGATTATCGCCCCCGATAACGACGTCGTCGAAGGAACCGTCACGGATACCTTGCAGTTTTCCGCTACAGGCTTTCAGCCGGTAAAAGCCGCGCTCACGATCCTCGACAATGACAAGCCTTCGTTGACTATCGCCAATTTGCCGACGCAAATCATGGAGGGCGAAACGGTCACCTTCGCAGTCGCTACCAATCTGATTTCCGCTCAGCCGCTACAAGTATTTTTGACTTCCAATAACCAAAAACGTTTTCCGGTACCCGCTTCAGTCATCATTCCGGCAGGAAGTCTTTCCGCGGATGTGACCGTCGCCCTCGAGCAAGACGAGATACCGGAAATCGACGTTGATGTTAAAATTACACTAGGGGCCGCCAACCATCATGCAGGTAGCAAAAGTATCCTGGTGAAAGACGATGATGTTCCCAGCCTCGAACTGATTGTTCATACCGGCAGTGTTTCAGAGTCCGGAGGCCCTTTTGCCACTCAGGCCACTTTACGCCGAACCGCCGAAAGTACCGGCGTAGCTTTCAAAGCCAACCTGTCGGCAAGTTTACCGAATACCCTTATTTTCCCGGCCAGTATCTCATTGGCGGCGGGCGAAAATGAGAAGACCTTTACCATTGGCGTGGTAGACAATGATCAGGTAGATGGCGACCGCGCGGTGGAAATCACCGCCGCTGTTTTTGTGAATTCTTGCGGTTGCAGCGCCCCTCCTACCTCTTCTGGCTCGGTTTCCGCCGCTTTGACCGTCACCGACAATGACGGCCCTACGCTAAGTCTGAAAGCCAGCGAGCTGACCTTGCCGGAAGGTTTCGCCAATGCCGGATCTCTTCGTATAACCCGCAATACCCCTACCAACACGTCCTTGCTGGTATACCTGACTTCGTCCAATACAGATGAAGCGACCGTTCCCGTCACGGTAACCATTCCCGAAGGCAAAGCCTTTGTGGACGTTTCCATCACCACCATTGACGATGGAGTAACCGACGGCAACAAGCAAGTATATTTCCACGCTACCGCCGATGGTTTTTCCACAGGATCGGTTTGGGTAATGGTAACAGACCAAAACCTGCCCGACTTGCGGCTACCCGCCGTCAGCGTCACCAATAGCGACCTACAGGCCAAAAGTTTATTTACCTATCAGGTATCCGTCAAAAACGCTGGTTTCTCGACCGCTCCTACGGGTGTACTGGTACGGGGTTATCTCTCCAAAGACCATATTATTGATAAGTCCGATATACTTATTTCGGAAGATATTCTTAAAACAGCCATACCCGCGGGGCAAACTGTTCAAATACAAAACGCGGTTCAGGCGCCGAATATCCCGGGAGATTACAAGTTGATTTATTGGGTAAACCCGGAAATGACCATGACGGAGTTGCTATCAAGCAACAACACCTCCGAACCGATCTCCGTGAAGGTTAATCCTGACTATACCGCCACGGCGAATGTGCATGAAGCATACTTCATGAAAGGCGCTCCTGTTCCCATTACCGGTTCCGCTCTTAAAAACGACGGGACAGCGGCGGCCAACGAAGAAGTGGAAGTATATGTGATCACGAATGGCTTGCGGAGAACGATCACGGCTACCACGGACGGATCGGGGAATTATAGTACCGAGTTCGTTCCTCTTGCCAATGAAGCGGGCTATTATACCGTAGGCGCCAGTTTCCCTGGCATGAAGTTAACCGTGGAGCAGGACAACTTCAACATCCTGGGGGTAAGCGTCAACAATGGACGGGTGCCGCAGTTCAAGGTGATACTGAACGACACGCTTAGAGGTTCATTAGCGGTAAAGAACCTGAGTGGCAAGGCGCTTAGCGATTTTACGCTGGCGCCGGCAAGCCTGCCCAATGGCGCGAAGATCCGGTTCGACACCATCGCTACATTCTCAGGAAACACTACCGTCAATCTTGGTTATGAAGTAACAGGCTCCGCGTTATCGCCAGGAAGCAATTTTGAAGTGGCCAATTTACAAACCGTCGCTCAGGAAGGCGCCATTCAAACAGTTGAAGCTTTTTACTATTGTCAGGCGCCCAACGGGCATTTGGAAGCGAATATAAGCCGGCTGGACGTTTCCGCCTCTTCGAGCAAGGGTGATTATTTGGCGGAATTCAGGATCGTAAACAATGGTCAGGGATCCAGCGGCAAGGTCTCGATCAGCCTGCCCCAGGTAAACTGGCTGACCAACGTTACGCCTTTGAATATCTCCGCTATAGCCAGCGGCGATACAGCCCTTGTGCTATTGAAGTTTATGGCCCTGCCTGAGGTACCTTTTGATTTTCCTATAAAAGGCAGCGTGGTAATAAACGCCGAAAACGGAAATTCACTAACCATCCCCTTCACTTTCAAGAAGGTTTCAGAATCGGATGGCGCCTTAAAGGTACAGGTGACCAACCAGTTCACCTATTACACCGAAGATGAGCCTATGGTAAGCGGAGCTTTTGTAAAAATAAGCAATTACTTTTCAGGCGTCGTGTACGCGCAAGGTTATACAGACGCTTCCGGCGTCTTTACCGCGGACAATATTCCTGAAGGAAAGCACCGGATTTCGGTAGAAAAAGACAAACACTTGTCTTACAACAATACGATAAACATCAACCCGGGCATGACGACGGAGACGACCGTTTTCCTGAACTATCAGGCCATCACCTTCAACTGGACGGTAGTGCCTACGGCCATTGAAGACCAATATGACATTACCTTGGTAGCCGAGTTTGAAACCCACGTTCCTATGCCCGTAGTGACCATAGACATGCCAAAAGACATGCCGTCGCTGTCGGGAGAGGAAGTCTTCGCGTTTAATGTCACCCTGACCAATCACGGCTTGATCGCGGCGAGGGACGTAGCGCTGAACATGCCGGATTCCGATTCTGAATACGAGTTTGTCATGAATTATGAACCTGCCGACCTGCTCGCGCAGCAAAGTGTTCAGGTACCCGTGATCATGCGTCGGCGGGCAAGTGGAAGCGGCGCGTCTCCGGCTACGGCCGGGAAGCCATCCGCCAGGGATATTTCCGACTTTCTGGGCATGGACGAAGGGCGATACGGCCTGCTTTCCGACAAGAGCCTGGGATGTCAGGATTTCGCGGGCGTGGTATACTGGTACCAGTGCAACATTTCCACTGGCTTATGGCAACAAGGTGGCGCCATGTTTAACTACTCGGGACGTACTTGTCCGGGCAATCCTGGTGGCATATCCGGCATTTATTGGGGCAAAGGAGCCACTGGCAAAGGCGCTGTGCCCAACTGCGCTTCTTGTCCTTCTACGCCTACCGGACCGGCCACCGGCGGCACGCCGGTATATAAGGCCCAAAAAACGAGCTGCGTCGAATGCATCAATAGCGTTATTGGAGCCGCGGCCGGTTGCACAGGATTCTCGTTTGTCAGTGGTCTAAGCTGTGTGGGTGGCGCGGCATTGTCAGGAGACGCGCTGGCGCTCATACCCTGCATTCCCAATGTATTGCCCCCACCGGTAAGCTGCGCCCTGGGAGTCGCGGGGGCGATAATAACCTGTGGAAACAACAGCATGGGACCGGGACCAGCTATGCGTACTTTGAGCGGCGGCTCCCCCAATTCGTTGTTCGCTGAAGTCGGACATAGCCTGCAATTAGCGATAGACGCTTATGAAGCCCGGGACGCCTGGGCGAGAGAGTACTTTGGCGATATGATCCTTAGTGACGCGTGGAATGATCTGATACCACAGCTAGAGCCCTATATAGAGACGCTAGACTCCATTCCCGCCGCGATACAGCCCATGATTCTTTCCAGCATGGAAGGATACGAGCTCCCTCCGTCTACGATTCAAAACTTCTTCACTTACTGGAATACCTCCATCTACGCCTTAAAAGAAGGCGTTACCAGTCCTGACGCTACCTATCCCAACATCATTAATTGGGCGCTGGTGGAAAACTATTCCAACACCATTCTTGATATACATAATCAGGCGATCGAAAAAGACTACGCTTCGATCGATGACATGTATAACAAATCGATGGCCGCGATCGAGGAAATCATCGAAAGACAAACCAACGCGGTTTGCGCTACGGTAAAGGTACAGTTCAGCCAACAGCTTACGATGACCCGGGAAGCTTTTGAAGGCACGCTGGATATTTTCAACGGTCACCCTACGGACGCTATGGATTCGCTCACCGTCACGATTATGATAACCGATGAAAACGGCGCGCCCAGCAATGACCTTTTTGAAATACAGACCAAAAGCCTGACCAACCTCTCCGACATAACCGGAACGGGAGCGATCGCTTCTCAGCAAAACGGCGTCGTCAAGTTCTTGTTTATCCCCGAGCATGGAGCGGCTCCATATATGCCTAAAGAGTACAACTTTAGCGGCTCTGTGCGCTATTGGGATCCTTACGCCCAAGCCATGGTGACATTACCCTTGTCTTCCGTACCATTGACGGTAAATCCAAGCCCGCACCTGATGCTACATTACTTTATGCAGCGTAATATTCTTGGAGACGATCCTTTCACAAAAGACAAAATAGAACCTTCCGTACCCGCAGAACTGGCGGTAATGGTAGAAAACCACGGGTATGGCCCCGCGGTCAACATGATGATTTCTTCCGCTCAGCCGGAAATCATTGAGAATGAAAAGGGCCTGGCGATTAACTTTCATCTGATCGGATCCAATTTCCAGGGACAACCAAGGAGCCTGGGAGTTACAGATATTAACTTCGGAACGGTTCCGGGTTTGGAAACAAGGATCGGCCAATGGTATTTTACGAGTTCGCTACTGGGCAAATTTGTAAGCTATGAAGCCAATGTAGTTCATGCCAACAGTTTTGGAAACCCGGATCTGAGCCTTGTAAAGGATATCAAAATCCATGAGCTTACCAAGAGCATAAAAGCTTATGGCGCTGATGAGGATCATATTAACGACTTCCTTGTAAATGATATTTTTGATATCGACGACACGCCGGACATCATCTACTTCTCGCAGGGCAACAGGACAGCGAAAGTATTTCCGGCCGAACTGGGCAGTTTCTCATCCTCGGTATCTTCCGGTAATTTAACCAATACCCTTACGGTAACCGCTTCCGACACGGGATGGAATTACATAAAGCTGAATGATCCGGGCGACAACAGGTATGAGATCGTGAGCGTGACCCGGAGCGATGGACAGGTCATTCCTCTGGACAACGCCTGGCTTACATTTGTCACATTGCCCGCGAGCAGAAAGCATATTTATGAAAACAAATTCCATTTTGTGGACGCGTTCGCTTCCACGGAGCCGGTAACATATACCGTCGTATGGAAAGGGAAGGTAACCGATGTACCGGAAGTCGCCCGTATTGAAGGCGCCCCGGAAGCGGTTTCCTCAGAACAGGTAGAAACCCTGCGGGTCGTTTTCAACAAGGCGATCAATCCCGCTACCTTTACCTATGAAGATCTGAACCTTACCTTTCAGGGAGGGCAAAACATAGTAAACAGCATGGTGGAAATTACACAGGTCGATGAAACAACTTTTGATGTTGACTTATCCCCCCTTACCACCGGAAATGGTTTTTATAATTTTACTGTACAAGCGGCGGACATCCAGGATATTTATGGCGTCAATGGTCTGACGGGTAAAAACATTACCTGGTCGCAATTCTTGACGGAGCCTACCGTCCAGGCTTTTTATGGGATTCCGGAAGGAGATAAGGCCGCCGCTTTCGACACGGTTCAGGTGTTGTTTAACCTTTCCGTAGACGAGTCGACCGCTACTTCGGATAGGTTTATAGTTCTTAAAGAAGGCGTACAACTTGGAACACTTACTATCGATTCTGTTCGGGAAGACAAGAGGCTGTTTTACCTGTCGGGCCTCGGAGCGCTCCTTACGAGCGATGGCCTGTATGAGCTGCGGGTAGACCTGCCCAATATCCGGTCGGAAGACCAAGTACCGGGCAAAAAGGCGCGATCCATTACGCTCATTGTGGACAATACGGGTCCAAGGATATTAAGGATGGAAACATCAACCGACAGAGGTTTGGACGCTCATCACGTTTCTTCCATTATCATCGAATTTGATGAAACGGTAAAAGGCTTTAACACAGCTTCTGTCCTGCTTACCAGAAATGGGGAACCTTTGTACCTGAACATTGACCAGTTGTCGAACACGGATTTGAAACATTGGCGCGCCGACAACCTGGGCATGATGACCTACCATGAAGGTGATTATACCTTTACCATCAATCTGGAAGGATTTACAGACGCCTTGGGCAATACGGGAGTTGGCGCTCAAGAAATATCCTGGACCGTGGACCGATCTACGGCGATCGCTATCGATAACGTAATGATCACCCCCGATCTTGGTTTTTCAGACTCCGATGGTATTACATCCGGCAAGTCCTTAGAGGTGGTATTTGATTTGAACGTAAACGCTTCCAAGATAACCATCGCGCAAATGGACTTGAGTGGAGAGTCTATATTATTAACTACAAACGACATAACTGCCGGAACGGTAACACTGCCCATTACATTGCTTACCGCAGGCAACACAGGCGTAAAAGTAACGGCGATCGGGGATAATGGCGGTGTAGCGGTCGCGGAAAAGCGTTTCTTCGTGGATCAAACCGCCCTTTCAGCACAATGGTCGCTCAATGCAGGTGAGGTAATGATAAAGCAGATAGACACGGTACAGTTGTCATTCTCCTCCAGGTTGCTAAGCGACGCGGAGCTTCTGGACGCGATTCAGTTTAAGAGAAACGGAACGGATATTCCAACCGGATCGCTACGCTTCGAGGCGATAGACGATACCCGATACGCGCTTTATGGACTGCGTGACGCCAGTAGCTCGCCTGGGAACTATGAGTTGAGCGTTGACTTGTCGGTATTCAATAAGCACAGCAGTGGCCTGGCCGGCACGGGACGGACCAGCGTCGCCTGGAACGTGCGGCAACCAGCTAGTCAAACGCCTGTGGCTAACGCTGGAAGTGATCTAACCATTATGGCGCCGGGAGTATTTCAGCTTGACGGTTCAGCGTCTTTTGATCCCGACGCGGACCCAATCACCTACCAGTGGGAGGCGCCTGAAGGGATAACACTAACGGAAGCTAATTCGGCCACGCCTTCATTGACCATTACCGCGGATACTCCTTGCGATACTTACGCGATTGTATTGATCGTAAGCGATGGGGAGTCTTTCTCTACCGATGTAGTAAACGTCGTAGTGGATATGCCGGCCAGTACATATTACCGAGATACCGATGGCGATGGCTACGGCGATGACGACGACACCATCATTAGTTGTCAGGCACTACCAGGATACGCGACGCGGGGAGGCGATTGCGACGACGGCGATCCTACAATCTACCCCGGCGCTGACGAAATAGCGAACGGAAAGGATAACAATTGTGATGGAAAAATTGATGAAGACCCTGTTAGCTCTATCATGGACAACCCATCGGAGATGTTTGATATCATGGTCTACCCGACTCCATCGGATCATCAGTTTCATGTGCGCCTAACAGGCCCCGGGGCCATGGAGAAAACGACCATCAAGATCTATGACAATACCGGAGTCCTTGTCGACCTCATAGAAAATGTAGCTATAGGTCAAACCATGATCATAGGAGAGCAATATCCTTATGGTCTCTATATGCTGGAGGCAGTACAAGGTGACAAGCGGAAAACGGTAAAAATCATTAAACGATAGAGCTTGTCCCCCTATAATCAACTATCCATAGCGCTGCTCTTACGATCCATGTAAGAGGGCGCTATGGATTAATTTTGTATGGCGCCAACATGGTTCCCAGCTATTATTGACGGCGGATTGACGCTACTATAACTTAAAATACGCCTTCGAACCGCTACCCCAAAACACGGTTCAGATATCCTATACCAAACCCTTCATCGTTAAAAAAATGATGGTGTTAAAATACCATAATCAATAAGTAGCCAATGAAGATTAAATCAATCTGATCTTCCTGAAAAACCACCACTTCGACAACATCGGGTCTTCCCTCAAATATCTACACGGAAGCGCTATCCCCGACTGACGCGACAACTACCATCCGGACTTCTGCATAGTTTATCTTTTTCAGCCTTTTTTCGTGAATATTGTTTTTTTAGCTTTATAACGCCTCTTTTTCATAAAAAACAAGGCGTGCTCTGCAAGGGATGGACTATCACTAACATATATCCTAGATAAAGAAGCGACTATTTTGAAAGAATAAATCCAACATATAATTTAGCAAAAAAAAATAATAAACATTTATTAAGAACAGAATGAAATTTTTACCATTTATAGCGATCGGGCTATTTCTATCATTTAATACATTGGGCCAGGAGCATAGCGATCCTCTAAAAAGACTACGCGCCAGCTTAAAAAAAACAAACGCGCTTTATCCTAAAAGTAAAAGTGGATTCAGAATACATCAGGACTTTAAGGAAAAGCTCGACTCAATCGTATTTGAAAATTACGAAGAAGACTATAAAAGCAGACTCCTGTTGCAATACAACAGCGATTGGCAGGTACAAACGGCATACGCTGAAGTATACAACTTCCTGACAAAAACATGGTTTACAGAGGCCAAGATAGAATATACCTATAACGACGATGGTAAGCCAGTCGAGATAACGGAAACCTGGAAAGACGATGACCAGACTCCATGGTATTTCCATGACAAAACCGTTATTTCATACACTTCTTCCGGATATACGGAGCTCGAAACCTATTACCGCTGGGATGAAGATGAGCAGGCCTGGCAAGTAAAATATAAGACATCCTATGAATACGATTCGGATGGATTTATAGATAAGACATATGAATCCGAATGGGATGACTATAATTCAGGATGGACCAATGACAGCTATACCACCTGGACGCGGGATGAGGATAATTGGATTTCCGAGCTTCGGTATTATTATTGGAACGAAGAAGATGAAGTCTGGGAAGACAAGCAGTACACCTTATACACGTATGACGACAATGGAAATGTCGCGCGGGAAGATCATTTCTTTAACTATTGGGAAGAATGGGAGCACGCCAACCTATACAGCTTCTCTTATGACGAATCGGTACTCTTCTCTGAATTGGCGACACCTCCAAGCGAGGAATATGTATCTCAGGGAAGAATGATTAACAAGCCCGTTAAGATGGAATATAAAACGTCTTATTATGATTGGGAAACAGTATATTCAACAAAGTATTATTTTTCGACGCTTACCCCAACCGGCATAGCTGATCCGGCGCGCCACACATTAAGACTCTATCCGAACCCGGCGACGGATTTGATCACCATTGACAACGGGAACTCGGATCTTTCCAGAAATGGAACCTTTGAGGTGTTCAACATGCAGGGCGTCAAAGTACTTTCATCCGCGTACAAGAACAATCAGTTTTCAATTTCCGAATTGGAAAAAGGGATGTACCAGATAAAAATAACGGACAATCAAAAGACCTATTCGGATAGAATAATGGTCAAGTAAAACAAACACGCGAGGAAGGCTATAGTCCAAAATGAACCCGAAGCTGTAGCCTTCTACGCGTGTTTATACATATCGAGAAACTACCTGATCAGGCGATTGACCCCTTGAAAAAATAAAAAGGGGCTCAAGGCCCCTTCTCATAATTACATTTTGGAAATCTTGGTCAGTTTGGCATGCTCGCCCTGCCGCGTTCTCAGAATATATATGCCTGATTCCAACGCGGTAATATTGATTTTCCCCGCGCTTCGCCCCTCCAAAACCACTCTTCCGGAATAATCAAGGATCGCGAAGTCAAAGTTATTCCTCAGGCCGGTCACATATAGCTCATCCAACGCGGGATTCGGAAAAACCGCGATCGCTCCGGAAGAAAAGCTTTCAGATCCTGTAACTATATCCTGTTCCACCAGCTTACCAGTGCCAAACAGCGAAGGATCTCTGTAAGCTTCATCCGTCGGGGAGTGCCATGACAGCTTTCCATCCCTTCCACCGCCATCGTCATCGTCGTTTATCATAAAGTCGACGCCTATCCACTGTTCCGCCGATGGAGATCCCCCCAAGGTCGCCCAAGGGATCCGGGCTTCGATCAGATAGCCATCCGCCTTATCCGCCACCGTGTATATAATACCTGCGTTGGACGCGCCATCCGGCCTTACTCCTACGATCGCTCCGTCGTTCCACCCAAAGGTGTACTGAAAATCATTCGGACCGTAGCTTGTAGCTTTATCGTTATTGATATCGATATATATTTCAATTCCATCGTCCTCGTAGTTATTCTCACTATCATTCCTCTTGCTATCATCCGTTATGTCGGCCAGTACATACAGATACGCGCCATCCCACAGCATCTTGGCGTAGCCGCTCAGGTCAGAGGCGCTTATATTACTCCCCACCAGCGCGATACCGGCGTTCATCTTCTCAACATTCTCGTCTTCCCACTCCGGATCGATCACGCCATCGATATTTATGGAAGCGGGAACCTTAAATATTTTGTACAACCGCGATACTCGTACAGTAATTTCCGTCCTTTGTCCTTCGCAACCATTCAAAATTTGAGACACGTAATACCTGGTTGTACCGACCTCCGCGGTAGAAGGAGTCGGAGCGCCAGAAAGAGGCGTAGTACTCGAAGCGCCGCTATACCATTTGAGCGCGGTACCGGAAGCCGTGAGTCTGGCGGCCACCTCGCCTACTTCATAGTCATATGAAAGAGTAGCTGTTGGGGCGGGCGTAGCGCAAGACACGCACTCCTTTACCGTAATATTCGAACTACCGCTACTTTTGTACCCTTCCGATTCCATAATCTGATAATCCCAGGTGGTGCCAAGATTCATGCCCAGACGCTTCCATTCCGCGACATGATTGGCGAAAGTAACCGTCCCGCTGGATCTTTTGGTCGTACGGACGCTCCAATATTGCTGAAAAGTAGCCGTACCTACGATAGACGGCTGATTGGTTCTGGTAGAAACATAAATATTGTACGTTCCCCCATCGCTGGTAAAAGATCCTTTATGAATGATATCGCTGGTGTTTCCGGGAGGCGTCCATTGTCCATAGCTTTCCACCACATAGTATTCAATCAAAGGGTCTTTTGTCCATCCGTACACAGCCAAAAAGCCATTACTCCCCCCATTGAAAGAACCTTCAAAACAAACCGCCCTGTCAGGCTTTCCGGTTTTCCAGCCCTTACCCGCCGTAAAGTTGTTGATATTGTTCCATACCGTACTGTAATTTCCTCCCGGACCAAGGGTCATGGACGCCGAACCGCTTTGGCCGTCATTCCAGAAAGAATAAAAATAGTCCTCGTGCGTCCCCTGCGTGTTATTGGTGACTGTCTGCGCGTTTGCAATCCCGTAAAGCATAAACAGGCATGTCGCCGTTGACAGGAATTTTAATGAGTTTCTAAGTAGTCGTTTTTGTTTCATGGTTTATTTTTTAATTAAAAAGGCCACTCCAACGTTTAATTTTCCTACTTAGACTCTTAAAGGCTCAAAAAGTAAACAACAAAAAGATTTTTTTTAATAATTTAAGATAAAAACGACTGAATACCGCGGTCAATCGCCGGATCTTCTCTTCACCCCATTTTTCTCCGGGAGCAATACCCGAACGCCATAATCCGGGCTCAAAAAATAGATATTCCGTCCTGATCGTGATACTAAGATGAGGCATATCCCGCGTATCAGAGCTCCCGCCTGATTTTTTCCAGCAAGGCTTTCGTTTGAAGGATGCCTTGTTTTTCCGGCAGATTCTCGCCCTCATACTCGATGCCAACATAGCCTTTATAACCCGATTTTTGAATCAGACGCAGCATCCGTCGGAAATCCGTATGAAGCTCATCGCCGTTGTCGTCAAAATCAAAGCTTTTAGCGCTTACGCCTTTAGCGAAGGGCAGCATCTCTTCCACCCCTTTGTAAGGATCATACCAGTCTACACAGGGAGATTCCCACATATCTCCTTTCTCTCTTCGCAGACAGAAATTGCCGAAATCCGGCAAGGTCCCGCAGTAAGGATTTTTTATCTGACTGACTACTTCCGCCAGGAGTTTGCCGTTGGAGGAAAACTGTCCGTGATTTTCGACCAGCGCATGTATTTTTCTGTCAGCGCAAAACTCCGCGAGCTTTCCCAGTCCATCGATAGAAGCCTGTCGCCATACGTGCTCATTTCTGTTTTCACCATGCAGATTGACGCGAATCGCGTGACAGCCAAGAAACCTCGCGGCTTCCACCCATTTATAATGATTTTCTACCGCTTTTTTTCGCTCCGCCGGATTCGGAGACGCGAGCGAGCCTTCCAGATCCACCATGATCAGCAGGCTTTTCACTCCATTGTCGCGACAGCGCTCCTTAAGGGTTTTGAGATAGCTTTGGTCTTTGGCTTTATCCTGAAAAAACTGGCTTACATATTCAATGGCATGGATATCGTATTGTTTTCTGGCTACTTCCGGAAAATCCAGCGTAGTCATTTCTTCTCTGAAAAGCGCTTTATGCAGAGACCATTGAGCCAAAGATATCTTGAAATGAAGTTTTTCAGTTTCTTCTGGCAGTAAAAAAGACGATAAGCCGCCCGAAAGCGCTACGCCGCCCGCCAGTTTGCCCGCTTGGAAAAGGAAATCGCGTCTTGAAGTGTTCATATATGTGGTCAGATTGTAAAAAAGTCCGGAATAATCAGTACTGCTATATTCTAATTAAATAGCCCCGAACTCCCAAAGTTATAATTATTGCCGGAAAATTCAGCCGAATGATCCGAGGAATAAAAACGCTGTCCGGGGAACCCTTCATGTCAGGCTACCGCCAGCGGCCATTCCTCGGAATACATGGTTTTTCGCGTATCCGGATAGTTCTCCAGGTCCAATCCTCCTCTTACAGCTTTTTCTAAAGACGCAGGTAAGAGTATACACATAGTTTTAGGCGAACATAAACAGTTTCCACTATTCCGGAACTGTTGTTAATTCTTAAAATAAGCTTTCGGGCTTATTGGGAGGAACCCGAATAGCGGAGCTCGTTTTTTGAAGATGAGGTAAATGTTTCTCCAAATCCATTTTCGGATTTTACCATCATAACCTGGAAAAACCAAACAGAGAAAAATTTGAAAATAAAAATAGTCAACTCTTCCGGGCAAGTCACTTTGTATGAAGACATTGAAAACTCAGGCAACTATACTGTCAGAAGTAAGAATTTAAGTCCGGGACTTTACCTTTTTCAACTTTCAGGAAGTCGATCAAACTTTTTTTACAGAGGGAAGCTAATTGTTAAATAGGATCAGTTTAAAAGTAAAAATTGTTACCTTAAACTATTGCATGAAGAAAAGCGGATTTACAGAAAGTCAGATAATAAGCTCCCTTAAGGAGTATACACATGACCGTTCCCACCGAAGACCTATGTCGTGAACAGATCCGCAAAGCCCCCTTTTACACCTGAAAGCGGAAATACGGTGGCATGGAAGCCTCTCATCTGAAAAGACTCAAAGAGCTAGAGGAAGATTGGTCGGTTTTACATAATCCGCTCTTCGAAATTACTAATTCCGAAGCCTTATCTCCGATTCTCCGAACCGCCTGTTAAGTAATTAAGGATTAAAAATCCTTCGATAAGGCTTCGCAAAACTATAACATGGGACACACTTTTCATCACAAATCTGTTTATCTACCCCAATTGTTCCATCTGTAGCTTTCTTCTTCCCTGCCGGGCTTGAGCTTACAACCCTGTCATTAGTCTGGTCAATTTCAATTTTAACCTTTCGCCTCCCCGTAGCTGACGAAACGCTTCACTTTTGACATGCTCGCGTTATCGAAGTTATTTAATCACAACGATTTTTTGACTTTTCATTTGACGATCTTCTCCTTGCTCTCCAAGCAGAAAATATATTCCGCTATTTTCTATTTGTAGCGAGTAATCTTCTTTGGCGGTGATTGTAAATGTTTTCACAACCCGCCCAATTTCGTCTACGATTAGGTAATTACCAGATTCGATTGTTTTGATCATAAAGTTTCCATTACTTGGATTTGGAACAATCGTAGAAAAATTATTTTCAAACAAATCAAGATCAAGTCCCGCGATTGCTAATTGTCTTGTAAAACAGAGTGAACTGTCGACACAACCATCAAGGGTGATAATTACCTTATACTCATCACTGTCATTAGTAAAAAAAAGTTGATTCACTTCTTCAGGCATTACGCTGTCTTTCGAACAGTTGATCCATTGATACGTCGCATTACCTTGCGCGGATGTCAAACTGGAATTAGTGATTATAATATCCGTATCAGGCATCGGTTTCACTTCTACATTTATAGAGGCTGTCCTGGAACAGCCGTTGGTAGTACCGGTAACGGTATACGTCTTAGTAGCGGCAGGTATAAAACCAACCCCATTAACAACGTCATCGGACCATGAATACGTTGTAGCTCCTCCACCTGTCAAAGTAACGGCGCCGCCACTACATACGGGATTAGAAGCTGTAGCGGTAACATCGGGAAGTGGCTTTACAGTAACGGTAATTGTAGCGGAAGAAGAACATCCGTTGTCGGCAGTACCGGTAACAGTGTAGCTTTTAGTAGCGGTAGGTACAAAACTTTCCCCGTCCACTATTCCGTCAGACCATGCAAATGAGGTAGCCGGCACACTCCCGTTACCGTTTCCGCCTTTTAAAGTTATTGATTCCTCCGCGCATACGGTCTGATTGCTCGCGGCGATTACAGGCTTAGAGTGGAGCGTAATATCGATCCGAGTCCTGTCAGGATTTGCCGCGCAGCTATTGCCTGACTCTACATAATACGACGCGAACGCGAGGGGTTGATTATATACAGCCCCTTCATGAATCGGAGTAGTGCTTGTTTTTGTAGTATACCATTTCATGGTACCACTTCCACTCACCGATAATTCTCCAGGGTCATTTCTACAGTAAGATGTTTTTGTAGTGGTATTTACAGGCGATTCAGGCACCAGGCAATTAAGAAACCTAGCGATAAAGTTCATACTTACATTATTAGCGAAGGCGCTAAAATACCCGCCGATTAAAATTTTCCCGTCAGATTGTACCGCTGTTGAGAGAATATTCGCGATTCCGCCCACATAAGGCGCTTTAAAGGTAGGATCGGGTACACCATTCGCGGTTAATCGGGCGATACTATAAACACTTGTATTATTATAAGAAACTAAGTTGCCGGCAATAATTATTTTTCCATCGGATTGTATGGCCATAGTATTAATGGTAGAGATGAGGTTATTGTCGAATTTTGTCCCTATTCCTCCGGGATTAAATCCTGCATCCAAGTTGCCATTCGACAATAGTCTCGCGATAGAATTAACCTCAATACCTTTGTAATGGCTAAAATTGCCCGCGATCAAAATTTTTCCGTCGGATAGTATTTTTATATCTTGATAATGTTGATTTCCGGGACTTCCCGCAAAAGTATTATCTATTGTTCCATTGGTATTGATTCTGGCAATCATACTGTTTCCAATAAAAAATCCGCTTATAATAAGTTTGTTATCGCTTTGAACCGCCATACTCATAATCGTAGAATAATTAGTTCCCGGTAAAAAAGTATTGTCTATTGCGCCATTCGTATTTAACCGAACCAATCCGCTATGAGAAACACTATTGACTGTATATGTGATACCAGAGCCCCCAAGTACTATTTTCCCGTCACTTAACAGTCCTATTTTTCTAACAATCGGCGTGGACGCGATAGCCGTTGTACTGAATGTATTGTCGATAGAACCGTTGGCGTTTAATCGTACAATCCCTTTCGCGGTTACTCCATTATAACTTGTAAATTCACCCGCTACCAATATTTTTCCATTGCTTAGTACAACTATGTCATGAACCTTTTTATCCGCGCCACTTCCCGGATCAAATGTATTGTCAATTGTTCCGTCCGGGTTTACACGTACTATATTTTTTCTATCGACACCATTATATTTTATGAACTGCCCTCCTAAAATAATCTTACCGTCACTTTGAACCGCGATCTTTTGTACTTGATCACCGGGATCCAAATTGCCAAACATATAAGACCTGAAACTAGGATCGAGAGGATTAAAATCGGCAAAGAGCGGGGTACAGGTTATGATAAAGAGAGTGAGTTGAAAGACAATTTTTCGTAACATGCTATATTTTTTCAATTCTTGGTTTATTTGAGTGTCCGAAAATAAATAATTCGCGTTAATATAGTGTCTCCTCTTCCTGATTTTTGGGCTGTTTGGCAAAGTCAGGCGTAGAAAAATTTGGCTTATTATTCGTCCCGCGAAAGCTAACGAACATTCCATGGCTGCCATGGGTCTTGCAAGCGAGCCTACAAACGATCTACTTATCAACTTATAATCATCCCTTAACTAGCTACATTCAAAACTAAATAATTCCAATTAGAATTATTATTAATATCCTGTTGTAATGTGGGAAACTCGGAGAGTTTTCCATATTTCAACAGGAACTCTGTCGGCGTTAGGTTTCCCAATGCCGA
>JAEWAY010000020.1 GCA_023391415.1 Bacteroidota bacterium | reverse complement strand
CGAGGTAGCCGTGCAGGTTCATCTGGCCGAGGCCGATCGCGTGAGAGCGGTCATTGCCGTCTTCGATGGAGCGCACCGACGCGATGTGGCTCTGGTTGCTCACGGCCGTGAGCGCACGGATGGCCGTCTCGACGGTCTGGCCGAGGTCGCCGCCGTCCATCGAGAGCGCGATGTTCATCGAGCCGAGGTTGCAGGAGATGTCCCGGCCGACCTCGGAGTAGGACAGGTCCTCGTTGAAGGTCGACGGCGTCGACACCTGGAGGATCTCCGAGCACAGGTTCGAGTGCGTGATCTTGCCCTTGATCGGGTTGGCCTTGTTGGCCGTGTCCTCGAACAGGATGTACGGGTAGCCGGACTCGAACTGGAGCTCGGCGAGCGTCTGGAAGAAGTCGCGGGCGTTGATCTTCTTCTTGCGGATCTCGCCGTTGTCGACCATCTCGCGGTACTTCTCGGAGACGTTCACGTCAGCGAACGGCACCCCGTAGACGCGCTCGACGTCGTACGGCGAGAACAGGTACATGTCCTCGTTGTTCTTCGCCAGCTCGAACGTGATGTCCGGGATGACGACGCCCAGCGACAGCGTCTTGATGCGGATCTTCTCGTCCGCGTTCTCGCGCTTGGTGTCGAGGAACCGCATGATGTCCGGGTGGTGCGCGTGCAGGTACACCGCGCCCGCGCCCTGGCGCGCACCGAGCTGGTTCGCGTACGAGAACGAGTCCTCGAGCAGCTTCATCACGGGGATAACGCCGGAGCTCTGGTTCTCGATGTGCTTGATGGGCGCGCCGTGCTCGCGGATGTTCGACAGCAGCAGGGCCACGCCGCCGCCGCGCTTCGAGAGCTGGAGGGCGGAGTTGATGCCGCGCGCGATGGACTCCATGTTGTCCTCGATGCGCAGCAGGAAGCAGGACACGGGCTCGCCGCGCTGCGCCTTGCCGAGGTTGAGGAACGTCGGCGTCGCCGGCTGGAACCGGCCGGAGATGATCTCGTCGACGAGCTGGAGCGCGAACGTCTCATCGCCGGCCGCCAGCGTCAGCGACACCATCGCGACGCGGTCCTCGAACCGCTCCAGGTACCGCTTGCCGTCGAACGTCTTCAGCGTGTACGAGGTGTAGTACTTGAATGCGCCGAGGAACGTCTGGAACCGGAACTTCTTCGAGTACGCGTGCTTGAACAGCCGCTTGATGAACTCGTGGTCGTACTGGGCCAGGACCTCGGCCTCGTAGTACTTGTTCGTGACCAGGTAGTCCAGCTTCTCCTCGAGGTCGTGGAAGAAGACGGTGTTCTGGTTGACGTGCTGGAGGAAGTACTGCCGCGCCGCCTCCCGGTCCTTGTCGAACTGGATCTCACCGTTCGGCCCGTACAGGTTCAGCATCGCGTTGAGCGAGTGGTAGTCCATCTCGGGCGTGATGGTGACGACCTGCGTGCCGTCGGTCAGGCCGGCATCCGTGACTGTCGCTGCCAAAATCGTCCCCATCCCTCTCGGACGCGCGTGACGTCCTCGGTCGTTCCCATGAGCTCGAAGGCGTACAGGTACGGGACCTGGCACTTCGCGGCGATGATGTCCCCGGCGATGCAGTAGGCGGCGCCGAAGTTGGTGTTCCCCGCCGCGATGACGCCGCGGATGAGGGAACGGTTCGATGCGTCGTTGAGGAACTTGACGACCTGCCGCGGGACCGCGCCGCCCTCGTTGCCGCCTCCGTACGTCGGGACCACCAGCACGTAGGGGTCGGTGACGCGGAGGAACGGCTCGGAGGGGCGGAGCGGGATGCGCGCGGCGTCGATGTCCAGCTTGTCGACGAATCGGCGGGTGTTCTCCGAGACGCTGGAGAAGTAGACCAGTGAGCTCATGGCTCGTCGATCCTCCTCGCCCCGGTCGGATCGTGGATCGGTGCCCGGACCGCTGCCCGGCCGCCCGGGTCGGCGGGCGGACGGCGGCGGCGTCAGGCGACGGAGACCGCGGCGCGGTCGGCGATCGCCTTGATCTGGTCGGGGCGGTAGCCCGACCAGTGGTGGCCGTCCGCCACGACGACCGGCGCCTGGAGGTGGCCGAGCGACATGACGTAGTCGCGGGCGTCGGCGTCCTCGGTGATGTCGACGACCTCGTAGTCCAGCCCGGCCTTGTCCAGGGCGCGGTACGTCGCGTTGCACTGGACGCACGACGGCTTGCTGTAGACGGTGATGGTCATCGTGTCTCCCCGGTGTGAAGGCCTCGCTGGTACGTGCGCCCCCGCGCCCGCCCCGCACTGCTGGTGGTGCTCGTCCTGGGCCGCGTCGGCGGGGTCTCCCGGGTGACCGGGCCTGCGTCGAGCGGCGAGTCAGAACACTACACCTAGTGGTGGGTCCGGCAAGGGACCACAAGTGCTGGTGTTACACGTGTGTCGTTCTCCACAGCCTGTGCACGGAGCCGCGCTGTCCGGCTTCATCCACAGGCTACGACCGACCACTGACACACAGCCCGCCCGTCGGCCACCCGCGGGACCTGCTGCGTCGTCCACAGCGACCCCCTCGTCGTCCCCAGTCCACCCACACCCGGGTCCACCTGTGGACGACGCCGCGCCGGCTCGCCCCGGACGTGATCCGGGTCCGGCGTGTCGCACCCGCCGGCGTGTCGCGGACCGGACGCGCGCGTGCCCGGACCCCCTCCACCCCTCCTGTGGCCGCGCGTTCGGATCCGATCGACCCGACACACCCGGCGCGCCCGCACGAACGGATCCGATC
>JAEWAY010000011.1 GCA_023391415.1 Bacteroidota bacterium | reverse complement strand
TAGGATCAGGCGCCTATTTGACAACTTCTTGATAAATAGCTTGGTTTTTGCTTAACAAAACGTTTTAGGAGCTTGTGAAAAATAGAATTCATATGATTCCTTCGGTTAAATCTGTAAAAATATTCATCAAGATATTTCTGCAAATAATGTTCAGCGCAATGATGATGAATTCCTATAAGCCATTTCTTAAAATTCATAATCTGAATATGTAGTTCGGGAAAGGTTTTTCCCATCTCTGAATAGAATTGTTTTAGCTTGAAATTCTTCTTAAAAGGAGAATAGGAAGAGAAACCATCAGTCTCTATATTGGCCTTCGCGTCTATACGCTTTTCAAATATCGGACGAAAGGACTCACTTGAAAAATCTTTGATTACCTGCGCGTAAGCCCTTCCCGTCTGACCTTTACGGGGTACTTCGACAGCGATAATCACCTTCTTTTTTGCTCCCTGACTTCTCCCGGGACGACCTTCCTCCGGGCCGCCGATCAGAAACTCATCCACATGTACAGTTCCTCTTAGAGGATGTTTTCCCGAACTTCTCATCGCGTCCTGTATTTTGGACTTAAACAACCAACAGGTCTTTTGGCGAAGATCAAATTCATTTGCCAACTCTATGGTGGACATGCCTTTCTTTTTGGTGGAAATACGGAATAAGATATGAAAAGCTTTACGAATTGGGAATTTTAACTTGTGAAATAAAGTCCCGGCTGTTACCGATTCATCATAATGACATTTTTTGCAACGGCGATAATAGCGGTTTCGGCCTTTTCGATATTCATTATTGCCACATTTAAGACATTTATAGCCAATTTCTTCTTTCATGGAAAACAGATAGTCGTAGCAATCTTTATCTGTGCTGAATTTGTCGGCAAATTCCAGATAGTTAAGTCCTGTAAATTGTTTCATATCTCGTAACTTTGACACAAAGATATGAGCCTAGAACGCAACCAATCTGCGGAATGCGATTTATTAGCCTAATCCTATCCTATTAAATGTTTCTAATTGAGGGAAGCTTTCAGGGTCGGTTTTTCATTGAATAGTTAAGTCTTTTGATGTTCGTTTTAATCTTGCTAATCCTGTTCTACTTGAATTACACTCCGTTCGTACTATTCGTAAACTTGCTTTTTCTTTATGATATTTTCTAAATTGTTCCGACCAAGATTCGTCCTTGAAAATTATATGATTTTGGTCGTTTGTCGCAAATTCAATTTTGTCTAACTCAATTCTATTTACTTCTTTAAATCTGTCAACTATAACCGAAAATGTGTTTGGTTGTCTGTGGTCAACCGCTAATTCAGTCCATTTTGATAGTGTTCCAGTTTCTTGACATTTAACGTGTCCTTTGACTGAATTTTGGTCAAAATATTTTTGTTTTACAGATTGAATATCATTGTGAATTGAATTCCTACACGCAACATAGAATAATTTTTCAGTTGTATATTTTGAGTTGTTTATCATCATCAAGTATGATATATATTCGCTTGATTTGTCACTGTAAAAAACTTCAAAACATTTTGTGTTAAATTGAACCTTTGCGATTTTAATGTCTATAATTGTTAGTTCAGATTCATCTACTTCATTTTTGTTTATCTCTGTTTCATTGTCTATTTCTTCTCCTGCATTTCTTTCGGTAGTTTCAAGTTCAGCCAAATAATTGAAATAGTCATAATCCAATAAGTTAATAAGGTCATCATAATCAGAATCATTTAGAGATTGTCCAAAGTCATATGAATTTAAAATAGTACGATAATGCGTAATTGCATCTTTTTTGAATTTGTATTCTTTCTGTCCTATTTTAATTGGTTTTCTCATTGTCGTTGTCGGTTTTAAACTGCCCCATAACGTTTTCGGGCTTTGCGTTCGGGCGGGATTTCGGAGCACAAAACCGTCAATCTGCACTGAACTTGAATAGAAGCACAAAACTCCAAGTTTGCACGTCACCCCGCCTAACGCAAAACCCGTGTTATAGGCTGTGTTTCTTTCTTGTCCGTCCATTATTTTGTCTTTGTTGTCGGTCTGTGAAACACTGGAAAATTAACTGAGTTAGCAATAAAACAAAGTTCGTTAGCCTTTTTATGAAGTTCATTGGCTTTGTCTATCATTGTCTGTTCGGTAACCGTTACTATTGGATTTAAAGTTACTTCTGTAAAGTGTCCGCCACCGTTTTCCGTTTCTTTCATTATTCCTGTTGCATTGTCAATATAGTCGGTTACAACTACACCCGCTTGTGAACATAAATGCAAATACCAAAGCATATGACAAGCTGAAAGTGAAGACACCAATAAGTCTTCTGGATTATGTTTTGTCTTGTCGCCACGAAAAGCAGGGTCTGAAGAACCAAAAATATTATTCTTGTTGTCAATATTTATTATGTGTTCTCTGTTATAGTCATGGTAATTGCTTGTTCCTGAACCTTTATTACCTGTCCATTTGATAGTCGCTTTATAGTTATGAGTTTTATCTGTCGCCATATCTTTTTGTGATATTTTATTTGGTCGTGTTAGGTGATTGTCAGTCGTATTATTTTCATTCATAATTTATACTGTGTCGGTTTTGTAAAATAGCAGCTAACGCCCGGCGGCTTTGCGAAGGGTTTTGCCTTTTGCAAAACCGTCAGATGTACGAAGTCCCGAAGGGCTTCGTACACTGAGCGAAGCCGCCGGGCGATGCGAAGGAGCGGATTAGAAAGACTAAACTTTCAATTTAGCACAGACGTAGCAAAACCATTTTTTCTATTTGCTAATTTACAGTTTAAAAGCAAATAAAAAATGGTTTTGCGGATTGAAAGCACAAATGTTGAAGTTTGCACTTAACCCGCTCTTTTGCAAAACCGTTGTTAGGTGCTGCCCTTATTGGTTTCCCTTTAGATTTTCCGCTACAAATCGTTCGCAGTATTCTTTAATTTGCTGCCTGACTTGTCTGAACTGTTCGTTGATTTCTTCGTCTGTTCCTTTTGCTTTCGCAGGGTCTGAAAAGTTGTGATGAAACTTTTTTGCTTTAGTTGGAAAAAACGGACAACGTTCTTTGGCATTGTCGCAAACTGTAATGACAAAATCAAAATCAATGTCGAAATATTCATCAATGTTGGTTGACGTATGATTTGAAATATCAATTCCGTCTTCTTGCATTATTGCAATGGCTTTTGGGTTTACTCCGTGTGTTTTGACACCTGCACTGTAAACTTCTGCATTTCCGTTCGCAAAATGTCGTAAATAACCTTCAGCTATCTGACTTCTGCAACTGTTTCCTGTGCAAAGCACTAAAATTTTCTTTGTCATTGTTTATAATATTTTCGTTTTAAAAATAGACTTGCTCTGACTAATAATATCAAAACAGGAACTTCAACTAAAGGCCCGATTACACCCACAAATGCTTGAGGCGAGTGTATGCCAAATACCGCAATGGCGACCGCAATTGCCAATTCAAAGTTGTTGCCAGTAGCTGTAAATGCAATAGATGCATTTTTATCATAAGGGACTTTTAGAAATTTACTAATGAAAAAACTCACGAAAAACATTAGTACAAAATAAATGATTAATGGTATCGCTATTTTTATGACATCTAAAGGCAACTCCAATATTTTGTCGCCTTTTAAACTGAACATCAGCACAATGGTAAACAGTAAAGCATACAATGTAATAGGCGATATTTTTGGAACAAACTTTCTATTGTACCACTCGATACCTTTCGATTTTACCAAATAATAACGGCTCACGAAACCAGCAAAAAAAGGAATGCCTAAATATATCAAAACGCTTTGTGTAACTTCTTTCATTGAAACACTTACATTGAAATTAGCAATCCCTAATTTATTGGGCAATATGTTGATGAAAAGCCAAACGAAAAAACTGTAAGTCAATATCTGAAAGATACTGTTTAGGGCGACCAATAATGCCGTGTATTCTCTGTTTGCTTTTGCCAAATCACTCCACACAATAACCATTGCGATACACCTTGCCAGACCAATTAAAATTAATCCCGACATATATTCGGGTTCGTTTCGTAAAAACAGAACGGCTAAACCAAACATCAAAACGGTACCGATAACCCAATTCAATATTAAGGAAATGGCAATTACTTTTTTGTCTTTTAGAGCTTTAGGTAACAAGCTGTAATCTACTTTTGCCAAAGGCGGATACATCATCAATATCAATCCGATAGCCAACGGTATATTGGTTGTACCAACAGAAAGGGAGTTCGTTACATTGGAAATATCTGGAAATAAATAACCCAATCCCACACCTACCGCCATTGCAAGGAATATCCATAGGGTTAAGTATCTGTCAAGAAATTTTAGTTTTGGTTGCATCGGCTATTTTTTAATCATTGAAAAAACATAGAACATTTCTGTAGCTATCTGCAAACTTCTTTCTGCATAAATTTTTGTCTGTTCTGTTGTACCGTCTGAAATTTTCGGGTCTTCAAATGTGATAGGTATTCTTTGTTCTGCTCCTGCTATAAACGGACATCCACCGTCTGCTTGTGAACAGGTCATAATGGCTGTGAATGCTGATGCAGGATTGAAAGGACTATCATATTTTTTTGAAAATCCAATGATAGGAAAAGCATTATCACTGTACTTTATGGCATATACAGGGTTGTTGGTGTCTGCAATTTTGAAAATATTAAATCCCTGTTCTTTCAAGGTTTCTGCGACTTTTGGGAATAGTGCTGTTTCTTCTGTTCCGCCTGAATAACAATATACGTTTGGGATATTAAAATGTGCTGATGCTACCTGTGCCCAAACCTGTGATAAATGGCTTCTTCGGGAATTGTGGGTACAGATGAAATTGATAATTACATCCTGCTTGTTGTTTACTTTATGTTGTATAAAATCTATCAACGGCTGTAATATGGTTTTACGTTCTTCGCTGATGCTGTGAACGTCTATATTATTGTTAATCACTTCGATTAGTTTTTGATACATCGTGTTTTGTTTTTAATGGTTAGCAACAGCCCGCATTAGGCGAACAAGAAGATGTTTGAGCCGTTTGTAATTGCGACAATTTTATTTTCTGTTTTTCTTGTGGTATTCCACATTTGTCTTGTGCTAAACAAGCAGTTGTTTTGTTTTGTAAAATGAAATTTGTTCCGTCAAATGCCAAGCCGTACTTTCCGATGGTGTCGCTTTGATATTCCACTTCAATTTCTGCATCTTCAATACCTAATCTTTCTTCGGAAAGTTTAATGATGTTTAAAAGTTTAGAAGGTTTTAAACGATGTTCAAAATCATCGGCATTCCATAGCTGAAAATTTACGGTTTTTTCTGTACGAATTACTCCACCACAATCAATGAAGTTTTTTGTAATCATTCCGACTTCGGTAACGTGAAAATGTTCTGGAACAAAAGAGCCGTTTTCCAATTTGAATGTTACATTTTCTAAAGTTGGTAAAAGTGCTTTTACTTGTGATAGTTTCATTTTGGTATTATTTTATGTTAGCAACAATTTTTGTTTTTTAGAGTAAGTTTTACCGAAATATTTGTAAAATATTTTTGCAGTTCTTCAATAGTTTTTTCGTCAATGCAATAACAAATCGTGTTACCTTCAATGGTTCCCTTAATTAGTTTTGCATTTTTAAGTTCTTTTAAATGCCTTGAAACAGTTGGCTGTGCTAAAGGAAGTACATCAACAATATCTCCGCAGATACAAGTGTCAACCGATAATAAATATTCTATGATTGCCACACGAGCAGGATGTCCCAATGCTTTTATAATGTGGGCAATTTCGTGTTGGCTGTCTGTAAAATCCTTTGGTTTTGTTTGTTCTATTTCCATTTCTTTATTTCTATATTGCAATATTACGATAAAGAATTTAATAATCAATTATTTTATTGAAATAAATTTCAACTGAATATAAAAGTTAAATGAGTTTGATTTTTTAGAGTGTTGTCGATTTATGTACGGATGTTCGACAGGGTTGCACCTAACGCCCGGCGGCTTTGCGAAGGGTTTTGCCTTTTGCAAAACCGTCAGATGTACGAAGTCCCGAAGGGCTTCGTACACTGAGCGAAGCCGCCGGGCGATGCGACAAAAGCCCGAAGGGATTTTGTCGCATCGTTTTGGGGCTTTGCGTTCGGGCGGGATTTTCAGCAGAAAATTCCGAGCGAGCGACAAAGCTCAAATTCACGAAAAAGTGTCGAACGGGAACGTTCGACCCGCCTGACGCAAAACCCTTGTTAGCGGTTCGGGCATATCATTTTAGTTCTTTTTTCCTATCCAACCCAAATGTGTGTGTTTGAAATCATCATTGAATTTTAGTCCGTATCCAAAAATTCTATCCATTGCTGAATGTCCAAATAAAATAAGACCTATCAGAGTAATTGTAGAGTTATTTAACGTAAACCCCAACGTTAAAACCATAATGGCAACAAACTTATGGTGAAAGAAATTATAAAGCCAAGCACCAATTTTAGTATTTACTAAATAACCAATCATTGATAAATCAGGCAAAAGAATACAAGCCGGAAATACCCACCAAGCATAATTTAATTGATTAAATAATAGGATTGACAGCAAAAATTGTCCGACTTCTTCAAGTCTTAATAATCCATTCATTTGGCTCGATTTTTTTAATTCCATATTCCGTTCATTTCGGTTAGTATCATTGGTTTACCGTCTGTAACTACAATTGTGTGTTCGTGCTGAGCCATAAAACCACCTTTGTTGCCAACCATTGTCCAACCGTCATTAAGTTCTGTCGCAAAAGACGAAGTTGTCGAAATAAAAGTTTCTATGGCAACAACTGAATTTTTTCTAAACCGTCTTTGGTCAAAACGATTTTTATAGTTCATTATTTCGTCAGGTTGTTCGTGTAAACTTCTTCCAATTCCGTGTCCTCCAAGATTTTTAATGACTTTGAAACCTCTTTTTTTTGCTTCGGTTTCCATGATGTGCCCAACTTCAGAAATTTTCATTCCTCCTTTAACGATGTTAATGGCTTTGTGTAAAATTTCTTTCGATGTATCAACCAATTTTTGATGTTGGTTAATGTCTTCTCCAAGTACAAATGAGCCACCGTTGTCTGACCAAAAGCCGTTGAGTTCGGCAGAAACGTCAATATTTATTAAGTCGCCTTCTTTTAATGTTCGATTGTCAGACGGAATACCGTGACAAAATTCGTTGTTCACACTTATACAAGTCCAACCCGGAAAACCATAAGTCAAATAAGGTGCTGATTTTGCACCAAAATCCGAAAGTATTTTCGCACCAAAGTCGTCCAATTTTTTTGTTGTCATACCGGGTCTTGCATAGTTCCGCATTTCTTTTAGCGTGTAAGCAACTGCTTCACTTGCTTTTTGCATTCCGATAAGTTCTTCGTGTTTTGTTATTGACATTTTTCTTTGATTTATTTTGTTCGTTTGTTGTCTGCACGGTCGTTCGTTGCCTGACCGCTAACGGTTCTCACCTATACGCAGGCAGGGATTTTAACCACTGAACTTCCTACGAAGAAATGAACTTTAATTTTACTACTTTCCTGTCCTACGAAGCACGAAACCCCTGCTTGCGTATAGGTGATGTTATAGGCAGGCAATTTTCGGCATTTGGGTAATTTTTGTAGATTAGACTTTGTCCGTTTTAATAATTGTTTCTTTCGTCCAGTCTTCAATATGTAAAATAACAGGTAAAATGGTCTTGCCAGTTTCAGAAAGTCCATAAAATACTTCTGGCGGAAATGTATTAACCTGTGTCCTTTGGACAATGCCTGATAATTCCAATTCTTTCAACTGTTCCAATAAAACTTTTTTTGATACTTTGGGCAATTCTCTCCATAAGTCCGTAAAACGAATATCGCCATTAAGAAAAAATTGATACAGTATCAAGGGTTTCCACTTTCCAGAAAAAACCTTTAGGAAAATATTGAACGGACAATTTTCAAATTCACGATATGTCATAGGTTACAAATTTGTGAGCAATTCACTTTAAAGTTCATTTCTTGTTGACTAAAATTAGACCGACTACGTTTGTGCAAAAATAAAAAAAATATGAAAGTAAGTTTGATTAGAAACGCCACATTAGTAATAAGTGTGAATGATAAAAAAATATTGGTTGACCCGATGTTAGGAGAGAAAGGAGTTTTAGGTAAATTCCCGTGGACAGACGATGCCCGTCTTAATCCTTTGGTGGATTTACCGTTTTCGGAATTAGAACTAAACAATTTAATCGGTCAAATAGATGCGGTTCTTTTAACTCATCTGCACCCCGACCATTGGGATTTCAAAGCACATCAACTCATTCCTAAAAATATGCCCATATATTGTCAGTCGGAAGACACTCCAATGATAGAAGGATTAGGATTTAATAATATTATTCCTGTTGCGGAAAAAAGTGTTTTTAGTGGGATTGAAATATATAGGACAGAAGGAAAACACGGATTAGGTGAAGTTGGCGGATTAATGGGAAAAGTGAGTGGTTTTATTTTACGCCATAATGAAGAAACGCTGTATGTCGCAGGTGATACCGTTTGGTGTGATGACGTAATCAATGCAATAGATAAATTTAAGCCTACTTTTATAATCGTTAATGGAGGTAGTGCAAAATTTAATGTCGGAGAACACGTCACAATGAATGTGTCGGACATAAAAGAATTATTAAATTACTATACAAACCATAAGATTGCTGTTGTTCATCTTGAAACAGTAAGTCCAACAGTGGAGAATAGGGAATACATTCTCAATTTTTTGTCCGTGAATAATATTTTAGAACGTGTTATTATACCAAAAGACGGAGAAGAATTCCATGTCTAAAAGTCAATATGCCTGTTTTGTCAGTTTTCGTTGTCTGTCATTGCACGGTGGTCGGTTTTGCTTGCCTATAACGGGAAACGGCTTTGCGAAGGAGCGGAAATAGAAGCACAAAAGTTCAGTTTAGCACTACCGTAGCGTAAGCCATTTTCTATTTGCTAAATTACAAAAAAAGGAAATAAAAATGGCTTATGCGGTGATATAATTACTGTCGTTGAATTTTGCACTTAACCCGCTCTTTTGCAAAACCGATGTTACCTGCTGGCGTTCTTTCGGTTTCATTTCGCCAATTTCAATATTCTATATGCCCCTCTTGCCACTACTACAAATACAATAGCTCCGATAATCAAATCGGGATAGCTCGAGTTTAACCAATTGACCAAAATTCCTGCAACGATAACCCCCGAATTGATTATAACATCGTTTGACGTGAAAATCATCGAAGCCTGCATATGGGCTTCTTTACTCTTGTTCTTTTGCAATAGGTAAAGACAAAGTACGTTTGCTATCAATGCCAAAACAGAAACAATAATCATTGTTTTGAAATCGGGCATCGCTTCTATTCCGATAAAACGTCTGATAACTTCAACAAAACCGATAACGGCTAACAGGATTTGAAAGTAACCTGCAAATTTGGCGATATTGTTTTTTCTTGCAATCGTACCCCCAACAGCAAACAAAGCCAATGCGTAAACGATGCTATCGGCAAGCATATCCAAGCTATCCGCTACCAATCCCATTGAGTTGGAAAAAATACCGAACAACATTTCCAATCCAAAGAAAACGAAATTGATAATCAATACCGTCCATAGTAGTTTCCGTTGGCTATTGCTTGTATCTGTTTCAACAACTGCGTTAGTTTCTTCGGTTGAAATCAGCGTTGTATTTAGGTTCAAGGTTTCCAAAGCTGAAAAAATCGGCTCTGGGTTTCCACTATGGTAAACATTTAGTTTTCTATTGGGAATATCAAATTCCAATGAATTTACCGTATCAAAGTTTTGCAGTTTCATACGGATTAATTGCTCCTCACTTGGGCAATCCATTTTTGTTATATTAAATATGGTTTTATTCATCTTCTTAAAGTCTAAATTTTATTCCTCCGTTAATTACAAATCCGTCTAATGGTGCATAGATGTCTTTAAAAACAGGGTTGGTTATTGTACCTGTATAAATGTTGTCGAAACGTGTCTGTCTTGTATCAAAGAAATTTTCAAAGTTGATGTACAAAGAAAACCGTTCCCAAATTTTTTCAGCCATAAAGCCACATATAACATAGTCTTTTCCTGTTGTTCCGTCATTGAGCTTTTGCGGACTAAAATAATAGGCTTCCAAACCGATTTTCCATTTATCCTCTATTTCATACATAAGTACAGAGTTAATGCGGTGTTTTGGTGTTAGTGGATTTTCGGTATTTGTTCCGTTTTCAATCAATCGGGTATCGGTAAAAGTGTAGCCCAAAAACAATTTAAAATCATCATAACCGATTTTGATATTTGTTTCTGTTCCTTTGGTATGAATGTAGCCCGATGAATTGATGAACTGATATGTATTTGTAGCTATATTTTGAAGCAACAAAGGGTTATCCAAATAGGTGTAAAAGAATAAATGATTTATGCTGAATGTCCAATCATCGCCAATATTAGTACGGTAATTTATATCTGCATTTGCTCCGTAGCTTTTTTCCAATTTATTGGTATTATCGTCAATAGGCATTACGTTCTGATATTGTATGCGTTCGCTTTCTTCTGTAAAAATGGTTGGTGTTTTGTAGCCAAATCCGCCCCCGATACGTGAAGTCAATCCGTTTGCAATCTGAAACAATGCCGATACTCTCGGTAAAAAAACAGCTCCGTAATCTATCACGTAATCGGTTCTTAAACCTGTTTCCAATTGAAGCCAATCCGTAGCCTTAAAAGAATTTTGAACGAAAGCCCCGAATGTGGTTTGGTTGTAATCTCTCAACGGAAATGCGGTCATCTGCTTTTCTTTAAAATTGTCCGTCCAAATATTAACGCCTGTTACCCATTCTGACTTTTCTTTGCTGTGGGTATAGCTTGCTTCCGTAAAAGTGGCTGTTTGCGTTCCCTCAAACTCGTAATTGGGAATAGCTGTATTGCGGTTAAAATAACTTACGCTGTTCTTTATCTGTACAAAACTGTTTTCGTTTACCGTATGGTCAAAAACAAATTGGGTAGAATAGCGTTGTGTTTTGTTTTCTTCAAAATATTGGTGTGTGTTATCGCCTTTGCCTTTGATGTAAAGCATATCGCCACCCAAACGGTTTTCAATGGTGGTGTTAATGCCGAAGTTCATTTTTGTTTTATCATTGAAGTAAACAAATAATTTAGGGTTCAGTACATACCTTTCAAATTGGGGAATGGCAGAAAGCCCGATTTGTGCAGGGTCGTAAGCTCCGTTGCGATTATGCGAAGCAAATATTGTCGTTCCGATTTTCTTAAACTTCTGTCCGTAAAAACCATTGATGTCTAAACCCCTGCCCGATGTTCCGTTTAAATGAAAACGCAAATCCCTTTCTTCCGTTGGTGTCTTGGAAATCAGATTTACCAAACCTGCTATTGCTCCACCACCGTACAGCGTAGATGTTGAACCTTTAATAACTTCAACCTGCTTTAAGTCAAGCGGTGGAATTTGCAACAAACCCAATCCGCTCGAAGCACCCGAATAAATAGGAAAACCGTCTTTTAAAATTTGCGTATATCGTCCGTCAAGCCCCTGAATACGAATACTTGCATTGGCACTTGTGGGCGATGTGGTTTGTACGTGGATGCCTGTGCTTTCTGCCAAAAGCATACGAATATCCCCTGCTTTCATATTGCCTTTTTCGTCTAACTCCTCACTTCCTATAAACTCAATACGTGTGGGGATATTTTGGATAGTTCTTGTACTTCTTGTTGATGAAATAACGATTTCTTCCAAATCTTCCGATTGTTCATAAAGTAGGATTTCAATCGGAGCTGTATCTTCTAACGGAAAATTAAAGCTGTCGGTACGTTGGGCAAAACCGATATAACTAAATTGAATTTCTTGCAAACCGTTTGCAATACCTGTTAATATAATCTGTCCGTTTTCATCGGAAATTGTGGCGATTGTAGTGCCTGTTACCTGTGCGGTTACGCCCATTAAAGGCTCTTTTTTTTCGCTGTCTTTAATTACAGCTTTGAACGTATTTTGTGCATATACACAAAGGTTGAGTGTCATAAAAAATGACACAATGAATATTTTTTTCATTGTAAAAATGATACTTAATGTGAATAAATGAATGATAGCGGTGCGATACACCACTTACAATTAGCTTATGCTGATAGCACTACACATTAAGCAAGCTGTGGGGGATGCCAAACTGAAAAGGGAAAATCAGAAACAGGCGTTACTGTTATTATACCTAACTTTTTTTTAGGTTGTTTTATAGTATGTATAATTGAAAAATGGAATGTGGTTATTACAAAGCCTGTACAGGTATTGCAACTGAAAAAAGGCGAACAGCAACTGCAATCTTCGTCTTGTTCGTTTTGTCCTTGCTCGGTGGTATGTTCCTGCATACATTTATCCTCAATAAAAGACGGTACGGCTGATAACAGCAATACATAAACGGCTAATATTAAAGATATAAATTTCATTTTACAAAGTTAGGTAAAAATTGTTTCGTTATTTTTTGATTTTCCCGAAATGTCGTTTTTTAGCACGAACGTTGTTTTACGCTTGCAGGTAACGGTTCGGCGGCTTTGCGAAGTGGCGGTAAATCGAAGCAGGAAGTTTCGATTTAGACGACACGTAGCAAAAGCCAATTTCTATTTGCTAAATTATGAAAAAAAGCTAATAAAATTGGCTTTTTGCGGAATACGAAGCACAGACTTTCAATTAGCCGTGAACTCCGCCATTTTGCAAAACCGCATGTTAGCAGTTCGGGCATTTTCTTATCGTAATCGTTGTAAAATCTCTGTTTATTATGTCGCCTGTTTTGCTTTTTACGGTTTCTATTTGCGTGTCCAAACCAACCGTTTTGAATGGCGTTGTATCAATAAGTTGTTTTATCTTTTCGTTGTTATAAAGAGTAAAACTGAATTGTGTAAACGGTAACTGTTTCATAAAATTTTGTTGAGCAAACGTAATATTCAGTATTCCGTTTGGCTTTAATACACGATATAATTCAGTAATAAACAATTTTGGGTCAGCCCAAAAATAAATGGTGTTTACCGTAAAAATTTTATCGAAATAATTGTCTTCAAAAGGGATATTCTGTCCGTCATACAGATAAAAAAGGGCTTGTTTCGCTTCACAAAAACATTGATTTATTCGTTTAGCTTCATTGTTCATCAGTTCAGAAATTTCAAGTCCGTAATAGGTCAGTTTGTTTTTCTGTTTAAGAACATAAGGAAGATGTTTGCAGTTGCCGTGTCCGAGTTCTAAGATATGGTCATTGTCGAGTATGCCTAAATGGTCTATGGAGTGAAACGTCATTTTGATGTTGGTTTCATTCATCATATCCGCAATCTCGATACCTTTAAGTCCGTTTGGTTGCCTTAATTGTTCGGCTAACGCTTTTAATTCCTCATTATTCATTATTGCGAATATTTTTGTATTTTATTTCAATAGTGTTGTCGTATTGTTTCAAATTTTCCAAAAATTCGGGAATGTTTTTTATGATTTGGTGTATGTGCCTGACACCGTAAGAAAAATTATTCTGCATTACATAAAGGACTGTTTCAATGGCTATGTACGCAGTTGTTTTCCCTTCTCCTTTCCCTTCAAGACTATATTCACAAATTTCGTTTTTTGTGTTTTCCGCTACGGCTTTTACAGCAAATTTATCGCTTCCTATATTCATTTTTCCGAACAGATAAATACAAATATTTTGAACTTTCTTATAATTGAATATTTTGGTTAAACCTGATTTTCTCAAAAAAGCAACGAAAGAAGTCAATATTTTAGAGTCAAAAGCAATTCTTGTCAATACTTGTTTTGTATTTATCGTTTTTGCGAGCGTGTGTTGGTCTGAAAAATTGAATGTGTAAAATTTTCGTTTCTCTGCAAGATTACTCTCTTTGGGAAGAGTAAAACTCTTTATCGTTTTTGTTTTACCGTTATCCTTAATGTTATATGACGAATGTATATTGTCAAAAGTCCAACGATATGCGGCATCTCCGTGTTTTTCTCCAATTCCTAACAGTATAAAAATATCTATCATAGTGGTTTCAGAAATCTGATTAGCACAATGTTGAGCCAAGAGATTGGTAATGCCCGGTGCAAGTCCTATACTCAAAGCTACTATTACGTTATTTGATTTTGCTTTCTCATCTAACAGTTCTAATTGGTCAATAAAATGCTGATTAGCTGTAATATCAATATAATGCACTCCTTTTTCTATACATAATTCTACAAATTTGGTGTCTTTTTGGTCTATACACATAACGACCAATTTTGTATTTTCTAAAACAGTATTATTAGTTTGATTATTAACATCTAAAAAGTATGGACTGACATTGTGGTCAAGTGTTTCGGATAAGATTTTTGCTTTTTCAAAACTACGTCCTGCCACAATAACTTTTTTAGGATAAAGTTGGGCTAAATGCCTGCTTATAATGCTACCCACTTTGCCATAACCACCTACAATAAGAATATTGTCTTTCATTTCGTCATTTTATTTGGTGCAAAATTGGTAATTATATCAGGAATAGCTGTTATGGAATTTTGTAAATGATTTGTAAGATTTATAATTTTCATTTGTCTGTGTATAAAGTTTCTTTGTTGTGCGGTTGTCTGTCTTGCCTGACTGCTAACGCTTTGGGTATTGCCGAAGGCGGGGAATCGAAGCTGGAAGTTCGATTTTGCGCCGAAGCGAGCCAAAACGAATTATTATGAGATAAATTTATAAATAAAAAACGAATAAAATTCGTTTTTGGCGGGGATAGAAGTACAAACTTTGAATTTAGTACTTTAGCCCCGCTTTTGGCAATACCTTGTTGGCGGTAGTTTTTATCTAATTCTGCTCAGGATTTCTTTCAGTTTGGGTTCAATTTTAAGTTCGTCAAATAGTTTTTTCGATAAATTTAAGGAGTTCTCAAAAGCCAAAACGATGTTTTTAGGATTTAAGTCAGATGTTACTTTTTTATACGCTGAATACCAAATTACATCAATGTCCTTTTCGAGATTTTTAGTCGGACTTTCCCAATGTTGCGTTTTGGTTGTTCTTACTCTTATAAGCCAAAGCAAGTATTTCTGAACATTTGATAAACTGTGATGAGCGTGAGCAAATTCTTCTCTTTTAATCAAGTTGCTTGTTGTCAGTACAACATTCAGTAATGATTGGCTTAACCACAAGATATTTTCATTTGTTATTCTTTCTGGGGATTTTGTTCCGATTTGATTAAGCGTTTTCGTTAAAAGTCCGTCTTTGTCGATTAGATTCATTTGGTCAAAATCGCTAAATTCAACAATTCCGTCCCAGGATTTGATAATTTCAATTTCCTCCGTTTTTAAAAAATGAAATTCTCCTCTGATCATATTCTCGAAAATAGCAACTTCGCTTCCATATTCGTTTGTAAAATATAAAGCCACAGGATGAATTTGATTTACCCATTTTTCTGCCGAGAAATTTTCTTTATTTTTCAAGAAGATGTAAAATTCGATATCAGAATATTTGTCTCCTTCGTTTTTTGTAAATGAACCATACATAAAAACGGCGGAAATATTTTCGTCTTGTTGAGCTAATAATTTTGTTTTGTCAATCATTTGTAACTGTGTCATTTTTCTAATTTTTAAAAATTAATAATAGAAAACTCCATTACTTTTTAAAAGCAATGAAAAAGTTTGAGTTTATTTATTTTGGACAGTTACTTATAGCTTCATCGGATTATATTTTTTTATGTTTAACATTCTGTTTGGTAAAATTACTGCCAACTCTTAAATATACGCAATATAACAATTTCATAAAATACACTAATAAAACTAGTGTAACCTACATCATCATCAATAAAATCAAACAATTATATCAAAATAAATACTTTCGTAATTTGTATTGTTTATGCTATTTGTTTTAACACTAGCATTGAAAATAAAAATACAAAATGCGAACAATATACGTTTTGAAATAATACGGCCTTTGGATCATCTTAATATAGCAGCTAATCGTCAAATATACGCGATACTCTATTCACCGAATCATCAACAATACAATTTTAACCATCTAAACAAGCAACTTCTTACTTCCTTATTGCCCTTCCTCCCACCAGTAAAACTTTCTTGATAAAAACATCCCCCACTGCTCAAAACCCTCCTCAATTCTCCCCCTGCTCTCCACCACTTCACCCTCCATTTTGTCCGCTTCATGGGAATACCCTTTCCCCCGCGCTTCATCAGGCCTTAGTTTTGTACAAAAAAAGACTCATCAAGATCATCGTATTCACCAGGCTAAAACGACAATCACTTTGTACGAACGATTCATATACAACAAGCTTACGGGACCATTATCACTACTTTAACATTTCATAAAAATCCACTAAGATGACCAAAAAAATCTCCATAGCGGTACTACTCTTGCTCACTGCCTGTTTTGCTTCGGCCCAGACCGAACTATCGCTGAAAGAAGCGGTGAGTTACGCGCTGCAGCATAAGTCGGAAGCTGTCAAAGCCGGACTGGATATACAGAACAGCGACTACCTGATCGACGAGGCCCGGGCCAACGCTTTGCCTCAGATCAATGCCAATGGCGGACTCACGTATAATCCTATTTTACAACAAACCGCCTTGAACATGGGTGGCCAGACGATGGTTATAAAAATGGGTCAACCCTGGCAATCAACCGCTTCCATACAACTCAATCAGCAGCTATTTAACATGGCTGTTTTTCAGGGCCTGAAAGCCGCGAAGTCTACCCGAGAATTCTATCAGATCAATGCCGAACTTACCGAAGAGCAGATCATTGAGAAAGTGGCCGGCAGCTATTATGAGGTTTTTAAAACCCGGTCACAAATCAAAACCGTCGATCTCACGATCCAAAACACCACCCGGGTCAGAGATGTCATCGAAAGTCTGGAGAAAAACGGACTGGCGAAAAAAATAGACCTTGACCGTATCAATGTATCACTGAACAATCTGCAAAGCGCCAGACAGCAACTCCAAAACGCGGTAAAGCTACAGGAAAACTCTCTGAAGTATCTGATCGGCATGGACATCAGCGCCGACATCAGTCTGTCGGAGAATGATTTCAGCGCTCCTCAAACGCTCTATTCAAAAGAAGATTTAACTATTGACAACCGGACAGAAATCAAACTTCTGGAAAAACAAGGCGAGCTGCTTCGGTTAAACAAGAAAGCTATACAAGCGAGAAGCTATCCGACCCTGAGCCTTACAGCCAATTATGGCTACTTTGGTCTGGGAACCAACTTTCCTTATTTCGCGGAAAACAACCCCAATGTCCACTGGTCCAATTTTTCATCCGTCGGGCTTAATCTGAGCGTACCGATATTCAATGGGTATTCCAATCGCTCCAAAGTACAACAGGCCCGGATAGATATTGACAAGTTCGAAGCGGACCTGAAAGACGTCCGACTGGCGCTGAACCTGGCATTAGAAAACGCGTACACACAGATCAACAACGCCCTGATCACACTCGACAATCAGGAATCAAACCGGTCTCTGGCCAAGCAAGTCCTGGAGAATATCGAAAACAATTATAAAAACGGGCTCGCGTCGCTCACTGACCTTCTGGACGCGGAAACTTCCTATTCCGACGCCCAGAACAATCATACCAACGCCCTGATGGACTATAAGCTGGCTGAAATACAACTTGTAAAAGCGAAAGGAGAATTAAAATCATTTTATACCACAGAATAAACAGAACACTACAATGAAAAGAATAATCATTTCAGGTCTCATCATACTGGCGGCTCTTGGCGGCATAGCCTACGTGCTCCGGAACAATAAGGCGAAAAACGACGCGCGGACCGCCGTAGTAGCTCAGAAAAACGCTTCTGTGGCAGTACGCGCGGAGGCGGCTGATTACAAACAGATGACTATGCAGTACACGTCCAACGGTGTTTTTACCGCGAAACAGGAAGTAATGATCTCATCGGAAGTCTCCGGAAAAATAACCGACGTGCTTGTCAGAGAAGGGGCATTGGTCACTACCGGGCAGCTACTGGCTGTCATCCGGGGAGACAAGCTGAATGTAAGCCTGTCAAACGCCCAGGCTGTGTATGACAACGCGAAGAATGAAGTCGAGCGGTTTGAAAGCGCCTTCGCTACAGGAGGTGTCACAAAACAGCAACTGGATCAGGTAAAGCTCCAGCTCGAAAATGCCAGCAACAATCTGCAAAGCGCGCGCCTTACCGCTTCCGATGTCAATGTAAAAGCGTCTTTTGCCGGTATTGTCAACAAGCGTACCATCGAGGCGGGCTCCTATGTATCTCCGGGTCAGCAGCTATTTGAGATCGTCAATGTATCCTCCTTGAAGCTGAGAGTGCATGTGGATGAGAAAAATATCGCTGCCATCAGAACGGGTCAGCAGGTGACGGTTGAAACGCCTGTATTACCAGGCCGGACGTGGACGGGCGTTGTTTCTTTTATAGCTCCGAAAGCGGATGGAAGCCTCAACTTCCCGGTGGAGCTGGAAATAAAAAACAACCCGGGCAATGATCTCAAAGCCGGAATGTACGGAACCGCCCGCTTCGGAAGCGATCAAAACAGCGATGTACTGGTAATTCCAAGAACCGCCTTCGTAGGCAATGTCAGCTCCAATCAGGTATTTGTAGTACAGGACGGAAAAGCCGTGCTGACGCGGGTTGTTTCGGGCAGAAACTTTGGCGATTATATCGAAATCATCTCCGGTATCAGCAAAGGTCAGACCGTGGTAGTTTCCGGACAAATCAATCTGCTGGACCAAACCCCTGTTGAAGTAATTAACTAATTCACAAAGGACCTATGAAATTAGCGGAAATATCCATCAAACGCCCCAGTATCATCATTGTACTGTTTATTGTACTCACACTGGGCGGTATCTTTTCATATACACAACTGGGTTATGAACTGGTACCAAAATTTGAAGTGAATGTCATATCCATTCAGACAATTTACCCGGGCGCCGCTCCTTCGGAAGTAGAAAACTCGGTGACCAAAAAGATCGAGGACGCGGTTTCCTCGCTCGAAAACGTAAAAAAGATCGAGTCCAAATCCTTTGAGAGTGTGTCGGTGGTCATGATTACGCTGAACAGCACCGCGGATGTCAACTTTCTTCTCACGGACGCCCAGCGCAAAATCAACGCGGTAATTAACGATTTGCCGGACGATGCCGAAACACCGTCTATCAACAAGTTTTCGCTGGATGACGTACCTATTATCAATCTGTCGGCCACTTCCAGCCTTTCTGAAAAAGAGTTGTATGATCTGCTGGATCAGAAAATTCAGCCGGTATTCGCCCGTATCGACGGAGTAGCCAAAGTGGATATGGTCGGTGGAGAGGCCCGCGAGATTCAAGTAAGCGTAAACCCTGAAAAGCTGCAGGGGTACGGATTGTCCATCGGTCAGATCGAACAGGTTATAGCCATGTCCAATATGGATTTTCCTACGGGAAACGTAAAAACACGGGACAATCAGACGACGATCAGACTCTCGGGCAAGTTCGCTTCACTCGATGAATTGCGAAACCTGCCTGTCATGACACCGGCGGGCATTCTGATACGGCTGAGTGATGTCGCGGATGTACAGGATGGTATAAAAGACCCTGACAAGATCTCCCGGATCAATCAGACCAACACGATCCTTCTTCAGGTCTTTAAACAGTCGGACGCCAACGCGGTAGCCGTGTCCGAAAAAGTAAAGCAAACCATACAGGCCATTGAGCAGGATTACCAGGACCAGGGCGTACATATCGAGATCGGAAGCGATTCCTCTGATTATACCCTGAAAGCGGCGAATAATGTCATCTTTGACCTGCTCCTCGCTATTGTGCTGGTTGGTATAATCATGCTGCTTTTCCTGCAAAGTTTCCGCAACGCGGCGATCACCATGGTCGCTATTCCATTGTCACTGATCGCCACATTCATAGGATTGCTGATCATGGGATATACGCTCAACCTGATGTCCCTGCTCGCGCTGTCCCTGGTGGTAGGCATTCTCGTGGATGACGCGATCGTTGTAATTGAAAACATTCACCGCCATATGGAGATGGGCAAAAACAAAGTGCGGGCCGCGTATGACGGAGCAAAGGAAATCGGCTTTACCGTTACGGCCATTACGCTGGTAATTGTCGTCGTGTTTCTTCCTATTTCCTTATCGACAGGACTGGTATCCGATATTTTACGTCAATTTACAGTGACAGTAATGATCGCTACCCTGCTTTCTCTTCTTGTATCCTTTACGATCGTTCCCTGGTTGTATTCCCGCTATGGAAAAATCGAGCACATCAACCACCGTTCGCTGTTTGGCAAACTATTAAGCTCGTTTGAAAGAAGCCTGGACAGACTGACTACAGGAATCGGTTCGATCCTGAAATGGTCGCTGAGAAGCAGAACAAACAAGCTCACTACGCTTGCCCTGACGGTTGTACTATTTGTCGCCTCTCTGATGCTGGTAAGCAAAGGGTATATCGGAACGGACTTCTTCCCCGCCAACGATAAGGGCGAGTTCTACCTGCAGATCGAAATGAATAAGGACGCTTCGATCGAGCAGACCAATTTCATGACACAGAAGGCGGAGCGGCATTTGTCCCGGAAACCGGAAATAGAGCGGATAATTACCACTGTAGGACAAGCCTCTGACGGAATGATGTCTACCTCGGGCACCAAGTACAAATCCGAGATCCATATCTTCGTAGGCAAAGAGTATCGGAAAGAAGAGCCTACCCAGGTATATGCCGCGCGCCTCAAAAGAGAGATGGAAGGCGTACTGGTCGGAGCAAAAGTTAAAACAGTGAATATGGGTCTAATGGGAGCTGAAAACGCTCCGCTGAAACTGACAATTATAGCTTCTACACAGGAAGACGCGCTGGAATTTGCCGGTCAGGCAGCGGATCTGCTGCGCGATATTCCCGGTTCCACCGAAATCAGGCTGACTTCCGAAGACGGCAATCCCGAAATCAATGTAAAGGTGGACAGAGACAAAATGAACGCGCTGGGATTGAATGTAGCGTCGGTGGGTATGGCGATGCGTACCGCGTTCTCGGGCAATACGGATACCAAATTCAGAGCCGGGGATAAAGAGTACGACATTAACATCCGGTATGATGAAATAGGCAGAGCCGATATCAATGATGTCAAAGAATTAAAATTCATTAATTCTCAGGGACAGGCGATCCGGCTGGAACAATTCGCGGATGTCAGCTTCGGCTCAGGACCCACTCTTCTGGAACGAAGAGACAAGTCGCCATCGGTATCCGTAGAAGCACAGGTGGTAGGAAGACCTGCCGGCACGATCGCTCAGGAATGGCAGGCCGCCTTCGAACAGCTTGACTTCAAGCCGGGCCTCTCCTACAAATGGGGTGGCAATATGGAAAACCAGTCGGAAGGATTCGGTTCGCTCGGAATCGCCCTGCTGGCCTCTATCCTGCTTGTATACCTGGTCATGGTGGCGCTGTATGACAACTTTGTCACGCCATTTGTGGTTCTGTTCTCTATTCCGTTATCCTTTATCGGGGCGCTGCTGTTTCTCGCCCTGTTCAATCAGACGTTGAACATCTTTACCATACTGGGTATCATTATGCTGATCGGTCTGGTGGCCAAAAACGCGATCATGCTCGTGGACTTCGCCAATCATCGCAAAACCGAGGGATACTCTACCTACGACGCGCTGATTTCAGCAAACCATGCCCGGTTCAGGCCGATTCTGATGACGACCATCGCTATGGTCATAGGCATGGTGCCCATCGCTATGGCGCAGGGTGACGGCGCCGATATGAACAGAGGACTTGCCATCGTCATCATAGGAGGCTTACTGTCGTCCTTGTTCCTTACGCTGGTCATCGTGCCGGTTGTCTACTCCATCTTCGACAGCCTGGGGAAACGGTTCGGCAAAGGAGAGAAAACAGATTACGCGGCTCTGATGAAAGAAGAAGAAAAAGAAGAAAAGGAATTCATCCCTGCATATGCCGAGCATTATCAAAACTAAATAGTCGCTTGATAAAAGAAGATATTCCGCCCCGAATCTGTAGTTGATACTTCTGGCGGAATATCTTCTTTTACATTTTCACGTATTTCAATAAAGCTGAAATTTAAGTACCGGTTTTATTGTTACAGAACTATTCAGTAGATCCCGTTTGTAAGTAGTAGTTAGTTAGAAACCATAACCCTATGCGATATACAATTCCTTTAAAGGTACTGGTGAAAGAAAGCGGGAGGCTGTTTCTGTTCTTCCTGGTGGGAACAGTACTGATTACCTCTTTGCAGGAACTGAGCCTGACAGGGTTGCTTATTAAATTCATAACCCTGAGCACGCTTTTTATTTCCTATTTCGCTATCAATATCGGCCTGTTTTGTTTCTTTGACAAAAGACGGAAGCACCCGGAAGAAAAAATCTGGAAAAAAACGTTCGCGATCGGCTACCCTCTGACTCTGATCGTTTTCACCTTGCAGCATACGCTGCTGCTATATCTGCATAACAGCGGCGTCTTTGTACAGAAGAGCTTGCCGGGAGCGGGAGGCGAGCCGCTCAATGGCTGGCAGCTCGCCATCTTTATCAGCTATGCCAACTTTATCCTGTATTCATTTATTTTTCTGATACATAATTTCGTTATCGACCAGTATGAAAAAAACCGGATACAAATGGAGTTGCTGCAACTGAAAGCTTCCAATACCGAAACGACCAACCAACTGCTGCAGCAGCAGATACAACCGCATTTCCTTTTCAACGCGCTGAATATTCTGAAATCACTTATCCGAAAAGAGCCTAAAAGCGCTGAAGCGTACCTGCTAAAGCTTTCGGATTTTCTCAGAGTCTCTATTACCAAAAACAAAACCGGCATGGCCACCATCCGGGAAGAGCTGAAGATCTGTAACGACTATATGGAAATGCAGAAAATACGGTTCGGTGACGCCCTGATATATCATGTCAATCTTAACGAAAGCGACGAGTTTTATAACCAGAAGCTCCCCTTTTTCTCCCTGCAGCCGTTGCTGGAAAACGCGATCAAGCACAATGAGCTTACCCCTGACAATCCATTATGTATTACCATAGAAAAGTCAGGATCCAGTATTATTGTACATAACAATCTACAACTCAAAGCCCATGTAGAGTTTTCAACCGGCAATGGCCACAGCATGTTAAAAGAACGCTACCGGTTATTGTCCGGCGACGATGTTCGCATTGACCGGAACGACAAGGTGTACTCTGTAAGTCTTAAAATTCTGGATCAGTCATGAACATCATCATCATCGAAGACGAACCGATAACCGCGGAAGACCTCAGGGAAATGATCATCCAGGTAAATCCGCGGGCCAATGTAGTGAAAATACTAAGCTCTGTAAAAGAAGCTGTCCAGTATCTTAAAACGCGCCCGATGCCCGATCTTATTTTCAGCGATATACAATTGGGCGATGGACTGAGTTTTGAAATTTATCAGCAGGTCGATATCAAAGTACCGATCGTATTTTGTACAGCCTATGATGAATACGCCCTGACCGCCTTCAGGACCAATGGTATTCATTATATTCTGAAACCTTTCAATGAAGTCATGATACAGGAAGCGCTGGCCAAGTTCCACTCGCTCAAGTCTTCATTTAGTCTGGATAGCCAGGCGCTGTTGCAACTCATGCGGACATTGACCCGGAGTCCTCAGGAAAAACCCACCTCTGTACTGGTTTATCAGCGTGAAAAAGTCATCCCTGTTAAAATCAAAGACATCGCCCTGTTTTACATTAAGAATGAGGTATGCCACTTATATACCTTCGACCAGAAGACCTATTTCATCAACAAATCACTGGATGAGGCGCAACAACTGGGCGGCAATGACTTTTACAGAGCCAACAGGCAATACATCGTGAACCGCGACGCGATCAAAGAGGCGTCTCCCTATTTAGCCCGCAAGGTAAATATCATTCTGAATATCCCCTTCAGCGAATCCATTACGGTCAGCAAGGAAAAAATGAGCGACTTTTATACCTGGCTCACAGGAGAGTAAAAACTAGAAACCCTCCAAGGTTTTGTATACGACGAATAACAAACCTTGGAGGATTAGCTCCAAAACAGCGAGCATTTTTCTATTTCAGCCTTTACACATCAAGGTCAAAAAAAGAAAGAAACCCTCCAAGGTTTTGTATACGACGAATAACAAACCTTGGAGGGTTGGCTCCAAAACAGCGAGCATTTTTCTATTTCAGCCTTTACATATCAGGGCAAAGAATCCGCTGGTTCAGGCAATCTGTACGCGCGTTCTTTTGAACATACCTTTGCCCGCAATGGCGGCACCTAAGTCATTCTATTGATTATCAACAAAAAAATAGGCGGCTCGAAAAAAGAATACATAAAAAATAGTTTATCCGCTTTATTTAGTCTTCAATCCTGCCCTTACCCTTCGTCTTTTTCATTTTTTCAATCCAGAGATAGACTGTCCATAGCACAGTGATGCCGAACAAAATAAAAAGCGGGATATAATAGCGCTGGATTACGGTATGAAAGTAAGCGCCGGCGATAATATAGATACTCGCGACGCAAAGTTTAAACGGAATAAACTCCATGTTGCTCCAGCAAGTTCTCGCGCGAAAGAAATTCATAGACACTATTTTACCCTGAAGAACCTGTATATACCTGTTTTGTTGTTCAATATATATCCAAGAAAAAAGATAATGATTTAGCCCCAATCTAAAAGACAGCGTCTTCCTCTCTACCATCACGCGTTATAAACAACTGAATTTGAACATACTTAATCATTTTGCTTATTTTTGCTTTTTTACCGATACTTTTCATCAAAAAAGTCTATTTTCGGCGTGAAAAACCCAGGAAACAACGTTATGACTGTTCTATGCGAAGCACCAGAGAAGAATATCCAGTAAAGTCCTTCATCCGGTTTTGGAAGCCGTTTTTCAGCGATCTTCGCAACTGGTTTGTTTTCTTCGGTGTTTTATTTATACTCCTGTTAATATTCTTCACCTGCTTTCATAAGCGGGATCTTGTCATTTTTCCCGATACCGGAAGCGGCTATGTTGTTTATGATGATTCTTCCAACTTCGGACATTCCAAAGTCATCGCCTATACTCAAACAGACTCCTCGCTTCGTATCAACTTTGTATTGCGCGAAGGATTTATCGCTCCTTTTATAGGTATCCGTTTTTTTCCTGATAACCCAAATAATGAATTGGACATTTCAGACTACAACCAGCTTTCAGTCAAGGTGTCCGGCACTCCTATAAGTCACCTGATTCTGTATCTGATTACCGCCGATCGTCAGGTAAAAGACAGCCGGCATCCTCTCGCGCACAGGCATTCAGGAGCGGGAATTAAAGTATCCGCCCAGCCTGAATCCGTCACGATACCGCTCAACCAGTTTCAAACTCCCGACTGGTGGTATGAAGAAATAGACCAGTTGCCTCATGAGTTCGCCAGTCCGGAGCTTCAACACTTTAAAGGCATAGCCATAACTACCGGTATCAGACCTGATATAGATACGCCAAATCAGCTAGAAGTTTATTCGGTGATATTTCAAAAAGACAACACGCTCGTCCTGTATGCTCTTGCAGCGATTCAAGCCTTTACGCTACTTTTATTACTGATAAAATACTATGCTGTCCTGAAACAAAAAAAGCGTACCATTACAGTCAACTACAAACCTGTTATCCTCGAAACTGAGAAACCCGATGATACAAAATCCTTTCTGGATTATATACACGCGCGCTTTTCAGATCCCGAGCTCAGCCTCAAAACAGTATCAAAAAATTCCGGTATTCATCAGCGTATCATTACAGAAACCATTTCAAGCCAGTTCAACTGCAACTTCAAAACCTATATCAATCAGATCCGGATCAGAGAGGCGCAACGACTGCTCAAAGAGTCCGGACTCAACATCAGCGAAATCGCGTACAAAGTCGGCTTCAACAGTCCGAGCAACTTCAATCGGGTTTTCAAAAACCTCACGGGCAAAAACCCGACCGAGTTTATAAGAGAAAACTAAGACTGCCAAACAGATGCATTTTTTGTAAAGCAATTTACATTTTTTACAAATAGTATTTTAAAAAGAAAAATCATAATTGCACTATGACAAAACCGTATTACCCGGGCCGATTATTCCGGACAATAGCCGGTCTTGTTCATCAGGTTCAAACAAGCGGCATTATGATTAAAAAAATTATTCTTTCAGTAAGCATTATCCTGAGCGCCCGCGCGGCATTTTCACAGGAGTTTATACGACGGGATGGCAAGAAACTAATGTATCAGGGAGAAGAGATACTTCTGAGAGGTATGGCCTTCGGCAATATGGTATGGGATGACCGGTACACGCCGGATCAGCATCATTCGGAAGCGGATTTCAGACGGGTATCGGCTTTGGGAATGAATGTACTTCGTTTTTACATGAACTACAAAACATTTGAGGACGACGCGAATCCGTATTCATACAAAGCCAGTGGCTGGCAATGGATCGACCGGAATATCCAATGGGCAAAAAAACACAATATCTTCCTTATTCTGAATATGCACGTACCGCAAGGCGGCTTCCAATCTCAGTGCGATGGAGACGAACTATGGACGGAACCGGAAAATCAAGACCGGCTGACCGCCCTATGGAAAGCGATAGCCGAGCGCTATAAGGACGAACCTCAGATAGCCGGATACGATCTTGTCAACGAGCCAATCCCCGTAGAAAGCATAGAAAGCTGGAGCATACTCGCTCAGCGTATTATAGACAGCATCCGTAGTGTGGACAACAATCACCTGATTATCACCGAGCGGGCTATTTCGCTGAACTGCGATTACGGCTATGCCGACGAGAATAACAATTATCCTCAGATCAGCGAAGAAAACCTGATGTATACCGTACATCTTTATGACCCATATGAGTTTACCCATCAGCTTCTTGACTGGGCCGGTACCGGCGATGGCGGCTCCTACCCCGATCCTGATCAGATTACGGCGCCGTCCGACGCGGTCTACGCTACCGGCAATTATAGCAACCCTTCAATCAGAACCGGCACATCGGACTGGACATACTATCAGGGAAAACCTTATACGATAGATACGGACACGCTCGCGCTGGGGCGCGTAGTCTTTGTAAGCAATGGCATAAACAATGGCAAGGTCTGGTTTGACGATATTGAAGTCAAGGAGCTGGACAGCCAGGGCAATCTGATACGAACCATCTTCGCCGACAAGGTAAGCGGAGGAAGCTTCTGGTGGTGGTCTTCCGACAATACAGGCGCGTACGCCACCCCCAACTCGGGACACAATGACAACTTCTCCGTAATGGTCACAGGCAACAAAGCCGCCGCGTCCGTGATATGTCCCGCGTTCGCGTTTCGGATTACCAAAGGCAACCAGTATGTGATTTCCGGTTGGATGAAAGGAGAAAATATTCCTGCCGGAGCCTCCGCCAGTATTACTACCGAGTTTTATCATTCTCCTTCAGGCGCCAAACCCTATGTCCGGAACTATGAGTTTCTGAAAGACAAAATCGTTCATTACGCCCAATACATCGAAGACAAAGGCTTTCCAGTGTATTTCGGAGAGTTTGGCGTAGCGAGGCCCGCTTTTGAAAACAACAAGGGCGGCGAACGCTGGGTAGCGGACGTACTCAAAATATTCGACAGCCTTGGCTATCATTTTACCTATCATTCTTATAAGGAGTCGAGTTTTGGATACTATGACGGCTGGGACGGGCCTGTAGACACTACGACTGTAAATACGAAACTTCAAAAGACCTTCCGTGACTTTTTTAAAACAGGCGACGCCACAGGTACGAAAAAAAAAAGAGTAAATGATCTGAAAATTTATCCAAACCCAACCGACCAGCTTGTCCATATCGCCTTAGATCAATCAAAAGCGATAAGCGTGGAAATCATGGACATGAGCGGACGAGTGATGGTAACGAGTTCGGGAGAAACCTCTTTGGATATCAGCTACCTGCCCAAAGGAACTTATATTATAAAAGTCCGAAGCGATAACGAAATTCTGTACGACAAGCTCATTAAAAGATAACCCAAATCCCTAACCCGAAGACCGTCATCCATCATAGGTGACGGTCTTCTTTTTCCCGGTGGTATAAAATCGCCTATTCATCCGAAAAGCGAATAAACGCGATCAACGTTTCAATGACAAGACAGAAGCCCCTAAATCTTGTCCGGTTAAAACGTCTCTTCAAAATACTATTTTTTTATCTTGTACAACTACAGAAGTCGCGAACAGGACTATTAAGTTGAATTGAATTATTCTTTTCATTCTCTCGCGTTCAGTATTTTTGAGTATTATTTATTCTTTCGCGCTTTACGTTGAATAAATACCAGCCTGTCCAAAGCGTTATTGAAATGCCCATCGCCGCGTAAATAGCCGGCATGGGGTTTTCAAGAGAACTGATCGAACCCGCGTAAGAAATAATCAGCGCGTAAGGAATGACGCTGGCTGACCAGGCGAGTATAAATTTAAAAAACTTCATCTTGGTCATACCGGCTAAACAAGCCGTAACTTCCGCTAAGATGGGCATAGCGCGCGACAGTAGAATCATAATGACACTGTATTGCCTAAATGTGGCTTTCGCTTGCTCACGCGCCTCTTCCTTTTTTAATAGAAAAGCAAAAACCCTATCTCCAAACATGCTGCTCAAGCCATACCCGGTAAGCCCCGCCAACATTAACCCGATAAGAGAGGCAATAGCGCCATTCGGAAAACCAAGAAAATAACCTGATAATGTAATAGTGGTCATCGTAGGAACAGCGATAAATAAATCAGTAAACAGCAATAATACCACGATACCGCCTATATAGTATGGAGAAAGCGCTTTCGCCCGCGCAAGCCATATCGCAATTTGTTCAATACTCAGAATGCCTGTCGCTTTTACCAAAAGGAATGTCAACGCGAAAAAGAGCGCCATAACGACCACGATTTTAATTAAATGCTTCATGGTGTCACGCCTTTCATTATACTATCCGCTATGCCCGGGCTAATTCGATCAATGATCCTAAGCAGTTTTACTTTACCAATATTCACTTCATACTTATTCTTTTTAAAGGCCTTTATGAACTCATCCACTAATTTTTGGGGTGATATCTTTCCCTTCCCTCTTCCTGCCGTCATTGCCGTATCTACTATGGGAGGGATAATTTCAAATACTTTTACTTTATCCAGTTGATACCGCAATGATTTGGAAAAAATATGAAGACCTGCTTTTGTCCCGCAGTAAACCGGAGCTTGCGCTTTTGGGACAATTGCCAGCCCGGAGGAAATATTAACAATCGCGGAATTGTCATTGAGTTGAAGCGTGGGCAATAATAAGGCGATAAGTTTTAAAGGAGCCAGAAAGTTTACATTTATCTCCTGTTCTACCTTGTGAAGTAATTGACCCTCCTTGTCGAAGTTGTAATTGTATTGAATTCCGGCGTTATTGATCAGGATATTGAGGTCTTTATGCTCCTGCTCGACGAATAGAGTAAGCTGCTCCAACTCTTCTTGCCTGGAAACATCACACTGGAAAGGAATAATCCTTTTGTCTGCTTTTGAAAGTTCTTTTAGCTTTTCTTGATTTCTCCCTACCGCGATTATTTCATTATCAAGATCTAAAAATGTTTGTAACAGCGCCGCCCCGATACCCGCGGTAGCTCCCGTGATCAAAATCTTGTTTTTATGTACTCGCGTCACTTTCTTATGAGTTTGTATGGAGCAAAAATCACAAGAATAAAAAGCCCTCGCATTTACATATGTAAAGATTTTATTTCTTGGTCCTGATCCTGCTCAATTGGGTGGGAGTTATCCCCAAATAAGAAGCGATATGGTATTGAGGGATCAGATGTTCCAGATCGGGACGCGTTTTTTGAAAAATGGCATAACGCTCAGAAGCGTCCAGCATCACCTGCGCTATTTCTCTTTTTTCTTTACTTACAAAAAAATGTTCCGCCAGGATACGAGCGAGGCGCTCTACTTTAGGAAAGCTATCGTATAAATTCGTTACTTGTTCGTAGTCAGCCATGAGAACAGAGCAGTCCGTAAGACATTGAATATTGATTAAACTTTGTTGCTTCGTTACCAGCGAAGAATAAGCGCCGACAAAATTAAGTTCCGTAAAAAAAGTTTTATTATACTCGTCCCCATTGTTATTTCTGTAAAAAGCGCGCATCACCCCTTTTGTAATAAAAACAAGCTTGGTGGAGTATTCTCCTTCAACCGCTATGTATTCATGCTTTTTGAGGTAGCTTTCTGAAAACAGAGAAATGAATTTGCCCATCTCGCTTTCTGTGAAATCCACCAAGTTGGTTAGATATTTTTTCAGTTCATTCATTTTTCTTTCGGATGTTTCGTTACGATTTGGAATCTAGCCGGATGGATTTCGAACTACTGAACTTGAAAACTCCAAGTTCGCGCATCATCCGCCTGAGGCCGATATTAACGATTGGTTATTTTTGTCCTTCTTCAAAATTGCCTTCCTGAGGGTATAATTCTTTTTGATTTTCGCGTCCTGCTCCAACGCGTCCACATGTATGTAATTGACAACAACATGATGTTTTATCGAATACAACGAAAAAGTAAATAAAAAAAGAAGCCGTCTTTCGACGGCTTCTTCCACTAACGGAAATATTTTATTTCAATACTTTCTTAGCCAGATGCTTGGCGGTAGATTTACCCAATACCGCGTACGCTTCCTGAATTCTGACTCCGGTATCAAAGTCATACCCCATCGCGTCTTTGCCTGGCACTTTTAAAACTGTAAGTTTTCCCAGTTGCTTACCTGTCTTGTTGTCGACAAAGACGATTTCCGCGTCGATGGAAGCAGGTTTGCGCATCACTCCTACATTGAATCCGGGCTCGGTAAAAGTTGTACGTACAATCGCCTTAATAGGCGCGTCCGTATAATCCTTTCCTGCTTCCAGATCATATTTTTGAACATACTTGTTAAACAACTCGTCAAACTTAGGCTCAAAACGACGCTCACGGTCATCATACCAGGCTTCCTTCCACTTGTCCCCGCTCCCCGGCTCTTTCTCATTTCGCTGAGCCACTCGCTCGCTTATATACTGATCTTCATTTACATATTTTCCGACACGCATTTTATCATACTCATATACCAATTGAATTCTCTTGGCGCCTTTCAACGCGCTCAAATCCCCTTTCTGAGTTATCTTTTGCGCCTGAGCTCCCCCAAACACAAAAATCACGGACAACAATGCTACAAATAATTTAATGTTCATATAATTTATTAGTTTTAATAGCCTTCAAATACGAAAGTAATGAAAATTAGTTATAAAAAACACCTTTAAATTGGTGACTGTAAAAAGCGTTTGCTTCCTGACCACACAGTCCACGAACCCCGCGATTCCCTGAAAACATCGCCCTCATAAAACCATTACGATCATAAATTTGAAAAAGCCGGCTACATGGAGGGGAGCATAAAACCACCTCAGTCCCCAACATATTGATATCAATATCAGTACTGTTATAATATGCATATTTCCTCAATAGAAATCAGTACGCCATATCTGGCGGAGACCAGCCACTTCTATCATCTGATACTGGGTTTTGAACGCGTGACAAATCACAAAGATCAGGTCGCTTTTCAGGTTGGCGACTCCGTGCTTCGCTTTATCCACACGGAGCGCGGGAAGCCGCGCTATCACTTCGCCTTTCTGATTCCGGACAACAAGATAGACGAAGCGCTGATCTGGCTTGAAAACAAAGCCAAGCTGATCTATAACCCCAATGGGAAAACGATCACCGACTTTAAAAGCTGGAACGCCCGCTCCATCTATTTTTATGACAATAACGGCAACATCCTTGAACTCATCGCCCGTTTTGACCGGAACGACATTTGCCATAAACCATTTTCCGCCACAGCCATTCGTTGTATCAATGAAATCGGACTTGTAAGCGACAACGCCCCCGATTTTTCTAAAAAGCTCATCGAAGACCTATCCATCCACTATTTTGAAAAAGGTCCCAAAAAGGATGACTTTGTCGTACTTGGCGACAATCAGGGACTGCTGATCGTCTCCGCGCCCAATCGACATTGGTATCCGACCGGGCATAAAGCGGCGAAATATCCGGTCCGCGTCTCCTTAACCATCAACAACCAATACAAAGAAATACAACTGAATAAAAATCATTGAACGTTCGGATCGTTCTCCTTTATTCATTTACCTCCTTCATCGGCCTTCCACCGCGCGTTCGACAATATTTCGACGCCATCATATTTTTCATCCAATCCCGTTTTTCAGTATATTTAACAACCAAAAAATATAAACCGCGATACGCGATGTCCCATTCTTCCTCATCACTCACCACGAGCGCGCGCCTGGCCTCCATGCTGCTTGATCATTTTATCATGACGACTATCATGATCCTGATCATCGTCGCCGGCCTGCTGCCCATATTCCTTCTCAAACAAACTTCCGGCGACGCGAGCGTCGATTTTCCCACAGACTTATTCCTGTTCCTGACTATTCTCGGGTTGACGACATACTTCAACAAAGACCTCTTCAATAGCCAGAGTCCCGCCAAGCGGATCCTTGGCTTACAGATTGTCGACACTGTTTCCGGACTACCCGCCTCTCCCATCAAATGCCTGATTCGCAATTGCACAGCCCTGTTTGGGCTAGTGGAGCTATTTTTCATAACCAAAGATCCTGGTCAGAGATTCGGCGACAAAATCGCGGGAACCCGCGTCGTCCGCGTCGCCGCGCCACTCCGGAGAGCAAACAATCCGGCATCCGTAATCGCGCCGTTGCTCATCACCTTCGCTTTTTTTAGCGTCACGTTCACGCCTCTCCTGTTTACCGGTCAAACAGCCCAAACCGGAGGAATCGAATATAAGCCAGATTCGTATAACCCTGACCTAAGCGACGCGGGCGCCCAATACCTGCAAGCGGAATTAGGTCACATAATCCACAAAGCGGATATAAAAGTATACGAACAAGTAAAAGGCGATCCTTCCAAATCATTCATGTCAGGTATTCTTTACCTGCGGGACAGGGATAATCTGGAAAATTTTGAATACACGGAAGCCGAAACAGCCAGGATACTCACGCGACGCTTCCGGCAAAATACAAAAGGCGTCCACATAAAGTTTATTCATGAAGAAAGCGATCAGACTCTCTCACGGGAAAAGTTGTACGAATGGTGAGCCTCTCGCCAATTAACCTTAACGAGCATTTACCTTGTCCATATGGAGTTTCTGCAAACCATCATCATCATTATCTCCGCTATCGTCCTGTTTATACATGGTCTTCAGAATTTCAGTAAAGAAATACAAAATGTCGGCGCCGATAAGCTCAAAAGCCTTCTTGGCAGCATCACACGCTCCCGGGTCGGCGGCTTTCTGCTTGGCGGGGTTTTGACAGCGACCATCCAATCCAGTACGGCGATTTCCGTACTTACGGTTTCTCTGGTAGACTCGGGCGTACTGACATTCAAAAACAGTCTGGCCATATTTCTGGGCGCCAATGTAGGCACTACTACCACCGCGTGGATCATATCCCTCAATTCCGATCTGCTCGGTCCTTTCTTCATCGTACTGGGCACCCTTATCAGTATCATACCAACCCGCGTATCCATCGCCGGCAAATCCCTGTTTTATTTCGGGTTCATCTTTTTCTCCCTTGACCTGATCAGCGACGCTATTTACCCCATCAGAGACAACCCGACGCTAACGGGCCTGTTGATGAAAGCCTCCAACCCCCTGCTGGGAATAGTATACGGCGTCATCATTACCGTCATTATGCAATCCAGCTCCGTAGTAACAGGACTTGTCGTCATATTGACCAGTCAAAACATTATAACGATCGATATCGCCATCCCGATCATTATGGGCGCCAACGCCGGCACTACCTCGACCGCGCTGATCGCCGGCCTCAAACTATCCAATACCGCGAAACTGGCGTCTCTGTCCAACTTCATATTCAGCATAGGCAGCGTCATTATCATGTTCCCGTTTATAAAGGTACTGGAAAACGTCGTGGTCGCGCTCACCGACAATCCAGTCATTCAGATCGGGTATTCACACCTTATTTTCAATCTGGTCACAGCGCTCCTATTTCTGCTTTTCCTCTCGCCTATCCATAATCTGCTGATCAGACACCGATGGTACCGGACGCGCGTGGAGGCTCTGGATGAAAACCAGGCCGCCGACCATGCTGAAACGCCCGCGACGACGCTGGAAACACGATCATAAACTGGTTCATCAATAAAGATACTTTAGACTCGGAGATTCCATACTCCTTGTTTATTACCTGACGAGCATACCCTGAATACTCATCAGGTCAATCCTTCCAATTGGCGCAACATACCGGCGAGCATATTCCCTTTTTCCGTAAGCCTGTATTCAATATGAAGCGGTTTTTGCCGTATTACATTTTTCTCAAGTATCTCCGCTTCATATAGTTCTTTCAGCGCTACCGCCAGCGATTGCCGATTTACGCCTTCCAGTTTTCTCAAAAGTTCGCTAAAACGTACCGGTTCCGATAAGGCCAAACGAACAATCATCGGCTTCCATCTTCCGGATACGATTTTCAACAGGTGCTCCGCCGGACAGTTCGCGTTTGCGGACATATCTTCTTTTATGGTCATGTTTTTCTGACTTATTGATCCTTATTTTCTTTATCCGCACCTTTACCTAAAGCACGATTAATTACTCATATGTTTAAACACATATACAATATCAAAAACAACGCGGAAGTTTTTTTCAAAAACCTGTTTCGCTCCAGACCAAGTCTGCTCTGGACAATGATACTGATTTATACATCTTGCACTTTAAACAATACAACTATGAAAAACAATCCTTTGCTCTGTAATCCCGAAACCGGAATATGCGAAATCCCGTCCACCGAAACAACTACCGGCAGTCCGTCTCCCGCGCCCGCGTCGGAAAGCGCTATCCGAATCGTTTATTTTACCGACCCCATATGCTCGTCTTGCTGGGGCGTCGAAGCGCAATTGAAAAAATTAAAACTGGAATATGGTCCGTGGATCACTATCGACTACCGGATGGGCGGCCTGCTACCCGGATGGGACACATACAAAAGCGGTGGTATCAGCCAGCCTTCCGACGTAGCGAAACACTGGGACGAAGCCAGCCACCATTACCAAATGCCCATAGACGGCGACGTATGGCTGGAAGATCCCTTATCCTCGTCGTATCCTCCTTCCATCGCGTTCAAGGCGGCTCAGCTACAGGACCACGACAAGGCGATCGCTTTTCTCCGATATCTTCGGGAAGCGCTTTTCCTCGAAAAACAAAATATCACCCGCTGGGAAGTTATGGAAAAAGCGGGTAAAAAGGCGGGGCTGGATACGGAGATTCTACACCGCGACTTTGATCACGCGGGCCGCTCGCTCTTTGAGCAAGACCTGCTTCTCGCCCGCCAGATGGGAGTAAGAGGATTTCCAACCTTTTTCATCTTTGGCTCCGACAACAACGAACAGCTCCTCTATGGCGCGAGACCCTATGAGGATTTTGAAAAAGCCCTGCTAAAAGCGCGTCCCGACCTGACCAAACAGACATACAGCCCGGAATGGCGATACCTGTTTGAGCATTTTCCAAGTCTTACAGCCAAGGAGTTCTCGGTTTTGACCAATAGCGGTATGAAACAGGCCGAAAAAGAACTCGATGAGTTGCATAAACAGGGCAAGCTGTCAAAAACGACAAGTAAAAACGGACATCTTTGGACGATTATCCCTTGATAATCGTCCATGACTCCGGACTAACTGGTACGCGTGTCCTTATTGATACGCGTGTTCTACCCATACCAGTTGGTCCGTATCAAACCCGATCTCCTTCGCTTTTTCAAGATACTTCGACCTGATAGGGGGAGGCATGGAAATATCTCTGGACAGTAGCCACAGAAAATCAAGATCGCGTCCCGCTACCATCGCGTAGTTGTAATCATCGTCTATAGCGAGGATATTATAAGGAGAGTAAAAGGGTCCGCCAAAGGAAACTTTCAGCTTGCCCACACGCTCGTCGCCATCAAACTTCGCTTTGCCAATCGCTTCCTCTATCTTGCCGGTCTTGGAATTATAACCTCGATTGCTTACCCGAACACTACCATCCTTTTCCAGGGAGTATCTCGCGGTCGTGTTGGTAAGGTGCTTTTCAAAACTGGAGTCAAACCGGGCGATCTCGTACCAGGTTCCAAGATAATTGTCCAGATTGAAAGGACGTACGGGCTCCGCCCCTTTCGGAATAGTACGTCTGGAATTGATCAGGAAAAGAGTTGTGCCAAGAGCCGCCGCCACTCCCCCAAGAAGCCAATAGTTCTTTTTCATAGTCTTAAATCAAATACATACCTTATAAGTACTTAAGTAAAAAATCGACAGCGATGTTTATCCTTTCATTTTCAACAATATTCCTAAAACAAAAAGGAGACTGTCTTTTCAGACAGTCTCCTTTTTGTTTTAGGGTTGCTCGAACCAATAATTAGCGGACAAACAGTTTCTGATTATACACTCCCTTGTCGGTAACCAGGTTAATAATCATCAATCCAGTCCCTGAAACGACAGGCATGGAAATCGTTTCCTGAAGATTGGCGTTTTCCATCCGGCCAAGTACGGAGCCTGTAGCGGAGACAATCAGAATATCGCCATATTGCTCGGCGACATCCACCCGCATGACAAGCCTGTCTTCCGAAACATACGTGGAAGTTATTCCTAAAGCCTCTTTCATAAAGGAAGTAGTCGGAGAACAATCAACGGTTAGTTCCAATGAAGACACATACTCAACATCACTACATTCTTTCTGACTTGTTTTCTTTACATAAATCCGATCTCCCTAGCTAAGTCCCTCAAAATCAACTATATTTTCAGACATTTCTCCGTGTGGCCCATCATTCAAATACCACTGTATAAAGCGACTCCTCATTGTGATAGTTAGAAGTCGCCTCAAAATTAAACACGTCACTACCGCACTCTATATGATTGTCACCGGAAATTTGCACTACTTCATCGTCCGTTGTAACCGGGATCATTTCAACAAACACAGGTACACATGGGCCAATTAGTTCACATATGCCATCGGCTTCGCCTCGTACATGTAATGTAGTCGCTCCATTGATCGTAATATCCAAGGAATTCCCTTTACCAAGAAGATTACCTCCGCATTCATCTTCATACCAGAACCAGTCCTCCGCATCATTGAGCTCCCCTCCTGTCAAATTAATAGTCTCTTGAGTTCCAAAACAGCCTCTGATCGGCTCTGTAGCAAATTCGGGAACCGTAGGTAATGAACAATAACCACTAACTGATATAAAAGCAACTTCATTAACTTCAAAGAAAGTTTCAGAATCAGAAAGAGTAAAGCCAAAAACAAATCCAAGCTCATCCGCTTGTTCAAGAGCTGAGGCGGTAATTACTTCATTCGAGGTGGTTTTTAAACCATTTACAGGTATGGTAAAAACTCTGTCTTCAAAATCTAATGGTTTATAACTGTTAAAACTATATGAATACTCTTTTCCTTCTGCTTTCAGACGAATTTCAAGATTAGAGTTCAAATTGGTATGGCCGGATGCTTTTACCTCAATAAAGGAAGCCGGATCACCGCTAAGTTCAAAACTACGAGGTCCTTCTGATGTGTATCGCGCATTTCCAACGCCCACATAAGAATGTTCTATATCCCGAGTATCGATTTTGTCAAGTCGTAAAGGATGATCCTGTTTTACAATATCAGTTTCATTTCCATACATATACCACTCCTTACCATTAACAAGTGCGGTAGTCGAACCATCATAGATCACCGTTCTGGTAGTCTTGGCTTTTAATAATTCGGCTTTATGAATAGTAAAGCCCGCTTCTGTATCCGCTATGGAAAATCCGAACATGAATTGCATAGTTGAAAAACCTGCGATATCATTGGCTGTCGCTTTTTGAGAAGGTTTATCGACATTAAAAAAAGCGCTCAAAGGAAGCTCTACTGTTTGCTCTGCAAAGTCAGGCTGTCCATTTTCATACAGATAAGCAGTAAATAACATCTCATCAATTGTCTTTAACCTGACTTCCAGGCTTGTTGGAGATTGGCCACTACCTGCAGAAAAAGTAACTTTAATAAAATTGTTTCCCGGGTCTCCGGACAAACCAAAAGGCACCTCCTGATCACCAATATAACACGCGTTTCCAATCCCTAAATATCCCCGTTCGTCCGGGTCCAGCGAAGGCTCCGTGACAAATGTCTCAATCGAATAATAGCTGAAACTAAATTCTTCATTACCGAAACGATACCATTCTCCGTTGATAAGGCCTCCAGCGTTTTCATCAAACAAAATCTGTCCTGATACATTAAACATCAGAAGAGATAAACTCACAAAAGTAAAAGTTTCTTCATTGTACGTTATAAGTTATGTTAAGAGCGAATATATATAATAATTAATTGTATCGAAAGGCGCGTCTAACAAACTTCAATACATTCACCAGAATCCATCGGATAAAACACGCTTTAAATAACCCAAATAGATAAAATTGAAATTTATCTTAAACAAATACGATCCGAAGCGATCGCTACAAACGTTAATCGGGGATTATAACCCGAACAAAACCATACTCTTCGCTCTTTTCAGCATATCAAGGGGCCATACGACAATCTATACCGGGTTGCCAGTCTCCAGATATAGACTTCTTTTTCGGCAGTCCGCCTGTGATCACGAATTTCTTTTCTTCACACCCCTGACCGCTTCCGCCGTCCATGGATCGTCCGGCCAATGATGTTTGGGGTAGCGTCCTTTCAATTCCTTTTTTACGTCAGGATAGGTATTCATCCAAAAGCTTTTCAGATCTCTCGTCACCTGTACAGGTTTATAGCCCGGAGAAAGCAAATGCAACAATAAAGTCACTCGTCCTTCATTGATCGATGGTGTTTCGACCAAGCCAAACATTTCCTGAAGACGCACCGCCAACACGGGTATGCCTGAATCAGTCTTGTATACTATGTTTATCATGGAGCCGGACGGAACTTCCAGACGCGGTGGAGCCAGGATATCCAGTTTCCGTTGTAGCTCCCAGGGTAGCATGGCTTTTACGATCGACTCCAGATCCAGTCGCTGAAAATCATCCTTCTTTCGGATATTTCCCGCGTATAAGGGCAGCCAGTCCCGCGTCGTAGCGATCAGCTTATCCGTACCCAGATCAGGCCAGGCTTCTTCAGGACGCGTACTTCTCAAAAGTCCGACCCTGGCTTGTAAACTCTCTACGCGCTCGAAATCCAGTATCTTTTCCCTTTCTTTTTCCACAACCTGACACAAGACCTCCATACGGCTTTCTTCCGGTACTTCCTTCAAAGGCTGGCTCTCTACCACCAAGCCGCCCACGCGGATCCGTCTACACGCGATCAATTCATTTTTACGATAATCCCATTCCACTACTTCCTCTTCCCGTAGATTTTCCGGCATCGACGCCGGATCAAAAGGCGCGGCCAGAAAAATCCGTCCTTCGTCCTTTCCCGCGTCGGCCTGAGCGATCGCGAGCCACTCTTCGCTATGGAGAGGGTCGTCGTCCATCAATCTGGCCTGACGTCCATTGGCCATTTTATAACGTCCTCCCTCCATCTTCCGGGCGATACGTTCCGGATAGGCTATCGCCAGCAGCCGTCCCGCCATATCCGGAGATACCGGTCCATTATCTTCCCGGCAATCCAGAGCCCTTCCCCAGGCGGCGGATAGCCGTTCAACCCTTTTCAACACCCCCCGATCAGCCTGACGAGTAGGCTCTCCCCGCCGATACGCCCGCAAGACTTCTATACGTTCCAGCAAACCCGCTCCCGACATTCTCCCCAACATATCCTTTTCTTCCAGTATCGCGGCGATATCGCGGCCAACACCGCTCGCTCCAAGCTCCTGACTCGCCTGCAACAAATGCGCTATACGCGGATGCGTAGGCAGTCGTAATAGTTTCTTCCCGGCCTCGCTGATCCGGTCCCCTTCAAGAGCGCCCAAGCGCGTCAGCAGGTCGACCGCCTGATAGCCTGCGCCCGTCGGAGGTGGCGTCACCCAATGCAGCTTATTCAATGTATTCACCCCGGACCAGCTCGCGACTTCCAGTACCAGCGAAGAAAGGTCCGCTTCCAATATTTCCGGCTTACGCTCCGGAATCAAATGCTGACTCGCTCCCTGAGACCAGAAGCGATAACATACTCCTTCGCCCAAGCGTCCGGCGCGTCCTTTTCGCTGCTCCGCGGAGTCCAGAGTCACCTTTATGGTTTCCAGCTTGGTCAGCCCACTCCGGGGATCAAAACGAGGCGATCTGCTCAGGCCACTATCCACCACTACCCTCACCCCCTCAATCGTGATACTGGTCTCAGCGATCGAAGTAGCGAGGATAACTTTACGGAGGCCCCCAGGGTCCGGCGATATCGCCAGCATCTGCTCGTCTCTCGACAACTCGCCGTACAATGGATAAATTTTATACCGCGGTAAAGAAGTTTCCAGCATTTCCCGGACTTTCATAATCTCCCGGGCGCCTGGTAAAAATACCAGGATATCCCCTTCCTGCTCCCGCGCCGCCCTGCCAATCAGCCGCGCGATACCAGCCTCCAACGCCACACCCGGATCCGGCGCTTCATAAATTTCCTTTACTGGAAACTGTCTTCCCTCGCTGACCAGCACGGGACAATGATCCATAGCCCGCCGAACCGCGTCGATCGCCAGCGTGGCCGACATGATCAATATCCTCAGATCTTCCCTCAAGACCTTCTGAACTTCCCTGGCCAGGGCCAGCGACAAATCCGCCTGTAAACTCCGCTCATGAAACTCGTCAAAAATAATGAGCCCGACATCCTCCAACAGCGAGTCCCGTTGAATCATCCTGGTCAGAATCCCTTCCGTCACAACTTCTATACGCGTATCCTTTGACACATTGGTATCGAAACGGACCCGGTACCCTGCCGTTTTTCCCGTAGGTTCGCCAAGATTGGCAGCCAGACGATCCGCTACGGAACGCGCCGCGAGCCTGCGAGGCTCCATCATAATAATTTTCTTCCCTTGCAGCCAGGCTTCACCAAGCAACTCCAGCGGCGCGACAGTACTTTTGCCAGCTCCCGGAGCGGCTTGCAGCAACAGGGTATTGGCAGTCCTTAATAATTCCTTCAATCTTGGAATAATGGCGTGAATAGGCAAGGCGGGATCAACAGTCAAGGCTATATCAGGGATAAATACTTAAATAAAACAATACGGCGCAAAGTACATAAATAATGTTTATTTCTTTATCTTCCCCTCCTTCATATCTCCGGAATCTCAAAGAGTCCAAACAATAAGCGGGAAAAAGCGCTTAACTAAAACATAACGACCATCAGACCTCGAATACCATGGCAAAAATCATTTTAGCTGGTGGAAGCGGATTCCTTGGCAGTCATCTGACTTCTTTTTTTCTTGACAAAGGCGTTACTCCCATAGTCTTGTCCCGTGGCTATTCGGGCAAGGACAATGGCGTTGTCTACGTTCAATGGGATGGAAAAAACTCCGGCGAATGGATGACGGAACTGGAAAACGCGCGCGCGCTGATCAATCTGAGCGGGCGTTCCATCAACACCACCTTTACGAAAAAGCACAAGAAGGAAATTCTGGATTCCCGGCTCGATTCCACCAGAATACTCGGCGAGGCGATCAGTCGATGCGTCAATCCTCCCGCGGCCTGGATCAATGGCAGCGCCATCGGATATTATGGCGACCGCGGCAATGAAAAACTCACGGAGACATCCGCGCCAGGAAAAGGTTTTGTCGCCCGGGTATGTCAGGAATGGGAAGAAACGTTTTTTACGTTTTCCACACCTAAAACCCGAAAAATCGCCATCCGGACTTCACTCGTACTTCATCCCGGCGAAGGCGCCCTCCCCCCACTTATCAAACTGGCCAGACTCGGTCTGGGCGGATACGCTGGTAGCGGCAGGCAATACATGCCCTGGATACATCTTCAAGACTGGGTGGCTCTAATCGGCTGGCTGATCGACTCGGAAATCCTCTCCGGACCAGTCATCGCCGCCGCTCCGGAAACAGTTACGAATAAGCAGTTTACGCGAAAACTGCGTAACGCGTTAAAAACATCAATCGGTATCCCCCAGCCCGCTTTGCTGCTTCAAATCGGAGGAAAAATCATCGGGCCCGACGCCGAACTGATTCTGTCGGGGCAAAAAGCCTATCCCGCGATCGCTATCAATCATGGATTTTCCTATCAGTTTCCCTGCCTCGACAACGCGCTGGAAGATCTTCTTGGCGGAACCTGAATGGAGATTGCACTCTATCTTCGCGTGTTGAATTTTAAAGCGCGAAATCTGGTAAAAAAGCGAAAGGAGGCTTATTTTCGTGTTTACATTAAAATATGTATGAAAAAAACACTATTTTTTTTCCTGCTGGCGTCTTTCTTTCTCTTTTATTCCTGCTCAAAGAAAACGGAATACATCGCTCCCCAAAGTCTTTCCGACAAAGTAATTCTTAATCCTGAATCTTATCAGGTAACTACCAAAACCGGAGCCAATGGCTGGGCCAGAAACTACTACGATGGTGGAGAAACGCTGCTGGAAAGTGAAGGCAACTATTCCAATGGAAATCCCAGCGGATATTGGAAATTCTGGTATGCCGACGGAACCCTGAAAAAAGAGGGCGATATCGCCAATGGCGTCTTCTCAGGCCATTGGAAGTTCTGGTATGAAAGTGGACGCTTGCAGGCGGAAGGCAACTTTAGCAACGGCATTCCTTCAGGCCAATGGAAGTCCTGGCATGAAAACGGCGTACTGCAATCGGAAGGTAATTACAGCAACGGACATAAAAACGGGCAATGGCGTTTTTATCATTATAATGGTGTAAAGGAATCCGAGGGCCATTTCGCGGGCAGCGCCAAGCGGGGCTACTGGACCTATTACAATCCCCAGGGTAAAATGATTGGAAGAATATACTACTAGCGCGTTGAACAACCTGTCCTCTTATATCGAACAAACCTATTTAAAGCCCGACTTTACTGATCAGACACTATACTCCCTGATCGAACAGGCCCAGCAATATTCCTTCAAGGGGATTTGCGTTCCACCCTTTTGGGTTAAGAAGGCCCGGCGGGAACTTGGCTCCAAAGCAATAGAACTGGTGACGGTCGTTGGATTTCCATTAGGCTATCACAGAACGGAAACAAAACTGGAAGAAACCAGACTCGCCCTGATCGACGGCGCTACCGAAATTGACCTTGTCGTCAATATGTCCGCGTTCAAAGCCGGCATGAACTGGCCTAAGATTGAGATCGCCAAAGTAGCTGACCTTGTTCATCAAGCCGGGGGACTGCTCAAGGTAATTATCGAAACAGCGTACCTGAGCGACGTGGAGATTAAGCTGCTTTGCCGCCTGTGCGCGGACGCGGGCTCCGACTTCGTCAAGACCTCCACCGGCTTCGCCCCACAGGGCGCCAAAGCGGAACATATCCGGCTGATGAGAGCGTCGCTACCGGAATCAGTTGGAATCAAAGCTTCCGGCGGCATCAAAAACTACCATGAAGCGTTGAAGATGATCGAGGCGGGAGCGGACAGAATCGGCACCTCTTCCGGTCCGGACATCATTACAGACATGGCCAGGCACGCGTAAAACTAGAACTCAGACATTGCAAAGACACATTATCCTTCTTCTGATCTTCTCTTCAGCCTTCCTGACGGCTACGGGACAAATCCAGTTCTTCAAGGGCGACTGGAAAAAAGCCCGGGAAAAAGCCCGGGAAGCGTCAAAACCGCTTTTTGTAGACTTTTACGCTTCCTGGTGTGGCCCCTGCAAGTACATGGCCAAAAACATATTCACGGATCCGGAGGTAGCTAAATTTTACAACGAACATTTTATCGCTTTTAAAATAGACGCTGAAAAAGAAGAGGCCGAGCTTGTCAACAGCGTCGGACTGAAAGCCTATCCCACGCTCGTCTTTTTTGACCCCGATGGTGACATGCTCTTAAACTGGACGGGAATGATGGATAAAAATGAAATGCTGCGCAACGGAAAGCTTATAAAAAACTTTGAAGCCAACAAAATCGCGCTGAAAACATATCCGGATAGTCTGGAACTACTAATGGACTACCTGATAATCCTGAAAACCAAGAACTATCCCAAAGCCGCTCAGCTCGCCGCGAACTTCCTCCGCGGGATCGATACAAGCGCTCTTTCCAGACCAGAATACTGGCCACTGATCAAAGAATTTACAGCCGATTATAAAACCAGGGAATTTCAACACATTGTCACTCACCCCGAACAATTTATCAAGCGACAAGACGATTTTGGCGAGTATTATAAAACCGGGGTAAAGTCTCTGACACTGGACGCCATCCGCGAAAAAAACTACCGGAAAATCGAAATCCACAAAGCCTATCACCGCGCCATCTATCAGGCGCTGGATCTGCAAAAGCTTCCGGAAGCGTATTATTTCACCCTAATCGACATGATGTATTTCGACGGTATAGGAGAAGACAGCGCTTTTGTCCCCATGGCTACCGGTTGGCTCCAAGCCTACAATATGGACAACCCCCAGGCGCTTATCGAATACAGCGTAAAAATTGCCGACAAGCTTTCCGATATTTCAGAAATTCAGAAGCTTATTCCCTTTACTGAAAGAGCGATCCAGCTCCAAAACTCTTTTGAGGCGCATTACGCGCACAGCTATATACTTTTTCATTCCAATCTTGTGGAAGAAGCGATACGACACGCTAAACTAGCCAGAGACTTGTGCGAGTCGCCGGACATTATTCCCTACATCGAAGCGTATATTCATAATATCAGTGAACAGGAATAGTTGGCTTTTTTATTCCTTCTTTCAATTAACCCGATCCTGAATATCCTCTATCGCGGATTTTCTTTCCCGCTCTTTCACGTCTCCTCCAAAGCGATACGAGAATGAAAGCGTTATCACCCGGCTATCAAAACGGATATCGCCATGAATATCCAGATTTTCATACCGGGCTCTGTTTACCCTTCTGCGTCCCTGAAAGATATCATTGACCCCCAGCTTCACCGCGCCTTTTTTATTCATCACCTGCTTTTGGATACCTGCCGACAAAACCCAATAGCTCCGATTGACAAAGACACCGTATACGGTAGGAGAGTTATAAAACCCGCTCAGCTCGCCTGACAGGCCGTGACCAAACCTGAACGTATTCTGGGTATTATAATGCGTGGTGACGATTCGATTATTCAGCGCGCCTCCTTTATGATCGCCTTTATACTGATTCTGATAGACATTGATATAACTATTATGCGTCCACCAGTCCGTAACGTCGAGGACGCCTACGATCCCGATTCCATAATTGATATGACTCAGCAAATTTTGAGGGCGCTGATAAGTCAGGTTCAGCGAGTCTACCTGTCCCATCATCCAGTTCATCACATCGGAAGTATAACTATAATTAAGCGTAGTGATGATCTTATTATTGAAGCTATGGGCCAGCTCCAGCGAATGAGTCAGCTCGGGCCGTAAAAACGGGTTCCCTTCATAATACATATAGGGATCTCTGAAAAACCGGAAAGGATTCAGATCGTCATAATCCGGACGTCCCACCCTTCTGCTGTAGGATACCTGAATACTATGAACGTCATTAAGCTCCCGGGTTATAAAAAAACTGGGAAACAACTGGAAATATGAAAGCGATACGGATGAATCCATCGTTACCTGCCGACCTGTCGTTTCCGTATGTTCACCCCGCAAACCAGCCGTTACAGATACTTTTCCAAACTGCTTGTTGTAGGAAAGATAAGCCGCGTGGATCGTTTCATCATATTTAAAATGATTACTCCAGGAAGCGTCATAAGTCCAGTCGCCGTCCGCGAGCGTATCGTATTTCAGATTATTGTCGACAGTTACATAACTGCTTTTTATACCCGCTTCCAATTCACCCAGCTTTTTCATCGGACGCTTATAATCTATCTTGCCGACATAGACGCGGGTGAGCGACGGCACATTGCCTTGTCTGGCCGAAAGATCGTCCGACAAGAGACTACCATTCTTCAAATAACGCGTCTCCATGCGTTGCCTCGAACGATTCAGATTGTTGGAAAAGTCAATATCCGCGGAAAGCTCCCCTCCGGCGCCATTGAGTTCGCGAAGATAGTTCAGGTTGAACAGAAACGAATTCCAGACCATCCGGTTATTGTTGTCCGTCCTGGTATTCATCAGTTCTTCGCCCGCCGCGTCTCGCAACGAGTTGCGCGTCGTGTTGAAGTTATAGTACGCGCCAAAATTCGCTTTGGCCATAAAACCAATCATATTCCGGTCGTTTAGATAATAATCCGCGCCTCCCCTCGCGTTATTGGTATACAAAGGCTCGTCCGTAGTGGTATTGAGATAAGAAATCCTGTCCGGGTCCGTAGCCGCCGGATCCTTCCGGAAACGCCTCGTATGACTCACATACTCTATTTCTCCCCGATAACCATGATTGTAGCTTCCAAAAACGTTGAGCTTTCCAGCGCGGTAGTTTATATTAAATCCTCCCCCATACCGGCTCGCCCGGCTTCTGGCCACATAACTGTTTATACTACCATTCACTCCCCGCTTGTTATCGTTTTTCAATACGATATTGACTATTCCTCCCATTCCTTCCGCGTCGTAGCGGGAAGAGGGATTCGATATGATTTCGATTTTTTCCACAGAAGCCGAATTGATACCTCTTAGCAAATCCGATAGTTCGTCATCCGACAAATACGTCAATTTGCCATTGATCATCACCGACACCCCACCCCTTCCTTTCAGCGAAACTCTTCCGTTTTCATCCACCTGAATACCCGGCGACTTTTCCAGCAGCTCCAGAGCGGTATTGCCTTCCGCCAATACGCTCTTGGCCACGTTTACGACAAGTTTGTCCCCCACCATTTCAATCACCGGTGTTCTGCCGCTAACGGTAATGACATCAAGCGTTCGAGCGTCTTCTTCCATCAAAATCAGTCCCAGGTCTGCCAAAGGATCGTCAGCGGATACCTCAAATGGTTCGCTAAGATGATCCTTTAACCCGAAATAACTCGTCTGAAAGTAGTACACTCCAAAAGGTATATTCTCAAACACGAAAACGCCCTCTTCGTCGCAAAGGACGCTTTTTACAAACACTGAATCCGCGGCTCTGCTTAAACCTACCGTCGCGAAGCTCAATAATTCTCCGGACTGACTTGCCAGCTTTCCGCTTACTTTACTTCCAGACTGCGCCAGAGCCCAATAGCCCGATAACAGCATACATATGACCATCACGTATCCGCGGCCTACACCGATTCCCATAAAATTGAATTTCAATTTGTAAACCAATATTTGTTGAAACAAAGAATATTACCGGAGGCAAAAAATGAACAGGAAGAGCAATTCAGGACAAGTGTGAGAACCGGAAGGCGGATTCACCCAACACCGGCAAACCCGCCTGAACTCATGTTCTTTTCAGATATCATACGCGACTCTCATGAGAGAAGCTCATCATATCTCGTATTACTTCATTCCGGATAGTACAGGAGAATCATTAACTGATTGTAAACGATAGCGCTTCCATGGTTTATTTCTTCACCTCAGCGATGATGGTAGCGCAACGCCAGATAGCCTTGTACTCTTTATCGTAATGCGTACCAGCTTCTTTCCAGCTTTTAGATACTTCAATCGAATAATTTCCAGGCCATAGCGGCGTAAATTCCGCTACGCCATTTTCATCCGTAGCGATACTTCTCGACCAGCCGCTTGGAGAATGAACGCTTACATAAAGCTTATCGGCGGGTTTCTGTCCATTCACCAACGTTTGTAGTTTCATCGGAGAGTTTACTTTATTTACTTTAAGAGGATCGGCAAACACAACCAGTTCGTTTCCATTCACGCCCGCGTCCGCTCCTTTTCGCGCGCTACCCACCGCTACCAGCGCGCTGGCGTTAAACTGATATACAGTTGTTCCTCCGAGATCCTTCGCGCTTTTCCCCGCGAATACCGTATATACGCCATCCTGTTCAGGGATAAATTCGGCGGTAAAGCGGTCTTCTCCCGCGGTAGTAGTCAATTTTGCCTTTTTACCATCCGGAGATACAACCCACAACTCGAAGTCTTTCATATCGGAATACCAGTCAGCCAGCTTTTCAGGATCTTCATCAGGCTCCGAATACAGAACAGCGACCACTTGTTTCCGCCCTTTCTTACCTGTGGCTTCAGTTTTAATCCAAAGAGCGTGCGCCCACGCGCCACTCATGGCTATAAATAAGGCAGCCACCACCATCGTAATTTTACTAAACATATTCATTGATCTTTTTTCATTTACAACACTCGAAACATAGTCCCGCCCGACATGAAACCTCGGCATCGGAACAAGGTCTTTTCATTATTACGCGAAACTAAATATATTTAGATCAATTACAAACAAAGCTATTAAAATACTATAACAAACAATACAACAATATTTTAAAAAATAAGAAACAAGATATATCAGGCTGTAAACGTCCAAAATTCATGTATATGAGATAAGGAATGGGAGGAACGTTTAGCCATAACCCTCTGTTTTGGATACAAGGGTTGAATAAAAGCATTGAAGGGTATGGCAAGACTAACAATTGAAGATATCGAAAAAATCGGGAGTATCAGGAACGGATTGTGTATTTCCATTTTTATACCGACACACCGGTATGGTTATCAGGTAACGGACAAAGAAGATCAACTTGTGTTCAAAAATGAATTGCAGGCGATTAGCCATCAACTATCCGAAAAAGGCTATCAGGAGCGCGACATAGCGCGTCTGTTGGAGCCAGCGTACAGGCTTCTGGATGATTCCACCGTCTGGCGATATATGGAGGATGGGCTAGCCGTATTCCTATCTTCGTCGTTCTTTCGCTGGGATACGTATCCTGTTTCTTTTACCCCGCGTCACTTTATAACAAAAAACTTCATCATTAGTCCATTGACACCATCGATCGCGGAAGGCACTTCTTTTCATATTCTGAATATCAACAGAGACCAAATCACGTTGTACAGAGCCAATATGTTCGATATCGAAAAGGAAGACCTGCCCCAAGACCTTATTCCGGCCGACATGGAGGAGTTGACGCGATATTACGAGTTTCAGAAGCACTTTAACGGCAAGCCGATGGCTTCTTTCCATGGCATTATCTTTACCACTCACGGACACCGCCAGGAGATTGACAAACGCGATCGCTATTTGCAGGAATATATCGGCAAGATTTGTCAGGGGATCGACAATTACCTCAACGAGACCCGCCTGCCGCTGGTGCTCGCGGGCGGCGACCATATTCAGGGTTTCTTTCGCAAAACAAGTAAATACCCCCTAATCCTTGAAGAAGGCATTGACGGAAACTATACGGAACTGCAACCAGAAGAAATTCATGCCAAAGGATGGGACATCGCCCGAAAGGAGGTATTGAAGCCGCGCCGGAACGATCTCAAGCGCTACCAGGCATGGTCCGGGTCCGGCAAAACAAGCTATGATTTACAGGACATCTACCTGGCCGCGCTGGCTGGCAGGATCGAAAGCCTGTGTTTTGTAAAAGATACCGACATATGGGCGGAAATCAAAAAAAATGACCAGTTGGAATTTCACGAAAACCAGCATGAAAATGATATCCATATTGTCAACGATATAGTCTGGCATACGCTCTACCACAAAGGCAACGTCACGCAGGTCGATACTTACGAACAGCTTCCCGAAAAAGAAGTACCTGTACATATGACCGCTGTCTATCGGTATTAAAAAAAAGAGGCTCTTCACAGCCTCTTTTATCAAAAAATCACCTGACAAAAATATTTTTAGCGTCAATTGAAATGCATCTTCGAATAAGGAAGCCTGTCCGATGAAAGCGTGATCGGCCGATTGACTATAAAATTTTCAGAATCCTTTATAAATCCCTGCTCACAATGAATAAAAAGCTTAAACTTGACACACTTAGCGTATGTTCTGGCCTTTTGCACCGCTTCTTTTTTAGACTGGTATACCGCGTATACTCTTTTTACATCCTGTGAGATGATAGCCCAGCCATCCTTATGAGGAATAACATGAATCGTACAGTCCGCGATACTGGAGTTGGTACCGGAAGAAGCGATCTTGGCCCGCTCTCCACTGTTGGCGATCGCGATGTGTTCCGTAATATTTCTTTCAAGCCCTTCTTCCAAAAGGCGATTGGCTATTTCGATGGCTAATCGTCTGACTTCTGGCGCGAGCATGCCAAACGAAGCCGGATATTGCATAGGCGAGTACAACATAGACAATGATTTTAAGAGTGAATCAATGGAAATTGTCTATAGATAACCGGAAGCCGGATCGCTATGTTTAAACGGGCTCGATTAAAAATAATACTATTTTTATCCAGTTAAGTACAAAAACACGCGTACCTATTTCCATATCCCGCTTAAAAACGTATATTTCGATACTTTTTCACCTATGCCCTGATTTCAAAGTCCAATATAACAACGGTCACCTTTACGCGATCAGCGATATCAACTATCGTATCATAAGACTTTAACCTGGATCCCGGATCCTTCGTACAAATCAAACTAGTTGAAAACCTAATTTCATTTACCTCAAGGCAAAGAAAAAAGAACAATAATAAACTAATATTCAAGAATAAAAGTTTTATCTGTGAAAAACTTTTTTTAATCAGGGTTACCTGAAAAAGACAGCACGTATTTATACAATGAAAGACCTGGAGATCATCGCTAAAATTAAACAAGGAGACGAATCAGCGCTTGACTTTCTATACAAAAAGAATTTCAAGATGATGCTGAAAATGATCTTAAAAAACAATGGTTCCGAAGAAGAAGCCAAAGATATCTATCAGGAGGCGCTCATCGTTTTTTGGCAAAAGGTTATAGCTGATAAAAACTTTACGCTTACTTCAAAAATAAGTACGTACCTCTACAGCATATGCCAAAACTTGTGGAGAAAGGAACTGGAGCGAAAAAAAAGACATACGTATGAGCAACCGGAGCGCTCGGAATTTCCGGATCAGGACGCCCGCGAACGCGGAGAAATTATTCAACAATGCCTGCGGGAACTCGGCGATACCTGCAGAAAAATCCTGACGTATTATTATTTTGACCGGCTATCCATGGTCGAGATAGCGGAGCGGCTGGGTTTCGCGAACGCGGATACGGCCAAAACTAAAAAGTATAAGTGCAAGAAAGAGTTAGACAATAAAATCAAGGCTACCTATTCAGCCAGTGATTTCTTAGATTAGCGCAGTATATATGAAAGGACCCGAATTTGATAAAGAAACGATTGAGGCGTATCTGCTGGACAGACTGGAGCCGGATCAGAAAATCGCGTTCGAAACAGCGATGAGCAGAGATCCTTTGCTCGCTCGGGAAGTAAGCGTAGAGCAAGATACGCTTCAGGCCATCCGTCAATATCGGAAGGCGGAGTTAAAAGCCAGGCTCGACGCCATCGAAATACCTAAAAGTCAGTGGAAGGACGCTGGTAAAATCGCGGCCTCCATATTATTGCTTTCCATACTCGGTATCGGCGCGTACGTCCTTATCCCTTCGGCTCCGGAAAATGAGAAACTCCCTCAACCAATATTGGAAGTGAGTGTTCCGGAAGCGGCGCGGCCAGTCGAAACGGTTTCCTCTCCGGAAAAAATTGAAAAAACGGATTTACCTCCCGTAGACGGGAAAACGGCGGCGAATATAAAGGAACACGTTTCCGGACAACATATCGCTCCTCTGGTAAGTCAGCCGGACGTAGTAGCGAAAACTCCCGACATGAACGACTCCTTCCTAATTGAGGAAGGAATAGACAAACAGGTAACCCTTCCCAATCCGGATATCGCCAAAGTAGTGGATACCAAGGAAAAACTAAGCGTCGACCTGATTGATCAGGAAGGCCCTACACGCTATAAATACTACAACAACAAGGTTTTCCTATATGGAGCGCTTAACTCTGAACCATACGAAATCCTTGAGCTGAACAGCAATCTTGGCAAAGAACTTTACCTGTATTTCAAAGGCGCGTTCTATAAGCTCAACGCCAATACCTATGACGCGTCCAACCTTGACGCTATTACCGATCTTGAGCTGAAAAACCAGCTTGAACAATTGCGCGTCAAATAATCTCAAGTAAACCATAACGGGTTTCGTTCGTGAAAGGGCTTCTTCATCGTTTTAATAAAAAGAGAACGAGCCTTTTCACGAACGTTTTTTTTAGTCTTTCCGCGCTCTAGTCTTGCAACTTCAGTGGTATTAAAATATCTTTAAAAAAATGTCACCTGATAGATGGCGGGAAAACTTCATAAACTAAAACGTAAAAAACTGGGCAGCTACCCATATTTTACAGTGATGCTAAGCATCACGCTGGCGCTTTTTGTCATTGGCCTGTTCGCGCTTCTCGTCATGCACGCCAGCAAATTGTCCGAAATCATAAAAGACAAATTTGAAGTACACGCTTATCTGGAAAAAACACTCACGCCCGAACAGGAAGATTCCGTCAAAACAGTTATCCAGGAGTTTCCTTTTGTAAGACGCGACGACAGCGAAGCCGCTATCACCTATATCAGCAAAGAAGAAGCGGCCAGGCGTTTCATCAATGAAACTGGTGAAGATTTTTATACCATTATCGGCGATAATCCCCTGCGCTCCTCTTTCGCTATCCGGATTGAGCAACAATACGCGGATTCCGTCAGTCTCAAAAAAGTAAAGGCCCACCTGACCGGCGTGAAGGGTATATATGAAGTCGACTACAAGGAAAGCCTGATCAATCAGATCAACGACAACATCAAAAAAATCGGCTTTATCCTAATCATTTTCGCCGCCATTCTGTTATTCACATCCATACTGTTAATCAACAACACGCTAAAACTCGCGTTATTCTCCCAGAGATTTCTAATCAGAAGCATGCAACTGGTCGGCGCTACAAAATCTTTTATACAAAAACCGTTCTTATTCAGATCAATGACACAAGGACTCCTGAGCGGCCTTCTCGCTTCATTTAGTTTATTCATAATTCTTCAATATCTTTACGCCAAGGTCTCCGAGCTCAAAGTATTATCGGACGTGTCGGATATGCTGCTGATATTTCTCGCCCTGATATTTTTGGGTGTCGTGATCGGGCTGTTCAGCTCATACAGAGCGGTAAACAAATACCTCAAACTATCACTTGACGAACTTTATTAATTTTTTTATGCAGAATAACAATAAACAAGTCTTCGGAAAAGCGAACTATCTCATCATGATAGCGGGAATCCTTATTCTGTTTCTCGGCTTTATAATCATGTCTCTGGATACGGAACCTTATGGATTCGGATTTCTCGGCCTGACACTTGGTCCATTAGTCGTTTTTACCGGTTTTATTATTCAATTCTTCGCTATTTTTTACAAGCCTAAAACAAACGAATGAATTTCATAGACGCTATTATCCTGGCGATCGTGGAGGGTCTAACCGAGTTTCTGCCGGTATCGTCCACAGGACATATGATCATTACTTCAGCCTTACTGGGCATAGGTAGCGAACAAATCGTAAAAGTATTTACCGTCAACATCCAGTTTGGGGCCATACTTTCCGTCATTGTATTGTACTGGCGGAGATTTTTCAAGTCTCTGGATTTCTATTACAAACTTTTAGTCGCTTTCATTCCCGCGGCGATACTGGGTTTCCTGTTTGGAGACCTGATAGATCAGTTGCTGGAAAACGTCGCCGTTGTCGCCGTAAGTCTCGTTTTGGGCGGCATCATACTGATCGTCATTGACAGTTTCTTTAAAAACCCGGATGAACACGCTACAGTAACCTACAAAAACGCTTTTGTAATCGGACTCTTTCAGTGTATAGCCATGATTCCGGGCGTAAGCCGGTCCGCGGCGACCATCATTGGCGGCATGACGCAAAAGCTTACCAAAAAGAACGCGGCTGAATTCTCGTTTTTTCTGGCGGTACCCACCATGTTCGCGGCCTCCTGCTACAAGCTGCTCAAAGATTACCAATACATCACCGCCGACAACATCAACCTGTTGCTCGTAGGCAACCTGGTGGCCTTTGTCGTCGCCTTGCTAGCCATAAAGACCTTCATAGCCTTTGTGACCAAGTATGGTTTCAAGGCCTTCGGATACTACCGGATCATCGTAGGATTAACGATTCTGGTATGCCTGTTTATGGGTTATGACCTTCAGATTGTTTGATTTAGATGATGTACGATTTTACCGAAGGCGAAGTCCTTCTAATCGACAAACCCTATCAATGGACATCCTTTGATGTCGTAAAGAAAATACGGGGAACCGCCAAAATAAAAAAAATTGGCCACGCGGGTACGCTCGATCCCTTGGCCACAGGACTATTAATCCTTTGCACCGGCAAAAAGACCAAGCAAATTGAGTCTTTTCAAGAGCGGGAAAAAGAATATACGGCTACAATGCTGCTGGGCAAAACAACTCCCAGCGTCGATCTGGAGACAGATTTCGACGGAGAATTCTCCCTCGAAGGAATCAGCCTTGAGCAAATCCAGGCCGCTATTCTTCCTTTTCTCGGTACAATCCGCCAGACACCTCCCTTATATTCCGCTGTGAGGGTAGACGGAAAAAGAGCGTATAAATTAGCCCGCGAAGGAAAAGAAGCGGTATTAAAGGAACGTCAGATTTTTATTCGCGAATTTGAACTTACCAGCGTAAAACTTCCAATTATTGAATTCCGGCTGGTATGCTCTAAGGGAACATATGTCCGAAGTCTGGTCCGTGACTTTGGAGAAGCGCTGGGCGTGGGCGCGTGCATGACGGCGCTGCGCAGAGTACGCGTCGGCGACATGCGGGTGCAGGACGCCTGCTCTCCCGAGGAATTCGTCCAATCATTAAAAAACCACTCATCCGGAGAACAGGCATGAAAGTATATCGCTCCATAGACGACTTCTCCAAACTCAAACACGCGGTAGTCACCTCCGGCACATTTGACGGAGTGCATCTGGGTCATAAGAAAATTCTGACTCGTCTGGTAGAAAAAGCCCGCGATACCGGCTCCGAATCCGTCGTGATTACATTTTGGCCACACCCACGCGCCGTATTGCAACCGGATCAGCCTACCAGCCTATTGACAAGTCTGGACGAAAAAATCGAACTAATCGGCGAATCAAACCCTGATCACCTTATTGTATTACCTTTTTCCAGAGACTTTTCCAATCAGAGTTCCCTTGAGTTTATCCATAGTATCCTCATCGACAAGATCGGCACTAAATACCTGATTATAGGCTATGACCATCGCTTTGGCAAGAACCGTGAAGGGAGCTTTGAGTTTCTCAAAGACAACGCTTCCGGATTTGGATTCGAAGTTGAGGAAATCCCTAGAGAAGACGTAAGAAATGTCACTATTAGTTCAACCAATATCCGAAAATCTCTGCAACTGGGAGACCTGGACAATGTGCAAACCCTGCTCGGCAGATCGTATTTCATTACAGGCATAGTCGTACATGGCGAAAAAATCGGCCGCGAACTCGGTTTTCCGACAGCCAACATCCAACCAGACGAGTCACTCAAGCTTATTCCCCGCGACGGGGTTTACGCTATCGAAGCCGAATGGAACAAAATACGATATCCCGGCATGATGAACATCGGCTACAGGCCTACCATGGGCGGCTTGAGTCATGTCATCGAAGCGCATCTTTTTGATTTCGATAAAAAAATATATGGCGATCATCTGCGTATTTATTTCAGGCACTACCTGCGTCCTGAAAAACGATTCGACTCGATCGACGACCTGAAGGCGCAGCTAAACGAGGACAAACTATCCGCGCTGGATTTGTTGAAATGATAATACCATTTTCACTAACTTTGTGTAAAAGATACAGCTTATAAAACCTATGAAAAAACAACTCTCCCTTTTTTTATGCATCCTGGCTATGCCCATTATCTTTCTCGCGTGTAAAAAGGATGATGAAGGAAAAACGACAATCAATATTTTTTCCATCGAAGACGATATTAAGATGGGAAAACAGATGGATACTTATTTCAGGGACTCCGCCGGCTATGTCATATTAAGCCGTGAACAATACCCGAAAGCATACAATTACATAGACAACATAAAAAATCAAATTCTTAACTCCGGAGCGATTCGTTACAAAAATGAGTTCGAATGGAAAATCGCGATCATACGCGACGATAGCACATTGAACGCGTTCGCTACGCCAGGAGGCTATATATTTGTATATACCGGTCTGATGAAATACCTGGACTGCGATGATCACTTCGCGGGCGTCTTGGGGCATGAAATGGCGCATTCGGATAAGCGCCACAGTACCAATCAGCTTACCAAACAGTATGGTGTAAGTACTTTATTGGGAATTATCCTGGGCAATGGCACTATTTCCCAGGTAAGTCAGAGTCTCCTCGGGCTAAAATTTAGCCGCGACGATGAAAACGACGCGGATAAATACTCGGTAAAATACCTGTGTCACGTCAATCAAGTAAGCGCTGACGGGGCCGCGGGCTTTTTTGAGAAACTCATCTCAAGTGGCAATTCGGCGAACATTCCTCAATTCCTAAGCACCCACCCCAGCTCTGAAAACCGTGTGGAAAACATAAAAAAAATAGCCCAAGAAGAAGGTTGCTCCACACAACAAGTGTGCGACACGGAATATCAAGCAGTCATAAACTCTCTACCTTAAACAACGAATAACAAACGTGAGACAATCCGAAATCAAATTTACAGTAGAGCTGGACAAGCAAAATGTACCGGAAACTATACAATGGGAAGCGACGGACAACCCCTCCGGCAAAAAAGAAAGTACCAAAGCCATAGCTCTGTCTGTCTGGGATACCCGGCAAAAAAACACGATGCGTATCGACTTGTGGACAAAAGATATGCAGGTCGACGAAATGAAGATGTTTTTTGTTGAAACCATCGCGGGACTTTCCGAAACTATTATCACCAGCACTGGCGATCAGATAATGGGTAAGGAAATGAAAGAACTTGTAAAAAGACTGGTGAAGCATATCGAAGAAGAGAGCAAAAAGCAATAGCCGATTCGATTTTGTCCGGTTAAAGCCATAAATAAGGGCGGTCTTGCATAAAAAACAAGGCTGCCCTCTTTTATGAGAAGCAGCCAAGGAACAAACATTAATTAACCACTTTTAACTATTAACCTAAAATCTATATATGCATACCTAAACGACCTTATCTTAGTAACCACGTAAAGGATTAATTGTTTTAAAGAGGCGTGTTTTTATTTTTCTTTTTTTCACGCTTTATTTCCTTTTTGCAAGTTTTTTCCTCTTCTCCCACAGGATAGTCTCCCGCCCTTACAGCCTCCGCGTATTTCTGATGGTCAAAACCCGCGTCCGGATAGTCTTCATAATTGTAAGCGTATCCATCCTGACTATCCGTAATATAAAATGGTCCCATCTCGCTCCCATCCGAATTGACCAGATTCATTCCGATTATGGCGAAGTCCCGATTGATGATCCTTTTCTGGTCCTGCCCTTCGTACATCTCCACCGTTATATCTTCACCGGACAACTGCGTTTTTCCAGACTTGTCATAAGCCTGCCCAAAAAGCTGAAAACACTGGGAAGAAACAAGCAACAACATCACTAACACTACTCCACTTCTCATATCCGTTTGAAATTAAATTGACTACTAGTTCTTTTTTTCTGTGTTTATAGGCGATGGAGCGGTTTCGGCGGGATGATAAGGATCGTTGTTTCTCGTCTCTATGACACACTGAAACGCTTCCCGAGCGTATGGCAGGTCAGGTCGTTTATCCCTGCTCCTGGCTTCGGACCACAACCCCTTACTGATCCACATGTTTTCCTGCCGGATCCCCGCGTACAGCTCTCCAAGCGGCTCCTTGTAATACATCTTCCTTTCAACACCATCGACCGTATCAATTACGATAACAATGGGGTTTTCCTCTGTACCATAAGCGAACTCATAAGGAGAAAAACTACCGCGCTGCTCATTGACCGAATAGCTCAGGTAAAAGTTATGACCTCCTCCCTGCACATATTCATTCGTCTCTCGCAGATCATCCAACCCGGTCGGATTACAAATTGAATAGTTTAGAAAATGGATTTCCTGAGCGCCCGCGAATGTGGCGCTTCCGAAAAGCATACCAAGCAGTACCCCTATTTTTTTCATCTTCCAGTCCCTCCTTCCTACTACAAAAGGAGAACCGCCTGGCTTGTATAAATGTTATTTAAGGACTTCCGCGGATAGTTCTTTCGCCCGGTTTTCAGCGGCTTTCAGCGCGTCCACGATGTTTTTCCCGATCTCTGAACGATCAAAATGATCCAAAGCGGCTTCCGTTGTGCCTCTTTTGGATTTAACAGAAGCGATCAGGTCATCCGGCGTAGTATTGGAGTTATGTAACATCTGGAAGGATCCAAGCATCGTCTGTCTGACCAACATCGTGGCGACATGCGGCTCAAGTCCCATCGCGATACCGGCTTCAGTCATATATTTTACAAAATAGAAAAAATACGCGGGGCCGCTTCCACTGATCGCGGTCACAGCGTCCATCATCTTCTCATTCTTCATAAAAATGGATTTCCCGGTGGTTTCCAGCAACGTATCGACTTTGCTTATAACAGACTGACCTACTTCTTTGGCCGCCGCGAAACCCGTGATACCAAAGCCCAGTTGAGCGGGGGTATTGGGCATGGCTCTGATTATATTCTCATGATCCAGCAACTCTTTCATAGAGGATATCTTTATACCGGCCATAATGGAGATAACCACCTGTTTCTTTTTCAAAACAGTTTTGAGAAGCGACGCTATCGAGAGAAAATCCTGGGGTTTTACCGCCAGAAACACGAAGTCATAACCAGACAAGCGCTCATCAATCTGATCATGGAGCAGAGCGATCGACTCTTTTTCAAGACGCTCGCGGCATTCCTCATTCTTTTCAACGATCAGAAGATTTTCATTCTGTACCACACCGCTCCTGACAAAGGCTCTGGCATAAGTTGAGCCCATATTGCCACCCCCTATAAAGGCAATTTTCATAATCTAAGTTATTTTACTTTTCCAATATCTCCCTTAGGCTTTCTCCGGAAGCTTCTACAATCCGATGAGCGAGGTCTTCACTTATGGCGGCCGATATAAAAAGCGCCTCAAACTGAGAAGGCGCCAGATAAACCCCTCTTTTCAGCATCGCCCTGAAGTAGCGTCCGAACAACTCTAAATCACTTTTTTTCGCGGACTCAAAGTCATATACTTTCTCATCGGTAAAAAACAATGTAAACATAGACCCGATATGATTGATCGTATAATCGCGCCCTATAGCCTTGAGATGTCCCCGGATACCCTGCACAATCAGGGAAGTAGTCCGCTCCAGTCGTTCGTACAAAGCGGCGTCGCCCTTAATCTGGCGCAGCATGGCCAGACCGGCCGCCATCGCGACGGGATTGCCGGACAAAGTCCCCGCCTGATATACCGGACCGCTGGGAGATACGCGATCCATAATCTCTTTTTTGCCACCATAAGCTCCGACCGGCATGCCTCCACCGATAATTTTTCCCAGAGTGGTCATATCCGGCCGCACATTAAAGTATCGCTGAGCCCCGCCTTCCGATATTCTGAACCCGGTCATGACCTCGTCAAAAATCAGGACAATGCCCTCGCTGGTACAAAGAGATCTCAACCCTTGCAGAAAGCCCTCCGCTGGCGGCACACAGCCCATATTGCCGGCGACCGGCTCAACAATAATAGCCGCCACCTGATCTTTATTGGCCTCGACAAGTCTGCGCGTAGCCTCCAGGTCATTGAAGGGAGCCGTCAGCGTGTCTCCCGCTACACCTTTGGTAACACCCGGACTATCCGGCACGCCCAGGGTAATCGCCCCACTACCCGCCGCGATCAGAAACGAATCGCCATGTCCGTGATAGCAACCTGAAAACTTGATTATTTTGTCTCTTCCCGTAAAACCTCTCGCTACCCGAATCGCCGACATAGTGGCTTCCGTGCCGGAGTTTACCATACGCACCTTTTCTATGGATGGCACCATCTCTGTAATCAATTCGGCCATCTCGACTTCCAGGCGCGTCGGCGCTCCGAAAGACAATGATTGTTCAGCGGCCTGGATCACGGCCTCCCTGATTCGCTCATTATTGTGTCCAAGCAACATCGGCCCCCAGCTATTGATCAGCTCGATATAGGTATTATCGTCCTCGTCGATGAGATAAGGACCATGGGCGGATTTAATAAATAAAGGTTCACCACCCACCGCTTTAAACGCCCGTACAGGAGAGTTTACCCCGCCCGGAATAGATTTTTTCGCCCGATCAAACAAGGCCGCGCTTTTCATTTTATTCATAATCAGTTGGAAGTTCTGTTTACCATTTCAAGCTTGCCGCCAACAAACCGTACAATAGGTATAAACTGGTTACTCTGAGCCATTCTGTAATCAAATCCCACCAGCGTATTTCCTGGAATAAATCCGGCTTGTCGCAGATTCTTTCCAAAATATGTTCCATAATTGTGAAGCATTTTTCCAAACAAGTGCATGAGGTCATTCCCTTGAAAGGCGAAGATCGTCGGATACAATTTCGTCGCGTCCATATATTTCTTTCGAAAGGCGACCACGCCTCCTTTGTCAAAGTCTAGAAAATCCGGGTATAGAAAATGCACGTTTCTTCGTTCAAACTGCTCAATAGTAATAAGATTAAAATCAACCCAGTCGCTCGTAGTGAAAACAGGCACATTAAAACCCCTGATTTCCAACGAACTGATCACGTTGGCCGCGATTACCTGGTCATTGACGAATACGGCGATATGGTTCACCCCTATCATCAGGGCGGAATCGGTAAGCGTCTGTTTCATTTCGGCGATAGTTTCCCGAGTCACCCCGCGTATCAAGTGCAGCCTGAACAAGGTATCATTAATTTCCGCGTCCGAAGCCATCAAGGCTTTTTGGTATTCATAAGCCAGAGAAGAGTCCTTTTCAGACTCTCCATGGAAAATCAGCACTTTGTTTTTCCAGACTTCCACCTCTTTCTGTTTTCCCTTATTCCCCGTCTCAACAAGTTTTTTTACCGGCTTATTCCATCTCCGGTTATAGTCCGCGATGACATTCGCCTGCGCGTCGTTGGTCGACTGAAACAAAAAAGTAAAGGGGTTTCCTTTGATCTGAGTAGTATCGCCTGTAAAAGGACAAACAACCTGTATCGCGTGCTCTCTTGAAAACTCGTTGATAAGCGGCAGGTGCGCGGGATATACAGGTCCCACGATCAGATCCATTCTCGCCAGATCAGGCTCTTGCAGAAGCTGGCGAAATTTGGCGACATCCTTGTCCGTATCGTACGCGTATAGATTGACTCGAATACCAAGGGACGAGAGGCTGTCGGCCGCTACACGCATCCCCTGATACATATCCAGCAAAAACTGATTGGCCCGATTCACATTTTCAACGGGCAGCCTGCTGACCATGAATGGAAACAATACAGCTACGTTATACTCCTGTTTTTTGACAGACGCGGGAGGCGGAGGCTGCAATTTGGACTTATCCAGTTTAAACTCTTCGATCAGATAGTGGTACAGCATCCGATCAGGACCTTCCTCCGCGATATTGGCAAGTTTGGAAGCGAGCGTATATCCGAGCTCCTTATCTCTCGGATAATTCTGATAAAGCCATTTCAGGCTTTCCACAGAAGTCATTTTGTCCAGATAATACTTTTTCAGCAACGCCCCGTCTTTATCAAAGCCTTTCCCCAGGGGAGCCATAGCTTCCAGAGCGTCTTTGTATTTGCCCTGTTCAAACAGGATGGCCCCGAGTAGAAACCGCGCCTCGTCTTTCTTGTCCCAATCGGGATATTTCAACATCAACTGCTTCACCATCACCCTCGCGTCTTCATATTTTTCCGCCTTATAAGCGGACAACGCGTAAAAATAGTAAGCGTATTCGGGAAACGGATTGTCTTCGCTTTCGGACAATAAAGGTTTAAAGGCCTCCATCGCCGCCTGATATTTGCCCTTTTTATAAAAATCTTTACCGGTCAAATACCTGGTTTGCTTGTCCTGGCTATAGACTCCCTGAGTCAACAAGACCAAAAACGCGAATAAAATAGAAGACAATACCTTCATTTCCTGTTATTTTTTCCTTATTCCCATTCGATTGTAGCGGGTGGCTTGGAGCTTATGTCATATACCACGCGATTCACCCCTTTCACCTTATTAATAATCTCGTTGGATATATCCGCCAGAAAGTCATAAGGCAAACGCGCCCAGTCGGCTGTCATCCCATCCAGACTTGTCACCGCCCTCAAAGCTACAACCTGCTCATAAGTTCGTTCATCACCCATCACTCCAACAGAGTATATAGGCAATAAAATAGCTCCGGCCTGCCACACTTCGTTGTACAAGCCACTATTTTTAAGTCCATTGATAAATATAGCGTCTACTTCCTGCAAAATTCTGACCTTGGAAACGGTAATGTCTCCCAAAATCCGGATAGCGAGCCCGGGCCCCGGAAAAGGGTGTCTTTGCAGAATCGAATCGCTAATTTCCAACGTTTTGCCTACCACCCTTACTTCATCCTTAAACAAAGCCTTCAACGGCTCTACGATCTTAAGTTTCATAAAATCGGGCAACCCACCTACATTATGATGACTTTTGATGGTTACCGAAGGTCCTTTCACCGACACGGACTCTATCACATCAGGATAAATAGTCCCTTGAGCCAGCCATTTCACATCTTCTATCTTATGCGCTTCCTCGTCAAAAACTTCGATAAAAGTTCTGCCAATCGCCTTTCTCTTGGCTTCAGGATCGGCAAGCCCCTTCAGCGCGGTATAAAACTTTTCACTGGCATTGACTCCGACGACGTTCAAGCCCATATCTTTATAGGAAGCGAGTACTTCTTCAAACTCGTTCTTCCTCAGAAGTCCATTATCAACAAAAATACAGCTCAATCGGTCTCCGATCGCCTTATGAATAAGCACCGCCGCGACCGACGAGTCGACACCTCCGCTCAGCCCCAATACCACTTTCTCGTTTCCGAGCTGGCTTTTCAACATGCTTACCGTCGAATCGACAAATACATCCGGTGTCCAATCCTGGCCACAACCGCAGATTCGGACCACAAAATTGCGAAGAATCGCTTTACCCTCCGCGGAATGAGTAACTTCAGGATGAAACTGGATCCCGTATGTCTCCTCCGCCTTCACCTTGTATCCGGCTACTTTCACAGAGTCCGTACTCGCGATTATTTCAAACCGCTCGGATAAATCGGAAATGGTATCACCATGGGACATCCAGACCTGAGACTGAAGAGATACGTTTTCCATAAGCTTATCCAAACCTGAAATCGCTGAAAGTCGCGCGCGCCCATATTCCCGGATACGGGAGGGCATGACCTCATTGCCTTCCTTAAAAGCGATCAACTGAGCTCCATAGCAAATACCCAATACAGGAATCACGCCTCGGAACAGGGCGAGATCGACATCAGGCGCGTTTTCTTCCCTCACGGAACAGGGACTCCCTGACAAAACGACCCCTTTAACGTTATCGTCAATGACAGGAATCTTATTGTAAGGATGAATTTCACAATATACGTTTAATTCTCTTATTCTCCTTGCAATCAACTGGGTATACTGAGACCCGAAATCCAATATGAGTATTTTTTCAGCCATAGATACAAAAATAGAAATATTATGCTGAATTGGATAAATAAAAAAATGGTGAGCTAACAAAAATAAAAATCCGGAGGTATCCGGATCCTGTTAGTTTTTGACAGTCACCGACTGTTCCTGATTAATAATTTCAAAATACTCGTCAAACACTTTCTTTTCCAGAAGAAACGTAGGCTTCTGACTGGCCCATTCGGAAGAAACCTCAAAAAGATTATTAAAAGTCCTTCCCTTATATATTTTTTTCTCCTCAAAGCCCGCCAGCTTAGTCTCCGTCGGCTTTTTTTTACAAATGTACTCGATTCTCCTTACAGCAGACATATTATATGTTTGTTCACTTAGAATTATATCTCTATAACCAATTCTCAAATTACAAAGTTTGGGTCGGGGCAGAACTTTCCGCCATACCTCCGCGATTTTAAACCATCCCTCCCGTTTTCTATTTTCTTTTCAGAGGAATTTTAGACGAAACTGTCACATACTTACCTTAATTCAAAAAAAATGTACTAAAATAGCGTTCTGTTTGTCATTTTTATCAGGCAGAGTATTATACATATAATGAGCAAGTCCCGGAACAACGACACTTACCAGCAACGCATTGATAAGATTCATTATCTTATCCTTGAAGCCGCGTCCGGCAACTTCGACATAAAAGGTAGTATTTCCGAGTCCCGGGATGATATTGACGGGATCACGGCCGGAATCAACATGTTGGTGGAAGAACTCAAAGCTTCTACTGTTTCCAGAGACTATTTCAACAGTATCTATGATAGTATCGCCGACATGGTCATCGTCATGGACAACCATGGGAACATAACAGCCACCAACGGCGAAACCCAGAGTCTGCTCGGTTTTTCTCAGGAAGAGCTCCTGGGCAAACATTATTCTACCCTGCTGGACAAAAGTTCGCGCGATATTTACAGCGTCTATAGAAGCCTCTTTCGTAAAAAGAACTTTCAATCCATCGAGAAGGTTTTTCTGACCCAAAACGGAAGTCGTCTTCATGTAACCTGTTCCGGATCCATTTTGTACAATAAGAATAAGGAGGCGGTCGGCGTCTTGTGTATCGCCCGGGACATCTCCAAGCTGAAAAAGTATGAAATGGCCCTGCTTAGAAAGAACAAGGAGATGGACAACTTTGTCTACAAAGCTTCCCACGACCTGAAAGGGCCTCTGGTCTCGATCATGGGGCTGGCGGAAGTGGCGCGAATGGAAAAAGACTCTTCCGATATCGACGCGTATCTTGAAATGATCATCCAGACAGCTACCAAGCTCAACAACACCTTGGTGACGCTGTTAAAACTCGCTATCTCGGACAACGCCTTAAAAGAAAAAAAGATATTTTCGGTCTATCAAACAGTAAACTCGACTCTTGCTCTCCTGGCGGAAAAAGCCAAACGCGATAATGTGCAGATTCGTAATAATATACCATCCACGATTGACTTATGCTCCAATGAAGTATTGTTTGGCACGATCATTCAAAATCTGATCGACAACGCGATAAAATACAAGGCCAACAAACGGCGGCCTTTTATTCAGATCAACGCGACCAAAGAAAATTCCATCCTGAAAATGACGATCGTAGATAATGGAATCGGCATTCCCGCAGAACAACTGAATAATGTCTTCAATATGTTTTTCAGGGCCAATCGCTCACAAGAGGGTTCCGGCCTCGGACTTTTTATCGTGCAAAACCATATTGAAAAGCTACAGGGTTCTATTTTCGTTAAAAGTGTTGAAGGGCTCGGATCTACTTTTTCCCTTACGATACCAGATCTTAAGTAGAACAATCTATAGGATAGCGGAAACTTTAAAAGACAAAACAGTCAAATACAAACATCAATTAATCAGTGTGTTTATTCTAAAACATGCTAGATTTCTCAATCCCCGCTTTCAATTTCCATTTTTACTGCCTAACTTTTTGAGCCCAAAAACGAAAAAGATAAAGAAAGGGTTAATTTCCGCATTGGTATGATTGGTATGGAAAATAGCGACTATATACTGGAGCTGACTGACGGGCTTTTTTATTTTCAATTCAAAAAAAACACCGTAATCGATTATAAGCTCGCCCGCTATTTAGTAGAAACCAGAAAACGAATAACCCGCAACGAACCCTTCCTTATGCTCTTCAATGGTGACAATATAACCAATGTCACCAAAGACGCCCGGGATTTCTTCGCTTCCAAGGAAGCAACCGACGGAATCATCGCCGGCGCGTTCATTGTCAATTCACCCTTGACGGTGGTTCTTAGCAACTTCTTCATTACCATAAGCAAGCCTAAAAAGCCAGCCAAGCTATTTACCGACAAAGCGGAAGCCATAAAGTGGCTAAGAGCATTCCAAAACGAACAGAAAAAGATTATCGCCAAGTAAATTATGGAGACTTACAAATACAACAAGGTTCTCATTATCGATGATAGTGAAATGGACCTGCTTGTGAATCAAACAATCCTAAAGACAATGAAATTTACCAGAGATATTGTGATCCGCAATACAGGTAAAGAGGCTATCGCCTATCTGATGGAAACCATAGCGGAATCTCCCGCCAATCTTCCTGACTTTATCCTGTTGGATATCAATATGCCTGTCATGAACGGCTTCGAGTTCCTGGAAAAATTCGAAACAATCATGGAAGCCGAAAACAAATGTAAAATCGCGGTTATCACCTCTTCCGAAGACCTCGAAGATATCCAGAAAGTTTCTTCATTCAAGTCAGTCGTCGGATACCTTGTAAAGCCATTGGACATCGATTCGCTCAACCGGTTCTGACAACATAATAAAAAAATAGCGCTTATCCATAAGCGCTTTCCCTCCCCGCTTCATAATTCTGATCCAGCCATCCAATCAGCTTCTGGTCAATGTCGAATACCGGTACAAGGTTACGCGGTATTACTTCCTGAGAGATCCAGGCTATAATTTTTAAGGAGCCGTTCTCCTCCATAAAAACCGGGAGCAGGTCCGAGTTGTTTTTTTCCTGATTAAACGGATGATCCAGTACATAAATCATTACGGAATCGTCAGCGCTTTCCCGGATCATGCTGTCCAGTCTCGCGATCAACGCGTCCGCCGAAATATTGTCCGGATAATTGTAAAAGTCGGACAAGGCCTGTATACCGGATAGATTGTTGTATTGGAGGAGATCCGCGGTGAGATGGACAATATTGTCCTTTTTGCGTATCTCATCGCCCCGGTCAAACTTCATTTCCTCCTGCCGGGGTGTCAACCCCCAGCCACTCAATTCCAGCATTTGTACCAGAAAGTCATACAAGTCATCTATCGGATAAGAAAACTTTTCCGTAATTTCATCAGGCAAGCCAATCACCTCTCCCAGAAAGACCCCAAGTTTATCTATGAGCACGTCTCTTTTAAGCGACTCTTCCCGATGCAACTCCTCCGGCATAAAGATGATATGACGCACCACCCCTTCCTCATTCTTAAAGCGGATTTGCGTTGGTTGTTTCTGCCCCTCAGCCATCGCCAGATACATCAGTTTTTCACAATCGTCCGTAATACTGGCCCCCGCCTGTTTTAACTCGCAAACCTGACCTTTTTCAATGATGTCCAACAACAGCTTATCCATACCACCTCCTTTTTATTCAAAACAGGCCGTATCGGGAAATAGTGCCCACGCGGGTTTAATTTTAAAAAAGACGACAGCCTCTCCTCCTCATAAAGAAAAAGGTCCGGAAGCGATAACGCGACCGGACCTTTTATCTCTGTTTAGTAACGCCTTACCCAGGATACTCGTCAAATATATCCTCCACGTTCTCGGCCATTTCTTCATAAATTCTATTTTCATTGTATATATCGTCGGTCGCTTTACCCCGCCATACGATCTTTTTCGTTTCAGGGTCAATCAGGTCGACGACCACGACACCTTTTGTATATTCTACAGGAGCCACGCCAGGTCCGGGTCCGATATATCCAAGTCCATTATAGTTCGAATAATAATATCCTCCCCAAGGATCCACATTATAGCCTGGAGCGTAATATTCATATCCGGAAGGTATGCTCGACTGATAGTCGACCTCTTCCGAATAACGCGCGTGAATATGCACCAATAAGTCGGGATCGGCCGCGTCCAGATACAATCCTTTATCTTTCAACTGCGCGGCGACCTCATCCCTTAGCCCTTCCGCTACCAGCGGATCCGATACATATTTATAATTCGTGGTATCTCCCGATGGAATAAACGCGAACGAGCGATATCTTTCCATCCCGTCCTGAGAGAAGTCCTGAGTCTGTACATCTTTTGAGCAGCTACCCAACAATAGCCCGAGACTCAACAACATTCCGGACAAATAAGCAATAACTCTTCCCTTCTTCATCATACCAATACACTTATTTCTATTAATAAAAGAAAACAAAAGGGAAGATTGTTGACATTCGGTGAAAAAATCTCAGCGACCCACCTCTTTTCTTCTTTTCAATTCATCGTTAATCAATCGCGACTCTCTGCTTGATTGGCCCGCTACGGAAGTATTTTCGGCGGCTCTCCTTAATAAATAAGGGATAACCATCCGTACAGGCCCATAGGGATAGTATTTGGCCACGCGATATCCCTGACTGGCGAGGTTTCGGGTGATATGATCGCTCATACCCAACAACTGGGCGAACATGTAGGAAAATTCAGGAGCCAAGACACCATCCTGAAGTATTTGGACCAGATAAGCCGTACTCTTTTCATTGTGCGTAGCGCAGCATAAAGCGGTCCATCGCCCGTTCTCCGCCAAAAGGCGGATAGCGTCGTCAAAAGCTTTATCCGTCGCGGCTTTATCAGGTTGTATCGGCGACTCTCTTCCCGCTTCCGCGGCTACACGGTTTTCCTTTTCCATATAAGCCCCCCGGACCAGTTTTACTCCCACTTTAAATCCTCCTCTCTTTCCTCTTTCCACCGCGTTTTGGAGCAAAGCCATCCCGTCTTTCCTATACATCTGAATAGTATTGTATACAAGCGCTTTCTCCCGATTGTACTTTTCCATCATATCATAGACCAGCTCATCAATCGCCGATTGTATCCAGGTCTCTTCGGCGTCCACCATCACGATCACATTCCTGGCGGCGCATAAACCGCCAATAGCGTCCATCATTTTTCCAAGATCGTCCAAGGCTTCCCGCTCCTTCGCGTCCAATCCTTCTCCCCGCTGATATTTCTCAAGTATCGATGGATTTATAAGGGAAGTCACCTTGAAGTCGGCGTGAGCTCCTTTCCGCCCAGCCACGAAAAGAATCGATTCTTTTATTTTCTCAAACGAGCGCGACGCTTCTTTCCGGCTCCGGCAGCCTTCCGATCCATAGTCCAGAATCGTCTCTATAGAATCGTTGTATAGCTTGTCCGCCAACACTTTGACTTCATCCAGATCTTCACCTCCACAAAACACCCGATAAATGGTATCCTTTATTAAAAAATTTATCGGAAAATGAAGCTTCAACGCTGACTTTAGAAAAAAACTACCTATCTTCGTAAGAATTCTCTGATTCATAACAAAAAAAAGAAACTTTCTCTTACGTAGTTCGTAATCAGATAAATGCGAAAAAGCATTTAAGGTATTATCAAAAGAGACCAAACCGCGGTTTTGCATAATAAAAGAAAGTAAATTATTAAATAGCTATAAACGTCGGCACTGAAAAAAATGTTGATGTAATAATTTCGATTTTGAGTATGGAAGTTAATTTAAAAGTGAACCCTCTGGAGTCCTGGGCGAACATTACCGAAAAACCTTTGGTAATCGCGGGACCATGCAGCGCTGAAACCCCTGAACAGCTTTTAAAAACCGCTCAAGGGCTGCGAAATCAAAAAGTGGATATTCTCCGGGCAGGCATATGGAAACCTCGTACAAGACCAAACTCCTTTGAGGGAGCTGGTGAGGATGGACTGAAATGGCTCGCCGACGTAAAAAAGGAAACCGGTCTTCCCGTTGGAACCGAAGTCGCCAATACGGAGCATATAGAACTTGCTCTAAAATATGGCGTCGATGTCCTGTGGGTTGGAGCCAGAACAACCGTAAACCCTTTTTCCGTTCAGGAAATGGCCGACGCGTTGAGAGGAACCGACGCCGCTGTACTTGTCAAAAATCCTATCAACCCTGAGCTAGGCCTGTGGATCGGAGCTTTCGAGCGCTTTTTCAACGCCGGCATCAAGAATCTCGCCGCTATTCACCGCGGATTCTCCACTTATGAAAAAAGCAAGTTCAGAAACCTGCCGATGTGGCAAATCGCCATTGAGCTAAGAAGAATCGCGCCGCAAATTCCGATCATCTGCGATCCGAGCCATATCGCCGGCAAAAGAGACTATATCTTTGAAATCTCTCAAAAAGCGATGGATCTTGGATTCGACGGGCTTATGATCGAAACGCACATCGATCCGGACAACGCGTGGAGCGACGCCTCTCAGCAGGTGACACCTGAAAGACTTGGCGAGATCCTATCCGACCTTCAGATTCGGGAAGCGAGCTCTTCCAACAGTGAATTCCAGAACAAACTGGAAGAATTGAGACAAAAAATAGACAATATCGACAGAGAGCTAATCGAGGTACTAGCTACCCGTATGGCGATTGTTGAAAAAATAGGCGATTATAAAAAAGAGAACAACGTAACTTCATTCCAGGTAAAAAGATGGGATGAAATCATGAAAAACCGGTCGGAACTAGCGTCCAAAATGCGCCTTAACCCAGAATATATATCTGAAATATTCAAAATCATTCATGAAGAGTCCGTTAGAAAACAAACGGAAATAATGACCCGAGTTGAAAGTAAAGCGTAATAATGTCATCTGAAATATTTTTAACCACCAGGGTTAAAACAGATCTGAACGATTATTTAAGAGGGAAGCAATACTCCCAGGTATGCGTACTGACTGATCAGAATACCGGGAAGCATTGCTTCCCTTTGCTTTCAGACTTGTCTACCCAAGTCCGCGTGATCACGATCGCTCCCGGTGAAAAAGAAAAAAATCTAGCGACCTGCCAGACCATATGGCAGCATATGACGGACTGGCAACTGGACCGCAAGGCCGTCATGATCAATCTCGGCGGTGGGGTAATAGGCGATATGGGTGGTTTTTGCGCCGCTACGTATAAAAGAGGAATCGACTTTATACAAATACCAACCACACTGCTCTCTCAGGTAGACGCGAGCGTAGGTGGAAAGCTGGGTATCGACTTCAACGCGTTTAAAAACCATATCGGCGTTTTTCAGGAACCTCAAGCCGTTTTTATAGACACCTGTTTCCTAAAAACCCTTCCCTTTCCGGAACTGCGCTCGGGCTTCGCCGAAATCATCAAGCATTGCCTGATCGCTGACAAGGACAAATGGGAAAAGATAAAATCGAAGCATTTTGAAGATCTCGACTTCAATGATCTGGTAGCGCACTCCGTCTCTATCAAATCAGAAATTACTCGAAAAGATCCCAAGGAAGCCGGACTCCGGAAAATACTCAACTTTGGCCATACCATCGGTCACGCCATCGAGAGCTACTTTCTTGAAGTTCCGGACAAAAGACTTCTTCATGGTGAAGCCATCGCTATTGGCATGGTCGCCGAAGCTTATATTTCCTGCCAGAGAGGTTTTATCACAGAAAAAGAACTAAGTGAAATCAAACAATATATCCTTTCCATATTTGAGAAAGTAGATATTTTTGAGTTTGATATCGAACAAATCATTCCTCTGACGCTTCAGGACAAGAAGAATGAAAATCGGAAAATCCAATGTACTCTTCTGGAAAAAACAGGAAAAGCCAACTTTAACAATCCAATCAACTACAACGATATAAAAGAAGCCATAAACTATTACAATCTATAATCATGGATGTCAATTCGGCCATTGAAAACCTTTCTCTTAGCAAACATTCCGGAACTGTAAATTGTAGTGTTGTTCCACCAGCTTCCAAAAGCGAAAGCAACCGGGTGTTAATTATCGACGCGCTTTGTGGTATGCGGAGCGACTTGCAAAACCTCAGCAACGCGCGCGATACGCAAACAATGATTCGTCTGCTTAAATCGGACGATAAGACACTGGACGTCCTAGACGCCGGAACCACTATGCGTTTTCTCACAGCCTATACCGCCATTACCGGCAGAGAGAGCGTCATGACCGGAACCAAAAGAATGCGCGAACGACCTATCAAACTGCTGGTCGAAGCGTTGACGACATTGGGCGCCGAAATTACTTATCTGGAAAACCCGGGATATCCTCCTATAGAAATCAAGCCATTTAATAAGGAAACCGTCAAAACCAATCACCTCAAAATACGCGGAGACGTGAGCAGTCAATACATTACCGCCCTGCTCATGACCGGCCCCCTGCTCCCCCAGGGACTAAAACTGGAGCTTGAAGGAAAGATCGGTTCAAGACCATACATTGAAATGACTCTCGCTTTGATGAAGCATTTTGGAGTACAGGCTGAATGGCGGGAAAACATCATTTCTATCGCCCCGCGAAACTATATACCCGCGACCTACAAAGTAGAGTCTGACTGGTCCGCGGCCAGCTACTGGTATTCTATTACCGCTCTGGCCGAAAACGCGCGCGTAGAACTAAAAGGATATAAGCGGGATTCCTTTCAGGGCGACAGGTCGATTGTCGAAATAATGACGAAACTTGGAGTAAAAACAACATTTACCCAGGATGGATTATTGTTGGAAAAAGCATCGACGGCTTCGGAGTTTTCATACGATTTTACGGATTCTCCGGATCTGGCCCAAACCATCGCGGTCATATGCGCGGCGAAGGGCGTTCCGGGCGTTCTTTCCGGCCTTGAAAGCCTCCGGATTAAAGAAACCGACAGGATAGCGGCTATACAAAATGAGCTTAGGAAGTTTGGCGCTGATCTGCTTGAACTGGAAAAAGACGTTACCTATCAGGTTAAGCCAGGCAACTTTAGAGTAGACGGGCAAATCGTGGATACGTACAAGGACCACAGGATGGCGATGGCTTTCGCTCCGCTCGCCCTGCTAGGTGAACTGACGATAGACAATCCATCCGTCGTGGACAAATCCTATCCTCACTTCTGGGAAGATCTTAAAAAAGCGGGATTCCGGTATTAACCGGAATCTCCCTTCCATCATATTGGCTCATATCTATTTCTCCGGCGTGTTCATCACTGTCCGGAGTATGCTTTGATAGACATCAGCCGGATTCATTTCCATATCACCCGCCTCTTTGGATACAAAAACCGGCCAATCAGCCTTATCCTCCGGGATCCGTCCATGAGAACCGCGTACCAATCCCGCGTCCAGAGGAATTATATCCATCAATGTCCTGAATCCGAGTTTTTTCTTCAATAGCTTAGCCGCTACTTTGACCGGGAGCATCCTGATCTCCGGATCGGTAAACAACTCTACGGGATCGTATCCCGGTTTCCGGTGTATATCGACTGTACGGGCAAAGTCAGGCGCTTTGGAATCATCGAGCCAGTAATAATAGGTAAACCAGGAATCCTTATCCGCTACCAGGACCAGATCGCCCGAACGTTCATGCGACACGTTCATTTGTCGCTGAAGATCATAATCCAATATCGTTTCTACACCCTGTATATTTTCCAGCAATAGTCGCGCCTCTTCCTTTTTCGCGGGATTGTTAATATATACATGCGCTACCTGATGATCCGCCACGGCGAAGACGTCGGACGCGCCCGCGTCGAGCAGCTCCCTACCCAATTCATTTTTCACTTTCAATAAGCCATGTTCGCGCAATACCCGATTTACATGCACCGGATTACTTACATTGGTAATGCCATATTCCGAAAGAATAATAACCGAACTGTTCCGCTTTTCATAATACAGAATCAGGTCTTCGCATACTTTGTCGATTTCCCGAAGATCCTTCCGTATTTTCGGCAGATCATTTCCCCAGCGCTGCAATCCATAATCAAGGTGAGGCAGATAGATCAAGGTGAGCGTGGGATCGTATTTCTGATCAACCAGTTTTGAAGCCTCCGCTATCCATTTTGAGACCTTAATGTCGGTTTTGGGGCCCCAAAACTGAAATAAAGGAAACTGTCCGAGTTTCTCCTGAAGCTCGTCCCTCAACTCCATAGGATACGAGTAGCAATCCGGTATCTTTCTCCCATCCGCCGGATACAAAGGTCTTGGCGTTACGGAAAAATCCGCGTTGGAATACATATTGTACCACCAAAACATATTGGCGCAGGTAAAGCGCTCATTAAGTCTTTTAGCTTCATCCCATATCTTGTCCGCCTGCACCAGCTTATTGGACTGTTTCCAGAACTTCACTTCGCATTCATCTTTAAAATACCAGCCATTACCCACTATGCCATGATCGGAAGGATATTTTCCCGTCAGATAAGATGACTGGGCCGAACAGGTTACCGCCGGGAAAACGGGTTTTATTAGAGCGCCTTTTTGCCTGGCGGACCATCTGGATAAAAATGGTGTATACTCACCGATCAACCGTCCGCACAATCCAACAACATTAATAACGACTGTCTTATTCATGGACTTATATTTTTAAGGAATGGCTATTAATACACACTCTTGGGCCAAGGGAAGCTACTTTTATACAATATTCCCCCTACAAACCATAAGACCAACACGGGAAATCAATTGAGACAACCCTGTGTTGGTCTTATCCGGCTCCAGGAGCTTCGGTATTATACTTATTTTCTTTCCTGAAGGGCTTTTAGCATAGTTTCCCCAATATCAGCGGGAGATTCTACTACGTACAAGCCACATTCGCGCATGATCTTCATCTTGGCCGCGGCGGTATCGTCAGCGCCACCTACAATCGCTCCGGCATGTCCCATTCTTCTGCCAGGAGGCGCTGTTTGTCCGGCGATAAAGCCAACTACGGGCTTTGTTCCGTTTTCCTTTATCCATCTGGCGGCTTCCGCTTCCAGATTTCCTCCGATTTCTCCGATCATGATAATGCCTTCGGTTTCCGGATCGTTCATCAGAAGTTCAACCGCTTCTTTGGTAGTAGTACCGATGATAGGATCACCGCCGATACCGATAGCGGTCGTGATGCCCAGGCCGGCTTTTACCACCTGGTCGGCCGCTTCGTAGGTAAGGGTGCCTGATTTCGATACAATTCCGATTTTTCCTTTTTTAAAGACAAAGCCTGGCATGATGCCCACTTTCGCTTCTCCCGGAGTAATGACTCCCGGACAATTAGGACCGATAAGCGTTACTCCTCTTTTCTTTACAAGTTCCTTTACAGGAATCATATCCTTCACCGGAATACCTTCGGTAATGCAGATAATCACTTTGATTCCCGCGTTGGCCGCTTCCATAATGGCGTCCGCCGCGAACGCCGGTGGCACGAATATGATGGAAACATCCGCTCCTTTCGCCTGAACGGCTTCGGCTACGGTATTAAAAACCGGACGATCCAAATGGATAGAACCTCCTTTGCCTGGTGTAACGCCACCTACGACATTGGTCCCATACTCAATCATCTGACTGGCATGGAAACTACCTTCAGAGCCCGTAAAACCTTGTACTATAACTTTTGAATTTTTATTAACAAGAACGCTCATTAGCAAATAGATTTAAAAATTTTTGACCAGCTACAAAAATAAACTATTTTACGTGTTAACCAAACGGCACCCGTCTAAAGAAAAATTAAATTTCGGGTCACGGCGGAAGCCGAAAAGTCTTTCCGGCTCAATCTTCCTTATTGCCAGCGCCAAGTCGGGCCAATGGCGTTCATCTTGCTAAAATTTAACATTCCGGCCCGAAACTGATCATCTCCTAAACATGCTTATAGCATGGCGGTTTAATAAGCATGAAATTCATCGTTCAGAACAAAACCGTACTGACTTACGGCCTCACCCTAATTAATCTTGTCGCCATTGTCTTGATCAGCCTGTTGGGGACCAACACCAGACTTTCTCAGTCTACCACTGGCGAATCCCTGTATCAGACTATCCACCTCATGGACAAATTATCACAGGATCTGCTCTTCAGCGAGGCCTACGTCAACAATTTTATACTGACCTCCTCTCCCGAGTACATAGACAAGTACAGGCACTACCGCCTTCCTTTGGAGCAAAGTCTGAGCTCTCTGGAAGAAGCTTTCAAAGACAACAGGGAACAAGCCGAAAACATCGTCCGGCTCAAACAGCTCATCAACAAAAAAATATACGATCTGGAATCCTCCATTTACCTGAAAAAGCAAAATGGCCTGCTCAGCGCCTCGGAATATCTGCAATTGCGTAAACAGGAAAAAGGCATGGAGCAAATAAAGTCTATTCAGGAAGCGCTCCTGAAGGAACAACGGGAGTTAATTAAAATACAACAATCCAAGATGGAGTTTTCCGTCAAAAGCCGCGAGTATATCATCGTATCCGCCAGCATCGCTTCGCTGCTAATCTCCGTGATCGCGATCGGCACCATTGTCACCGACCTGAATGAAAAGCGGGAGCGGGAAAAGTATCTGGAAAGTGTCAATGAAAACAAGGACAAGTTCTTTACTCTGATCAGCCACGACCTGAAAGGACCGGCGCAGAATCTGATAGGGATCAGCGAAATATTATTAAACGACCGGTCGCTTAGTGAAGAAGAAAACCAAACCTTTCTGCAACATCTGAACGAAACCGCTAAAAAGAACTTCAACCTACTGGACAACCTGCTGGAATGGTCTAGGGTCCAGATGGGTTCCGTCATACTCGCCCCGGAAGCTTTTTCTCTTCGGGAAGCGGGCAGGGAAGTGATCGCGCAAACAGAAGAAAGGGCGGATCAGAAACACATCGAAATCAAAAACAATATTCCTCCGGATGTAAAAGTATACGCGGACTTCAACAGCACCAAAACCATTATCCGGAACCTTGTTACCAACGCCATAAAATACACCCCAAAAAAAGGCGTCATCACCATATCCGCCTCCACTTATAAGCGGGAAGTGACCATCAGCGTTTCCGATACGGGGATCGGGATGTGTCCGGAAATACGGAAAAACCTGTTCAAGCCCGGAAAAATCGTTAGTCGGTACGGTACACAGGGAGAAACCGGTACCGGTATCGGTCTCTTGCTATGCAAGGAGTTTATAGAAAACAATCATGGAAATATCTGGGTGGAAAGCAAGGAAAGTCAAGGGAGTACTTTCCACTTTACACTCCCAGTCCCGGCTGGCGGCCATTGATTTGAAAGAAACCATAAACGCGCGTGAATTCTGTTTTCCGGGGACGGGAGTATGTGGCGCTAAGACTGGGAAAAAATCAAATAATCACTAATTTTGCATACTTTATATTATGGAATTATAACAGATATGCAATTAAGCGAACAAGAACTTATCCGCAGGCAGGAAAGGGAGGAATTGATCAATAGAGGAATAAATCCCTATCCATCAGAAACATTTGAAGTAAATGTATCCATAGCCGATATTCTGACCAATTACGAAAAGCGTAAGATGGATTATAAGAATATCAGTCTGGCGGGTAGGGTAATGAGTCGTAGGATTATGGGTTCCGCCTCCTTCGCTGAGCTTCAGGACAGTACGGGTAGAATCCAAATATATGTCCGTAGAGACGATCTTTGTGAAGGAGAAGATAAATCACTATATAACGATGTTTTTAAAAAGCTGCTGGGTATAGGAGACATTATCGGTATTCAGGGATATGTATTTACTACCCAGACGGGAGAAATCAGTATTTATGTGAAGGAGTTCAAAATATTGACAAAAGCGCTCAAGCCCCTGCCTATTGTCAAGGAGGCGGAAACCGAGAGTGGCGAACGCAAAGTTTTTGACGCTTTTTCCGATCCCGAACAGCGCTACAGACAACGCTATGTCGATCTAATTGTCAACCCTGAGGTCCGGGAAGTATTTATCAAAAGGACACAATTGGTCAACACCATGCGTTCCTATCTAAACGCCAAAGGTTATCTGGAAGTAGAAACGCCCATTTTGCAACCCATATACGGAGGAGCCGCCGCGAGACCTTTCAAAACACATCACAATACACTTGACACAACGCTATATCTCAGAATCGCCAATGAACTATATCTCAAAAGGCTGATTGTAGGAGGTTTTGACGGCGTATACGAATTTTCCAAAGATTTTCGTAACGAAGGGATGTCGAGATTCCATAATCCGGAATTTACGCAGATAGAACTATATGTAGCCTACAAAGACTATTACTGGATGATGGATCTGGTCGAAGAAATGGTCGAAAAAATCGCTATGGAGCTGCATGGAGGCACCGAGGTCCAGGTAGGAGAAAACATCATCAATTTCCAGCGTCCCTGGAAACGCTATACTATGGCTGAAGCGATCAGGGAATACACCGGCGTCGATATCAGCGACATGAACGAAGGCCAGTTAAGAGAGGCCGCTCAAAGTCTCAATGTACCAGTCAATGAAACAATGGGCAAAGGCAAAATCATCGATGAGATCTTTGGCGAAAAAGTAGAGGGTCTGCTTATACAGCCTACTTTTATTACAGATTATCCTGTCGAAATGTCTCCCCTCGCCAAAAAACACCGGAACAAAGAAGGGCTCGTGGAACGTTTCGAAGCGATATGCAATGGAAAAGAAATTTGCAATTCGTTTTCCGAACTGAATGATCCAATAGATCAGAGGGCTCGTTTCGAAGAACAACTGGAACTGGGCAAACGGGGCGACGACGAAGCGATGGTATTGGATGAGGATTTCCTCAGAGCGCTGGAGTACGGCATGCCTCCTACCGCGGGGCTGGGAATCGGTATCGACCGGCTTTCCATGATTATGACCAACCAAAACTCCATCCAGGATGTATTATTCTTTCCTCAGATGAAACCTGAAAAACGTATTCAGGGAGCCGAGGTAAGTGAATTTATAAATAAAGGAATACCCAAGGAATTGGTTCCTCTTATACACAAAACCGGAATCAATACCGTCGCCGACCTGCAAAACGCGAATCCCAATAAGCTATTTAACGATTTGTGCGGTATGAGAAAAAAGCTCAAACTGGATATACCAAATCCAACGCTTGACGAGGTACGATCCTGGATAGCGTAATCACTGACCAGACACGGTAAATTCAACAAATCAGATGAACAGGGATTGTCGTTTCAGACAATCCCTGTTCACTACACGAATATTTTTAAGACGACGCCGGTCTATGCCTACAAGCGGAAACAGTATTATTTACTCCAACCGCCCAAATAAAACAATGAGTCTTTTTCAATCATATATAAAAAGTCGACACGCTAAACAAGCATGACAATATTCCGACAGATAAAATAATTTACAAATTATTTTACTTTTTATTTTGCACAATTAACTAAATATCATATTTTTATATTTATCAACATTTAATAAGGGCAAAGTAAGTAGCACCATACCAATATTTTTTTCAACTAATACTTACATGCAAAGCAATAAAAAACCAATCGGCATCTTTACAAGAGAGAAATTTCCATTATCAGAAATAGTTCTTTACCTAGACACTAATTTCAAAATTACCGGATTTAACGACGCGTTTAAAGCTATTTTAGACCCGGAGTCCATTGTCAATTTTTTGGAGATCATTCCGGAAGCGCTAAGAAACCCGACTATTTTTGACCTGAGAAAAGCCTTTAATGGTCAATCGCATTCCGTCATAAGGCCCATTACGCTGTTTCCGGACTACCCGGTGATCATATCATACAAGCCACTATACGAGTCAAACGAGCAATCCAACGCGGTACTGGTCACCATATCTCCCGAAAACGGCGATTATTCATCATATAAACCCTATGACTTTATAAGCGACTCTTCCATCCCTTTTATCATAGCGAATTATCCGGAGGATCATCAACATGACCGGAAATTGCGGATTCGTTATATCAACAGCGCCGCGGAAAAATTGCTGGCGATCTCCGGAGCGCGGCTGATTGACGAACCGATTGACGAGCTTTTTCCTGAACTTGCCCGATGCAAGAGCCTAAGCGTAAAAAATGAAGAAAGCAAAAACATAGTTGTTTCCTCGGGCAAACACCTTTCCTCAAACGGCCCAATCGAATTGAGCTTTAACTTTTCCGGCAATGACGCGCTTATCAAGCTCACTCCGCGAAAACACCTGAGCCTGGCGGACAAAAGCCTGCATTATAATATAAGTCTGCTTGAAAACATTCTCGAGTGCTCGCCCAACGGTCTCCTCGTATTAAAGCCAGTCATAGACGCTCAGGATGTGATCCGAGACTTTACTTGCAAGATTGTAAATAAGGAGGCCGCGAGAATTATCGGAAAACCGGCTTATGAGCTCATCGGCAAGTCAATTCTAGATGAAATCCCCTTATCACAGCGCAATTCCGTTTTCAGACATTTTGTTTCCGTGGTCCAGTCGGGTATCAAACAGGAATTTGAAAAATACTGCTTCAATGGATGGAGCAATATTTCAGCGGTTCCATTTGACGACGGCATCGTTGTAAACCTGACAGATATAAGCTCGGAGAAAATGGTATACGAACAGCTCCGAAAAAACCACGAGTTGCTTTTACAAAGTCAAGCCGCGGCTAAAGTGGGAAGTTGCGAATGGGATATAAAAGCGAATAAGATTTTCTGGACACCGCAACAATACGATTTCTGGGAATATGAATTTGGCACCGAAATCACTCAGGAAATGATTCTTGATAAAATACATGAGGAGGACAGGCAGGGATTTATAAAGATGATCAAAGAAGCTTTTCGGGAGAAGAAAAACCTGGAAGGAGAATACCGGATCGTGAAAAACGACACCTCCGTAGCGTATATGTGGATCGGTGTTTCCATCACGTATTCCGACCAGGACGAACCGATCCGGCTGATTGGCACCGCCATGGATATCACGGACCAGATCAACGCGGAAAGAGAGCGGCGGTATTCCAAACAACTCAAGGACGCTCAAAAACAACTGGAGGAATCCTTTGAACAATTAAAAAGAAATACACAGGAGTTCAAGTTTGTCACGAACTTTATGCCTCAGATGGTATGGTCCAACCTTCCGGACGGCCATCACGATTTTTTTAATAATCGGTGGTATGAATATACCGGACTAAGCGAAAAAGAATCGATGCAGAAAGGCGTCATCAGCGCGATCCATCCGGAAGATCGGGAAAATTTCCGGTCAAACTGGGAGCGGTCAATCGGGTCATCGGAGATTTTTGACGCGGAATACCGCTTGTACAAGCATGACCACTCGTTCAGATGGTTCTTACTGAGAGCCATGCCGCTCAAGGATAAGGAAGGCACGATCATCAAATGGTTTGGAACCTGCACCGATATTCACGAACAAAAACTCATAAGAGAGCAATTTGAATCCGCGCAGGAAGAGTTAAAACAAAAAAATCAGGAACTAAGACGGCGAAACACCGATCTGGACAACTTTGTCTATACGGCCTCCCACGATTTAAAAGCTCCTATAAACAATATCGAGGGACTGGTCAATGGTCTTATTGAAGAATGCTCGGAACCATCACAGCATATCCTGCTCAACCTAATCAACCAATCTGTAACCCGCTTCAAGAATACCATAGGCGATCTGACGGAAATTACCAGGGTAACCGGAAAACCAGAGGCCCCCGAAGTGATCGAACTATCGCCCATCGCTTCCGAAATCCTGGAGAGTCTGGAAGATTACATAAAGCAAACCGGAGCCGTCATTACACTAAACTTTGAAATCAACTCGCTCATATTTTCCAGAAAAAACATACGCAGCGTATTGTTCAACCTGATATCCAACGCCATCAAATACCGAAGCGCCGAACGAACACCACTTATTCGAATTTTATCCTTTATGGAAAATGAACAACTGGTGATTGAAGTCGGAGACAATGGTCTGGGTATGGATGAGCACGATATTCCAAAGATGTTCGGAATGTTTAAGCGTCTGCACAATCATGTCGAAGGAACAGGTGTCGGCATGTACATTGTCAAGCGTGTAATCGAAAACGCGGGCGGCTCCATTACCGTCACCAGTAAAATCAACGAAGGCACCACTTTTAAAATTTATTTTCCCAAACAGGCGATCCGATAAGCGCTTTATTCCCTGAAAAACGACATATTTCACTATAAAGCGAACAAAAATCTCTATTTGCCAGAGCTTGTCAACAGTCTAGTAACTGTATTTATCATCCCAGTATTTTTTAAGCCGTTGCCGTAACTCATTTTCCCTCTGGTTTATCCCCGGATCGTATATTTTCACATTTTTGAGCGCGTCCGGCATATATTCCTGCTTTACAAAATTCATGTCATAGTCATGCGCGTATTTATACCCCTGGCCATAGCCTTCCTGCTTCATCAACTTGGTTGGAGCGTTTCTCAAATGAAGCGGTACCGGCAAGTCCCCATGCTTCCGGACCAGTTCCTGGGCGTGATTGATCGCGTTGTAAGCCGCGTTGCTCTTCGGCGAAGAGGCCAGATAGGTAACACATTGCGACAAGAGGATGCGAGCCTCCGGAAAACCAATGATTTTTACCGCCTGAAAGCAATTAGTAGCCATGACCACGGCGGTTGGATTAGCGTTGCCAATATCTTCCGAGGCTAGAATAACAAGCCGCCTGGCGATAAAGGCCACGTCCTCGCCCCCCTCGATCATTCTTGCCAGCCAGTACACCGCGGCGTTGGGGTCGCTGCCGCGGATAGACTTTATAAACGCGCTGATGATATCATAGTGCATTTCTCCTTTCTTGTCATAAAGCGCGACTTTACGCTGAGCTATTTCCATAACCATGGAATCCGTAATGACGATCTCTCGTGAAGAGGCCGCTTCCACGACTAACTCCAGCAGATTCAATAACTTTCGGGCGTCGCCTCCCGATATGGACAACAGGGCGTTGTATTCCTCCAGTTCGATTTTCTTTTCTTTCAACAATACGTCCGTAGTGATCGCGTGACGCAACAGGCTCACCAATTCCTGTTCCGAAAGCGGCTTCAAAGTGTATATCTGGCAGCGGGAAAGTAAAGCCTGGTTAACCTCAAAAGAAGGATTTTCGGTGGTAGCGCCGATCAGTGTTATGATTCCTTTTTCAACGGCACCCAGCAAAGCGTCCTGCTGAGATTTGCTGAACCGGTGGATCTCGTCGATAAACAGAATGGTCCGATGATTCGCCCTGGCTTTGTCAATCACCTCCCGCACGTCTTTTACTCCGGCGCTGATAGCGCTCAATATATAAAAAGGGACTTTGACGCTCGCCGCGATAATATTGGCTAATGTTGTTTTACCTACGCCAGGCGGTCCCCAGAATATCATCGACGGCACCACCCCCGACTCCACCATCTTACGGATGACACCATTTTTACCAACCAGATGAGACTGACCAATTACCGTATCCAGATCATGTGGCCTCAATCGTTCGGCCAGAGGGGTATGTTGTCCTAACATAGATTTCTCCTATTAAACTTCAATGATCACAAGTTAAAAAATAAACACGAACACCAATATCCGGTTTATAATATTCGATAGATTTGTAAATGCAACACATTTGGAAAGCGCATTTATTCCTGTTCATAACTTCAATCATTCAGGGATTTAACTTCTCCATCGCTAAGATCGTCATGCCCGAGTATGTCTCACCCGGCGCCATTATCATTATAAGAGGCGTAAGCGCCGCGTTGTTTTTCTGGCTGATATCCCTCATGATGAAAACGGAGAAACCGGTCCGGGAAGATTATCCAAGGTTATTGTTCTGTACTCTGACCGGTATTGTCCTGAATCAGCTATTGTTTTACAAAGGCTTAAGTCTGACCCAGCCGATCAACGCTTCACTCATGGTCACTATCAGCCCCGTCATGGTACTGATCATATCGGCGCTGACGCTGGGAGAACGAATCAATTACAAAAAAATTCTGGGGATATTCCTCGGAGCGGGCGGCGTCGTCTTATTACTCCTTTCATCCAGCCGGAAAGGGCCGGAAAACCTGTTTATCGGTGATCTGCTTATTCTGATCAACGCGACGAGCTACGCTTCCTTCCTGGTAGCGGTCAAGCCACTCATGCTCAAATACCATCCCATTACTGTATTGAAATGGATTTTCCTGACAGGGCTTATATTCGTGATTCCTTTTGGTTATCCGGGAATAAAAAACATCTCGTGGGAAACCATGCCGGGAGAAGCGGTACTCGCGCTTTTGTTTGTCGTCGTATTCGCGACAGTCATCGCTTATTATCTTAATACAGGTGTATTAAAGACCATCGATCCTTCCCTCGCGGGCATATATATATACATCCAGCCTATCCTGGCCGCGATTATCGCTATCGCCATGGGAAAGGACCAATTAACCGTCAATAAAACGCTCTTTTCGCTGATGATCCTGATCGGAGTTTATCTTGTCAGCAGCGGACAACGCCAAAGAAAAAGCCTCGAACCTGTCTGATCAGAAACCAAACAACTCTTTTAAGCTCAACTCGATCACTTCTCCGTAGGCTTCCATGCTTTTAAGATCCAGCTTATCTTTCGATCCGATAATAAGGATAGCCATAGGCTTGTTCCGAACAAATTCTTGTTGGAACCGCTCTATTTCGCCATATTTCATAGGCCCAATTCCTTCGAAAACCACTTTTCGGATATCATAATCCTCTCCCAGTCTTCGAGCCTTGAGATAGCTCCACAGAACATCCGCCCTGGTCACTCGGGTCGTCCGTATATTTTCAAGCACGGAGGTCTTCGCCGTATTGAACAGCAATTCCGATTCCGGCATATTGTTCAACAATTCCCTCATGCCCGCGACGGCTTCATCCAGCTTATCCGCCTGTGTTCCGATATAGGAATATATATAGTTCGACTCCTTTTGACGATCCGCCAGCATATAGCTTGATTTGACGGAATACGCCAAGGCTCTGGCTTCTCGCATTTCCTGAAAAACAAGCGATCCCATACTTCCTCCAAAATATTCGTTGAACAGGGTCGCGACCGGCACTTTGGCTGGATCATAGTCTTCTGATTTGGAAAGTAAAACGACCTCGGCCTGTACCATATCATATTCGGCAAAATAGATTTTATCTCTGGGAATATCGTTGAAGAAATACTTTTGCCTGTAGGAAGCGGGCTTAAGCGAAGCAGGTACTTTATGAACTTTATCCAGGGAGGCCGTCAGGGCGCTTCCGGCCAGAGGTCCATAATAAAGCACGCGATGCTGTAGCGTCAGCAAGTCCTGAATCAATTTTACCAGCTCCTCTCCTTTCAATTTATTTAGCTTTTCCGCGCCAACAATATGGGTAAAAGGATTTTCCGGACCATAAGCGACATAGTTGACCATCGCGGAGCGCAAAATTATATCCTTGGACTTCTTGCTATCCTCCCGGGCTTTCAATATTCTGGCGACATAGCTTTTAAGCGCTTCCTGATCGGCCCTGGCTTCGACGATCACTTGCTCAAACAACTTGTAGGCTTTCTCATAGTTTTCACCCAAACCGGAAAGAGAGATGACAATGGATTCATCCGTCGCCGAAAACCCGATTGAGCAACCCAGTTTGTAAAACTCTTCTTTCAGTCGCGGCGCGCTAAGCTTCTTTGTACCCAAATAGCTCATGTAGCCCGTAGCGACAGGATATAAGGGATTGTCATTTTTGCCAATATCCCAGACATAGTACAGATTGAACAGGTCATTCTCCGTATTTTTCTTATAAAGGACTTCCTGTCTATTTTTTGTTTTCAGAAACTCAATATCTTTGCTGAAATCCAAAAATACCGGCTCTATTTCCTTAACCGGCTTCATCATAAGCGACTCGTAAAACTTGGATTGCACATCCCGGTTGAGCTGAACCGGAGTGATCTCCGGCTTGTCCACTTTCTGAATCGTGGAATCTATTCCGGTCAGCTTATAGATTACCTGATAGTCTTCCCCAAATCTGTTTTTTACAAAAGCCTTGATATCATCTTTCGTGAAAGCCTTGAGGATATCTTCCTCCATGACCGCCATATTCCAGGGAATACCTGAGATGAAGGCGTCCACAAAAGCGTCGGCGCGCGCGTTGTTGCTTTGATATTCTTTCATCCGGGTGATTTTATAGTCATTCAACACGGCCTCCAGCAACCAGTCCGGAAAATCGCCATTCTTCAACGAGTCGAGCTGTGCCAGCAACAAGCGCTTTACGTCTTCAAGGTCTTGTCCCGCCTTGGGACGCCCGGACAAAACGAACAGGGAATAGTCATTGAGGGGAAGGTCGTAGGCGTTGGCGGACAATACTGCCTGCTTCTGATTCAGGTTGAGGTCGATCAGCCCGGCCTGTCCATTATTGAGCAACATCGACAGCAATTTCAGCATATATACGTCGGGCGCCTCAATCGTTTTGTTTTCACCGGTCGTTTCGGGAACCAATACTTTTGATCTTCCCTCAAAACGGAAGCCAATGGTGATATTCTCGGCGTCCGGACCATAAACAGTGTCTATCCGTACTGTTCGGGAAGGACTGGCTTCCGGTACATGAAAAACTTCCACGTCGCGCGGACGTAGGCCTGAGAAATGCTTGTCGATCACTTTGATGGCCTCGTCAGGATCAAAGTCTCCGCTAAGGCAAATCGCCATATTATTAGGCGTATAATATTTTTGAAAATATTTCTTAATCTCGGTGATCGAAGGATTTTTAAGGTGTTCTACCGTCCCTATGGTCGTTTGGGTGCCATAAGGATGATCGGGAAAAACACCGCTTAGCAGTTTTTCCCAGACTTTTCTCCGATCATTGTCTATACCTCGGTTTTTTTCCTCATACACGGCTTCCAGCTCCGTATGAAACAATCTGGTAGCCAGATTTCCCATACGCTCCGCCTCAATTTCCGCCCATCTCTCCAAAGCGTTCGATGGAATGTTGTTTACATACACTGTTTGTTCGACGAAAGTATACGCGTTGGTTCCGACCGCGCCAAGATTGGACAACAATTTATCGTATTCATTGGGAATCGCGTATTGAGAAGCTACCAGCGAAATACTGTCGATTTGTCTATAGAGGTTTTTTCTTTTAAGGGGACTTAGCGTCTTTCTGTACTCTTCGTACAAGTCTTCTATCTTGTCGAGTTCTTTCTTTTCAGCTTCCCAGTCAAGGGTTCCGATTCTGGAGGTTCCTTTGAAAAGCATATGCTCCAGATAATGCGCCAAGCCTGTAGCGTCGGCCGGATCATGCTTGCTTCCCGCCCTGACCGCGATAAACGTCTGAATTCTTGGCTCCTCCTTATATACTGTCATATATACTTTCAAGCCATTTTCAAGCGTATATATACGGGCGTCCAACGGATCGTTTGTCACTGCCTCATACGGAAATCCAGCGGATTCCTTCGTTTCTACGCGATATTTGTCCAATTGCGCGCATAGCGTTCCGGATAAAAAAAGAAGGGAAAAAGCTAAAAATACTCTCTTCATAAATCAACCTGTAAAAATCAATTATCTTAAAATTCAACTTATATGCCGAATCAACCAGCTAAGCCAAAATGTGTTTACAAATAACATCCTGGCCATACGCAAAAGTCTTGCCAACTATCAGAAGTCCGTATCCAGTCCAAAGCGCTTTTTCATTTCGCTCAAGATAGGGTGCTTTTCCGACAGATACTTAAACTTGTCGTTGGAGGTATAGATCAGCTTCACGGTTTCTTCTTCTGAAATTTCAGCGACAAGATTCAGACTGGAGTTCCTTATCTCGTTTCGTATGAAGTTCAACAGTTCCGGCTTAAACGAATTTAACAGATCCATCTGAACAAAATTGTCCAGTTTAATCCGGACAGTAAAATCATCAGTAAACTCCAACGTCCTGTCCAGGATGATAGACTCTGATTTCTTACCTTCATTTTTAAACCGTTGGGTATACTCCTGCCAGGCCGAGATCACCTGTTCTCTGGTAAACGGCTCATTTCTCAGTGTGGGCTCAGACTGATCTTTCTTCTCTGTCGTAAAAACCGGAGTCCGCGCGGTTGACTGCAACGTCTTTAAGGATGGGATTTTCAGCGTGCTTTTTAACTGTATCTCTTCCCTTGACTTATCGTACGCGGCGCTTTGAGGACGCTCTTCCGCCTTCCGGTCAGCTTCCGCCGGACTACTCAGACTGTCTCTTTTTTTTTTAACTCCGCGGCCAAATCGGCCAGGTTGATGGCCGAATTCAGGTAAGCCATCTTAATCAGTGAAAGCTCTACGTGCAAGCGGGCGTTTTTGGCGCTCTTGTATTGCAGATCGCAGGCATTGGATATGTTTAACGCCGTTACCAAAAATGACAATGGTACTTTTTGAGCCTGAGCCTGGTATTTTTTCCGCACTTCTTCGGACACTTCCAGCAACTTGACGGTCGCCTGATCCTTACAAACAAGCAAGTTTCTAAAATGCTCACTTAAGCCGACGATAAAGTTATGCCCGTCAAAACCTTCCCGGATAATTTTATCATACGTCAACAACGCTTCCGATACATTCTCCTCATACAGCGCGTCCGTCATCCTGAAATAATAATCATAATCGAGTATGTGCAGATTATCGATGGTCTTTTTGTAGGTGATGGTATTGTCAGAGCTGAATGTAACGATCAGGTCAAACATGGACAGAGCGTCGCGCAAAGCGCCATCCGCTTTCTGCGCGATCAGATGAAGCGCTTGTCCTTCGGCGCTTATATTTTCCTTTTGAGCGATGCGGGCGAGATGCTCCGATATGTCCTTTACCTGGATTCTGTTAAAGTCGAATATCTGGCAACGGGACAATATGGTAGGGATAATTTTATGTTTTTCTGTCGTCGCCAGGATAAATATGGCATAGGATGGAGGCTCTTCCAATGTTTTCAAAAAGGCGTTGAAGGCCTGATTAGAAAGCATATGAACCTCATCTATAATATAAATTTTATACTTACCGCTTTGTGGAGGATATCGGACCTGATCGACAAGACTTCTGATGTCGTCCACCGAGTTGTTGGAGGCGGCGTCAAGCTCGTGAATGTTCAAGGAGCTTCCCGTATTAAAACTTTTGCAGGAATCGCACTCATTGCAGGCTTCAATATCCTTTGTAAGATTCTGGCAATTGATCGTTTTGGCCAGTATACGGGCGTTGGTCGTTTTACCAACTCCTCTCGGACCGCAAAAAAGAAAGGCCTGCGCCAAATGATTGTTCTTAATGGCGTTTTTTAATGTGGTAGTAATATGCGACTGCCCTACAACACTGTCAAAAGTCTGCGGACGATACTTTCTGGCAGAAACGACGAAATTTTCCATTAACGCAAAATACTATTTTTTAAGTGGCTGGTCAATACAATCGCGTTGAATATGGCGCGAGACAAAATCCACGCGTTGTCTTTCTTAAAGTCCATTGTGTAAATCCAGGCCTACTTTACATTTTTTTTAACAGATCCTCAAGCGCTTCCTCAGAAAGTGGCTTTGTAATAAAATGTACCACATACTCATTGTCTACAATTCTGTCTATATCTCTTTTGCTATCCGAACTGGAAAGAATTACGATCTTGGACTTCGCTTTTATGGCTTCTGAAAAATTTTCGAACTCGAACAAAAACACAAAGCCATCAACAATAGGCATGTTTATATCCAAAAATATAATATCAGGCAGTTTTTCTATAGACCGGGCATGGGTCTGTAAATATTCGAGGGCGCTTTTTCCTGAGTTTTTAATAATAATCTCATTGGCGAACCCGGACAATTCGATCACTCGTTTATGAATAAAATTATCAGTCTCGTTATCGTCAACCAACATTATTGTTGAAAAAGGAACCTGCATAGTCTGTTTCAAATGGTTTAAATTAAAATACGTTCACTGATCTTATCTGTCTTTTGGGCTAGTGGAATACCTGCTACAAAGAGTATTTTCCAAACCATTCCCCGAACAAAAAACAAGCCTCGCTACGCTTAGTCAGTCAACAAACGAACGCCCCAAACACGTTCTTGAGACATCCGGATTTAATTTACAGAATTCCTTTATCCAAATCAATTTTCACTTTAGAGACAAATCTCAAAATACTATCGGCATCCATTATACATAACTTACAATGAGAATTTTACTAAAAAACTTGTTTGCTAAAAAAATATCTGGCTAATCGTTGATTTCCCGTACAGGAAGCACGATAGAAAACAGTGTTCCTTCGCCGGGAATAGATTTTAATGTGATAGAACCGTCTAATTTTTCGACTACCTGTTTTGTAATATACAGGCCGAGACCTGAGCCATATGAATCGTGCGAAGCTCTAAAAAACATATCAAACACCTTGTTCTGAAGCTCTTTCTTTATTCCTTTGCCGTTATCCTTCACCCATATCTCGGCTTCTTTTGGATTCAGATACCGGAACCCTACCTCGCAATAAGAGTATTCCGCGTATTCATTCTGATATTTAATCGCGTTGGACAACAGATTCTGAATAATAATTGAAATTCTGGTCTGATCGGAAATAAGGATACTATTCTCTTGCAGTTTTTTATAGATATTGATCCGGTTCGCTTTTTCCATAAACTGTAATCGTTCGACCGTATCGTCAATCACCATGCTCAAATCAATCTCCTTAAAATTGATTTCCATCCGGCTGTTTCGGGAAAAGTCTGTGAGATCGCCAATAAAACTATCCAGTTTCAAAATACTCTTGTTGGCCAGATCAAGGTATTCGTTTCTCTGCTCCAAACTATTTTCCATTTTTACCAGACTGATCAGGCCCATCACCGAGCGTAGAGGCGCTCTCAGGTCATGCGAAGCCCGATATACAAAGCTATCCAGTTCGAAGTTCGCCCGTTTGATATCGTTTTCCGCTTTTTTGCGTCTGGTAATATCCCTGGCAAAAACACTTACCCCCCGGGCTTCCATGTTGTCCGAACATATGGGATTGAACAAAACCTCAAAGGAATCATTGCAATACGGAGTATTGACATTGATTTCCCTGACCAGCCTTTTATTCTTGAGCGCCTTTTTTATCAACTTCAGCCATTCTTCATTAAAAGACTCTCGGGAAAACACCTGGCTGACCGGCTGTCCTATTTCCACCCGCTTTAAATAAACCTCTCCCATAAAATTGACAAAGGCTGTATTCATTGTAGAAAAAGCCATCGACGAATCTACCGAAAACAAAAGATCATTGGTGTTTTCCGTAAGCGCCTTTAAGCGATCCTCACTTTCCCTCAACGCCTCCTCCGCTTTTTTCCGCTCTGTAATCACATTGACATTGATCAATATCCTTCTGGTCCATTTACCGGCTTTTTCGAGGATGGATATGCAATTGGTCGCCCACTCGTATACCCCATCTTTTCTCCGCAAACGCAGGTCAATACTTTTTTCACTGTTAATCTGACCCTTAATCGTCTTGATCAGATAGTCCCTGACCTGCGGCTGGTCTCCCTCGTGGTACAAGCCCAGCCAGTTGTTTGTATCGGACAATTCCTTATCCTTATATCCCAAAAAATGACTTTTATTAATATACTCGACTTCCCGATCCAGCAAGTTATAAATAAGAATAAGATCAGGAGAGTTTTCCGCGAGCGCTCTAAATTTTTCTTCACTCTCTTTCAGAGACTTCAGGTATTGTTGGCGCTCCAATTCCGCCGATGTCCGAACCGAAAAAAGATTAAACAATGTTTCCAAAAACGGCGGATTCTGGAAGCTTCCTCTATTTATAGCGCCCAGCACTCCCACAATCTCGCCACTGGAAGAAAGCAGAGGTACTCCCAAGAAGCAGGAAAAGCCATCCTGAACATACATGTTGGAAGGATAACCGGCCAACAGGTCTTCCACATATATTGTTTTTTTCTCCTCTACGAGCCTATACCAAGGAGCGTCGCGTTCTATCAGAGCCATGTCGGGCATGATCGCCCCGTCGTAGAGAAAAGCTTTTGTCCATAAAATACCATTTTCAGCGAGTTCCGCTATAAACATGATGTCTGAACGTACAGACCAGGACAGATACCGGAGTAAAGTCTCAAAAAACTCCTGTTCCGAAACACTCGCGAGTCCGCTGATAATTTCTTTGAGCGCGTCTTCCGCGTTTTTCTTTTCGGTAACGTCGTTAATCACCCCAATAAAATTGGTAAGATTATTTTCCCGGTTAAATACCGGCGAAATAGTAAGGTCATTCCAAAAGACAGAACCGTCTTTCCGATAATTTTTCATCAGCAAGGAAGTTCCCTTGCCCGTCCGTGTGGCGAGATTCAGTGAAGCGCGTGTATTCTGATCCGTCTCGGCTCCCATCAGCATATCCATATTCTTGCCTACCATATCGGCCGAATCAAAACCGGTAATGCGTTTAAAAGCCTTGTTTACATAAATAAGGGGATTATTAGGCTTATTCGGATCTGTAATTAATATCCCATTTTCGCTGGAGTCGATAGCCCGTTCAAGCAGGCGCAGGTTTTCTTCCTGCAATTTTCGCAGGGTAATATCTCTGGCGTTCATAATAATGCCCGAAATAAAATGATTCTCCAACTGATTATTAAAAATCGCCTCCAGATGTATATAGTAACCTTCCGCGTGTCTTATCTTAAACTCGAGCGCGTAACTGTCTTCGCTACTCCGGGCGACTTCCCTAAGCAGATTTTGCAATATGGGCACGTCTTCCCTTATTACCAGGTCAAACAGTCCGGTATGCGCCAAATCCTTATCCCTGTATCCTAGAATCTTAAACAAACTCGAGCTCAGATACAGGATATCGCCTTCCGGACTCAGTATCGTAATAAGGTCATTGGAATTTTGCACCAGCGAACGAAAGCGTGCTTCGCTGGCGGCGAGCGAAAGCTCCGCTCTCTTTCTCAATGAGACATCCAGCGCGCTGACACAAATGGAATTCATCTTAAAATACTTGTCATAGACCGGCGAAAGCATGACTTCATACCAACTATTGGGAAAGCTTTTAAGCCTGCATTCAAAGGAAGTCGCTTCGCCGCGCAATACCCTCTCAAGATAAAATCCAGGTCCCAGACCCTGATCAATAATCTCATCCAGAAAATTATACGCGGAATATCCTATAATATTTTTATCTCCTGTAAAACGGGATACATGCGTATCAGCCATCTTATTGACCTGCAAAATCTTTAAATCGAGATCCAGCAGGATGATCAGTTGGGAGGTACTATTAAAAATGGCTTTGAGCTGCGATTCGGAGACCTTCAGCGCGTTTTGAGCGTTTCGCTTCTCCGTCACATCAATAAAAATCGCCAGATGGAGCCCCGGCATAAAATTGGTCGTCGCCTTAAACTCGATATAGCGATAGGTTCCCGACTTGAGCAAAAACTTGTAAAAGCCGGACAAACGTCCCTTTCTTATAAATTCCATCCATAGGCGGTCTGACTCAGGATCCGAGTTATGAGGAAAAATATCTCGTACACGGAGTTTAACAAAATCGGCCTGCTCAATTCCGAAGATTTTACACGCGGCCGGATTGACTTCTACAATAGCGGACGTATCGTCCATCACGATAATCCCCTCCTGTACATCTTTAAATAAAGCCTTATATTTTTCTTCTTCGGGAACGCGCACTTCCGAGATATGAACCGAGAGGCCTGAAAAGCGCTTTTCACCGTTCTCTCTAAGAATCGGAGATAAAACCAGATGAAAAGGAAGAGCTATTCCATCCTGGCGCCATACGACATCCGTCCTGACCTTGTCGCCGCTCTCATATACCCTCGGCAACACATTCTTCAAGTCCGGAAAAAGGTCCAGCAAGGAAGCTCCGGCAAGGTCCCGCTCCGCTTTTCTCAGCAAAGCGAGGGCGGACTTATTGACAAACTCGACACCAAGACAAGAGCCCGTCACCATAATCGCCTCGTCAAGATCATTCAATATCTGTCCGGCAAGATTAGTTTCCAGGATATCCGGTCCCGAGGTTTTCAATGTTTACTTAATTTTTTAGACTCAACTATACAACCTAATCTACGATAACTTTCAATAATTCTCCCACGGATACCGCGGAGTCGGGCTTATTGTTCCACCGCATAATTTCATCCACCGTCTTGCCATACAGTCTTGATATACGATAGAGCGTTTCGCCTGGTTGAACCGTATGCTCTATAAACTTCGCGCTTTCTCTCTCGTCCCGCGCTTTTTCAACAATAGACGCTTTTTTACCTACTACAATCATTTGCCCTGTTTTTAAGCCAGCGGAAAGATCATTCCATCTGGTCAGGGAGTCGATCGCCACCATATACATTCTGGACAAACCATACAGTGTCTCCCCCTGCCCGACCGTGTGCCTTATCAGATCCGGGCTTTCCTCCGGTACCGTGGGTTTCGCTTCATTTTTAACCTCAACGGGTGTCACGACCTCGCCCGGCGCTACCTTTACAACTGGTTCCTTTACTTCCTGAGCCCGGATTTCCGACGCGGCTGGTTTTTCCACCGGCTTGGGACTTTCCACCACACGCTCCGGAGCTTCTTGTCTCACTTCCTTCTGAGGCGTGGCCCTGTATTCAGGTTTCTGTCCTTTTTTCAGACGGCTTCTCAGCAAAAGCACACGGCCGGCTTTCACCTCTTCACGAAGCGTCATTCTGTTCTTTTTGCGGATCGCGTTGGTTCGCATCCCATAATCCTGAGCAATCGCCCATATCGTCTCGCCTGGCTGTACTACGTGTTCAGTGACAAGCGCTTTATTTCGCTTGGGCTGAATATAATAATACTTTCCAGGTATTAGCTTCGATGTCTTGTTCAGTTCGTTGTACAAACGTATGTGCTCCAGTGAAACGCCGGCGGCGGAAGCGATTCGTTCAAAAGTGTCGTTTTCTCTGACCAATACCGCCCTGAGTTTATTGTGGATAGTAATAACAACCGCGTTATGTTCCAAAGGAGACTGAATACCAACTGGCTCTTTCTTCTTCTTTCCTTTGGATGGCTTCTGGACTCCGGTCGGAGTCCGCGTCGCGGGATCGTCCTGAACCACCGCCACAGCCGACGAAGTTCCGATCACAGCCGCCACTCTGGCATAATCATACGCGGATACCGGCAATATCACCGCGTATTCCTTATCATTAGGTACCTTTCCCTTCAGAATCCACTTGTTATGCGCTTCTATCGCCTCTTGAGGCAAAGAAAGCTCAGAAGCTATTTCTTTCGTCGACTTATGAGCCGCTCCCTTGTATTCCAATAAATAAAGCTCCCTGTTCGGATTTTTCCCTACTTCATTTTCATAAGCGATCTTATGCGCCAAAAAACGTATAACATACCAGTGCATTTTGTCCGTAATCTTCATGGTCGTCGCGCCGACATAACGATCTTCCACCTCTTTGCGGACTCCACCCAGGCCGGTATTGTACGACAATAAGGAATAGATCCAGTTTTGCAGCACGCCGTTGTTTCGCTTCAAATATCTGGCCGCTCCCCTGGAAGCGGACGCGATATTCATTCGCTCATCCACATAATGGTCGCAACGCAAACCGACTTCTTCAGCGGACTCTTTTTTAAACTGCCAATATCCTACCGCGTTGGAACTAGATACCGCGTCTGGTATAAGACTGCTTTCCTGCAAAGCCAGATACTTGAATTCGTCCGGCAGGTTTTCTTCCGCGAATACCCGCTCAATAATCGGGAAATGAAGATCCGCGCGGTCGACTTTCATACGAAAGTACTTTTCATTACGCCGGATATTCTCCACTTCTGTCTGCAAAGTACGTTGTACCTGATTGCTCAATTCCAGCTTCATACCGGCAAAATAAATCACGTCAGGAATGGATACTACCTGACCAATGGCTGAAGTACAAAGCAGTATACCCGCTAAAACAACCAACTTTTTCATACTATTTCTTTCGTATTAACTGAATACCATCCCTGACCGGGAGAATCACCTGATCTACTCTTGGATCATCGGCTACCGCCTTATTAAAATCAAGAATCGCCCGCGTATCTTTTTTCGCGCCCTCCCGCTCCACGACCTTACCGCTCCACAGCACGTTATCCACCAGAATTATCCCCCCCTGACGGACTTTGGGCACAACCAGGTTATAGTAATTTAAATAGTTGGCCTTGTCCGCGTCGATGAAAACCAGGTCGAATTCCATGTCCATCAATGGTATGATTTCCATCGCGTCGCCAATATACTGCCGGATTTTTCCGGACATGCCCGCCTTTTGTACAAACTCGCCGACAAAGTCTTCCAGTTCCTCGTTAATGTCGATTGTGTGCACACATCCTCCCTCCCGTAGCCCCTCGGCGAAACAGATGGCCGAATAACCGGTAAAGGTACCTATTTCCAATACATTTTCCGGAGATAGCATATGTGAAATAAGGCTCAGCAACCTTCCCTGCACATGCCCCGACAACATGCGAGGCATCAAAACCTTCAAGTAGGTCTCCCGGGAAAGTTCCTTCAAAACAACTGGTTCTTCCGAACATAGCGCTTGTATATATTGTTCAATTTCCTGATGTACGATAAACATGACTTATTCAGGCAAATAGGTTAGCATGGATAACCTGTCCGGATCAAACATTTCACGCGCGATTTCAAGAAGCTCCATCGCGCTTACGCGCTCTATAAGATGGAATATGTCCGACAGGCTATCGATCTGCCCCAGGTCCAGGAGACTTTTTCCCATCATTTGCATAAAGCTAATATTGCTTTCTTCGGCCATGGCCAATTGTCCCATCAATTGCTGCTTACAAGTATGCAACTGTCCGGTTCCCAGCGGAACTGTTCTTAACTTGTTTAATTCCTTATAAACCAAATCAACACTCTTTTTCAACTGTTTCTTTTCCGTGGCGAAATAAATGGAAAACAGTCCCGTATCGGTAAAAGACATATGATTGGCTTCAATAGCATATACAAAACCGTGTTTCTCCCTCAACGCGAGGTTCAGGCGGGAGTTCATTCCAGGGCCACCGAGCAGGTTTACGAGCATAAAAAAGCGCAACCTGTTTTCATCATTCAGCGAATAGGAAGGACATCCAAGCATACAGTGGCTTTGCAAAATACTTTTGTGTCGGGTAATCTCGAATTTGGAGTAGCCGTCAAAGGGGCTGCGAACCCTCCCTGATTTCCGGGAAGGCAAATCCGACAGGTACTTTTCGGCGAGCTTGAAAACCTTGGCCGCGGGAATATTGCCAATAGAATTAAAAATCAACCGCTCATAGTCCACGTTCTCATCAATAAAACGTATAAAATCATCCCTCCGCGCACGCTTTACGATATTCGCTTCCCCTAAAATATTATATCCCAAAGGATGATTCGCGAATACATGCTCTTCAAACTCGTCCTGTATAGCGTCTTCCGGAGAATCCAGGTACATGGACATTTCCTCCAGAATAACTGATTTTTCACGTTCAATTTCCTTATCGGGGAAAGTCGATTGAAAAGTTATATCATAAAGAAGGTCAAAAGCTTTATCAAAATGCCTATCCAGAATAGAGGCGTAAAAACAGATTTTTTCTTTCGTCGTATACGCGTTTAGCTCACCGCCGACTACTTCCAGCCTGTTGATGATATGAATGGGCTTCCGCTTGAGAGTCCCTTTAAAAGCCATATGTTCCCAGAAATGAGCCAAACCCTGCTGATCGGGTTTTTCATCCCGGGTGCCAATATCCAATGTAAAACCGCAATGAGCGATTTTGGTGTTCGCGACTTCCTTATGAGCTACCCTGATCCCATTGGACAAGGTATATAACTGATACTCTTCCATGAATTAGAACAAAAATAATCAAAGAATCGGAAAGTATCAGCCATGAACCTCGATTCAAATATAAACCATTAACCCTCTATACTATAAAATTGGAAATCAAAAATTCAAAAGCGAAAAGTCCGGTTAATCCTCCCAGATTACTTCGATTGTTTTCAACCCCACATTGACAGTGGTCGCTTTTTCTCCCGGCTGCCTTTCCACTATAAGTCTACGCTTACGAATAGGCACGACATCCTGGCGTATGACATCCCGCGCGTTTCTTTTATGAAAAACGACTGCTTTGTCTTTCTTGTCCGCTTCTCTAAACACCAGTTCCACCCTATCCCTGTCCGCGACGATCTGGTTGTTTCCAAAAGTGGCGGCGCTATCGGCCAGCAAAGCCAGAGCTCTGTCCGCCTGCGGCACTCCATAGCCGATAAAGTTGTTTCCATACGGATACAAATGCGCGCTCTTTTCCATAATCGACATCAATTTCCTCGGAGTAAGCGTCGAATCCTTTTGCAAAAGACAAGCGACAAAACCAGTCACCGCGGGAGCGGAAAACGAAGTCCCATTGGGTGAAAAGGCGGATACGTTTGGTTTGAGATAAGGCAGAAAATCAGGCCCTACGCTACTATACCATATCCGTGTCATTTGATCCGAAGCGGTCGCTCCAATAGACAATACCCCCTGAGCGTCGGCCGGAGCGGATATGATGCGCCAATTCGCGTTGCCTCCTTCATTGCCCGCGGAAACCACCATAAACATCCCCTTTTCATCGACCGCCATCTGAGCCGCCCTCGTAATACGCGCGGTCTGGCCGTTCATCTCCTCTTTTTTATAATTTTCTTCCGGATCATCCATACTTTGCGCGTAGCCCAACGATGTATTTACCAACTGGACTCCCAGACTATCCATCCACTCCATCGCCATAATCCAGTTGTCCTCCTCTATCCTATGCTCCTTGTCGCCGTTTTCCGTCCTGGCAAGATAAAAAAACGCGTTGACTCCAAGCCCTGATTGAAAATGGTCGGATGGATTATATCCCGCCAGATAATCGAGTACGCGCTGACCATGGCCGTCGGAAGTAGTTATCAGCGATTCTATAAGATCCGTCCGATTGGGCGTTACAAAGTCCTTTTGAGCCCGGATTCTGTCCTCCATAAACAAATGCTTCAGCCCTGGCTCGTTGTGCGCGTTGAAAAAGCCCGCGTCGATCACGCCAACCGATACATTCATACCGGACAAGCCCGCTTTAACAAACGCGGCGGCGTTCATCTGCTTAAGTGTCTGACTGTATTTCTTCGTATTCAACTCCATATCGACTGAAGCGAGGAGCAAACGTTCCACAATAGGTTCTAACCGGTCAACATACGGAAGCGTCGACACACTCTCGATCTGTTCCTTCGTCAGCGTCGCGCTGACCGCGTTCAACCATTTCGAACGCGCCTGAGCCTCTACGCCCATCTTCCGAAGACTGTCTACATATGCGCCCCGAACCGGTATATCCGAATATTGCCACAAAGGCAGGTTTTGATTTATACGGTTTCGGATCGTCCGCTCACTGATATTTTCATCATAACGGTAATGCTCCATATCCTTATCCGTAAACATGATCCAGTACTTGCCCTGCGCGAAAGCGTACTGCGCCATGAACAAAACACAGAGAATAGCGATCTTTCTTATATATTTACTCATGATATTTTTATAAAACCTCGAAACGACTTATAATGAGATACTCTATAATCGACAACACGCTGTTTACCACAAACAGAACGAAGCTCCGGGCGCTGCTTAAACCCTCGTCTATCGCCATTTTTAATTCCAACGACATTTTTCCGACAAACGCCGACGGGGTTATGCCCTTCAGACAAAACAACGACCTGTTCTACTTATCCGGCATCGATCAGGAAGATACGATTCTTCTCCTGTTTCCCGATCATCCGGACCCCAAATATCGGGAAGTATTATTTATAACCGAAACAAACGAACATATCGCTGTCTGGGAAGGTCAGAAACTAAGCAAAAATGAAGCCAGAGAGATCTCCGGTATCGACACCATATTCTGGGCCGGCGATTTCGAAAACATTCTTGTTTCCGTCATTTATGACGCTCAACATATATACCTTAATTCTAACGAACATGTTCGGTCCGGCAATAAAGTGGAGACGAAAGACGACCGTTTTTTAAAATGGTGCAAGGACAAGTTTCCTCTTCATCACTATGAAAGACTCGCTCCGCATATGCACTTTCTGAGAGCGGTCAAAGAAGAAATCGAAATCCGGCAACTACAAGCCGCCTGCTCCATCACGGAAAAAGCGTTTCGCCGCGTACTTTCCTTTGTCAAACCCGGAGTAAAGGAATATGAAGTAGAAGCGGAAATATGGCATGAGTTTATCCGAAACGGCTCGCGAGGTCCCGCGTATCAGTCCATCATCGCGTCGGGCGCTAGCTCCTGCGTGCTGCATTATATCGACAACGACCATGAATGCAAGGCAGGCGACATGCTCCTGCTCGATATCGGCGCGGAGTACGCCAATTACAACGCCGATCTATCCAGAACGATCCCTGTCAACGGGCGCTTTTCCCAACGTCAGAAAGAGGTGTACAACGCGGTCCTGAGGGTTTTTAAAGCCAGCCGGGAAATGCTGGTGACCGGAAATACACTCGCGGGATTAAACAAGGAAGTCGGCGCGCTCATGGAAAAGGAGCTGCTGGGGCTTGGACTTTTAAAGCGGGACGATATCAGCCGGCAAAACCCGCTCGTACCCGCCTACAAGAAGTATTTCATGCATGGCGTATCCCATTTTCTGGGACTGGACGTACACGATGTGGGTGACCGGAACCGTCCTTTCGAATCCGGAATGGTGTTCACCTGCGAACCTGGAATCTATATCCGGGAAGAAGGTCTTGGCATACGTATCGAAAACGATATTCTCATCACCAATTCAGGGCCGGTCGACCTAATGGCGACTATTCCGATCGAAGCGGACGATATTGAAGATCTGATGAATAGTAAAAATTAATAACGAACTTCGCTAAGCGAACCATAATCACCAAAAAAAATTGTCATCGTACTCCGCTGGCTCTTCATATCCGAAGCGAGTCTTCGGGTTGATCGTTTTTTTTAATATTTTGAATTATTAAGGAAACCCATGCTCCCGCGGGCACGTATAATGGTACTGGCTAACTTAGCAAAAGAATAAAAGGTATGTCAAACGGTCTTAAAACAATATTCGCGGGGTTATTTTTGATTTGTTCCGCGTTTAATCAACCCGACGCGAAAACGTATTACAACACGGGTGTTCAAAACCTTAACAACAGAGAATATATTCAAGCCATCGGAGCTTTTACGAACGCCATCAGTCTCAATCCAGACTACGCGGACGCGTATTTTTACAGAGCTTACGCGAAAGATCTTTTGGGTAAAAAAATGGGATTCGCTACTACGGAACTCTGCTCCGACCTAACGATAGCCCTTCGTCTCGGCAAGCTGGAAGCCGCTGAAAAACTGGAAAAATCCTGTATGGGCGAATGTTTCAACCTGGTTACCGCGTTTGAAGATCCGGAGTCTGTATACTGCGCGGACTTTAGCAACCAGCACCTCAAGGATCTCCCGCCCGCTACGGATAACCTGAAATATCTTACAAAGCTTAATTTCAACGATAACGCCCTTGGCACTGTCACTCCCCGGCTTTCCGCCATCAATACGCTTGTATCCCTTGATCTTTCGGGCAACGAGATCAATACCGTTCCGGGAAACATTGGCAACCTGACGCACCTGAGGGAATTATTTCTCAATAAAAATTCCATTTCTACACTCCCTCTTGAATTTGGCAAGCTTTCTTATTTAAAAGTACTTACTTTCAGACAAAACAAGCTTACAGAACTACCAAAGTCTATCGCCCAGCTTCATAATCTGGAAAATATCGATCTGGCGTTTAACCAACTGACTTCTCTTCCTCTGGAAATCGCCAATCTTAAAAAACTGAAAACGCTGACATTGGTAGGAAATGAAATCCCGATAAAAGAACAACAGCGCATTAAGGCGCTACTGCCCAATACGGAAGTATTCTTCGAATAGACACCAATCATCAAGATAATAAAAAAGGAGCGCCACGCGCTCCTTTTTTTATCGCTGAAGGACCAACTCCTCTTCCATTGTCGAAGAACCATCCAGGTCAATGGAGTCAAGCTCTTTCAGATAACGCTCTTTTACAACATTAAACGCTTCCAGATTTTCTTTTTTTATAGGATCAGTCTGGACAACGTTGACCGATCGGGGATCGACCTGTTTTCCATTTTTCCAAAACCGGTAACATACATGAGGTCCTGTCGCCAGACCTGTACTCCCAACATAACCGATTACCTGTCCTTGATTGACGCTGACGCCTTTTTTTATGCCTTTCGCAAATTTGCTCATATGCAGATACTGCGTAGAATAAGTATTATTGTGCTTAATCTTTACATAGTTGCCGTTAAACTGTGAATAGCGCGCTTCTACTACTTTGCCTGATCCTACGGCAAGAATTGGCGTACCGGTAGGCGCCGCGTAATCTGTACCCAAATGCGCTTTATTCCTCTTCAATACCGGATGAAATCTGTTCTTTGAAAAATGGGAAGTAATTCTAAAGTATTTTAAAGGAGCTTTGAGAAACGCGCCAATGACATTTTTACCCTCTTCATTGAAAAATTTTTGTTTTCCCCCTTCTTCAAAACCAATCGCGTAGTAAGGCTTGCCATGCTGCTCAAACGAAGCGGCCAGAATTTTCCCTGTTTTTAACGGTTCTCCATTGACGGAAATTTCCTCATAAATAATTTTGTAACTGTCTCCTTCGAACAAGCGAAAAAAATCGACTTGCCAGGCAAACAACCGGGACATTCTTACCGCCATATCGTAAGGTGTGTCCTGATTCTTCAGCGTTTCATACAAACTTCCCCGGACGCGTCCACCCACCTTTCGAATAATGGTATCTACCGGAATGTCGTCTTTAAAAACCTCAACGCCATCCGTCAGCCTGACTACAATATGATCCATGGGACTAGCCTCATATACGAAACATTGCAAGGTTTTTAACGAATCTTTACTTGTAAAGACCGTATACTTCTTGCCGCTATGGATATTGGCCAGATCGTATACCGGCATAGAGGCTTTACATATTTCACTTATCTGCAAAGGCGATAAGTTAAACGAGCCCAGAATATTGCCCAACGTTTGATTTTTCTGAATCCGGAACTCTTCCATGTCGGTAGAGTCCACATTGATGCCATATTTCAACACAATAGCTTCTTCCTGGCGCTCTTCCACCAGCGGTTCGTCATTGACGACTCCGGTTACCGTATTCGGTTGATTGTAAAAAAAACGATACGCGACAAAACCAACCACGACGCACAGCAAAACACCCGCGGCCGCGACAATCCCTTTTCTCATTCGATCAAACTTAGATTTATCCTAGAAAACTTTTAAGGAAACGCATTTCCTGCAAAAAAAATTCATTTTTCGAAAGAACCAAATCCAGGCTTGACCTTCTCATTATTTGATTATATATAGAAAAATCATATATTACAGGTAATTAAATATTTCTGTTTAACCTTAACCTGAAAAAGTTATGAAGAATTATTTAACGAACACCCTGAAAACGGGAATTTTATCAACCATCAATCTCGCAGTCGGCCTTATGGCCTTATACTCAGCCCTCGTATTTTTTCTTATTTTATTTGTAAAAGAAAAAATAAAAAACGCTTCTGACCCGGCACTTGAAGCGGAACTATCGTACTGGCAGGAAAAAATTCAGGAAATCCCCTGTATAGTAAAGTCATTGTTCATCAATGACAACACTGAAAACGACAAAAAAGTGGATGTCATACCGGATAGTTTATAAACCATCCGGTATTCTTAATTATTCCTTTCGGAAGTAATCCGTTTTAAACCATTTCCATCAACTCCCTGGCGCTGCTGATCGCCGTCTGACTCGGGTTGTCTCCACCAATCATCACCGCGATAGCGTGCAAACGCTCGTCCCGAGTGAGCGGACGGATCGTACTTACCGAACGGCCAGCCACTTCCTTTTTATATACATAATAATGAGCGTCTCCAAGCGCCGCGATCTGAGGCAAATGTGAAATAGAAATAATCTGATGATTACGCGCCATCTGTTTCAGCATCTTACCCACTTTGATAGCGACCTCCCCGGATATTCCCGTATCAATCTCGTCAAAAATAATCACAGGCAGCTCCGTCTTATCCGCCAGAATATATTTAATGCACAGCATCAGTCGCGAAAACTCTCCTCCAGACGCTACATTTTTCAGTTCCTGCGCCGCGACTCCCTTATTGGCGCTAAAAAGAAAACGAATTTTATCCATGCCGGACATCCCGGGTTCCACCTTCTCCATATCGACCAGCAACACTGAATCAGGCATACCTACCTCTTTGAGCAAAGCTTCCAGTTCATTCTTCAGCGCGTCCCTAACCGAACGTCTGGCACTGGAAAGGTTATCTCCCACTTCCAGCAGCTTATGGTAGACTTCTTCACGCTGAACGCGCAATTGCTCCAACTCTTCGTCCAGAGATTCCACTTTTCTCGACGCGTCTTCCAATTCTTCGCGAATACGGACAAGATCTCTGATCTCGCGCGCGCCGTGTTTTTGAAGCAGGTTATAAAGCAAACTGAGTCGCTTTCGTATTTCCTCCGCCCGTTCCTCATTGATCTCGACGAGCGCGCCTTCCGATTCGATTTCACCGCCAATGTCCTTCAATTCTATAAAAACGGCATCCAATCTGTTCCGCAAGCTGCCAAAAACGGGACCAAACTGGCTTACAGCCTCCAAATGCTTCAACGCGCCCTGGAGACTGGATATCACAGAAAAGTCTCCGTCGTCCAACACCCCCATCACCTGTCCCAGACGGTTTTTTATATTTTCCGCGTTTTCCAGCACCCGAAGCTCTTCCTCAAGCGCTTCTTGCTCATCTTCCTGAGGCCCTGCTTCCCTAAGTTCATTAAGAAGAAAATTTTGATAATCAGATTCTTTCCGATTATCCGCGGCCTGTTCGCTTAAATCGTCCAATCTCCGGACAATTTTTCTGTACTTGCCAAAAAGCCCCGCGTATTCCATAAGCAAGGCCTGATTGCCCGCTACCGCGTCCAGAATCATTGTCTGAAACTCCGCGTTACCGAGCAGCAGGGTTTCATGCTGACTATGAATATCCATCAGACGGCTACCGATTCGTTTCAACACGTCAAGCGTGACAGGAGTGTCGTTAATAAAAGCCCTTGACTTGTTTTGGGGACTGATCTCTCTACGGATCAGACAGATCTCTTCATAGTCAAGCTCCTCCTCTTCAAAAAGCGCTTTCAGATTATACGCCTTTATAGAAAACGCGCCTTCGATCACGCATTTCTCATTTTCGTCAAACAACACCTTCGTATCCGCCCTGTTGCCCAACAGCAGGCCCAGCGCTCCCAGCATGATGGATTTTCCCGCGCCTGTTTCTCCCGTAATAATATTCAATCCATCAGTCGGCGATAAATCAAGTTCCTGAATGAGCGCGTAATTCTTAATATGAAGTGACGTAAGCATATGTTAATACTTCGAAGTATAATCGTATTGAATTTCCCGTATATCCTGAAAGGGAATGAGATGCTCCGCGAAGCGCTTATTCCTTAATATTAATCCTGAAACGAGGCCGCGGATCGCCTCGCCCTGCAAGACACCATCGTCGCGAAGCACCACCGACACTTCTTTTCCGATAACGCTCTCAATGGCTGATAAAGAATCCACGTTATGCAAGCGAACAATTCTTTTCCCCATATTTTTTTGATTAAAGTTAAAAAAGTTCTGTGAAATAGACGAGACTTCGACCGGAGGCTTATTCAAAATTTAGGAAACGAAAGGCGCGCTTTATTCTCATCCGACGTTTATCGGCCGACAAAAAAAAACATATCACCTTACATCATAGCCCAATCACGACGGGAAGATTCCGATCCAGCGCCCACTCGCAAGAAAAACCAATCTTTGATTACTGCCCGGCTCCCGGCAATTCAGACAAAATCCGCTGGGCGATTTTATCCATATTGTCGGCTACAATGGTATAGATATAGCTCGAATTGGAATTGTAGAAGGTTTTGAACTTATTGCCGGCAATCTGCTTACCGGTAGCGTCAAATATGGAAAAATGCGTGGTAAAGGTACGTTCGAAATCATGCGCCGCGCGATCCAGACAGTTTTCGTAGTTTGTCTTTACTTCAAACTGATTTACAAAAATATAATAGTCTATACTGTACTTTTGTCCAAAATAAGAAAAGAATTCTTCCGGGTTCCTTACTTTCACTCCGAAGTACTGGCCTTCATTTTTATCATAGACCGCTTTTTGAGCCAATTGGGGGGAAGTAAACTTCTCTTTCTGCTTGTCCAGCCAGCTTTTATTCCGGGTATTGCCCCCGGAAGCTTTTTCCGCGCGGACATCTCCCGACACATTGGAATTTATTACATCCTGATAGCCATAGGATACCGAACTATAGATTTTATTCAAATCCCGCAATGTATCCTCAAACTTTCCTCCAAGCAGGAAGATACTCTCATAATCTGATCTCTGCATCATGGCGGTCATACGTCTTCGGAAAACTTCCCGCACTCTGGTAGGTACAATCTTCGACTTGGCGGCGATTTCATGATCCGCGTCCGAAAAATAAAGATAAGGATCGAATGGAATAATCAGCAACTGTTTCATATCCGGATCATAAGGATATGTCTTTATGGAGCTTTCCTGAGCGGGGGCGGACTCCGCGGGTTTTGTAGCCACCGCGGCGACCTCTACGACCTTGGGTTCCTCCTTTTTCACAGCGGACTGAGGCTCCTGACTCTTTTCCACTTGTGGCGGATTTCCCGCTACTGGAGCGGCAGGAGTTACCTTTACAGGCTCCTCTTTCACTGGCTCGGATTTTAGGGATTCATTTTTGATAGACTCAGCGGCTACGGAAGGCGTTATTGTCCCTGATCGCTCCTCCGGGCTCCCCGGCCCGGTGGTGACAACGACAGGCTTTGGCTGCTCCGCCGGTTTCGCGTCGGGTTGAGAAGAGGCTACTACCGCGGCAGTAGAAGAACCCGCTTCACGTCCCACTACGATTTCATGTCCGGCTTTCAAGTCTTCGTGATTGTTCCAGGCCTTCAGTTGATCGACGGTCGTCCCATACCTTCTGGAAAGGCTGTAATACGTCTCTCCCGGCTGAACCATATGCTTGCGAGGACTTCCGGATGGCCGGACCGCTTCTTTCGCCGCCACCTCCTTGCAGGGGATATGAATCACCTGCCCTACTTTCAAACCACTTTCCAATTCCGGATTAATTTCCATCAGATCGGCGATCGATACATGATATTTTGTAGAAATACCGTAAATAGTCTCTCCCTGGGCGACGAGATACTTTAGCATCAAAACATTGTTGATCCGCGTCACTCCAATAGAGTCTTTAACTCCCGCGTAACCGGTTCCAAGCCCGGCTATACATACAAGCGACAGCATGTAAATGGTTCGTAGCATAAATACTATTTAAATAATGTCTTATAGAAGTCATTGCCAAACACGAGAAGCATCAGGGTCAGCAGCAACAACATTCCCACTTTTTGCGCGTTTTCGAGAAACTTATCCGAAGGCTTACGGCCAGCGATCATCTCATAAGTCAGAAACATCACGTGCCCGCCGTCAAGCGCCGGGATTGGAAGAAAGTTCATAAAAGCCAATACCATGGAAAGTGAAGCCGTCAAGAACCAGAAGCGCTCCCATATCCATTCTCCACCATATTCCTGAGCGATCAACAATGGCCCCGCCACCGAATCGGATGGATTAATCGTACCTTTAAACATCGCTCCAATACCTTTTATGGTATTAATAATGACGCCAAACGCGCGTTCAGTACCCGCCGGGATCGCTTTCATCAGAGGGTAGGCTCCGGACGATTCTTCCAAAAGCGGTTTTACTTCAAAGCCAACCCGCCCATCTTCTCCTACCTGTAAATGGAGCTCCCGGATCGATCCATCCCGCAGTACGGACATCGTCACCATTTTTCCCTTATTGGCGAAAAGCATCTCCTGAAACATCTGAAAATAGGCGACGGTGTCGCCATTCACTCCCGTTATGATATCTTCCTCCTCCAATCCTCCTCTTTCGGCGGCGGAGCCAGCTACCACTTTCTTTACAGCGAAAGGCATAGCCGCGCTTAGAAAGCGGGCCTTTTTATTGCTGGACAGATCGGAAATGAGTGTCGGAGGAATATCGATCCGTAAGGTTTCTCCATTCCGCTCTATCGTATAGTAACCGCTATCCGACAAGAGAAGCTCCGGGGTCAGGATATCCTGAGGAAACTTTTCAAATTCTTTTCCATTGACCAGAAGAATTTTATCGCCGGTTTTAAGGCCGATTTTCTCAGCCAGCTCGTACGCGACGATCCCATGACGGTTTACATCTTCCCGCGCGTAGTACTTTTCTCCATAAAACCAGAAAATACCAATAAAAATGACAACTCCCAGCAACAAATTGACGATAATGCCGCCCATCATCACAATGAGCCTTTGCCAAGCCGGCTTCGCCCTGAACTCCCAGGATTTCGGTTCCTGACTTAGGTTTTCGGTATCGAGCGACTCGTCGACCATTCCTGAGATTTTAACAAAACCACCCAAAGGAATCGCGCCAAGTGAATATTCCGTTTCTCCTTTTTTAAAAGCAAAAACTTTTGGAGGAAAGCCTATGGAAAACTTTTCCACTTTCATTCCAAAATACTTCGCGGTCAGCATATGCCCCAACTCATGCATTCCTACCAAAATGGTTAAACCCAGCAACAACTGGGCGGCCATAATCAAAATCTCCATTACCTGATCTCCGCTCCTGTGTTTAAAATGTTCATTTTTTTGACTACTCCCGCCACTACCCTTGTTTTTCTGTCAGTTTCAACATAATCCTCCAAGGAAGGTTTGGCGATAAAGGCTACTTTTTCCATACATTCCCCAATGATATCGGCTATATCAAGAAATCCGGCGGAACCATCTAAGAATCTGGCGACAGCCACTTCATTGGCCGCGTTGAGAATACATGGCATGTTGCCGCCTTTTTCCAGCGCTTTATAAGCGAGACGCAAGCATTGGAAAGTATCCATATCCGGCCGCTCAAAAGTCAGCTGCGGATAATTCGTGAAGTTAAATCGCGGAAAATCAGAATATATACGTTCGGGATATGAAAGCGCGTACTGAATAGGCCCCCGCATGTCCGGTAAACCCATCTGGGCTTTAATGGAACCATCCTCAAACTCTATCATCGAATGTATGATGGACTGCGGATGAACAATCACTTCAATCTGACGCGGCTGAAGAGCGAACAACCACTTCGCCTCGATCACCTCAAGTCCTTTGTTCATTAAAGTGGCTGAATCTATGGTTATTTTAACACCCATATTCCAATTGGGATGCTTCAGGGCGTCCCCCGGAGTAACCGTGTTTAAAAAATCCCGGTTTTTACCACGAAAAGGACCACCGGAGGCAGTAAGAATAATTCGTTCAATTTTGTTATGAAACTCTCCGGCCAGACACTGAAAAATAGCGGAGTGTTCCGAATCTACCGGATAGATATTCACTCCATGTCGCATAGCGAGCGTAGTAATCAGATCTCCCGCCACCACCAAGGTTTCTTTGTTCGCCAACGCGATATGCTTGCCCGCCTCGATCGCCTTTATAGTCGGCATCAACCCCGCGTAACCCACCAGCGCCGTAAGCACTAAATCGATAGATTCCATCTGCACTACGGACTTCAACGCGTTGTCGCCGGCATATACCTTGATATGCAAAGGATCAAGCGCGGCGAAAACCTTATCGTACAGACGATCATCGCCAATCACTACTGTATTTGGCCGAAACTCAGCGGCCTGCCCTATAAGCAAATCGGCGTTGCTTTGAGCGGTAAGCACTTCTACCTGAAACCGGTCGACATTGTCGCGTATAACTGAAAGCGCCTGAGTCCCAATAGAACCTGTAGAACCCAAAATGGCAATATTTCGCTTTTTATCAGTCATGCATCTTGTCCTTTTACAAATGTACTTTGACAGAGTGTATCTACAAAGTAATATTTTTTCAATCTTTTTTACAAATCATTTCAGACTCGATACTTATTCAACCCCTCCGCGAACACCCTCTCATTGGAAAGCCGGGGCACCTTATTTTGTCCTCCCAGTTTGCCCTTTTCCTTCATATAATCGATAAAAGCGTTTTTTCGCAACGAAGTAATCCTAAGAATACTTAAAATATTGCCCGCGATCAAGTCCTTATAGTAAATATTCAAGCCGACGAGAGCCTGGTCCAGATCCTCCCGGAATTGTTCGAGATCCTCTGGAGGATTTTCGAACTCCACCAACCATTCATGATGGGGGGGCCGTCCATCGTCGGGAGCCACCTGAGGAGCCACTGTAAACTCTACCAAACGCGCTTCCGGATGTTTTTCCATCGCTTTTTTCATCGCCTTTTCCACTTCCTCTCCAATAACATGCTCTCCAAAAGCGGATATGAAATGCTTGATCCGCCCTGTAACAAGGATCTTGCAGGGGTTCAAAGAAACGAACTTAACTGTATCGCCTATGGAATATCCCCACAAACCCGCGTTGGTATTCATAATCAAGGCGTAGTTTTTTCCAAGCTCCACTTCTCCTATCGACAATCGGGTGGGATTTTCATTAAAATATTCCTCCACCGGGATAAACTCGTAAAAAATCCCGCTATTCAGCAAAAGCAGCAAAGAAGAATCGTCCTGTTGATCCTGAAACGCGATAAAGCCTTCGCTGGCGGGGTAGGTTTCAATAGAATCCACTTTTTTCCCGATCGAGTCGAAAAGTTTATTTTTATATGGTTCAAAATTTACACCACCATATACAAAAAGAGAAAAATCTGGAAAAACGTCCTTGATCCGCTTCCCGGTCCGCGCTGTAATCCGATCAAAATACATCTGCACCCAAGGCGGAATACCGGATATCAGGCTCATATTGGCGTTTATCGTTTCATCCACGATCTTATCCAGCTTTTCTTCCCAATCTTCCATACAATTGGTCGCGTAGCTTGGTTTCTGGTTTCCTCGCAGATAACCCGGGACATGGTGATTTACAATCCCGGACAATCTTCCGATGTGGATTCCGTTTTGTCTGGTCATTTCCGGACTTCCGGACAGGAAAATCATGTTCTTGTCCAGAAAATCACTTTTCCCGGTAACGTGCACATAATTGAGCAGGGCGTCCCGGGCGCCACTGATATGGTAAGGTATGGACTCCCTGGTAATCGGAATATATTTTACTCCGGAAGTCGTGCCAGAGGTTTTAGCGAAATACGCCGGTTTTCCAGGCCATAATATATCCTTATTCCCCGCTTTGACCTGTTCTATATAGCCACTCAATCCTTCATAGTCGCGAACAGGAACTTGCCGCCTGAAATCGTCATAAGTCCGTATTTCCTCAAAAGCGTGATCCTTGCCAAACAAGGTAGCCGACGCCTTCCTTACCAGATTCTGAAATACCGCGCGTTGTATATCAACCGGAGTTTTCATCCATTTCCGTTGTTTCGCCACAACGTAAGAGGCCACAGGTCCGCTCAAAAAAGATTTTATCCCCATAAAGCTTGAATATTAATCAACACGAAGCTTTTCTGGCGGCCTCCGGATCGTATCCGACAAAAAGATTCAGATAAATAACCCTGGCTAATCTAAAAAACAGAGGCCACAACAATAGCAGTATCGCGGTGTTCAATAATATAAAAACCAGTGGAGGTAGTGGAAACAACAGAGCGAATAAAACAAAATTAACGATAAAAGCCGCTACGCTAAGACCATAGCTGACGTACATCGCGCCATAATAAAAACCCGGCTCCGGCTGAAATAGCTGTTTACAGCATGAACAGCTATCATACATCCTTGACAGATTTTTTAAATGATATGGATTTTTATCCAGAAACAAGTCTCCTTTACGGCATTTAGGACATTTAGCTTTCAGAATCGACAGTATCATAACTTCGGCATTATAATTACTTACCCGGACAATAATACTATAAAAACATTGTATTCATGAAAAAATCCCAATAAAATATTAAAAAGGGAGGGGCGGCGTATATTTTCAGACAAGCTACATCCTGTCAACAAATTAGGAAGCCATATCTTTTAATAGATTTGAACTTTCGGAAGCGGACTTGCGTAGGCGAGGGAATCTCCACTATGTGAAATGTACAATATCAGGATGATATAAAGGTATCAGGCGACCTGAAAATCAGGCTCATCGCATATCAACTGTTTGATTTCGTTAAGCTTTAACCGACATATCACGGGTTCTCTTTTTTCACGGGCGGAAGAATAGACCTCTAACCGCGTCATTCCTTCCAATTCCTTTTTCTGGCTGTCAAAACGAATAAGTTGAAACGAGCGAATCAACAAATTGCCATTTTTTAGCACTATATCAACCGATACGTTTCTTTTCCTCAGTTTCTGAAGGGATAAGATTCTTTCAACTAAACTGGTATCTTCCATTTGCTTCAGGATTTTAAGAACCTAAATTTATTCAAATAGCCCCGTCTTTTTTTCTCATTTATTCTTCAAAGGGTACAAGAGCGCCCTATTGTTCAGAAAAATTCAACAATACATAGATTAATAGACAGTTATATACAAAAAATCAATCTATAAAAGCCAGCGGGCCGACATATTTCGACGAATCACCAACTTTTACATTAAAAATACTACTTTCCACAAATTAATATTACGTAAAATAGAAAAAAAAATAAAAGTTTTGATGGGGCTGGAGTTTACCGATACGTCTCACAAGACACACTCTTATCCTTGACTTGCCGTCCATTTTCAAAATACACTCGTTCAATCAATGCTCCGGATGGCTCGTAAAAAGTCCAGTAATGCGTTTTCCTGCCATCCCTGTAACAACCTTCCCTTTTCAGCTTTCCGTTTTCATAATACTCTTCCCACCAGGATTCTTTTAAACCCCGCTTATATTCCCCATGCGCGCGAAGTCGCCCGTTCACGTAGTAAAAGCGCCAATAATCCGTTTCCATCTCTCCGCTTATATATCCTTCATACCTCAGTTGACCATTGGCATAATACTGCCGGGTCGGACTTTTGCCAGGACTATCATAAGCCCATATCACTCCCGCGATAGGGCGATATCCGAGACATAGGGCGAATACCATAAGAACGACCTGTTTCAGCATATGATGGTCAGGCGACGTATAAGCGTCTACCTATCCCAATAAGCGAAAAAGGCGATATAAATGTTTAAAACCACTCCACTTGTGAGATTAGCGGGCCAGCGGACTATCTTTCTCCTTTGCCATGTGATTGTAAACGATCGAATCCATTAAGCCGGGAAACCATTTATTTAACAATACGGTCATCTTCCCCTGGCTGGTCAATATCAGATCGCGCTTTCTTTTTATGGTGGCCTTATATATCTCTTCCGCTACCATTTCAGCGGACATGATCCTGCCTTCATTCAAGGGCGACTCACCCTGAGCGGTGCCATCCTTGGATAGAGCGGTATTTCTGATATTCGAACTGGTAAACCCGGGGCAAGCTACCAAAACATGCACCTGATCTTTCAACAATTCCGTCCGCAAAGCTTCGAGAAATCCCTGCATGGCGAATTTGGAAGCGGAATAGCCAGTCCGGGCGGGCAATCCACGATAACCCGCTATGGAAGAAACTCCGACTATCGAGCCCTTGGCCTGGATAATATAAGGCAAGGCCGCTTTGGTCGCGTAAACTGTCCCATAGAAGTTAATATCCATTACTTTTTCCAACACATCCACATCCATATCTTTAAACAAAGCCCGCATGGATATCCCCGCGTTGTTGATCAACACGTCAATTCGTCCAAAATTTCTTATAGTCTCGTCGACCACTCTGTAATTATCCTCCTGTAGGCTCACATCAGCGACAACATATAAAACTTCTATGCCATGAGCACTCAATTCACCACACGTTTCTTGCAGATTCACTTCATTTCTGCCTGTGATAACTATCCTGGCGCCCTTGTCGCCAAATACTCTCGCGCACGCCTTGCCGATACCCGACGATCCACCTGTAATTATTACCACTTTGTCTTTCATAACCATCTTGTCCTTAAAGTTTCACTACGACAATGTCTCAATCATGTCATAAATTAGTCTTTCATGACTACTTTCAAGCGTCATTATCTCTTTATTAATAACATCTTTCAGCCTGGACTCAAAATAATCAGGCTTAAACAAAAAATCCGAAGCTCCCAAAACAACTATTAAACGGATTCCGCTGGCGTTCAATACCGCCACTACCTCTTTCCAGGGTTTGTCCAGGGCGCTATATAGCATCCATGTATTATAGACTCGCTTTCTTCCGGCTTCTGTCCGTAGCCGTGATTTCGCAAACCGTAAAAGTTTCCGGTCGGCAATACCGGAACGCGCCATGAGATCAAATAAACGAAACAACCAGCCTGATTGGGAGAGCATACCGCGAAAAAGACGGGTTCCAATTCCCGAACGTGTCGCGAATTTATATAAATAGTCTGATTTTACTCCATGAGGCGCCAGTAACCAGACATGGTCTATCATGGAAGAGAACAACGGGATAGCGGCGAGAACGATTCTGGCCCCGATGGAAAACCCCAGCAAAGAAAAACGCTGGATGTTGTTTCGCAAGGCGAATCCGGCGATAAATTCCTGAATAAACGCTGGAGACATAATCGTGTCCGATTCCTCCCAGTTACTTTCTCCATGAAAAAATAAATCAAAGGCGTAGATCGTATACTCCGGAAAACAGCGGGTGAGTTCCGAAAAAACCGTTCGCGTTTGTCCATATCCATGAAAAGCGAACATGGCAGCCGGGCCATTACCATATATGGCATAACATGAGACGCTGTTTCCGCATATATAAAATAATGGTTGGTTTGTCATATAAACAAAAAAGGAGTCAGCCGAACAAGCGACTGACTCCCTATACACATTATCAATTCAAAATATTAATAAGCATCTTCTTTCTTGCTCATGCGGTTACGCTCATTTTCATCCAGATATATTTTTCTCATCCGAATTGACTTGGGCGTTAGTTCCACATATTCGTCCTTCTGAATATATTCCATAGCTTCCTCCAGCGAAAACTGAATCTTTGGAGCGATTTTCACATTGTCATCTGAGCCTGAAGCGCGCATATTGGTCAGCTTCTTTCCTTTCAACACATTCACAACAATATCGTTATCCCGGCTATGTTCTCCGATCACCTGGCCCATATACACATCCTCTCCCGGATCAATAAAGAATTTGCCGCGATCCTGAAGCTTGTCGATGGCGTACGCGGTAGACTGTCCCGTTTCCATTGATATCAACGATCCATTCATTCTTCCAGATATTGGACCTTTGTACGGTTCATACGCCTGGAAACGATGATTCATCACGGCTTCACCTTGAGAAGCTGTCAAAACATTGTTTCTCAGCCCAATAAGCCCTCTCGAGGGAATATTGAACTCCAGATGCTGTAGATCGCCCTTCGGCTCCATAATGGTCAGTTCGCCTTTACGCTGGGTAACCAATTCAATTACTTTGCCGGCCGCTTCTTCCGGCACATCGACTACGAGAGTCTCCACAGGCTCATGTCTGACACCATCAATCGTTTTATATATAACCTGAGGCTGGCCAACCTGCAATTCGTATCCTTCGCGTCGCATGGTTTCAATCAAAACGGACAAATGCAGGATTCCGCGTCCGAAAACCAGGAACTTGTCTTCCGAATCGGTTTCCTGAATACGCAAAGCCAGGTTTTTTTCCGTTTCTTTAAACAACCGATCTCTCAGATGCCGGGAAGTTACAAATTTACCTTCCTTGCCAAAGAAAGGGGAATTGTTGATTGTAAACAACATATTCATTGTCGGCTCGTCAATAGCGATCCGAGGCAAGGGCGCTGGAGTTTCAAAATCCGTCAACGTATCTCCGATTTCAAAATCTTCGAGACCCGTTACGGCGCATATCTCTCCGGATTGCACTTTATCGACCTTCATCCGTCCCAGACCTTCAAATACCTGAATTTCCTTAATCTTGACTTTTTTAACAGAACCATCCGCCTTACAAAGGCCCATGACCGCGCCTTCCACCAATTGTCCCTGATAAACCCGACCAATAGCGATACGTCCTACAAAAGAAGAAAAGTCCAATGATGTGATCTGAAATTGCGGAATACCTTCTTTTGCCTCCGCGGGAGGAATATTTTCAAGGATAGCGTCCAGCAGCGGATAGAAGTTTTCCGTGGGATTTCTCCAGTCGGATCCCATCCAGCCCTGCTTGGAAGATCCATACATGGTAGTAAAGTCAAGCTGATCCTCCGTCGCGCCCAGATTAAACATCAGGTCGAAAACGCTTTCCTGCACTTCATCCGGCCGACAGTTTGGCTTATCTACTTTATTCACAACGACAATCGGCTTCAAACCCAGAGACAACGCCTTGCCCAATACGAAACGCGTCTGAGGCATAGGTCCTTCAAAGGCGTCGACAAGAAGTATTACCCCATCCGCCATTTTCAATACCCGCTCAACCTCGCCACCAAAATCCGCGTGACCAGGGGTATCTATAATATTCACTTTAACTCCCTTATAACGAATGGAAACATTCTTAGAAACAATGGTAATCCCTCGTTCCCGTTCAAGCTCATTATTATCAAGAATCAACTCTCCTGTATCATGACTTTCCCTCAAATCCTGGGAAGCATGTATAATCTTGTCAACCAGAGTGGTTTTTCCGTGGTCAACGTGCGCGATAATTGCAACGTTTCTGATATTCTGCATGTAAATTACGTTGGAAAATAAGAATGCAAAGGTATGAAAATACTTCCTATAATCAGCTATCTCCTTTTAAAAATACACAATATTTTAATAATACCAATCCGCTGCCATCCGTCCTTCAACCACCAATAAGTCCATATTTGCCAATAATTTCAGATGAACCTTCTATAAAGTCCCCGCTTTCTCGTAAAAGCTAAAAAGGAGGCCCTCTTCCAATAAATGAGAGTCCTCCTTTTCCCGATTACTAACAGTAGCCTTATTTTAGTTATAGACGGATATTTTCGCGGATTTTACGGTAGCGATGATTCTTGCCGCTACTTTGTAAGGATCCGCCGCGGAATTTGGTCTCCTGTCTTCCAGCCAGCCTTTCCAACCTCTCTCTACAGTAGCGATCGGAATACGGATAGAAGCTCCGCGATCCGATACGCCATAGGAGAAGGTGTCGATGGACTGGGTTTCGTGTTTGCCTGTCAGACGAAGATGGTTGTCCGCGCCATATACGTCTATATGCTCCTTGACATATGGAGCGAAAGACTGACAAATGGTATCGTATACTTCCTTGCTCCCACACTCTCTCAATACGCTGTTGGAAAAATTCGCGTGCATACCGGAGCCATTCCAGTCAAGGTTTCCGAGAGGCTTACAATGCCAGTTGATAGAGACTCCATATCGCTCTCCAAGTCTTTCCAAAAGATACCTCGCTACCCAGATTTGATCTCCCGCTTCCCTTGCGCCTTTGGCGAATATCTGAAATTCCCATTGACCTGCCGCCACTTCCGCGTTGATTCCTTCGACATTAAGTCCGGCGGCCAGACAGATATCCAAATGTTCTTCAATAATGTGACGCCCAAAAGCGTTTTTCGCGCCTACGGAACAATAATAAGGGCCTTGTGGAGCCGGATATCCGTTGACGGGAAAACCAAGCGGCTTATTGGTTTCGGGATTCCACAAAAAGTATTCCTGCTCAAATCCGAACCAGAAATCATTATCATCATCTTCAATGATCGCGCGACCATTCGTTATGTGAGGAGAGCCATCCGCGTTCAACACCTCCGTCATTACCAGAAACCCGTTTTTTCTTACAGGATCGGGATATATGGCGACAGGCTTTAACAAACAATCCGAAGAGCGGCCTTCCGCCTGACCAGTCGAAGACCCGTCAAATGACCATAGGGGACAATCCTCAATCTTACCGCTAAAGTTCGGTTCAATTTTAGTTTTACTACGCAAACATTGAGTTGGTTTTGATCCATCAAGCCAGATATACTCTAATTTTGATTTGGACATAAGGTTAGTTGTTAGTTAATACAAATGGATTAGTTATAAATTCATGGTAAAAATCCTAAAAACAATCAATAAACACAAATATCGGTTTATTTTTTTACACGATTTTTAATAAAGTAACAAAATAAAGCTAAAATGGGGCTATTTTTAAACATAAAAAAGAAAAGGATAGATTATAAAGCCAAGGCGCCTGTAAAAACAGCGGAATCTACCTGCCAGGGAGCCTAAACAGAAATAAGGATAAAACAAGACAATGATTAACAATAACATGGAGATCTCACCCGAAAAAAGCGGGAAAACAATAAGATCGTTCCGCTTTAAGCGGTACAAAAAGCAAAAAAAATCGCGAGCCTATACCGGCTCCAGACAAAAAAAACGCTCCGGGTTATATGCCGATAAAAGCCGCCCCCAATACGCCGGCGGAATCTCCACACTCATTCTTCACTATAGGAGTGGAAAAATCATCATTAAAAATATATCTTCGGACACTATCGACGCCGAGCGTATAAAGCTCCTTGATATTGGACAGCCCCCCGCCCAATATTACCACATCGGGATCAAGCACATTAATCAGATTAGCCAGTCCCATACCAAAACGATCAAAAAACTCGAACATAAAATCCACTTCCTGGATAGAGCCCTTCCTAAACAAATCAACCACTTCATAAAGCTTTTTTCGCCTGCCCGTAAGGGCTTCGTAAGCCCGTTCAAGTCCTCCTCCCGAAATGTACGTCTCGACACATCCTCTTTTACCACAATAGCAAGCGGGACCATTCGGGTCGATAGAGGTATGTCCCCATTCGCCGGCGATACCCTGACGCCCGGCAAAAACCTCCCCATTATACACTATCCCTCCTCCACATCCCGTTCCCATAATGACGCCAAAGACCACGCGTTTACCGACACCCGCCCCCATAACCGATTCGGCCATAGCGAAACAGTTCGCGTCGTTCTCTATCGCCACCGGGCGTTTCAACCAGGCTTCAAGATCCTCTTTAAAAGGCATATCGTTAAGACATCGGGTATTGGAGTTTTTCAAAAGTCCTGACCTGACTGAAATCGACCCGGGCGTGCCGACACCTATCGTATGAGGCGAATAAGCGATTTTATCGGCGAGGGTATGATACAAATTGACAATAGACCTTAAAATAGCCTCGTATCCCCTGTCCTGTTCCGTTTCAACTCTTCTCCTTACTATTTCGCGGTTATCCTTATCCAGCGCGATTCCTTCGATTTTTGTACCGCCCAGGTCAATACCTATTTTAAACATCCTTATTCCGTATTTAAAATCAATTTATAAGACCAGCAATATAACATTTTCCCGGCATTCGTTTTATCTTTGGCGGCCTAAAGAGAATAAACAATGTCAAAAAAATTCAAACGATATACAGTTACTTCCGCTCTACCATACGCCAATGGCCCTGTTCATATCGGCCATCTGGCAGGCGTATATGTCCCCTCCGACATTTACGTTCGTTTTCTCAGACTAAAGGAAAAAGACGTACTTTTTGTTTGCGGATCTGACGAGCATGGTGTGCCAATCACCATGCGCGCCCGGAAAGAAGGCGTCGAACCTCAGGAAGTCGTTGACAAATATCACGCGATCATCAAAGATTCCTTTGAGCGATTTGGCGTCTCTTTTGACATATATTCAAGGACATCGTCTCCCGTTCATCATGAGACTTCATCGGAGTTTTTTCTTGACCTGGACAAGCAAGGCGTTTTTGAGGAAAAAATCAGCGAACAGTTCTATGATCAGAAAGCCAGACAGTTTCTGGCCGATCGCTATATTGTGGGCACCTGTCCCAAATGCGGTTTTGACAACGCTTACGGCGATCAATGTGAAAAATGCGGTTCCACGCTCAGCCCTTCGGAACTCGTCAATCCTAAAAGCATGCTTAGCGGAGAAAAGCCTACTCTTAAAGAAACTCGCCATTGGTACCTCCCTCTCAACAAATACGAAGGATGGCTAAAAACATGGATCCTTGAAGAGCACAAAGACTGGAAAGCCAACGTTTACGGCCAATGCAAGTCCTGGATCGATCAGGGATTACAAGCGAGAGCCGTCACCCGGGATCTCGATTGGGGTGTGCCCGTACCCAAACCGGACGGAGAAGGCAAAGTCTTATACGTGTGGTTTGACGCCCCGATCGGGTATATTTCCGCTACCAAAGACTACTTCCAAAAGCTGGCCCGGGAAAATAAAGGACAAGAAAGTGACTGGACCAAATACTGGCAGGATGAGGAAACCAAACTGGTACATTTTATCGGCAAGGACAATATCGTGTTCCATTGCATCATATTTCCCGTCATGCTCAAAGCGCATGGTCAATATATATTGCCCGACAACGTGCCCGCCAACGAATTCTTAAACCTGGAAGGGGACAAAATCTCTACTTCGCGCAACTGGGCGGTCTGGCTCAATGAGTACCTGGTTGATTTTCCGGGCAAACAGGACGTGCTTCGCTATGTATTATGCGCCAACGCGCCGGAAACAAAAGACAATGATTTTACATGGAAAGACTTCCAGGCGAGAAACAACAATGAGCTCGTCGCCATATACGGCAACTTCATCAACCGGGCGGTTGTACTTACCCATAAATATTTTGGCGGCGTAGTCCCCGAACGCGGCGAACTGATCGATATTGATCGGGAACTCGCGGTTAAACTACGCGAACTACCTGAAAAGATCGCCGACTCCATTGAACAATATCGTTTCCGGGAAGCCCTATCCCTGGTGATGGACCTGGCGCGCGCGGGCAATAAGTATCTCGCGGATACGGAACCATGGAAAGTAATAAAGGAAAACGAGGAAAGGGTAAAGACAATCCTAAACCTGTCCTTACAGGTAGCCGCCAACCTTACGATCGTTTCGGCTCCCTTTATGCCTTTTACCGCGAATACTTTGAGGGATATGCTGAATCTTCCCCAACTAAATTGGTCTAAGGCCGGGGGTATTGATTTATTAAAAACCGGACACCTCATCAATCAGGCTGTACTATTGTTTGATAAAATTGAAGATAGCGTCATCGATGAGCAACTAAAAAAACTGGAAGCCGCCAAAGCCGCGAACAAAATCGGGCAAAGCGAAATAAAGGCGCCAAAGGCGACAATAACCTTTGATGATTTCCAGAAAATGGATATTCGGATCGCTACCATCATTGAAGCGGAAAAAGTGGCTAAAACCAAAAAATTGTTAAAACTCAAACTTGATACGGGATTGGATCAGCGGACGGTCGTAAGCGGCATCGCGGAATATTACGAACCCGAAAAAATCATCGGGCGGCAGGTTTGCCTGCTGGCCAATCTTGCTCCCCGCGAAATAAAAGGAGTAGAATCGCATGGCATGATCCTGATGGCTGAAAACTCGGAAGGCGCGCTTTCATTCATTAGTCCGAGCGGAATCATGGACAATGGTGGAATTGTCTCATAAATCCGACATCATTTTTTATACAAATAGCCGTTTTTTTGAACGGCTATTTTTGATTGTATTATTTTATAATAAACTTTAAATAAAAGCACCGCATATATAAGGAAATTAACAAAAGACAGTATAATAACAGAACGAACAATATAAATAAAAACACTAAAAACCTGAACTTTAAAATAAAAAAGAGCTTGAACACCGCGGGAATACGGCAAAAATGACAAAACCGCCAATAAAACATCAGCAGTATAATAGCAGGTCAAATTTCATCCATATTGGCAAAATTTGATTTATCAGGCTATAAAATATTACTTCATGAAAATACAATAAGATAGGTTAAAATATCTTTTTTAGGTATTTACAAAAAAAACATTAAAAATATTATATAAATTTACAGCATTGTACGTTCCACATTAAAGCAAACTATATATTATGAAAAAAGAAGTAAGTCTGGCCAAACTACGGCAAATTGGTAGCCGGCTCGCCGAATACCTTAGTTCTAAAAAAATTGGCATAAACGAATTGGGAAGAATGACTGGCACATCAGGCGCTCAAATTTCGTTTATAATTCAGGGAAAAAAATATGGGGTAGACAAATTTCTCGCTATTCTGGAAGCCTGTCCCGATCTCAATCCAAGCTGGTTCATGTATGGCAAGGGTTCCATGTTGAAAGAAACAGGATTATCCAAGGAAGATGAAGAACTTCAAAACCAAAAAAACGCGCTGCTTATTGAAATTGAGCGACACAAGGCCCAGATAGAAAATCTGACTGTATTGGCTGGCGTAAAAGACTTGATGATTGAAAATTTAAACAGTACGATTAAAATCGCGCAAGACTCCAATAAAGACCTGAAAGAAATGTTGAGCCTCTACAAAGGTCTGATCGATACAGATAGAAGTCGTTCCGCGTAATTTATGAAGATTGTCTATTTGAATCCCAACGTAGAGGACGTTCTTCCGAGAAAACTCGAAGTAATACAATATAATGGTAAAAACTATATCGAGTTTAATCAATATGAGAACATCGAACATATAGTGGATTTGGCTGTAGCGATGGCGAAAGAAAATGAAGTTTTAAAAGAAAGACTGCATCTTCTTCAGGATAAGCTAAGCCAATTAGGCGTCGACTACTCATAGCCCATTCTCCGCTCAATGACAATGGACGAAAGCAGGTCATGGGAAGAAAAGACAAAATTACGACGCGGTCGATGAAATCGTTCAGCGTAAAATGAAATGAACGCGCGCTTTTTTTAATAATATTTCGCGGATATCGCGATACCTGTAGGAAACTATGGTCCGGCACGCGAAGACAAGCTCTCGCGGCGGCGACATGAACTCTTATACGGTCGCTTTATAAACTTTTAAGCGATTTTTTTATCTAACCGGGAGGACGCGTCTACTTTCTGGAATCTTATATCAAAAGATGCGAGCGATTTAAAGCTCTTGCTTAAGCCACGCGAGCGCTTCCACTTCAGTATAAAACATCCTGCTTGGAGGCTCGGGCTTATAAACTAGCACAAAAAAGTTGAACAATAAGCGAGTCCGGGAAGAGTTGACAATAAAAGCGCCTTTGACGATACCTTCCGCGCTCTCTTTGGTGGCAAAATAGGCTCTGGCGTCGCGGCTGATAACTTTAGCTTTTGTCAGATCTATCATGATGGGATAATCTCTCCCATTCATTAATAACTTTCTGGCCGCGACAGCCTGTTTTGCCATTGAAAGTGTTAACACATCAACATCTTTATGAAGCAAGGAAACAACTCCATCCTCTAGCCAAACCTTTACATAGTCGGCTTCTACCGACTCATAATTTTCCAACCTTAGTTCTACCATACGCGCGCCACTTTTCGAATATCTGATAATTAGCCGAGGTTACACGGGGCGTTTTCAACAATAAACACATGGCCCAAAACAAAAAACAACCGCTCAATCTTTTTCTAAATAGGAATATAGTGAGCGACCATCATCGCCAGAAATACATGAAGACGCGAAACGCTGTCCACTTTAAAGGGAAAAAGAGTACGACCACACTATAACTAATGTATTTTCAGGCGTCTTTCTTCAACCATATGATCGCCTTCTCCCAGGATGTAAACATTCTGGCTGGAGGGCCGGGAGTATAAATCAAAAGAAAAAAATTAAAAAGCACCCGCGTCAAGGAGGAATTAACAATAAAAGCCGCTTTTACGATACCTTCCGTACTTTCTTTAGTAGCAAAATACGCCTGAGCTTCTTTTGTTATATTTTTCACCAAGGTAAAATCCACCAGTATTGGATAAGCCTTCCCCTTGACGAGAGACTTTCTCGCCACAATAACCTGTTTAGCCATGGGAAGGGTAAACAAGTCGATTAATTTATAATAACCGAATAGTATATCATCCTCAATCCAGATTTTCATAAAGTCATTCTCAAAAACATAATCCGGGTTATTTATCAGCCTTGGCTCAACCATATACGAACTTCAAATAATCAATCATTTATAAAGATAAAAATAACCTCCGGAGGATTATTAAGCCTCATACTACACTTGCCCTCCCTAATCAGCGATACTGTATTTAACAGCCTTTGAGACCTTAAAGGTCTCATATACGACCACCCAATCAGATTTTTTGACGCAATATAAAAACATGAAATATCCTTACAAAGATTTCCGCTTTCCTTTTATTTGAGAGTCTATGACTTTTCAAGTATTTTCAATTGATAAGATTCATCGCCTTGTCTATCCCAATCGTAGACATCGCCAGAATACCATCACCCACTTTATCCATAAGCTCCGGCAATCGCTCCAACTCTTCCTGAGCGAAATTGCCCAATACGTAATCAACCTGCCTGCCCTTCGCGAAATCTCCTCCAACTCCAAAACGCAAGCGAGGATATTCCTCCGTACCCAGAACTTGCTGAATATTACCAAGGCCATTGTGTCCTCCACTGGAACCTTTTTTCCGCATTCTAAGCTTTCCGAAAGGCAACGCGATATCATCGGTAATCACCAATGTATTATCAATCTCGATTTTCTCCTGTAGCATCCAATAATTCAGCGCCTTCCCACTCAGGTTCATATAGGTGGCCGGCTTTAACAGGATAAAGCTTCTTCCTTTATACTTTCCTTTGGCGATCCATCCATATCGTTCTTGAACAAACGCTACTCCCAGCCTTTCCGCGAAACGATCCAATGTCAGGAAACCGATATTATGCCTGGTCAACTCATATTCCGGCCCGGGATTACCCAAGCCGCAAATAAAATATTTCATACAATTTCAAAAAAGCTACCACGTAAAAATAAAAAATCCTGCTCTATAAAAAGAACAGGATTTATAAACAAACCAATAAAGAAGTTCTTATTTCTCCGATTGCTGGCCTTTAAGAGACCTTGGAATATCGACCGTAACCACCGGATTAGATTTAGGATTAAGAATCAAATAGTTACCAGGAGTCACGTCACTCACCTTCGCTGATTTTCCAAGATCAAGCGATGAGATATCCACTGTAATCGCTTCGGGCATATCTTTCGGCAAGCTTTTCACTTTAAATCTTCTTAACTTCTGTACCAGCTTACCTCCTTTTACAACGCCGGGAGCGGTTCCTTCGAATACAACAGGAATTTCCATGGTAATAGGCTTATCCGCTCTAAGCAACAAAAAGTCCGCGTGAAGCAGAATTTCACTCACCGGATGGAATTGCACTTCCTGCAATTTACACTCATACTTCTGCCCTTCAACTTCAAGATTTACAAAATGAGGAGTCTCTGTATATACAAGATTTTTGAAAAAGTACGCTGGAACATGAAAATGGATCTGATCTTTTCCACCGTATAATACGCATGGCACATTACCAGCTTCCCGAATCTGAGCGATTTCCTTCTTACCGAGATTTGCTCTTTTAAACCCTATAATCTCTAGTTTTTTCATTTGATTTTTATTTTTATTAAAGTTAGTTATACTACAAAAAGAGAACTTATCGACTCATTGCCCTGCAATTTCTTAATCGCGTTCGCGAAAAGATCAGCGACGGTAAGCACTCGTATTTTGGATGAAGGGCGGGTGAGTGGAATGGTATCCGTAACTACCAACTCTTCCAAAACAGAATTTTCTATATTTTCATACGCCTTGCCTGACAAGACGGGATGCGTAGCGATAGCTCTCACACTTAGAGCTCCTTTGTCCATAATCATCTGAGCCGCTTTAGTGATAGTACCACCCGTGTCTATCAAATCATCGACCAATACGACATTGGCGCCTTCTACCTCTCCAATCAATTGCATACTCGCGATTTCATTGGCTTTTTTACGATGCTTGTCGCAGACGACAAGATCAGCCTGCAAATACTGTGAAAAGCCTCTTGTCCTGGCCACTCCTCCTACATCCGGAGAAGCGAAAATCAGATTTTCCAGATTAAGTTTTCTAAGATAAGGCACAAAAATCGCCGCGCCGTCAAGATGATCTACCGGAAAATCGAAGAAACCCTGAATCTGTCCGGCATGGAGGTCGCAAGTCATCAAACGGTCCGCGCCGGAAGCCTGAAACAGGTTGGCGACCAGCTTCGCCGCGATCGGTACTCTGGGACGATCTTTTCGATCCTGACGAGCATACCCGAAGTAAGGAACGACTACAGTCACATAAGCCGCGGAAGCCCTTCGGGCCGCGTCTACCATAAGCAGCATCTCCAGAATATTGTCCGCCGGGGGAATGGTACTTTGTATGATAAAGACGTCCTGTCCTCTGATAGACTCGTCAAAGTTTACGGAAATTTCTCCGTCGCTAAACCTTTTTAGGGTTACGGAACCGAGAGGCAATCCATAAGAAGCGGCAATTTTTTCGGCGAGAGGACGGGAGGAGGTACCGGAGAAAAGCTTAAGGCCTGACATGGTGGTTAGTATCCGTTTTAAATTAATAATCCCGGTATTACCGGGATTATATGTTTTTTCTAAGTTGTCCGACCAGGGATCGAACCTGGACTCTTCTGAACCAAAATCAGACGTGTTGCCAGTTACACCATCGGACAAAATTCCTTATCGATTTGCGAGTGCAAAGTTAATGACTATATAGTAGAATACAAGCGCAGGCTTATTTTTTTTTATTTTTTTTCAGAACAAGGCGGCGCGCTAAACAAAACCCCTTCCATATTCCTTTATACTTAAGTAACATTCTTATTTAACCTTTATCGGAACCTCATAATCTTAAACAACATGAAAGAGTCGACCAAAGTTTTGCTAGGTATATTGGGTGGCTTAGCCGCCGGCACCGTCATCGGAATGCTGTTCGCGCCGGACCATGGCGAAAATACCCGAAAAAAAGTCTCTGATCAGTCGGGAAAAATAAAAGAAGATTTAAGTTCTCGTTTGCAACAAAGCGTAGACAGGATGAATACGCTTACAGAATCAGCCTTTAATCTGATCAATGATTACAAAAGCAAATTAAAAAAAGAGGAAGGCAAGGAAAGCGCTCCTACCAACTCAAACACGGCTTTCTAAAAAGCGTCAGGAAAACTCCTGACGGGAGAGAGTTTTCCTGACGCTTCGCATTAATAATTCAGATTGGAGCCCAGCCACTTCTCCACCTCTTCGACACTCATGCCTTTTCGAGACGCGTAATCCACAACCTGATCTTTCCCGATTTTACCTAATCCAAAATACCTGGAATCGGGATGTGAGAAATACATGCCGCTCACCGCGGACGCGGGATACATGGCATAACTCTCGGTCAACTGAATACGTGTTTCCTCCGTCACATTCAACAAATCGAACAGTACCGGTTTTTCCGTATGATCAGGACACGCGGGGTAGCCTGGCGCCGGACGAATTCCCTGATAGGCTTCCTTAATCAATTCTTCATTGACGAGGCTTTCATCCGCCACATAAGCCCATAATTCCTTACGTACTTTCTCATGCATGAGCTCGGCGAAAGCTTCCGCCAGACGATCCGCGACTGATTTAACCATAATCGAATTATAATCATCAAACTGTTTTTCATAGCCTTCTATCAAAGGCTCAATCCCCAGACCGGATGTGACCGCGAAAAACCCCAGGTAATCTTTTACTCCTGTTTCTTTGGGAGCTATAAAATCAGCCAGGCTGATATTAGGGATACCCGTTCCTTTTTTGCCCTGCTGCCTTAAAAATTCAAAACGCTTAATCACTTCGCTCCGCGTTTCATCGCTATAAACCTCCACCGTATCGCCATTAACCGAATTGGCCGGATAAATCCCCACTATGCCATTGGCTTGCAAAAGACCCTCTTTTATAATCAGGTCAAGCATCTCATTGGCGTCGTCATACAATTTTTTCGCTTCTTTGCCGATTATCTCATTTTCGAAGATCTGGGGATATTTGCCTTTTAACATCCAGGTCTGAAAAAACGGAGTCCAGTCAATGTAGTTTCTTATTTCCTCAAGCGGATAGTTATTAAACGTCTTATTGCCCAACAAAGCGGGCCGCTTCGCTTCATATCCCGTCCAGTCTATCTTAGCCCGGTTTTCTTTGGCTTGTTCGTAACTCAGATAGTTTTTGTCCTCTTTCTTATTCGCGTGCGTTTCCCGCATTCGCGAATATTCCTGTTTCGTATCCCTGAAAAACGCGTCTCTGGTCTCCTGACTAATCAGGCTACTGGCCACCGGCACACTTTTGGACGCGTCAAGCACATGAACAACCGGACCGCTGTAATACGGATCTATCTTGACGGCTGTATGAATCCTGGAAGTCGTAGCGCCTCCGATAAGGAGTGGAAGAGAAAATCCTTCCCGCTCCATTTCTTTCGCTACATAAACCATCTCGTCAAGAGAAGGTGTGATCAGTCCGCTCAATCCGATAATATCGACCTGATGCTCACGGGCGGCCTCCAGAATCTTTTCGGAAGGAACCATTACGCCCAAATCAACAATTTCATAGTTATTGCAGGCCAATACGACTCCCACGATGTTCTTCCCTATGTCATGGACATCGCCTTTGACCGTCGCCAACAATATTTTACCATTATTTTGGCTTCCTCCCGGGTTATTCTTTTTCTCTTCTTCCAGAAAAGGCATCAGATAAGCCACCGCTTTTTTCATTACCCGGGCGCTTTTTACCACTTGCGGAAGAAACATCTTACCGGCGCCAAACAAATCGCCCACCACGTTCATGCCAGCCATAAGCGGCCCTTCGATGACTGTCAGCGGACGGACGTACTTGATTCTGGCTTCTTCCGTATCCTGATCAATATACTCCACGATACCTTTGACCAGGGCGTGAGTCAAACGCTCTTCCACCGTTCCTTTTCTCCATTCCTCGTCTTTTTCCTGAACCTTGCCCTTGCTCTTTATGCTTTCGGCAAAATCAAGCAGACGCTCCGTCGCGTCGTCTCTCCGGTTGAGCAGGACATCTTCCACCCTTTCCAGCAAGTCTTTGGGAATATCGTCGTATACCTCGATCATGGCCGGGTTGACGATCCCCATATCCATACCTTCCTTTATGGCGTGATAGAGAAAAGCCGAATGCATGGCTTCCCGGACCACATTGTTTCCCCTAAACGAAAAAGACACATTGCTAACTCCTCCGCTTACATGCGCTCCGGGCAGATTTTCACGAATCCAGCGCGTCGCCCGAAAGAAATCAAGGGCGTTGTTTCTGTGCTCTTCTATGCCTGTACCGACAGGAAATATATTCGGGTCGAAAATGATATCGGAAGGAGGAAAGTTGACCACATCCACCAATATTCTATAGGAACGTTCACAAATTTCTATTCTACGCTCATAGTTATCCGCCTGCCCCTTTTCATCAAAAGCCATCACGACTACCGCCGCTCCGTACATCCTGACTTTAGAAGCCTGTTCGATAAACTCTTTTTCACCCGCTTTTAAACTAATGGAGTTGACTACCCCTTTTCCCTGAATACATTTCAATCCCGCCTCTATAATCTCCCATTTGGACGAGTCGACCATGATAGGTACCCGGGCGATATCCGGCTCCGCGGCGATCAGATTGAGAAACTTTACCATGGCCTCTTTGCCATCAAGCATCCCCTCGTCCATATTGATATCAATGATCTGGGCGCCTCCTTCTACCTGATTTCTGGCAATCTCCAGCGCGGCGTCAAAGTCTCCTTGCTTAATCAGTCGAAGAAACTTGGCTGAGCCAGTAACGTTCGTCCGTTCTCCGATATTGACAAAGTTGGATTCCGGCGTCACGATCAAAGGTTCCAGCCCACTCAGCTTCAAAGGTAGTATCTGTTTATTCTTATACATGTCCTGTCGCTTATCACTACAATTTACTCTGAAACAGCCCGGTTCATAACTCTCGGCTGAAAACGGGCCGCCGCCTCGGCGATAACGCGAATATGCTCCGGCGTAGTCCCACAACATCCTCCAATAATATTAAGAAATCCTTCCTTCAAAAAGGATTCAATCTGCTCACCCATCTGCTCGGCGGTCTGGTCGTATTCTCCAAATTCATTGGGAAGTCCCGCGTTGGGATGCGCGCTCACATAAAAATCAGCTTTAGTGGCCAATACCTGCAGATATGGACGTAGCTCTTTCGCGCCCAGAGCGCAATTAAGCCCGATGCTCAAAAGAGGCAAATGCGACATCGAAATCAAAAACGCCTCCGTCGTCTGTCCTGAAAGGATACGGCCGCTGGCGTCGGTGATAGTGCCCGAAACCATAATGGGATATTCCCGACCGATTTCCTTAAACGCCTCCTGCGCCGCGTACAACGCCGCTTTCGCGTTTAGAGTATCGATAATGGTTTCAAACAGGATAATGTCCACTCCGCCGTCAATCAAGGCTTTGATCTGTTGCTTAAAGGCGATCACCAACTCGTCAAACGTAATAGCGCGGAAACCCGGATCATTTACATCCGGAGAAATTGAAGCCGTCTTGTTGGTTGGTCCTACCGCTCCGGCTACAAACCGGGGCTTTTCCGGCTCACGTCGCGTAAACTCATCGGCTATTTCCCGGGCTATCTTCGCCGACTGATAGTTAATATCATATACCAGATGCTCTATCTTATAATCGGCCTGAGCGATGGTCGTACCACTAAACGTATTTGTTTCGACAATATCGGCTCCCGCCTCAAAATACTGTCGGTGAATCTCTTTGATAATATCCGGCCGGGTAATTGACAATAAGTCATTATTGCCTTTCAAGGGGAATGGATGGTCTGTGAGCGCTTCGTTTCTAAAATCCTCTTCTTTTAGTTTATAACGCTGAATCATAGTGCCCATGGCGCCATCCAGGACCATAATACGTTTTTTTAATATCTCCCTCAGTTTGTCGATCATGTCTTTTCAATGCTTAGATTATTCGGAAAGCTGTCCAAAGAGAAGGAGTATCCTTATCTTTCCCGCGGTGTAGCGAGTGGGAGTTGGCACCCGTCTTCGCGGGTTGCCAAGACTTCTTCGGGCCCATTCCCTCTGTCTTTCCGGATAAGTTTGGCAAAAGTAAGTAAATATGTAGTAAAAGTAACGGAGAACCAAATTTAAAGTTTGAGGACCGAGACTTTGAGTTTTTGCTTTTTTTTACCGGAAATAAATTATATTTTTTGTAAAATAGCAGGCAAAGGACCCTGATTGTAAAACGCCACTAGCAACACATACGATTATTAAAGCTGATTTAAAACTCGCCGCCGTCGATATAGGATCCAACGCGATCCGATTTCAAGTAACCGCCGTCCTAACCTACCGGGATACACTTTCTTTCAAAAAAATGGAATACGTGCGCTTTCCTCTCCGTCTCGGCGAAGACGTTTTTCTCAATGGAGAAATAAGCGCTGAAAAGGAAGCTAAGTTCATCAAGCTCATGCAAACGTTCAAAAACCTGTTTGAACTATATGAAGTCGACGATTACTTCATATGCGCTACCTCGGCCATGCGGGAATCCAGAAATGGAAAAGATATCGTCTATAAAGTCAAAGACCTGCTCGGAGTAGAAATCAATATCATCGACGGAGACGAGGAAGCGAACCTGATCAACCGGGTGCTGATGAACGAAATCACTACCGGAAGTACCATCCATATCGATGTGGGGGGAGGCAGTACAGAGATTAATATCTTTGTAGACAAGGTCAAGGTCGCTACCCGTTCCTTCAAGATCGGATCTGTCCGGCGACTGCGTAAACAGGATTCTCCCGGCGAATGGAACGAAATGGAGAAATGGATCAAAGGGCATACATCCGGACTGCGCAAACCCATCACCGCCATGGGAACCGGTGGTAATATCGGAAAGATCTACGAACTATCCGAACTGGCTAAGTCCAGAAAGTTCAGACCTAATATTTCCTTAAAAAAGATAGAAGAGGTCATCCGAAAAGTGGACGCGCTGGACTATGAAGAAAGAATTCACGTGCTGATGCTGAATCCGGACAGGGCGGATGTGATCATTCCCGCCTCCGACATATACACCAGCGCTATGAAATGGTCCGGGGCGAAAGACATGATTGTTCCCGAAATAGGTCTAAAAGACGGACTGATGCTTATGCTGTATGAACGGAATAAAAAAGACTCCATAGCGTTTAGCCGGATTGAAAACACGAATAAGTATCAGAAATAAATATAAATATCTTTTCAACTATTCCGGGCCTGTCATCATGCCGGAAAGGAGTTTTCAATATGCTCCGCGACTTGTTTCATAAGCCACATGGGAGTGCTTGTCGCCCCGCATATACCTACGGAGTCTTCCTGTCTGAGCCAGGAAAGCTCCAGTTCCGTTTCATTTTCTATGAAGTAGCTACGCTCATTCTCCTGCTTGCATACACTATATAACGCTTTACCGTTTGAACTTTTTTTGCCGCTGACAAATACGATAACATCATGTTCACGGGAAAATTTCTGAAGTTGAGGCTCTCTGTTGGAAACCTGACGGCAAATACTGTCATTGGCGTCAAACTCCACAGTGTCGACCGCGCTCGCTTCCGAAATACGCTTCTCGATCTGCTCCTTCAGATCATAAAACCCTTTGGTACTCTTCGTAGTCTGGCTAAACAGCGTTACAGGACGTCTATAATCAATCAGTCCGAGATCCTCCTCCGACGTGACGATAATCGCGTCGCCCTTGGTCTGTCCCGCGAGACCGACCACCTCCGCGTGCCCTTTTTGACCGTATAATACCACTTGTCCTTTGTTTTCAATGGCTTTGTCATAGGCGTGTTTTACCCGGTTCTGTAACTTTAAGACTACCGGACAAGACGCGTCGATCAGTTCGATATTATTTTTGAGCGCCATCTGATAGGTTTCCGGGGGTTCCCCATGCGCGCGTATCAATACTTTACAATCGCGCAGATCTCGCAGCTCCTCCCTATCGATCACGATCAGGCCTTTGGCGTTAAGACGCTGTACTTCCATGCCATTATGCACAATATCGCCGAGACAGTAGAGGGTTTCGCTAGTCTCCAGCTCGTCTTCAGCCATTTGTATGGCAAACTCTACTCCAAAACAGTACCCGGAGTTCTTATCAATGGTAATTTTCATAGGGCTTCAGCTATATTGTCCGGAATAATTCTCAATTATTTTTCCCGTAGCCATATTTACTACAAGGTCCACCTGTTCGTCAATCGTCATATAGGTCGAATCAAGCACATACGCGTCTTCCGCCTTTTTGAGAGGACCTTCCGAGCGGGTAGTATCAATCGTATCTCTTTTGATCAGATTTTGTTTGATCTCTTCCAGATCGACTACCTGTTTTTGCTCAAGCAGTTCCTGTTGCCTTCTTTCAGAACGAATATCAAGATCCGCCTGCATGAATATTTTGAGCTCCGCGTCCGGAAAAACGGCAGTTCCGATATCTCTGCCATCCATGACAAATCCTTTTTTTCTCGCGAGTTTTTGCTGCAAAGCGACCATCGTCCTGCGCACTTCGACAATCGCGCTTACTTCACTTACCTTTTCCGAGATATACATTTTCCGTATCTCATCCTCTACATTCAATCCATTGAGAAACGTTTCATTTCTCTCCGTTTTAGGATTGTAAACAAACTGAATCTGTATAGCGTCCAAAGCTTCTCCTATCGCCTTGGGATTCGTGAGATTAATGTAATTTTTCCGGAAATAAAGCGTCACAGCCCTGTACATGGCTCCCGTATCGATATAGCCATACCCCAGTCTCGCGGCTACGTTCTTCGCCGTAGTACTCTTACCGCACGCGGAATATCCGTCAATGGCTATAATAATCTTTCTCATTAACCAAATTTAGTACTTACGATACGAAGTCAAAAAGATTTACAGGAATAATAAAGCGTATCGGAAGATACGCGAAAAGACCGTCATTTACGAGCCCGCGCCAATGAAAAGCGCGTTGCCGGACACCTTAGCAATCTTTCATCGGACAGGGGATACGACCATTTTTAGGTTGTTGCTTTCCTTTGGTCCTTCCAGTATTCTTGCTTGTCTTGCAACTCTCCATCGCGAGACTCATGACCGCGAAACTCATTAAAATAATCAATATGTTCTTTTTCATCGGAAAGTAAATTACTCCATAAAAGTCCTGAGAACCGGTTCTTCGCGTCATCACATCTTTTCACGGTCCTATCGACGACATAGAGCTTCATTGACGCGCGACAATCAAACAAGTCATTTCCCAAACGACTATTCCAGACTTCCATCAGGCCACATTAAAAATATAAAAAAAAATAAAAATAATTAAATTACCACGCTTTTAAACGCGCTCTAGTGGTTTATTATAACAAACTCGACTCTTCGGTTCAATCTCCTGGTTTCCTCCGTTTCATTGCTGGCTATGGGCCTATCGCCTCCAAAAGCTTTCATTTGGATCCTGCCCGGATTGATTCCTTCCTTCACCAAAAAGTCCCGGATAGTCTTTACCCTATCCCGGGAAAGCGCCATATTTAGCTCAGGATCCCCAATACCATCCGTATGACCATGCAACTCAATAACCACCGTCGGATTTTCTCTTAACAACTCTCCTATTTCTATAAGTTCCTTATAAGAGGCTTCCAGCAGAATCGATCTGCTTTGTTCAAAAAACACATTCTTCAATTCCATTTTCAAGCCCTTTTTCAGAGGCTTAAGACTAAATTCTTCCCTCAAGACCGTATATCCTCCGCGATCCGGAATACGAACGGCTTCTTCTTTGGGGAAATACCCTTTCGTCTCGATAGAAACGGCATACTGGTAGCCCTTCTCCAGCAAAACAGAATACCTGCCCGTCAATGGGTCCGCCTGGGCCTCCGCCACGCGCTCTCCTGTATCCGACCTGCGAACGGTCACCTTGGCGTTGATAGGTTCATTGCAATCCTCATCCCTGACCCTGCCATGCATAATAACCCCATTGCTCTCTTCAAGCGCTTCTCCCAGTTGACGCCTCATCCGCTTGTCTGAGCCGTCGTAGGAGTAGAAACCTGTTTCATCCCGCGATATTCCCGATGGATTATGCCGCACGTCCGAAGGATTCCAGCCCAAGTCAAACCTGTCGGAAGCCAGAGACTCGTTTTTATGTTTTCCCGCCTGAACAAAAAACTCTTCGGGCTGATTTTTATCTTTCAATAGATCCTTTTGGAAACCAATAGAAGCTTTAGGCAGCCTTGTCCATGATTCACAAAGCTGCCGACATACATAATTCTGGTATTCATCGTAAAAACAGAAGCAGGCGGAGTCCTTTACCTTGCTGTAGGCGTTGGCGATCGCCTTATTGGCAAACTGATTACCCTTTATGGATATTTCCACTCTACGATTCATACTTCTGCCTTCTTCCGACTTATTCGACGCCACGGGCATGGACTCACCATAGCCATTGATGCGAAAGCGTAAAGGATTAACGCCTTGTCTTATAGAATACCTGGCAACCGCGGCCGCTCTTCTCTTCGACAAGTTTTCATTGTAGGTCTCGTCCCCGGTATTGTCCGTATGACCGGAAACCTCAATCAATGTTCCCTGATACTTGTTCAATACCCTGGACAGATCTTTCAACACCGAGGCCGAAGACTCATCTACAATGTCGCTATCTACATCAAAAAGAATCTGGCTATTAAATGTTATCTTAATCTCGTCTCCCAAACGGACAACCTTCGCGTCTTTCAGCTCCGCCCTCAATTCTTCAATCTGCTGATCAATCATATCCAGCGCCACTTTACGCTGTTCCTGCTCAGGACCCCGGACGGGTTTCTTTTCTTGCCAAATTGAATCGCTCCGCTCCGATTCCAGCGCCATTTGAGGTTCATCGGGCTTGTTGCTTAAACAGGAAAAAAGTAAAAGGGGTAAAAAAACGATATAACGCGCGCTTTTCATCTGCTCATAATTGGTATTCAAATAAGAAACCAAGCGCTAAATCGGATTGTTTAAATCAAAATTAACTCACTTAAAGTAAGTAAATTAAAAACAAAACCCGCTTCAGTATTTCCATTTATGGAATGTACAAAAGCGGGTTCCGCCACTTATACGACAAACGTTAATTTCAGACCTTGCCTACCGCCGACAACAAATCGGATTGGGTAATGATATGTACGGAGTTGTCCTCTCCTCGCACCAACAGGGCCGGATTGTCCTTGGATATCAACGACGACAATACGTCGATTGTGTTGTCCATACCTACAAATGTAAACGGAGGGCGCATGACTTCCCTTATTTCCTTTTCTCTCAGTCCCGGATCGTCGATCAGCTTTTTCAAAATTCCTGTATCCGTTAATCCTCCCACAATATTTCCGCTATCGTCAGTTACCGGAATCTGTGAAATAGCCATCTTACCGAGCAGACTGACCGCGTCCGCTACTTTTTGTGAAGCTTTGATGGTAATCAGCTTGCTGTTCTCCTGATTCGCGATAATCTCCCGGGCGGTGGAGAACTTGCGGTCTTCAAGGTAACCGCGCTCTTTCATCCACTGGTCGTTATATATCTTGGCAAGGTAGCGCGTACCATGATCGGGCAATATGATTACCATCATATCGTCTTCCTTAAGGTTCGCGCGGGCGTATTCCAGCGCTCCGTAAACCGCGGCGCCACTGGACCAGCCAACAAATAAGCCTTCTTCCCGGGCCAGTCTCCTCGTCATCACCGCCGAATCTTTGTCCGTCACTTTTATAAACTGGTCGATCAGATCGAAATCAACATTTTTGGGCAAAATATCCTCTCCTATTCCTTCCGTCCCATAGGGATATATTTCATTGGGATCGAAATCGCCGGTTTCCTTATACTTCTTAAACACGGACCCATACGTATCGATTCCGAGCGTAAATACTTCCGGATTCCGCTCTTTCAGGTATTTCGATACTCCGCATATGGTACCTCCTGTACCCACTCCCGCCGCGTAATGCGTAATTTTCCCTTCGGTATCCCGCCAGATCTCAGGCCCGGTGGTCTGATAATGCGCCAGCGAGTTGGACAGGTTGTCGTATTGGTTGGGATAAAAGGAATTGGGAATTTCCTTATTCAACCGGGCCGCTGTGCTATAATAGGACGCGGGATCAGAAGGCTCTACGTTGGTAGGGCAGACAATCACTTCGGCGCCCAGGGCTTTCAGAGCGTCAATCTTTTCATTCGATTGCTTATCCGTGGTGGTAAAAATACATTTGTATCCTTTGGCGATGGCCGCCAACGCCAGCCCCATTCCCGTATTGCCGGAAGTCCCTTCAATGATTGTTCCTCCCGGCTTTATTTTTCCGGCTTTTTCCGCGTCTTCCAACATTTTTATCGCCATCCGATCCTTGACGGAATGTCCTGGATTAAAGTATTCGACCTTTACCAGAATCGTTCCTTTAATTCCTTTCACGACCCTATTAAGCCGTACCAAAGGAGTGTCTCCAATTGTCTGAATTATCGAATTATAAATCATACTTACAAAACCCTCAACAAAATTGTTTAATTCGCTTATTTGGGCAAAAGTAATGCCTGATTATAATATTGAAATAATACCGGACAATGTAAAGAAAAAAATAAAAAAGATATCGGGACTTCTCCCGGCTACGAAGAAGATTTAAACTAAAAAAATCAGGATAGTTTCCCCGCCAACAAATACAAAACCGCCATACGTACCGCTACGCCATTTTCCACCTGGTCAAGAATGATCGAATGTCCCGAATCGGCCACGTCACTGCTCAACTCCACGCCCCTATTGATCGGTCCGGGATGCATGATGACGATTTCCTTATCCAGGCTATCCAGTAAGGCTTTGTTGATTCCGTAGTAGAGCGAATATTCCCTCAGCGAAGGGAAGTATTTGATGGTCTGCCTTTCCAACTGGATCCGAAGCACATTGGCCACGTCGCACCATTGCAAGGCTTTTCGCAGATCGAGTTCTACCTTTACTCCCAAATCGGCGATATGTCTCGGCAACAATGTGGCGGGACCGCATACCATCACTTCCGCCCCCAGCTTTTTCAGGGCGAAAATATTGGACAACGCTACCCTCGAATGTAGAATATCGCCAAAAATACATACTTTTTTTCCCGCTACTTCACCCAGTTTCTCCCTGATAGAAAAGGAATCCAAAAGGGCCTGTGTCGGATGTTCATGTGTGCCGTCGCCCGCGTTGACAATCTTCGCGTCGATATGTCTGGCCAGAAAATGCGGAGCGCCTACGCTGGCATGCCTCATCACGATCATGTCTACCTTCATCGCCAGAATATTGTTGACAGTATCCAGTAGCGTCTCCCCTTTCTTTACCGAGCTACCCGAAGCGGAAAAATTGATCGTATCGGCCGAAAGTCTTTTCTCCGCCAGCTCAAAGGACAGTCTGGTACGAGTCGAATTTTCAAAAAAGACATTGGCGATGGTAATATCCCTGAGCGAAGGGACTTTTTTGATCGGTCGATTTATAACTTCTTTGAAATTAGCGGCAGTCTCAAAAATCAGTTGTATATCTTCCGGTTTGAGATCTTTAATTCCAAGTAGATGCTTAACGCTTAATTCCTGCATTTTTTATGCTTCATTCTTTGAAACAAGGCTGATATAATCTTCCCTTTCTCCCTGTTCCGTAAACCGGACAATTACCTTTTCCGACTCCAGACAGTTGACGTCCTTACCAATAAAATCCGGTTGTATCGGCAAGTCACGGCTGTATTTGCGGTCTACCAACACGCATAAGTCCACACTAGCGGGCCTGCCAAAGGCGATCATCGCGTCCAAGGCCGCTCGGACGGTCCTCCCGGTATAGAGGACGTCATCCACCAAAACTACTTTCTTATTTTCAATGAGAAAAGGCACCTTGGTGGCGTTGGCGAGCAAAGGGGCGTTTTTCCGCCGGAAATCATCCCTGAAAAAAGTTACATCCAGGTAACCGACAGGTACTTCCTTATTAAGAATCGCGTTAAGTTTTTTGAGAATCCGATCCGCGAAGTACGCTCCCCTGGGTTGAATAGCCAACACAACCGTATTCTGAAAATCATCATGAACCTCGATGAGCTGTTGACAAAGACGCTCAATCATAATATTCATCAGGTGGCTGTCGATGATAATTCTCTTCTTCATTGGCAAAGTTTGGCAAAGATACAAAAGAGCGGTTGATACAAAACCTTAAATTAAAAAAAAGTTAGCCGCCTCCGCTACCTGATCCGCGCCGCCATAGGCCCCGCGGGCAAAAACAAAACCACGGGCCAGCGCCTTTCACTCGGCGCCGGCCCGTATTTCCTATATTTCTTCATCGTCTGACAGCCAGGACCCTGATACGCTTATAGTCCGCGTACAGCTTCCCATCGATCGTATGCTTTTCCCCATATTGGCGCTGAGTCAAATCAAGTACACGCTCAATCGCTTCCAAAGGCAAACCCTTGAAAAAATACTCTCCGAACATCCTGAACCAGTCCTTGACTCCGGTAACAGGATCCGCCAATTCCGTCGGTCTCGCGTAATAATGAATCCAGGATATCTCAAAACCAATTTTTTCCAAAAGCGTCGCATACTCCGCTACCGAAGGAAAATACCAGAAATCTACCTTCGCGTTTCGCGGATATCCCTCGACCAGCAAACTTTCTTTCAGAACTCCCACCATTTCCTTCACATTCTCCTTACCACCAAACTCGGCGACGAGACGTCCGCCCGGCTTTAAAGCCCTATATACATTGCTCATCGCTTTTTCAGGATCTTCCAGCCAATGGAAGACCGCGTTGGAAAATACGGCGTCGAAACGCTTTTCATAATCCATCCGCTCCGCCGCCTGCACCTGAAACTCAATATCCGGAAAAGCCTCACGTGCTTTACCAATCATATCTTCCGATGAATCAATACCCAATACATGGGCTTTCTTACGCGCGATACGATCCGTCAGGCTTCCGGTACCACAGCCCAGATCAAGTATATATTCATTTTCTTCCGGATGCAGCATATCCAGAAGAGATTCTCCATATTGATAAACAAAGCGATGCTTGTCATCATACAATGAGCTATTCCAAACAATCATGATAATCAATTTTTAATCAACAAAACTTGGTATCGCGCGATGTTCAATACAAATATAAGCGTGGAGTATACTCCATGGTCAAGTATTTTTTTTACATTTATTCAATTAATCTCTACTTTTATGCTTATACAGGAGGTCGCCAGACAAACAGGTTTTAGCAGGGATACGATCCGCTATTATGAAAAGATCGGCCTGATCAGGACTACCCGCAAGCAACGCCGGGACAACAACTACAAAGAATACAATGAAGAGATCGTTGAACGTCTGCTGATCGTAAAAAGGGCGAAAAACCTGGGTTTCTCCCTAAAGGAAATCAAGGAACTGATCGATCTCTGGGCGGGCAAGTCTCTGAGCAAGGAAGAGCGGATCGAGTTGTTCCGATCCCGGCTGGCCTTGATTGAAGACAAAATCGCCCGGCTGGAGGGTGTACGGCATTTGATTTTGGAACGAATTGACCAGGTAAGAAAGGAACAACTCTAAGGGAGGGCGATCTTGTTAAAGTAAAACACCGACCGCTTGCGCTTTACATCGTCGCCCGTATTTTTAATTCTCTGATAACCATACACAATAAAATATTTGTCGTACCAATAGCTGACACTGCTCAAAGCCGAGCTTCGTACTACGTCGTCCTGAAAACCTGTTTTGATGGAAATCTGATCTTTGGCGTCCACCACCTGATTATAACGGATTGTTTTCGTTACGATATTGTCGTAAGTACCGTAGGCGAGCTTGACTTCATCAAAGCTAACGTTGACACTCACCCGTTTGTCAAGAACATAGGATTTGAAGTCTCCCATTTCGATGGAATTGTCCCAAAGCATATCGCCCTCCAAGTCAAAGCCGACGATAATGGCATGGGAATACGCCCATCCATCAAAAACAGTCACATAACTGGTTTGCATGATGGGTACTCCATTGATAATCGTGGTATAAGGTCGGGCTTCTGAACGATAAGTCGCGTAATAGGCTTCCGCGACCATAAGATATTGCCCATCCTTGACGATCAGATCATGAACCAGAAACTGATATTCGGTAGAAAACTCCCTGCCTCTGGCTTCTTCCTTTTCCTTTTTACGATAGATTTTATCCACAGCCCGATCGGAAAGGAAAGTAAAAAAGTTCTTAAAATCCGTAAAGTTGTAGTACTTGACCACATAACTGGAATTGTCGATCAGACGCGCGAAGTACAAGCCACCAGCTCCTCTGGCGTTGCCTACGGAATAGGTTCCGATAATCACTTTCTCCTTTTCATTGATCATATTGATCTTTCCGGTCAGCAGATTGTCGTTGCCTTCCGGATTAATGACCAAATCGTCCAACAACTGTTTTCCCTGAAACGTCTTGATATTAATAAAACGCTTCCTGTTGTCGGAGATCGAGTATACCATATTGACCTCTTCGTTCAGGGTATCGATATCAATGCTCTCATAGACCGCGGCGCCGTCAAATTTCATAGGTACTTCGCCATAATTGCCGGAATTGATATCCATGTGCACCAATACGGGCCCCTTTTTGACTCTGCCATTGATATAGACGGAGTTTTTATATACATCAAGCGATGAAAGGATAAACTTTTTAGGCAATTTGCCGGTTTTGGAACGGATTTCTCCGGTGCGGACGTTCAATTCCGTTATGACCATATCTTCCCGTCCATATTTTCCAAACAAAAAATACAAATATCCATCCGCGTAACAACGCTCACGAATTGAATAGGAAGCGTCGATGATATATCCGGATTTCCAATATTCCTTAAACTCCGTATCATACCCGGTAAAGAGCCATTTTACTTTTGTTCGCTGCGGTACTTTTTCGGGAGACAAAGTATACATCACTACGCCATATTCGCCAACCGGTACTACCGAATAGTCCTCGTTGCTGTTTTCAAGATCAATCTCCACCCGGAGCGGCTGCTCTATCTGAGCGTAACCCTGCGAAAAAAAGCAGGTGAAGATAAAAGCGCATATCAGTCTGAATCGCATAATTAAAATCAGGATATATAATGATTCCCTCTCAGAACGAAATTTTTCGCCGCGTAATGTATACAAAAATCATACCCGCCCTTATTCTTCGGAAAGTTCCAGAATTATATCGAATTCTTCTTTCCTGAGGCTCATCACCGAGAGCCTCGCCTGCTTGATCAGGGCGATACCTTCCAGCCGCGGATCTTTTTTGACCTGTTCAAGCGTTACAGGCTTCTTCAATCTTTCGACAGGTACAATATCAACGACTACCCAGCGCTTATCTTCCGTAGTCGGATCCGGGTAATGTTCTTTGGCCACCTTGGACAAACCCACCACTTCTTTCCCTTCATTAGAATGGTAAAACAATACCAGATCCCCCTCCTTCATCGCCATCATGTTATTCCGAGCCTGATAATTCCTAACGCCATCCCACATGGTTTTTTTATCCTTGATCAGTTGATCGAAAGAAAATTTAAAAGGTTCGGATTTCACAAGCCAGTAATTCATCGTTTTCTTTTGATTAAATATCCATACTTAATTTAAGAACGCAATTAAAAGAATTTCCAGCTTTAGTTCCACGTTCTTTCCCTAATGGTTCTAATTTTTAAATTTGTAAAGTGGAAAACGAACAAATCATCAAAAGCCTGAAACTTTATGTCTCCCTGATGGAGCTACATGAAGAAAACCCGTTTAAGGTAAAAAGTATCCAAAACGCGGTCTTTTCTCTGGAAAAAATCGATACGCCGCTTAAAACTCTCCAAGCCGGAGAAATCGAAAAGCTGGAAGGAATCGGTAAATCGGTCAGCGCCAAAATCGCGGACCTGATTACCAAGGGAAGTTTTGATGAATTAGATGAACTTGCGGGGAAAACACCCTTGGGTATTATTTCCATGCTGGACATCAAAGGGCTGGGACCAAAAAAAATCCGGACCATATGGAAGGAGCTCGACATCGCCGGACCCGACGAACTGCTCAAAGCCTGCGAAGAAAACCGTATCAGCCAGCTAAAGGGATTCGGAGAAAAAACACAGGAAGCCATCAGGCAGGTTCTTGTTTTTGCCAATAAACAGAGGGGTTTATTCCTATACGCCGAACTTGAAGCTACCGCGGAACGTATCGAAACCGACTTAAAAAGTATTTTGCCGGGAACCGCTATCTCCCTTTCCGGAGAAATACGACGTCGTATGGAAGTAATAAGTCTCATTCAGTTTGTCGCCGGCACCGATGAGCCAGCCAGCGCGCTATCCGCGCTCCGAGAGATTCCATACCTCGAAAAAGATCACGCGCTATCCTCGCCCTTTATCTGGCGAGGAGCTGAAAAGCGGAGTAGCGTACAGGTCGAAATCCGCTTCTACAGCCATGAAGAATTTCACAAAAAGGTTTTCCTTCACTCCCTAAATCCCCGCCACCTCACCCTGAAGAACAACGAAGGAATCGTGATCGGCGACTATCTGCGCAAAAACGCTTTTGTATCCGAAGAAACCTTTTACAAAGAACTAGGCATGCAATACATAGCGCCGGAGACGCGCGAAGGAATGTCGGAAGTGACCAAAGCGCGGCAGTATAGTCTTCCGACGCTACTGGAGACCAAAGACCTGAAAGGCGTCTTGCACAATCACAGCACCTATAGCGACGGTATTCATACACTTGAGCAAATGGCTATTTACTGTCAACAACTTGGCTATGAATATCTGGGTATAAGCGACCATTCAAAAAGCGCCTTTTACGCCAACGGTCTTCAGGAAAATCGAATCATGGAGCAACACGCGGAAATCGACCAGCTAAACGAACGGCTTTTTCCTTTCAAGATCTTTAAGGGTATCGAATCGGATATTCTAAGCGACGGAGCGCTTGATTATCCGGACCGGGTACTGGCTTCGTTCGACTTTATCGTCGCCTCCATACACTCCAATTTGAAGATGACCCAGGAAAAAGCGACGCGACGCCTTCTTACAGCCATCGAAAATCCGTATACCACCATGCTGGGGCATCCAACCGGGCGGCTACTCCTGCGACGCGAGGGCTATCCGATCGATCATAAGGCCATTATCGACGCGTGCGTATCTCATAATGTCGTTATAGAAATCAACGCCAACCCCTATCGTCTGGATATGGACTGGCGTCATGTATTGTACGCTATCGAAAAAGGCGCGTGGATCAGCATCAATCCGGACGCCCACAGCATGGCCGAGTACGACAATATGAAATATGGCGTACTTGTCGGCCGCAAAGCGGGGCTTGGCGCGGGACAAACCTTTAACGCGCTATCTGTAGAACAGGTAGCCGCGCATTTCGGAATAAAAAAAGCCGCGGCGAAAAGTCTGTCATGATGAAAATCCTGGTTATCCGCTTTTCTTCTATTGGCGACATTGTCCTGACTACTCCGGTAATTCGCTGCCTCAAACGACAGCTTGGCGCGGAAATTCATTATTATACCAAGCCAGCCTTTCAGTCAATTCTGGAAGCAAATCCCTATATCGACAAAGTACACCTGCTGCCTAAAGGCCGATTCCCCTTTCTAAAACAGTTAAGGGAAGAAAATTTCGATTATATCGTCGATCTTCACAACAATCTGCGTACGCGGCTTGTCAAACTCTACCTTGGCAGACCCTCCATGTCTTTCAGGAAACTGAACTTTGAAAAATTTCTTCTGGTCAACTTCAAGATCAACCGCCTTCCGGATACGCATATCGTCGATCGCTACCTGGATACCGTCAGGAAACTTCAGGTACGAGACGACGGAGAAGGACTTGATTATTTCATTCCTAAAAACGCGGAAGTGGACCTCTCTCAGCTTCCCCCAACACATCAGTCAGGATATGACGCCATGGTGGTTGGCGCGAGTTTTGGCACCAAACGTCTGCCCTTGCATAAGTTAAGAGAGCTATCTCAGGTTATCTCTAATCCGATCGTAGTACTTGGCGGCAAAGAGGATATGGAAGCGGGTGATTATCTTGAAAAAACATTTCCGGGAAAAGTATATAACGGAGTGGGCAAATATTCGCTAAACCAGTCCGCCAGCCTTGTCAGGCAGGCGAATACCGTCTACTCGCACGACACGGGCCTGATGCATATCGCGGCCGCGTTTCAAAAAAAGATCGTTTCCATTTGGGGTAATACAGTCCCCTCCTTTGGAATGTATCCTTATAAAACACCATTTGAAGTAATAGAGAACAAAGCTTTGCCTTGTCGACCATGTTCCAAGATAGGTTATAATCAATGTCCCGAAGGACACTTTCTCTGCATGGAAGCGTTGCGGTTTGAAGCTGATAAACGATCGTCCGAATCAGTAAAACATACTGGTACGGCATAGGTCCGACTTTCTCTTTCCCTATAGAAGCGCGTTCTCGAGCGTCTATTCATAAATTCCGGCATAAGGAAGAAATCCCGCGATGATCGTAAAACCATTCGCGGGATTATACTATTTGAGCATTTCAGGCATCAATTGACTGCCAGTCGCTGAAAATCGGGTTTTACCTTTAAGCGCGCTTTTCGTGTTTCTTTGTCATAAGTAAAGGTGACGGACTCATTGTCAACCAATATATCCTTGACTTCAAACGGCACACCATGGATTGTCAAGTCAAACTTGGTGTACTTCGACTTGTAATTTCCTTCAATACTTTGCATGATCACAAAGTTATTTTCATTACCCGTCGTTTTATAGGTTCTCAGATTGGCTTCTCCCTTTTCGTATCCATATCCATCGCCCGCGTCTTCATATAGGACGCTTTTACATGGCTTGGCATAGAAGTACGCGTGCAGAATCAGCTCCTTTACTTCCACTTCACCCACATATTGCATCTTTGGATAATGTGGAATGACCGCTCCCGCTTTTACAAACAAGGGAATTCTGTTCATATCCGCTTCGGCCCACACTTCCATACCACCCTGAAATACCTCGTCGTCCCAATAATAATACCATTTTCCCTGAGGCAGATACAACCATCGTCCATCAGCCTCCTCCTGGGTTACCGGGCATACAAGCAAATGGTCTCCCATCATGAATTCATCCTGTCTGAAATACGTTTCCGTATCGTCCTGATCTATAAATACAAGCGGACGCAACATAGGTGTCCCATATTTGTAATTTTGATAGAAGGTAGTGTAAATATAGGGCAACAGGGTATATCTGAATTCAATAAATTTACGGACTACGTCTTCTGTTTCTTTTCCAAAAGACCAGGGTTCCTGATCTCCATGATCGCCCGAGGAATGTGTACGGCAGAATGGATGGAAAATCCCCAATTGAATCCAGCGGGCGTAAAGCTCTCCCGAGGGAGTATGAATAAATCCGCCTATATCGGATCCGGCGAAGGATATACCTGAAATACTCAGACGCTGACACATATAGTTGGCCAGGTTCAAATGCTCCCACGACGCGACATTGTCTCCTGTCCATACGGAAGAGTACCGTTGAATGCCGGAATAACAGGAACGGGTAATAACAAACGGCCGATCCGGATAACTATATTTCTTAACGCCTTCATAAGTGGCTCGGGCCATTTGCATACCATAGATATTGTGCGCTTTGCGATGGCTGCAAGGATCTCCGTCGTAATTATGACGTACGTCGTCCGGAAAAGTCTCCACCTCAAAGACCGCGGGTTCGTTCATATCGTTCCAGATGCCTTTGATTTTGTCTTCCTTAATCAGTCCTTCAAACAAATCCGCCCACCAATCGCGCACTTTGGGATTGGTAAAATCAGGGAAATTACATTCGCCCGGCCATACGGCGCCTTTCATTAGCGGTCCGTCCATACGTTTACAGAAGTACTCGTTTTCGATAGCCTCCTGATAAACCCAATATTCGGGGTCCACTTTAATTCCCGGATCGATAATTACAATCGTCTTGAATCCGTCTTTGGCCAGGTCGTCGACCATCTTGCGGGGATTGGGGAAATATTCCTTGTTCCAGGTAAAACACCGGAATCCATCCATATAGTCAATGTCCAGATAGATGGCGTCGCAGGGGATTTTCCGGTCACGAAATTCCTTGCATATATCCCGGACCAGCTTTTCAGGGTAGTAGCTCCATTTGCACTGATGATACCCCAAAGCCCACAATGGCGGCATTTCAGGCTTTCCGCACATGTCCGCGTAAGTTTCAGCGACGTTCATAAGTGTCGGCCCATATATGAAATAATAATTCATTTCCCCACCTTCAGCCCAATAACTGTATACGTTTTTTCGCTCAAAGCCAAAATCAAAGAAAGTACGGAAGGAATTATCAAAAAACACCCCATAAGCTGTTTTATGATGTAGCCCCATAAAGAAAGGGATGTTTTTATAAAGCGGATCGGCTCCTTTCTGAAAACCATAGGTATCTTTCCCCCAAAGTTCAAAGCGCTTACCTCTCAAATCCATATTGGTCGGCTTGTCGCCCAATCCAAAAAAATGCTCGCCGCTCTGAAGCTTTTTACTCATCATGACGATCTCACCACCCGCTTGCCGGTGATCTTCCCAATGATATCCCTTTTCATCTTCCTGAAGCACCCGTCCCTCCTTGTTCATGATCTTGACCAAAAGACGATGCTTGCTGATTACGACCTGCAACCGCGCGGTAGTCAGAACAAACTGTTCAGACTCCTCCACAATGTCAAGATGCTCGATATCCTCTTGATATTCATGAGCGTAAGAATATGAAAAATCACGTTCAAACCGGCCATAGGCGGCGTATGAAAACCGAATAACCTTATCGGAACATACTTTGACACGGAGACAGGTTTTGGAGCATTTGAAAAAAAAGCTATTGTTTTCCCTCCACCATTTTTGAACAAAATCCGGGAACTGCTGTACAGAAACCGCATTTTGATTGATATTCATGTAACTTTCCATAAATCTCTCTTTACATCAGGAACAACTTTCTAATTTTAATTCCGCCTTCGCGCTAACTAATAATAGTTTGTTCCGAGATATGTTTTATTAAAAGCTTAAAGCGTTAAAAATTTGTATTTTTTGAATATAGGAAAAAAAAACGTCACGCAAATTATATTCCCTAAACATTAGATTTTTTCTGGTTTTTATGCTAGTTTCCCTAAATCGTTTTTCTCGGCAAAATTAATTATTTTTTTCTTTAAACCATTTTAGATTGGGATAGTTTATGAATCACAGACAAAACATTTCTTAGTTTCACAGATTTGATTCAAAGCCAAATGATTTATACCGTTTATATAGTACGATAAAGCAAACAAAAACATGAAAAGACCTAAAGTTTTAATGTTGGGCTGGGAATTCCCGCCAATTGTTAACGGTGGCTTAGGCGTAGCCTGTCTTGGTTTGAGCAGAGCCCTCGCCAAGAAAACAGAACTGACTATGATTCTTCCGAAGGCTGATCCCAATTTCATTGTTGAGAACGTAGACTTGATAGGGCTAAACAACGTAGATGTCGACAAACTAAAAAAGGTAAGGACCAGTAAGAAATACAAAGAGTTTGCCAGCGTATACACAGTTGACAGCGATATCCTTCCATACGACTCTTCTCCCGAATACAATATCCTGAATACTTTTAAAAACGAAAGACCGGATCAGGAAGTCGAGTTCGACCTTTCGCGCATGAACCGTTTTGGCATGGGCGATATCTATGGCGACGATTTGATCAACAAAGTGATCGATTACGCCAAATACGTGGCGCAGCTTTCCTCAAAAATCGACTTCGATGTCGTTCACTGCCATGACTGGATGACTATTCTCGCCGGCGTCGAAATAAAGAAGCTGACAAAAAAGCCACTTATCCTTCATATCCACTCACTCGAATACGACCGATGCGGACCGCAAAGTCAGGGATGGATTTATCAATTGGAAAAATATGGCATGCAACAGGCCGACGTAGTGGTTCCCGTAAGTTTCTATACCGGCGAAATCATAAAGACTCATTACAAAATAAAAGAGGAAAAAGTCGTCCCGATACACAATGGAGCCGACCCGGTTGTAATCAACAAGGAAGAAAAACCCTTCCCGGACAAACTCGTATTATATCTCGGACGAATTACCGGACAAAAAGGTCCGCAGTACTTTCTGGACATCGCTACGAAAGTAGCTGAAAATTATCCGGAAGTACGCTTCGTAATGGCGGGAACCGGCGATCGCCTGAAAGGACTGATTGAAACCGGAGCGTACAAAAGGATCGGAAACAAGCTACATTTTACCGGCTTCCTGAGCAAGGAAAAAGTACGACACCTGCTTTCAATCGGCGACGTATATGTAATGCCGAGTGTATCGGAACCATTTGGAATCTCCGCTCTGGAAGCGGCGCAATTTGGAGTGCCTTGCGTCATCTCGCATCAATCCGGCGTATCCGAAGTACTCCATGGCGCGCTCAAGGCCGACTACTGGGATTCCGAACTCATGGCTTCACACATTATCTCCCTCCTTAGAGACAACAAACTAAGAGAGAAAGTAGTAACCGAAGCCTATAAAGACCTTGAACACTGTACCTGGGACAAGGCCGCCGACAAAGTTCTGGAAGTGTACGATAGAGCGTTTGCCACAACAAATTAAACTACCTGAGGAAAATTTTTATGCCATCTGTTTGCTTTTATTTTCAACTACACCAACCATACAGGTTGAAGGAGTTTTCTTTTTTTGATATCGGGAGATCGCGTTCTGTAGAAAATGAAAGTCTCAACATAGAGATCTTGCACAAAGTAGCGGATAAATCCTATATTCCCGCCAATCAGGTCATGCTCGACCTGATCAAAAAACATAAAAAGAAGTTCCGGATATCCTATTCCATCTCCGGAATTCTGCTCGAGCAGTTTGAAAAACATCGACCAGACGTCATTGAATCCTTCAAAGCGCTGGCAAAAACCGGTTGTGTGGAATTTCTGGCCGAGACTTACTACCATTCACTTTGCGCGTTATATTCCCAAGAGGAATTTACCCGCCAGGTCGAAATGCATACTGAAAAGATCTGGAAGCTTTTCAAACAAAAGCCCTCTGTATTCAGAAATACCGAACTCGTATACAGCAATGAACTGGCCAACGTCATTCAGCGCATGGGCTTTAAGGGTATTTTAAGTGAAGGAGTCGAGTGGATCCTGAATGGACGCTCTCCGCATTTTGTATATACTCCGCCGGCAAACAAAAACATTAAAGTATTATTGCGTGATTATACTTTGTCGGACGACATCGCGTTTCGATTTTCCAACTCATCCTGGAGCGAGCATCCGCTGACAGCGCAAAAATTCGCTCGATGGATAAACAGCTACGCCGCTTCATCCGATTGTATCAATCTATTCATGGATTATGAAACATTTGGAGAACATCAGTGGGCGGGCACCGGCATATTCGAATTTCTTAAACACCTTCCGGAAGAAATCCTGAAAAAGAAAGATTTTGACTTTAAAACGGTTTCCGAAGTAATCGACACTTATCCTGCGAAAGGCGACTTTGACGCGCAAAACAATATTTCCTGGGCGGATACGGAAAGAGACTTGTCCGCCTGGTTAAGCAATTCCATGCAATCCGAAGCGCTATCCAAACTCTATATGCTGGAAGATTCGGTCAAAAAACTCAACAATATGGAGTTGCTTGAGAAATGGTCCCACTTGCAGACCTCCGATCACTTCTACTACATGTGCACCAAACACTGGTCGGATGGAGAAGTTCACAAATACTTCAGCCCGTTCAACTCTCCTTACGACGCGTATATCTTCTTCATAAACGCGCTCGCGGATCTGGAAATCAGTGTCAGGGCGGAAGTTTCAAAGCAAAAAGAAATTACCGCTAAGGCCTCCGCCAAAAAAAGCGCGCCGAAGAAAACAACGGAGAAATCGCCGCCCGCTAAAAAAAGAAGTAAAAAGCTGATTGGAACGCCGGGAATACCACTTCCCCCCCAACCAGCCATGAACGTAATCAAAAAATAAATCCCCGCTTCGGGGATTTTATTTATATAAGCTATTTTTATAACTCGTTCACCTGTATTTTTACTTCATGAATTACATATCCGCGGAATCAATTTCCAAAGCATACGAAGATAAATGGTTGTTTAAAAGTATCTCATTCGGGTTAAACCGGGGTCAAAAAGTCGCCCTGATCGGTATAAACGGGTCTGGAAAGTCAACCCTGCTAAAGGTATTGGCCGGAATAGAGCCTCCGGATGAAGGAGTTGTCGCCGTCAACAAAGATATTCGCGGAGGATTTCTACACCAGGAGCCTGACTTTGGCGCCGCCGTCACGGTAAAAGACGCGCTTTACAGCGACGACATAGAAGTATTGCGCGTTATCGCCCGTTATGAAGAATGTATCCGAAAACCGGATGATACCACCGCTCTTCAAAAGGCTATGGAAGACATGGACAAGTTCAACGCCTGGGATTATGAACAGCAAATCAAGGAAATCATTGGTAAAGTAGGCCTTCCGGACTTCGAAGCCGTAATAGCCAGTCTTTCCGGGGGACAAAAGAAAAGGGTAGCTCTCGCGAAACTTTTAATTTCAGACCCGGACTTACTGATACTGGACGAACCAACCAATCATCTTGATCTGGAAACCATCGAATGGCTGCAAAACTATCTTAGCTCAAAAAATACGACTTTATTAATGGTTACCCACGATCGCTATTTTCTGGAAGCGGTCACCAATGAAATTATCGAGCTTGACCAAGCCAATCTCTACAAATATCAGGGTAATTACAGTTATTTTCTCGAAAAAAAAGAGGAACGACATACGCGGCAGGCCACGGTGACCGAAAAGGCTAAAAACCTGATGCGCAAGGAGCTCGATTGGATTAGACGCCAGCCCAAGGCTCGCGGCACTAAAGCAAAATACCGGATAGACGCTTTCCATGAGTTAAAAGAAAAGGCGACGGCTGTCCAGGCGGAGCAGAAACTGGAATTACAAGTAAAAACCACCCGGCAGGGAAATAAAGTATTGGAAATCGACGCTGTAAGCAAAAACTACGGCGACAAAACCATTATAGACAATTTTACCTATATCTTTCGCAAACAGGAACGTATCGGCATCGTCGGTAAAAATGGAACAGGCAAAACTACATTTCTAAATCTGATTACCGGGAAACTCACCCCTGACTCCGGCTTGATCATCAAAGGGGAAACTACCCGGTTTGGCTATTATAGACAGGAAGGTCTTGTATTCAACGAGGAGCAACGAGTAATCGACCTGGTAAAGGAAGTAGCGGAAGTAATTTCTCTAAGCAATGGAACTACTGTGACCGCTTCGAAATTTCTGGAACTTTTTGGCTTTGACGCGGCCTTGCAATACAGCTTTATACGAAAACTAAGCGGTGGCGAACGAAAAAGACTCCAATTGCTGAAAGTCCTGATAGCCAATCCCAATTTTTTGATTCTCGATGAGCCAACCAATGATCTGGATATAGTAACCCTCAACACGCTGGAAGACTTTCTCGAGAGGTTTGGCGGCTGCCTGCTAATCGTTACGCACGACCGATACTTTCTTGATAAACTGGCCGACCATCTTTTCATCTTCGAAGGCGATGGCCAGATCAGAGACTTCAATGGCAATTATACCGATTATCGGGAATGGCTTTTGGAAAAAGAACGAGAAAAAGAAGACGGCAAAAAACACCAGATCAAGACAAGTCCTCAACAGGATAAACCTCAGGATAGCGCGGAAAACAAAAAACTCTCCTTTAAAGAGAAAAAGGAATATGAAACACTGGAAAATGAAATAGAAGCGCTGGAAGAAGAAAAGAGCCAATATATAAAACACCTCAATTCGGGCGGCGGCACCCATAGCGAACTGACGGAATGGGCGAAAAAAATTGAGGATATCATCACCCTGATTGAGGAAAAAACCAATCGCTGGCTTGAACTGGCGGAACGCTTATAGTAGTATTCCACCCGTTACATCTATCGTCTGATACAATGACGCTGCTACTTTCGGGTAACATCTTATCCCGTCAGCGGTTATTTAGATAAGCAATAACCAAAAGAGGCGATGAGGGGAAGGATGAATTTGGACTCGGAATGGGGCGCCATTGACAACGCGATCGTATTGTTTTATATGGCAGTCATCTGGTTCTGCTGCGCGTTGACAGGTGATCCGGAGGCGCCCGCTGCTTCGATTCTGATTTTTATCTGTGGCTTCGCGTTGATCAAGCCGCTTATTCGACTACTAAAAAATGGTCTGCGCTCCAAAAAACCTGTACATGCCAACACCCAATTGCTCCTGTCCTGCCTGACTCTGGGCACAGCGACAGGGCTGGTTCCCGTATTCTTTTCCTTCATAAACAACCCGATATTCTTCTTTATAGCTTTCTCAGCCATTCAGGGTTTCCTGATGCTCGCCGTCTGGAAATCCATTGGTCAGATAAGCATTATAATCACAGGGATTTTACTTGTCGTCAATGCCGGATATCAGTTTTTTAACGAATCTTCGGACTTTAACCACATTTCATTGGGCGCCGCGTTGATTTGCCTGTTTTTTTCCGGATACTCCAGACTACAACCAATATTAAGCAGAGCGCTATCCACTTCAAAACGAGACAAAGCGTTATCAACCGGCAGCTAACCAAGAAAGGGAATTATTTCGATATCAATCCATCTTCAGATCAACCAATCTCCGCGGTTTCAAAATATCCTCATCATCGTTCCGCCGCGTACTCCAAACGACATGGACGCTGGCGCTCCATTCCTACTGATAGCCGCATATAGCCCTATCTATAAAATAAATATGGGATCGCCCCTTTAAGAGCAATCCCATATTAAACGTTTCCCGCTATTAAGACTATAGCACGTTTAGTTATCCTTATATACCCCCAAAAGCGCCCGCTCCATTTCAAAATGGTTTACCACGGAAAATTTCACATTTCCCGTATTATGATTATCGGACGAAGATTTTATGGTCAGCTCTTCTTTGGCAAGAAACATAATATTACCGTCATTTTTTACAACTCCGATCAATGTACCGGTTTCTCCCGATTTCAAGCCGTTGAAACGAAACTGTCCATTCCCAACTTCATCCGCGGCGAGAATCGTATTGCTATTTTTATAGACAAAATAAAACTCCGGATCCTCTGTAATCTTAGTTCCTTTAATTTTGGAATAGTATTTTCCGGAAAGACTGACGGGCTTGTCGTTACTGGCAACGCCCGCTACCGCGAAACAGCCGTCGTTTTGCATATTGATCGCGTAGCTACGATGAAAAGAGTTGTATTTCGGTTTTTCATACAGACTCCATACTTTCTGATCCTCTGAGTAATAAATATTGGTCCCCGTCTTTACAAACTTCTCAGGAATATAGAACTCTATCTTTTTGTCCTTCGCGAGCTTCAAGGTGTCCAGATCCAAACACAAAATATAGGCGGCGTCAAGATTTTCCTTCGTGTCGGAACGCAGGCTTACACGATGATACAACATTTCACCTTTTTTATCCATTTCAGCGAAATTCATCCGAACGCGGTCGTTTTTGTATATGGTTCCCCTGGGAGGAAGGGCCATTGTATTCGTATCGATAATCATTTCGGCTTCCCGGATGGTATGCACAATAGTACGGTGGGAATTGTAGAAATACGCGTAGTCCTCCTTGTTATAAAACACATCTATTTCCGTCCGCATAGGCACCTCTTCTTTTACGGGAATCCTGGAATAAGCCACTCCCTCCTTAAACAGGGAATCGGGCAACCCTCCCGGATTAGCCGCTACAGACACGGGCTTTGTACGCGTATCATCCGCTTCTCCAATCGTGTTTGGGACTTCCAGGGGCCGACTGGTATAGACCACTACATGCACCCGTCTGTTTTTCGCTCTGCCCGCTTTTGTGCTATTGGTAGCGATCGGCTTGGAACTTCCATAATGAAATCCTTTTACCTGCTTATCCGCGATCTTGTTTTTATGCAAATATTTAATGACCGACTCCGTCCGCTTCAATGAAAGTTTTTGATTGTACAATGGGGCCCCGGTAATATCGGCGTGACCTGACACTTCCGCCCAGGCGGACGAATCCTTGGACAGGGACTCGGAAACACGATTCAGTACCGGCTCGTAAACCTTCTTAATATCGTATTTATCGACATCGAAATAAAGTGTAGTGTCAACCAGCGTCCGCTGACTATACGCCTGTAAGACAAATCCGATACATAAGGCGGCTAGTAAATAAATTTTCTTCATTTTCAATGATTATTGAAGTTTATAAGTCAATCAAACCTCAATTTACTAAGGATTTAGATCAGTTCCCTTTTTTTAAAGGAAATCACTCCAATATTCTTGTTTAAAAAATATGTTTTATAAAAATATTTCAATTATCGCCTTAAAACGAGGAAACAAGACGATAACAATATGGCGGTCATTAATACGGCGGCGGAAGAATATCCCCCCTTATATGGATGTATTAAAGCAACGATTTATCTCGCCGGAATATATTTCTCCAAACTTAGCTCTACACCATTTTTCCAATTCAATCACTTCTTCCCGAAGGCTAAGGAAAGAAATCGCTTTTCTTAATTCTTTTTCAAAAAGTTGTCTGTCAAAGCTCATTCTGGCAAGGATCGCCTTATTATATTTTAGCATTTTCATGTTTAAGTAAAATGGTTTCTTTCATATTTATTACAAACTCTTTGCCAAAGGCGCCAGCTACCACGATCATCACTGGATCATTTAGCAAAAAAATCGCGGCGGACTATCGGTATTTAGCCTGAAGCCCGAACCTCAGGGTGATAACCCGGATTTGAAATAATATAATGTTAATATATTCGCGTTATGAAGATAACCGCGCTACTATCGCTTCTGCTGATCCTAACCTCCTTTGACAAACCCGCCTGGCGACTTTTATCGGGAAAAGGGCAGCCCATTTCCTACAATGAGCTTTTAAAGAAATGCTCGGAAGCCGATATCATCCTGTTTGGCGAGTTTCATAATAATCCCATACACCATTGGCTGCAATACGAACTAGCGCGGGACCTGCTGGAGCGACATCCCGAATTGACACTGGGCGGGGAGTTTTTCGAAACAGACGACCAGTTGATCATCAATGAATGGCTGCGTGGCTTACTTGAATACAGACATTTCGAAGCGGAGGTCAAAATCTGGCCAAACTTCAAAACGGATTACTGGCCACTGCTTTTATTCGCCAAAACCAATCAACTACCATTTATCGCTACCAATATCCCCAGAAGATACGCTTCCATAGTCGCCCGACATGGCATGGATTCCTTATACTCGATACAAGAGTCCGCGTCGGCGTTTCTGCCTCCTTTACCTGTCGAGATCAATGAGGAACTACCGGGATACAAGGCGATGATGGAAATGTCCGCGCACAGCGGCATGAAATACATGATGGAAGCGCAGGCTATTAAAGACGCTACGATGGCGTACAGTATTTTGAAAAATCACCGGAAGGGCCAGATCTTTTTGCATATCAACGGGGCGTACCACAGCAACAACTATGAAGGGATATACTGGTATCTTAAAAAATCGAACCCAAATCTCCGCGTTGTCACTATTGGTTGCGCGGAGCAAGAAAACATATCAAAACCAGCCCCGGGATACAAAGGTCTCGCCGATTTTATCATTCTGACTCCGACCAGCCTGACTAAAACACACTAAGTGATAAAGACAAACCCTCTGGCATTGACGCCATTTTCAAAGTCGACGCGCACGTTGACCAGATACATGCTATGTTTCTTTTCAATAAAAACCTGTATGCCCTCCAAATCAAAGATATCGTCACTTTCTTTGGGCGTATCGAAGCCGATCAGGTAAGAAGCGCCGGAACATCCCCCACCTTTTATACCCACCCGCAAACCATATCCTGCAGGAATATTTTTGGTTTGGATCGTGTCGCGGATCTCCGCGAGGGCGCTTTCGGTAAACGTACAGGGCAGGAACTTTTTCAATAATCCATCTGTCATATCCGTAAAATTAAAAACGGCTTACGATTAAACGTAAAGCTATTTACCAAAATTCAATTTAGTTCTTAATTTTGTTAAAAATAATGGGTATGAAGAATTTTGATTTTTTAGAGGACCTTGTAAAGATAATTGTTCCCGCGGCCGCGGTCATGTATGGCATGTACCTGGTTGTAAAATCGTTTCTCAACAAGGAGTTTGAGCGCAGACTGATTGAATTTAAACTAAAAAATACGGAAACAATTCTACCTATTCGCCTGCAAGCCTATGAACGGATGGCCTTGTTTCTTGAGCGTATATCCCCTTCAAGTCTGTTGATACGCCTCAATCAGCCTTCACTGACCGTAGCGCAGTTTCAACAATTGCTCATCAGCCAGATACGGGAAGAAATGAGTCATAACTTTTCCCAGCAGGTTTATATGAGCGACAACGCGTGGAAACTTATCAAAACCGCCATGGACGATATCGTCAACGTGATCAATACAGCGGCTCAGGAGGTCCCCGCGGACGCCAAAGGCGTGGAGCTCGGGAAAAAAATTTTTGAAAAACTTTTGCAGCGGGACCAGGATCCTGTCAACCAGGCTCTGATATATCTTAAATCCGAGCTACAACGATTATTCTGATGAAAATAGCCATACAAGGCGGCAACGCGTCCTTCCACGACATCGCGGCCAGAGATTACTTCGGTAAAGATATTAATACAATTCAATGCGATTCTTTTCGCAAGCTATGCGAGGTTTTAAAAGAGGGCCAGGCCGATTACGCCGTCATGGCGATCGAAAACTCCATAGCCGGAAGCATTCTATCCAATTATACACTTCTACACGAATTTAACTTTTATATTGTAGGAGAAATACAATTACGCATCGAACAAAACCTGATAGCTCTGCCTGGAACCAACATCAAGGACATCCAAAAGGTTCGTTCACATTATATGGCGCTCCTGCAATGCAGGGATTTTCTAAATCAATATCCACATATTCAAGTGGAAGAATATCACGATACGGCTGAAAGCGCCAAGGTGATCCGGGAAAACAATGAAGAGGGCGTAGCCGCTATCGCCGGACGCTACGCGGCGGAATTGTATCAGCTTGAATTGATCGCCGAAGGAATCGAAACGGAAAAAAAGAACTATACCCGATTCATGGTTCTCAGCAGGAACAAAAAAGAACGTGTCGGGCATATCAACAAAGCCACTATCTGCTTCCAACTTCCGGACAAGATCGGCGCGTTGTCCGATGTACTAAGGATCATTGTAGACAACAAGATCAATTTAACCAAAATTCAGTCTATCCCCATTATTGGCAAACCCAATGAATATACTTTTTACGTGGATTGTGAATTTGAAGATTATGAAAAATTCAAACAAACAATCGCGATCAAACCGCTCGTTCAAGAACTAAAAATACTCGGTGAATACGAAAAAGGTAAAATGATTCATGATTATAGCAAAAGCTGAAAGGCTTACCAATGTAAAAGAATACTATTTTGTCCGCAAACTGGAAGAAATAGCCCGTCTCAACAAAGAAGGAAAGAATGTGATCAACTTTGGCATCGGGAGCCCCGACCTGGCGCCATCTCCTTCATCCATTGAAGCGTTGATCCAAACCGCGTCCCACGCGAACAGTCATGGATATCAGCCCTACCGGGGCGTCCCTGAGCTCAGAGAAAAAATAGCGGAATGGTATGCCAATATCTACCATGTCGCCCTGAATCCTCATACGGAAGTCCTGCCCCTTATGGGATCCAAGGAAGGTATTCTTCATATATCCATGGCGTTTCTCAACCCAGGCGATGAAGTACTCGCGCCTAATCCGGGATATCCAACCTATACTTCGCTTTCAACCCTTGTGGGAGCCAAAGTCCGCTATTATGACCTGAAAGAGCATACCGGCTGGTATCCCGATTTTGACACGATTGAAAAGGAAGATCTCAGCAGGGTAAAAATCATGTGGTTAAACTATCCGCACATGCCCACCGGAACGGAGGTCAAAAAGTCTGTCCTGGAACGAGCCGTTCGCTTCGCTAAAGAAAACAGCATACTCCTATGCTACGACAATCCCTATAGCCTTGTGTTGAATGAAAACGCGCCGTTGAGCATCTTGTCGATAGATGGCTCCAAGGATGTCGCGATAGAACTCAACTCCCTCAGCAAGTCCCATAATATGGCTGGCTGGCGGATAGGCATGATGCTTGGCGGCGAAGCTTATCTTAACGCGGCCCTGACCATTAAAAGCAATATCGACTCGGGCATGTTTCTTGGACTACAAAGAGCCGCTATCAACGCCCTGGACAATTCGGAACAATGGCATGTGGAACGAAATAAAATATACTCGGAACGCAGGGAGTGGATATATAAGATTCTGGACCTGCTTGGCTTTTCATACTCCACCGATCAAGTAGGCATGTTTGTCTGGGCCAAACCCAAAGACCCCAAAGCTATCCCCGATATTCCAGGCTTTGTAGATCAGGTACTACATACCAACTACATATTTTTTACGCCTGGTATGATCTTCGGAAGCAATGGAGAAGGCTACCTTCGTTTATCACTTTGTGTACCTCTTGAAAAAATCAAGGAAGCGTATAAGCGCCTCAACTCATAAATTACGGAAGCCGTAAAAATCGGCTTCCGTCTCTTATCTTATTTCCATTGTTAACTAATGACGCCTTGTGATCTGTAGGAATCACATACTTTTCTATTTATCAATAAAATCCAACTTATCTCCTCCTTGCCCCATCTCCGGAACTATATTTTCGTTTTTTTGATTGAATAAGTCCAATTCAACCAAAAAAAATGACTTTACAATCAACCTTAAATCATCCCGAAAAATTTTTCTATAGTAATGATGGGAAAATTTTCACTTCCATTGAAGAGCTATTCCATGGAATAAAAGATATGACCGAAGACACGTTTCATTATCATTTAAACAATGAAAAGAATGATTTTTACCACTGGTTTATGGGGGTATTTCAGGCGCTTGACCTGGCTAATTCTATAAAAAAAGTAAAAACAAAAGGTGGGTTTCTAAAAAAGCTAAAGGAATATATGGCTTCATAAAACTTCTAAAATGATAAAAGGCTCTTTTCAGAGCCTTTTATCATTTTAGAAATGTTGTTTTTTAATGCGTCGCGGCCGTCTTTGTAGTCTCGCTACTTGAAGAAGGAATCAGGTTGTCGTCTTCTTCCTCAACTTCTATATTCTTAGGCTTAGAGCCTATCAGTCCGTAAAATAATATATAAGCGTAGCATATGATAGGTATCAGGAAGCTTATCTGAATATCCACAAGATCCGCCACAAGTCCTTGCAATGGAGGAACTACGCCTCCGCCAACAATCGCCATTACCAATAAAGACGATCCCTGACTGGTATCTTTTCCAAGTCCTTTAATAGCCAGGGAGAAAATGGTTGGGAACATGATCGAGTTGAACAATCCTATCGACAATACACTCCACATCGCGAACGAGCCGCTCGCCAACACCGCTATGGTAAGCAGGATGACGACAATTCCGGCAAAAAGTCCCAAAGTCCGGCCAGGGCTAAAGGCGCCTAAAAAGAACGCGCCGATATTGATAAGAGCCATTAAACAAAAGACTCCCGCCTCCCAAAAAGAGAGCTTTACGAAGGAGAAGGAAACTTTTTCAAAGGCGCTCAAGGCGACTTCACTGTTTTTAAGATTAGCGTATATCTGAAAATCTTTCGCTTCTTCCGGAGAATTGGAAAATAACGCGAGGCGCTTTTTTCCATCCGGTGTTTCCGTCAACTCAAAAGAGGTAAAGTTACCCGAGACTATATCCGAGACATGCTCATTGCCTTTGGGCTGAGGAATCTGGGTTTCCGCGTTATAAATCATTCGTCCGTCCATTGAAATGGAAAGACTATCGGAATGCGCCCCGACAATTTTTTCCTGCTTCTGTCCTACTACGCTGTTAACGATATAAGACTTGTTGACCAGAAACACTCCAAGTACAAAAGAAAAAGCAAGGATTATAGCTATGTTGGGTAATTTGGAAAGTTCAAATTTTTTCCCGGTCAGAAAGATAGATCCGTAAAATCTTCCGATCATCGCCCCACCCCAGAAAATAGCGAGGAAGGAATCAGCGGACTCCTTGGGCATACCGCAAACTTCTTCGAGATAGGTGATCAGGTTACTGCCAACCGCCACTTCACCTCCTACATAGGCGAAGATACACAACACGCCTAATACCAGATGCGGATAGGCCAGAGCGCCTTTGCCCTTTTTCTTTTCAACACTTTCTTCCTCGCCTCCGGATATTTTGGGCAAAGGAGAAAACAGTATCAAAATACCAAGAATAATCAGCGCGATCGTAAGCCCTATATATGGTCCCTGAACCGCGTCCGAACTTCTGGCTCCAAATATTAAAAGCCCTCCGACTACAGGCGCCACTGTCGTTCCCAACGCGTTAAAAGCCTGTGTCATGTTCAATCTTGAGGACGCGGTCTCCGCCTTGCCAAGCAGCGTAACATAGGGATTGGCGCCCATCTGTAAAACGGTTATTCCGGACGCTAAGACAAAAAGCGCGAATAGGAAAAACATAAAGGAGCCGCTTTCCGAAGCGGGAACAAACAAGATACAGCCTATAGCCGCCACGATAAGTCCCGTAATAATCGCGTTCTTGTATCCAATCCGCTGAATAGGATCGAAAACATATACGGAAAAGAGAAAATAAAGCAGGGATACTATGAAATAAGCTCCAAAAAAAGCCGATTGCACTAAATTGGCCTGTAGATTTGAAAGGCTGAATTCGTCCTTCAGAAACGGAATAAGGATATCGTTAAGGCAGGTAATAAACCCCCACATGAAGAACAATGTGGTTAGGATTACTAATGGGACGCCATAATTCTTGCTTGAATCCACTCCCGGATTTACCGGACCTGTTGATTGAGAAATTCCTGCCATTACTATCAGTTTATATTTTTTATCCGAACAGATACCAAAATTAAGACTTTTCCACCTATTTATTGATAAACCGCATGTTTTTTTTCAATTTTTTCTTGATATAATAAAATTATATTATCATGATCAAAGAAAATCAGGTTATAAAGCGCGCCGTGTAATGAAAAAAATCACAACTGGTATCCAAAATCAGCGACAATACTACAAATTATACAAGCTTTTGTCAATGCTTTCACGCGGATTCTTTTAGGCTCGCGTCCCGCGTCGCCCGATCATACGGAAAAATTGCTTTTCTTTGAAGTTATTTAAACAACATTCCTCCCGGGAGGTCGTACAAGAGCTCATCGCAGAAGGTTCTTAATGAAAAGAAAAAGAAAGGTATTTAGTTTGGGAATTGATCTTGGAGGTACCAAAACCGAAGGGATTGTACTGGACAAAGAGTTGAAAGTATTGTTCAGAAAACGCGTTCCGACGAACTGTCACAATGGATATGATCAAATCATTGGTGGAATAGCCAGCTTATATGAAGAACTTGTGGAGTTTACCGAAAACAAGCCCCATACACTAGGTATCGGTACTCCGGGCTCTATCTCGCGCAAGACGGGGCTCATGAAGAACTCAAACATCTCCATTACAAACGGAACTCCTTTTATTCAGGATCTTGAGCAAAAATTAGATCGGAAAATCGGCTGGCAGAACAGTTCCAACTGTTTCGTGCTGGCTGAAGCGAATTTCGGAGCGGGCAAAGGGAAAAAAAGAGTTTTTGGCGCCATAATGGGTACCGGCATCGGGGGCGGAATGATTTTTGACGGCAAACTTATAAACGGCCATCAGTCACTGGCGGGTGAATGGGGGCATTCGATCATCAGCTCCTACGGACCTCAGTGTCATTGCGGTAAAATCGGATGTATTGAAACTTTTATTTCCGGCTCCGGCGTAGAAAACAAATACAGGGAATTATTCGGAGAGGATATTTCGATGACCGAAATCGTAAAACGCTACCGTTTGGGAGATGAAAACGCCCGGATAATAATGTCGGAATTTTTCCTTTATTTTGGCAAATCAGTTTCCAATCTGATCAGTATCCTTGATCCGGAAATAATCATACTGGGTGGGGGCTTATCCAATATAGACGAGCTTTATACCATCGGGCTGAGCAAAGTAAAAGACTTCGTCTTTAACGACGAATTCACTACGCCGATCGTACGGAGCAAACTCGGTGATTACGCGGGAGTACTTGGAGCCGCCTTGATTGGCATTTAACAAACGAGATGAAACAGCATTCTTTTTGGATTTTATTATCCATGACCATTACACTTGTCCATTGCAAAAACTTCCAGCAAACCCAGCTCGAGCCGCACGCTCCGGCGACTCCGGAGCTTATCCTGGGCAGCATTCCCGCCAGCAATCCTTTATTACTCAATGAAGGCGGCGTAATAGACCACTTCAACAACGACCACCATCATTGGTATAAAGAAGGCGACTCCATCAAAATGCTCACCATGCGCGGCTGCCTGGTCCTTCAGATGGACTCGGCTACAGGACATGAGTTTATCTACAGAAAATTCAATCCTTTAAATTTCAGCAAAGTATCCGCCCTGAGCGTACGGTTTAAAAATCTTTCCCCCGATAATCCCCCGATAATAAGTATTCTTCTGATAGACGAGCACAAAAATACGGGATTATTGCAGCACGCGTATCCCAATGGCGATAGTTGGATATATCCCCTCAACCACTATGAGCTTTCCAAATTTGCCGCTATAAGCCGGATTTCCGAGATCCGGCTGGTTCCCGGAACCTTAACCCGGCCATATAGCGGTACTCTTTATATAGATGAGATAAAAGGTATGGAATAATCTCTTTTATTATAACTTTGTCTCATGAACCTAAAAAATGATCTGATTCTTCGCGCCGCCAGAGGAGAAAAGACGGAGCGAACACCAGTATGGCTTATGAGACAGGCGGGTCGTATTCTCCCCGAATACAGGGCGATACGGGAACGCCTGAGTGGTTTTAAAGAGCTGGCGACAACTCCGGAGCTGGCCGCAGAGGTAACAATTCAGCCGGTTGACATACTGGGCGTAGACGCCGCGATCATTTTCAGCGATATTCTTGTCGTTCCGGAAGCGATGGGCCTCCACTATGAAATGCAGGAGAGCCGAGGACCTATTTTTCCTAAAACCATTCAAAGCGCCAAAGATATAGACAATCTTATTGTCGGGAGCGCTCCCGATAATCTTAGCTATGTATATGAAGCGATTAAAATCACCAAAAAGGAATTGGACGGCAGAGTTCCTTTAATTGGATTTGCCGGAGCTCCCTGGACCATCCTCGCGTATATGATTGAAGGATCCGGCACTAAGACATTTGCCAAGGCTCGAAAGTTTCTCTATCTCGAAAATGAACTTTCACATCGGCTATTGGATAAAATAACCACGGTAACGATCGAGTACCTAAAAAGGCAAATAGCCAGTGGCGCCGAAATGCTTCAGATTTTTGACTCCTGGGCGGGCATTCTTCCACCCGGACAATACGAAGAGTTTTCCCTGTCGTACATAAGCAGAATATGCGAAGCCATCACCGATGTTCCCGTCACCGTTTTTGCCAAAGGCGCCTTTTTCGCCCGGGAATCGATGAGCAAACTCCATTGCCGTGTAATAGGCCTGGACTGGAACATGGATATACAGGAGTCCCGAAAGCTGATCGGAACGGAAAAGACGCTCCAAGGCAATCTGGACCCATGTGTCCTTTATGGCTCATACGACAGCATCCGGAAACAAACCATAAGTATGCTTAAGGCGTTTGGCCCGGATAAACACATCGCCAACTTAGGCCATGGCGTCTATCCGGATACCGATAAGGACAAAGCGCGCTGTTTCGTCGACACGGTAAAGGAATACAGTGTCAGCTTACGCTGACCTGTTCAAAATAATAGTCCATCACCTCTTTCAGCTTACTTTCCGTAAGAGGTTTATTTATATAACCGGCGACACCTGAATCGTCAAGACGTTTGGTGTCGCTGGGATTGGCGGAAGTCGTCAACATGACGATAATCACGCTTTCCTTGTCATATAGCTCCAAACGCTTATAGGCTTCCAGAAATTCAAAACCATCCATAACCGGCATGTTGATATCCAACAAAATCAACTCCGGACTTTTTTTCCGCTCATGAAGCTGTCTCGCGGTAAGGTAATCGATCGCTTCCTTTCCGTTCAGTACGATCCTTATCTCATCCGTAATATTCGTTTTCCGAATCAATCGTTCATTGATAAAGTTGTTGATGTTGTCATCATCAATCAATAAAACACAATTCAGTTTTTTATTTGAGCGGCAATCCATATTCTTTTACATTAAAAAAACTCACAATCAGATTTAGTCCGTTCGCTGGCCAAGCGGAAAGACTAAATTATGGATAAAAGAAAATAAAAGGATAAATATTACACCTGTATTTCTCAACACAAAACAGCTAGTTATTGACATTTTGCATGTGGATAACTTTTAAACCCCTTGCCAATACTAAATAAATTTCAACTCGAATAAAAAGTGTATTCGTTATTTTTTCCTCTTTTCATATAGATAAGGGCTAGATTCATACAAACTCCCTCTCCCAACTAATAGCACATCCATCCTCGTCTTTATTTCGCCATAATCACAATGAGGATCGTCCGGTAACGCGATGACCATAATGAAAGAGAATGCATTGGTGATAATTTAGACTAATTATAAATGTGTTAAATACAGACTACCAATATTTAGCGGATCATTTATAAGAACTTACAAAAATTCCGAGGTTCACAATCCATGCTAAAATATTTCAGATTTCCCCATTTCCTTTTAACTTTACCAACAGATGATAGCATTGCCAGTTTTTCTCGGTCTGATACCCTTATTCGCGCTCGCGGCGGTCTACGCCGAAAGGAAGATTTCCGCGTTCGTACAGGACAGAGTGGGCCCTAACGAAGTCGGTAAGTTCGGCCTGATGCAGACCCTGGCGGATATCCTAAAATTATTATTGAAGGAAGATATTCTGCCCTCCGCGGCGAACAAAAAACTATTCTCACTTGCTCCCATTGTAATATATACCGCCGTATTCGCGGGCTTCGCGACGTTACCTCTACATTCGGCGCTTATAGGATCAAATATAGAATCGGGAGTATTCTTCCTGCTGGCGATCATATCATTGGACGTTATTGGTCTTATCATGGCGGGTTGGGGCTCCAATAACAAGTTTAGCCTGTATGGCTCCACGCGTTCCGTAGCGCAAATCATTTCTTATGAAGTTCCGCTCACTTTGAGCGTATTGTCTGTCGTTATGATAAGCCAGACATTGAATCTTCAGGAAATAAGCTTTCAGCAGGGCATATTTATCAATCAATATCAGGGACTGGAAAACGAGGTCAATTACCTTTTTGGACTTCAATCGCTAGGCATAGACATTACCCTCAATGGAGGTTTTCTCACATGGAACATCGTACGCGCGCCTTTTTTAAGCGTCGCGTTTCTTATCTTCTTTATCGCTTCGCTGGCCGAATGCAATAGAGCTCCTTTCGACATACCGGAAGCTGAATCCGAACTGGTAGCCGGCTACCATACAGAATATTCCGGCTTTAAATTCGCCGTACTGTTTCTTTCCGAGTACGGCATGATGCTTTTAGTCTCCTTTCTGGGGAGCATACTCTTTCTGGGAAGCTGGAACAGCCCCTTCCCCAATATTGGCGCGATAAAACTCGCCAGTTGGACTAATGGGACCCCGGGAGAGCTCAGTGGAATACTTTGGGGTTTTTTCTGGCTCTTTTCCAAAAGCCTGTTTCTCATATTTCTCCAGATGATGGTACGATGGACCTACCCAAGACTCAGAGTAGACCAATTGATGTATCTATGCTGGAAAGTACTGACACCGGCTTCATTGATTATTATTATGCTGGCTGGCATATGGCGATTATTAATGATATAATGTCCATAAGCCTCGAATTACTATTTACGAGTTGAACAACTACTGGAAAAATATAATACAGGGATGCGTATCCATGCTACAAGGGCTGAAACTGACTTTCAGGCATCTGTTTTATGCTTCCCGGCGCAGAAAACCACTCTCAATCGACCACCAAAACTATTTTGATCAGCAAAACGGACTGGTAACCACTTTATATCCTCACGAAACGATTCCGGTACCGGACAATGGCCGCTATCGCCTATACAATGAAATAGACGACTGTATCGTATGCGACCTGTGCGCGAAAATCTGTCCTGTAAACTGTATTGAAATTGAAGCCATCAAATCCACTGAGGAAATAGGTAAGACTTCCGATGGCTCGTCCAAGCGCCTGTATGCCGGTAAATTCGACATAGACATGGCCAAATGCTGCTTCTGCGGACTATGTACCACCGTATGTCCTACAGAATGCCTCACTATGACCAAGACCTACGACTTTCCGGAATTCGACGTGTTTGACATGACGTACCACTTTACGGATCTTAGTCCGGAAGAAGCGGAAAAAAAACGGGAAATTTATGAGGAAAGTCAGCGAATAAAAGCGGAACTCAAAAAACAAAAAGAACAGGAAGCGAGAGAGACGGAAGCGTCCACGCCTACCAGTGGAGCAAAGCCTGCCTTTAAACCCAGTATAAAGCCGATCGCGAAGCCCGCGCATAAAGAGTCCGAAAACGCGACGGAGAAGCCTCCAGTAACGAAACCCGCTATAAAGCCTCTTGTCAAACCAACAGCTCCCGGATCTGAAACCCCAGACTCCGGAGAAGGCAAAAAGTCTGTCATTAGACCGGCTTCTCCCAAGTCCGACGCGAAAGAAACGGAAGCGCGAAAACAACCCAAAGCGGGCAATCCAGGTAAGCCAGTCATAAAACCGGTCGTCAAACCAGCTACTCCCGACATGGATACCCCATCCGGAAAACCGTCGCCCCAACCAGAGCATAATAAGCCGGACGATCCCAATATGGAACCGGCAAAGGCGGCAAAACCCGCTATAAAGCCAATCGTCAGGCCTGTGATCAAAAAGAATACGCCGGCCCCCGATGACAGTACACGCGTATCGGAAGACAAACAAGCGGATGGCGACATGAAAGAACCCGGCGACGCCTCATCCGGCACTGAACACCTGAATAAAGAGGGTGAAAATAAGACAGAAAAACCGAAGCCGGTCAAACCAATAATAAAGCCGATCATAAAACCGGTTATAAAACCTAAGAAAGATAACGAGGACTCCAAAGAATGAATTGGGCGCAATACATATATTCCTTTTTCTGGCTGATGACATTGGGCGCAGCCGTATTTATCATATTCGCCAAGGATGTGGTCAGCGCCGCGTTTTCACTTCTTATTTGTTTTCTGGGAGTAGCGGCGCTTTTTATCCTGGCCGGAGCGGAGTTTCTTGGAGTAGCCCAAATCATGATCTATATAGGCGGAATCCTTCTTCTGTTTCTGTTCGGCATCATGATGTCGCGGCGACTAAACAATGAGGTTTTGAATAAAGTCTCCAACAACAATATCATAGCCGGCTTATTGCTTGGTCTTGGATTATTGGTGGTTCTTCTGATCGTAATCGTCAACATCGAGTTCCTTAAACTTGGATGGATAAAAAACGAATCGTCGCTAAGCAGTCAGCTAGCGCCTTCCCATATCAATTCAATCGGGATAAAACTGATGACTGATTATATTTTGCCTTTTGAGGTGGCCGCGCTAATTTTAATGCTCGCCCTAATGGGCGCCGCGGTAATAGCGGCGAAAGTTGTAAAAAGAAAATCGTGATTTCGTGTTGATCTATTATTTAATTCTGGCGGCTGTCATGTTTTGTTGCGGACTAATCGTAGTTCTGATAAAAAAGAACGCGGTTATCGTGCTTATGGGAATCGAGTTGATGCTAAACGCGGTCAATCTGAACTTCGTCGCTTTTTCCCAATATGACCAGGCATTGATGCAAGGGCAGTTTTTTACGCTTTTCATATTGGTCATAGCCGCGTCGGAAGCCGCTGTGGGACTAGCGATTATTCTAAATATCTATAGTCATTTCAAATCTCCCGATATCCGGGACGCAAATACATTACAAGGCTGATCAATGGAAACGTCCCTTCAACAAATCGCGTCGACAATTCCTGATTTACCTATCCTGGTAGCGCTGGCATTGCTGTTTCTTCCATTACTCAGCTTTGTAGTCCTCTATTTTTTTGGCAAAGCTCTGCCAAGACAAGGCGACTTATACTCCACCGTGTTTATGGCGCTCGCTCTCCTTTGCTCCGGATGGTTATTCTACAAAATATACTCCACAACCAGTTATCACTATACCATATCATGGTTCAACATCAGCGGACTTAGCGATTCCCCGCGCTTTACCATAAGCATACTTCTGGATAAAGTATCTACTCTGATGCTGGTGGTGGTTACATTCATTTCGCTGTTGGTGCACCTGTATTCCATTGAATATATGGAAGGAAAACGCAACTACCTGCGTTATTTTCCCTATCTCGCTCTCTTTACATTTTCAATGCTAGGCATTGTACTCTCCAACAACCTATTGATCACCTTCATGTTCTGGGAATTGGTAGGATTCTCCAGTTATCTGCTTATCGGTTTTTGGTTTGAAAAAGACAGCGCGAGCAAAGCCGCGAAAAAAGCGTTTTTGTATAACCGCGTAGGCGATTGGGGATTTATCTGTGGCCTGCTGATCTTATGGACGCAATACGGCACTTTGGATCTTTCACTCATTGAAGCCTTACAATCCGGAAAAGCTTCCGGACTCTGGCTGACTCTGGCCGGTATCGGCATTCTGGGAGGAGTCATGGGCAAATCCGCGCAGTTTCCACTGATGGCCTGGCTCCCCGACGCCATGGAAGGCCCCACTCCCGTATCCGCGCTTATCCACGCCGCGACTATGGTCGCCGCGGGCATTTATCTTCTTTTCAAGGTATTCTTTCTACTTACGCCACCCGTACTTAATCTGATTGTCCTTATCGGCACGCTCACCGCCCTGCTTGGCGCCATCGCGGCGCTGATGCAATACGACATTAAAAAAGTACTGGCTTTCTCCACCGTCTCCCAGTTGGGCTATATGGTGATGGCTGTCGGTACCGGCGCTTACGACGCGGCTTTGTTTCATCTTCTTACGCACGCGTTTTTCAAAGCATGTCTTTTTCTCTCCGCGGGTTCGGTAATTCATGAAATGCACCATATCAAAAAGCGTCTCTTCCTTGAGGGGCATTTTTATGATTTCAGTACTCTTGACATGCGCCTGATGGGCGGATTACGATCACGGATGCCTGTAACTTTCATCTCATACAGCATGGCGGCCTTGTCACTGATCGGAATCCCATTCTTTTCCGGATTTCTCTCCAAAGACGCTATCTTGATTCATGCCGCAGCGTGGTCCGATACTCAGCAAAGCTCCATAGCCTATATCGTGCCTTTGATAGCTTTATTTACAGTATTTCTGACAGCCTTTTATATGGCAAGGCAGTTATTTCTCATATTTTTCGGAGAGTTTAGACTTGGCCGCCAATTTTCAGCCGCCAATCAGGCGCTACCTCATACAGGCGATCCTGGTAACCTGATGAAAATCCCTATGATATCGCTGGCGGCCTTATCCTTGTTCCCTTTCTTCTCCTACAACCCATTCAGCGTATCCAGCGCGTGGTTTATGAACAGCTTCGCTAATCCCGCGACACGGATATCCGGACTTATACATTATCTTGTTCCCTTCCTATCTGTAGCCCTGGCCATCGCGGGTATCTCCGCCGCCTGGAGAGTATTTAGCCGAAAAAATGTTTTCGCCACGGAAACTTCAACCTTATTCGTGATTTCAGCGAACAATCTCTATCAGGACCTACTGGTTAAAACCTATATTGAGCGCCCGGTAACACATATCTCAAAACGACTGGCTAGTCTGGATAAAAGGATAATCGACGGGGGACTCCATTCGATCATCAAATTACAATTGCGCGTCTCCGACCTTGTCTCCCAAATTGACAGAAAAGTAATAGACAACATAGTGCATGGAGTCGCTATCACTCAGGTAATCATCGCGCATATCTCCGCGTTTACAGACACTTATATAATCGATGGATTTATTCGCCTTCTTACTTACTGCTCAGAAAAAGCGGCTCATGTGGCGAAAAGCTGGCAGACAGGTGGAATACAACGGTATGTGCTATATCTGAGTGGCATTGTATTATTATGTCTGCTTATAGTATTTATTTAAAATAAAAGGAAAGCAAGCTATCCAAAAGTTCTAATTATTTTACCATTAAACATCCAAGAAAACAGTAATGTCTTCCTACATATTAAGTATCATATTATTTTTCCCTCTGTTGAGTCTGGCGATATTATATCTTCCGGTCATCCCGAAGTCCGCGGGAAAATATATAAGCCTGGGTTCCTCCCTTTTTCAACTATTTCTGGCTGTCATTATATATCTTGGATATACACCTTCCCCGACAGGGTTTCAATTTTCCGAACTCTGCCCATGGATTCATGTTAGTCTTGGCAGTTTTGGAGCTTTATCCATTAATTATCACATAGGAGTAGACGGCCTTAACGCCGGTATGATTTTACTGACCGGTATCGTCCTGGTAGCCGGCTCCATCGCGTCCTTCTCCATCAGAGAAAAAGAGAAAGCCTATCATGGCTTATATTTATTGCTGTCTTGTACCGTTATGGGATGTTTTCTGGCACTGGACTTTTTTCTTTTTTATCTTTTCTTCGAATTCATGCTACTTCCCATGTATTTTCTTATTGGAATCTGGGGAGGGCCAAGGAAGGAATACGCGTCCATCAAATTTTTTCTTTATACATTCTTTGGTTCCCTGTTTATTCTGATCGCCATCATAGGTTTGTATATTTCCGTTATTGATCCCGCGCGGACGGCTCTCAGCCTAAACCTCGCTTCCGACATCGCGCAGGTCACTCCGGAAATAATCGCGCGCGTGCAATCCATGCTTTCAACAAATCAGATTCCCGATCATCTGCTAGTCCGCTCCTTCAGCATAACGGATATGCGGGATCCTGCCAACTTTATACCAGGGTCGCTACTTGCCCAGCATAGCGGCTGGCTAATCATGGGCTGTTCGCCAAGACTGCTCGCGTTCCTGTTCCTGATCATTGGTTTTCTGGTCAAATTGCCGGCGGTGCCGCTCCATACCTGGCTACCCGACGCGCACGTAGAGGCGCCTACACCGATATCCGTTGTACTGGCAGGTATACTTCTTAAGATAGGCGGATACGGAATAGCCCGGACAGCCTATCCGATTCTTCCGGACGGAGCGATCGCTTTCGCCTGGCTGATCGGCCTGATCGGGGTAGTCACGATTATCTACGCGGCCTTCAACGCGCTCGCGATGAAAGATCTGAAAAAAATGATCGCCTATTCTTCCGTATCCCATATGGGATTTGTACTACTCGGCATGGCCAGTCTTACCGAAGAAGGAGTCAATGGCGCCTTCTACATGATGTTTAGCCACGGTATCATCAGTAGTCTCTTATTTATCTGCGCCGGCATACTATACGATCGGACCCATAGTCACCTTATCGAAGATTATCGGGGGCTGGCGGCAAAGATGCCATTCTACACGACCGTCGTGACAATCGCTTTTTTCGCTTCCCTGGGATTACCCGGATTTAGTGGCTTTATCAGTGAAATCCTTGTGTTGATGGGCGCTTTCAAGTCTGGTTCCGTCAATCTGCTGCTTCCTCACTGGATGGCTGTAGTGGCCGCGTTCGGCATTGTGCTGGGAGCCGGCTATTTTCTATGGACACTTCAGCGAATGTTTTTTGGCAAACTATGGTATAAAGATCCTACATGGGCGTTTCCCGATCTGAGCATCAGAGAATACATTATGGTATTGCCACTGGTCGCCCTTACCATCTTATTTGGCCTTTTGCCAGGATTATTACTGGATAAAATTTCTCCAACCATTGGTCAATTTATCAACGCTATTTTAAGATAATTGGAATATCAGGAATACATACCGCACAAGCTGGCGGAAATCACCAATAGCCTTTCCGCTATTCTTCCGGAGATATGTCTATGCGTGGTCTTCATACTGATCATACTTACTGATCTTTTCAGCAAAACCTCCCGCAACAGTAAACTGGCCGCCCTATCGATGTTTGGCGTCTTTTTGTCCGGATATTTTACTTTTATTCAGCAAATGGAGGCCCTTCATCCAGTAAGCGCCTTTCTGGGTATGCTACAAGTAGACACCTTCGCTATTTTCTTCAAACTACTGTTTCTGCTATCCGCGTTACTGACAATCATTTTCACGACTGTCTCCGCGGGGTTCAAAAGAACCTATTATGGCGAATTTCTCGGGACGCTGTTTCTGATACTGATCGGGCTCAACCTGCTCGTCGCGTCGCGCAACTTGCTCATGATATACCTTACCATTGAATTCGTATCCATCGGGAGTTACATACTTACACTCTTTAACTTCAACAAGCAAAGCAGCGAGGCCGGACTTAAATATTTTATCTTCGGCGCGGTTTCTTCCGCCCTGATGCTGTATGGCATGTCATTTTTATATGGCATAAGCGGAACACTTGAGATCAACGAGACGATGATACAGGCGCTTCAGGACATTCCCGCCTCAGCCGCCACCATAATCCTTCTTCTGACTATCAGCGGCTTTTTATTTAAGATCGGCATATTTCCCTTTCACACCTGGGTTCCGGATGTATATCAGGCCGCGCCCACGCCCATCGTAGCGTTTTTTTCCATCGCCCCCAAAGCGGCTGGTCTCGTAGTATTGATACGCCTGCTATATCCTCTCGCGGGGACCGTGTTCAGCATGGAAGACATGATACTCCCCTTCGCCATACTAGCCGCCATCACCCTGGCCATAGGCAACTTCGCCGCGATCAGCCAATGGAACGCCAAAAGGCTATTGGCTTATTCTTCCATAGCGCACGCCGGATTTATACTATGCGGATTTGTTTGTTTTTCCGAGACTGGCTTACTAAGCATATTCATCTATCTATCAATCTATTTAATAATGAATTTTTCCGCTTTTTTTCTGGTTGATCATATAGCGAAACAAGTTGGCTCAGAAGACGTAAGGAATTATGCAGGAATAGGCGTTAAATTACCATTAATTGGAGTTATCTTTGTGATAACAGCGATCGCGTTGACCGGTTTACCGCCCACGGCGGGGTTTTACGCGAAACTGTTTGTGTTTACAGCATTGTGGGAGAGCTTTCAGAATACAGGCAATAATGTACTACTGTTTCTGCTGTTATTTGGCGTATTTAACGCGGTAATTTCGCTGTTTTATTATCTAAGAATACCATATATCATGTATTTCAAAAAAGCGGATAATGAAGTAAGTATAAAGGACTCCCTTAGCGTCAATCTGCTACTAGCCGCCCTTGCCTTTCTCATGCTTCTGCTTTTCTTCAGCCCTGAATGGCTTATCAATTACCTTAATTCAATAAACCTAAACCTCCCCAATTTTCCTCTATGAGTGATGTTATTAAGCATGAATGCGGAATTGCTCTGATAAGATTGCGAAAACCGTATCAGTATTATATTGAAAAATACGGAACCCCTCTTTACGGCATCAATAAACTCTATCTGCTGATGGAAAAGCAGCACAACCGAGGCCAGGATGGCGCCGGTGTCGCCTGTATAAAAATCAATGTTCCGGAAGGGAGAAAATACATCAACCGTATTCGCTCGGTAGACGCTCAGCCAATTTCCGTGATCTTTAACAAGATCAACAAAAAATTCCGCAAGGTACAGCATGAAAATAAGGACAAGTACTTCGACGCGAAATGGATGCAGGAAAATATCGGATTTACAGGAGAGGTATTACTGGGGCACCTGCGTTATGGCACGCATGGGAAAAACGAGATAGAGACCTGTCATCCTTTTCTCAGACAAAACAACTGGAGAAGCCGCAATCTGGCTGTAGCCGGCAATTTCAATATGACCAACGTGGACGAGTTATTCAAAAAACTGGTAGAACTTGGTCAACATCCCAAAGAAAAAACGGATACCGTTACAGTACTTGAAAAAATCGGTCATTTTCTTGACGAAGAAAACCAGGCGTTGTTTGACACCTACAAAGACCAATATTCCAACAAGGAAATATCCGATATTATCGAAAAGGAGCTTGATCTGCAACGAGTACTCATGCGCTCCTGCAAAGACTTTGACGGTGGCTACGCCATGGCGGGCATGACGGGTCACGGCGCGGCTTTTGTAGCGAGGGATCCCGCCGGAGTTCGCCCGGCATACTACTACGCGGACGATGAAGTCGTAGTGGTCGCCTCTGAAAAACCCGCTATTAAAACAGCGTTTGGTATCGAATACAACCAGATCAGGGAAATTACTCCGGGATTCGCGCTTATAATCAATAAAGACGGTTCATACTCCGAAAAGCAGTTTATCGACCAGCTCACAAAAAAATCCTGTAGTTTTGAGCGTATCTATTTTTCCAGAGGCTCCGATCCGGACATTTACCATGAACGGAAAAAACTGGGTGAATTATTATGCCCTCAGGTACTGGAAGCGATCAATTATGATCTCGAAAATACCGTATTCAGTTATATACCCAATACCGCGGAGACCGCTTTTCTGGGCATGATGTCAGGCCTGAACGACTATCTTGCCAAATACCGCAAAAAAATCGTTGAGGAAGGAAGAGTAAAAGGAGCGGAATTAGAAAAAATACTACAATTTACCGCCCGTACCGAAAAGCTCGTCATCAAAGACGCCAAACTTCGCTCTTTTATTACCGCCGACAACCAACGGGACGAATTTGTAACCCACCTCTACGATACGACTTATGAAGTCATCCACAAAGGGATCGATACGCTTGTAGTCATTGACGACTCTATCGTACGAGGTACCACGCTGGAAAAAAGCATCATCCGTATGCTTGACAAGCTCGGTCCTAAAAAGATTGTTATCGTTTCTTCCGCGCCTCAAATCCGCTACCCGGACTGCTATGGTATAGACATGTCCAAAATGCGCGAGTTTGTCGCTTTCAGAGCGGCGATTTCTCTTCTTAAAGAATCGGGATTGGGCAGTATACTGGACGCGACATACGAAAAATGCAAAGACTCCCTGACCGACCTGACCGGTAACCACCAAAATTATGTACAGGAGCTATACGCTCCATTTACCTATGAGCAAGTTTCTAAAAGGATTGGAGAGATTGTGACTCCCGCCAAGTGCAACGCGGAAGTACAGGTAGTATTCCAGACGGTGGAAGGGCTTCACGAAGCCTGTCCCAAGCATTTGGGAGACTGGTATTTTACGGGAGACTATCCAACACCGGGTGGCAACAGAGTTTCCAATAAAGCTTTTGTCAATTTCATGGAAGGTAAAACCGTAAGAGCTTACTAATAGACTTTCAAATTCATAAAAAATACCCCGGTCCATATTGGCTCCCGGGGTATTTTTTTTCAATTTCATAAACCGTTAAAACATTGACTACAAACACGATACAGGTTATGTAAAGTTAAAATTATGTAATGGCAAGTACAAAAAAGCGAATAACATTAAGTTGGTTTAAAAATCTTATATCCCTATGCGCCTATTTAAGCACGTTTGCACCCTGATTCTGTTGGTATGCGTCGCGCGGTTCAACGCGGAAGCCCAATACATAGAAATATGGTCCGATGAGTTTGACTATACCGGATTGCCCGACCCCCAAAAATGGGGATACGATACCGGCGGTTCGGGTTTTGGCAATGAAGAAGAACAGTATTATACCAGAGACCGCTTGGACAACGCCCGTGTCGAGGATGGCAAGCTGATCATAGAAGCGCGTAAGGAAACCTACGAGTCAAGAGAATATACTTCCGCCAAACTACAGACACTGCACCAAGCGGACTGGCAATATGGCCGGTTTGAGATCCGGGCCAAGCTTCCGACAGGCAGAGGAGTATGGCCCGCCATATGGATGCTACCTACTCAATCCATATATGGTCAATGGCCGGCTAGCGGAGAAATCGATATCATGGAGCTAGTTGGCTATGAGCCCAACAAAGTACATTTCACTATACATACGGAAGCCTACAACCACAAAATCAACACGCAGATAGGTTCCAGCGTCAATCTCGACAAGCCCTACGACAATTTTTATACCTACGCGCTGGAATGGACAGCGGATAGTCTCCGTTTTTACGTAGACGACGAACTTCATTTCTCCTTTCTCCGAGAAAAAGACGGAGATCATACAGTATGGCCTTATAAGCATCCTTTTTACCTTATCATGAATATAGCGATCGGCGGTACCTGGGGAGGATCGAAGGGTATCGATAACAATATTTTCCCTCAACGTATGGAAGTCGACTATGTTCGTGTCTATAAAAAAGCGGAAACCGGAACATCCTTTAGCATTCAAACCTCCGCGATAAACGGCACTGTCCTGCTGTCGCCGGAGCAAGAGACATATGAGCGAGGCAGTATCGTAAAAGCGACCGCCATACCGGATGAAGGCTATCAATTTGCCGGTTGGCATGGCTCCTATTCCGGAAACGCTCCGGAAGTAAACTGGCCCATGTATTTTGACTATGATGTAACCGCGGAATTTGTACGGCTGGACGAAATGATAAAAAATGGAAATTTCAGCAATGGAACATTAGGATGGTCTTTTTATGGAAGCAATATTCAGGGAACCGGCAGCGAGGCCTATATCCCTATTCCCGAAGGCACATCCAATACCTGGGATATACAGCTTTCTCAAAATGGCCTTATACTGGAAAAGGGAGCCACCTATCAGTTAACGTTTAAAGGAAAATCGGAAGCGCCTCGAAGTCTTTCGGTCGGAACTGGGATTTCAGAAGAACCCTGGACCACATTCTTCCAGAAAACGGTAAATCTTACAAACGACGAAAAAGAATTCAGCTTCGAATTCACTATGAATACAAATGAAACGAATGGAAGAGTCATATTTGATCTCGGTGGTATAGCGGGAGATATCTACCTCTCGGAAGTCAGTCTGGTTAAAATAAAAGGCGGCGTTACCGGCACATCAACCGGCATGCTGAAAAACAAGATCCATATCTTTCCCAACCCCAGCGCGGGCAAAATACAGATCACCGGAGAAGCGGGCCCTTATCAGTTGCTTGATCATACCGGGCGGTTGACAGGCAAAGGCACCATACCAGCCATACTGGACCTATCCGCGTATCCAAAAGGTATGTATTTTTTGCAAACGGCGACAGGCTCCACACAAAAGATCATATTAGAGTAATAGTTCCCTTGTTTTTTTAAGAACCAACGACGGGTAATGTCCATTTTCATTAGACACAGTTACCCGTCGTTGGTTCTTAAACTTTTTAGCCTGGCTCATCTTAGCGCCGCGATAGTTTTCCTGATCCTATGAGGATTCCGGCGCTTGTCAGCCTATAAAAGTAGAGACCTTTTTCAAAATCAGCGCCAAACTCCACCCGATCGGCAAACGTTTGTTTCTCCACCAGCTTTCCTTGTATAGTATATACTTCCAATTGATGCGTCCCCATCTTTTCCATGATAAAAAAATCGTCACTCGGATTTGGGAAAACCAGGTATTGGCCACGCTCTTCCGTCCGCGTTCCACTGACCACACAATCTTCATCCAATGTGACTTCCACCGGAGTAGGCGCGCACACATTGCCGGAAGTTATTTCCCAGTTATAAAAAAAGAGATAATATGGTTTCTCGTTGATCCATCCGAGATTGGCTCCATGAATAGTGATTACTCCCTCTACTTCATAAGGAAAGCGAATCGTTTCGTCAAACTCATTGGATATCCATAGCCGGCCGGTAGAACCCTCCGCGCTCATGGCATATTGTCCTGGTTCCAGCTCCATAGCCAGTACCAACCGATTGCTTCCAGCTTCTACGCTATTAAATACCCTACTATGTACTACATCGCCATTAGGCTTTTTTACTGAAATTACCACATCCTGGTTATCGACCGCGTAGATCACAACAGACTCAACCCGAAGTTTTCTGTGTACTGTAAACAGCATTTGCCGATCCCAGCGATTTTCGGTAAATCGGGCGCTTTCATTCAAAGACCTTTTACCAACATAACCTGAAAAAGCGTTGGCGTCCGAGACATAATACACCACTGGCGGCTCCACGGCAGTTTCAAACCTATCACCCTGATTGACAAAAACGCCGTCCATATCATACCAGTTAAATTTGCCGGATTCATTTACTTTAAGATAGGCCACCTCATAGGCGCAAACCGTATCATGCTCCACCGAGAGCAGGCCTGATCGAAGCGTAACCGTACTACTCGCGACTCCACATTGAGGAGAGTTCATTCGTATCTCATATTCACCAGCCTGAAAAACCTGCAAAACGGGAGAAGCGTGAACAAGTAGCTGACCATTCCGATACCAGGCGTACTCAACCTGTGACCCGCGTTGTCCCGGGTCAAGCGGCTCATAAGAACTGACGCAGATAATCCTGTCGGGACCCAGATCCGGCGCGAGAAAATCCCGAACCTCCATCGTATCTTTCGCGAAACAGCCAAGACTATCAAGAATAAGTACATATTGACCAGGCTGATCAACCACAAGAGACGCTCCATTTGCACCAGATAAGGTTAGGCCATTTCTGACCCATTCGTAAGAATACTCAGGACCCGTCAGCGATGATGTAAGCGTCAGATCATCCACATCGCACAATAACTGATCGGGCCCCAAATCCGGCGCCTGGCAATCACGAAAAGCTATATCATCGTAACGATCGGAAACCATAAGGTCGTCGATCCAGGTATATGAATCCACCGCCGGAGCCCAATTGGGCGTATCTCCACCATGAAAGGTCGAAATGTAAAAATTGTCGATCAGGCTCCCATCCGTCACAAAACGCAGCTCCTGGAGCAGCAATACTCGCTGACCATTGACCCATACCTCCACTTCCCCATCATGATTCGAGCCCGTATTAATCCTGACCCGCTGAGCTATATGCATCCACTCCCCTCTGAGAAAATATACCGGTTCTCCATCCGGATATATAAGATAATGATCTTCTCCGCACGCGGTCAGTTTATCCATATGATACAAGTAAAGCGCGGCTTGACCTCCCGGACGCCACATAAAACGGGCTGAGAACCCATTGGAACCGGTACATGTCTGACAACCGCTACAATTGGCTCCGGATGTCAGCCCGGGGAGCTTTCCTCCAAATTGTGTAGTGCCCCAACTAAAATCTTCGCTGAAACGGACACGATAGGAGGCGTAATATTCATTTCTCGGAGTAAGTCGCAGGGGAGTTTGCATGCCGGTATGCTCTGTGCCATATTGTCCCTGAGGATAAAAAATACGCAAGGATTTGCGACCTGAATAAGCTGTCTGATCATCGATCCTGGTACGCTCGCTTCCCTGAATCCATCGCGGAGCGAAGCCATCTCTTTCCCACTGGTCTTTCTCGTAGCTCGTTCCCGTTTCATAATATTCAAAATCGGTATGGTATACTTGCGCGGCGCACCAATATGCCGTGACAAGCAAGAATAAAGCTAAAACATATCTCATAATAGTATCATTTCAACTAAAAGCCAAACAATACCATACGAGGATTGAAAAAGGAAAGTTTTAGACTACCCGAGGAGCTTCATTTGAATATGCTGGTCACAAAAAGCGTACTCCTCTTCCTGATTGGAACCTACAAGAATCAGGCGGTCGCGTTGATGTTCTATCCGCTCTCTATACCATTCGATACCGGTACGGTCCAGATTGGAAACAGGCTCATCCAATAGCAAAATAGGAGACGCTGAAAAAAAGGCCAATCCCAGCTTAAGACGCTGCTTCATACCGGAAGAAAAATAACGGATAGGCTTGTTCAGCGACTTTTCCAGCCATAACAGCTCCGGGATCTCGGCGAGTTGTACACCGTTCCGGAGCGCTTTAAATTTGAAATGAAACGCTATATGTTCCTTGAGCGTAAACTCTTCGATAAGCTCCATATAAGGAGTGGCCATCACAAGGTATTGATAGACTTGATCCGGCGATAAGGCTTCATTGCCTATACTGTATTCAATCTTTCCCTCGGAGAAGGGCTGCACGCCCGCGAGGGTTTGTATCAGAGTAGACTTCCCGCTTCCATTATGGCCTATAATGGCGTAAGCTTTTCCCTGTTCCAGTACAAGATTCAGGTTTCTGAAAATCCAGTTAAAGTTAAATCGTTTGCCCAGATTTTCAGTGACTATCTTCATTACTGGCCATATCCTTTCATGATACCTCTTTCGGAGCCTCGGATAAAGCCGACAATCGCGTCGCGCTCAGGAGACGGTTCGAAATCAGCTTCGATTTCCTCCAGCGCTTTGGAGATAGTTCCTTCCTTGATAAAAATAATCCGGTACATTTCCTGAATCCGGGCGATTTGCTCATTGGAATAGCCCCTTCTTTTCAACCCAACAGAGTTGATACCGCAATAACCAATCGGTTCCCTCGCCGCTTTGGTAAACGGCGGGATATCTTTACGAACCAACGAGCCGCCACCAATATATACATGCGATCCGATTCTGGCAAATTGCTGTACAGCGCAGGTTCCGCCAAAAATGGCGTAATCATCGACGAGCACATGCCCCGCGAGCTGCACCGAGTTTCCGATAATGCAGTGATCCCCGATAATACAATCGTGACCAACATGAACATAAGCCATAATCAGGCAATTGGAGCCGATTTTGGTCATGTATTTATCGACTGTGCCCCGATTGATTGTTACGCACTCGCGTATGGTCGTATTGTCACCGATTTCCACGGTCGTCTCCTCTCCCCGAAATTTAAGATCCTGAGGAACCGCGGAAATAACAGCGCCGGGAAAAATTTTACAGTTTTTTCCTATCCGGGCCCCCTCCATGATAACCACATTGGAGCCTATCCAGGTCCCCTCTCCGATTTCTACATTTTTATGGATTACCGCGAATGGTTCTATCGTTACATTATCCGCGACTTTCGCTTCGGGACTTATATACGCGAGCGTTTGCTTCATTGGTCAATTTAATAATATTACTGGGCGCTGTCTTTTCTCACGATACCGGCGCACATCACGGCTTCACAAACCAGATTGCCCGCCACAAAAGCCTGCCCTTGCATTTTAGCGATACCTCTCTTAATCGGAGCGAGCAACTCGCATTTAAAGATCACGGTATCGCCAGGAACAACCATTTTTCTGAAACGACAATTTTCGATGCTTAGGAAATACGTCCAGTAGTTTTCCGGATCCGGCACCGTATTCATCACCAGGATACCGCCAGTCTGTACCATCGCTTCGATCTGCATGACTCCCGGGAAAACAGGATTGCCCGGAAAATGTCCCTGAAAAAACGGTTCATTGATCGTCACATTCTTTATTCCGGCTACCGTCGTGTCGTCAAGGTAATAGATCCTGTCTACCAGCTTAAATGGATAAGTATGAGGCAGAGCTTTATAGATATCGTTTACATCCATCAGAGGTGGTTGCGATGGATCGTATGGCGGAATCTGGTACTTGTCGCTTTCCTTCATCAGCTTTTTAAGCTTTTTAGCAAAAGCCACATTGGCCGCGTGTCCCGGACGAGCGGCCATAATCTGCGCTTTCAGGGGTCTGCCCACCAAAGCGAGATCACCCATTACGTCAAGTAGTTTGTGACGAGCCGGCTCGTTTTTGTACCGAAGCTCCACATTGTTCAGAATACCTTCTTTCTTGACCTCCACCTTGGGTTTATTAAATAATTTGGCGAGGTTTTCCAGTTCTTCGTCCTTTACGATTCTGTCTACAACTACTATAGCGTTGTTAAGGTCGCCTCCTTTGATCAGATTCTGCTTTTGCAGCATTTCCAATTCATGCAGGAAACAAAAGGTTCTACAGGAAGCGATTTCCTTGGTAAACTGACTGATATTGGTCAGGGACGCGTGCTGGCTTCCGAGGACGGGGGAGTTGTAATCGACCATGACGGTCACCCGGTAATCGTCCAGTGGCAGAGCCGCGATTTCAACATTTCTGTCCGGTTCCTGATAAAAAACACTATGAGGTACTTCGAAGAAGTTCCGAAGCGCGTTTTGTTCTTCCAGTCCGACGCTTAACAAGGCTTCTACAAAAGGCTGTGAGCTGCCGTCCATAATGGGAGGCTCAGGACCGTCAAGCTGAATAAGGATATTGTCGATCTGAAGCCCTACAAGCGCGGCGAGCGTATGCTCCACCGTATTTATTCTGGCGCCGTTCTTTTCCAGAGTGGTACCTCTGGACAGGTCAACCACATAGTCTACATCCGCTTCTACTATAGGTTGATTTTCAAGATCGGTTCGCTGAAATTTAATTCCGTGATTGGGGGCGGCGGGCACGAATGTCATGTTCGCGTTGACGCCTGTATGCAGCCCTACTCCGGAAACAGTTACTGTTTGCTTAATCGTATGCTGTTTCGAATACATTTAAAATAAGTCTCTCGTTTTCGTTAATCTCTTTCTCGTTTACAATTGAATCCGAAACAAAAGTTAAAATTTAATCGCCTTATAACCCCTGTTATTCGTTTTCGAAGGGCAAATTTAGTACTTTTTGTTCAAGTTCCTCTATTCTCTTCTGGAGATCGGGAAGCTTTCTGAAAACAGTGGCTGATTTTAAGTATTTTTTGAATTCAAACGCGGGAGATCCCATAAGTACGGAACCTTCCTCACTGATCGTCTTGCCGATACCGCTCTGAGCCGCGATATTGGTTTTATCAGCGATTTTGATATGTCCCGCCAGGCCAACCTGACCGCCAATCATGCAGTAGTCTCCCACTTTGGTCGATCCGCTGATACCCGCCTGCGCGGCGATCACGGTATGCTTGCCTATCTCGACATTGTGGCCTATCTGGATCAGATTGTCAAGCTTGACCCCTTCACGAACGATGGTCGACCCCATCGTGGCGCAATCTACTACCGTATTGGCGCCTATGCTCACATGATTTTCCAGTACCACATTGCCAATCTGAGGTATATCCTTATAACTCCCATCCTTCTGGGGCGCGAAACCAAAACCATCGCTGCCAATGACGCAGCCCGCGTGCAGAGTGCAGTGACTACCTATCTTCGATTTGGCATATATCCTTACTCCGGGGTACAGGATGGTATTGTCTCCAATTTCGACGTAATCCCCGATATATACATGGGGATAAATCTTTACGTTGTTGCCGATCCGGCAATGGTCGCCTATGTACGAAAACGCGCCTCTGTATATGGACGCGCCTACAATCGAATTGGCGCCGATAAAAGCCGGATTTTCGATGCCCACTTTGAGGAAGGATACCACCCGATGATATTCCTCCAGCAGCATCGTAAAGCTTGTATAAGCGTCGTCTACCAGAATCAACGCGGCTTTGACCACTGTTTTCGGCACGAAACTCCGATTGACGATAACAGCGCTCGCGTCGGTCGAGTAGATATAGTTTTCATACTTGGGATTGGACAGAAAAGCGATAGCGCCCTCCCTCGCCTCTTCAATCTTAGCGACCGTGCTGATTCTGATCGCTTCACTACCTTTGAGCTCTCCGCCTATCAGGTTGGCAATTTGACCGGTAGTAAACTCCATATATTCTAATTAAATCAAAATTTCTATAAATAAACCTTTTTGGGGCAACACAGATAGTGTTTTTTCACTACGGTTCCCAGCGCTTTTATGTTTGGCAGATCCGAAGCTTCGGCGACATCTACCAGTGTGTTTTTTTTGGTCAGAATATTGATACTCTGTCCCCGGGACACATAAGCTTCATTGGATACGATTCCGGTAGACAGAAAATACGACGTCTCACTTTCCTCCACTCCAAATACCGAACAAACGCGCTCTTTTATTGAATCGATTCTGCTTTTATTTAGTTTCTCGTCCGTGATCTGTATCTTAAACAACTTCCTGTTGAGTAAGGAAGAGCAAAGGTAGGACAGAATAAAATCTTCGCTTTCAGCCCAAATCTTTATAGCCCCCCATATGTCATAATCGTCCAGCCTGCAAAACTCATCCAGATAGACAGGATCGCTTTCGAAATCGCTGCATGTAACGGCGTTTTTCAGGAAAATTTTCAAACTTTTTCCGGCGTAAACATCCAACCCTTCCTGTGCCAGACGCTTAGCCCTCCGAATAATACTGATCATCATTTTTTCGGAACTGACCGTCGTCTTATGGAGATAAACCTGCCAGTACATCAAGCGGCGAGCCGTCAGAAAATTTTCCACACTGTATATGCCCTTTTCCTCAATAACCAACTGGTCTCCGGATATGTCAAGCATTTTCAGGATACGGTCCGCGCCGATGGTTCCCTCGGACACCCCGGTAAAAAAACTGTCCCGCTGCAAGTAATCGAGACGATCTACATCGAGCTGGCTGGATATGAGCTGATGAAAAAATCCCCGTTCGTACGTATCGTCAAACATGCGCGTAGCCAACTCCAGCTTTCCGTCAAACTCTTCATTAAGCCGATTCATGATCATTCGGGAAATCATCTCATGCGGAACGCCTTCCAAGAGCGAATATTCCAGAGCGTGCGAAAATGGCCCGTGGCCTATATCGTGCAATAAAATAGCTACCTGCGCGGCCTCTCTCTCTTCCGGACTAATATCGTGTCCTTTGCTTTGCAGGGTATCCAACGTAATCCCCATCAGGTGCATCGCTCCCAACGCGTGGTGAAAGCGCGTATGCAAGGCTCCCGGATACACCAGCTCCGTCAACCCTAATTGCCTGATCCTACGGAGTCTCTGAAAAACCGGATTCTCAATAATGTCAAAAATAAGCTCTCCCGGTATCGTCAGAAAACCATAGATGGGGTCATTGAAAATTTTTTTCTTATTCAAAACTTTTTTAATTACCTTATCTTTATAATATTGACTTGCCTCAACCTAAAGGAGAGTTGACAGGAATATGCAAAGATACAACATTTTGTGGGCCGATGACGAAATCGATCTGCTAAAACCTCATATCTTATTTTTAGAAACCAAAGGATATGATATCACTCCGGTACATAGTGGAGCGGACGCTCTGGAAAAGATCGAAGAGGAAAAATACGATATCGTGTTTCTGGACGAGAACATGCCTGGCATGTCGGGCCTGGAAACTCTGACTCATCTCAAAACCCGCAAACCGGAAATACCGGTAATCATGATTACCAAGAGTGAAGAAGAGCATATCATGGAAGAGGCCATAGGTTCCAAAATCGCCGATTACCTGATCAAACCACTCAACTCCAGCCAAATATTACTATCAGTCAAAAAGCTTCTGGAAAATAAAAAGCTCGTAACCGAACGAACCAATATCGGATATCAGCAGGATTTTCGCAATATAGCGATGGCCTACAACGATCGTATCGGCTACGAAGAGTGGAGTGAAATCTACAAAAAACTGATCTATTGGGAACTCGAAATCGATAATACCGAGCACAAAAGCATGAAGGCCATTATCGATATGCAGAAAAGTGAAGCGAACAACAACTTCGCCAAATTTATACTGGACGAATACGAAGACTGGCTCAACGATCCTCGGGCGGACAAGCCCCTGCTATCGCATCAGCTAATGAAAAAGAAAGTTTTTCCTTTGCTGAAGGAAAAACAAAAGCTCTTTTTCGTCGTCATCGACAATCTGCGATACGACCAATGGAAAATCATAGCTCCACAGCTAAACAACTATTTTAATACGGTAGAGGAGAGCTCATACTACTCTATCCTGCCAACCACCACCAACTTCGCCCGCAACGCCATCTTTTCGGGTCTTCTTCCCTCCGAGATGGAAAAGAAACATCCCGACTTGTGGGTCAACGACGATGAAGAAGAAGGAAAAAACAATCATGAAGAGGCGTTTCTGGCGGCTCAACTAAAACGCGATAATCTCGGCGACGTCAAATACAGTTACCACAAAATCACCAACGCGGCCGCCGGAAAAACGTTGACCGACTCCATCAACAACCTGTTCAACAACGACCTGAACGTCATTGTCTACAACTTTGTCGACATGCTTTCGCACGCTCGCACGGATACTGAGATGATCCGGGAACTGGCGCCCGACGAGTCCGCCTATCGCTCCATCACCCAGAGTTGGTTTCAGCATTCGCCGCTGCTGGACGCGCTCAGAAAAATCGTAGGCAAAGGTTACAAGCTCATCATTACGACCGACCATGGAACGGTGCGGGTCAAAAAACCATTCAAAATTATCGGTGACAAAAACACCAACACCAATCTTCGGTACAAACATGGTAAAAACCTCAACTTTGACGGCGACAATGTACTGGTAGTCCGTAAACCGGAACGCTTTTTTTTACCCAAACGCAATGTGAGCACAGCCTATGTATTTTCGATCGAAGACTATTTCTTTGCTTATCCCAATAATTTCAACTATTATGTAAATTATTACAAGGATACATTTCAACATGGTGGAATCTCGCTGGAAGAGATGATTATCCCTTTTATTATTATGGAATCCAAATGAACTCTGTAAAAGAGATAGTCAGTAAAAGTACGGATGATCTGCCGGAAGCGTCCGAATTAATCCTTAACTTCGCGGGACCGACAAAAGTATGGACCTTTTATGGCGAGATGGGAGCTGGAAAAACGACACTGATCAAAGCTTTGTGTGAGAAACTGGGAGTGACGGACATGGTAAGCAGTCCAACCTTTTCGATCGTAAACGAGTACGCTACTTCCGCCGGAGAGACTATCTTTCATTTTGACTTTTACAGAATCAATACTGAAAGAGAAGCCCTGGATATAGGATGCGAGGAGTATTTCTACTCCGGCGATTATTGTTTTATTGAATGGCCGTCCAGAATCCCGGGTCTCCTGCCGGACCAGCGTCTGGAAATCCATATAAAGGAGGAAGACTCCATACGAACGATCCAAGTTATACAAAAATGAGAAGCAAGGGAATCGAAGCGCTTGCCAAAGGACACGCCCTGTACCCGCAGGAATCGCTGATGAAAGTGGAAAGCAGAAAGCAAAACCTGTACATAGGCATACCCAAAGAATTGGAAACTATGGAAAACAGGGTCTGCCTGACCCCCGACGCGGTCCGGATCCTTACCTCCAACGGGCATGAGGTCATCGTAGAAGCGGGAGCCGGCAAATACGCCAAATATACCGACCAGGAATACAGTGACAACGGCGCCATGATTTGCTACTCCACCGAGGAAGTGTTTCAGGCGGACATCATACTCAAAGTAGAACCTCCCACCCTACAAGAGATAAGCTATATGAAGCAGGGCAAAACCCTGATTTCGGCCTTACAAACCGCCATGATCACGCCGGAGTATATCAACGCGCTCAATAAGCGCAAAATCACGGGACTCTCCTTCGAGCATATCGAAGACAAAGCCGGAACTACTCCCGTAGTACGGGCCATGAGCGAAATCGCCGGCAGCTCCGTGACGCTGATCGCCGCCGAATACCTCAACAGTATCAACGGGAAAGGTATTATACTAGGCGGGATCACCGGAGTGCCTCCTACCAAGGTACTGATACTGGGAGCCGGAACCGTAGCCGAATACGCGGCCAGAACCAGCATAGGACTAGGCGCTGAAGTCAAGATATTCGACAACCACCTGTACAAGTTGCGCCGCCTCAAGCACGATCTCGGTCTGCAAATCTACACCTCGACCATAGACACCTATACCCTGCGCAAGGAATTGCGTGAAGCCGACGTAGTCATCGGCTCGCTGCGCGCGGAAGAGGGAGGTAGCGTATGCGTGGTCACCGAAGACATGGTGATGGAAATGAAGCCAAACTCCGTCATCATAGATGTAAGCATCGATCAGGGCGGATGTTTTGAGACCTCCAGGGTAACCAACCTCAAGGAGCCGGTTTTTCGCAAATACGACATCATTCACTACTGCGTACCCAATATACCCTCCATCGTAGCCCGAACCGCCACCAACGCGCTCAGCAACATATTTACTCCCATACTGCTGCAAATCGGCCAAAAAGGCGGAGTAGAAGAAATGATCTACGCAAAGGAATGGTTTGCCAGAGGCATATATACCTACAAGGGTCATCTCACACAACCCTATATCGCCAGAAGGCTGGGAATAAGATACAAGGATATCAATCTGCTGCTGGCCGCGAGGTTCTAAATATTCTAAAAAATCAACTTTCTTATCCGATTCGCGTAAGTCTGTTTTCATGAACTTATAGCGAATCGCTTTTCCAACCACATCCAGTCTCTCTATCAAACAGCGTGGCGCCAATAAACCAAGATATCCGGCAGGCGCTTTTGAATAGACTTTGCCTCCGGACATCATTCCCGGGCGCTCCTCCATCAGCTTCCCAATCGCGAAAGGACACCGCGCCTGGCCTATCAAACAAGCGTTCGGCCGCGAGTATCCCGCCTGACTCAATCAAGTCTAGCAGTGTAGTTCAAGGCAAAGCCAGGTATAAATCGTCTAAAAAAAGTAAGGCCGCCTGAGCATCCCCAGACAGCCTTATACTTTTGTCAACTCGACAACACGCTCTTATTCATAGAAGATATTCATCTCCACCCTTCTGTTCAGGCGGCGACCTTCTTCCGTATCGTTGCTGGCTTTGGGCTTCGTCTCTCCAAACCAGGCGATACGTATTTTATATTCATTGACATTCTTGCTTACAAGATAGTTTTTGACCGCTCTGGCGCGGTTTTCAGACAATTCCATATTGGCGTTGTCGTCGCCCACATCGTCGGTATGACCTTCCAGATACAGGTTGGCCTGCGGGTTGTTGCGCATCACCTTGGCCAATTCGTTGAGCGATGGATAGGAAGAGGTCATAATGACATCCTTGCCTGTTTCAAACAATAAGTTTTCAAAGGCTTTGCGTAGCGCTTCCTGCTCCTCTTTCTTGATCTCCGGACAGCCCTTGTTGGCGGCTATGCCTTTTACCTTGGGACACAGATCGTCAAAGTCGCTGATGCCGTCGCCATCAGAATCAATAAATGGCGGTGGACAGCCTCTCCTGTTTTCCGGCCCGCGCTCGTTAGGGCAATCGTCCTGATGATCGGGTATACCGTCGCCATCCGTATCGGGGCAACCCTGAAACTTCTTGATACCGGGCTGATCCGGACACTTATCTTCATTGTCCTTGAAGCCGTCGTTGTCGCGGTCGCCCCATGGGCAACCCTTATTGGCTTTCGGGCCGGGCTCATGCACACACTCGTCTTCATAGTCGTACAAGCCATCAAAGTCCGAATCGAAGGGACAACCAAACGGCGTCACTTTTTCGCCTTTGGGAGTATTGATACACTTGTCCCTGCCATCGGGTACACCATCGCCATCGCTATCCTTGTCGTTGTAGTGGGGAGCATAAGGGTCTCGTTTTTTCTTGGCCGCCTTGCGCTGCGCCTTCTTCATCTTCTGGGCCTGCTTGGGATTTTGCGCCTGTACTTCCGGCAAAAAAAAGACCGCGATAAGCGCAAAAAATAGTAGGTAAACTTTTCTCATGAAAATTAGTATGCGTTAAGACCCCGTTATACGGCATAGTTTATTCGAAAGTTATTGTATTGACCTACTATCGAAAAGCCCGGATAATCCGCTTTCACGGCTTCATCATACCAACATAATAATCTAAAATACAGTAAGACAAAAGATAGCACTACACGTATCCAAGACTCTGAATCCGGTTATTTTTTTATAAAAATAGCACTTCGCGTCCGTCCTCCTTCGATCTTTTTTATAAAATAGGCTCCGGAGGCCAGGCTACCCAGATCTATACGGGCGGCGTCAGGCTGCTCTATCAGCAGATTGCCTGACAGATCGGTAATAGCGATTACTCCCTGCCCTGACCCGGTCATATAAAGATAATCCGTGGCCGGATTGGGATAAAAAAACGGACTGGTATTGGCGAGCGCCTGCAGACGCGCGGCGGTCACGCTTCGTTCGCTCACCGTGAGCGAAGATAAATAGATCTGATCTCCCGCCGGCACCGAGTTGCCATTGCCGCCATTGACCGCCACGTAAAAAGTCACATTGCCCGTACCAGTGGCAGGCGCTGTCCAGTTTACCGTCCAGGTACGGCTGCCTCCTGAGACGGCTACGCCCTGATTTGTATGAGTGACGGCATTGTCGCTATTTACCAGCCGCGTACTACCCGACGATACTGTAAACATACCCGCTTTGCCATCGCCACTCTCAGCAGTAAGCTCAAAGCCCATAGTAGTCGCGCCGGTATGCGAGCCAGTGACGGTAATCTGGTATCGCTGTCCTGGTTCATAACCCTCCTGAGGTATATCGGCACTGATCAGATTGGGCACTGTCTGTGCTACAAAGGAAGTATGGCACATGGTACAGTTTTGTCCGTCCATAGGTGAACCGGTAAACCCTCCGGGCGAGCCGGTATCGCGCAGCGTAGCTCCCGTAATAGCCATACAAGCCAGCAGCGCCGTGAGTAAAAGATGATTTTTTTTCACGCGTTTAAAAAGAATTAGATGGTTAGACAGCTATCAACCCAACACCTTTGCATTTGTTCAAAATACTTTCTGAAAATGAAGCGAATACGTCTGGAATTACATATATTTTTCCGCTGATTATTTTAGAGAGACTTCAAAAATCTTTAATCCCACAAGACTAATTGACTAACTTTGCTCTATTCATAACCCCAAAGAGAATGATTGTTTTTGAAGCCATAATAGAAGGGCTATTGGAAGTTCTCATGAATGTTATACTTAAATATACAGACGCTACTGTTCGCTGGCTGTTTCTGCCCAGGCGTTATTCATATAGCATTGTTTTGACACAGGACTGGAACAAGCGTATTGGCTTTTTTTCGGTTACTCTGCTGTTTATTGTTTTGTTTGTGCTTTTCACCAATTACGGCCGACAATAAATCTGTTTTTCCACCCTAAGACAGATACTGATTTACATTCACTGAGTTGTACGCGGACCCGCTCTTCGGAGTTTGCAACTCCGAAGCCCTATCCACGGATTTGTAATCCGTCTTTTGTACAAAGTCAATAGAAAACGGTTCGAAGAACCTACGATAGGACTTCGGGATTGAAAATCTCGAAAAGCGCAGTATATTTGATAGTTGTACGACATTTATCCCCACATTCCGCATATGAACCAAAAAAATTACAGAGATTATTTAAATAAAACATTTCTTGAAGAATTAAATTATAAACCCGCTCTTCGGAGTTTGTAACTCCGAAGCCTTATCCCCGGATTTGTAATCCGTCTTTCGCGCAAAACCACAGAAAAACGGTTCAAAGAACCTACGATAGGACTTCGGGATTGCAAATCCCGAAGAGCGTTCGAACAGCGTTAAGCATCTGTTAATCCACCTTATTTTTCATAAAAGTCTATTTTTTTTAATACCTTTGCCAGTTCTTTCTTCTAAAATCAATCAGCTAACAATGGGCTACGCGTATACCATAAAGGATCAGGGAGCTGTTCACTTTATGACTTTTACAGTACATCAATGGGTTGATGTATTTACCCGACAAATCTATGTCGATGAATTGTTGAACAGCCTTCATTATTGCCAACGCCAAAAGGGACTTGAACTATACGCTTGGGTGGTCATGAGCAATCATATTCACTTGATAGCAAGAGCCCGAAACGAAAACTTAAGCGATATAGTCAGAGATTTTAAGAAATATACCGCCAAAAGCATCTACAATACCATATCACTCAACACAGCGGAAAGTCGAAAAAAATGGCTCTTACAAACACTGAGTTATCAAGGCGGAATATGGTTTTGGGAAGAAGGATATCATGGAGCGGAAATTAGAAGCCACCATTTTTTTAATACCAAAGCCAACTATATACATCTGAATCCGGTACGAGCCGGTATTGTAGAAAAAGAAGAAGATTATATCAACAGTAGCGCGGGAGATATTCTTGGCCTGAGAAAACCCAGATTGGAATTAAGCAGCTATATTTGACACATTGTATTTGTAAAGGTTCCGCTCTTCAAAACGCGCGCGACTCGAAAAGCCTGCAATAACGCGTTGGGATCGCGACCATCCGACAAGGGACTTAAAGAAGTGAAAAAATATGGCGGGTAGAGTCAATGAGAGTTTCAAATTTGTATGGCGGGTTATCGCCGCGCATACCATCGCGTACTTCATAGCGGGCATATCCGCAAGTAGCTTGTTCAATTATGCCGGATACCTGTCAAGCGGTACAATGTCCCTGTTTATGAAACCGGCCACCGCTCCATTAGTCGCGCTGGGACCTTGCTTGCAAATTGTCCGGGGTCTTATTATGGGATTGGCGCTCCTACCCATACGCGACGCCTTTACCAAAGAGAGGTACGGTTTTTTGAAGTTGGGACTCCTGATTCCAGGCTTGTCTGTATTGTCCACCTTTGCCGCCGCGACAGGCTCAATCGATGGTTTCATTTACACCAAACTCTCCTTTATGGAACACATTATGGGCTATCCCGAAGCCATTTGGTGGATTTTCCTGTTTATCGGAACTTTATGGACCTTGTATATACTTGAAAAGAAAGCGATTGACCTAATAGCTCTTTTTTTGCTGGTTTTGATCGTTTTAATGAGCGTCGCGGGGTATCTCGACGCTTCGCAGACGATTTAGCAGGGAAATCCATCTCTGAAATCTCGGCGACCAAGCAGAAGTTTGAGCATCGGGCATATGGGAGTCAAGGCCCAATACGGATCGAAACAATCGCGAAGATTTTTTACAACACGGTGTTTATAGATTAAATTCGCCTCCGCGTAAACGTCACTCCCAACATATACATATCAGGAATCCTTTTACGCCAGCGCCAGGGACAAGCCAGTTGTTTCAGAAAACAAATCCATAAAATATGGAACTGAATAGCTGATCGGTAGTTGAAATATATGACATACATGAAAACGAATCGGAATACAAACTTGGCCATTACCGGATGACGACGTTATGGAATACCAAAAAAACGAACAGACTAGCCATAGCTCGGATAAGGCGAAAAGCCATACCCCCCGCGTCGTCCGGATTCAATGACAAAAGTAGTATACCTTCTATGCATACAAGAAAAAACGCGTCCTTTACAGGATACGAAAAATTTGTAATCTTTATATTGGCTATCAGTCAGTTTACCGTTATCCTGGATTTTATGGTCATGTCTCCTTTGGGCGACCTGCTCATCAAGTCGATGAACATGCAAGCCTCATCCTTTGGCGTGGTAGTGTCCGCGTACGCGTTCAGCGCGGGGATTTCCGGACTTCTAACAGCCGGTTTCGCGGACAAGTATGATAGGAAAAAGCTGTTGCTGTTTTTCTATACAGGCTTCATTGTCGGCACCATTTTTTGCGGAATCGCCAATACGTTTTACACGCTGGTAGCCGCCAGAATCGTCACTGGCTTGTTTGGAGGCGTCATAGGCTCCATATCAATGGCCATTATTACAGATTTGTTTTCTTTGGAAAAGAGAGGCAGGGTAATGGGCTTTGTACAAATGGGTTTTGGCGCCAGCCAGGTTTTAGGCATTCCTATCGGACTGTATATAGCCAATAAGATGGGCTGGGAGGCGCCCTTCCTCTTCATCGCGGGACTGGCCGCGATCATAGGCGCGCTCATAGCCGCGCGGCTAAAACCGGTAGACGCCCACCTGGGAATGAAAGTACAGAAAAACGCGATCAGGCATTTGGCGCAAACCTTAAAAAAGAGATCGTACCATGTCGGCTTCCTGGCTACCGCCGTATTATCCGTAGGCGGATTTATGATGATGCCTTACGGAACGGTATTCGCCGTAAATAATCTGGGAATAAGCAACGAACAATTGCCTTTCTTATTTATGGCCTCCGGATTAAGCTCGCTACTACTTATGCCGCTCATAGGCAAAATGAGCGACAAAATGGACAAGTACAAACTATTTGCAGGCGCTACGATCATACTCATGGTCATAAGCATTATCTATACGAATCTTTCCGTCACACCCTTTATATGGGTATTGGTGGTCAACATATTCATGATGATAGGAATTATGAGCAGGATGGTGCCTTCATCGGCGCTCATCTCCGCCGTCCCGGAAACAAGGGATCGGGGAGCCTTTATGAGTATCAACTCGTCGTTGCAACAAATAGCCGGCGGAATCGCCGCGACAATCGCCGGACTTATCGTCTATCAGCAAAATAAGTTCAGTCCGCTGGAACACTACGATATAGTGGGCTATACGGTCGTCGCGATATCGCTGGTCTCCATACTACTGACGCGTAAGGTGGACAAGCTAATCATCAAAAAAGACAAGGAAGCCGTCCGATCCGCGCTGGACGCGCCCACCACCGCGTAAAATACTTCTTCGCGACCGATCACTTTCGCGGGGAGCTTTTGAATCCTCGCGAAACTAAAACTCCTTTTTCCGAAACAACGCTGAATGTAAATGCACGGTCACCACTATGATTTCACCGAGCCCCCAAAACAGGTAATAAGCTTTTATCGCCCTTCGCGACCCGGTTCGACGATCCCGATAAAAATCCTTATTTTTACCCTTGTCAATACTATCTTTCAGCCAACCTGGAGCAATACGCGATCACATGCCAGGGGAACCTTTGAACTCCGCGGCGTGTGTTATCCTAACGCAAACTACTTTACAGATGGCCGACAACGTATCTCCCGAGAGAAGAAGTGAAATCATGAGCGCGGTCAAAAGCGCCAATACCAAACCGGAGCTACTGGTTCGCAAGCACCTGTTTCAAAATGGATTTCGATTTCGTATCAACGATAAAAGCCTGCCGGGAAAACCCGACGTCAAACTGACGAAATACAAAACGGTGGTGCTCGTCAACGGGTGTTTCTGGCATGGTCATGAAGGTTGTCGAATATATGTGATGCCCAAGACCAATCCCGAATTCTGGCAGGCGAAGATCGACCGCAACATGGAGCGGGATAGAAAAAATATCAACTTGCTCGAGAGAGCGGGATGGCGGGTGCTGATAGTCTGGGAGTGCCAGCTCAAAAAATCCCGGCGCGACGAGACGCTTGGAAAGCTTGTAGAGAAAATACGCTCTTTTTAATTGATATTTGCCGTTTGTATACGTATTTTGAAAAAAAAATACCTGGTTGGCTTATCCCGAAAGTCAGTTCAATCGGCACAAGGACACGAGAGCGCGACATTCTCATTATCATACATAAGCAAAGCGAATTATACGTTTCTGAAACGAGCGGTGACAAGATCGAAAACTATGAAAGTATCGGATAGCGACATACACGTAATAGACACACCTCAGAGTAAACGCCAATCTCAAAAAGCGCCATCCGGCAAGGAAACCGGCGAACTGCGCGTGCTTTCATTGTTTTCAGGCTGTGGAGGCATGGACCTGGGTTTTGAAGGCGGTTTTTCAGTTTTCCGATCTTCGGTCAATGAAAAGCAATCGCCCGACTTTATCGACCATGAGTTGGACAATGGCTTTGTACGTCTGAAAAAGACCCGCTTCAAAACCGTATTCGCCAACGACATATTGGACTCAGCCAGAAAAGCGTGGAATCATTTCTTTTCGCGGCGGGGCCACGATCCCGGCACCTTTTATCAGGAAAGCGTCGTCGACCTGGTCAAAAAACACCGCGAAGGAATCAACGTGTTTCCGGACAAGATAGACATCGTCACGGGCGGTTTCCCCTGCCAGGACTTTAGCGTAGCCGGAAAACGCAATGGCTTCAGCTCACACAAAAACCACATGGGCGAATTGATCACTACCCCCATAGCGTCGGTCGAGACGCGGGGACAACTCTACATGTGGATGAAGGAGGTGATCGAAATCACCCGACCTAAAATATTTATCGCCGAAAACGTCAAGGGTCTTGTCAATCTTTCCAACGTCAAAGACATTATCCAGCAGGATTTTTCTTCCGCGGGCGACAACGGATATATCGTACTGAGTCCACAGGTACTGCACGCGGCGGATTATGGCGTGCCTCAATCGAGAGAAAGAGTCATTTTTATCGGAATTAAAAAATCGGCGCTGAAAAAGGACGCGCTAAAGGCGCTGGAGCAAAAAGCGGTACCCGCCGAGTACGACCCTTACCCTCGTCCTACGCACGCCTATACCACCAAAGAGGGCGACAAGCGTTTCGTGTCGCTCGGCGAAGTATTTGAGCATCTGGAAGAGCCCGAACAAACCAGCGACTTGTCGCAAAAGTATTATTCCAAGGCGAAATTCATGGGTCGTCATTGTCAGGGACAGACGGAGATAAGACTGGAAGGAGTCGGGCCTACGATCCGGGCCGAACATCATGGCAATATCGAATTTCGCAGACTATCGAAAGCGAACGGCGGCAAACTGGACGACGAATTGAAAAAAGGCTTGAAGGAGCGCAGGCTTACTCCCCGGGAGTGCGCGCTGATCCAAACATTTCCACCAGAATATGAATTCGTGATCGCGAACGAGACAGGGCGGCAAGGCTCCTTTGTCGTCAGTCCTTCGCAAGCGTACAAAGTCATTGGCAACGCCGTACCTCCGCTATTGGCTTTCAATCTGGCCAAACGACTTGAAGCGGTATGGGATCTGTATTTCGCCCCTGAGCGATGATCGCGCCAGACGACAAGGCTTTCGCCCTACTGCTGGACGCGACGATCGCCGAGCTCAATGTCCGGGCCCGCCAATCGGCCAAAGCCATAACGCTGCTCGCGGGCAAACACATAGAACCTTATATTCGCGATGTCCTGGCCGAAATAGCCTTGGGCACTCCTTTCGAAAACTCGATCCAGCTCATAGGAGGCCAGCGATTTCCAGACATCGTGGTTGGCGGGCGCTATGGCGTAGAAGTAAAGACGACTACTCAGAACCACTGGAAAACGACAGGCAATAGTGTATTGGAAAGTACACGTATAGAACGCCTGGAGCGGATATACATGCTTTTCGCCAAACTCGCCGATCCGGTAGAGTTTCGTTGCCGCCCTTATGAAGAAGTACTGTCGGAAGTAGTGGTCACGCACTCGCCCCGCTATCAGATCGACATGAATCTGAACAAAAAGGAAACTATTTTCGACAAGATCAACCTGTCATACGACGCGTTGCGAAAAAAAGAAAATCCGATTCGCCCTATTATCGACTATTACAAAAGCCAGCTAAAACCCGGAGAGGATCTCTGGTGGATCGATCAGGAAAGCAATAATGAAGCGAGCAATATCATCATCACGATCTGGAGCAACCTGAGCCAACAACGGAAGCAGGAAATAAGAAACCAGGCCATGGTATTCTTTCCTGAACTGTTTGGCAACAGTCCCGAAAAATTTAGTCGCCTGGCCATATGGCTGGCGACCAGACAGGCGGTCGTATGTCCCAATGTCCGCGACCTGTTTAGCGCCGGCGGCAAAGGCGGGATCACAATCTCCGGCAGCGTATACGCCGATGTTCCGAGAATCTTTATTACGCTGGCCGAAAACATAGCCGGCGTGACGGACACCATAGCCCGAACGCCCGCGTCCGAATTGTCGGAGTACTGGAGTTCCCCAACAAACGAACTATACAAGCTGAATGACTGGACAAGGCAAGTGACCCGGTATGCCCAAAAAAGCGTCAACACGGGTCATCTGGATATAGAAAAACTCTTGCGAGACCTGACCGCGTAATTTTTTCGCACGCGACCGAAACATCTCCAAACCCGTCGACTAAAAAACATTCTTATCCAATAAGAGCAGGATAGAATTTTTTTATTTTTCAATACTTTATTAAAACATAACGTTTTACAAATTTTTAGCGTAAACTATTCCCATATTAAACATTCAATCAATCTTTTAAACTTTCAAAAGCTATGAAACATTTACGAGCCTTAAGCGGCGTGATCACGTTGCTTACGCTGAGTCAGCTACTAATGGCCCAGCCTCAACTGGTCAGGGATATTCCCGACAACGCCAAAGAATTCTTTTCCTTAAACGGAACTTTGTATTTCTTTTCCGGCGACGAGCTATGGAAAAGCGAAGGTACAAGCGGTACAACCGTGCTGGTCAAAAAACTTGATGAAGAAGTCAATTACAATTCCACAACTGTACTAACTCTTGGCAACTACTTCTTTTTTACAACCCGGGTCAGTTATGATAATATATCCATATGGAGAAGTGACGGTACTCCGGGCAATACCGAAAAGACTATTTGGGGAGCGTATCACCAACTTCTGGGCATTTTTCAGGATAAGGTTATTTTTCTGAAAAACGGCGAACTCTGGCAGTTAGACCTCCTACAGCAGGAAATGTACATTCAAACTCTTGACGACAATATCGATCTCTTCTCCGCTACGGATGATTATATGTATTTCGGGACAACAGACTATACAAGCACACACGATGGTCGATTCGCGCTTTGGGTATCTGACGGCACCGAAAACGGAACCTATTCCATACTACGCGATCACTATAGTTATGCAAGAAATTTTCAGCCTTTTGACAATCAAATGTACATGACTCAGGTTCAAGACCTGGGCGAAATGGCTGACGATCTCGCCCTCGCCACTCCCGAGGGTATTACCAAAATCTGGACTTCCTCTCAAAGAACACTTATGGATTATACAACGATAGAATATATCGCTCCATTGGGAGATAAGTTGTTACTATTTGTAAGTCCATTATTCGGTATGGAATATGAGCTCTGGGAGTATGACCCGAATACCAATAAGGTTACCAGCATACGCGCCATGATTGATACAGACTGGGCTACTTATCAGGAATTTATAACCCCAGTCGTCATCAACAACACTATAGCCTTCAATACCGGCAAAAAGATATTTCGATCCAACGGTATAAACACCGGCACCTACCCTATAGCCGATATGTATCATGGATACGACGCCGAGTTTACCAAAGTCGGAGACCTCCTGTTTTATATCAACCACGCGTCCGCGAATCCCACTTCCTATAATGAAGAGTTTGAATTGTACCAGAGCGGACTTTACCCTCAAAACACCTCCTCTGTACGAAAACTCTTTGGCAATACCAGCTCCTATGGTCACGCGGCTAATCTCACAGAAGCAGGTGGAAAACTCTTCTTCTCTTTGGAATCCAATACCGGTGATAAAACGCTATGGATCTATGATCCGACTAAGCCCGCGGACGGCGGTGGATATTTCACTGTAGTAAACGCGGACACCGATCAGGATATACAGTGGCTCAAAAGCGGGGACACCATTGTAAAACCGGCAGGACTGAATATCGCCCTGCGATTTAACCCCACCGGTTCACCGGGAAGTGTGCAGTTCTGGAACGGGCCTCATCTGGCACGTACCGAAAACTCCGCGCCTTTCAGCTTTCCCGGAGACAATAACGGTGACTATCAACCATGGACCAACGCGAATCCGGGCGATTATACATTCACGGCCATCCCCCATTCCCTGCCCGGCGGCAATGGTGTGGCAGGACCTTCTACAACTGTCCACTTTACCATCGTAACGCCTGCTCCCAAAGTTCCCCCTATAGTAAGCGCGGGGCCGGACAGAGAAATCACTTTCCCGACAGATAGTACATTTTTGTATGGTTCCGCCAATGATCCCGACGGAAGTATTGTACAAAAACAATGGCGATATATAAGCGGGACAGGGGACTACGAATATGATATATATAGTCCCTATAGCGATACCACCAAAATCGGGTTCCACTATGGGTATCCGGGAATATTTTATTTTACCTATACGGCGATTGACAACGAGGGATTATTCGGAGCGGATACTGTACGGGTAATAGTTAATGATTTCCCGGCCAAAGTCGCGCAGTTTATTTTGGTCAATGCCGACAACAATGAAGATATTCGGGTACTCTATAACACAACTATCGACCTGTCTACTTTGCCTCCTAATCTGAGTATACGCGCGGAAACAATACCAACCACTATACAAAAAGTCGTATTTGACTACGACAACGGACGTATGATACGCGCCGAAAATGTTCCGCCCTACGCTCTTTTCGGAAATGACGGCGGCAGCTACATACCCGGACTGTTTACCGAAGGATATCATGATCTGAACGCTGTACCATATCTCAACGACACGGCATACAGAGGCAAGTCTATACGTCTGCATGTCATACGTAGCATACCGGGCGCCCTGAACAAGTTTGTACTGGTAAGAGCGGATACGGATCAGGATCTCTTTGACCTTACCGCTCATACAACCCTCTACCTTGACGAACTGCCGGCACAACTCAATGTACGGGTGGAAACCAATACCTCCGCGATAGGAAGTGTTACCTTCAGTCTCAACAATACCAACCGCGCGGAAAATGTAGCCCCATACTCCGTTTTTGGAGACAATGGCGGTAATTTCAATGGCGGAACCTTTCCGGTTGGAGACAACTATATTGAAGCAAAAGCATATTCAGGATCCAATGGAACAGGCGCTTATATCAACGGCATCTATGTTCCGTTCAGAGTAAGAGCGTCACGCAATGCCCGACTGGCCGCCGATTATTACGAATCCGGTACGCAGGTTTCTATTGCACCAAACCCATCGGCTGACCGCTTCGCTATACGGATAGAAGCCGCGGTAAACGAACATACATCTGTGGAGATTTTTAACGCGAATGGCCTGTTGATAAGCAAACTATACGATGGCCCGGGACAAAATATGGAGCTTCAATGGGACGCTTCCAACATCCCGGCGGGAATATATTTCTGCCACGCGCGAAGCAACAACGTTGTCAAAACCTATAAGCTCATGGTCGTAAGATAATGATCGGGCCATAGGCAAAAAGACAGTCCGAGCAAAACGTTCGGGCTGTCTTTTCCATACAGCGTGTCATTCTTTCTGTATAATCTCCGCCCGATGCCTCTTGCCCCACTCCCACAACTCCATAATCACCCGGTCAAGCGAACGGCCATGTTCCGTCATCGAGTACTCTACCGCTGGTGGAAACGAACTAATCACCCGCCTGCAAATCAGCTTATTCATTTCTAGCTCCTTCAAATCCTTTGAGAGCATCTTGTCCGTGATTCCTTTCACGTCGGACAAGATTTCCCGATAACGCTTCGGACCATGATAAAGAGAAGTGATAATTGGCAATTTCCAACGTCCACTTAAAATATCCAAAGCGTCCATTACCGGCCTAATCAATCCTTCGCATTCTTTTTCAGATGTGGTATTCTCGTACACGGGCGACTTCATTACTTTCCTTTTTAACAGTACTAACCAAATGATAAGTACTATATTTTTATCCGTAAATTTATATAGGTTTGTATAGATTAGCAATACGGCGCATAAACTAATCATTGGACAACAAAGAACGCGTGATTTTACTTGTTATAAGAATCTTATGAAACACATACCTCTATCTATACTCGAACTCGCCATTGTAACGGAAGGCGGCGACGCGCGTCAGGCGATCGACGACACCGTACGGATAGCCCGGCACGCGGAGGCCGAAGGCTATCATCGACTCTGGCTGGCCGAGCACCACAACATGCCCTATATATCCAGTTCAGCCACAGCCGTTCTGATAGGCCATGTAGCCGGACATACAAAGACAATCCGCGTTGGTTCGGGAGGCGTCATGCTTCCCAATCATTCTCCTCTGATTATAGCGGAGCAGTTTGGCACTCTGGAAACTATCTATCCGGGCCGCGTCGACCTGGGTCTTGGAAGGGCGCCTGGAACCGACCAGGAAACAGCGATGGCGCTTCGTCGCCACAATATGACGACCGCGCACAGCTTTCCTTCCGACGTAAGGGCTTTACAAACTTATTTCAGTAAAGAAAACCACGATTCCAAGGTGCGCGCCTTTCCGGGCGAAGGGCTGGATATTCCGTTGTGGATATTAGGCTCCAGTACCGACAGCGCCTATCTGGCGGCTGAAATGGGACTTCCGTACGCGTTCGCGGCGCATTTCGCGCCAGCGAGGTTGTATGAAGCTATCCATATTTACCGAAAAAACTTTAAGCCTTCGGTTCAGATGGACAAACCCTACCTTATGGTAGCGGTCAATGTCATAGCCTCCGACAATGACGAGGAAGCTAACCGGCTGACTACCTCCCTGATCAATATGTTTCTGGGGGTAGTGACCGGAAAGCCTCAGCCGCTGCGCCCTCCGGGAAAACTTTCGGAATTATACCAGTATCCGGAAGTCCAGAACGCGGTAAACAATATGCTGGCGGGAACCTTTATGGGAAGTGAGAAAAAGCTTGGCGGGGAATTGAATGAGTTTATCTCCGAAACAGGACTGGATGAGTTGATGGTAACGGGTTATATCTATGATATGGAAGCCCGGCTAAAATCATTTTCCATATTGAAAAAAGCGATGAGCCGATAGGCTGTTATCGGGACTCATCTAAAAGGCCCTGAAATTAACTTCTACCAATATAATACACGCTGAATATGTCAATTACAGAAACTCTCAACTGGCGCTATGCCACCAAAAGCTACAATGGGCGAATTGTGCCTCAGAACGACATCGACATCATCCTGGACGCCATCCGCCTCGCGCCAAGCAGTTCCGGTCTCCAGCCCTTCAAAGTAGTCGTCATTACCAATCCCGAGTTGAAGGAAAAAATACGTCCTATCGCCTGGAATCAGCAACAAATTACCCAATGTTCGCACCTGCTGGTATTCGCGGCCTGGGACAACTATACGGTAGAACGCATCAACGGAGTCTTTGAGCGCAACAACACCGAACGCGACCTCCCATCCAGCGCTACGGACGATTACAGGAATATGCTCATACAGTCATATACGAACCTGAACGCGGAGCAAAACTTTGAACACGCGGCCCGCCAAACATATATTTCCCTAGGCTTCGGGTTATATACCGCGGCTCAATTACGGGTAGACGCCACACCCATGGAAGGTTTTGACAACGCGGCGCTCGATGAGCTTCTGAACCTGAAACAACACGGCTTAAAAAGTGTTACCATACTGACACTAGGGTATCGCGACGCGCCAAACGACTGGCTGGCCCCCATGAAAAAGGTGCGGACTCCCAAAAAGGACTTTTTTATCGAGTTGAAATAATAATTTCATACCACGGAGATAAAATAAGAAGGACGCTTCCGACATGTTTTATCTCCGCCTGTTTTCCGTTTTGTCGCCCAGACCGGACGAATAAAACGTTGTTCCGGAAAGGAATAAAGGCCTGATTATGAAAGAATTTTTATTAGAAATCGCTTACATCATACTAGGCGTGGGAGCCGCTTCAGGCCTATTTTATAAAGACCGGCAGCTTTATATCATTTCCGACAACAGCAATTATCTATATCGTTATTCAACTCATGATCAAAAGCTCTATAAAACGCTTCTGATCGAAAAGCGTCCTTATGAAAATCTGTCAAAAGAGGAAAAAAGCGACTTTGAAGCGATCTTTTCCGAAAACGACATGCTTGTCATTCTTGGCTCGGGTTCCGATACAAGTTACCGGAGGAATCAGCAGATCTCCATACCCATCGGATCCAAACGTCCGGCAGCCATTGATGATATACGATCAGTCTATCAAAGTTTGCAGAAAAAATACCAAATCGACCATCAGAACTTTAACATTGAAGGCGCGATACCCTATCGCGAACAGCTATTGCTATTCAACCGCGGCAACGGCCCTTTAGGCTTCAATGGCGTTTTTCGTCTTACTCCCGGACTGGATACGGTTTTTATTCCTGTACCCCTGCCTGCCCTCAACGAGACTCCCGCGGGGTTCAGCGACGCTGTCAAGGTGCGTGATACTATTTACTTCACCGCCATCGCGGAATCCCAGCCTTCCGTTTACCATGATGGCGAAATTAAAGGTACTTATCTGGGCATAATGCGTCTGCCGGAATTCGAAGTTGAGCAATTGATCGTGCTATCCGACACTTCCAAATTTGAAGGTATCACATTATTTTCAGAAGATAGCGAAGCCGTCCATTTTCTCCTTTGTGAAGACAGAGACTCCCACTCACAAGAGTCTGTAATATATCAACTTAAAATTAAAAAAACGCGCCCTTAATCAACTATACCACACATCCTAAACACCTTATATATAAATTCTTTTTATTAATATATTTTAAAAATTAAATTCCCTGACTATATTTGGTTCACTTTTGGAGGTACAAACGCAATCCTCTCAAATCAATATTTTTAATTTATACATTATTTAACCTAACTACTTTTATTTATGGATGAATATATAGCGATTATCAAAATTTTTGGTGGTAATTTCGCGCCGAAAGGCTGGGCTACGTGTCAGGGACAGTTATTATCCATCGCTCAGAATACGGCTTTATTCTCTCTTATAGGAACTACTTATGGAGGCAACGGACAAACAACCTTCGCTCTCCCCGATCTGAGAGGCAGAGCTCCTATCGGTTATGGCCAAGGCCCCGGACTAAACAACTACGCGTTGGGTCAGGTATCCGGAACAGAAAATGTGACACTCACAACCGCCAATATACCACCGCACAATCACATGGTATCCGGCACCGTAAAATTACCGGTCAATGCCGACTCATCAGCTACGGACAATCCCGAAGAAGCGTATCTTGCTCCCACCGCGAGCAATAATTACAATACTTCGCCAAGCTCGGGCGCCTACTCAGGCAATCTGTCTGTGGATCTGACTACCGGAGCAACTGGTAATGGATTACCGATAAGCATTATGCAGCCCACTTTGGCGATGAACTATATCATTTGCCTCGAAGGTGTGTTCCCTTCCCGAGGTTAGTTCGTCGGTCATTTTTCAGAGCCATATAGCCTGATTGTACCATGAGTGTAATCAAGATAGGGGTTTTATTGCCCAAATCTTCTCTATATCCCTCGATTGGATTTGATTTGCTGAACGGATTAAAAGCGCGGCTGGATTCCGTTCAGCATTTTTCCTATGAACTCCTGTATGAAAATATTGGAGCTGGCGGAGACTCTAATGAAATATATAACAAAGCCGAGAAACTCTTGCTGCGGGACGCGTGGATTGTTTTAGCCTTTCTGGATCATAGTGAAGCCACTAAGCTGGACATGCTATTCAGGCTGCAAAAGCGGATTCTGATTGTACTGGATCCAGGAGCTCACGTCCCCCTGACCTGGAACGATGGTAGCCCATACCGCTTTACTATTTCTTTGCAAACAGCTTTCAACAATTATGTCACGGGCGCGCTGGCCGCGAAAAGCGGAAATAAACGGGCTTTTTTCGCGTCTTCTTTCTACGAAGGCGGATACCTGCAAACATATTCTTACCTGAAAGGCCATGAACGCGAAGGCGGCACCATACACTTTCATTCAATTGTCCCCTTCCATCGGAATCAGTACCAGACAAGCGATCTTGTACACGCCTTTGAACACCACCAGCCTGACGCTATACTGGCGCAGTTTTCAGCGGAAGCGGGTGAAGTCTTTCTGAGCGGGTACGCGCGGACCAGTATCTGCCGGCAAGTTCCCCTTTATGTATCCGCTTTTATGCTTGAAGAAAACTGGCTCGATACCCTGCCATATCCATTTGACGGAATAAAAGGATGTATCTCCTGGTGCCGATCGCTTGATAACGACAAGAATCATCAGTTTGTCAACACTATCAGGCAACAGCATGAAGCTACTCCCAATATCTTTACCTTACTAGGCTGGGAAGGCGCGCTACTCATTAATCAGTTAGCCCGTAGCCCGGAAGCGCCTAAAAGAACCGATGAAGTTTTGGCGAAAGCGGAATGTATGGAACTTCACTCTCCGAGAGGCCCTCTCCGTCTTCACGAAGACTCCCGTATTTTCTTTAGTCCGGTTTACCAGGCTGAAATTGTCAAAAACCCGACTACCGGAAACTGCCAGCTAAAACTAATCGGAAACTATCCCTGCGAATCTGAAAAATCCGCCTTCACCAACGAAACTCCTACCGGAGTTTTTTCCAAATGGACAAACACTTACTTATGCATTTAAGTTTGACGCTCAAACCATGTGACTAATTATAAAATTATGAAACACCTATATACCTTCTCCAAAACATTGTTTACTTTTTGCCTGATCTTTCTGACATCACTTTACGGATCGGCGCAAACCACCTTGACTACAGGCGACATTTCAATTATTGGATTCAATTCCGCGCTCAATTACCGCGACGGATTCGCTTTTGTAACTTGGGTACCGCTAGCGGCAGGTACACAAATACGATTTACAGACAACGGATTCAACAGCTCCGCGCACTCCAATACCGCCGGCAATATCAGAGAACTGGAACAAACCATACATTGGACGGCAACATCCGCTATCCCGGCAGGTACCATTATTGTCATTGAAGCTGATGGCGAAACCTCTCCCTCTACCATTACCAGCCATGGGTCTGTAGTGGTGTACAACGCCGACGGTGGAGTGACATCAACCATCTCTCTTACCAATTCCGGCGAACAGCTTTTCGCTTTCCAGGGTTCCTATACCATAAGCAACAACGCGTCAGGCACTCTTTCCGGAACCTTGCTGGCGGGAGTCGGCTTCCAGGGTATCGGAACATATACAGACTGGCTTACCAGTGGCACCGTAAGCTCCAACAGATCTTACCGGCCTTCAGACCTCCCCAATGCTCAATATTTTACCGATGAAGCGGTCGCGGCCGCTTATACCGGTCCGCGCGACAATCTGACCATCACGCAATTTAAAGCGTCTGTATCCAATAACGCGAACTGGACGCTGTATCGAAACCCCGAAGGCATACAAGAATATAATACAACCTCCTTCCAGGCGCTATCGGCTCCGGCTATCACCGGTCATCCTGCCGGCAGTACAATCTGTCAGGGCGGCAACACGACATTCTCCGTAACCGCTACCGGCGCTACCACCTATCAGTGGCAGGTAAGCGCCAACAACGGAACGAGCTTCGAAAACCTGAATAATAGCGGTGTGTACTCGGGAGTAACCACGGCAACCTTGACTATTACGGGAGCTACGGTATCTCTGAATAATAATCTATACCGTTGTATCGCTACCGGCGCTGTAACACCAGCCGCTATTTCCAATAACGCCAAACTTACTGTACTGCAACTTCCAACAGCTATCGCTCAACCCGAAAACACTGTCATATGCAGTGGCAGTGATGCTGACATCTCATTAAGCTCGAATCTTCAGGGAACAGCCTTTACCTGGACTCACTCTGTCACTACAGGATCCATATCCGGCGGAGCCAGTGGAGAAGGCAATACCATCGGGCAAACTCTACAGGGAGAAGGTGTGATAAGCTATGTCATTACCCCGACACTTAATAATTGCGCCGGCGCGCCTGTCACCGCGACTGTGAAAGTCGCTCCCGCCGCCGCTATCACCGCTCCCCCGACAAACCAAAGTACTTGCCCGGATGAGGAAGTCACCTTTACTACAGAAACGACAAACGCGTCTACGTATCAATGGCAGGTAAACCCCGGTTCAGGATTTGAAAATCTCGCGGAAGGCGATCTTTACTCGGGTGTAACTACAAACTCGCTGACCATATCGGAAGCCAGCGCCGGTATGAATGGGTATTTATACAGGGTGATTGTAAACAGCGAATGCCCGCGGACCGTTAACAGTCAAGCAGCCACGCTGACCGCTTCCGATACAGAAGAACCGGTTTTTATCTCCTGCCCTCAAGACATCGTCACCTTCGATGCCAATTATATATATGAAGAACCTGTCGCGAGTGATAATTGCACGGACAATCCTACCATAGAGCTCACCGAAGGCCTTGGCATCGGAGCTACTTTTCCAACAGGTACTACCACAGAGACATATACCGCTACGGACATATCCGGCAATATCGCCACCTGTTCCTTCACCGTTACGGTAGAGTTGATCACCTCCCTCTCCAGTCTATCAGAAAACACCATGAATATCAGCCCAAATCCGGCAAGCAACCATGTAAATATCCATTTAAACAAAGCCAGTGGCCCTGTGGAAATTCAATGGCAGACTCTTTCCGGACAGTTTGTGGAGTCTATAAAACTGGTTGATTCGGAAGAATATACCTATGATATTAATCATTTGCCAAGAGGATTATACCTGCTTCATGTAATCACAAATCAGGAGCGTCATATCCAGAAAATTCTAGTAAAATAATACCATCTTACATAAGAAAAACAGCTACTACCAAATTGTGTAGTAGCTGTTTTTATTCAATCATTCCACCGGAGTTTCCCCTCATTTTCCCGCTTTTATCAGAAACTTTTTTATTTCTTTACTGAATAGTTCTGGCAGACCTTTCTGTATACAAGTTCACGTTGTTTTCTCCGCCATTTTAAAAACCAGGTCTTCCTACTCAATCATGGCGTCTACGCCAAAGCGTTTTTAAGATTTTCCACTACGTGATGATGACTGTTCATCTTTTTACCTTCCAGATTGTTAATTACCGATATTCCGGAAACGTTGCTTGTAAAACAGGCATCCGCCCGCGCCAGATGCTCTACAGGAAACTTTCCCTCTTCCAATGCGATATGATTATCGCCCAACCAGCGTATAATTTGCTTTCTCATTATTCCGGCTATACAACCACAGGCGATGGATGGTGTAAATACTTTATCGCCAATGATCCAAAACAGGTTCGAATAAACACATTCGGTGACATAATTTTCATGATTCAGCAACACCAGATCATCCATTCCGCTTTGTTTTAAGTATTTGCCAGCCAGGATATAGGGAAGCATATTGCCTGTTTTATTCCCCGAAAAAGGCGTATAAGAAAGACGAACGCCATCAAACACGCGCACATATTCCTTTTCCAGCTTTGGCGAAGATACAGGAGGCGACACTGTAAGCAGAAACAAACCGTCTTCCTCCGCGGGCATGATCAAGCCTCCACTTTTTCGCCAAACCTGCAATTTTATCCTCGCGTTTGTTTCCACCTGGTTGTCTTTCGCGAGCTCAAGAATAAACGCCTTCCATACTTCGATGGAAAATTTTTTGGGGAGCTTGATACCCAACACGTCCAAACCATGCCGCAGGCGCTGAAAATGGTCCTCCAGGAAACGAATTTCTCCATTTTTCAACACGATGGTTTCAAAAACCGAGTCTCCATACATAAATGACCGATTATGTTGGTCAATATGAAAATCTTCCTGTTTTAGTTTATCAAAATTGTAGTATACAAGCATAAAAAGTTAGTTGATAAAAATATATAAACGTGACAGATATAGACAATAACCAATCTTTCAGACCTGATATCCGGTTCTCACCTTACAATAAGGAGGGTTCAGACCATATTCCGATAGCAAAGATACGTCCGACAGGACGATTTGACAGAATCATTCCCTGTATTTTTCATCCAGATCATATTCAGCGAACAACATCCATTAAGAAAAAGATATGGAGAACGGTCCATTCGAACCTGTATCTTCAAGTTACTGGTTAAAACGCGCGCCATATTCGTAATAATTTTCCATAGAAGTATGAAAAAAACAAAAATTAAAATACGCCGGCGGACAGTTTTAAATACCGTATTATTTTCCAGTGACTATCCTTCAACCCTTAAATCAAAAAAAATTATTTAAATAACAACTTTGATTTTAATAAAAAAAGCACGAGTATTGTTCGCAAGAATATCAAGTTCAACCAGTAATATTTTTTATCACGCTAAGGTCCACTTGATGTTATTTGGAAATTATGAGAGGCGGCATTGGTAGTTTTTTTTAAATAAGAATTTAAAAACGATTGCCGACTTATATAGTATCCAGCTATAAGAATCATTTGCATCTAATATCGGAATAAGATAAAATCAGGGATTATAGTCCATGGACAATAGTCTCAAAGTTTTTTGTTGTAATAAATTTTTGGCATACTAACTATTTTTATTATGTCTTTGACAATCAAAAAAACATCTCTGATGTTTCCTGGTCAGGGCGCTCAGTATAAAGGCATGGGGAACGATCTTTTTTCCAGATACCCCGAACTTATTTCAGAAGTTGATTCAATGCTAGGATATTCCATTCAGGAGTTATGCGCAAATGATCCTGACGGCAAGCTGTCCTATACGCTTTATACACAACCTTGTCTTTATGTGGTAAACCACCTGTACTTCCTGTCCGGTCAACGAAGCACCGACTACTATATCGGTCATAGCCTGGGTGAGTACAACGCCCTGTGCGCGGCCGGGGTCTTTGATTTTTTTTCAGGTCTTAAGATTGTACAAAAAAGAGCCGAGCTTTTCGCGGAACTCAAAGATGGCGGTATGCTGGCCGTACTGGGCGGCAATCAGGATACATTGCCCGATTTTATTCAGCACCACGCTTCCCGGATAGATATCGCCAACTATAACTCCGATGATCAAACCATATTGTCCGGAGATCCGACAGTGCTATCCGGCATCGAGCCTTTGCTTATTCAGGCAGGCTTTAAAACGATAAGACTCAATGTTAGTGGCGCCTTTCATTCCCGGTATATGATCCCGGCCGGGGAAAAATTCGCTTCCTACATTAACCAGTTTACGTTTAACGACCCGGTTATTCCGGTTTATTCCAACTATAACTGTTCGCTTTATACCAAAAACAATACAGCCGACCTGTTAACCCGGCAGATTTCCAACCCTGTCAGTTGGAAACAACAAATTCGCTTGCTCCGGCAGAAAGGCGTGCAGGAGTTTAAGGAAACAGGCCCGGGCAATATACTATCCCGTCTAAATAGTAAAATCAGCGACAAGTTTCCAGATCCGAAAAATGACGTTATCCGCCTATTTCCATTGACACGCGAACATACAAGCGCATTAGGTTCAAACACCTTTAAAAAACGTTATAATTTAAGTCACGCCTATGTCGCCGGCGCCATGTTCCGGGGCGTCTCATCCGCCAGATTAGTAATCAGAATGGCCAACGCCGGCCTCCTTAGCTTTTTAGGCACCGGAGGCCTGGACATTCATACGATCGACAAATCCATTGATGAAATAAAAAATACCATAAAAGACGATGGTCCGTTTGGGATAAACTTTCTCCACAATCCTATTGATCCGGCCAAAGAACTTGAGTTGGCCGCCCTGTGCGTCCGGAAGAATGTAAGCGTTATTGAAGCTTCCGCTTTTGGCGCGGCGACGCCCGCCCTTGTCTATTTCCGGCTGAAAGGGGCCAGGCGCGCCACCAACGGCGACGCGTTCTTAAAAAATCATATCATAGCGAAAATCTCAAGACCGGAAGTGGCGGAGATATTTATGAGTCCTCCACCTGAAAACATTGTCCGCGACCTGCTGCGCAAAGGCTTGTTGACGATGGAAGAAGCTTCCTGCGCGAAAGCCGTATTTTTGGCTTCCGACATCACTACTGAAGCCGATTCAGGGGGGCATACCGACCAGAAAGCCGCTTTTACGCTCGCTCCCGCCATCCGTCTCCTCCGCGACGAACAGATAAGAAAATACCATTATCCCCACAAGATTCATATAGGAGTAGCCGGTGGAATCGGCACTCCGGTCGCCGCCGCCGCCGCCTTTACACTAGGAGCGGACTATATTGTAACCGGCTCCATCAATCAATGTACCGTAGAAGCCGGAATCAGCGATCTGGCCAAAGACATGCTTTCCGGCATGAATATCCAGGATACCGCCTACGCGCCCGCCGGCGACATGTTTGAGCTTGGCGCCAAGGTACAGGTATTAAAAAGAGGTGTCTTATTCCCGGCTCGGGCCAACAAGTTGTACGAACTATACAAACAGTACAACTCACTCGAAGAAATACCTGATGATACCCGAAAAATGATCGAAGAAAACTACTTCAAAAGATCACTTGAAGAAGTATGGAGCGAGGTTGAAAGTTATCTGGCAAGCGGCAAACCCGAATTATTAAACGGAATCAGAAAAAATCCTAAAATGAAAATGGCGAATGTTTTCAAATATTACTTCTTCGATTCCGCCCGCATGGCCATAGCCGGTCACGAAAAAGGCAAAATGGACTTTCAGATTCAATGCGGCCCCGCGTTAGGCGCTTTTAATCAGTGGGTCAAGGGCACACCATTGGAAAAGTGGCAAAATCGTCATGTCGATCAAATTGCTTTCAGGCTAATGGAGGAAGCGGAAAAAGTATTGATGAATATCCTGGATGAACATCAAAAAACAATAGCGCCCCAATCTCAGACGATCGCCGAATTTACTTCATAAAACACATAAAGAAACTTACTAGCAAAACTCTAGCGCCAATGGATAAAACAGTTGTAGAATTAAAAGAAGTAACAAAAAAATATACAGTCGGAGAGAGTGATATTCTCGCCTTAAACAATGTGGATTTCAAACTTACACAAGGTGAATTTATTGTAGTAGCCGGACCTTCAGGAAGCGGTAAATCCACTTTTTTAAATATTCTGGGCAGTATCGACAAACCGACATCCGGCTCCATTTTTTTTGATGGAAAAGACATTTCAGCTATTTCCCTCAATGATCTGCATCAACTGAGACTATACAAAATAGGCTTTGTTTTCCAGTCATTCAATCTGGTACCGGTACTTTCCGCCTATGAAAATGTTGAGCTTCCTCTCCTGTTCAAAAATCTGTCGAAAAAAGAACTAAGAGAAAGAGTCAATCATGTTTTACACAAAGTAGGCCTGTCAGACAGGAGCCACCATTTGCCGGCAAAACTATCCGGAGGCCAGAAACAACGGGTGGCGATCGCGAGAGCGCTGGCCGGTAGTCCGGAACTGATTATCGCGGACGAGCCCACCGCGAACCTTGACCGGAAAACAGCCGCGTCCATCATGGACCTGATAGCCGAACTTAACGAGAAAGAGCGTGTCTCTATTGTTGTTTCCACACACGACCCTTATGTAATTGAAAGGGCAAAGTCAAAACTATTAATTCAGGACGGTAAAATTTTTAAAGAAGAGCTGGTATGAGAAAACATTTTTTTAAGATACTACACCTCGCGTATAGAAACCTTTTCAGAAATAAAAGGAGAACATTATTCGCGATTTTTATAGCCGCCGCGGGATATTCCGCTATGGCGATCGCTCTCGGTTATTATAATTTTTCGATATACGCCTTACAGGAGATGACCATACGCAACGGATTTGGAGGCGCTGGTGGTACAGGACATATTCAAATCAAGGACAAGCGCGGCATTGAAAACCAGGAAAAATACACCCTTGAATTTGGACTGGCGGATTATCAAAAGACCATAGCCTCCATCAGAACCCAGCCGGAAGTCGATTATGTATTGCCTCGTATTGAATTTGGAGGCCTGGTCAGCACAGGTGAGAAATCCTTTCCTTTTATCGGTTATGGAATCGAGTCATTGCATGAAGCCAATTTAAGAGGTGGCTTGTCCCTCATTAACCCAGCCTTAAAACTGGGCGAGGAAATCGCCCCGCTAAAAAACCATGAATACGGTGTGATTCTGGGCAGGAAACTGGCCAATTCCCTGGGAGTAAAAGTAGGCGATCCCCTGATGTTGTACGGCGCCACCGTGCATGGAGCGGTAAACGCCATTGACGTAGAGCTGGTGGGTATCATGTCTACCGGGCTCAACGAGACCGACAAGTACTATCTGCTTACCCATGTGGATCTTGTACAAAGACTTGTCAATACCGACAAAATAAGCCTGATTTCCGTCATGTTCAAAAACAGGGACTCACTGGATCATAAAGCTGAAAAAATAAATACCCTGATGGCCGGCGCCTTTGGCGACAACAATGGCCCCGGCAATAACCTGAACACGGTAATTACCTGGGAATCGCTCGCGGAGTACTATACAGCGGCCAAAGACCTTTTCAACATGATTTTTACCTTTATGGGTGTCATCATTCTGGCCATCGTTATTTTAAGTTGCTGGAACATTATGAATATGGCCACTATGGAGCGCGTACGGGAAATAGGCACATTAATGGCGATTGGTATTAAAAACGTCAACGTCACGATCGTCTTTTTACTTGAGGCGTTCCTGATCAGCGTCATAGGCCTTGTCATCGGATTTATCGCCCAGATCGCGATTTCATTCGGCATCAACTCCCTCAATATTCAAATGCCTCCGGTACCCGGCATGAATCAGGGATACGCCTTACAGGTTTACCCATTTTCACCCTATCACGCCTTTGTCGCTTTTACGGTTGTACTCGCGATTACCCTATCCAGTCTTTCCGCGTTCTTCATCATTCGGAAACTAACCATTGTCGAATCTTTAGAGCATGCTTAATATGAATCCTTTACTAAAAAAAACAATCTTCGGAGCAAGCGCCTTTCTTTTACTGCTTTCTTTTTCATCCAACATTGCTCAAGAGGCATCGCTCAGCCCGGAGGACATATTAAAAAGAGCGGAATATAAACGATCTCCATGGGAGCAGATGTCCATGATGGCCGAGTTGAATACGCTGATCAATGAAAAAGAAAAACGCAGCGTATACAAAGTCTACTTTAAGGACAGTGAAAATACCCTCGTCGCCTTTATGGAACCAAAGTTTGAGAAAGGAAATATCCTTTTGATGGTAGGCGAAGATCTCTGGTACTATGTACGAGATACCAAAAAGCCGACAAGAATCACTCCCGTACAGAAACTGTCCGGCTCCGTATCCTATGGCGATCTTGCCAGACTTGGCTGGTCCAAAGACTATACGATTGAAAACCATGAAGAAGCCAGACTACACGCCAAAAACGTGTATATCCTGTATCTGGCAGCAAAATCCAATGGAGCCACCTATCAAAAAATCAAACTATGGGTCGACAAGGATACCTTCAAGCCTCTTCAGGCCGAAGTATTTCTTCTGTCCGGCAAACTATATAAGACACTAAAATTTACTCAATATCAGACAATAGCGGGAGCGGAAGTAAACACCCAAATCGAGTTTACAGATCACTTCAACAAAGATCAAAAATCGATCCTGGATTTCACTCAGGTTGTACAGGAGAAAAATATACCTAACCGATATTTTATTAAAACGTCCTTAGCTGTAGTTTCAGATGAGGTTTGCCGATAAAAACATCACTTTGTTCATTTTAGTTGTTTCACTTATAGTAATTCGTATTGAAAGTTCACGTGGTCAAACTTCTAAATTCATCTCAGAATTTGAGTACAATGAAATTAATACGGATTACCTTAATCCCGACAATATTCAACAATTACCTTATGTAAATATTAACAACCTTTTTTTATACAACAATTCTTTAAAACTTCTAAAAGGTTCTCTAAACTGGAATTTACGATTTGGCCTCAACAATCAATTCATCCATACGGAAACCAACGAGCGCGACCAGGTAAAGCATAAGCCGGACTTCACTCCTCTGGAATTGTTCTATCAAAAGTCTGTCGGCAATTTCACATTCGCTATTGGAAGAAAAAGAATAAAATGGGGTGTAAGTTATGTCGCCAGCCCTACCGACATTGTTTCCAGTCCTCCTCCACCGGAAGACCCCTCGGACAGACTATTTCAAATCAAAGGAAGCGATCTGTTGGAAATTACATATGTTGGCAAAAGAGCGCAATACGACATCTATCTGATGCCGGCGACCAACGTCAACACAGTGTTCTTCAGTGATCATTCCGCCGCTTTCAGATATTACCGCAACATACAATTATTTGACGTAAGCCTTGTCGGCCGAATTGATCTTCAGGGAGCTTTCCAGACAGGATTGAACGCGACAGCTTCTTTGGGATCAAAACTGGAAGCACATATGGACGGAATAGTCATATCAAAAAGCGACGTGCGATACCCGCCGTTATTCGAGCGAAAAAACACTCCGGCCTACAGACTTTTAGCCGGAATTAATTATTCTCCACGCGACAATTATAATATCGTTGTAGAATACTTTCATATCAATGAAGGATATTCCTCTGATGAATGGGACCAGTTTCAGGAGATCATTAACTTTTACGCTACCCAGAGACTCATAAACGACTACTCAGGCGCGACCACGTCCACTATGAGAACCATGTATGGCTCTATCATTTTCCCAATGAGAAAAAACTTTATTTTTCTGCGCTTATTTCGAAGCAATTTCTTCACTTCCAAATTTGATTTGGAATGGATTACATTTGGCGGCCTCGATGACCTAGGTAGTCTCAACAGAATTGGAACATATTATAAGTTCCGCTCAAGGTTTGACTTGTACATACACTATCAGTTTCTGGCCAACTCGTCCAATTCAAATTTCAACATGTTTGGATTCGCGCAATCAGCCCGGATAGGAATCAAAGTCAGTTTTTAAAAGCGATCGCCGTCATGATGATTTTTGAGGACAATACCCTGCGCGCGATTGTGATAAGAACTAGTGGAAACGGATTCCAGAACTACTGTTATCTTTTGTATGAAAAACAATCCAAAGAAGGAGTTCTGATTGATCCTTCATGGGAAGCCGACATAATTAATTCCATTTTGTACGATCATAAAGTCGCGTTAAGGCACGTGTTGCTTACCCATAGTCATTTTGATCATATTAACCTGTCCGACTATTATACGCGGATCAATGGCGTCCCCGCCTGGTTATCCGACAAGGAAATATCCCATTATTCTCCATCTCTGAAAAATCTTGAGCCTTTTGAATCAGGACATCGGATCGCGTTGGGCGATCATTGCATAACCGCCATAACCACACCCGGACATACCAAAGGAAGCGCCTGTTTTCTGGCAAACCATTTTTTATTTACCGGAGATACGTTATTTCCTGAAGGCTGTGGCATATGTACCTGCGAAGGTGGCAACCCCAATGACATGTTCAATTCCATACAGTTGCTGAAATCCTGTTTAAGCGATTCCGGAAAAATCTTTCAGGGACATAATTACGGCATAGCCCCCGGAATGAGCTTTCAGCTAATAAAAAAACAAAATATATACATGCAAATAGAACATGAAGATACATTTGTAAAATTCCGCATGAGAAGCAATCAAAAAGATTATATGGAGTTTAAATAGCGGATAACCGGACTAAACAAGATGAATCCGCTCTATATTTATCTCATTTTCAACAATTACATCAATAGCGTTCTTTAGATCTTCCGCGATTATTCTACGATGTAGAGGAATAAGCCGAAGAAGGTAAGTTCCCTCGCGATCAAATACAGGGGTTGAATAGACGCCATTCGCCTTTACATCAATACGATCCGAAAAAACAGGGAAACTGCTTGTATTATAACAAGTGATATAAGCCAGAAACTCCTTTTCCTGAGTATCAAGGAAAATAGTAAGAAACTGACCTTTATTGTAAGCTCCAAACTTATAGGTTGTTTCGGGATTTCCTACCGGAAGATATTCTCTTTCAATAAAATCCATATTCACTGCGAAATGACTTTTAAAAGCGGCATGTAAATAATGATGCGCGAAGGAGAAAAAGAGGCTTTTCCTATGCAATATTTCCGGAGGATATAAATCTACCGGCTCTTTTATCACTCTTTGCTCAATAGAAACACGCTTGCTGTCAATTTCTATCGCTGGCAATATCAAGGGATAGACAGGCTGATAACATCTCATCACCAGGGAATATCGCCCACTTGCCAGACAAATGACATTCTGAGGCTTATCGACATGAATTGATGTAAGCACTCCCGATGTCTCATTATTGGGAAGTTTGTACGCGATAAATGTCCAGCTTGTACACTGCCGGCTTAATGAAGCAGTGTCAATATAAACGGAACTGTCTATGACTACGGGACCACAGGACGCGATCAAGGCGTGCGTATTCCATCTTGGCGCGTTGAACATGGCATATGGAATACCAGCAGGATGCCGCAGACGTTCTATTAAAAGTTTCCAGCTCTTTGAGTCCTTTTTATACAAAAGCGTTTGAAAAAGAAAACGAAAATATCCTTTAAGCAAGCGGTTAAAAATAAAGGATGAATAAAAATAAATTTTCATGAAAGTTAAAAAAAAATATAAAATTAGTTTTCAAATGTATTTATTAATTTCGTACTTTTAAAAGCTAATAACCAAATATATTTCAACCTGTTAATATTTGATTAAAATGATATTTTAGTAAAGACAATAACATAAGCCGTTTGATTATTTAATGTTCAAACGGCTTTAATCTTCACTTTTTTGAGAGAGGATTTTTATTTTTCAATAGCTATTTCGGATCCTTAACTGGGATTTTTATACTATTTCCATTATTCTCTAAAAGGTCTTTCGCCTATGGTGAAAGATAACTTTGACAGCGAATTCAGGATTTAATTTTGTTTATACATCTTTCATAGAAAAGATTTTTTATCAAAAAAGATATTCCACCCTGGTCCATTACCGGGATGGAACGATAAGTATATATTAAATACAATATCAATCGCATTCTATCGATTTATATCCAGCTATTTACTAATCGAATAAGTTCGATATTACTATATACGACAACAAGTTTTACAAAGACATTGACAGGTAAATCGCGCGCATTTATGACAAATGAATTTTATTTACCATTTTCTATTTTTCGTGAAGGCTACAACAATTTACAATTATCGGTTTTTTACGCGGACGCTACCAGCCCGACGACATACACAAACCTTAGCTATTTTTTACATCTAGAAGAACTAAAGCAAGTGGAAGCATTCAGAAGCGATAGTAGAAAAGCCAGTTATTTATTAGGGCGGTATTGCGCCAAGATGGCCTTAGCCAGACTACACCAGGACGTCAAACTCTCCGACATATATATTCAGGCTGGAGTTTTCACCCAACCCGTAGTAAAAAGCCCGTTGATCAGCAACACCAGAGTCAGTATTTCACATAGCGAAAACGCGGCCATCGCCATCGCTTTTCAAGAAGAACATCCAATGGCGATAGACATTGAGACAGTGAAGGGCGATCATTCAGAAATGATTCTGTCGTTACTTTCCGACAATGAACGCCAGTTCCTGACGCCAGCCTCCAATATGGATCAAAACATATTACTTACCGCGATATGGAGCGCGAAAGAATGTCTGGGCAAAGTCCTCGGCACTGGTCTGACAACAGGTCTTGACATATTCGAAATAAAAACATTAAAACTTATCCGGAATAGCTTTATCGACTTTACTTTTAAACATTTTATCCAGTACAAGGCGACCTGTTTTATGTGTAAGGAAAAAGTAATCACAATACTAAGCCCCCAAAAAACAAGATTGCTCTACATGGACGATCATCTAAAATACGATGAAATACGCGTGTGATAATGCGGGATTCCATCTTCTAAAAATGGCCAGAGGCTGAGCAATGGCCTCCGCGATAGGCAAAGACACATTTTTACTAAAACCAACTAAATTCAAAAGAAGATTTTATGGTAACGCTCCTAATTGATAATTACGACTCCTATACATACATCATATTTCAGTATTTATGGGAGATCAATGGTGAAAAACCTATCGTGATTAAAAACGACGCGCTGGATATCAAGGGTATTTCAGGACTGTCTTTTGACAATATTGTTATCTCTCCGGGGCCCGGCACTCCCGACAACCCGGATGATGTCGGATTGAGCATGGCCGTATTCGACGCGTTTCCCGATGTTCCCATACTTGGGATATGCCTTGGACATCAGTGTCTCGGAAAAAAATTTGGAGGCGTTGTAGAAAGGGCCCCCAAAGAGGTCCATGGTAAATATTCGGAAGTCAGGCTGGCGGACTCGCCACTATTCAACCACCTCCCGCCTACCATATCAGTAGTGAGATATCATTCGCTTATCGTAAACAAGGACAGCCTGCCCTCCGAGCTGAAGAATATCGCGGAGACTGTCGACGATGGACTTATTATGGGCCTGCAACATTCCCAAAAGCCTTTTTTCGGTTTGCAATTTCATCCCGAATCAATCGGAACCCCCCTTGGCAAAGAACTATTTCGGAATTTTAAGAGAATAACCGAATGCTGGATAAACACCAGACGACTTCCCGATCAGATCGGGAGAACCAGAAGCCAGTTCAAAGAGTTCAAGATTGACTGGAAAGACCCTGAATCCATTTACGAAACTTTATACAAAAACAGTCCCTACGCTTTCTGGCTGGATAGCAGCATGCCAGGCTATAATGGCCGATATTCGTTTATGGGCTTGCCCGAGTTTGTAATCAAGTCTGAAAATGGATGTATTGAGCTTGTCAATAACCAAAATGAAAAAATCGACAGGGCTCATAGGGCGAGCGACGACCTGTTTGGTCTCATAAAAGAATACCTGCTCAATCAGGAACTGGAGCCCAACGCCTCGGAAGTTCCGTTTAAAGGCGGGTTTGTCGGGTACTTTGGATATGAGACCACCACACGTGTCACCAGCGATCTCCGAAAATACCCCTCGGAATATCCCGAAGTCGTACTATTCTGGGTAGACAGGTTTCTGGCCTTTGATCACCTCGAAAACAAACTTTGCCTATGCCATCTGACAGAAAACGAAGAGACCGCGATACAATGGGTAGGCGATATGGTAACACGCGTAAACGCGATCGCCCCCAATTCCAAACCGGTATTTTCGAAATCAGACTATTTTTTTAATGGTCCCGAGCCAGAGCTACACGCTTCCCAGTCAAAAGAAGAATACATCGACAATATCTACCGAATAAAAGAGTATCTGAAAAACGGAGAAACTTATGAAGTATGTCTATCCAATGAATTCGTAGTCAAGGATAAAATAGACTCCTTTGAGCTCTACAAAGTACTCCGTATGACCAATCCGGCACCTTACTCCGCCTTTATTCAACTACCCGAAACGGCCATATTAAGCTCCTCGCCGGAATGTTTCATCACTATTGACCCGGAGGGAAAAATAAAGAGCGAACCAATAAAAGGCACCCGACTCAAGGGAGACTCCGCCCTTGAAACCGAGGCGATTCGGAATAGTCTTTCCAATAGCGAGAAGGACCATTCCGAACTCTTAATGATCATCGATCTGATCCGAAACGATCTGGCCATATGCTGCGATAAAGGTTCGGTAGACGTAGCCGACTTTATGAAAATCACCGAATACGCGACCGTACTCCAGATGTCGTCCGTCATAGAAGGCCGGCTGCGCAAAGGTATTTCCGCGGTAGACGTGCTCAAGGCCGCGTTTCCGGGAGGTTCCATTACAGGAGCGCCCAAAAAGCGTACTATGGAAATCATCGACAAACTGGAAAAGCGGCCCCGGGGCGTATATACAGGCTGCATCGGCTATTTTTCAACGGACCGCTCGGCCGATTTCAATATAGCCATCCGCACCATTGTAAACCATGAGCTAAAGGAAGAACTATCGTTCGGCAGTGGAGGCGCGATCATTTCCGAGTCGGATCCCGAAGATGAATACAATGAAATCATGGTCAAAGCGTACGCGCTGAAGCGGGCGATCTGCCTCACGAAGTATGGTAAATTTGAAAACTACATAATAAGCGACCCGCGGCCGGACAACGAAACATCCTTATCCGGCGCGCGACAGGCGGAAAACACCCTGATTCAGTAAGATTCATTTATTTAGAACATTCTTCATTCAACCGTTTTTTGGACATTTTTTTTAATACACATGGATTTCAATCAGTCTCTATCCGATATCCTAAGGAATCAGGCGGAGAAAACACCATATAAAAAGGCGTATACCTTTGTCTCGGAAGGTATGGACGTTGAATCGCTGACCTACGCCCGGCTTTTCCAGATCGCCTCCGGTCACGCGGAAGCGATCCACTCACTGGCGGAAAAAACAGGAATCATCCTGCTGTTCCCTTCCGGCATGGATTATATCCGCGCTTTTTGGAGTACGCTTGTAGCAGGCAAAACAGCCATTCCGCTACCATTACCGGCCACTCTGACAAACAATCCCCCGTTTTACGCCCAGATACGAAACATCGCTAGGTTAATTGATCACGCTGTAATCATCACTACAGCGGCGATCAGGGACCAGATCAATGAAAACCTTCACGAGTTTTCCATTTTTACACTTGACGAACTGGCTATAACCCCGGGCTCCAACGCTTCAGGCACTCCGGGAGCCGCGTGCTATCTGTTTACTTCCGGTTCCGTGTCAGCCCCCAAAGGCGTGATCCTGACGCGTGAAAATCTGATACAGAACGGCCTTGGCGTAATCAGCGCTCTCAACTATGCACCTGAAAGCGTAACTGTATCATGGCTACCTCACTTTCACGCGTTCGGCATGCTGGTAAACTTTATATACCCGACGCTATCAGGATCCGAAGCCGTATTATTCAGCGCTTCCGATTTCGCCGCGAACCCGTTGATCTGGCCTGAGCTGCTATCCGCGTACAAAGCGACTCATACCGGCTCTCCCAACTTCGGCTATGACCTGACAGCCAGAGAAGGACGCCACAAACAAGTGAATCTGGATCTCAGCGGCCTCTCTACGGCTTTCTCAGCCGGTGAGCCGGTGAGTTATGAAACATACTCCCGCTTTCTTTCCACCTTTCAGCACTATGGCTTAAGAAAAGACTTTCTGAAGCCCATGTACGGCATGTCCGAATCCGGGACCATATGCGTCCATCACGAGGGAGTCCCGTCCGGCCTGCCACTCGACTTGTCGAAACTAAGCGAAGGAAAAATAGAACCGGCAACCGTAACGACACCACAAAAAATTATAACAGGTTGCGGAAAACCAATCGCCGGAACAAGAATCGTGATTATCAATCCCGAAAACAATCTGGAAGCGAAGGAAGGCGAGATCGGAGAAATTTGCATATCCGGCCCCTCCCTGTTTCAACGATATCTGTCGGAGGAACACAATGAAGGCGCTTTTATAAATATTAACGGCTGGCGGTATTTCAAAACAGGCGATCTTGGCTTTTTCAAAACAGGCGAACTCTTTGTTACCGGCAGAAGCAAAGAGATCATCATTGTAAACGGAAAAAATCATTATCCGGCGGATATCGAAGTATCCCTGTCAGAATCTCATGCCGCGCTCCGGGATACAGCCAAGGCCGTCTTCTCCATCGACCGGGGCGATACGAATGAACATGTCATCGCGGTCATAGAGTCTCCTCCCGCCGTCGGAGATTCTGAAAGCCTGGCGACACTGGCGGCCTCCGCCGTGTTGATCCGAAACGGTATAAAGATCGACGAGATTCTCTTTACATTACCCGGATCCATACCAAGAACCGGAAGCGGAAAACTACAACGGAACGCGTGCAAGCAGGCCTTTTTGCAAAACAAACTTTCCGTAATATTCCGAAAAGACGTTAGCCGGATACCTCATACGGCCGTCGATGAAAAGGAACTTGAAAAAGACAGCGCGTACATGGAGCTCCGAGCCCTCTTCCAGGAACTGTTTCCCAAACAAGCCCCCAGCCTGTCATTACTGGAGTTTGACTCCATAGCGCTCATACGGATAACCCGAAGAGTGAACCAACGCTTCAACACCAATTTACAGCTTGCCGAAATCATCGCCTGTGAGACACTGCCCAAACTTTCCACAACGCTGGCTCAACGAAAAGCCATAGGTCAGGAAGAACATAAAACAACAGAAAACCGCGTCCTCACAGAAGGTACGCTTTCCATAAATCAACTGGGACTCTGGATTGACTATGAAAGAAATAAACATACATTCCGATACAATACTCCCCTTGCTTTTAGACTGAAGCGGGAGACAGAGTTCAAATGTCTGGAACAGGCTATAGCTTCCATACAAGATCTGTTCCCCATCTTAAGAGCCAGATTCTCGGAACTTGACACAAAACCTGTTTTGACCATCGCCGAGAAAAAAGTTCCTTTATTAATTACCACCACAACCGAAGGTTCCGCTATCGACTATCTGCGAAAAAAAGCGTGGATCCCCTATTCATTAGACGATTTTTCACCACTGTTTACCGCGGAGGCGGTCATAGACGAAAACAACGACAAGACCCTGTTTATAAATGGATCTCATCTGATTTTTGACGGAATGTCCTGCCAGATTTTTCTCCGCGAGTTACAGGCGCTTTACCAGGATCTGGTCACGTGCGGCAAGGTATCGCGGGAGCAGAGGGAATATGCTTATTTTGACTTCGCCAATTGGGAGAGCAACTACCTGTCCTCTATCGACAGGCAAGATTTACAACGGATCTGGACCCAAAAGAAAGGGATATTTGAAGGTTTAAATCTTCCTTATGATTTTACTTCGACTTCCGAAGCCTCGCCTGGCATATTCGTAGAATCCGTCCCGGTCAATATTGAAAAACGAATCAACGAAGAAGCGAAAAAATTAAAGATAAGCAAGTACTCCCTGATGCTTGCCGTGTATTTTATTGTATTGCATCGATATACCAGACAAGGAAAAATCACTGTAGGAACGGCTTTTTTAAACAGACCGGAGGAAAAATTTGAAGACGCGCTGGGGTATTTCTCCAACATGCTCCCGTTCTTTACCGAGGTAGACCCGGCACAAAGTTTTGAAAAGTTCGTCGCGATCATATCCGCGGAAACAACGGCGCTATTATCCACCCAAAGTATTCCATTTCCGGAAATCATAAACATAATAAGGAGCCAGAGCACGGAAGAAGATACACTCGCTTTCCAGACGTGTTTTTTGTTTCAGGACTGGAAAATTCATAATGCTCAACACAACCTTCTTGAAGAGCAATATTATGAAATAAACCAGGCGACCATCGGTGATCTCACTCTGGAAGTCCTGTCCACTGAATCAGGCCTAAAGCTCCTTGCCAAATACAACGCGAAAAAATTCAAGGAATCTACTATCAGAGCACTGGTTGACAGCTACATCGAGATACTTGACAAAAGTACGCGAAAACCCGATGCCGAGATCAGCGAATTGCTCCATCTGACGAAACATGAAGAACGCCTGCTTGATCAGTGGAATCAAAACCATCAGGCACTTCCCGAAATCGACAACCTCATTTCCATTTTCTCCGGCATAGCAGACAGGTTTGCCGGCAAACCCGCGATAGTAACCGGAGACATGATACTTACCTACAAAGAACTGGACCGTCAGATTCAGAGTCTGGCTCAGGCTTTGGCCGGCAAAGGCATCCGGAAAGGAAGCCGGATTGGCCTGTTGCTACCCAGAAATCAGACTATACCCATAGCGATGTTCGCGTGTTTTTATCTGAGCGCTACCTATATTCCTTTAGATCCGGACCTGCCGGAGTCCAGACTACGCTATATTCTGGAACACTCCAAACCAGATATTCTGCTTTCCTCATCAAATCTGAAAAAGTCCCATGAGAGCCTCCGGTTAATCGCCATCGAAGATCTGTTGTCCGAGTCTTCCAATACGCCATTGACTCCCGGCTCTTACGCCAGCCAAGACCCGGTATATATCATCTATACCTCCGGCTCTACCGGCAAACCCAAAGGCGTGGCAGTGGCCTTCGAGGGGCTGCTAAACTATCATCTGACAATAGCGAAACACGCCGGGATACAAGCGGACGACACAATGCTGGCGGTATCCACCATCTCATTCGACATCGCCGTTACCGAAATCATCGTTCCTCTTTTAAGCGGCTCCACTGTATACATAGCCAATGAAAACGACCAAAAAAGCGGCGAAGACCTCAACGCCCTTATCGAACAACGAAAAGTTTCACTCCTACAGGGCACCCCTACCACATTCAAACTATTGTTAAAAGCCGGCTGGGATAGAAGCACATGCCTTAAAAAGGTTTTTACGACGGGAGAGGCCATACCCGCCGAACTCGCCGGAAAAATCCTGAAGACCGGAGTAGAACTCTGGAACATGTATGGTCCTACGGAAGCAACCGTAGAAGCCACCATAAGCCAGATCACCGATCCTGGGGATATCTCCATAGGCAAGCCTATTGACAATATCAGGTTGTATATACTGGATGAACACTTAAACCGGGTGCCACCCGGCGCTGTCGGCGAGCTGCACATAGCGGGAGTCTGCCTGGCCAATGGCTATCTGGATCAGCCGGAACTGACCAGCGAAAAGTTTATACCAATCAATACTCCTTCTATCCCCGAACAAAGACTATACAAAACAGGCGATCTGACACGCTTCTCTCTTGACGGCGCCTTATATTATCTTGGCAGAAACGACCACCAGATAAAAATACGGGGATACAGAATTGAACTGAAGGAAATCGAACACGCGCTAAAGACTTATCCTGATATAGCGGATTGCTGTGTAGCTACCGTAAAGTCGGCTGCCGGCGTCGATGAACTAAAAGCGCTGATCATCCCCCGACATGTCAATAAAGGCCTTATACTGGATGACCTGCGGGCGTATTTAAAAAATATACTTCCCGCCTATATGATTCCCGGTTCTTTTTATAGCAGAGAAGCTATGCCTTTATTGCCTAATGGCAAAATTGACCGGCACCGGTTATTCACCGATGGCGAAGACATTAAGCCATTGGTCACCCAATCAGTCTCTGTAATGAATGAAACAGAAACGACAATCGCTTCCATTTGGGAAAAAACATTGGGAAAGCCAGCGTTAAGTACCGACAGGACTTTTTTCGATGAAGGGGGCAATTCTCTGCTCATCCCCGAATTACAGATGTACTTCAAACTTCATTTTCCGGATCTCACCATCAGGCTCGCCCATTTTTTTCAGTTTACGACAATCGCTTCACAGGCGGAGTGGATAAAAAGCGAGAGAAAATATACTTCAGGCGCGGCTTCCCCTCAAATAGCGGCTTCAGGCCTCGCGGAAGACCACAATAGCATACAGATAGTGGAAGCACCTGCGAGACAATCACTAAGAGCAACTTTTAGAACAACGACACTATGAACACATACACGACAAACGATATAGCCATCATCGGTCTGAGCACGCGATTTCCCAAAGCCCCGGACCATTTCGCTTTTTGGGATATGCTTGTCAATAAGCGATCAGGCGTTACCCACCTTTCCGACAAGGAAATGGATAAACTTGACATCCCGGAAAGCAAAAGAAGAAAAGCCGGCTTTGTCAACGCGGGCGCCATTGTCGACGATCCATATCACTGGGACGCCTCTTTCTTTGGCTACAGTCCCAAGACGGCGGCTATCTTAGATCCTCAGCAACGTCTGCTTCTGGAATCGGCCTGGGAAATGATTGAAACCGCGGGCTACTCCCCTTTCAATATCTCCCGCCCTACCGGCGTTTTTATCTCCGTCGCTTCCAACAATTACAGCAATAAATTCAGAGAAAACGCCAGTCAGTCGGACGACTACATCGCCTTCACTTCCAACGACGCGGATTTCGCTTCAAGCCGTATTTCATACCATTTAAACCTCAAAGGTCCCAGCATCACTGTCGAGACCGCGTGCTCCAGTTCACTGGTCTCTGTGCATATGGCATGTGAAAGCCTGTTAAACAATGAGGTGGACATGGCCATTTGCGGAGGTAGCTCCCTACTTTTCCCCCAAGCGGGCTATATCTATGACCCTAATCTGATTTTTTCACCCGATGGCCTGTGCCGCCCCTTTGACAGGGACGCGAAAGGAACGGTATTCGGGAACGGAATCGGATTGATACTGCTCAAAAGGCTTGATGATGCCCTTAAAAACAAAGATACTATATGGGGTATTATCAAAGGCTCCGCCGTCAACAATGACGGACGTAGTAAAAACAGTTATTATTCTCCGAGTCCTGAAGGGCAAAAAAAAGTCATTCAGGAAGCGCTTGCCGTAGCAAACATTTCTGCTGAAAGCATCAGTTATGTGGAAGCGCATGGTACAGCCACTCCTATTGGCGATCCTATAGAATTCGAAGCCTTGCGGGAAGTATTCAAAACTTCCACTTCATCAAATAGCTTCCGCTATCTGGGATCAGTAAAATCAAACCTGGGGCATCTCAACAAGGCCGCCGGCATCGCCGGTCTTATCAAGACAGTACTGGCCCTGAAGAATAAAATGATTCCGGCCACTTTGCACTATAACACGAACAATCCCGAAATTGACATCGACAACAGCCCGTTCAGGATCAACGCCGATACCATCGAATGGAAGCGATCAACATTTCCCCGAAGAGCCGGAGTAAGCTCCTTCGGCGTGGGAGGCACCAACGCCCATATCATTCTGGAAGAAGCTCCGCCAATACAAAAAAGAAGGAATAACGCGTCCGGCAATTATTATATATTACCCGTCTCAGCCAAATCCGAGGAATATCTGGAACTGTATAAAAAGAAACTGGCTGATTTTCTCAAAGAGCACCCAAACCTCTCCATCGAAGACGTATCCTATACCCTCCAGCGCAGAGCGACTTATCCGCGACGTGAAGGCGTCGTCTGCCATACAGTCGACGCGTTTACGAAGTGGCTCGAAACCGGGGAACAGCCAACCCGCGACCAATCCCATTCAAACAAAACCCTGGAGCGCTGGCAATCGGGAGAGCATGTCCAATGGCCCGATACCGACAGGGGTACCCGTATCTGGCTTCCTCCTCATCCCATGATCAAAGCCCCCTATCATATTTCCGATTATACTCCTCAAAAGGAGGTAAAACAAGCAAGGCTGCTTCCGCTCATCCAGGAAAACCACTCCGTTTTCAACAATCAGTTGTTTAAAACGACTTTTAAACGCGAAGAGTACCTGCTTCAGGAACACAACTTCATACTCCCCGCCGCGGCCTATATTGAGATGATCGCGGAATGTCTCGAACTTTCAGGGGCGTCGATATGGAATCTGGAATTGAAAGACATATTGTGGAAACAGGCCTTTACCATAAAAGAAGCCGAAGAGAACTCCATTTTCATCAGTCTAAGGAATACGGATAACGCGATCGAGTTCTTTTTCTCAACGGACAAGGCAAACCCGCGCCAGTCCCTCTCCCAGGGCTCTCTCGCCTATACGGGACAACACGGAAGCGACTTTACCGCCAGGCATCACGATCTGACCAGTCTGCTTGCCAGTCCATTCATTACCAGCCGCGAAGTATACTCCGCTTTCAACCATAGCGGATTCAGGTATGGAGAACATTTTCAGCTAATACGAAAAATATACCGTTCCGAGGACAGAGCCCTCGCGCGTATTGACCTGACGCGGCGATACCATGACAAGGATACCTATATTCTTGATCCGCTTCTCATAGACGCGGCTTTTCAAACTGCTGTCTCTCTACTTCCTTCATTTGACTCCTCGCTGGAATTGTTCGTTCCCTACCAGGTTCGAAGCGCCAGATTCTATAAGAAACCCATAGACCACGCCCATATACTGGCAATAAGATTATCGGAAGAACCCTCGTCTGTAGAACGATTTCATGTCTATGTACTTGATCAGGACCAGTCCGTATGCATGGAGTTCGTACATTTTGAACTTGTACGATGGAACAGAACCGGAAAATCTACGCCCAAAGCCTGCGCGGTCAGAGAAAACACCAATACCCATCAGCTCCTTGACCGCGTAACAACTCTATTATGTGAAGTGCTATCCGAAGAACTGGGACACCGGCCAGAAGCATTGAATATAGAAGAAAACTTTGAAAGCCTGGGGCTCGATTCCGTCATCCTTGTAAACGTCATCAACCGGCTGGACAAACACTTTGACGACTTGCCCAAAACATTGTTTTTTGAATATCCAACGATCATCGACGCCGGACAATACCTGATAGAGAACTATCCCGACCATTGCTCAACAATCGCGGGAGACAAACAGCCATCTCCCCAAGAGAGCGCCGCGCGCGCCATTCCATCAAGCATATTTTCATCCAACCATCAACCACCACTCATTAAAGCCATGCAAGCATATGACAAACACTCGTCAGGACGACCTAAAGAAACGGATATAGCCATCATTGGCGTCCATGGAAGATATCCGGAATCAGAAGATCTGAACGCGTTTTGGAAAAACCTCAAACAAGGCGCGGACTGTATCCGCGAAATTCCGAAAGATCGCTGGCAGATCGAAGGTTTCTATGATTCGGACATCAATAAAGCGACTACCAGCTTCTCTAAGTGGGGTGGATTTCTGGACAAAATCGAATATTTTGATCCGCTATTTTTTAAAATCGCTCCGAAGGAAGCCGCGTTTATCGATCCACAGGAAAGACTGTTTCTGGAATCGGCCTGGTCTTGCATCGAAAACGCGGGCTATACGCCGAAAAACGTCTGTGATAAAGAAAGAAAAGTAGGCGTGTACGCTGGTGTCATGTGGGGACACTATCAGCTATACGCCATGGAAGAATATCAGAAAGGAGAAATTCTTGTCAACAACAGCAGCTACTGGTCCATACCAAACCGGGTCTCCTATACCATGAACTTCAATGGGCCAAGTATGGCGATTGATACAGCCTGTTCCTCCTCACTTACCGCCATTCATCTGGCCTGTCAGAGCATTGTAACCGGTGAATGCGATCTCGCGGTCGCGGGTGGAGTCAACCTGAACATTCACCCCTACAAGCATTATATCCTTTCCGCCAGACGTTTCGCTTCTACCGATGGCAGGTGCAGGAGCTTTGGCGAAGGAGGTTCAGGGTATGTACCCGGTGAAGGCGTTGGTACCGTATTGCTCAAGCCCTTGAATAAAGCCATCGAAGACGGTGATTTTATCTACGCGGTCCTAAAAGGAAGCGCGGTCAATCACGGAGGCAAAGTGAGTGGTTATACCGTTCCCAACTCCAACGCTCAGGCCACTGTAGTAAAAAGAGCCTTTGACCAGGCGGGAGTGTCTCCGGCGGACATCAGCTATATTGAAGCGCACGGCACAGGCACGTCGCTCGGAGACCCCATTGAGATCAATGGTTTAATCAGGGCTTACGCCGATCAATCCGGCAACCGGCAATATTGTCCTATTGGCTCTGTAAAAAGCAATATCGGTCATCTCGAATCCGCGGCCGGAATAGCGTCGATTCACAAAGTAATCTTACAGCTAAATCACCGGACACTAGTACCAAGCATTCACAATGAACCAGTCAATCCATATATTGACTTTCAAAACTCTCCATTCAGAGTACAGAAAAGTCTGGAAGAATGGAAGCATGGAACATCATACTCCAAAAGGCTGGCGGGTATCAGTTCCTTCGGAGCCGGCGGCGCCAACGCGCATATCGTAGTCGAAGAAGCCCCCGAAAGAATTCATCCCGGCGCCATTGTGGAGGATAATACCGAAGAGCTGATCGTTTTATCGGCACAGGACGAACCGACCCTTCTCAAGTACGCCAGAGACCTGCTCAGCTATCTGGAAAATCCGGGATACGTCCCGCTATCTCTGACCTCACTGGCCTACACCCTGCAAACCGGCCGCGTAGCCTTTGACCATCGCCTCGCGTTCGCGGCGCGAGATCTTCATGAGGTAAAAAACAAACTGCGCTCCTGTCTGGAAGGTATCCGGGACCGGATATGCCTGGGCAAAGCGAACAAATCTGTTCCATTGCCCCGGACAGCGGAACCAATCGAACAAAGAAACATGGAGGAGTTGGCCAGGATCTGGGTTGGGGGAGCCTCCATCGACTGGTCCCCGCTCTGGGAATACAATCCGGGAAGAACTCCACTCCCGAGCTATCCTTTCAATCGGCGAAGATTGTGGTACAAAGATATCGGACCGGGCGAACCTATGGCAAAAATCCTTGGGAGTCCGGGCCAGACATATACCCAGTCTCCATCGCCAGCAGACACCTCTTCCGATACAGACGGATTTGTACCTCAAAGAGATCTTCACCTTTCCACGAAGCCGGAACACGAAGCTATGCCCGTCCATTATTTTACTCACGATACGCTACCCGCCCCGTTGACCACGACAAATCGGGCGACTGGCGGAACTCTGGTGCTCTTTTCGCAGGTAGAGGATGAATATGCTCATTTCACCAGCCATTATTACAACAACGTCATCCGAGTCAGGCCCGGACATCTTTTCCAGCGGGACCACTCCGGCTACCAGATACCCTTTTCATCGCCGGATTCCTATCAGCGGCTTTACGGTGAACTAAGCGTTATTATTACCCAGCCGGAATTCGACATACTGATCAATATCGGATCCATCTTCAACGCCGATGAGGATTTGTTAGTCAACTTCTTCAGACACGCGAAACAGTTGACTGAATCCTTTAAGAAACAAAAAATAAACTTCGTCGCTTACTGGCACTCCCAAAACAGAAACGAAGCCGCGTACAGGGCTCTGGGAAGCTTCGCCAAAGTAATCGCCAAAGAACTAAGCAGACTCAATATCAAAGTTGTCGAGTTTAGACAATCACCATCCCTAACCGATTATACTTCCAAACTCATCCATGAACTGAACAATCGCTCGTCCAAAAAGGAAGCCCTATACATTGATCAACAGCGATACGAATACGCCATTACCCGTATCTCTTCCATTCCAGAAGGCCAGATACCCGTCAAAGAGGACGGAGTATACCTGATCACAGGCGGCATGGGCGCTATCGGACTTACAATGGCATCGTGGCTAACTACCAAAGGTGTAAAAAAGGTACTACTGACCGGAAGAAAAAATCTGTCGGAGCTAAACGACAATCATCGGGAGTTTTTAAAGCGAAATCAGGAGCGAATCGCCTATCTTCCCGCCGACATTACCGATCTGATCAGTACACAAAATCTCGTTTCTTCCATCATCAGCGAGTATGGTGGTATAAACGGGATATTTCATTCCGCCGGCATCATCAACGACAAATTACTTATTAAAAAAACTGAGGAAAACTTTCAGTCGGTCGTCTCCCCCAAAATCAAAGGCGCTCGAAACCTGGACACCGCGTGCTCCGCTATCGTGCCGGATTTTGTCATTTATTTTTCCTCCGTAAGCGCCGTAGCCGGCCAGATGGGCCAGGTAGACTATTCTACAGCCAACCGCTTTCTGGATGAATACGCCGCCTACAGGAACACGATTTCGCCTACAGTATACAAGTCGGTCAACTGGCCGTACTGGAACAACGGGGGAATGATACTGGCCCAGCCCTATGTCGATATGATGAGGAAAAACGGCATGGACGGTATCACCAATGACGAAGGGGCTAAAGCCATGGATCATATTCTGAGGCTTCCTTACAATCAGGTTATTGTATTCAAAGGCAATAAGAAGGGATGTGAAGGCTTCTTTACAGATACCCATCTTGACATGACTCCACGACAGGAGCCGGCAAACAAGCTTCAGCCGGACGGTCAGCCTCTCGACAACGCGACGAAAGATCAGTATCTGAGACAAGCCCGGCAGACTGAAACTACCATAGACATCAGGAAGACAGTCCATTCAATCCTTTCAGAAGCGCTTGGATTCCCGCCATCTGAAATTGACACGACAGTCAATCTGGAAGAATACGGAGCAGATTCGGTCGTGATTATGAAAGTAACCGCGGAACTCGAAAAACTCTTCCCGGAGCTTTCCATTTCCCTGTTTTTTGAATGTAAATCCATCGATGATCTCGCCGCCAAAATCAGTGAAGAACTTAGAGCCGGCTCATTAACGTATCTGGAAGACTCCGGAGCAAACAAGACACTAACAATCAACAACATCTCAGAGAGCGCTTACCAAACACAAAAAGAAATCCCGAACACGTCCGATCTCAAAACGGAGATTCGTAACCTGATTACGGGAATATTGTCGGATGTACTGGGACTGGCTCAGGAGGAAATGAATACGTCCGCTGATCTGGAGGAATATGGAGTGGATTCGGTCGCGATTATGAAAGTTACCTCAGAGCTCGAAAAACGCTTCCCGGATTTAAGTATTTCGTTGTTTTTTGAATGCAAGTCGATCGATCATATTGTCGATAAAATATCCGGAGAGGTTGCCACTGGAGGTCTGACCTATATAGGAGCGCCAACAACATCCCGGGACATCCCGGGTCCGGCCGCGCCAGTCCGCGAACACGCTACCGGTGTACAAAATGGGACAAAAGACAAGATAGCGGTAATTCTATCCGAGGTGCTTGGGCTGTCCGTCAACGAAATCGATACGGCCATAAACCTTGAAGAATACGGAGTAGACTCCGTCGCTATCATGAGGGTAACTACCGAACTCGAAAAACTGTATTCCGGCTTATCCATTTCCTTGTTCTTTGAATGCAAAAGCATTGACGATCTTGCCGGCAAGATTGAGGAGGAACTGAAGTCCGGTCTTCTGACAGCCAATACCACCTATCTGAACGATCAATACAACGCGGAAACCACTATATCAACTGATCATGACCCCAGCGCCGAAATCCAATACAAAATCACTGAAATTCTTCAAGAAGCGCTTGGATTACAAGCCAATGAAATAGACACCTCCGTCAATCTGGAAGAATATGGAGCCGACTCTGTCGTAATCATGAAAGTAACCGCGGAGCTGGAAAAGCTTTTCCCGGAACTTTCGATTTCCATATTTTTCGAATGCAAATCGATTGACGATATCGTTATCAGAATCAGGAAAGAGCTAGAAGCCGGAACTCTTACCTACTCCGGGAAAAAAGAGTCTTATGACATCGGCGCGCGTAATCCTGCCACCCCAACGAGATCTCCAAAAGAACACGCGTATTATCGAATTGGAGAAACCAGAACCGATCACGATACTACGAGTGTTTCCTTACTGCTTGATACCCGTTCCATTGAAGTGAGCGATCATGTCATTGACGGAAAAATCATTTTCGCGGGGGCAGGATATCTCGATCTTGTCAAAAACATTTCCGAGACACAGGCGACGCCCGTCAATACTTTTAGAAATATCTCCTGGTTCGCTCCACTCCTCATTCAGGACGATGAGGTCACCGCGGAAGCGCGTTTCACCCTCAAAGGAGACGCCCGTCAATACTCTTTTACAAGTTCCGGAAAGCCGCTCGCCAAAGGCGAGATCAGCTACACGCCTTTACAAGATAAAAGATCCGCCGCGCCTTTCGCGTCATTGCCCTCAGCGCGGACGGTCATATCCGGAGATGAAGTTTATGAATGGTTTGCCAGCAACAATTTCCAGTACGGCAACGCGTTTCAAACAATTGAAACGCTTTATGTAAGTCAGGACAGCGTTACAGGCAAGCTCAGGAAACCATCCCACTCAGCGTCCTGGATTTCCCCGATGATTTTGGATGGAGCCTTTCAATGTGTTGCCGGTTTTACAGTTCTTCTTCCGCGAAAATCAGAAGAGCTATGGGTACCTTTCTTCGCTGCCGAAATCACCATCTTTTCAGAAGCGACTCCTGACGAAATCTGGGTGACGGTAGACAGGGTAAAATTGAATAAAACCACGGATATCCAGCAATTTAATATTACCATGACGGATAGTACAGGCAATATGCTGATGGAAATAAAAAACTTCACGCTTAAATCATTTCGCGTCAATAAAACCAACGATAAAGCTGAAAAAACCAAAAGCGTTTCCGTTACAGCCGAAAAGACGGAATACAGTACCGACCCCATCGCCATTATTTCCGTCTCCTGCAAATTTCCGGGAGCCGATTCACCCGAAGAGTTTTGGAGAAATATTCGGGATGAAGTAGACGTAGTGCGGGAAATCCCGGCTGACAGGTGGGACTACCGGCCATCGTTCCATCCCGTCAAAGGCACTGTAGGCAAGACCTATTCCAAATGGGGAGGATTTGTAAACCACGTAGACGCTTTTGACAACGAGTTTTTCAGAATAAAGGAAAACGACGCGCTATGCCTTGACCCTCAGCAACGGATTCTGCTTGAACTGGCTCAACACTTATTTGACCGGGCAGGCTATACCCGTCCGGAAATTTCCAACAAAAATATCGCGGTCATTATTGGAGCCGGTCCGGGAGTGTGGAATGATATTATCGTGGACCTACCCTTCGATTACAAAAGAAATATTGTAGTCAATACGATTCAAAACATGATTGCCGCCCGGATCTCCGACTTTTTTGATCTCAAGGGCGCCTCTCTCACACTGGATACCGCCTGCTCATCTTCCCTGGTCGCTGTGCATGAAGCCTGTCAGAAAATCAGATCCGGAGAATGCGACATGGCCATTGCCGGTGGCATTACATTACTGCTGCACGGCAGTGGTCATGTCGGGTTTAGTCAGGCTCAGGTACTTTCCCCCAATGGCAAATGCCATGTCTTCGATAAAAACGCGGATGGTATCGTATTGGGCGAAGGCGCCGGACTTGTACTCCTCAAATCCTATAAACAGGCCGTCAGGGATGGCGACCGGATCCATGCTGTAATCAGAGGTTCGGCTGTGAACAATGATGGAAAAACCATGGGAATCACCACTCCCAATATGGCTATGCAGAAGGAAGTCATTAAAGCCGCTATTAAAAACTCGGGCATCGACCGACATAGTGTCACCTATCTTGAGGCCCATGGCACAGGGACGCTGCTGGGAGACCCCATTGAAGTCAAAGCCGCCAAAGAGGTGTACGGAGAGAACTCCAACGCGAAACAATACTGCGCCATTTCCTCTGTCAAGTCCAATATTGGTCATCTTTTGCACGCTTCCGGTATCGCAAGTCTGATCAAAGTCGCCATGGCTCTGGAAAATAAAACGCTTCCTGCAAGCCTCAACTGCAAAGAACCGCACCCCAGATTTGAATTTCAGAATTCCATATTCTATCCGGTCACTTCTTCCCAAAAATGGGAGACTAATCACAAAACAAGACGAGCCGCTATTTCCTCTTTCGGTTTTGGCGGCACCAATTGCCACCTCATCGCGGAAGAAGTGGACCCCATATATGTTCCTGCAAGAACTTCCCTGCCACTTACCATATTCCATCGAAAAAGATTCTGGCCTGGAAAACCTATTGAACATATCGCGAACGGCGCGACAAGTCCCATACTTAATCCGGGCCCAAGTCAGCCCACCCCCAATACCACCGGCCTGAGCGACATTATCGATAAATTAGTAAATGGCTCAATATCAATAGAACAAGCCTTAGAATTGGAAAAATCATTATAAATATTCGTCTATGGAACCCACTTTTTTAAATTCATCCCATACAGAAATGGCTACAGACTCCCAAACGACCATTGTAAAAGACTATATACTCAGGAAGTTTTCGACCAGATTCAATATTGTTCCTCAAAACCTTGATCTTAATGAAAACCTGCTCGACCTTGGCTTAGACTCTTCGATTATTGTAAAAATCGCCGAAGAGTTTGAAACTGAACTTTCCATCAAGCTATATCCTACCGTATTTTTCGAGTATCAAACACTCAACGAGATAATCAGGTATTTTACGGAACAGTTTGGAGACGCTATTTTACGACATACTTCTGACAATAGTCCTGGTAAAGCGGGCATGTCCAACAGTCTTTCTCAAACAAACGATCATTCTTTAAGTCTTCGGGATCAAATCACCCACTTTCTCTCAACAAGACTCGCTTCCGTTCTGGATACTCATCCTCAGCAAATCGATCTTGAACAGAATCTTCTGGACCTGGGACTTGGCTCTTCCTCACTGGTACATCTGGCCGAAGAACTTGAGAAAGATATTAAAATCACCTTGTACCCTACTGTATTTTTTGAATATCAGAACCTCTCCGGCATAATCGATTATTTCCTAATGGAGTTTTCCGAAGAATTTAGCCGATTCTTCACCACTGCCGCTGCTCCAGCGAACCAATCATCGCCGGTCAGCATATCCCCTCAACAGGAAGACGTAAATACAACACTTCCTTTCTCTTCTAATACCGAACAGATAAACCAGGCGGAAGATCTTCACGCCTATACACTAAGCTGGCAAAAAAGCGAGGACCATGCCGGAACAGATATTCCGGGAAGTGTATACATTACCTGCATAAATGACCTTAGTCATATCAAAAAACATTTACTAAAGGGGGTTTTTCCCAAAAGTACGGTTCTTGACCTGGATCTCTCCTCACCGGATTTCTCTTCCATGGAGTCCGGCAATGTATGCCTGGTATTATATCTGAATGAAAACAATACAGATCCGACAAACGCCAACGCGGCTTATGGCCTGCTCCACCAGACATATTTCCATATTCAGACCGCTTTAAAAGCGATTACTTCTCTGGATACCAAAAGGCCCTGTCAGATAAGCATAGTTATAGAAAGCGCTTATCCGATGCAATCACCTTACTTTTTCGCGTTCAGAAGCCTGCTAAAATCCATAAATGCCGAATTGCCTCAGGTCAGGGCGCATGTACTGGGTATAAGCGCTCTAAACGCGGATAGTTTGGATTGGTTAAAAAAGCGAATAGCCACCTCTATAGAACAGTTTTCTGTAAAAAACAATGAGGGCGCGTTCGATCTGATCACGCGGCGGGAAAATTTAACGAATAGCGCTCAGGCGACCTTCAAGCCCGATTCTACCTACATTATCTCCGGAGGTTCCGGCAAACTTGGACGGACCATAGCCAGATTGATAGCCTCCAGATCAGGCGGTACTATTGTGTTGCTGGGCAGAAGACCCGATCTCCCGGAGCTGGAGTCCTTAAAAGAAGAGGGGCGCATCGTGTACCGGTCATGTGATATAAAAGATGTTCAGAAAGTTAACAAGATAATAAAAGAAGTATCCACGACATACGGTCCAGTCAGAGGCGTCGTACACGCCGCGGGTATAATAGAGGATAGCCCCTTCCTTACTAAAACGGAAGCTCAGCTAAACAAGGTCGCCAATACAAAAATTACCGGACTTATTAATCTGGATCTTGCCGTAAGGGAACAACCTCTTGATTTTTTTATCGGATTTTCATCAGTTAGTTCCTTTATGGGCAACCGATCGCAAACCGATTATGCCATAGGCAATGGTTTTATGGATGGTTATCTCCGGAAAAGAAACGCTGAAGCCGCGCGGGCTCAAAACCGAACCAAGTATATCTCCATCAACTGGCCTCTCTGGGAAAATGGAGGCATGGCCCCTCCCCGGATCGTGATTGAGATTATGAGCAAAAATTTTGGCATTCAAGCACTGTCAGACTTCGATGGCCTTTTTGCCTTTGATCGTATTTTGTCCGGCAATACAAGCCAGATCGCCATCATAAAGGGGCGAAAAGAAAAGTTTGAAAAACTTTTAGCTCCAATCTCAACCACCAATAATCAGCCAATAGCGGAAAGCGTCATACCAAAAGCGATCATACATACGGACAATAAGGATAAGGCGAAGGATCAAACCCTTCCCCCATCCGGCCAGTCCAGGAGCGATCAAAACACTGAAGAAAAGCCACCTGTTTATAATTCCGCCTTAACAGACATCGCCATCATAGGGATTGACGGAAATTTTCCCCTGTCTCCCGACCTTTCGACCTATTGGAAAAATCTGGTAAATGGTACGGACATGGTTTCACTAACGCCTCGGGAAAGACTGGCGACATGGCGGCCGGTAATAGACTATCTGGACGCGGGCTCGGAAGAGCGGTATACGCTTTCCGGTGGTTTCATAGACGATATGGATAAGTTTGACGCGGAATTCTTCAATATTTCCGCGAGGGAAGCGGAAGTCATGGATCCACAACAACGTTTATTCCTGGAAAGCGCCTGGAAGTGTGTTCAGGACGCGGGTTACGACCACAGCTCCCTGGCAGGCAGCAAAACCGGCGTTTTCGCGGCCGTATCCACAAGAGATTATCATGAGCTAATGATTCTCAACGGCATTGAGATAGAACCCCAACTGTCAACCGGACTCGCTCACTGCATCTTACCCAACAGAGTATCTTACTGGATGAATTTCAATGGCCCAAGTGAAGCTATAGATACCGCCTGTTCCAGCAGCTTGGTCGCGATGCACCGCGCGGTAACGGCCATACATAATGGCGAATGTGAGCAAGCTCTCGTAGGAGGCGTCAACCTGATCATTTCCCCATTGGCGATTTTAGCTTTTAGTAAAACGGGAATCCTTGGCAAAGACGGTCGCTGCAAAACGTTTGACAAAGACGCGAATGGCTATGTCCGGGGAGAAGGAGTAGGGACGATTTTACTCAAACCCCTGTATAAAGCCATGGAAGATGGCGACCATATATATGGAGTCGTCAAAGGTTCCAGCGTCAACCATGGTGGCAGAGGCAAAAGTCTTACGGCGCCGAATCCATCTTTACAGGCGGAAGTAATATCCAACGCCATCCTGCGCTCGGGCTGCGATGTCCGCTCTATAAGTTATATCGAAGCGCATGGCACCGGTACCGCGCTAGGTGATCCGGTAGAGATTGACGGCTTAAAAAGAGCCTTTATCAACACCGCGAAATCACAAAACTCTTCATGGCCATCGAATCCATCTTGCGGAATCGGAGCTGTCAAAAGCAATATCGGCCATCTCGAATCCGCGGCCGGAATAGCCGGAGTAATCAAGGTCCTACTTGCTCTGCGACACAAAAAACTACCGGCCTCACTGCATATAAATGAAGTCAATCCATTTATCAATCTCAACAATTCTCCATTTTATCTTGTCCGAGAAACCAGTCATTGGCCTACGCCTGACGATACAACTCCCCGGCGAGCCGGAGTCAGCTCTTTCGGTTTTGGAGGTACCAACGCCCATGTCATACTCGAAGAATACAGGCAAACAACCTCTGTTGACAAGGTTGAAGAACGCGTCTTTCCTTTTTCGGCGCCTTCAAAAGAACAGCTACGAGCGTATTTGCACAACGTAGTTGATTTTCTGCAAAGCATCGACGACCATTCTCTAAGCCGTGTCGCCTACACACTGCAAACCGGCCGCGGAGCATATCCCTGGCGATGTGTGTTCAGAGCGTCTTCAGTTTCCGAACTGATCCCCCAGATGCGAAAAAGCCTTGAAAGCGATCAATTCAGCCAGGTAAAAAACAATATATATCCACTTAATGAACACGCTCGACAAGAGAAATCGACTGATCATTCACCGCATAAAAAAGACCTGGACAATATCGCCGAAACCTGGCTAAAAGGAGCCGAGTTCGACTGGAATACACTATATCATAATAAAATACATAAAATACCCTTACCTACCTTTCCGCTAAAAAGAACCCGGTTCTGGTTTAATAGCAATAAGCCAATACTCGCCGCCCAAACATCGACCGCTTCGATAGACTACAAAACGGACAATAAAGCGTCAACAATTTCAACAAAACCCGACTCACGGGAAATGAAAGCATTTCTTAGTGATGAAATTTCCCTGTTGTTAAAGAAAAACATTGAAGACATTGATTGTACCATGTCTTTTCTTGACTATGGTCTTGATTCTATTCTGGGCATGTCACTGGTAAAGAAAATCGAGCAAAGACTCAACATGCCTATATACGTCAATGAGATTCTGCAACACGACACCATCGACAAACTAAGTGTCTACCTTGAAAAAGAAGGCCTAAACAAACTAAAATCCAATACCATAGAAACAACCGAACCCGTTCAGTCGCTCAATAAACACGATGACCCGAAACTGGAAAAACCGATTGTATTCCTGCTCTCCACTCCACGAGCCGGCTCTACCTTGCTACGTGCCATGCTCATGGGCCATTCAGGACTCTTCGCTCCGCCCGAGCTGCATCTGCTCAACTTTAACAATCTAAGAGACAGAAGCGCTATGCTTGGCGGCAGCGGTCTGAGCGAAGGTCTGAATGAAACGCTGAAAACCCTTACCGGAAAAGATACCCAGGAGACAAAAGTCTACCTGGAGCAACTGGAAGATCGGGAAACCAGCCAAAAAGAAATTTATAAAATCATTCAGAATCTGGCAGGCAACCAGATTCTCGTAGACAAATCACCTGGTTACGCGGCCAATATGGAAACATTAAGAAAAGCGGAAAAACAATTTGCAAAAGCCAGGTATATACATCTGATAAGGCATCCTTTCGCGGTCATGGAATCCATAGTACGAAACCGGTTCCATAAGTTTATCCCTCAGAGTCAGGACGCCAACCCATACAAACTGGCAGAAAACGTATGGCATTCCTTTAATAATACTATTTCCGATTTTCTTTCGGAGATTCCCGCCGAACACTCCATCACTGTTTATTATGAAGATCTCGTAGCCGATCCCAAAGGTGTTCTCACCAGAATCACAGACTTCCTTCATCTTCCTTTTGAAGCTTCTATGCTGAACCCATATCAGGATGACCGGCTGATAAAAGGATTACATGAAAACTCGCTGAGCGTTGGAGATCCCAATTTTCTGAAGCATTCAAAGATTGAGAAAGAACTGGCGTCTTCCTGGCAGTCCAAACGATCAGATATGCCCTCCTTAGATCCGGCAACCATCTCTATGGCGAACAAATATGGTTATGATGTAGGCCAAGCGCTCAGGTTGAGCAGGCAGCAGGAAGAATTCATCACACGGTCGGAAAACAAAAAGTGGCTGCTTGAGCACCATTTCACCTTTGTCCCCAACCAGTCAAGGATTCTGTCGGAAGATGTAGTCAAACTGGCTGTCACTGAACTCCTCAGAACGTTTCCCGTATTAGGTCGATTACTGGATTCAAAAAACAATATGCTAAAACCCGCTCCGGACTATGAGCGGCTGACAAGTATATACTATGAAGACCTCAGCCACATTGCCGGACATGAAAAAGACCTGATAGTAAATCGCATAGCGGACACAGCGGCAGCCAGGCTTGATATTGAAACCGGACCGGTTCTTTTCTTTGGTGTCTTGAAAAATCATCACGCGCATACCGGGCTATTGATTTACCATCATCTGCTGGGAGACGGCATGACGAGCGCGGGTATCATCAAACGCCTCATAGCTCTTCTCAATGGCATAGAGATCAAGCCACCATCGGTAAAAGACTCCTACATTTTTTACCTAAATCAACTGAACCAAAACGAGTGCTCCGATTCTGTTCATTTTCACTTGCCTGCCACCTTTATTATTCCTCATGAATTTGAGAAAGGCCCCAACAGCTACCAGGTAATGGCCGAGGAGACTAAGACCATCTCGATATTGGACGCGCCTTGCAATATGCAAAATATATTTTTAAAACAGGGCGCCGCCCTCGCTACGGCTATAGGCAAATGGACCGCCAGCAAAGATGTCGTATTGGATGTTCGCTATCATGGCAGGACAATACCCGGGTCGCCTGATTCATTTATGGACGCTATCGGATTTTTCGCCTATGACATTCCGGTTCATATACACCTGGACGATCATCCTTCGCGAAGTTTTAAGGAAGGTTATGCCCGTGCCAAATCAAGAGTCCGACAAAGTTCACCAAGGCCTGCTTCTTCAGTACGATTAAATTTCCAGCCGTTTGAAAACCATTTCAACGAAAACAGTGAACTAGAACTGATTCAAACCAGAGAAATCTTTGACTCGTCCCATATAAGAAAACATTTGCTGGATTGCGTCGTCAGGTATGGCGGTGACCGCTTGTGTTACATTATACGGTATTCTGAAAATCATTTTTCCAGAAATACCATAGTTCAATTCTTAGATACCTGGATTGAGTATGGAAAAGCTGAAAGTATCAGTATACCCACAGATAATCACATTATAAATTCCTGAGATAAAACGTCTTTTTATCGCACAACCAAAGACATTTAAAGTGCATTATAAATAAACACCATATTTAAACACTCTTTATTTGATGAAAAATAAAGCGTTTTAATTAACTTTAACCACTGGTTGTCCAAACCTGTTTCAAATACAGTGGTTTATTTATCCGGGTTAAAACGCGATTCATATGAATGATTTGTTGGAAAAGGGAGCTTTTGAACTGGCGAAACTTATAAGAGATAAGAACATTTCGCCCGTCGAAGTCGTGAGAACGCATATTGAACGAATTCAGGAGGTCAATGGAGTCATCAACGCGGTAGTAGCCGACAGATTTGAGCAAGCGCTGCAAGAGGCCAAAGAAGTCGAACAAACAATCTCGCGAGGAAACCATTTGGGGCTGCTAGCCGGTGTTCCTATCACTGTAAAGGAAAGTATCGCCCTCAAAGATTTTCCCTTTACCTCAGGATCACTCTTTCGAAAAGGCGACATCGCTACCGAAGACGCTGAATCGATTAAGCGTCTTAAGCGTGAGGGAGCTATAATACTGGGAAAAACCAATGTACCTGAGTGCAATTTCTGGATGGAAAGCTACAACAAAGTCTATGGTATCACCAGAAACCCATATGATCCAGGCAGGACTCCCGGAGGAAGTAGCGGAGGTGAAGGCGCTATCATCGGAGCAGGAGGAGTTCCCTTTGGAGTAGGAAGCGACATCGCGGGCTCTATCAGAATGCCCGCGGCCTTTTGCGGCATATTCGGGCACCGTCCAACCTCCAGCCTTATATCCATCAAAGGACACGCCTTCTGTAAAAAAAGGGATCTGACCAATATTGATTCCAGTAAAATCAGAAAAAATCTCGCCATTGGCCCCATGTGTCGCCAAGCTGAAGACTTGTACCCTCTGCTCAAAATCATGTCGGGAGCCCAGGTCGATAACGACGACTGCCAAAAATACCTGAACGCCCAAATAGACGACTGGAGTAATTATACTTTTTACCTCTGCCCGGCTCCGGATATTCAATACACCTCTCATCCTGACAAAGAAATCATAAACGCCGTGACGGAAGCGGGTAAAATTTTCAACTCCTATGGAGCCCGGATTAAAACGCTGGACAGTAAACTATTTTATCACGCGTTTGCCATCTGGCAGTCCAGCCTGACCGACGCTACCGACTACTCGCTCAACGAAGAGTTTGGCAATGGAGACAAACTCTCCATTACAAAGGAGATTTTATTAAGGCTAGCGGGAAAAAGTCGATTGACCATGCCCGGTTTAATGATGTTGCTAGGCGAGCGACTTATGGGCAGATCTCGAAGCGACGTTTTAAAATGTATACATGAAGGTGAAAAAGTCGCGGAGCGTCTGGATTTGATCTTAAACGACAAGGCGCTGATCATTATGCCTGTTTTCCCAAGAGTCGCTCCCCAAAACTACCACTCATTGTTACGCCCCTTAGACTGGAACTATACCACAATATTCAGCGCCATCGACTTCCCCGCGTGCTCCGCGCCTTTTGGATTCAACAAAGACAACATCCCCTTGTCGATACAAATCGTCGGCAACAGAAATCAGGACTATTTGATTCTGATGGCTGCCAAATTCATAGAAAAAATCAAAGGAGGATGGAAAATTCCACACATAAGTAATAACGAAAAAACAGCAATGGGAAAACCTGCAAGACTCTAGCTTGGAAAAACCCGGGACCAAGTCCAGTATCTTTTCCATACACCAAAAAAAGCCCGTGGCGTAAAACCACGGGCTTGACCGCGAACTTAATTTCCGATCGCTTTAAGACAACTGAGCAAGACTTTCTTCCAACGCTCTTATCTTCGCTTCCGCGTCCGCCTGTTTCTTTTTCTCGTTTTCCACAACCTGAGCGGGAGCTCCACTTACAAACTTTTCATTAGAAAGCTTCTTTTGTACAGATACCAAAAAGCCTTTGGTATACTCCAATTCCCTGGTCAATCGCTCTCGCTCCGCTTCCGGATCTATCTCGCCTTCCAGCGGGATAAACAATTCGTCCGCTTTTACAACAAAAGAAGCGGCGCCATCGGGTTTTTCGGAGACAAAAGCAAGTTGATCAAGTCCCGCCAGCTTCTCGATAATCCGTCCAAACTTCTTATATAAAACCTGATTATCCGTCTTTACCAACAATTCCAGTTGCTTCGTCTTCGCGATTTGCTTACTGTTACGAACATTGCGCGTATTCACAATTACCTCGCGCGCGACTTCCGCCTCCTGCAAAAACTCCTTATCAAAATAACTGAATTTGGGCCATTCAGCTACAATAATACAATCGTTGGAATCCCGCTCGCCGATCTGATGCCACAATTCCTCAGTAATAAAAGGCATAAAAGGATGAACGATTTTCAACAATTTCTCAAAAACCGCGACTGTCGCTTCCAGCGTTCGCGGATCAATCGGCTTTTCATAATCCGGCTTGATCATTTCCAGATACCAGGAGCAGAAATCATCCCAAACCAGCTTATAAACCACATGCAACGCGTCGGACAATCGGAATTTACTAAAAGCCTCTTCCAGTTCAAACAGCGATTCGTTGAACCGGGCGTTGATCCAGGCGATGGCTACTTCGTTAGCCTGTCCTGACAAGCTCTCATCCACTACCCAGCCTTTGATCAGGCGAAACGCGTTCCATATTTTGTTGGAGAAGTTCCTCCCTTGCTCACATAGTTTTTCATCAAAAAGCAGGTCGTTTCCCGCCGGGCTGCTAAACAGCATGCCCACTCGTACACCATCAGCTCCATACTGTCCGATCAGATCGATAGGATCCGGCGAATTGCCAAGAGACTTGGACATCTTACGTCCCTGCTTGTCCCGCACGATACCCGTCAGATACACATTTTTAAATGGCAGTTCGCCGCGATACTCATATCCCGCCATAATCATTCTGGCAACCCAGAAAAACAGAATTTCGGGTGCTGTAACCAGATCATTGGTCGGATAATAATAATTAATTTCCTTACCCTGAGGCTCCTTAAATCCATTGAACACGGAAATAGGCCACAACCAGGACGAGAACCAGGTATCCAGCACATCCTCATCCTGACGAAGCTCGGTTACTTGATACGATTTGCCCAAAGTGGCAAACTCCGATACCGCGTCCTCCGCCGTTTTGGCGACCACATAGGCGCCCTCCGGACTATACCAGGCCGGAATACGATGCCCCCACCACAACTGGCGTGAAATACACCAGTCACGGATGTTTTCCATCCATACCCGGTACATATTTTTGAACTTGGCAGGATGCAGACGTATCGTATCGTTGAGCACGTTTTCCAAGGCTGGTTTCGCCATTTCATCCATCTTGCAGAACCATTGCGTAGATAGTTTAGGCTCTATCACCGCGTCGGTTCGCTCCGAAAAGCCCACATTATTTTTAATATCTTCAACCTTTACCAGCCAACCCTCTGTTTCAAGATCTTTAGCAATCTTCTTCCTGACCACAAAGCGATCCTCTCCGATATAGCGTCCGGCTTTTTCATTGAGCGTCCCGTCATCATTCAGAATATCGATCACCTCCAGGTGGTGTTTCATACCAAGGTTGTAGTCATTGATATCATGAGCAGGAGTCACTTTCAGACATCCGGTTCCGAAAGTCATATCGACGTATTCATCGGCGATAACCGGTATATGCCTGTTTACAAAAGGCACAATCGCTTTTTGGCCAACAAGGCGTTTATAGCGCTCATCCTCAGGATTGACACATATGGCAGTGTCACCCAAAATGGTTTCAGGGCGTGTTGTCGCGATAGTTAACGTTTCGTCACTGTCCGCTAGCCTGTAAACTACGTGATACAAGCGGGAATTTACTTCCTTATAATTTACTTCCTCATCCGATAAAGCGGTCTTCCCCTGAGGGTCCCAGTTGACCATGCGGACTCCCCGGTAGATTTTACCTTTACGGTACAAATCAATAAAGACATCGATCACGGCGTCCGAAAGATCATCGTCCATGGTAAACTTTGTCCGTTCCCAATCACAAGAAGCGCCCAGCTTTTTGAGTTGCTCCAGTATAATCCCACCGTATTTTTCCTTCCACTCCCAGGCGTACTTCAAAAACTCCTCTCTTGTAAGCGACTTTTTATCAATCCCTTTTTCTTTAAGCATGGCCACCACCTTAGCCTCCGTCGCGATCGACGCGTGATCCGTACCCGGCACCCAGCAGGCTTCCTTGCCTTCCATACGGGCTTTACGTACCAGAATATCCTGAATGGTATTGTTGAGCATATGCCCCATATGCAATACGCCCGTTACGTTGGGTGGCGGAATGACAATCGAAAAAGGTTCCTTGTCCGGATTAGGCTCCGAATGAAAAAAACCCCGCTCCATCCAATAACTATACCACTTATCCTCAACCTCCTGAGGCGTATACGTTTTATTAAAATCGCTCATGCTAACTTAGAATCTAAAAAAGAAAAACAAATGTAAAGGGTTAAACTCAAAAAATCAGGAAAAGTAAGGGAAAAGTAGCGGAATGCGACTTTCCCTTACCCGAACAGGATCAATAATAGGTAATCTTACACTTCGGATTCTTTTTCTTGAATCGCTGAATTTCTCCGGTAGGTAAGCCGGAATAATGCGCGATAAGCGTTTGCAATGTTTCATCCGGCACGGCGCTGATCGACTTTATCTGAGGATTGCCGCTTACATTCAGGTATTCGAGATGCCTGAACCTGGATATCGGCGAAAGATCGGAAATTTTAGTAGACGCGAGAGCCAGATAGGTAATATAATTGAGCGAACGTATCGGGCTCAGATCCGAGACTGAATTGTGCGAAATATCCAGATGCATCAGCTTGGGCAGTTTGCTTAAGGGGCTCAGATCGCTGATCCCCGCGTTAAAACAATCGAGATACACCAGATTGACCAATCCCGTCAAAGGTTCCAGAGACCCGATCGCCACTTTTTTGAGTCTCAGCTTCTCCAATGTAACCAATCCGGTTATCGGCGCAACATCCTTGATCGCGTAGTTCAGTGATATATCAAGCTCCTCAAGCATAGCCATATCGCGCAATGGCTCAAGATTCGTCAGCTTATTCTCGCCACAGGTGAGCTCTCGCATCTTGACCAGACCCGCGATGTTTTCGAGCGAGTATATCTGCAATCCGGAAATATCCAGCACTTCCAGATTGATCAAGTCTTTGAGATATAAAAGCGTGTCTACCTTACTCCCCGCCAGATTCAGTTCCTTGAGCCTTTTGAGGTCTTTGATCGGAGACAAATCCTTTACCTGGGTTTTACTTAGGTTGAGCTTTTCCAGAAAAGTAAAGTTAGCCAGAAAAGACACGTCCGAAACAGGTTTATTCGACACGTCAAGCTCCCTAAGTCCCTGACATTTTCGAATTTCATAGTTTTCAGGATAATTGGCCAATTTATACTTTTCTTTGAAAAAAGACCTCCAGCTATCGTCCAGCTTCAACCACCACCGCATTTCCTCGGATAGCGGTTCCAACACCGGCTTTTTCCCCTTAATCGTCACCGCGTATATTTTGAAAGCTCCAAAAACCCGATTGGTTTCCGTAGTACGCGTTATAAAAATCCTATCGGAGTTTTTCGTCCGGGTAAGCGTATCCACAACCTTTACAAAGGATGTATCCACTTTGTCGCCCAAGCCTTCTACTCCCAAGGTATCTTTTACCAAAGTCACGACAGTGTCTATACGCTCGGAAAGTTCTTTCCAGCTTTCAACTTGCCTGACCGGAACTTCGAAATAATAATACTTGCGAAGTTCATCATAGAGGACGTCCGGCTTGTTTAACGGGTTCAAGACAAGGCGCGCGTTGTATCCAAACCGCCCGGAGGCTTTATCATACTTCACTACGGAAAACACGGGCGCGAAGTCCTGTTTTTCCGGATCACGGTCATCCCATACCTGAATATCTCCGCTATGAAGGCGGGTAGGCGTAAATTTCATATTGAAGTTACGCTGATGTTCATAGACCGTATCGTTTAAGTTGACTTTCAGAAAATTTTCAAAATCCTCGAACAGCAGTTTCAAGTTCTGATACTCGGCGTCATTAAGTTTTCTGACTGTTTTTGTCTGAGCGGATAAAACAAAGGAAGTGAGTAAACAAGCAATTAAAGCGACCAATCTCATCGAATTATTTTTTTAAAAAGATCGATAAGATAATAAATCCAATGAAAAAATGGGAAAGAAAACCGATAAAAGTCAATTCCTACCGCTTCAACCTTCTCTCCATCGCGGCGATCTTTCGGATATTTTGTTTTTCAATAATAGTAAGATACATATCGACAGAGGACTTATCCGGGAAATACCATTCCTTTTCAAGATAATATTCATATATGGATGAAGTCATAAACTTCAACCCGTAACGGGCCATAATCTCCGTACGCATAATGGCCAATTCCTCTAACGACATTCCCTTGAGCTCTTTCTCCGACAATACCTTATATGAAGCGATCGGGTACTTCCCAGGCAATCGCGGCGCGTAAAAACCCGCGGGGCAAGTAAAATCCCGCTTCACAATGACAAATGGCGTATCTCCGGCAAATAACTGATCCCACTCAAAAGACAGCGTTTCCTTTACCACATGTACAAAATCGGCGTATTCATTGAATCCTCTGGTATTTTCCTTCACCCACGCTTCGCCGATCCCTCTTTTACCATAATGCGACGTCAGGCTTATAGACAAAACCCCATTCCGCAATGACCACTTTCCCTGATAAGTAGATTTTTCGGGCCAGACATCCTCTATCATCTGTACATCGCCTTCCGGACAGAAATACCAGGTACGGTCCCTGTTGGGCAAATCCTGTCCCAATACGAGACCAGCCGGAGTCTCGGGCTGAGCGCGCAAGCCCGCCGCGACAAAAATTAATCCAATAACCAGATAAAAAAGCCTCATTTTCATTCTCAAGGAATAAATCAATTTACAAACAAGACCCAAAATAAGCTAAATAGTTATAGGATAACAAATATCAATATTAAATTGAACAAACTTGTTTTTTAAAATCAGTTTATTATAAAAAAAGTACAATATTGATACTTGAAGAAAAGTAAACAGAATATCAAAGCTGTATTATTCCAATACAAAATTGTCTAAAATAAAAGCGAGGTGTTTTTCAGGTTCTGGAGGCTTCATATCCTTCGTCAACCCGTAAACTCCCGCCCTCCGCGCTCATCACCGCGAGACGGTCGCACCGTTCATTTTCCAGATGCCCCGCGTGGCCTTTGATCCATCTGAAACGAACTTTATGCTTATGGTATAATGGCAAAAAACGTTGCCATAAATCAACATTCTTTACATCTTTCCAGTCTTTCCGTACCCACTTGTAAATCCAGCCTTTTTCCACAGAGTCAACCACATACTTCGAATCGGAAACTACCGTTACCTCAAAGCCTTCTCCTTTAAGCGCTTCAAGGCCTTTAATCACAGCCAGCAACTCCATCCGGTTGTTGGTCGTGAGCCGGAAACCCTCCGACAACTCTTTGCGGTGCTGCTTATAGATCAGTACCACTCCATATCCTCCGGGTCCCGGATTACCCTTCGCCGCGCCGTCCGTATATAGTAAAATCATGAAAAATTCTTTATAAATCGCGTCAGTTTATCATAATCCTGATCCTGAATAGCCGGAAAGTTAGCGATTCGAAAGCTATTGTCAGCCCAGGGGCCATAACCATTGCCCAACAACAAGCCCTGGGACGCGGCTTTTTTCTTAAGTTCCTTCAATTGAACTTTATCCGCGTTAAAACACAATACCGTATCGGACTGGACAGCCCGGTTTTTTATAAGGCGCGAAAAAGGTGTCTGATTCTCAAAAAAATCATTTATCCGACGTTTTCGCGAGCGCAACCGCTCAGCGGTTACATGAATTTCCGGAACTATCTCCATAATCTTTCCAAGTAAAAAAATATTTAACACATTGGGTGTATGCGTAGTTTGTGTCTTACGCGCCATAGAGTCGATAAACAACAAGCTATTGTAATGCTTTTCCTCCCCAATCGCTTTAGCCCGCTCGATTGCCCGGGGCGAACATACCATAACCGCCAATCCCGCGGGCAAGCCAAAGCACTTCTGCGCGGAAGCGAACCAGATATCCGCCTGTTCAAAATCCAGGTCACAACCCGCCATGGAAGAAGTGGCGTCAACCGCGATCAACGTGTCTGGATATCTTTTCCTCAACGCGCGCGCGTATTCCATACTAAGTTGTGTAGCGTTGGAGGTTTCATTATGCGTTACGCACACCATTTCACCCAAGTCGCCTTCTGGGAAAGGCGCCTCCTCCTCCGGATCAAAAGCGATGAACCTGCAATTTTTAGACAGGCGGGCTGTATATTCATACCACTTGCGGCCAAACGCGCCATTGTACAAATGCACACTCCCTTTGTCCAGAATCAGCGACTGGGCGATAATCTCCCAGCATTCGGTAGCCGAAGACACAAAATATACCTGATACTCATCCGGAATCCGCAATACTCTTTTCATGGAGGCGATGGTGGCCCCCGCCATCGAGATATAAGCGTCACTCCGGTGATTGACCGACAAAATACCCGAATCTACCGCTTCAAGCATAAAGTCGCGGATCTGAGGATATAATTGAGATGGTCCGGGATAAAAGGAAATCACGCGCTTTCTCTGGAAATAAAATAGTAAACCGCCAGCATATAACTGTCAAGCCCAAGGCCGGTTATGACCCCGGCGCAGTTTTTACTGATCATACTCTTATGCCGAAACTCCTCCCGGGCGTACACGTTGGAGATATGCACCTCCATCACAGGCGTCTTTACAGCCGCGATAGCGTCCGACAAAGCGATGGAAGTATGCGTATAGGCTCCCGCGTTGAACACCACACCATCATAGGAAAAGCCCACTTCATGAATTTTATTGACTAATTCCCCCTCCACATTCGATTGATAATATTCTAGTTCCGCGTCCGGAAACATCGCTTTCAAATCTTCAAAATACGTATCGAAACCCTGACTTCCATATACGCCAGGCTCCCTCAAGCCCAAGAGATTAAGGTTAGGACCATTAAGTATCAATATCTTCATAATACAAGCGAATTATTCTACGTTTTTTTGATATCTTTATTTATTACATGATAACCGAAGCCATGAATTGGGAAATAGCGATCAAGCAGTTTAAAAACTTTCTCAAACTAGAACGCTCACTCTCCGAAAACTCGATAAGCGCCTATCTTCAGGATGTCGTAAAGCTAAAACAGTTTTCAGAAATCTCCAATTTACCTGATTCTCCCGCCGAGATCAATACTCCGGATCTGGACAATTTTTTTTCCTATTTAAACGGCCATGGACTGAGCGCGCACTCTCAGGCCAGGATACTTTCCGGCGTCAAGGCTTTTTTCAGATTTCTCATGTACGAAGAAGCGATCAGCGATGATCCAGCCGCCATCATCGAGTCGCCAAAGCTAGGCCGCCAGCTCCCGGATACCCTAAGCGTGCAGGATATCGACCTGCTGCTGGACACCATTGATCTCTCGACTCCGGAAGGCGCGAGAAACCGGGCTATGCTCGAAACCCTGTACAGCTCCGGTCTGCGGGTATCCGAATTGATCAACCTGCGAATTTCCAATATTTTTTTTGGAGAACGTTTTCTTAAAGTAACCGGCAAAGGAGACAAGGAACGGCTCGTACCAATAGGCCGATCAGCGCTTCGACATATTCAAATCTATCTGGATGAAGTCCGGCCGCTCGTACCTGTAAAAAAAGGCTTTGAAAATTACGCCTTTCTTAACCGGCGAGGACAAGCCCTCACAAGAGTCATGATTTTTACCATCGTCAAAAATATAAGCCAGGAAGCGGGACTGATCCAAAAAATAAGTCCTCATACCTTTCGACATTCCTTCGCTACGCACCTGATCGAAGGGGGCGCCGATCTCAGGGCCGTACAAGCCATGCTCGGACATGAATCCATTACCACGACCGAAATTTATACCCATCTGGACCATGAATACCTGAAACAAGTCATTATCAGGCATCATCCCAGAAGCAAAAGAGAAAGAAATATATAAAATAAAACACTGTATACTAACACCTTAAAAACAACATATAATATTCACTCCCGACACAGACTCACTTTTTCTTTTTTTGAACTCTCCAAAAATTAACCCTATCTTTGTGGAAAAAGCCTTTACGAACTTGTACAAGTCACTGATCCGACCACTGCTTTTCAGAATGGATGCTGAAAAGGCGCATTACTTCACCTTTTCCCTCTTAAAAAAAACACTGTCCATTCCCGGAAGCCGGTTTGTCGCGCGGGCTCTTTTCAATACCTCCGATCCCCGTCTGCGACGTCAGGTATGGGGACTGACCTTCCCCAATCCCGTAGGACTAGCGGCTGGCTTTGACAAAGACGCGCGCGTGATCGATGAATTCGCCGCGATGGGATTTGGTTTTGTAGAAATTGGCACCGTCACGCCTAAGGCTCAACCAGGCAACGACAAGCCACGACTTTTTCGTCTGATCAAAGACAAAGCGATTATAAATCGCATGGGTTTCAACAATGAAGGCGTAGAGGCCGCGGTCGATCGTCTGAAAAAAGTAAAGTCAGACATCATCATCGGAGGCAATATCGGAAAAAACAAAGCTACTTCCAATGAAGAAGCCTTTCTCGACTATCAAACCTGCTTCGAGGCGCTTCACCCTTACGTACATTACTTCGCCGTCAACGTAAGCTCTCCCAATACCCCCGGCCTGCGTTCCCTACAGGAAAAAGAACCTTTAAAAAAGATCCTCTCCGGCCTGCAAGAGCTCAATCTCCAAAAAGAGACCGCCAAGCCCATACTCTTAAAAATAGCGCCTGACCTTAGCGACAACCAACTTGACGATATCGTGGAAATCGTCAGAGAATCTGGTATCGCGGGAGTGATCGCGACCAATACCACCATAAGCAGGGAAGGTTTACTATCCGGTAAAAGCAAGATCGAAAATATTGGCAATGGGGGACTCAGCGGTCAACCCCTCACCAGGCGCGCTACGGAAGTAATCCGCTATTTATCCCAAAAATCCGCCGGGGCATTTCCCATTATCGCGGTTGGCGGTATTGGCAGTCCGGAAGACGCGATAGAAAAACTGGAAGCCGGAGCTTCACTGATACAGGTATATTCCGGTTACATATATGAAGGACCTTCTCTTATAAAAAGAATAAATAGAAGGATTCTTAAAAGATTTAACTAGTTATTATATTAAGGTTTACTCCAATCTATGGCAGAAAACACCTATAAAAAACCTTCCAAAAAAACCTCGGCCCCGCTTCGGGAAAAAAGCGCTCCTCGCGTACCAGCGATCCGGCTTGGATTCTTAAAAGACAAACGCTTTCATCTGGCAGTCGGCATTTTCATCATCATTTGCTCCATATCCATGCTGATCGCTTTTACCTCCTATCTGTTTACAGGAGTCAACGACCAGAGCGTTATCGAGAGTCTCGGCGACAGTTCCGTAACCGAATCAGGCAAAGAAGTCAGAAACTGGCTCGGAGTCACAGGAGCCTATGTAGCCCATTACTTTATTTTCAAATGGTTTGGAATCGCGTCCTTTCTATTCATCCCTATCCTGTTTCTCATAGGCGCCCGCGTCGTTCTCAAAAGGCATTTGCTGCCTTTCGGCAGAGTAGTTTCCCTATCCCTTTTTTTTCTGTTTTGGATCGACCTGTGTCTGGGATACTCCGTTTTTCTCATACAAAAGGAAACCTATCTCGCCTTTTTATGTGGAGGAGTAGGTTACGAAATGGCTATACTCAGCGATAGCCTGCTTGGCTGGGGTACCTCGCTCCTGCTGATTTTCGCGCTTCTGGTATTTTTTATTTTCTATTTCAACATTACCGCCATAGCCGGCACCGGCTCCGCCTCCCCGGCGACCGACAAGTCCATACATCCCGACGATGTGGAAAAATCCGGCATTCCGGACACGCCATTCATCGCCGCGGAAACACCGGCCAACCAACTCAGCCGGCAAAACAATAAGGAAGCCGCGGAAAATAAAGCGGACGAAACCTTGCTGGTCGACGAAGAAGAACTGGATGACGAAAAAGAGCTTGAACAATGGGTGGTCAAATCCACTCCCGCGCTACCGGATCGCGAACCCAATCCGTCTCTGACACTGGAAGTAGACGATACGCCAGTCGAAAACGATCCCGCGATCGATGAGCAGGAAGATGAAATCGGTCTTGAAATCGAAGAAAGCGAAGAAGTTCAGATCATAGACAAAAATTTCAATTTTGACCCCACACTGGATCTCAGTAGTTATCAATATCCCCCGGTAGACCTGCTCAGGGAATACGATGGCTCCAAAGTACAGGTCACCAAAGAAGAGCTTGAAGCCAACAAGGACAAAATTGTGGAAACCCTTTCCCATTACAGTATTGGCATTTCAAGCATAAAAGCGACCATCGGACCAACCGTGACGCTTTATGAGATTGTTCCGGAAGCCGGAGTACGGATCTCCAAAATCAAAAACCTGGAAGATGATATCGCGTTGAGCCTCGCGGCTCTTGGCATACGTATTATCGCTCCCATGCCTGGAAAAGGTACGATCGGAATCGAAGTTCCCAACAAAAACAAGGAAATGGTATCCATCCGGTCGGTACTTTCTACCGAAAAATTCATGAAAAGCGCCATGGATCTGCCTATCGTATTCGGAAAAACCATTTCCAATGAAATTTTTGTCATGGATCTGGCCAAAATGCCGCACTTACTCATAGCGGGAGCTACCGGTCAGGGTAAATCCGTAGGACTAAACGTATTACTTACTTCCTTAATCTATAAAAAACATCCCAGTCAACTTAAGCTGGTACTGGTAGACCCAAAAAAGGTAGAGCTCTCACTCTTTAATAAAATTGAACGCCATTTTCTGGCCAAATTACCAGATACCGACGAAGCGATCATCACCGATACAAAAAAGGTAATCCATACACTCAATTCCCTATGTATGGAAATGGATCAGCGCTACGACCTGCTCAAGGACGCGAACTGCAGAAACCTGAAGGAATACAACAAAAAATTTGTGGAGCGGCGTCTCAATCCTGAAAAAGGACATCGCTTTATGCCATACATTGTACTAGTGATCGACGAGTTGGCCGATCTCATGATGACGGCGGGCAAGGAAGTAGAAACACCCATCGCCCGGCTCGCCCAGCTCGCGAGAGCTATTGGCATACATCTTGTAGTAGCCACGCAGCGACCTTCCGTCAATGTGATCACGGGGATTATCAAGGCCAACTTCCCGGCCAGGATATCCTTTAAAGTAACATCGAAAGTGGACTCACGGACCATTCTCGACGCTGGCGGGGCCGATCAGCTCATAGGACAAGGGGACATGCTGTTTTCACATGGCTCCGAACTGACGCGTATCCAGTGCGCCTTTGTAGATACCCCGGAAGTAGAGGATGTCTGCGACTTTATCGGTACGCAACGAGGCTACCCCTCCGCGTACTATCTGCCGGAATACAGAGATGAAGAGGGAGACGGCGAATCAGGCAACTTTGACTTCAACAGCCGGGACGATATGTTTGAAGAGGCCGCGCGACTTATTGTAGCGCACCAGCAAGGCAGCACCTCGCTGATACAGCGTCGGCTCAAACTAGGCTATAACCGGGCCGGACGACTGATCGATCAACTGGAAGCTTCGGGAATCGTAGGACCATTTGAAGGAAGCAAAGCCAGAGAAGTCCTGGTCAGGGATGAATACAGTTTGGAACAGTTATTGAATGAATTAAATAATAAAAAAAACAGTTAAGCAGTTGAGTTTTATTGATTGTACCATGAAAAAGATAATAGCGCTGATATTGACGGCCCTCGTTGGATTTAGTAGCGTAATCGCGCAGGTTCAGGATCCTCAGGCCGAAAGAATACTGGATGAGATGAGCAAACGCTATAAGGAAATGTCCGGATTCAAAGCGAAGTTTTCCTATGAACTGGAAAACAAGGAATACAACATGAAAGAAAAAGCGGAAGGGGAAATCGCGGTAAAAGGCTCCAAATTCAACCTGAAGGTAGGAGACCAGGAAATAATCAACAATGGCTCTACCGTATGGACATATTTCAAGGACGCCAATGAAGTGAACATTAGCGACTTTAATCCCGATCCGGACGATATCACTCCGGACAAAATCTATACAATGTACAAAAAAGGGTTTAAATACATTATGATGGGCGAGCAGTCCGTCGATGGACAGCTCGTCAATATCATAGATCTAGAGCCTACAGACCGAAAAGCTAAAATCAACAAAATTCGCCTGATCATCAATAAAAGCGACAAGCAGCTAAAAAGCTGGAAGATTTTTGAAAATACAGGCAATGTATATACCTATTATATAAAAAGTTTTACGCCCAATGTAAAGATGGACGACAGTTATTTCAGCTTTGACAAGGCGAAGCATCCGGGGGTGGAAGTAAACGACCTGAGATATTAGTAAGCATTCATTTTCGGTTTAATTTAAGGCCTGGACGAGTTCGTTCAGGCTTTTTTTATTTTAATTAATTTTTTTTACGCCGAAATAAATTTACCTGCCAATTTCCCTTGATCGAGACCATCCAGTCAAGCTATGGAGTTATTTTTCATTAAACTCCGCGATGACGGATTTTCTAAAAAGCACGCTTACTGTTTTTTTGAGCAAAAAATAATTTATATTTGCCATCGCATCTAATTAATCAAAACGATAAAATTTAATGAGAAAATTAATTACCCTCGCGTTAGTATGTATTGGATTGGTTTCCGCTCACGCGGGCGACAATCAAAATGAGTCAATCATTGGAATCAACAAGAAAAAGGGAATGATTTCCAACGGCCTATATCTTCATTTAGGTCTTGGCTTTCCCAGCATAACCGGTCCTACATCATTAGGTATCCAGCCTACATTTGAACTCGGATCTCAGTGGATGTTCTACAAAAACGACAATTTTGGCGTTGGTATGAACGTAAGCTGGTTTACAATTGGAGGTAGTTCCAAAGCTAATCCTGGATACAGAATATCCTCCTTCCACCTTGGCCTGTTAAAGTTTGGTCCGATGGCGAGTTTCTCTCCCGTTGACAATATCGCCATTGACGCGTATTTCAACCTGAGTCCTACCATGTATCTCGGAGCTTCTTCTTATGAGTATGAAAGCGTCTCCAACGCCTATATCATGTATGGCATAGCTTTCGCTCCCGGAGTAAAATTCCGCTATAAAAAACTGGCGGTTGGTTTTGAGTTGCAATTGGGCAACCAGACTTACGTCAACTCCGATCTTGAAGATGACGATGATCTGGCCAACTTCAAAGTATCTTATGTCAATCCAAGACTTCTTCTCGGATTTAAATTTTAAGTCAGGCGAACAACATGACTTACCAGGGAGACTGTCTTTTCAGGCAGTCTCTTTTTTTTCACATTTTCCGCGTATTCTTAATAATACCCGGCTTATCTTTCAACACTCCGCTTTATTTTCTTATTTTGAGACATGAACAAAAATGATCTTTTTGAGCAAATAAAGCGCAAATCATCTTATCTCTGCGTAGGTCTGGATACGGATATCCGAAAAATACCCGCCCATCTTTTAAAAGAAAAAGATCCCGTATTCGAGTTTAATCGTCAGATTATTGAAGCTACAATCGATTATTCCGTAGCCTATAAACCCAATATCGCTTTTTACGAAGCGATGGGTCCCCGCGGCTGGGAAAGTCTCGTCAAAACCATGGAACTGATTCCCAAATCCGTCTTGACCATCGCCGACGCCAAAAGAGGCGACATAGGCAACACCTCAGGACTGTACGCGCGCGCTTTTTTTGACAAATCTTCCTCCGGTATGGAGTTTGACGCGATCACTGTGGCGCCCTATATGGGAGAAGACTCCGTCAAACCCTTTCTTGAATTCAAAGACAAATGGGTCATCGTACTCGCGTTGACTTCCAATCCCGGCAGCGGCGATTTTCAAAAGCTTGTTGTTCACCAGTCTCACCCGCTATTTGAAGAAGTAATGAAAAAAAACATGAGCTGGGCTTCAGACCAAAACCTTATGTTTGTCGTGGGCGCTACACAGGGAGAATTGTTTAAAGAGATCCGGCGAATCGCTCCGGACCATTTCCTGCTGGTGCCCGGTGTCGGAGCGCAGGGAGGCGATCTGGAATCAGTAACCCGCTATGGAATCAACAGCCAATGCGGCCTGCTGGTCAACTCCTCAAGAGGCGTTATCTACGCCAGCGACGATCAGTCTTTCGCCAAGGAAGCCGGCAAAGCGGCCCGTCAACTTCAACAGGAAATGGAAATACTTCTGGACAAATATCTATAATACTTATGATCTTATCTTTCAACCGCTATGAACGAATCTTTTATCCTATTTGTATGGAGACATCAGTACTTTGACAAATCTGAACTCAAAACCTGTCAGGGCGACAATCTCCTGGTCCTGTCCACCGGTTCCGGAAATACGGACAGTGGTCCCGATTTTCTCAACGCCAGAATCCGTGTCGGCGACATCATCTGGTACGGCCATATCGAAATCCACCTCAAATCATCCGATTGGCTCACGCACCGGCATCACCTCGACAAAGCCTACGACAATGTAGTCTTGCATGTGGTATGGGAAAATGACCGGACAATAACCAGAACCGATCGTTCGACCATTCCTACATTGGAGTTAAAGCACAGGACAGACATGAAGCTCCTGTCGAAATACACCGAACTGATCAGCTACGGCGATCCCGAGCTATCGCCCGCGTGTCACGACTCCATACGCCTTATCCCGGAAATCGTCCGTTTCTCTATGCTTGAAACCGCGCTCATTACCCGATTGCAAAAAAAAGCGCGGGAAGTCTTAAAAATTCTGGACCAATGCGCCGGCGACTGGGAAGAAACTACCTTTCGCGTACTTTGTCAAAACTTTGGGTTTAAGCTAAACGCCTACGCGTTTATGGAACTTGGAAAAAGTATTCCTTTTAAGATTCTTAAAAAACATGCCGGCAACGTATTTCAGATAGAAGCCTTGCTTTTTGGGCAGGCGGGTATGCTGGAAGTTACATACAGAGATCAGTATGTATGCGAATTACAAAAGGAATATCAATATTTATCCGCCAAATATCAATTAAGCGCCAAAAAGCTCAATCCTGTCGTATGGAAATTTCTTCGCGCTCGTCCCGCCAATTTTCCTACGGTGCGTATCGCCCAACTCGCCCGCTTTATCTCATCTGTTCCTTATATCTTTTCGCTGTTTTCCGAAACGGAAAGTTCAGAGCATCTTATCGCCATTCTCAACGCTTCCCCATCTGAATACTGGCAAAATCATTATACATTTGATAAATTACGTTCGGGAACAGGCGCGGGAATCGGCAAAGAAAGCGTCAACAATATTCTGATAAACACGGTTATTCCCGTCATAGCCGCGGTAGCGGTCTATCGGGATGACGAAGCGTTGATGGACCGGGCGATCGCGTTTCTGGAAAAAATACCTCCTGAAAACAATCGGATTATCCGCATGTGGGATAAATATGGGCTCAAACTCAACCACGCCGGAGACACGCAGGCGGGTATCGAGCTGTTTAACAGTTATTGCAAAAGCCGGCTTTGCCTGAACTGCCGTATCGGCCATAGCATTATCAACAAACCATGATGATCTGGATAGTCAATAGTCTTCTTATTAGCGCCTGGTGTTTCATATTGCTCCGCCAGCCCGCGCCCGCGTCGTTAAAACCATTTCTGGTACCCGGCCTGGCTTTCAAACTTGTAGCCGGAATCCTGGTCGGCCTGTTGTATCAACTCTACTATAAAGAAGAAGGAGACACCTTCTTCCTCTTCAATCTGGCTTCGTACCTGGCCGAACTCCTGCCCCGCCGCGCGACCGACTTTTTCAATATAGTCCTGTTTAACAAGTTCGACTCCGAGAGTAAAACCTTTTTCTTCATCTGGAATCAGCCCCGGGCGCTGTTTTTTGTCAAAATACTCGCCATCGTCAACATCGTCACGCAAAGCAATTACTGGCTATCCTCCTTATATCTGAGCTTATTTAGTTTTTCAGGATTATGGTATCTGGCTTCCTGGCTGGTCAGAGAACGTGAAATACCCGCGTACCTCGCCGCCCTGGCTTTTTTGTTTTTTCCATCCTTTGTATTCTGGTCCTCCGGCGTATTAAAGGAAAGCGTCATGACAGGCTGCATGGGCTTCCTGATCGTATCCTCGCTTCACTTACTCCAACCCGGCGCGAAACACAAATCGCGACATGGCATAATCACTTTGATAGCCTTCATCATTCTCCTGCAACTAAAGTACTACTACGCGGGTATCATAGGCGCCATGCTCATCGCGTATAGTCTCACCAAAATCACGCTCCGCCAAAACTCCTTCCGTATCCCCGCCCCTTCATGTATTCTTTTCGGTCTTTTTCTGACCATAGGTTTTCTACTCGCGACTTTTCTCCATCCCAATACTCGTCTAAGCGCGTTTCCACAGGCTCTATATACCAATTACCAGGCGACACTGGCGCAAAACACTCATCCTGATTATACTTTCAGCGAATTCGCCCCTACCTGGACATCCATCATCCAAAACGCGCCCCGGGCGCTATATCAGGGTTTATTCGGCCCGGACCTGCAAACCGCCCGCGCGACCATACAGATTCCCGCCGCGCTGGAAAACCTTTTTCTGGGCCTCCTCCTGTTCGTTATTATTTCCTACAGGTCTTATACAAGACAATGGGCCTTTTCAACAGAAAGCGTAGCCGTATTGACATACGTCCTCATATCCGCCGTATTGATGGCCTACGCCTCGCCAAACTTTGGTTCGCTCATACGATACAAAACCGGTTTTATTCCGTTTCTAATATTGCTCGCGGGGTATCGGAATCCATTAATCGACTATTTTTTATCAGGTTCGGAAATACGGAGGCAGAAAGGACAGCCTGGCTCCTAAACCACTCCAGTCAAAGAAAAATATATAGTTAAAAAGCCAGGGATTTTCAAAACTACTGATACCAAAAAGCATGACTGTGCCAATGTGAAAAAGAAGTCCCGCGGGAAGAATCAGAAATTTCAGACTCTTAAAAAACAACATCAGGGGAAAACACAGTTGAAGGAGCAAAGCCAGCGCGGGAAACAATACGACTAAAAAATCGATGGACGCTACTTTCTTGCCAATTACCGTATCATGAAGCAATAAATACGTTTTGAAAGTCACCGGCGACAACCAGCTAACGCCTGAAATTAATATCTTTTCAAGCCCTGACAAGAAATACACGAGACAGGTGACAATCAGGATCAATTGCAAAGACCATGAACTGAAACGTACGAGATCTTCCTTTTTCGCTTTGGCCCGCTCCCACAGCAGGAAAGGAAACAGCATACAGGCATAGGTAAACGGAGCGTAACCATGATCAATCTTTTCAAAGCTATACAGATACGCCTGATACAATATGAAGCATACCGCCGCCACTATGGAGAACAACACTGGTCGTACTCCGAAAATGACCAGTATCGAAGCCAAAAACAAGAGGCCATACAGAAGAAAAGAGGCGTACTGGCCGGGAAATGGCAGATGAACGAGTCGCAATATACCTACAGGGCTATAGAACGCGGACAAATGCCCCAGGGCTTTCAGATCTTGATATACATCTCTGGTAGCGATTAGAAGTATCAGAAAAAAAAGAACCCGGAGTATATACACATTATGAATCGTGGTGGAAGTTTCCGCGAAATCAGACAGACGCCGCCTAAAATCGGGATACCCCTCATATAAGCAATACACCAGAACACCGCAAAGCAGCACCAGAGCGTATCGTATGACGAGCTGATCAATCTTGGAAACGAAAAAACTAATTTCCAACCGGTTTTTCTCCGCGAAAAACCGCGGATAAAGCGCTTCTATGATTCTATGAAGCCAATCCGGTTCTTCGCCAAGATAAGCCTGAAGCAAAAGTTTTTCGCCAAAAAACACGTAAAGTGTAACCGGTAAAATGAACGATAAAGCGCAAATAACAAGAGCATAGACGATACGCTTTCTTCTCATTACAGCGAGCTTATTAATACAGTGTCCCGAAATTCTGGAAAACCGGGTGGAAAAGAAACTCTATAAAAACGCCAGTAATCGCCTCTTATAATATCCGAGCGATGAAGCTTGGCCAAAAGCGACTGCCCCTCCCGACGATAATAGTAGTTACGGGCCAGATACTGAAAAGCTTCGTCCTGTAGCTCGTATTCTTCCGGATCAAACTTCTTCCATTGATAGTCCTTATAGTACATAACAAAAAAAAGCTCGGCCGGACGATCTTTCTTTACAGGTTCCGCGAACATGCCGAAGCGTAAAAACGGAAATATGTCCGTAATAAGGACAAAGGGGAGAATGACCAGAAACAGTGTACAGGTATAAACCAGGCCTTTCATCTTCATGCGGTATTTTTTCCTGATTATAAAAATGATATCTTATAACAAATCTCCAAAAATGAAAAATGTTTGTCCGGCTCAGGCAATTTAGTCCCTAAGCCAGACGAAGACAATTCCTTGAAGCGACTATAGAATGCTTATAGATTCTCCACAGTCATTCCATGGAGCTTCCTGTACAGGCCCTGCCCCTCCAGCAGACTCTCATGCGTACCCCGTTCGACAATCTTGCCCCGTTCTATCACAATAATTTCATCCGCGTGCTGAATCGTGGAAAGCCGGTGCGCTATTACAATGGACGTCCTGTTTTTCATCAGGTTGGTCAAAGCTTCCTGTACCAGCTTTTCCGACTCGTTATCAAGCGCGGAGGTCGCTTCATCCAATATCAGGATAGGAGGATTCTTCAGTATAGCTCTGGCGATACTGATGCGCTGACGCTGCCCTCCGCTAAGCTTCATTCCCCGCTCGCCAATCACGGTCTGATATCCCTGTTCCGTCTTCAAAATAAACTCGTGGGCGTTGGCTATTTTGGCAGCCCGCTCAATATCGTCCTCGCTGATACCTGGCATGCCAAAAGCGATGTTATTGGCGATCGTATCATTAAACAGTATGGATTCCTGGGTTACTATACCCATCTGCTTGCGTAGCGACTCAAATGAGATATCTCTGATAGGAATCCCATCGATCCGAATTTCGCCGGCGATGGGATCATAAAATCGTGGCAATAAATCCGCCAGGGTCGATTTGCCACCACCGGATGGCCCCACCAGAGCGATTGTTTTGCCCTTTTCAATGGTAAAACTGACGTCTTTCAATATAATCTCCGATTCATAGGCGAACGTTACCCGATCATATTCAATCGTGGATTTAAAAGAGTCCAGTACAACTGGTTTCTCCGCTTCCCTTATCACGATCTTCCGATCCAGTAGTGTAAAAATCCGCTCACCAGCCACCAACCCGCGCTGTATATGACTAAAGGAGTTGGACACGGCCTTGATCGGCACCAGAATCTGGACAAGGATAAAAATATAGGGCAGAAACTCCGTCGACTTCAAATCAGAATCGCCGCGAAGTATAAGCAAACCTCCATACAAAAGCATACCGGTTACCAACGTTACTCCCAGAAATTCCGACAAAGGGCTTGAGAATTCTCTTTTATTGACCATGGAACGGTATACATTGGCGTAGCCTTCATTGACCTTGTCAAAACGGCTTTTCATAAATTTCTCGGCGACAAATCCTTTTACAATCCGGATTCCTCCCATAGTCTCATCCACCACACTTAATATTTCACCAAGATAACCCTGTCCCATGACAGCGCTACGCTTAATACGTTTGGTAATCTCGGCCAAAATGAAGAACGAAATAGGCAGATATAAAAAGACAAATTGCGTCAACTCTAGAGATATAAGAAAAAGGGCCGTAAAATATGAGATGATCGTAATAGGATCCCGCAAAAAAGTACTAAACGTATCCACGACGGAAATCTCTATTTCCTGTACGTCGCTGGTCACTCTGGCCATCATGTCTCCTTTTTTCTCATTGGTAAAAAAAGCGAGTTCAAAATCCAAAAGTCTGTGATATACCGTTTTTCTAAGATTCCTGACCACTCGAGCCTTGACCTTGCCCATAGTACGCTGCGCCAGATATCTGAAAAAATTGGAAATAAAAACAGAAAAAAGAATAATGACGCATACAAATTTCAGTGCTCCTTCCTGCCCATATAAGCGCAGATAATGATTGAAGTAATAGTGAAACAGGTCCTTGAAATAGCTGATCCCAAAGTGAAATTCCGGAAACTCCGCGACTACGGCTTGCCTGGCCTGATTTTCGTTCGCGAACAAAATATCCAGAAAGGGTATAAGCAAGGTAAAGTTAAGTACTCCAAAAATGGTAGCGAGCAACGCGAACACGAAGTATTTAGGCACATCGGACGCGTAGGGTCTTCCAAAACTTAAAATTCTAAAATATTGCTTCATGATATTCTCTAAAACTCTTGCAAACGCTGAGGAACATTCCAGCGAAAACCAGCCATTACAAACAGATCCTTTTTATTGAGGGAACCGACCGGAGATTCCTGTATTCTCACTACCGGACTCAGATCCAGAAACACATTATGGTACATTTGCCAGCTCGCGGTCACACTCGCGTAATTGATCGTCATCCTGTCCCCCTGTCCGATCTTATTGTCCAGCTCCCGCTCTCTGGTCACATAGCTCTTCAACACATCTCCACCCCAGTTCTGACCAACGCCGTCGTCACCATAAATAGTATGAAAGAACTTACCGCACAGCCGCAATCGATCCAGAGGCTGGTACCTTATGACAGCGAGCATTTCAAACAGATTGGCCCCCCGCGGATGAGCCATGGGATGGTTATAATGGGTGTAACTTTGCCTCTTGCTTATGTGCGAGTACATATAAGGCCTGATCGCGTTGGCTTCAAACTGCGCGTCCAGATTCTTTATCCCCGCCACGTTAATATATTTAATTCCCGCCTGCGCTCCTTGCTTATTGGCCCACCATCCGTTCATCGCCTTTACGTGTTTCAGCATAAATTCGTCCAGAGCCACCTGTCCGTAAAAACTAAAACGCCGAAGAAAGTTCAGCTTCCAGTTCATCCCGAGCAGCGCGTTGTCCTCGCTTCCGAGTTGCTGTTCAATAGACCGATAGAATATAATCGGATTCAGATAGTTGATATCATACTGCCCTTGTCCGCTATCCCCCCGGCTAAATACAACCGACTCGAACAACCCAACCGTCAGATGTTTCCCGATATCCACGCTCAGATGGTGAAAAGCCATATACTTCTTGGGCATCATCGCGTTTTTATAATACACGTCCGCGTTGAGCTGGGCGAAAATATTCTGATAATTTACTTTCCAGACCTTCGTATTGATCTTTAAGAAAGTATAGTTGCTCATCGCGTCGGACAAGATCAACGTCCGGTAGCCGTCTCCGATATTGTTTTTATCATGCCCAAACTGTACATCAATACATTTGACCGGGCTAAAGGTAATATAGCCGCTGGCTGTTATAAAGTCATATCCTCCGTTTTTAAATCCCTTTGTGTAGCCCTCCTGTGGAAAAGCTTCCGTCCGGGAGATATAGTCGTCGACATAGGAAGGAGAAAAAACCTGATTATCCGCGAAAAAAGTATGAAAACCAACCTTATCGCTGATCGTACCGCGTACGGTCGCGCCCCTTGTATTGATCGACAACTGTTCGTCCACATTACTTTTACCTACGCCAAAATACAAAACCGGATTTACCTGAAGCATGAGTTCTCCCGTCCGCACAGTATACAGCCCGGCTGGCCGATGATAAAAATGACGAAGAAAAGGTCGCTGTTCCCGCGCCTGATCAGACCATTCCCAATTATCGTCTTTAAGATATTGTAGATTAAACCGATCCCGGGAAGACAAACGCGCCGAATCCAGATGTATGGAATCCGCGAACAAAGCGATCGCTTTTCGGCTAATGGGCTTTACCGCCGAATGAAACTGCCTGGCCAATCCGGGCGAAAGAATCTCATACCGGTCAATCAGATGATAATACTCCCGATCGAGTGGCGCGTAAGTGGCTTGCCCGGATACGAGGGCCGGAAACAGGACGGATAAGATAGCGACGATGGAGCGCGACGATACCACAAAGGTAGCTTTTAGGATACCGGAATTAAACGAAAAGGCAGGCAATTCAGCTTTTTTGACAAAATTAACGTAAAATCGCGTCATTATTCATTAAAAAAGACATCTTTTATTTAATCAATACCGCATGATTTTAATTCATGTACCTGAAATAACCAGTCGCGTTGAATATACCATGAATTATATTTTTGGTGAAATTTTGAAAATCGATATTCAACTCACTGATCAGGAAAGTTTTTTCATGAACTGGGCCGGCGCCAGATTTTCCTACGGTTCCGCGAGCTTCGGTGATTCGGCTTTCTTTCAATCCCATCATCTGCTTTTTGAAAAAGACATCGTTCCTCAGCATATCGAATTCCAACCATGGAAAGGTTACAACGCCTTTTTCCCTGTCAAAGCCGGTCTTTTACCTTTTGACCTGTTCGCCGCCACCTTTTATCTGATATCCCGATATGAGGAATACCTTCCGCATCAACGGGACAAGCACAACCGATACAACCATCAGGACAGCATATGTTTCAAGGGTAAGTTTCTGGAATATCCGATTGTCAACATCTGGGTAACACGACTAAAAAGTCTGCTCGAAGAGCTCTTTCCCTACCTTCTTATCTCCAGACCCGCTTTCACGTTTACACCAACCATCGATATCGACAACGCCTTCGCGTACCAGCATAAAGGTCTTTTGAGAAACTCCGCCCAGCTTTCACGGCATCTGTTGACCCTCAACTTCCGAAAGTTTAAGAAAAGAGCCAAAGTCATACTTCGATTGGAACAAGATCCTTTCGACAGCTATGAAAAACAGTCCATGATCCATGAAAAGTACCACACCGAACCCAGGTATTTTGTATTGTTGGGCGACCTTTCCAAATACGACCGCAACCTGTCCCATACCAACACCAGCTATCGAAAGATCATACGCGAGCTTAGTTCCCGTGGTCAGGTAGGTATGCATCCATCCTATTCGTCCAATGGATCGTTTGAACAACTGGCCCTGGAAAAATCCAGGCTGGAAGACATTACAAACACCCCGGTGACCGCGAGCAGACAACATTATTTAAAGCTTAACCTTCCTGATACTTACCACAATCTGATCCGGCTTGGGATCAAGGAAGACTACTCCATGGGCTACGCGGCGACCGGTGGATACCGCGCCGGCACCTCGACTCCATTTTATTTTTTCGATCTCAAGAGCAATCAAAAGACAGACCTCCGGGTTATCCCATTCGCGTTTATGGATACAGGCATGAAAGTCTATATGAGAAAGAGAAGCAAGGAAGTGATTCCATACGTTAAAAGACTTACCCAGCCTCTAAAAGATACAGGGGGGCACCTGACATACATATTTCACAATGAGTCCATAGGAGGAAAAGGCATGTGGAAAAACTGGAGTGATACCTATGAAGATATTATCCGAACCTTACTAACCGATACCCAATAAATAATGTATAAGATACTGTCCGCGCGCGATATCAACCCTGAACAATGGGATCATTTTATAGATTCGAGCGAGCAAGGCAATATCTACGCGCGATTCTGGTATCTGAGCGCGCTTTCTCCAAACTGGAAAGCCATTCAGTTTACAGAAGACGATCGGCTGATCGCCGTTATGCCCTTTCTACCGGAGCGAAAATTCTTTTACACCCAGATCAATACCCCCTTCGCCATACAGCAATTGGGCGTCTATACCGTAGACGGCAAGTCCCCTAATCCGGACGATCTGAAGCAAATACTATTCAGATGGTTGAAAACCAACGCGTTCGTCAGTTATCGGTTCAATATCGGCAACAATCTCCTCCTGGCCCCGCTAACAGAAAGCCTTCCCATATACCAGCAAGTTACACACCATCTACATCTCTTACCTCCATATCAGGTCCTTTATGAAAAATTTTCATCCAATCAAAAAAGGAACATTCGTAAAGCCGGCAAAAATGGGATCAAGACGCGAACGGAAGGCGAACTTGAAAAACTTATAATACTCTTTAGACAGAGCAGAAAAGGCCTTCCTCCCATATACGCGAACCAGCATTATAACGACTTCCGGACAATATACCAACTTGGCGAAAGCCGGAAAGCCTGTCGGATCTATACGGCCCGGAACGAACAAGGAGAAATTATAGCGGGAGGCCTTTTTCTTTTCCTCGCCAGAGAGATTGTCTATATCTTTGGCGCGTCGGCCGAAGAAGGCCGGCAGTCGGGAGCCATGTCCGCGGTCTTCGACCATCTGATCCGGGATTACGCCGGACAGGATCGCGTCCTTGACTTCGAAGGTAGTCAGGTTCCCTCGTTAGCTCGATTTTATAAAAGCTTTGGAGGCGAAGAACGAACTTTTTTTCATCTCTTCGACGACAAAAGAACGTACATAAGGAAAATAAAGAAAATGCTATCCCATGTTTATACTCGCCGATAATCCATCAATCGCCAGCATATACCTGAATGAACTCCGAGATACATCCATTCAGGGGGACCGACTTCGTTTCCGGAGGAATATGGAGCGCGTTGGCGAAATACTGGCCTATGAAATCTCTAAAACCCTAACCTATCAATCAATTCAAATACAAACACCTCTGGCCGTCACCGATGGACTTTCTATTAATCAACATATTATTTTAGCCACCATACTTCGGGCCGGCATCCCCTTTCATCAGGGGTTTCTCAATATTTTCGACAAAGCGGAAAACGCCTTTGTCGCCTCCTACAGACACATTACAGACGACAAGGGATCGTTTGAAATAAAAACCGGGTATTCCATTTCCCCGGATCTGAGCAACAAGGTTCTTATCCTCGCCGACCCTATGCTGGCGACAGGACAATCACTCTATCTGGCCTGGAAAACACTGACCGGCAAATACGGCTTACCGGCCCATACGCATATTGCTTCCATTATAGCGAGCAGGCAAGGCGTAAAATATATCCGCGAACATATGCCGGACTGCTCTCTCTGGCTCGGCGCGGTCGACGATCATCTCAACGCCCAATCCTATATCGTACCGGGACTTGGCGACGCGGGAGACTTGGCCTATGGTACAAAATTGTAACGATACACTATCCAGGTTTTTTTCTTTAAGAAGCAAACCTTTTTAAATCCTTACGCGTTATACAGCGATATGGCTATCACAATCAATTTGACGATCTGAATGCAGCTAAACTTCGCCGAGCGGTTCGGCAAATACCTGATCGTATATTTTACCGCGATCTTTAAATTCGTACCAGCTCCACTGATAGCTCTGTATCAAAATCTCACTATACTGGAAGCTACCATACTTACCACTCTCGGTACCATGACCACCGTAATCACTCTGACATTCGCGGGAGAGCGATTCCGAAAATTTATCCTCAGAAAATTCTTTCGTAAACGAAAACTATTTACACCCGGCAACCGAAAGAAAGTACGCTTTATCCGAAAATATGGAATAAAAGGAGTCGCTTTCCTGACTCCGGTAGTATTCGGTCCGGTCATAGGCGCGTTGCTGGCTTCCACCCTCGGAGCGGCTAAACACAAAATTTTTATTTCCATGGCGATTTGCTGCCTGTTCTGGGCGTTTATCCTCTCTCTGATATTTGATCAATCGCTCGCTTTTTGGAGTTTTCTGCAAGACTAATCCATCTTGAATCATCCCTTCTCATTTTTGTTGAAAAAAAACAGAAAATTATCCGATTGTTTTTGACAACTATCCGTATATAGAACGTCGGACCCATGTCCGCCTTTTAACTAGTGTGCCATATGCCTGAACAGATCAGCGTATAAATCAATTTAAAAAAATGAAGCTCTGGAAAACATTATATACCTTCTCCCTTTTTATAGGGTTTAGCCTGGGAGTGCATTCATTGTTTGGACAAACAGACTCGTCCGCGCTCAGAAAAGCGGACCTATTGTACTCAAAAGGCGATACCAGGCACGCGTTGAGCGCTTACCAGGCCATACTTGCCAATGATTCCAGCAACGCGAGGGCGAACTTCATGGCCGGGATGTGTCATATCGAATCAGCCAACAAACCCCAGGCTCTGCCGTATTTTCAGAAAGCTTATCAACTGTCACCAAACATATCTCCCCGCGTTCTGTACTATATCGCCTACGCGAATCATCTGAGCTACCAGTTTGATACGGCGATCACCTACTATACACGATACCTGAACACGCTCGAAGACAAAGCCAATGTAGCGCTTAGCGCTAAAGAAAAAAAAGACGACAGAGCCAGGACACTCAAACACATCACCGAATGTGAAACAGGCAAGCGACTGGTAGCCAATCCGGATTCGAACGTACGAATACGAAACCTCGGTCCCACGATCAACTCTCCCTACCCCGACTACGGCCCGATCATCACTCCGGACGAAAAATACCTGTATTTTACATCAAAACGTGAAGGAACTACCGGAGGAGGCAAAGACGCGAAAAGCGATTATTTCGAGGACATCTACTTTAGCGAGAACACCGACAGTGGCTGGACAAATCCACAACCGCTCGATTCTACCATCAACACGAGCCTGCATGAATCATGCATCGCTATTTCTTCCGACGGCACAGAGCTCTATCTATATATCGACAACGACCAGTTCAAAGGCGACATTTTTCATTCAAAGATGATCGGTGACACCTGGACCAAACCTCAGCCGTTTAGCATCATGATAAACAGCGACTTTATCGAAAACTCAATGGCGCTAAGCCAGGATGGGCAGACACTTTTTTTCTCCAGCGATAAACCAGGTGGCATTGGCGGCAAGGACATCTATATGTCCAAAAAGAAAAAAGGAGGCGGATGGGAAACCCCTCAAAACCTGGGATATGACATCAATACATCCTACGACGACGAAGGACCTTTTCTCGCGGCCGATGGAAAAACATTATATTTCAGTTCTAAAGGTCACGCTGGCATGGGAGGCTATGACCTGTTTAAATCCGTATATGACAGCGCTTCCCGCAAATGGTCCGCTCCGGAAAACCTGGGCTATCCTATCAACTCTCCCGAAGACGATATCTATTTCGTCCTTGCCGGAAGTGGCAAATATGGGTATTTCGCGTCGGTCAAAGAAGATGGTCTGGGAGGTTTGGATATTTACCGAATCCTTATGCCCGGCTTTATCGAAGAAGACACTGATCTGATCGCCATGGTTGATTCAGTCAGTATCGAAAACACCGACAGCCTGAGTCACTTGCTGATCGCTTCAGCGGTAGAGCTGCACGTAAAGGTTTTCGACAGGGCGAATAGTCTTCCTATTAACACGCGGATTGAGGTATTTTCAGAACAAGGACAATTCTTGTACAAGGGGGTCACAACTGAGGAAGGCCTGAAACTCCCTATTCAGGAAAGCGATCCGAGAAATGTATTGGTCGCCCTCCAAAAAGAAGGTTATATCTTTAAGACAATCAACGTCAGACTTCCCGCTCCGGAAGAATTTAAGCAGATAGTAGACAAGGTCATATTTATGGACAAAGTCGCCGTAGGAGTACGTACCATACTCAGCAATATCTATTTTGAATTTGATATGGCCACGCTCAAGTCCAACTCGGATACGGAATTGGACAAACTCAAACGTCTTCTCTCGGAAAATCCAACACTCAAAATCCGTATAGATGGACATACAGACAATATTGGCTCGCCGCAATACAATAAAGACCTTTCCCAGCGAAGAGCCAAGGCGGTAGTAACCTGGCTTATCAACCACGGAATAACGTCCGAAAGACTTTCTTATCGTGGTTATGGTCAAGAGGTTCCTCTTGCCAGTAACGACGATGAGGAAGAAGGCAGGGAGTTGAACAGACGGACGGAATTTGTTATTCTGGAATATTAAATTATTATAAATTAACCAGACAATTGGCGAAGCTCTCGGTCATGCCTTGATATATCAGAACATGACCGAGAGCTTTATCCGCGTATGCCGCTATAACTTACCTCTCAAAAAAGAGGCGGTATAATTATCTTCCAACTTCAGCATTTCTTCAGGCGTTCCTTCAAAAGTGACAAAGCCACCCTTATCTCCTCCCTCCGGACCCATATCGATAATCCAGTCGGCGCATTTGATTACCTCCATATTATGTTCGATAATAATAAGGGTATTGCCTTGCTCAACCAACGCGTTCATCGCGTAAAGCAACTTTTTGATATCCTGAAAATGCAATCCCGTGGTAGGCTCGTCAAAGACAAAAATGGTATTGTCCGTTTTCTCTCCGGCGGTCAGGTAAGACGCCAGCTTAACCCTCTGGGCCTCCCCTCCGCTTAACGTATTGGAAGACTGCCCAAGTCTCAGATATCCAAGACCGACATCATGGAGAGGTTTGAGCTTTTCAATGATTCTGGGCTTGTCTCCAAAAAAAGTCATCGCGTCCTCTACCGTCATGTCCAGTATTTCCGTAATATTTTTTTCCTTATAGAGCACTTCCAGTACTTCCTGCTTAAACCTTTTCCCCTCACATCCCTCGCACTTGAGAAAAATATCGGCCATAAACTGCATTTCGATCTTCACCGTTCCTTCGCCCTGACATAATTCGCAACGCCCTCCATCAATATTAAAACTAAAATGTCCTGGCTTGTACCCCCGCGCCTTAGCCAAAGGCTGTTCCGCGTATAAACCACGAATCAGATCATAAGCCTTGACATAGGTGACCGGGTTGGAACGGCTGGATTTTCCAATCGGATTTTGATCTACATATTCAATATCCCTGACTTTTTTCAAAGCTCCTTCCAGACGATCGAATTTTCCGGTGACATCGGCCATCCCTCCCAGATATTTCTTTATCGCCGGATATAATATCTTTTTGACAAGCGTTGATTTACCGGAACCGCTCACTCCCGTGACGACCGTGAGCGCCTGGAGAGGAAAGCGGACATCCACCTTCTTCAGATTATTCTCTCTCGCCCCTTTAACCTCGATATATTCCGCCCATTTTCTGCGAATATCCGGAGTTTCTATCCGGTCTCTGTTATGCAGAAAAGCCGCGGTATGAGAGCCTTCAACCGGCCCCATATCTTCCAGCCGCCCCTGATACACCAGTCTGCCGCCATAGCTACCGGCCCCTGGACCGATATCGATCAACTGATCAGCAACCCGCATTATCTCCTCCTCATGCTCTACGACAATAACCGTATTGCCCAGATTACGAAGATGCTCGAGCACTACGATCAGTTTTTCCGTATCCCTGGGGTGTAACCCGATACTTGGCTCATCAAGAATATACATGGAACCGACCAGCGCGCTCCCCAGCGACGTCGCCAGCTTGATACGCTGAAATTCGCCACCACTCAGCGTACTCGACAACCGATTCAGGGTCAAGTATCCCAAACCTACCTTGTCAAGATAATCCAGTCTGCTGGTTATTTCTTTCAAAATCCGTCCGGCTACGCGCTGCTCATACGCGCCTAGCTCCATAGAGTCGAATATGGTTCTTACCTCGTTGACCGGCTTTAAGACCAGATCAATGACGGAGTAATCGCCAATCCTTACATAACCGGCGTCCTTTCTCAGTCTTGAGCCTTTACAATCCGGACATACTGTTCTTCCCCGATAACGGCTCAACATGACCCGGTACTGAATCTTGTAAGCCTGCGACTCCAGATCAGCGAAAAAGTCATTCAAGCCTCTGAAATATTGATTTCCTGTCCATAGCAATCTTAATTGCTCTTCATTCAAATCCGCCACACTCCGGTGAATGGGAAAATCAAACCGGATACCCTCCTTAATCAACGGCTTGAGCCACTCCTGCATCTTTTCGCTTCGCCAGGGCGCGATAGCCCCTTCATATACCGACAGCGCCCTGTCCGGAAAAACAAGATCTTCATCAATACCCAGCACATGCCCAAAACCTTCACAGGTTCTGCACGCGCCATAGGGATTGTTAAAACTAAAGAGATTGATCGTAGGAGTCTCAAAAGACATCCCGTCCAGTTCAAAACGATCGGAAAACTGCCAAACACCATTACCGGGTATCTGAACATGGCATTCTCCTTCTCCTTCATAAAAAGCGGTCTGCACCGAATCCGCTATTCTAAACCGCTCTTCTTCTTCCAATTCCCGTACGCTACCCCTATCAATCAGAATACCGATCTCCAGCGCTTGGTTTACTTCATCTTCCTTGTCCAGCAATTCTTCGATAAACCGGACTTCGCCGTCAAGCAATACTCTGGCGAAACCTTTGTTGAGCAACAAACTCAGTTCTTCTACCCTTGAACGTCCCTGTCTTATTTTCAACGGCGCCGAAATCACAAACCGAGTTCCTTCTTCCTGAGACAGTATAAAATGGACCACATCCGATACGGTATGTTTCTTCACCTCTTGTCCCGATACCGGCGATATCGTTTTTCCAATCCGGGCGAACAACAATTTCAGATAATCATATATTTCCGTCGTAGTCCCGACCGTCGATCTGGGATTTCGGGTATTCACTTTTTGCTCGATCGCGATAGCCGGAGACACGCCTTTTATATAATCGACTTCCGGCTTTTCCATTCTTCCCAGAAATTGACGCGCGTAGCTGTTCAAACTTTCCACATACATTCTCTGTCCCTCCGCGAAGAGCGTATCAAAAGCCAGTGAAGACTTGCCGGAACCGGACACTCCCGTAACAACCACCAGTTTATTTCTTGGAATAGCGACATCGATATTCTTTAAATTGTTTCCCCGGGCACCTTTTATGATAATATAATGTTTAGGATCTAGCGTCTCGAAATCGGTAGGATAGTTACCTTTGATAGTATCAGTAGTATTCATTAATATCTTTTTAAAGAAGATGGAGCCTAAGTTAGCAAAACAAGTTTTTATAGGAAAAAGTATTTATCTTTTGAAAATATTTTTACAGCGAAAACTTTGTCAATTTCATAAATTATAGTAAATTATCATTCATGTTCTTCGCTACTTGATAGCTGTCCACGTAAATTGATGTTTCAACTTAACCCCTACAATATGATATAAAGCTCTACGTTTACTAAATGTGACAATCAAAATGAAAGACAGCAGAAGAATTACTGACGCCGAACTGGTAACTCAGTATATCAAAGGAAACGAAGCAGCTTTTGCCCTACTTCTCAAAAGACACAAGACGAAGGTCTACACGACTATTTATCTGATCGTCAAAGATCAGTACATAGCGGAGGACCTGATGCAGGACACTTTTATCAAAGCTATCAACAAACTCAAATCAGGCAGCTACAACGAAGAAGGGAAATTCCTACCCTGGATTATTCGCATATCCCACAATCTGGCGATCGATTACTTCCGTAAAGCCAAACGCTATCCGACCATTGTCATGGAAGATGGTTCCAACGTCTTCAACTCGCTCGAGTTCTCCGAAGACTCTATGGAAAACATCCGGATCAAAAACGAAACACATACCTTGCTCCGCGAGTTAATCAAAACACTCCCCGAAGCTCAGAAAGAAGTATTGCTCATGAGGCATTACGGAGAAATGAGTTTTCAGGAAATCGCCGACGCTACCGGTGTCAGTATAAATACCGCGCTGGGAAGAATGAGGTACGCCCTGATCAACCTCCGCAAAAAACTTGAAAATAAAAATATAGCCTATGACAAAAACTTTTACCCCGAATGATGTTTTAAGATATATTTATGATGACTTAGAACCGAACGAAAAGAAGGCGATTGGCAAGGCGATGATCGTCGACGCCGACCTGATGGACTTCTATTTTCAATCGCTGGCCGTTACGGACCGCCTCGGACACGTAAGCAAGGAACCATCCGATCAATGCGTTCAGCGTATACTTGATTATTCGAAATCTTTCATTTGCAATTCCGTTTAGTACATTATATTAAGCGAAACGAAAGCCTCTCGGATCGAAAGGCTTTTGTTTTTTTACGAGGCGACCATCAACAATCTTCGTATATTGCGACATTGACACATTTCCATACAAAGGAGGTTGTTTTTGAAAAAGCAGGAACGATATCAGCTCTTTATAGAACATTTTAAGGAACATTTTCCGGATCCTAAAACGGAATTGAACTATTCAAATCCATATGAACTGCTTGTAGCCGTCATACTAAGCGCCCAATGCACCGACAAACGGGTAAACCTGACCACTCCCGCGCTTTTCGAAGCCTTTCCCACTCCCCAACATCTGGCCGCCGCTACTTCAGACGAAGTGTTCACCTACATTCGCAGTATTTCCTATCCCAACAACAAAGCCAAACATCTGGTCGGCATGGGCAAAATGCTGGTCGAAGACTTCAGCGGCACAGTTCCGGCCAATACGACGGATCTTCAAAAGCTTCCGGGAGTAGGCCGGAAAACAGCCAATGTCATCGCTTCCGTTATCTACAACCAGCCGACCATGGCGGTCGACACGCACGTATTCAGAGTGTCAAAGCGCCTGGGTTTGGTTACACAGTCCGCGAAAACACCCTTGGAGGTTGAAAAGCAATTAGTGAAATACATTCCGGAAGAACTGGTACACAAAGCGCATCACTGGCTGATCCTTCATGGACGCTACGTCTGTGTCGCCCGCAATCCCCACTGCCCGCGCTGTACATTGACCAACTTCTGCCTGTATTACGAAAAGATACAAAAATCGAGTGTGCGGAATTAATATTCTGATTGATAAAACCACTACTCTAAACGAAGAGTCGATCGTACGTATGAATCAGGCTATCCTGCATCGAGGGCCCGATCATACTGGTTTTATCAAAATCAGCCATCCGTCCTTCAATATCTTTATGGGCGTCAATCGCCTCGCCATAGCCGACCTTTCCGACAAAGGCGCTCAGCCTATGAGTATCGCGGACACCGGTTTCTATCTTTGTTTTAACGGTGAGATATACAACCATTCCGCTTTACGGCAAAAGCTAAAGGCTACCTGTACCGGAACGAGTGATACGGAAACGCTTATATATGGACTTTATGAAAAAGGCGCTCCATTCCTCGACGAATTGGACGGAATGTTCGCTCTGGCGTATTGGAATCCAACAACGAAAACGCTTTTATTGGCCCGCGACCAACAGGGTATCAAGCCACTATATTACTACGAAGACGCGAAATACTTTATCGCCTCGTCGGAAATACGCGGGATACTCGCCAGCGGCCTCGTCAAAAAAAACTTCAATTCACAGGCTCTGCCCCATTATCTTCTGCGCCGCTATTGCCAAGCGCCGGCGACCTTTTATGAAAATATCAAAGAGCTTCTTCCTGGCGCCACGCTCTCATGGACATCTCATTCCCCGACCGTTACAGGTAAAATATCCATCAAGCCGGGACCCAAATACGAACCAGGAGACGACCTTGTCCAAAATGTTGACAAATTGCTCTTAGAGTCTCTGCGAAATCAACTTCCTCAATTGACCCGAGCGGGACTTCTGCTTAGCGGTGGCGTCGACTCCAGCTTATTGCTGGCCCAATTACAAACCTTAGGAATCAGAAACTTTCCTGTTTTTTCAGTAAGCTCGTCAAAAGAGGACAGACATTATGGTACCGATGATTTTCATTACGCGCGGTTAGCCTCCCAACTTTACACAGCTGAACAGCATGATCTTTCACTGGACGCTTCCGCGCTGACCCACTTTGACGACTATATCAAGACCATCGACCAGCCGGTCGCGGACGCCGCCGGTTTTTTGACCTGGCTCATTTCCAGGGAGGCTATCCAACACGTTCAGGTTGTCTTTTCCGGAGCCGGAGCGGACGAGTATTTTGCCGGATACAACCGGCATCTGGCTTTTTACCACTACCTCAAAATAGCGCCGATAGGAACTCCGCTGCTCAATAAACTGGCCATTTTTCCGGAAACACATAACATCCCGTTTAGAAAAGACTTTCGCCTCGTCAACAAATTGTTTCGTTCAATCGACCATACTCCTCAAAAAACATGGAACAACTTCACGGCATTTACCATTTTCCAGCGGAAGTTCTTGAAAACTTCCATTTCCCAGATTGAAAAAGACAATGTGTCTTTCGATCTCACCGCGGCCTTGCACGACGACCGTCATCATTATCTTCCTTACGACATATTGAAGATCACCGACAATGCTTCCATGGCTGTCGGCCTGGAAGCGCGCGTTCCATATCTTGACCGGCGACTCGTTTCCTACGTATCGGGCATTCCCCCTGAAATACTACTAAAACGTGAAAGTAAATGGATTCTGAAAACCCTGCTAAAGAAAAAAGGCGGCGCGAAACTTCTGAAACGCCCAAAAGAAGGTTTTGGCATACCTTTCAACAAATGGCTCCTTTCATCTTACGGCAAACCACTCACTGATTTATTGCGTAATACAAACAATCCGCTCTATGAGTATCTTGACAAAAACGCGGTCGACCATATATTGAACGCGCATACATTATCAAAAAGAGATTATTCGGGCGAGCTATACAGTCTCACCCTTTTGTCCGCGTGGCTGCAGAAAGCGTTCACCTAATGAAAATCACTTATATTCATCAATATTTCAATACGCCCGAAACCGGAGGTTCCCTTCGTTCTTATTACCTGGCTATGGCTATGATCGACGTGGGATTCGAAGTTTCCATGATTACAACTCACAACGCCCCCAGCTACAAATTTGAAAATGTAGAAGGAATCCGGGTACACTACCTCCCCGTAGCCTATGACAACCGCTTCGGATTTTATCGCCGCCTTATTTCCTTCCTGTTATTCTTCATAAGAGCCTCCTGGCTGGCATTTCGACTCGACAGCGACTTGATCTACGCGACTTCCACCCCACTTTCCACGGGCCTGACCGCCTCACTGATACGCAAGCTCCGAAAAACTCCCTATATCTTCGAAGTAAGGGATCTTTGGCCCAAGGCTCCGATTGAATTGGGCTTCATCAAAAATAGCTGGGCGGTCAAAATACTTGAGTATATAGAGAAAACGATATATCGACGGGCAATCTCAATCGTCGCGTTGTCCGAGCCTATGCGGACATACATCGAACAACGTAGTCCGGGAAAAATGATTGACGTAATTACCAATATGTCCGATATTTCCTTTTTCTCTGAAAACAACAGAGAGAAGCTGGAAGAAAAGCGGGCGAAATTCAACATCGGTTATATCGGATCCGCGGGTTATGTCAATAACCTTCGCTGTCTTTTACAAACCGCCGCCTATTTTTCAAGGGAACACCCTGGCTTCGCTGACTTCATCATAGCCGCCAAGGGCAAAGAGCTAAATGATCTGAAACAATACGCCCAAGCCGAAGGATTGAAAAATGTACGTTTTATGGATTATCAAAACCGGGAGGGTCTGAGACGGCTATTGCGAACACTGGATTTCACCTATCTGTCTTTCCTTCCTCATCCGGTCCTTGAAACCAGCAGCCCCAACAAGCTTTTCGACTCGCTCGCGGCCGGTATACCCGTTATTTCCAATAGCGATGGCTGGTGGGTCGACGAACTGGAACAAAGAAAATGCGGACTGCACTATTCTAGTGACCGGCCGGAAGAATTGTATACAAATCTCACTGAAATAGCCAGCAACCCATCAGCCCTAACGGATATGAAAGCGAACGCTCAAGCGCTTGCCAAAGAGAAATACAGTCGGGAACAACGCGGGAGCCACCTAATCGTTCATATCCGGAACAGCTACGCCAACTACTTACGAGGCTTGTAATTCGATTTCCTGAAAATCTTTTCCGCGTCCGGGTCCGCCATCAACTCCTGCAAGGTCACCTCAGGATTCGCCTTCATATAGCTTCTTACAATCTGCCATCCAAGCCATCGACCAATTCTCCCGGGACACTTGTCTCCTATCTCCGGAATCGATGGTCGCTCTCCGCAATATTTTTCATTGATAAAACGAATCTTGTTATACAAAAGGCTCTTTTCTATAAAGTGTCCCCAGATAATATCTATATTATTCTCAACATCCGCCAAAGTAGCTCCGGAATACATAATATTGAGGGAATCAGGCAGACGGGGCATAACTCTCTCTATAAAATAATGCGCTTTCCCATAATAAATCATACTAGCCAGCATAGACTCGTCTTTCATATCCGCGTTATTAAATCCCCCTGAAATAGCCAGAGCGGTTAGTGGCACAAGATACGGAGGCTGATAACGCTCAAGGAAATATTCATAAAGCTGAGGACGATGTCTGGCGTCAGATCCCAGAAAGTAATCATAACTGATTATAACACTTGAATCACTCAGCGCTATATCGCTCTCAAACTTAAAACCGGTAAACACCATTTTGATTGTTGGCACATGATAATCCGGCCAATAATAATGGATATATTGAAAAAGACTATTAAACTGTTTTTTAATCTCTGTAAAGTCTCCAAACTCTTTTTGACTCTCCTCGTAAAAAGCCCGTAGATCATTATTGGTATAGAAATTATAAAAAATGTCTACAAACTGTGAATCAACCACCGGATACGGAAGTTCAAGATACCGTTCTACAAAATCCGGTTGATTGTTTAACAATTCGCGCGCGTCGGACTTATTATCCATGGAAAAAAGCGCTTTATCCAAACGTTGTAGTTTAACATTGACATCTGATTTTTCGGCTTCCTTTACGATCTTGTCATTACGTTCACAGGAGAAGCAAAATAGGAGCGCGACAAAAAAAAAGAAACTTTGTTTTAGCATTTTTAATATTTTTACCGATACTGTAAAGTTATCTACTTACTATTTTTAAACTATGAAAAAAACAATTTTATTATGTTTTCTCGTCCTTCTCTTTGTTGAAGGATTTTCACAAAAGGTTCGACTTGGATTGAGATTCGCCCCCGGTGTAGCCTTCAGCAGAGTAAATGAAGAAATCGACTCCGTTGATTTCAAAGGTAAAGGTGTTGGCGTCCGCTTCTTTGGAGGTCCCGAGGTAAACATCATGATGAGCGAAAACTACGTGTTTACTACCGGCATATGGTATATGGTACGAAGAGCCGCGTTGCAGATTGAAAACTACGGCGCCGAGCAGGTTTTTAATGTCCAATACCTACAGTTGCCCGCCACTCTAAAACTCTATACCAACGACATAGCGGTAGATACAAAACTCTATTTCCAATTTGGAGGGACTTTGGATATCAAGCTTCAGCAGAAAAGCCTTTCAGAGAAAGTCGTCCGCTACGCCAACCGTATGCGATTCTTCGACTGCTCCGCGTTGATCGGTGCCGGGATGCAACTTCAGATGGGAACAAACACGTACGTTTTTGGAGGAATCACTTATTCGAGAGGGCTGCTCCCTTCTATTTCTACCTTATACAACACGCACTTGTATGACAGCAATGGCAATGAAGTACAATTGCCCGTCGTAAAAGCGTTAAAAAACGACCTGATCAGTCTGGATATAGGAATCCGATTCTAAACCAGTTCGATCTCCTCTCCCTGGGCGTTATAGAACTTATAATCTGTAATTCCCAGGGATGTGTCTTTTACAAGATCCACCCACTTATTGTACTTGAAAAACCACTTCACGCGTTCCGAAACAATTCCTTTTGTAAAGTACGCGTATAGAAAAGGATGCATCGCGATCCTCAACTTCTTCTCATTCTGCTTTACGAATACCAGATCAATGTTTTGTTGGATTTCATCCGATACCAGAATACTCGCTGAAATCTTACCGGTGCCCTTGCAGGTTGGACAAGTCTCCATCGTTTTGATATTCATCTCCGGACGTACGCGTTGACGCGTAATTTGCATCAGTCCGAACTTGGACAAAGGAAGGATAACGAACTTGGATCGGTCTTCACGCATTTCTTCCCTCATACGATCATACACCTTCTTTCTATTGTCCACCTTCTTCATATCGATAAAGTCGACGACAATAATTCCTCCCATATCTCTCAGACGCAATTGGCGGGCTACCTCCCTCGCCGCTTCGAGATTGGTATTGAGAGCGGTCTCTTCCTGATTCGCTTCATTGATCGACTTGTTTCCGCTATTGACATCGACGACGTGCAAAGCTTCCGTGTGCTCAATAATGATATAGCCTCCTCCCGGAATACTTACAGACTTCCCAAACAGTGTTTTAAGCTGTTTCTCAATACCGGCGACTTCGTAAAGCTTATTTTTACCGTTATATAGCTTCAGGATTTTCTCTTTATCAGGCGCGATTGTCCGGATATAATCTCTGATTTCCTCGTGCACGTCCTTATTGTCGACCGTAATGCTGTCAAAGGACTCGTTGAGCATATCCCGAAGTATGGATGAGGCCCGGCTCATCTCTCCAATGACTGAATCGCAAGGTTTCGCCGTCTTCAGTCGGGCGAAGCCGTCTTCCCATTTCTTAATCAGGCTCCTCAGATCCTTGTCAAGTTCCGCTACTTCCTTGCCTTCCGCTACAGTACGGACAATAACGCCAAACTTCTCCGGCTTAATGGACGTCACCAAACGGGTCAGGCGCTGCCTTTCTTCCTTACTAACAATTTTCTTACTAATGCTTATAGTATTGGAAAACGGAACAAGGACGACATAGCGTCCCGCTATGGAAAGCTCGCAAGATAAGCGCGGACCTTTACTGGATATAGGTTCCTTCGCGATCTGAACAAGTATTTGCTGACCTTTTTTAAGTACCTGCGTAATTTTTCCGTCCTTCTCAATATCATCCTCCAGCTTAAAGTTATTAAGCTTCCAGGTTGGATTTGGGGAAGACCTTACGTTTTTCACGTACTTATTCAAGGACCTTACCTGTGGACCAAGATCAAGATAATGCAAAAAGGCGTCTTTTTCATGCCCTACATCGACAAAGGCCGCATTAAGTCCGGCAACGAGTTTTTTTACAGTTCCGAGATAGATATCTCCAACCGTAAAAGTCTCTTCTTTGCTTTCATAATGGCATTCGATAAGCCTTTTGTCTCTTAAAAGAGCAATACGATCACCTTTTTGAGTAGAATTAATGTATAATTCGTTACTCAAGGCAAAAAGTTAATTAAAAGGATAAACAGACTACTCCCTATAATTCAAGGGAAGAAAAAATGTTTCAGGGTTAAAGAAGAAGTAATTCCTTACTTCTTCTTATGTCTGTTTTTTCTTAGACGCTTCTTTCTTTTATGAGTAGCGATCTTATGTCTCTTTCTTTTTTTTCCGCAAGGCATATTACCAACAGTTTAAAATTCGTAAATATTATATTAATTCTAATTAAGCTCTTTCAAATAACTCTCTACAACAGATTGAAAGCCCGGATCGCTATCCAGTTGTCTGGCTTTCTCAAACTCCTCTTTCGCGCTCTTTTTCTTTCCCTGATTCATATAAGCTAGCCCCAGATAGAACCGACCATTGGCATGAACGGGATTAATAGCCAGCAATTCCTTAAACCGGTCAACCGCCTTCTCATTTTGCCCCGACTGAATACTTAATATCCCAAGGCTGTACAAAGCGGTCTCATTTTTAGGATCCTCGTCCAGCACTTCCCTCAATATGGCTATCCCTTGCATAGGATTTTCGGTAGCTATATAGGTCATCGCCATCTTCGCTTTCGTGTCCAGGTTTTGAGGAGACAAATCTATCGCTTTTTGATAAAAACTCCTCGACTTGTCGTTAAGTTTTGTTTTGGTCCCTCCGGACGCGGAAAACGCTTCAAAATAAGCTTCCGCCGCCCTAAGCATATTGTCCTCATCCGGTTGCAGATCCGCTTTTAGCCCGGTATAATAAGCTACGCTATCATATTTGCCGGCTTTTTTATACAGATCCGCTATAGAATCGGCAAAGATAAGTCTTTTTTTCTTATCTGAAATAGATTCAAATTGTTTTTTGTACAATGAAAGCTGGTTATCGTCTACGGAGAAAGAAGCGTTTCCGTGAGCGCGCGCGAAAACGTCGTCCTCGCGCTCATCATGAGCATGGCCACCTTCCTCGTGTTCCGTCTGGTCAGCCTCGACCATACGTCTCTCGTCAGCCACCAGCGTCTTAGGCAAACGAAACAAGAACACCGCGAGCGCCAGGCCACAAAGAACAAGTATAATCTGTGTTTTTTTCATTTGTAGCAAAAATAGAAAGAAAGAGCTGGCTGGACAAAATAAAAGCCTGAAATCAGGCTTTTATTTCTTGAGAGTTTTTATTTTTTGTTTTTCGCTTTTACTTTTTTGCTGCTTCTGATCTTCTCGATGAATACTTTAGAAGGCTTAAAAGCAGGTACAAAATGCTCGTCTATGATAATCGCTGTATTCTTGGAAATGTTACGAGCTACTTTTTTCGCTCTTTTCTTGTTTATAAAACTTCCAAACCCACGAACATAGATGTTCTCGCCATCCGCCATGCTATCTTTGATAACAGTGAAAAACGCCTCGACGGTAGCTGAAACGTCAGCCTTGTCAATGCCTGTTTTGTCTGCGATTTCGGAAATAACTTCTGCTTTAGTCACTTTTTTTGATTTTTAAGTTAATAAATAATTTATTATTTCTGTAATAATTAAAATAGGGTGCGCGTACATTATTAATTTTCTGGAACAAAGTTGCGTTATTATTATCTTAAATTAAAGATTTTAATTCAGGCAAAACTTACAAACGTAATATTTTAACATGGAACACCCTGAATTCGTTCAAGTAATCCTATCCTGGTATCAGAAAAACAGTCGAGATTTACCCTGGAGGACTGCAAAATCAGCGTATTACATATGGCTTAGCGAGATACTGCTTCAGCAAACCAGAGTAAATCAAGGGCTTCCCTATTATATTAAGTTCATTAATGAGTTTCCCAATATTACATCTCTGGCCCACGCGAGCGAAGATAAAATCCTGCGGCTTTGGCAAGGCCTTGGCTACTATTCAAGGGCCCGCAATATGTATGCCACAGCCAAATACGTCGTTAATGAACTAAATGGCGCGTTTCCTGACACCTATAAGGAAATCGTCAAACTGAAAGGAGTGGGCGAATATACCGCGGCGGCGATCGCGTCCTTCGCCTTCGGCGAAAAAGTAGCGGTGGTAGATGGCAACGTTTTCAGAGTATTATCCCGGATATTCGGCATCGAGGACAATATCCTGAGCACGACGGGCAAAAAGAAATTTCAGGCGATCGCCACGGAGCTGCTGCCAAACCACCACACTGACATATATAATCAGGCGATTATGGAGTTTGGAGCGCTTCAGTGTACTCCAGCCAAACCAGACTGCAACGGCTGTCCCTGCGCTCATTTTTGCTATGCCCGGCTACATAAGCGTCAGAGCGAGCTTCCCGTCAAGATCAAAAACAACAAAAAACGCCTCCGCTTATTTACCTATCAGGTAATCACTCATAAAGACACATTACTTATGCAAAAACGGATGGGCAAAGATATCTGGGCGGGACTCTACCAGTTTCCTCTCCAGGAAGCGGTAGTCGCTCCCGGAGAGGTTTCCGCCAGGGGAAAATACCGTCACATATTGAGTCATCAGATTATCGAAGCTACATTTGAACGAATTGAAGTAGACGGCGAAACAGCGATGCGAAACTACGCCGATCAAACCGGATCCGAAATTTACACGATCGCCGAAGCCGAAAAACTACCTAAGCCCGTATTAATAAATAATTATTTGAAAGAATACTTTTTTTAAGTAAATTTATAGTTCAAATATTTTCAACCAACAAAGTTAAATACCTGAAATGGCTGGTGTAAACAAAGTTATCCTAGTGGGCAACCTGGGCAAAGACCCGGAAATACGCGCGCTTGAAAATGGCAGGAAAGTGGCGAATTTTTCTCTCGCGACCTCCGAATCCTACAAAGACCGTAATGGTGAGCGCGTGGAAAGAACCGAATGGCACAATATTGTGTTCTGGGGACCAGTGGCCGACGTTATTGAGCGTTATGTCAAAAAAGGCAGTAAGCTCTATGTGGAAGGCAAATTGCGTACCCGTTCCTATGAGCAGGACGGCGTCAAGAAATACATTACGGAAATTGACGGACAGAGCATGACCATGTTAGACTCGAAAGGAGCTTCCGATTCCGGAAGCTATGAGCGTCCCGCGTTCACGCCTTCCGCGTCCTCGGCTTCGCAATCGTCTTCTCCGATCTCGCTTGACGACTCGGACGACAACGATCTGCCGTTTTAATATTGTTTAACTTAAATTCAGGATCTTGGAAGATATTCCCGACCCCGATCAACTTAGGGAGTTACTGTATGCGACTATACAGTCTCCCTGGTTTGAGCTAACGGGTAAAGCCGTATTACTATTAGCGCTACTACGCGCTTCTTCATTTTTATCCGCTATTGAAACAGCCTTTGGCAGTTTTTTAATCCCCAAAAAAGAAACCGCCAAAAGCGGGAGCAAGGACTCCGACAATATAAGCCGAATCCGGGCGAGTATCCCCATCGCGCAATTTTTACTAAAGGCGAGCGCCGGGATTACGATGGCGGAGATAACGCGTCAGCTTCTCATCATTGACAATCCGCATATATTCTACGCGTTGGTATTGTTTTTTGTCTTCACCATCGTTCTCTATGGACAGGCCTTTAGTTTTCTGGCACCCAGAAACAAAAACTATCACGAAAACCAATTTCTTCTGAATGGCCTGCTTGTGATGGCCAACATTCTATCTCCCTTGTCCAATCTGCTTGTTTCGGCAAAAAAACAAGCGCAAACGACATTGAAGAAAAAAGGATACATTAAAAAAGAACCCAAAGTGGATGGCAAAGTCAAAAAGATCTCCAATCTGGCCAAAGCCGCGGCGGAGTTTAATGTAACCACCGTCAAGCAGGTCATGCGCTCACGTCTGGATATCACTACCTTTAATATAGAACTGGGGTTTCATGAATTGCTGGAAAACCTGAACAAGTTCGGTTTCAGCAGGGTACCGATATACCGGGACACGATTGACAAAGTAGAAGGGATTCTTTATATCAAAGACTTATTGCCGTATATCGGCCGCGGAGACAGCTTCCCATGGCAAAACCTGCTACGTCCGGCTTATTTTATTCCTGAAAACAAGAAAATCGAGGAGCTACTGAGGGAGTTTCAGGAAAAACACGCGCATATGGCGCTGGTTGTTGACGGCTATGGCGGTATTTCCGGCTTAATCACCCTGGAAGATATTCTGGAAGAAATCGTAGGGGAAATTAATGATGAATTGGACGAAATCGACCTTAATTATATCAAACTGGACGATCATTCCTACATTTTTGAAGGAAAAACATCGCTCACCGATTTTAGTCGCGTATTGGAAATAGAGAGCGACTTTTTTGACGACGTCAAAGGCGAAAGCGAGTCTCTTGGAGGTGTGCTTTTACAGCTAAACTCAAACCTTCCTAAAAAAGGAGATAAAATTTTTTATAAAAATTTCGTTTTCAGAATTGACTCCGCCAACAATAAGCGAATAAAAAAGGTCAAAGTAGAAGTTTTGCAGGAAAATGAGGTTAATCAGAATGCGGAAAACTAATTATTTTCTTTTCATAATGGCGCTGTCTCTTATGGCTATCGGCTGTTCCGAAGTCCATAACCCAAAGCCTAAAGGCTATAATCGCTTTGACCTGCCTCCGCACGAATACGTCTCTTATCAAAGTAAGCATCCTTATCTTTTTGAGGTTTCCAGGCATACGGAAGTCCGGCCCCATAAGTCCGCTATTTCCGAACCTCATTGGATTGATATTCATTATCCGGCTTTGAACGCGACAGTAGAGATTACCTATAAGGATCTCAGACTTGAAAAAAACACGGTGGACGGAGTCGTTTTCGATTCTCACAAGCTCACCAACAAGCATAATATCAAGGCTTACGCGATCGATGAGTATGTACTGTCGACCGACAAAGGCTATACTGCTTCCATCTTCGAACTAGAAGGAGAAGTGCCCAGTCAATTTCAGTTTTTCGTTACGGACTCGACCACCAACTTTATTCGTGGCGCCCTGTATTTTCCCATATCCACTAAAAACGATTCACTGGCCCCCGCCATTGATTATATAAAAAAAGATATCTTTCACCTCCTCCACAGTCTGGAGTGGAAGAGCTCATAAGCGGCGCTGAGCCTCCCAACCGGATAATCCGGAACTATAAACAGGCCATGTCATGTTTTTTTTCGATACCAAAGTTGATTATCTGAAAGGCGTCGGACCACAAAAGGCTGAGTTGCTCCATACGGAACTAAAGATTTTTACCTACCGGGACATGATCGGATATTACCCTTTCCGATACGAAGACCGATCGAAGTTCCACAAAAGTAATGAACTGAGAGAAGACCTTTCCTACGCGCAACTGATCGGGCGAATTGAGATAAACGCTACCATCGGCGAAGGAAGTAAAAAGCGACTGGTCGCCACTTTTACGGATCAGACGGGCAGTATCGAGCTTGTATGGTTTCAGGGTATAAAATGGGTGACCGGCAAGCTAAAGTCTCATATGACCTATGTCGTATTTGGCAAGCCCGCCTTTTATAACGGAAGGATCAGTATTGTACACCCTGAGTTTGAACCTCTGACGGAGGTTAAAGTCAGTAAATCGCTACAGCCAGTTTACCCCTCCACAGAAAAGCTTCGCGTGAAAGGTTTGGATAGCAAGGGAATCGCGAAAATTCAGCGACTATTGCTCACTCAAATCAGCGACAAGATCCCCGAAACGCTGCCAGACCGGATTTTACATAAATACCAGTTGGAGGGAAAATCGGCCGCTCTCCAGCAAATACATTTCCCGGAAAATTATGATCGACTCGAAAAAGCCCGCGAACGACTCAAGTTCGAGGAACTGTTTTTCGTGCAGTTGCGCCTGATGGGACTTCGCAATAAACGTAAAAAACTGAAAGGTCAAATATTTAAGAATGTACCAACTTTAAACGTTTTTTATTCAAAACACCTCCCTTTTGAACTCACAAACGCCCAGAAACGAGTAATCAGGGAAATTTACAAGGATTTTTGCTCGGGCACTCAGATGAATCGTCTGGTCCAGGGTGATGTAGGCAGTGGCAAAACCATTGTCGCCTTTATCAGCATGCTGATCGCGTTGGACAATGGCGCGCAAACCTGTCTGATGGCTCCCACCGAAATACTGGCGCAACAGCATTACAATGGACTAAAGGAGTTTGCCGATAAGCTGGCTATACCCATCGCCCTGCTTACCGGATCTACCAGAGCCCGTGAGCGAGGACAAATATACGCTAAGCTGGAATCGGGAGAATTGAAAATGGTGATCGGAACCCACGCGTTACTGGAAGATACTGTACAATTCAACAATCTGGGTCTCGCTGTAATCGACGAACAACACCGGTTTGGCGTGGAGCAACGGGCGCGCCTATGGAAGAAAAACCCGAATGTACATCCCCATGTCCTGGTCATGACCGCTACTCCGATCCCCAGAACCCTGGCCATGACCCTGTATGGAGACCTGGACCTCTCCGTTATCGACGAGCTACCCGCGGGCAGGAAGCCGATTATCACCGTTCACCGTTTTGACTCTCACCGCTTGCGCGTATTTGGCTTTATGAAGCAGCAACTGGCCGAAGGACGTCAAATTTATGTAGTTTATCCACTGATTGAGGAATCCGAGAAACTGGCTCTGAAAGACCTGCACGATGGTTATGAGAGCATCAGCCGGGCATTTCCTGATGTCCCGCTAAGTATTGTGCATGGCAAGATGAACGCGGAAACCAAAGACTATGAAATGGCCCGTTTCCTCAAGGCGGAAACCAAAATCATGGTCGCTACCACAGTGATTGAAGTAGGTGTCAATGTTCCCAACGCTTCCGTAATGGTCATCGAAAACGCCGAACGCTTCGGACTCTCACAGTTGCATCAGTTGCGAGGCCGGGTTGGGCGCGGAGCGGACCAATCATATTGTATCCTGATGACAGGCGACAAATTGAGTAAAGATAGCCGAATCCGTATCAATACGATGGTAAGCACTACCAACGGGTTTGAGATAGCGGACGTGGATCTGCGCCTGAGAGGGCCCGGAGATATTACCGGAACACGACAAAGCGGTCTTTTACTTGACCTCAAGCTGACTGATTTGAGCCAGGATATGGAATTGATGCAAAAAGCGCGTGAGGAAGTGGAAGAACTGCTTGAAAAAGATCCCCAATTGCTACTGCCGGAGCATTTACCGGTACGAAACGAGATGATTCAGATAGGAAAAAGCCGCCCCAACTGGAGTAGGATCAGTTAAAATATTGAGATACGAATAAAAACGGGACCACCTGAAAAGGCGTCCCGTCCCGCGCTAGCGAATGGAATGGATAAAGTTTTTAATATCCTTAAACTTGTCCCGGCTTTCGGCCAGCATCTTGATAAAAGCGCTTCCGATAATCGCGCCGTCCGCGTATGAAATCGCGAACTCGTAGGTTTCCTTGTCCTTGATATTGAATCCAACCATGGTCGGATTATTTAAATTCGCGCCTTTTATACGCTCCAGATACTCTTTCGCGTCCATGACCGACTTGGTTCCTCCCGTCGTGCTGGCCGTGGAAACCACATAGATAAACCCGCTAGCCAGTTCGTCAATGAATCTCAGGCGTTCTTTCGAAGTTTGCGGAGTGACCAGAAAAATGAACGAAAGGTTATACTTGTCAAAGACTTCCTTATACTCCTCGCGATACTCCTCAAGAGGCATATCCGGAATGATAACGCCATCGACGCCCACTTCAGCCGCTTTTTTGCAGAAAGGCTCGATGCCGTATTGCATAACAGGGTTAAGATAACCCATCAGCAGTACAGGCATAGTCACTTCCCGCCGCATATTTTCCAGTTGTCCAAAAAGGGTCCGGATGCTCATGCCATTTTCGAGAGCTTTATCGCCACTACTCTGAATAGTCGGCCCATCGGCCATAGGATCGGAAAAAGGCATTCCGATCTCTACCAGATCCACGCCGTTTTGCTCCAGCGTTTTCAAGATAGGCAGCGTATCGTTCAACTCGGGAAATCCGGCTGTAAAATAGATACTAAGCAGCTTTGAGTCGCTGTTTTTAAACCGCTGGGTTAGCCGGTTATTTATTTTTTCTGATACTTCCATGGTTACGAGACTAAACCGATTTCATTTAAATATTCATCCTTTTTGTTGATATAGGTCTGCAAGTCCTTATCTCCCCTTCCCGACAGGTTAACCACGACTATATCCGTATTTTTCAACTTTAACTGCTCCAGAGCGGCCAGAGCGTGCGACGATTCCAGCGCCGGAATAATGCCTTCCATACGGGAAAGCAGCACTCCCGCCATATAAGCCTCCTTGTCTGTAACGTACAAAAACCTGGCTCTGCCTGTCTTGAACAGATGCGCGTGAATGGGGCCGATACCGGGATAATCAAGTCCCGCGGAAATGGAATAAGGTTCTACGATCTGCCCATCTTCGGTTTGCATCAGCAGGCTTTTGCTGCCATGCAAGATACCCGGCTTGCCCAAACAAGTCGTAGCCGCCGACTCTCCTGAATCAACTCCTTTTCCCGCCGCTTCAGCGGCCACCAGATTAACATCCAGATCATCCAGAAAATGGTAGAACGCGCCCGCCGCGTTGCTTCCTCCACCTACGCAGGCGATTACATAATCCGGTTTTTCATTTCCCGTAGCTTCTTTCAATTGTTCGCGAATCTCTTCGCTGATCACCGACTGGAAACGAGCTACCATGTCCGGATAGGGATGTGGTCCTACGACCGAACCAATGATATAATGCGTGTCTTCCGGATTGTTGAGCCAGTCGCGCATAGCTTCGTTGGTCGCGTCTTTCAATGTCTTGCTTCCCGAATACGCCGGCACTACGGTAGCGCCCAACATCTTCATCCGCTCCACGTTTGGCTTCTGACGTTCCATATCGATCGCTCCCATGTAGACCACACAGGCGATCCCCATCAACGCGCAGGCCGTAGCCGTAGCCACGCCATGCTGACCCGCGCCAGTTTCAGCGATAATCCGTTTTTTGCCAAGACGCTTCGCCAGAATAATCTGTCCAAGAGTATTGTTGATCTTATGCGCGCCGGTATGACAAAGATCTTCACGCTTCAGATAGATCGTGGCTCCGTATTTTTCACTCAATCTTTTGGCAAGATAAAGCGGGGTTGGTCTACCCACGTAGTTCTTCAGCAAGTCATTTAATTCGTTTTTAAACGAATCGCTTTCTATGATACTGAGGTAACGCTCCCGCAACTCCTCTACATTCGGATACAGCATTTCGGGCACGTAAGCTCCGCCAAAATCGCCATAATAACCTCTGGTGTCAATATTATAATTCATTGCTCAGAATATTTTTAAATTGTTTGATCTTATCAATATCCTTCAAGCCGGGCTCCAATTCAAACCGGCTATTAATGTCTACTACAGGCATGTTTAGCTCTTCACCAAGCTTCGCGACCCGCTCCGCCTCTTCCGGACCAATCCCTCCACTCAGAAAGAAAGGAATCCTGTTGTCATATTCCTTCAACACCGACCAATCAAACTTCTTTCCCGATCCGCCATATCCTTCCGATCTGGTATCGAAAAGGAAGAAATCCGTATGATCCGCGTAGCGTTCCAATCCGACAGGCAGACGATCGCCTACCTGAAAAGCTTTGATCACTTTAAATCCCTTCTCCTTTACTTGTTGGCAAAACTCCGGCGATTCGTCCCCATGCAACTGAATATAAGCTGGCTTAAGCCATCCGGCGACCTCTTCGATTTCTTCCATTGCCGCGTTGACGAATACACCGACTTTATCGACCTCTTCAAAAAAGGATTCCCCGGGCAAATGATTTATCAGGTCGCCCGCGTAACGTCTGGACGCGGGGTAAAAGATGAATCCTAGTAGATCCGGTTTTACCTGTTCCACCAATTGCCGGATATTTTCCGGATCGCGCATGCCACAGACCTTTATTTTCAAGGCCATGGCTTAGCGAAGATTAAGCTTTAATTCCATTTCAGCCACAAACTCCATCATCGCTATGCCGGGATTCGCTGTCTTCATAAAGTTTTCACCTATCAGGAAACCGTTAAAGCCATGCTCCCGCAGATATACGATCGAATCGACATCACTTAAGCCACTTTCGGATATTTTCAGGTAATTCGCGGGAATCTTTTCCGACAACATGACCGAGGTATTAATATCGACGGAAAAATCTTTCAGGTCGCGGTTGTTTACCCCGATCACATCGATGGTATCGAACAGGTTCGCGTTAAGTTCTTCTTCATTGTGCACTTCCAGCAATACCTCAAAGCCCAGCGAACGGGCGAAAGCGCTTAATCCCGCGACTTCTTCCGGCTTGAGCGCGGCCGCTATCAGCAGGATAATATCCGCGCCAAGGGCTTTGGCTTCCACAATCTGATATTCATCGATGATAAATTCCTTACGGAGAATCGGCAAGTCTATCACCGCTCTGGCCCGCCTGAGATCCTCATCGCTCCCTCCAAAAAAGTCAATATCCGTAAGAACGGAGACCGCCGAAGCTCCCGCGCGCTGGTAACCGGACACTACCTGATCAACAGGAGATTTGTCGTTTATAACGCCTTTGGATGGTGATTTTTTCTTAAACTCCGCGATGATGCCGGTCTTGGACGGATCGGTCAGGAACTCTCTCAGACTGAGTATTTCTTTCCTGAAATATACAGAGTTTTCCAGATCCCTGATACTGGTTACCGATTTTCTTACAGTAACTTCATCTTTTTTACGCGCGATTATTTTATCTAAAGTATTCATTCCATCACGAATTTTCCATCAATGTTTTGAAAGCCTGCAGCGCTTTTCCCGATTTAAGGGATTCCCTAGCTCCGCCTACCGCGTCCTTCAGACTCCAGTCCGGTCTCGCGCAGTGTATAGCCATAGCGGCGTTGGCCAAAACGGCGTTATTTTGCGCCTCCGTTCCCTTATTTTCCAATACGTCGAGCAGAATTCTGGCCGAACCGGCGATATCCACTCCTCCCGCCAGACTTTGAGGCGAGCAGGTCTTGAATCCAAGATCTTCCGGCCGCATCAGTTTTTCATAATCGGTACCAATCACCTTAAACAGACCTGTCAGCGATATTTCATCATATACATCCAGGCTATGAAGGATTACGAAGTGCTTACCGCTCTGCTGATACAGGTACCCATACAAGCGGGCCAACTCGAGACTAAAAACCCCTACAAGCTGATTGTTGGGGAAAGCCGGGTTGGCCATAGGACCGAGCATGTTGAAAAAAGTGCGTACACCAAGATCCTTCCGTACGGGCGCTATGTTTTTCATAGCCGGATGAAAAAGAGGCGCGTGCATGATACAAATACCCGCCTTGTCCATTTGCTTTCTCAACGTATCCCGGTCATTGGTAAACCTATAGCCAAAATACTCCATGACATTGGAAGAACCGCAGTTGGAAGAAACCCCATAATTGCCATGCTTGGCTACCTTGACACCAGCGCCGGCTACTACAAAAGAAGCCGTCGTCGATATGTTGAAGGTATCCTTGCCATCGCCACCTGTACCGCAAAGGTCGATAGGGTCGTACTCAGACAGATCGACGGCGACGCACAAATCCAACATGGCGTCACGAAAACCCGCGAGTTCCTCTACCGTGATGCTACGCATCATATATACGGTCATAAAGCAAGCCATCTGACTGATATTGACTTTTCCCTGTGTGATATCGGTAAGTACTTGCTTGGCCGTGTCCCGGCTCAAACTTTTATGAGCCAGCAAATGATTCAATACTTCCTTCATGTAGTTTTAGTTTTTCAACCAGTTTTCCAACATACGCTTGCCATGGTCAGTGAGCACCGATTCCGGATGAAACTGAACACCCCGCACATCATACTCTTTGTGCCGGATCGACATGATATTGCCTTTGGGATCGACACTGGTAACAACCAGATTCGAAAGATCGGACGAGGGATTGATCGCCCACGAATGATATCTGCCCGTCATAAATGATCCGGGTATACCCTCGAAAAGCAAATCCGGCTCCACGACCTGGGTCACCGTAGCGAGCCCGTGAACTACCTCGTCGAGATTGTACAACCCGGCTCCATATACTTCTCCTATTCCCTGATGCCCGAGACACACTCCCAAAATACTCTTGCTGGAGCCATACTCCCGTATTACATCCTGCATGATTCCCGCTTCAGAAGGCAGACCTGGACCAGGCGACAGGAGAATCTTGTCATACTTGCCTACTTCGCCGATCGTGATCTTATCGTTACGGACCACGTCCAATTCACCGCCATATCCCAGTTCTCGAATAATGTGAATAATATTGTATACAAAGGAATCGTAGTTGTCAATTACCAGAATTTTCATAAAAGCTGATTTAGCGTCTTTCTGTTTGTAATAGTAGCACTTTACTAGATTATTTAGATTTCTTCTCCCTTTTTAATCGCGGTTCGCAGGGCCAATAATTTGTTGTTTACCTCATTGAGTTCGCTCACATCGTCCGATTTGGCTACGATGCCGGCACCCGCCTGATAAAACAGCTTATTGTTTTTGCTCAGCAGCGAACGAATCATGATCGCGTGGTTGAAATCTCCATTGAAACTCAAAAACCCGATCGCTCCGCCATAATATCCGCGATTACCGTTTTCAAACTTGTTGATCAGCGTCATCGCCATATGCTTGGGCGCTCCACTCAGGGTACCCGCCGGAAAAGTATCCGCCACCAGTTGCAAAGGCGAGGCCGCTCCGTTAAGTTCTCCTGTAACTTTGGAAACCAAATGAATCACATGACTGTAAAACTGAATCTCCTTGAAGGTGTCCACCGTAACGTTCTTGCCATGGCGGCTCAGGTCGTTTCTGGCAAGGTCGACCAGCATGACGTGTTCGGAATTTTCCTTAGGATCGTCAAACAGCTTCTTGGCCAATTCGGCGTCGCTGTGGTCGTCGCCCGTCCGCTTGAAGGTACCCGCGATCGGATGTATGCTCGCCTTGCCGGCTTTGATGACAATCTGGGCTTCGGGCGAAGATCCGAAGATCTTGAAACTGCCATAATCGAAATAAAAAAGGTATGGGGAAGGATTGATGGAGCGCAAAGCTCGATAAACGTTGAACTCGTCTCCTTTAAAAGTCTGGGTGAAACGTCTGGAAGGCACGATCTGAAACACGTCTCCCCTATGACAATGCTCCTTACACTTTTTGATTATTTCCAGAAACTCTTCGTCCTTGAAATTGGAGGTCTCATCGCCCTCCGCGTAAAATTTGTACGAAGCGTAATTCTTATTATTTATAATAGTCTCGATTTCTTCCAGCCCGCTCTGCTTATCGTAATAGTGTTCTAAAATATAGAGCTCATTCTTGAAATGATTGATAACGATCACAAATTGATAGACCGAATAGAAAATTTCCGGAATCTCGCGTTCTTCGGACTGAAAAGTAGCGATCTCAATTTCCTCAAAATATCTGACCGCGTCGTAGGAAATATATCCAAACAGGCCATTGGCGACAAAAGGCAGGTCATTGTCCCGCGCGTCAAAGGATCGGCTAAAATCCGTCAACGATTGCAAAACCTGCCTCCGATCACTGATTACCGTTCTGTCCGCCGAACCATCCGGATATTGCCGCGTAATAGTCTGATGCTCGACTTTAAAGCTAGCCAGGGGAGCGAAGCAGATATAGGAATAACTATTCTCATTGCTATGATAATCGGAGCTTTCCAGCAACAAGGTATTGGCGTATCTATCCCTGATTTTCAAAAAAATACTTACCGGCGTCACTGTATCAGCCAGAAGCTTTCTATAAGATGTCTTTAAAGTAAAAGTTGTCATATTGGATTTTCCTAAAAAACAAAAAAGGCTGCCGTGAACAGCAACCTTTCAATAATATCATTTTTTACACAAAACAGGTATGGTTCACGATTTTACTTAACTCGCAAGCCACCAACTGGTTTTATGTAAACTATTTTTTTTCATTTGTCCCAAATATAACTAAAAGAAAGAACATGCAAAAAGGTTGAGGATTTTTTTGTTGGAGGAACAAGTGAAAGTAGGTTTTAATCACCAAAATGAAGTTTCATACTTCCATACATCCAGCATTATTTCCGGAGAATACAAAAACATTTGTTTTTTTCGCGTTAGAATATCATCCGATTTTTTGTATAAAATGATGAAAGAGGCTTATTTATACCCAATATGGTGGTCCGGAGAATTTTTCCATAAAAGAAATAGACATTCCTCATCCGGGAGATCATGACCTGCTGATCGAAGTCCATACCGCCACTGTAAACAGGAGTGATTGCGCCATACTGGAGGGTTCCTGGATAATACGACCGTTTACAGGATTAACAAGCGTACTGAAGGACGGAGGAGTTTATATATCGTCTGAGCTTGGCCCCCGGGCGGAAAATCCTTTTCTGGCGCTTAGCACAAAAATCGCGGGCGGTAAAAAAGTTAAATTCCCCATACCTTTTGATCCCAGCGCGAGCATCGCGTTTATTCTGGACCTGATCGGGAAAGGTAAATTCCAAGCGGTAATAGACCGAAAATACGCGCTGGCCGACATACAGGAAGCTTTCAGATATGTGTCTTGCGGTCAAAAAGCGGGGAATGTCGTTCTTGTGATTAAGGAAGAATAAGAACTTACCAGTACTTGGAAGGACATACAATCTTGCGGGGAGGCGGCACTTTCATGCCCAGTATGATTTCATGACTGCCGTAATTGTATTTTCTAATGGCGGTGATCGACCATTCATAGGCATAGCTTACGCAAAACATTTTGCCTATATCCAGCCCTCCGAAAACGTTGACCGCTTCCAGCATCCGGAAGGAGCATCCGTACCAGTATTTGTCATATTGAGTGATTTTCACATTCAGATCCATGGATAGAGGCGCGTATTGAACGTATTTCAGCATGACGGAAGGAGTGATTTTCAGATCCGAACGCGGCTGGAATATGACACCCGAACTCAGAAAAACATGCCTGTTATATCGGCCATAAAAAACTTCACTGTTACGGTCCAGATTCCTAAAACTGATGTCGTTGTTCAGAATCGGGGATACAGCCAAAGTAACAAAATACAAAGGATTGTACAGTACCGCGCCGAATTGAAAATCCGGTATCAAACCAGTATTGAGACTCCGGTTGAATAACGCGTCCGTATCATCATCGATATTCTTCCAATAGTCACTGTCTGTCCGCAATTGCTTAAAGCCAAAGAAACTTCCTACAGAAACACGCGTCTCCTTGGAAACCGGAAAATTATAAGCATAGGCTCCCAGAACAGAGGTTCGCTTCAATGGCCCGGTCTGATCTCTGAACACTTGAACTCCGATACCATGCCAATAACGGCGTATTTTCTTTTTTTGAATATATTTACTTTCTCTTCCGACCGCTTTGTGAGCGGAGATATAATAGGTCACCGGCGCTCCTTCAAATCCCGTCCACTGATTGCGATAGCCCAGATATATGTCCAGGAAACCTTCCGTACCCGCGATGGCCGGATTTAGTACAAACTGGTTGATCATGTACTGCGAGTACTGCTGAATCTGCTGCGCCCGGATAATACCTCCCGGGAACAGAAAGATAACCAAAGCGATGATTTTGAAGATTGATCGCATCAGATTTTTATCGTAAGATGGTTACAGAGCCATTGAAGGTTTGATCGCGCTGGTCACCCGCTTCAATCACATAATAATAAGTCGCTGCCGGCAATTGATTTCCGGACTCATTGACTCCCTGCCAGGGTTCATTATACCCACTGTTGTACTGATAAACCAAGTTTCCCCAGCGATTAAAAATCCTTACCCGGGCATTAGGAAATTTGTCCAGCCCCTTGATAAGCCACTGATCATTTTTGGAATCACCATTGGGACTAAATCCATTCGGAATTATGATGGGTGGCAAAACTGTAATATATATTTCATCACTGGCTTCACATTTTTTTCCCTTGGCGGTGACTGTATAGCTTCCATTTCCAAATGGGATTAACGAAGTGTTTTTTCCTAAAAAATTCCCTTCAGGCCCTTCCCAGCTATACGTATGTATATTGCCCGAACCAATCGCTTCCAGATAAAGGGTTTCATCATAATACAAGTCCGTCTTATTGGCGCCTGCCCGTACATCCAGGCTTTCAATCTCGACAAAAATCGCCGCGGTAGTTACCGGACAGAAGCCTTCGTTTCTCACTTCCAACGCGTAGTATCCTTCTTCTGAAACCGGCAGATTGACTCCAGTACCAGCGACCACCGGCGCTTCTCCGACTTTGTTATAAAGCCAGGTGAAACTATATTGTCGCGCCGGATCATTGAAAGCTGTCAGCGTCAGCTTTTCATCAGGACACAGAATAGTATCGCCCTGAAAAATTTTGGCGACGGGTTGTGTAGTTACACCTACTACAATATTTGCTGAATTCGTACAATTATTGGCGTCAGTAACCGTGATGGTATAAGTAGTAGTAGTCGCGGGATTGGCCTGCACAGTCGCCAAGTTAACTGATGAAAGTCCTGTAGGCGGGCTCCATTGGTAGGTTAACACGCCGGTCTGATTGCTGACTGTCGCTTTAAGCTCAGTCGCGTCTCCGCTGCAAATATCACCGCCTTCTAGCAAAATATCCGGCAAGGGATTGACCGTAACTATGGAAATACTGGTATCCCGGCAATCTTTACTGTCTATGGCGATGACCTGATAGTTTATAGTTTCTTCCGCGTATGAAGTGACACTCGCCTGTGAAGTACTGTTCAGATAATCGGATGGCTGCCATATGTATTGTACAGTTCCTGTATTATTCAGGATAGACGTATTAAGCACAGCGACTTCGCCCCGGCAAACGACTGCCTGCGTACTGTTCAGAACAGGTTTGGGATGCACTGTCACGACAGAGTTGCTAGTATCTTTACATCCCTCGCTATCGGTAGCGATCACCCTGTAAGAAGTAGTAGTGGCGGGACCCGCCCTGACCGATCGCTCGGAAGTGGTATTCAATCCCGCCACCGGTTCCCATTGATAAGATACCACTCCGGTATAATTGGAAACTTCGGCTGTCAGTATTATGTCTCCACCCTCACATATCTCACCATTATTACTGATCAGCACAGGTTTAGGATTAACCTTTACTTCCGCTGTACTAGTATCTCCGCATCCTTTACTGTCTTCAACATATATAGTATATAAAGTAGTCGTCAGAGGATTGGCGATGGCGTCCGGATTTGTAGTATTGTCCAATCCCGTCGCCGGCCGCCATTCATAAACTAAAGCGCCGGTATAATTAGCGATACTGCTATGAACGATAACCTGCTCCTCTTCACATATTTCATGATCGCTTCCTAATAGTACCGGCTTGGGATTGACCATTACGGTAGACATGCTTGTATCGCTACAGCCTTTTGAATCCGTGACAATCAACGTATATGTGGTCGTTGTGCCGGGAGACGCCCTTACCTGAGCCGCGTCCGTGACATCCAGTCCGGTAGCGGGAGACCATACATAGGTGAGCGCGCCGGTAAAGTTGACGACATTACTGGTTAATAATTCACTAAGTCCCTGACATATCTCCGCGTCATTGAGATTTAATTCAGGCTTGGGATGCACCGTTACGGTAATCTGTACTTTAGGACTTTCACAATGATTGACGATCTGACTTACATAGTATTGAAAAATTCCCGTATTACTAGTGTTGATTACCGGAGCGACAGAGGATCCGCTAATATCAGTCTCGTTAGCGAACCAGGTTAAATTACCGCCAGTCGCCGTTAACGAAAATGAAGCGCTATTGGCGCAGAGAGTAGTATCTTTGACAACCGGAGTTTCTACGCTTGTATAACTTAATTTTACCTGATTAGAAAGTATTCCATCGGGCGCGCATTGGTTATCCCTGACTCTCCTCCGGAACCATCGTTCACTTGATACAGTACCAGGCTGATAATCCGTACTATTACTCGCGCTGATCCCATTCCAGTCGAGTTCGTTATCTGAATATTCCCATTGATATGAATATGGAGGCACTCCACCTGACGCGGCCTGAAGCTCCATAAAAGGCGCTGGCGCCAACCCTTGGCAAATACTCTGATCCTCTTCAATTAAACCGGGAGTAAAGTCGGGAATCGTATCTACAAATACCGTATCTGAAAAAACGGTATCGCAACTTGTAAATTCCATACGGCGGTAATATACCGGTTGAGTGACTTCCATATTTTCCTGAAAATAGGGAGTACCGGCCAGATCCGCGGTCCATATTATCCTATCATGGGAGCGCTGCCAGGAATATGAAAAATGACCAGTACTACCTGCCGGAGCTCGCTGGCTGACAAATTGAGCCGGTGTCGTATTGACGCATATTTGCTGATTGGAGGTTATTGAACCGGGAACCGCCTGAGGATATACTGTAATATAAATTGAATCCTTACTACTACAATTCGGATTGGAAATATTTCCCATAGAAGCTACGTCTACCCTATACCATCCACTATCAGCCGGAGTAGCGGCCGCGACGCTCAGGTGATTCAGGTTATGAGGAAATATCGTCTCCCAATCGCCTTCGATTTTCTTTTGCCATCGGTATTCGGGTGAGGAATATGGAGTACCGGTTATACTCAGATTTAAATGCATATCATCGCCATGGCAAATCTCGGTAGCAGGCGCTGTAATCTTGTATTCCGGCACACAAGGTGTAAACGCGATATCATCCAGCGCGATGTCATTGCCTGCTCCTCCCGGGTTATTATTGATAAGCAACAGCACCACAGAGGTCGCGGTAGTCGTAAAAGTAAGAGAATGTCTAACCCAGGTAAAAGTCGGTGTAGATGAAATATCTCCGGAAATATAATCCGCGATCAACGCGTCGGTATCGGCATCCCTGATTTCAAATTTAACATTGGGATTTATATAGCCGCCTCGCCGGTAAAGATTGGCAATCCAGACGGAAAACTCATAGGTTATACCGCTACATAGTCCCGAAACAGTCGCCCTATAAAATTCACCGGGGTCATAGCTGGCATTTACCAGCATCATATACCCTCCGGGGTTCCCCGTATGATCTGTCGCTCCGCCAAACCAGACATTCCAATGGTCGACAATGGAATTTATAAAGGAGAATTCGCCATCATTGGTTTGCGCGCCGGGACCACCATTTTCCTGTAGATAGGTGGTCGTAAACCCGAAACTTTCAGGTGTCGCGGTATTGTACCTCGCTGTCCCGGATCCAAAGGTTTCCAATATAGTTGGGGTAGAATTGGTACACTGCCCGAATACAGATTTCGTATCTATAAAAAAAGCGACAATCAGTGGGCTCGCGGCAATAATGAATCTTAGCGGGATAGACAATCTATTGAAATCATTCATTATACATTATCTTATTTTCATTTTTGGCCATTAATATCAGAATACAAATGTTTAAATATAAAGATTTTTTATAAATATTTTCATTTACATATTACATTGTTTTTGCTAAGACGGTTTGGAACAAAAAAAGTAAATACCTGAATTGGTGTTTTTCCAAAAATCGCTTTAGGAAAGACTGGGACTATCCCTTTTCTTTTTCTCCATAATAAAACTCCCGGAACAATTGGCCAGACAAAATCCAGAACGCCGTTTAAGCTTAACAAGTCCTATTTTTACCTGCTCTAAACCTCCGCTCTTTCATTCCAAAATCATATTTTTGTATATTAACCATTTGTTGCCAGGAGCGCTTGACGGCGCGAATAACGGCTGGAGCATTAACACAAGTGAAGATGACATTAAGAGACAAATTTTTAAACAAACATACAGGTCTGGTTTTTTATAGTTTTTCGCCACCCAAAATTACTACGGAAGAAGAACGTGTACTGACAATCGCGGACAGACAGCGTGAATGGTTGACTGGACTGGATCTGGATGGTCTTATTTTGTACGACATCCAGGATGAAAGCTCAAGAACAAACGAAGAGCGCACCTATCCTTTTATACCAACAATCGCGCCTGAAGTGTACTGCAAACGCTACCTGAACGATATCGGGATTCCAAAAATCATCTATAAAAGCATCGCCAATCACCGCCGTGAACAATTCGCGGACTGGCTACACCGAAACAGCGAGCTGGAATACGCCGTATTTGTGGGCGCGTCGTCGCAACAACAAATCCGGGAAACCAACTTCTCCCTCTCCGACGCGTATGAACTGGGTCAACAGCTTTCCAACAAATTATTGCTAGGCGGCGTGACGATACCGGAACGACACAGCAAAAAAGGCGATGAACATCATCGGATTTTCAACAAAAAAGAGCTGGGCTGCCGTTTTTTTATCTCTCAATGCGTATACAATCTCAACGATACCAAAAATCTGCTATCGGACTATTATTATAGCGCGCAAGAAAATGGTCAGGACATGGCCCCTATCATTTTCACCCTGGCGCCCTGCGGTTCGTTAAAAACCCTGCAATTTATGCAGTGGCTCGGTATCCAGGTTCCCCAATGGCTCTACAATGACTTGAAGAACAGCAAAGACATATTGGACGCTTCCATCCGTACCACAACCAATATCGCGGCGGAGATCCTGGACTACGCCCGGACCAAAAAGATCCCGGTGGGCTTCAACGTTGAAAGCATTTCCATGAAAAAAGAGGAAATCGAGGCGTCGGGCACATTGCTCAGCCAGGTAGTGGGAATGCTCAGGCCGGAACGGGGCAGAACCGAATCTTTGGCTTTATCAACCAATTAGTTTTAGCAGCGCGTACAGCATAAATACGATCATATCAAGCGGTCTTGACCCCTACTTCGAAGTGTTGTTCGAAGTAGGGATCATTTTACTGAGTAGGTAGATGATCAAGCTTTCTGTTGTTTTCGACCAGAAGAAAGTCAAACAAGAGAAGCCGAAAAACGTTCCTGAAACCTGCGGCGCGGAGTTATCGGATTATTCCGGACAATTTTACAAAACACCCAAAAAGACGACCAGCTCTTTTTTAGATAGGGATTTTATCATTTTGAAGAATCCCATTATGCTTGGTACTTCTTGAAAATGATACTCACATTATGCCCTCCAAAACCAAAATTATTACTCATAGCTACTCTGATATCACGTTTAACGGCTTTGCCAAGCGTAAGATTAAAACCACTATCAATCGCGTTATCAAGTGTCCGGGTATTGATGGTGGGAGGTATCACGCCATTCTTTACAGCCAGAATAGCCGCTATACCTTCAATCGCGCCAGCCGCGCCCAGCAAATGTCCCGTCATGGATTTTGTCGCGCTGATATTAATCCGGGTGATATCTTCTCCAAATAATGACTGAATAGCGTGCAACTCACTCAAGTCTCCTATTCCTGTGGAAGTGGCGTGCGCGTTGATATAATCAATATCCTTGATCGTCATTCCGGCGTCTTCCAGCGCCGCTTCCATACCCAGCCTCGCCCCAAGTCCTTCAGGGTGACTCGCCGTCATATGATAAGCGTCTCCCGACATTCCGCCTCCGGCTACTTCCGCGTATATTTTCGCTCCTCTGGCCAGCGCATGTTCCAATTCTTCAAAAACAATAGCGCCTCCGCCTTCTCCCAACACAAAGCCATCCCGGGTTTCATCAAACGGACGCGAAGCGGAACCAAGCTCTTCATTATTGGTAGACAAGCCCTTCAAAGCCCCAAAGCCTCCAACCGACCCGGGAGTAATCGCCGCTTCCGAACCTCCTGTAATAATCATATTGGCTTTGCCCCATTTTATATAATTAAGAGCGTCGACCATCGCGGAATTCGCCGAAGCGCAAGCGGATACAGTAGAGAAGTTTACGCCTCTCAATCCATACTTTATTGATATCAGCCCCGGAGCCGTATCGACAATTACTCTCGGAATAAAGAAGGGACTAAAACGGGGAATAAAGCCTCCCTGGACATACTCGGTAATCTGATCCTCAAAAGTCTGAAAACCTCCGTTGCCGGATCCCCAGATACACCCAATCCGATTGGTATTCAAAACAGAAAAATCAACACCCGCGTCGTTGACCGCTTCCTCAGCCGTAATCAGGGCGTACTGACAGAACGTATCAAATTTTCGAACCTCCTTACGATCGAAGAACTCTTCAGGATTATAACCTTTCACCTCACAAGCGAACCGGGTCTTAAATTTTGAAGCGTCAAACCGCGTAATCAGCCCCGCGCCATTAACGCCATTAACAAGATTGTTCCAAAACGTCTCAACATTGTTACCAATCGGGGTGATAGCGCCCAGACCGGTAATTACTACTCTTCTTTCTTTCATGACTTATTTCCAGATTACGATCCAAACAGCACTGTTCAGAAAATTGAATTCCGGCCAAAAATACAAGTTAATTCAGAAAGATGATATAAATTCCGGCTTTTAAAGAAACTCTCCCGCTTACCTGTCAGCCTCCCTTTCGCTTGTCCGCGCGGACATATAGGCAAAAGAAATTACCATGCGGACACAGGGTGCTAAAACACATTTAAAACACTTGATTAAATTAATAGGATTAGGCTAATAAATCGCATTCCGCAGATTGGTTGCGTTCTAGGCTCATATCTTTGTGTCAAAGTTACGAGATATGAAACAATTTACAGGACTTAACTATCTGGAATTTGCCGACAAATT
>JAEWAY010000031.1 GCA_023391415.1 Bacteroidota bacterium | reverse complement strand
CTAGTACCGCTTTCGCGGGAATGACTAGTACCGCTTTCGAGGGAATGACGAGTACCGCTTTCGCGGGAATGACGAGTACCGCTTTCGCGGGAATGACGAGTACCGCTTTCGAGGGAATGACGAGTACCGCTTTCGAGGGAATGACGAGTACCGCTTTCGAGGGAATGACGGGTAGAGGCTTGCGAGGGAATGAAATTGCAAATTCCGGACAGCGAGGGGGATTGAAAATCCTACGACACGCGTTACTGATTACCAATCAGGAATAGCGGGGATGGCCGTTATCCGTTATTCAATATTTCCATCTCTCTCTTAGCTTGGTCGTGCTTTGGTCGTTGGTCAGAAGACACAACGACGGCGATTCCCGCTTTCGCGGGAATGACGGATAGAAGCTTTCGCGGGAATGACGGATAGAAGCTTTCGCGGGAATGACGGATAGAAGCTTTCGAGGGAATGACGGATAGAAGCTTTCGAGGGAATGACGGATAGAAGCTTTCGAGGGAGTGACGAGATGGAAGCTTTCGAGGGAGTGACGAGATGGAAACCCGTGGTATCTAAACCCCCGGGCCTGAGCCGGCCCCTTCATAGGCCTCTTTTTAAGCGCCATTTTTTACGTCGAACGCCTTTCTCCTACTCGCTCTTTTATCAAAATTTCAAAAAGTATTTTCTAATTAAAAACAACCCGCCTATTTATCAACCATTTTTAAACATATCGATGGGGTTTAGCTGATTTTCCGATACTGGCTAATTAAATTGATGTATTTTCGCGTGAAGCGATGAGAGAAAAAAACTCCTTTTTCCGGTTCAAGCAGTTTACCGTGCGGCAGGCGCGGTCCGCCATGAAGGTATGTACCGATTCATGTCTCCTCGGCGCGGTGGCTCAACCACCTCTACATGGACGAATTCTGGACATCGGGACCGGTACGGGCCTGCTCTCGCTCATGCTCGCCCAGAAAACGGAAGCGATGATCACGGCGGTGGAAATAGATCCCGAAGCCGCTAAGGAAGCCGCCGCCAATTTTCAGGATTCACCCTGGGCAGGGCGGTTGCAGGTCCTGCGCGCCTCCTTTCAGGATTATGTCAAAACGAGCGGTACGCGCTTCGATTTCATCATCAGCAATCCGCCTTTTTTTGAGGACAATCTTCTCACGGGCAATCCCCATAAGGACCTGGCATTGCACAGTACCGCCCTGTCGCTGAAAGAACTGGCGGAGGGAGTGGCCGCGCTGCTGTCACCGCGTGGCCGCTTTACCTATATGCTGCCCGTATATGAATCTTCCGTACTGCTCGGACATCTGAAGCGATACGGTATTTTCGCCGACCGGATCGATACGGTATATCACAGGGAAGGAAACAAAGCGCTGCGGGAGATAGTCCGCTGCGGATTTACAAAAAAGGAAGCGGAGCGGGACTCGATCATCATCAGATCCGCGCAAAATCAGTATACTGAAAGGTTCAGAGAGTTATTGGAGCCCTACTATCTGATCTTCTGACAGATCGCGCGTATAACCCGATAAGCGTCAAAAATATCCTTATTCAATTTCTTCAACCGCTAAAAGAACTATATTTAAGAGGGGGCGAGTTACTTCAAAGAATTTCGGAAATTTCCATACTTACGGAATAGTAATATGTACTTTTAAATAACATATCTCATTTTACGTAAAACATATATTACGAATATTCGTACGCGTTTTATAGTTCATCCGATTTTTTGTGTTCGACAAACCCTATACATTCACTTTTGTACAAAAAAACAAGAGCCGAAATGGAGTCAAGCGCCATGCTTATGAGTACATTTATAAGTTCTACATACATAAGAACCACTCGTGCCGCAAATATATAGTAGAAGTAAAAGAGTATGACCGTAAACTATTTACTTTAGATTTTTATGCAAAAACCCCTTCTGATCACTTAAACCAGAAGTATCGTCTCAAAACCAACCAATTTTCAGGTGGACGATTGGGGGCGACCATTCTAACCATCTTAAAGAATGTTTTTATTGAGCATGGTGTTATTGGCTATGGAATGGCCGGCGCCGCCTTGCCTAACGAAAACACCAACGAGTTTACAAAAAGATTTCAGATCTATGTAAAAATATTACGAAGAGCGACTAAAACCAATTTTGAAGTTTTTGAAAACAAAAAAAATAGTTTTATATTTATTATTCATAAAGAGCATGTCGAAGATAAGGAACAAATATTTTCAGAATATGAGCAAATACTTCGAGAAATATTGTAACGATAAAGCGCCGGGCAAACCGCTAAATTTAAAATACAACCCCGTCAGTACACCTAAAGATCAAACTCCCAGCCCTTATAAAGAGTACGAGCCTAAACTCAAGTGGTTTGAAAAAGCCCGGATAGAATGGAAAAAAAATGAAGAAAACCGTACATCGCGCGTTGAGCATGAAGCAATTGAAGGCTATCTAACCTATCTATAAGTCAGGATCTCTCTTCTTCTTTTTAGCCCCTCCTCCCGGCAGAAAATATTGAAAGCATCTTATTTAAGAGGAAAGTCCTTTGTTTTTTATTCCCGCTGGTTTCTATTTTCAGATAACTATCTCCTGATCCTGTATTTGGAGCGCTTTGCTAAAAATCAGGTAAGGTGGAACATGTATAATTCAAAATAAACTTGGAAAGTCGTTTGATTACTTAACGTGTTCCGTGAAACGGATCCCCATTTCCTCCAATTGCTGAAGTACAGGCTCATACAACTCTTCCCAGACGGGAATCCGCGCGACTTTCCCTCCAGCGGCAGGGCTTCGAAAGTCTCAGCCGCCGGATTCTGTCCGTTCCGCGAAGTGTATACCCAGCGTTTCCAGTTCCCGCAGGATAGGATCATACAATTCTCCGGCTACGGGGATCCGCACTCCCCTCAATGACAGCTTTCCTTCCAGCAGCAGACGACAAGCTATCCCCAGAGGCAATCCTACCGTACGGGACATGGCCGAATGCCGCTCATCGCCCCGGACCACAAGCGAAGCGTATTTCGTATAGGCTCCTTCTTCCGTCCGCGCGCCAAATTGGTGCTGCATTACAATCATATCCCTGTCGCCCGGCTTCATTTGCCAGACCTCCTCAAACAACTTTTGCAAAAGCATGGCCGGAGTAGCGGAAGGCAGCCCGGCGCGGCGGTCCGAAAATATTCCGCTATCCTCCATCAGCTTCATTACTTCGTCTCCGCCGCGGAGCCCGAGACAATCCATAAAGCGTTGCCGGAGGCTACCTCCCCCCTCGGGCAGGAAGGCTTCCGTAAAATCCGCCCAGGTCAGTTCTTCCGACCGCTCCAATACATAGTCGTCGCTGGTCATTCCCAATCGTACAAAACAGTTCCAGGCCCTGCAAAAAGGAGCCTTTCTCAACGTGCCCCGTATAAACGTCTCCACGTTGTCCAGGCCGTACAGGCGAAGGTAGCGCGGCGAATCCCTGTTCATATATCCCTCAAAAGTTCCGTGGCCTTCGACTTCCACTTCCGTAGTCCGCTCAAACAAGCGGTGATAAGGTATACGCTTCATCTTTCCGTTTTCCAGCCAGGCCGCGGCCCCCTGACCGGCGAGTATCACGTTGCGGGGATTCCAACTGATTTTGTAATGCCAGGGGTTGTCGTCCGACTCCGGAGCTACAAGCCCGCCGGTATACGAACGGAAGGAAACGAGCTTGTCGCCTCGCCCCCGTATGGCGTTGATCTCTTTCATGGCGGACATATGGTCTATACCGGGATCGAGTCCCGCCTCCATCAAAAAAAGCAGGCCTTTTTCCTTCGCCGCCGCGTCCATCGCCATGATTTCATCCGACACGTAAGAGGCGGTCAAAAAATGCTTGCCGTAGGCCAGGCAAGTCTTCGCGATCACGCTGTGCATGGCGGGGGGCAACATGGAAATAACCACGTCGGCCTCCCGCGTCAGATCATTTCTTTGCCGGTCATGGTCCAGGTCAAAGGCGGCCAGCGTCACGCGCCCGCTTTCCTTCAGCTTATCCAGGCCGGGCGCCATGATCCGGTCGGCGATGGTAATATGCCAGTCGGCGCGCCCGGCGCGCGCTGCCAGATACTCAATCAGGGCGGTGGAAGACCGCCCGGCGCCAAAAACCACAATATTTTTCAACCTATTCAATTTTTATTCTCAAAATGTAATACAAATTGGTATAAATTTGTTCCATATAGCATGATACGGAAAAACACTATTCAGATACAAAAAACAGCCCGATATTTTACGCTGGGCGATATCAGGGATTCTGTGAAGGAAGTATGGATCGTATGCCATGGCTATGGCCAGCTCGCGGAGTTTTTTATCCGGAAATTTGAGATCCTGTCGGGTCCGGAGACGCTGATCGTGGCGCCGGAAGCGCCGCACCGGTTTTATCTGCATGGATTTAGCGGACGGGTCGGAGCGTCCTGGATGACCAAAACGGACCGGGAGGAGGATATCAGGGATTATCTCGGCTTTCTCGAGACGCTGTACAAGCGACTGGGCGAACAAATCGACTGGAGCGCGGTTAAGCTAAACGCGCTCGGGTTTTCGCAGGGCGTAGCGACGGTGTGTCGCTGGCTGGCCGCGAGCGACATTCCCGTTTCACAAATTATTCTCTGGGCGGGTGTATTTCCTCCCGATCTGAATAACGACTTCGAGTTTAACGCGCGGAGTTTTTACGACAAGAATACCACTGTGGTCTACGGTTTGCAGGATCCCTTTCTCAAGAAAGAGCATCTGGAACAAATCGAGGAGATGAAAACCGTCAAGCCAGACCTGAAGATTATTACCTTTGAAGGCGCGCACGACATTGATCCTACAGTATTAAAAAACATACGGGATGGCAAGTTCTCTGGATGAAGCGCTGGGTTACGACTTCTTTCAGGAAGAATTGGAAAAACGACTCCGCCTGTACCGCGAGGCGTATGGAGCTTCTCCGCTGACGGAGCACATCCTGCACGTATTTATCGAGTTCGCCTCGTTCAATCGCTTCGTCGAACATCCGGAAGCGCTCGATCAGACACTGCTGGACGAATTTTCGTTGTGGCTCCCCCAGTACAATCCGGAGTTGTCCCGGGACAAGGCCATGGAAACCGCCAGCCGGTTTATCGATTTTGTAAAATCCGGGATACACTGACTATATCAAAACTATACCATGAAATACCTCGCCTTTGTCTTCATCATTCTTTTCACCCTTTTTACCCTGGCGCAGCTCAACGATCCTGATCCGTATATCTGGGTACCCTTTTACCTTGTTCCGGCGGCGATCAGCTACGCGGTGTACCGCGGGCGCTATCCCCTGCTGGCGATATTGCCGCTCGCGCTCCTTTATCTCGGATTTTCGCTGTATACCTTTCCTCCCTCGCTCAGCGTCTGGATCAGTGATGAACTCAGCAATCAATCCATGTCCATGAAGACGGTATCCATGGAAGAAGCCCGGGAAAGTCTCGGCTCCATGATATGCTTCGCGGCGCTGGGGATATACGCCTTTTACTATTACAGCGTAAAAAAGCGGGGATCGTCCAATAAGTCAGACGGTAAGCCGTTAATCAAACACCGCGGTTGATTAATTACATTATAATCCATACATTTGGGCGACTGACCCGTTGAATAATGCTTTCTAAAAAAGCCAAATACGCTATTAACGCGCTGGTAAACCTAACGAGAAAATACGATCGGGGGCCCATCCTGATCAGTGAGATCGCTAAAGAAGAGAAAATTCCGAAAAAATTTCTTGAGGCGATCCTGCTGGATCTGAGAAACGCGGGAATACTGAATAGTAAGAAAGGAAAAGGTGGTGGTTACTACCTCATAAAACCACCCGGTGAAGTCAACTTGGCTACGGTGGTACGGCTTTTTGACGGGGCCATAGCGCTGCTCCCCTGTGTAAGCTACAAATACTATGAACGCTGCGACGAGTGCGAAGATGAAGAAGCCTGCGGGATACGGGACGTGTTTATGGAGGTGAAAGAAGAAACGGTCAACCTGCTGAAAAAAAACACGCTGGCCGATATCGTCGCGTTTGAACAGGCCAGGAAAGAGACGCCAAAACCGGAAGATCCCGAAAGGGTAAACTAACTCTTTTTCAACCCGCCCGGTCCAACCACTGGCGGGTTGAAAAAGGCGATCGTTTATTTTTCTGAACCGGCCGCGACTTCCTCTTCCGTTTCTTTGGCCATCGTTTCCAGCAGTTCCCTCAAGTCCTCGTGCGATTCAATATTGTAACTGGCGTTGGTAGGCGAAAAGCCGACCTTGATGGTGTACGCGGAATCCGGCATCACCTCAAAGGTATCTTCATCCGTCCAGTCATCCCCTACGGCCATAATGAAGTCGTACTCTTCCTGCAGCCACTTCAGGGCGGCCCGACCCTTGTTGATTTCCGAGTTTTTGATCTCCACTACTTTGTTGCCTTCCAGAATTTTGATATTGCTATTGGTCAACATGATCTGCAAATGGTTGATCAGTTCGCGCGAACGCAATTCGCCAAAAGCGATATCCGCCTTCCTGAAATGCCATACGAGCGAATAATCCTTATGCTCGATAAAGGAGCCCGGAGTCCGGTCCACATACATCTCCAATATAGGCTTGATCGCGGCCTTCCATTCGTCGGTGATGTATTCAAAAAGACTCCAGTATGGCCGGTTTTCCTTAATCCAGACGCCGTGTTCCGCGATCATGTCCACTCCCAGGTGTCCCAGCCACTGATCGAGCGACTCTTTATCCCTCCCGCTTATGATCACGATGGTATTGCGCTCGTCCGCGGATATCTTATTCAAAATATCCAGCAATTGCCCGTCGGGGCGTACCTTTTCGGGATCCTTGTTGAATGGCATCAGCGTGCCGTCGTAATCCAGGAAGAGTATTCGTTTGCGGGCGCTTTTGTAATGTTGTATGAGGTCTTCCCGGGAAGCCCGGGTAAGCCGCTTGACTTCCAGTTCGCCCTGGCGCTCCTTGGTGATGCTCAGTCGCTTCATAAATAACTGAACCCAGTTGTGGATATCATAGCGCCTGACAATATGCTGCAACTCCTCCATACGGCGGTGCTGCTCGTCTTCGGGCATGACACAGGCCTGATACAGCGCGTCCACCATTTCATTGACGTCAAAGGGATTGATAATCAAGGCTTCCGACAACTCTTTGGAAGCGCCCGCCATCTCGCTCAGGATCAGCACGCCGTTTTTGTCGGTCTTGCTGGCGATAAACTCCTTGCATACCAGATTCATGCCGTCGCGCAAGGGAGTAACCAGGGCTATGTCCGACATGGTATAGAAGGCGACAATGGTATGAAAAGGAAACCCGCGGTAAAAATAATGTATGGGCATCCAGGTGAGGTTGCCGTATTTTCCATTGATCCGGCCGACCTGCTCGTCAATCTCGTTTTTGAGCTTTCGGTACAAGTCTACCTGGTCCCTGGATGGAACCACCACCATGACCAGCGAGACCTGCTCCCTGTATTCCGGATACCGCTCCAGAAAAAGATCGAAAGCCATAAGCCGTTCGGGAATCCCCTTGGAATAATCCAGGCGATCGATGGATATGATCAGTTTCTTATTGCCCAGATAGTGTTTGTAGTTTTCCACCTCATCAATGACATCCTCGGCGTGCAACGCGTTGACAAACTTTTCATAGTCGATACCCATGGGAAAAGAGTCGATCTGCACTACGCGGTGCTTGACCCGGATCTGTCCCATCTTATTGTCCAATCCTATGATACGGCTGGCGGCGCTCAGAAAGTGCCTCACATCGTCGAATGTATGGAAACCTACCAGATCGGCGCCAATCATTCCGTACAGCAGTTCTCTGCGCCAGGGCAGTATCCGGAATATCTCATAACTCGGAAACGGAATATGCTGAAAAAAGCCTATGGTCGCCGCGGGAAGCTTGTCTCTGAGCAGTTTGGGCAGCAGCAACAACTGGTAGTCATGCACCCAGATCAGATCGTCCGGGCCAGCCAGCTCGAGCACGACGCTGGCGAACATCTCATTAACCTTTTTGTAGGAGTCCCAGAAGGACTCCTGAAACTGCGTATACTTGGGGACATAATGAAAAAGGGGCCACAGCGTGGAATTGCTAAACCCTTCGTAAAAGAGTTCGATATCTTCCTGCGTCAGGTACACGGGAGCCATATTTTCTTTTTTTAATTCCAGGGCGACTTGATTTTCTTCCTCTTCGCTTTCCAGATAGATTCCCGGCCAGCCTATCCAGATATTGTCGCCCTGCTTGTATATGGAACCCAATCCGGTCGCCAGTCCTCCGGCGCTCGGCAGGTACACGAGCTCATTGTCCTGATCGCGGGATATGCTGATGGGTAAACGGTTGGATATAATAATGGTCTTTGACATGAAAAAAAATAATTTAATAATTTCCCTATTTACCTATCGATACAATGAAATAAAATATATGGTAATAACCTAATAATAACCGCTTAGTTTTTGTCTCAGGAGGAAAAAAACGCGTATTTTACACCATGTTTCAAACGTTTTACCATTAAGAGCGTTTTCATGAAGTATTTTTTCATATTGATTTTCCTATCCGGCCTACTTCACAGAAGCGCGGCTCAAAACGCGTTGTTCAATCCCGGTTTTGAAAATGGCGAAAGCGACTGGGAGCTATGGGGCGGAGCGCTTTCCAGCGAACCGCGTAGCGGAAAGTATAGCCTGAAAGTAAGTACCGACGAAGCGAAATGGACCGGCGCGCACCAGATCGTACCGATACCGGAACATGCCCGCCAGGTACGGTTATCCGGATGGCTCCGGGTCCAACACGTGCGAAAAGGCTCGGAAGCCTGGGAAATGGCCCGCTTTACGCTGGAGTTTCTGGACGCGACGAAGCGGCTGACAGGCGGCTACCAAACAGTAACCGGCGAAGCTCAGGGCGATATGGACTGGACATACTACGAAAAAGAGTATCAAGTGCCCAAAGACGCGGCGTTCGTCAAAGTACAGACCGTGATCGGCAACGCGAGGGGTACGGCCTGGTTTGACGACCTGAGCCTGATCCTGCTGGACGGCGCCAACCCGCTCGCTCCGGCGCCTTCGGGCATGGGGCCCGCCGATATGGGCGACTGGTACCCGGTAGCGGTTCCGGTCGAGGGCAGCGCCGCCCACTACGCGGACTGGTCGGGGCTGCTCGACGCGCCCGCGGGAAAACATGGCTTCTTACGCGCTCAGAACGACCGGTTGGTATTTGAAAATGGACATGAAGTCCGCTTCTGGGGAACCAATCTTACGGCCGGCTCCTGTTTTCCGGAAAAAGCCCAGGCCGATACCCTCGCGGAAAGACTGGCCCGCGTAGGCGTCAATCTGGTCCGGCTACACCATATGGACGCTCCCTGGGCCAGGCCCAACATCTTCGGCAACCGGCAAAGCTCCCGCGAGCTCTCACCCGAATCAACGCGAAAACTGGATTACCTGATCTGGCGGCTAAAACAAAAGGGGATTTACATCTTTATGGACCTGCTGGTACACCGGCAGTTTTCCGAAGCGGACGGTATCTACAAAACCCAGCCGGACCTGGGAGGCAAGCAGGTAGCCTATTTCGATCCGGACCTGATCCGACTCCAGAAGGAATACGCGAGCCAGTTGTACAACCATGTCAACGAATATACGGGAGTAGCCTACAAAGACGAACCCGCGATCATCGCTTCGGAATTTATCAATGAATCAACGGTCTTTCTGCATTTTGAGGGCGACATACTCACGCCCGAATACCGCGAGACGCTCCAGCGGCAATTTGAGAAGAAATATCCGGGCAAGAAACTCGCCAGGCTACAGGTCGACTATTCTACAGGCGGCAACCGGCTCCTGCGCGAAGGACCCGGCGGAGACCTTGACGAGACCATCGCGTTCTTGTCGGAAGTCGAGCGTAAATACTATAAGGAAATGTACCAGTATCTGCGAGAGCATGTCGGGATACGAAGCATGCTCGCGGGAAGCAATTTTCCCATACCCATACTCGCGCACCAATACAACAACAGCCTGCTGGACATGATCATTACCAACGCGTACTGGGATCATCCACAAGTCTGGAAAATCGACAACGACTGGTCGCGTATCGTCTACGCGCCTATCGACAATACTTCCATGCTGCGCGATCCGGCCAACAACGTGATCGGCAACACGGTCCGTTTCGCGTGGAAGGGTAAACCGATCATGATCACGGAATACAACTATTGCTATCCGAACGAATACCGTCTGGAGGGCGCGCCTTTTATAGCGGCCTACGCCAGCCTGCAAGGCATGGACGCGCTCATGCAGTTCGAGTTTGGACTTTATACGCCCGGCTCCTCTCCCCTGACCAGCATCAGCATGGCCGGCGATCCGGAGCAACTCGCCCAATGCGTCGTAGCGGCTCCTCTTTTTCTCCGTCGTTATGTAAAGGAAGCCCCCAATCTGGTCGAGATTCCGATCAGCCGGGAGCAATTGAACAAGCTGCCGCTATTTGACGATTTTCTCGAAAAAAACGATTACCTTCCATACGTCACCAAGGTGGCCAAAGTATATGGCGAAGACGGCAAATCCACCGGCTATACGCCGGACACTTCGCTGTATAAAAAGGATCAGGGACTGGTGACCAGTGAAACCGGGGAACTGGAACTCAACTATAAAAAAGGGACCTTCCGGATCGATACGCCCTACATACAAGGCATGGAGGGCGACCTGAAAGACCTGAATCTCGACTTCCCCATGTTTAGCGCCCAGACGCGAAATGAATGGATCAGCCTGTTCGCGGTCTCGGCGGAAGACAAGCCCCTGGCCGAATCAAAATCCTTTTACCTGGTCGTGACGACTCCCGTAAAAATGACAGGACAAACGTATAACCGAAACCGGACGGGACTGGTCCAGCACGGGGAACTTCCCATACTGGCACGAAAAGTGGAAGGGTATATAGAATTTAAATCCGGGAACAAACAAATCCGGATAAAACCGATTTATCTATCTGGCGAACAATCGTCCCCCATAGCGTTGAAAACGGTGGCGGGCAAGGCCCGGTTCGACCTTTCCCAGGGCGATACGTTTGTATATGAGGTATATGTAGAATGATTGAATAAAGTAACGTTTTCATGGATTCCAAAAAAGTCAGAGATATTCTTTCCATATTCTATGAAGGATACTTTGAAGAGTTTTCCAGGATAGGAAATGATATTAACTTCAAAATAGAATGCGCCTATCTCGCGGACATGGTGATTCCCGGTTCAAGACATTTTTACGGAACCCTAAAACACGTATCGGCTTTTTATTTTGTGCCCTGGGATGAGGAATCCAACCAGATCACCGATATCAAGCTGATCGAAAGCCTTAAGCCCGACATGCTCGGAGCGGAATATATGTACGACAAGGTCAAAATCTACTCCAACTGTAGTCATACCTACTCCGGAGGCAATCTGTATCTTTCCGCCGACGAAGTCAAAATCTATGATGAAAACTTTGAACGCATGAACTTTGACTCCCTGCACGAGCTGGCGGACAAGTACTGGGACACGGTCAATAAGTATTAGAGAGAATTTTCGGAGGTGAGGTAGTATTTCAGCACATAGTTAATAAACCAGTCAGGCAACAACTCCGGTGCTACCTCCAAGGAAAGCTCATCCTTAGTTACCTTGGTAGCTATTAACTGAAACTCTTTTCCCGAATTATCAAATAAATAGCATTTATCCGTATTCTTTACCGCTGAAATCAGATTTTCAAGTGTATTGAAATATCTGCCGGATATTTTATCAGGAGCGACATTATGTCCTCCTTTTTCGACCCGGTTTTCAACCCTTGAAATATTTACCTTAGGATTATCCGTACAGATAAAATATAAATACGTCTTATAGCCCTGCTCTTTTGCCTCCTTTATCTCTTCTATTTTCGAAGCATGGCTCATTACAGTTTCAAAACAAAAGCTCAGCTTCTTTTCTGTCAGATGATGGCGTAAGAAGGCGCTAATGACAGATCCGACGTAGCTACGCGTATTATTTTTATCATCTACAATAATATTATTCCTGATGGAAAGATCAATCATGTAATTACCGGATTCCGCTTTCTCAATCAGTGATTTGGCTCTTTTTGTCAATAGGAACGCTTCCAGATCCTTTTGATCCAGACATAATTCATAATCATTCAGATCGATAAAACCTCTGGTGGAAAGCTCATGCTCTATCAGATCAGCGTTTAAAAAAGATCCGGTCCTGTACTTTTTGGCAAAAGCCTCAAAAAGTGTACTTTTTCCTGAGCCATTCGGACCTGCAAAAACCCTTAACCGATACTCGCTCACCGTCGCTTAAGCTTTAGAACCATCCCTTTTTTCAGACCGGAAAGATCAATATCCGGTTCAGGCAATGATTCTATAACTCTTTCTGTATTATCCGGACCGATAGCGACTACTTTCCTGTCCCTAATGATCGTGTACGTCAGGCCGAGCGCGACAGATGATCTTATCGCTTTTGAGGAAGCGATTTTCGCGACCTCCATTAATTTTCTGTTTTCCTTTTTATGAAAACCGGAACCACTATATTTTTCGTTCTCTTTATTTGGTCTTTCTCCTCTCATATCCTTATTTGTCTTTCTGAATACAAACAACTAATACGGAATATACGCTTAAAGGTGACAAAAAACATTTTCCCTATTCCTTCAAGTCCCACTCCACATACTCCTGACTAACGGACAACCGGCAGTTTCTGATAATAATATGGCAAATTCCATTCCCTTCTAACTATCCGGTCCAAATCGTATCAAAATAACCAGATTAATCTAGCATAAGTTTTAACAGAGTTCAAAGTGAAATAAACAAGTCTCATCCCAGCCCTCTCTCTCATCCGCGTCCCCCTCCTCATTCCCGCCAATATCAACCTTTACTCAAAAACCAGGTCAAATTTTTTTCCCGTTTCAATCAGATCCTTTACGACCGGCTCCAGCAGGGGAATACCTTCTTTGACTCTCCGTTCCTGAATAATCCGCTCCTGATCACCGGGAATCTCCACGCGGTCTTGTCCGGGCACAGGCTTAGCCGCCCGGAAACGCTTGATCCAATTGTCCATATGAAACAGAAACTCCTCTTTGGGACGGAACGCGTCGACTCGCATGGCCCCAAAGAAATGCCCCAACCCCCGCCCTACCGGATCGGGAGCAAGCGGCAGAAAACTGACGAAGGGCGGCGCCCAAGGACCATAATTGGCTCCGGACAATACCGCTGAAAATATATCTACAATGGCTCCCAGACAGTATCCTTTGTGACTGCCATGCTCACGATCGCCCCCCAGAGGCAGCAGAGCGCCTCCGTTTTTCAGGGCGTGCGGATCATTGGTAAAGTAGCCTTCCCCGTCCTGAATCCAGCCATCAGGCGCGTCGCTCCCCTTGCGCTGTAATATTTCGAGCTTGCCATTGGCGGCGGTAGTAGTGGCGAAATCGGCGACAAAGGGAGGCTCCCCGCCAGCGGGAATGGCTACAGCGATGGGATTGGTACCCAACATGCGTTCCAGCGAAAAGGTGGGCGCCACAAGAGGACTGGCGTTGGTCATGGCGATACCGATCATGTCGGAAGCCAGGGCTTTCATCGCGTGATAACCCGCTATGCCATAATGATTGGAATTTTTTACGGAGACCCAGCCGGTGCCCGCGTTGGAGGCTTTTTCGATGGTAATCTCCATGGCTCTGGGCCCTACGACCAACCCCAGACCGGAGTCGCCGTCCACCACGGCGGTACTCGGTGTCTGATGCACGATCCGGATGTCCGGACGGGTATTGATACGACCAGACTCCCACAAGCGCGCGTAGCCGCTCAAGCGGGCGACTCCATGGGAGTCCACTCCTCTCAGATCGGCGGACAGCAAGGTGGTGGCCGCCAGGTCCGCGTCGATTTCAGAGCAACCCATTCTGAGAAATACCTGTCTGGAAAAATCCAGCAAATGATCGTAACTATACATGGCTCTATAAATATTTTTTTTGGCTTTTAGCCGTTTGAAGTATAAATTTCAACGGTTTTGGGAGCAAAACTCCAATAATTGGGACAAACATACAAATATGATCAAAAGCATCTATTTTTTTACCGCGATTTTATTGATCGTCCATACGGTATCGGGACAGGAAAAGTCGCTATCGGCTGAGCTCAAGACGGCGACGGTCTTTCTGAATCAGGCTCAACTGAGCTCCGAAGCTTCCACCACGCTGGAAGCCGGCGTAAGCGAATTGTTTTTTGAAGGGCTGCCCAAAAGCGTCGATCCGCGAAGCATACAGGTATCGGGCAAGGGCGGTTTTACGATACTGGGGGTATCTTACGAGGAAAATTATCAGCAACCCATACAGCCCTCCCGGGAACACGCGCGTCTGCGGGACTCGCTAAAGTTTTATGAATTTCAACTGACGACTTTCAAAGACTTTGAAGAGGTCATGCGAAAGGAAGAACAGATGCTGGTCGCCAACCAGACGATCGGCGGCAAAAACGCGCCGCTGGATACGGACGATCTGGAATACTTCGCGGAGTTTTTCCGCAAGCGACTGCTGGACATACGATTTCAAATCCTGAAAAACTCCAGGGATATCGAGACGATGACGGCTAATGTACAACGGATTAAAAATCAGCTTGCCGTATTAAAAACAGGCGCCGGACCATCCGGAAGGATCAAGGTGACCGTATCGGCGCCGGCCAGAACCAACGCGGCCTTTGAACTGAACTATGTGATCAGCGACGCTTCCTGGCATCCGATATACGATCTTCGGGTAAAGGAGGTAGGCGAACCGGTCACGGTGGCCTGCAAGGCGATGGTGTATCAATATACAGGTGTTGAATGGAAGAATGTAAAACTGACGCTATCCACGGGGAACCCGTCGATCGGCGGACAAAAGCCTGAACTGAATCCCTGGTATCTGTCGATTTATCAGCCAGCGCCACCAGCCAAGGCGGCTCCTGTCGCCGCGCAAAAAGAGAAGCGCGTAAGCATGGCGATGGCTATGGACAATATGGCTGAAATGGAAGCGTCCGGTCTCGCCTCGCGAACGATGGCCGTAGAAACGGCTCTGGCGGTGGAATACGCGATTGGAGTCCCTTATTCGGTTCCCTCCTCCTCCCAAGGACGGCTGGTCGATATACAAAACCTTAGCCTGCAAGCGGAATACAGGCATTTTACGATTCCCAAACTATCGGAATCGGCCTATCTGATCGCTCGGGTAAGCGATTACGACGACAAAAACCTGATCTCGGGCAAAGCGAACGTCTACTTTGAAGGCTCCTATGTAGGCGAAACGTATCTGAACCTGAATACGACGGAGGACACATTGGAATTTGGACTTGGGATAGACAAAAATGTGGTGGTAAAGCGGGAAAGTCTGAAGGAGTTCCGAAGCAAAAAATTACTGAGTACGGCCCGGTCGGAAGAGTTCGCTTACCGGATCAGCGTTCGCAACAGCAAAAAGAATCCGATACGCGTCATCATACAGGACCAGGTACCGGTCAGTCGGGACAGCCAGATAAAAATAGACGCCCAGGATATAAGCGGGGCCCGAAAAACGGATACGACGGGATTGCTGGAATGGGATAAAACGATACCCGGCGGCCAAACGACAAGTATTGTTTTTCGATATTCGGTCGAGTTTCCCAAAAACAAGCAGGTAAACGGATTACGCTAAACACTCATGTTCCCTATACTTAAAAAGGCCTTGACGCCGCTTCTGCTTCTCTTTCTTCTAACCGGGAACGAAGCGACGGCCCAACATCCCGGAGACCGCTTCGACCCGGAAAACCCTGATATGGCATACCTGGTCTCACTGGTCGACCATAAGATCAACGCGTATCGGGAAAAGAAAAGAATACCGGGGCTGTCTCTTGAGGAAGACCTGAACTCAGCGGCCGGGCTCCACGCGGACTATCTGAAAAAGAAAGGAAAACTGGACCATTTTCAAAACAAAGCCGCGTTCAAAACGCCGGTTGAACGGGTGGCCCACTATAACCCAACGTATAAATCAGTCGGGGAGAATATCGCGTATGTGGCGACCGCCAATATCCGGATACGCGATGGAGAAAAAGAAATATTGCATAAGACCTATGGAGAAATGAGTGAAGAACTGGTCTCCAACTGGATACAATCCAAGCCGCATCATAAAAACATCGTGGACAAGGGCTATACGCGTACCGGAATCTCGATGGCGCATGATCCGGTCAAGTCGAGAATATACTCGGTACAGGTTTTCGCGGCTAAGTAAACAAGAGTTGGGTTGGCGCGGATGAAAACGCGGAGAAGCGGCTTACTTCAGGCGATCGGGGTTTTTCTTGAGGAAGTCGCCCCAGCCTTTGGACGCGGTCTTGGTTTTACCATTCTGAAAATGATGGCAGACAGCGACGCCCAACGCGTCGGTGGCATCGAGAAATTCGGGTGTGTCACTGAATTGTAGAAGATGTTTGAGCATACCGGCGACCTGTTCCTTGGAAGCGTTGCCATTTCCGGTCACGGAGAGCTTGACTTCTTTTGGCGCGTACTCTACAATGGGGACTTCATAGCTGATGGCGGCGGCCATGCATACTCCCTGCGCGCGTCCCAGCTTGAGCATGGATTGAACGTTTTTGCCAAAGAAAGGCGCTTCGACCGCCATCTCGTCGGGCATGAACTCCTCGATAAGCTGTGTCGTTCTCTCGAATATTTTGCTTAACTTCATGGCGTGATTGCTGTATTTGCTCAGGTGTATTACTCCGTACTGGATCAGGGTAAGCTTGCTCCCTTTCGCCTTAATGATCCCATACCCCAAAACGGTCGTACCAGGATCCACACCCAGAATGATTTTTTCACCAATGGAAGTCGACATTGATGCAATTTAGTCAGATTATTTTTAAAAAAGCCGAATCGCGACCATATACTTATCCATTGGTCAAGACCCTTATCTTTCTTTTTCTGGCCGCTTACGCCGCCCATTTTCTCAGCGACAAGCCGTATTGGAGCGCGCGCTTCGTCAACGACCTGCTCGAAGCGGTTTTAGCACACCCGGTGAAGGCCGCGCTGATCCTGCTGCTGCTGCCGCTGAACTGGGGGCTGGAAGCCCTGAAATGGCGGACGATGGTCAAGCGTTTTCATCCCTTAGGCTATATGGAAGCCTTCAAAGGGATTCTTACCGGCGTGGCCATGGGGTTCGCTACGCCTCATGGACTGGGCGACTACTTCGGGCGCATCCTGCATTTGCCGTACAGGGAGCGAAGTCGTCTTGTCGGCGCGGTATTCGCCACCCGGATAGCGCAACTGGCGGTCACCATCCTGACCGGCGGAGCCGCCCTGCTATATTTTATCGTCGGACATACCGGATTTACGACACGCGCCGCGGCGCTGTCCATAGCCGTCGTCCTGACCCCGATATTGACCGGAGCGCTGTTTATGAGCTACCGCGTATCGCGAAAAGCCGGTCTCGGCCATTGGCTTGATCGCTATTTCGGCCGCCTGAGCGAATATTCCTCCGGAGAATACGCGCGCCTGGCCTTCTTTTCCTTTCTGCGCTACGCGGTATTTACCCTCCAGTTTACACTGCTGATCCGGCTATACGATATTCCGGGTTTCTGGCTGACACAGCTTGTCGGCGTCAACCTGATCTTTCTCGCGAAATCCATTGTTCCCACCTTGTTCGACCTGGGTGTCCGGGAATACGCCGCCTGGTTCTTTTTCGCGGCCCTGGGTCTCGAAAACCAGCATGTCGTACAGGCCAGCATCGTCCTCTGGCTGGTCAATGTGCTGAGCCCTTCGCTGATCGGCATGTTCCTGGTTTTCAGCATTCGCCTCCGGACATCCAAAGACCTGTAACTCGCATGGAGCATTTACTACTTTCCCTCCTGTTTTATCCACCGGTCATCCTGTATATCGTCATGGTGATCTGTTTCTGGGTTCAATGGCGAAAGCTCCCTCCTCGCGGGGACGACGCTACTCCGCCCGCTACATTTTTGAGCGTCCTGATCCCGACCCGAAACGAACGAAACAACATAGCGCGGCTACTTGAAAGAATGGAGGAACAGTGTTATCCAGGCCACCTGTATGAAGTGCTGGTCATTGACGATCATTCGGATGACGGCACCACGTCGGTCATAGAAGACTATCTCGCTTCAAAAAACAGTCGTACGCGCTTACTGCGATCCGCCGGGACCGGCAAAAAAGCCGCGCTGCTCCATGGAATCGGGGAAGCCTCGGGGCGGCTGATCGTCACCACTGACGCGGATTGTCTTCCCGGTCGTAAATGGCTGCGATCGATCGAGAATTTTTATCGCCGGGAAAACCTCAAAATGGTTCTTGGTCCTGTCGCCATAGAGCCGGGCCGGACATTGTTCGGGCAGATGCAGAGCATCGAGTTCGCCAGTCTGGTGGGCAGCGGCGCCGCGAGCCTGGGACTTGGGCTTCCCTCCATGTGCAACGGAGCTAACCTGGCCTTTGACAGGGACGCGTTTATAGCCGTAGATGGCTATAGGGGCACAGAGCATCTGGCATCGGGAGACGACGAGTTTCTCATGCACAAAATCGCCCACCACTACCCCGGAAAGGTCGCCTTTTTGTTTGACCCGGAAGCGGTGGTCACTACAACTCCGCTCCCGGACTGGCGAAGTTTCGCGCGACAGCGCCTGCGATGGGCGTCCAAATGGCCTTATTACCAGTCAGTCGCCCCAAAGCTTCTGGCGGCTTTCGTATTCATCGCCAACGTGTGCTTTCTCGCCGCGGCGACCGCGGCGCTGTTCCAAAGACTCGATCTTTATATTTTTTTAACACTGGCTTTCCTGAAATTCTTCGTCGAATTCGTATTTTTGAAGAAAATAGTAAAATTCTGTGGCAAAGCGTTTAATACGCGAGCCTATATACTACTTGAATTTTTTTACCCAATATATGTATCCTTTTTCGCCATTTGCAGTAAACGTGGTAAATATATCTGGAAAGGCAGAAAGCTCGCGTAAATACGATGACAGAACTGGAGTTTGATATACTTGACGAAATGTATTTTTTGATTAGTTTTGACAAGCTGAGACAAGAGCTGGAGTTGGAAACCGACCTTCTTGTCGACCAGCTTGCCAATCTGCACTCCAAAGGCTGGATCCGGATCCTATCGGGCGAAGTCGACGCCCATCCGGACGCGCTGGCAAATTTTAAGGAAGAATTTCGCAATTATAATTATCTTGCCTCCAAGACAGGATTGCTTGCCCACAACAGCAGGTAGGAACTATGAGTAAAAAACACAAGGAAATAGCCAAGACCCCCTCCTACTACGTCAGAAAAAGGCTGATCAAAAACAAGCCGGCCATGATAGGCCTGGCGTTTATCGTCCTGATCCATATTGTCGCCATATTGGGCTACCTGATCATGCCCGACAGCACCCCCAACGCCAACGACGGTTCGGCCCTCATCAAGAGAAAGCCTCCGGGATTTCACGCCACCCTGCTAAAGTTTCGCAAAAACCGTAAAATCGAGAAGCCCAATATTCTCCGCAAAATGTATGAGGGCGCCGAAAGCTCCTATATCATCGTACCGGTCAAGGAGTATTATATCAACGAATACAAACTCAAAGTCTATTATTACAAGTACGGCTCGGAGAGCGGTCCCGATTCCGCCAATCTGTTTACCGTAACTACTCCAGTATATGTCGGCTCGTCGGATAAGTTGCCCGAGGAGGCCGAACGAAACTATCTGGTCAAGGGCGATTCCATCGTCTATCTTGATCTGGACGAAAACGTACGCGCTGTTTCCAAGGCCGATATCATAACGGAGTTTAAAAAGAACAATATTGAAGACCGCTATTTTATGCTGGGAACCGACAAAGCCGGCCGCGATATCACCAGCCGCCTTCTGTTTGGCGCTCGCATTTCCCTCTCCATCGGCTTCATATCCGTGCTGATATCCCTGTTTGTGGGAGTCAGCCTGGGCGCCTTCGCCGGTTTTTTTGGAGGCTGGCTCGACAATTTCATCATGTGGCTGATGACCGTGGTATGGTCCATCCCCAGCATCATGCTGGTGATAGCCATCAGCCTCGCCCTGCAGAGCAAAGGGATCTGGGTGGCGTTTGTAGCCGTCGGTCTGACCATGTGGGTAGAAGTGGCGCGGGTGGTACGCGGACAGATCATCAGCATCAAGGAGAAGCTTTTTGTAGAAGCGGCCCGGGCTCTGGGTATGGGCAACACGCGTATCATCTTTCTCCATATACTGCCCAATATGATGGGGCCGCTGATCGTTATCGCCACAGCCAATTTCGCTTCGGCGATCCTGATCGAAGCGGGATTAAGTTTTCTCGGTCTGGGTGTGCAGCCTCCCATGCCCTCCTGGGGCATGATGGTCAACGAAGGTTTTCATTCAATTGGTTCCAGAGATAGCGGATATTTAGTACTTTTGCCAAGTATTTGTATTAGCGTTACTGTATTAGCGTTTAATTTGTTTGGCAATGGCCTGAGAGATGCATATGACCCGAAAACCGCTGTTAAATGGTAAATCCGACGATCCCACCGACAAGCTCAATCTAAAACAGCTTGAGCTCAACGCCTTACTTGAGGTTACCGAAGCGATCAACGCCAATCTGCCGGAAAACGCGTTGTACAGAATTTACCATTTTACGCTGCTTTCTAATCTGACGATCTCAAAACTAGCGCTTTTTGTACTGGATGAACAGTGGGAGTGCAAGGTACACTACGGGGTAAAGATCGACTCCGACACTCCTACGTATATCGGGGAAGAGTTGCTCCAACACGCTTCCATCACTCCGACGGCTTCCTTGCCCGCGCCGGAAGGCTTCGACGTCGTGATCCCCATATTGCACAAATCCCAAAACCTGGCTTTTGTATTTCTCGGAGGGGTATCCGGGCAGGATCTGGAAGGGGAAGACAATCCCGTATCCTTTGTACAGACGCTCACCAGCATACTCATCGTCGCCATCGAAAACAAAAAACTGGCCCGCAAGCAATTGCAACAGGAAGCGCTCAGAAAAGAACTGGAAATCGCGAGCAAAGTACAAAGCAACCTTTTTCCGTCCAGCCTGCCTTCCAATGACCGGATCGAACTAAAAGCGAGCTATCTGCCCCATTTGCAGGTAGGGGGAGACTACTACGACTACATCGAATTGCCTGATCAGCGCTTTTTATTTTGCATCGCGGACGTATCGGGCAAAGGCATCCCGGCGGCCCTGCTGATGTCCAGCTTTCAATCGGGCCTGCGTACACTGGTACGTCGTACCGACGATCTGGAAGACATCGTGCGGGAACTCAACCATCTGGTCAAGACCAATTCGCACGGAGACCGGTTCATTACGTTTTTTTGCGCGATAGCGGATCTGAAAAACAACCGTCTGACCTATATCAACGCGGGTCACAACCCTCCCTACCTCATACAGGGAGAACAGGTCGCCGAATTAAATAAAGGCACGACCGTCCTGGGCGCGTTCGACCATCTCCCCTTTATGGAAAAGGAAACATTGCCGTTCACTCCGGGCAGCTTTCTTTTCGCGTATACCGACGGCCTCAGCGAAGCCGTCAATGAAGCCGGAGAGGAATACGGCACGCGGCGCCTGATCCATTTTCTGCTCAAGGACAAAACCGCTATCCGCTGCCTGCACCACGACCTGATGGAAGAACTCGTCGCTTTCAAAGGAAAAGCTCACTTTCCCGATGATATTACATTTCTTTCCTGTACATTTCATTAATTTTAACTTTATTTCCTAAAGCAGAGGCGCCCGTTTTAAAACACCAGAATCCATCAAAAGCTTTTTCGCAAATATCAGTCTGCTGGTTTTCCTGAACCTTCTGATCAAGCCTGTCTGGCTGCTGATCGAAAACATTGTTCAGGACAGGATCGGCCATGACGAATACGGAACATTCGCGGCGCTCTACGCGCTGGGCTACCTGTTTATCTCCTTCTCCGACCTCGGGGTCAACATGTATACGACCAAGCACGTAGCCGGCGACCCGAACAACATGAACAAGCTTTTTTCCAATATCATTTCGTTCAAGGTATTGCTGAGTCTCGTTTATCCTGTTTTTATGGTCGGCGTGGGTTATCTGCTTGATTATAGTCCCGTCGAACTATACTTTCTGGCTGTACTGAGCTTTACGCAAGCGGTATTGCAGTTATTGCTTTTTTTCCGCTCCAACTTTCAGGCGTCGCAATACTTCCGGCTCGACTCGATCGTATCGGTTTCCGACAAGGCTATCCTGATGCTGATCATCTTGATCATACTCTACAACCGTATTACGCTGGAAAGCTACATATACGCCCGGCTTATCTCGGCGGTCATCACGATATTGATTTTCTATTGGGTACTGGTACGGCTGTACGGCTGGATTCGTCCCGTATTCAACATACCAAGTATCAGGGAGATTCTCGTATTAAGTTTTCCCTTCGCGGTCATGACCATATTGTATTCGTTCAATGAAAAACTGGATCAGGTCATGCTGGAGCGAATCGGCGATCCGGCCATCGCCCGCCTGCGTTCGGGATTATACGCGGGAGCCTACCGGTGGCTGGAGGCTTTCCAGATGTACCTGTGGACCGTACTTCCTTTCTTTTTCGCCAAATTCGCGTTTCATCAGAAAGATACGGCCAAGCTTCAGCGGGTATTCGAAATGGGTCAGGTCGTGGCGGCTGTTCCCATGATCTTCCTTTCCGTTTTCGTGTTTTTCTTTTCCGAGCATCTGTTCTGGCTTTTCAACAATAGCAGTCAGGAAGAAATCGACATCATGGCGGATACTACCCGTATCCTGTTTCTGACGGCGCTGCTCAACGGCTTCTTCGCGGTATACGGCAGTCTGCTTTCTTGTCTGGGTCTGGAAAAAAGGCTCAGCGGCATCATCATTGTCAGCATCGTATTCAATATCGTCCTCAATTTTATCTTTATTCCCCGATATGGTACCTACGCCGCCGCCTGGAGTACCTTCGCCAGCGTTATCTTCCTGAGTATAGCTTATATCTATCTGATCAAAAACAGGCTTCCGGTCAAAGTACCCATTGATCTCCTGATCAAGCTGAGCGTCATCACGCTGCTTCTGGCTGGTTTTTTCTGGCTGCTACAGTCTCTTGGACTGCTTTGGTATCAGGTGACGATATGCGGAGGCGTTTTTCTGATCGCCCTTTGTCTGTTCGCCGGGCTACACAGATATATTCATCTTAATGAAAACAATTAGCGGCATGAACTTCAATATCGCGACCTGGCTGCTATCCCGGATCTATCCCGCGCTGGAATGGTCGGTGGATACGAAACGACGCAAGGAAATCTATCTGACCTTCGACGACGGGCCCGTGCCGGGTCCTACCGAATTCGCGCTGGATCAATTGCGGGAACATGGCGCCCTCGCGACCTTTTTCTGTGTCGGCGACAACGTAAGGAAACATCCTGAGCTATTCCGAAGAATAGTGAATGAAGGGCATCGCCATGGCAATCATACGTACAATCACCTGAATGGCTGGAAGACTTCTACTCCGGTCTACCTGTCCAATACGCGCCTATGCGCGGATATCATGTCAAAGGAGAATCCTATTGATAAGGGCAAACCGCTTTTCCGTCCTCCCTATGGCAAAATCCGCCCCGCGCAGGTCAGAGCGCTCAGGAACGACTATCGCGTCATCATGTGGAACGCGCTGACCGGCGACTACGACCAGCGCCTAAGCCCTGAAGCCTGTCTGCGAAAAGCGATCCGATATACAAAAGCGGGCTCTATCGTCATCTTTCACGACAGCTACAAGGCTGAACGCAATACGCGTTACGCGCTGCCGCGTTTTCTCCGGCATTTTTCCGAACTGGGTTACGTATTCAAAACCTTATGATACTTTTTCTCATTGTATCCGGCTATTTCACCCTGCTCTACCTGGCCCAGATCGTCCAGTATATCCTGCTGACACTTGATAAAAAGGAGCCACTTCGGGTATCCGGCGAACTCCCCTTCATATCGGTACTGCTGGCGGTACGTAACGAGGAACAGAATATCCGGGCCTGCCTGCGACACATGGCCTCGCTGGACTGGCCGATCGATAAACTGGAAATCCTGATAGGCGACGACGCTTCCGAAGACGCGACCTCTGCGATTGTGGAAGACTATATACAGGACAAAAAGCAATTTCGCCTCATCCATATCCGTGAAAATCTCGGGACAGCCCGAGGCAAGGCCAACGCGCTGGCTCATCTGGCCCGGAAAGCCCGGGGCGCGTTTTTCTGTATTACGGACGCTGATATCAGCGTACCGCGAAGCTGGATCAAGGGGCTGTACGGCGCCTGGCGGCCCGGCTATGGCACGATCAACGGAGTAACGATCGTACGACAGGGGCGCTGGCTGGCCAACTTCCAGGCACTCGACTGGATCTACGCGTTCGCTCAGGTCCGCCTTTTGTCAGAGCGTACTCCCATAAGCGCGGTAGGCAACAATATGCTGATCAGCAGGGAAGCATACGAGTCTACCGGAGGCTACGAAAACCTGCCTTTCAGCCTTACTGAGGATTTCGAACTTTTTCGCCATACCTTGCGCAAAGGCTGGAAGTACAAAAACCTGCTTCAGCGGGAAGTTCTCGCGCTTACAGAAGGTCAGCCGGACCTGAGGTCCTTTCTCTCCCAGCGCAAGCGCTGGATGACCGGCGCCACGCGGATACCCTGGTTTCCTCTGGCGCTGCTCGGTCTGCATGGCGCGTTCTTCCCCTTTCTGGCAACGGCCCTCCTGCTCAATCCTATAGCGGCCGCGGGCTGCTGGACAATAAAGATACTGCTGGACTGTCCCTTTACATGGCTCGCGCTACGAAAGGTCGGGCACACGGAATATATGAAATACTTCGTCACGCACCAGTTGCTCGGCCCGCCCATGCTTTTCATGCAGGTAGTCAACTTCTATCTGCCAGGAGGTATTCAATGGAAAGGAAGAAGTTACTCCCGAGATGGGAAATCGCGGGCCAGGAAAAAATGAGTTTTATACGATCTGATGAAATACTTTTTCCAAAAAACTTGCGAAAAGCGAAATTTATTAATTTCTTTGCAGTCCGATTTTGAGAGGAGCGATTTTCCTCAACGGATCAAACACAGAGAGGTGTCCGAGTGGTTGAAGGAGCTCGCCTGGAAAGCGGGTATACCCCAAAAGGGTATCGAGGGTTCGAATCCCTTCCTCTCTGCGAGAAAAGGACCATTTATGAGATAAATGGTCCTTTTCTATTTTCAGCATAAACCCAGCGCTTTGTCAATTGACAGATAATGGCGGTTTTTACTGTACAATACATGTCAGCCTTTTACATATCCATTTTTTGTTAATACCCACAGTCCTTATCATTTCCGCGTTTATAAAAAACAACAAGATAATCAACGCCTTATATTGCTTCATAGTTCTTAACTCTATACAATGCCAAGAGTATAGAACGCGGCCAAACTAATCCTATAACTAACCGCGTAAAAATATACCTTTTATTAAGGAATAGCTTAAAAAACGCGCTAGTTAAGAAGCATTATTTTTATCATAACTAATTCATTACACTATCATTATATCTTTTCTTTACACTCGATAAGAATGAACATTATCGCGTATATTGGAGAGTTATAGGCAAATTAAAAACCAACAACAAGAATAAAACTATGAACAATAAAATGAAAGCCTTTGTAAGGACAAGCGCGACAACTCAAGAAGTAGAATTACAGGACGTAGATATACCTAAAATACAGTCTGATGAAGTACTAATAAAAGTAGAAGCATTTGGTGTAGGAATTCACGATAGATACTTTATCCCCGCCCAAGTGAGTTTTCCATATGTAATTGGTTCGGAAGGAGCGGGAAGAATCCTAGAAAAAGGGAGTCAGGTAACGGATTTTAATATTGGCGATAAAGTAATATTCACTACAATTTTACAAAACCAAGGTGGAAGTTGGGCGAAATATGCAGTGGCAAAACAATCTGTATTAATAAGATTACCGGACAACCTAACTACCCAACAAGGAGCATCTATCCCAATCGCGGGAAAAACCGCGTTAGAATGTATGCGTGAAATAAATTTAAGCAGTGGAGACAGCCTTTTTATCGCAGGAGCGTCAGGAGCAATCGGGACCTTAGTTATACAATTAGCCAAGGAAAAGGGAATTCGTATTTCGGCTTCAGCATCAGCAAAAAATCACGACTATATGAAGTCGCTTGGTGCAGAATATACAGTAGATTATAATGACCCCGATTGGATAATGAAAGTTGAAGAGTGGTCAAATGGTGGGGTCGACACAGCATTGGCAATTCAGCCAGGAACAGGATCTGACAGCATAAAAGTTGTAAAAGATGGTGGTTTATTAATTACTGTTTCAGGGGACAACCAAACTGTTATTCTAGAGAGAAATATTGAAATTCGTCAAATGGGACTGTAATCTTCCCTACAAACAGCTACGAAAATAAATGTAGTTTTATAAATTAGGGTAAATGAAAAAGAGTAAATTCAGCGAGACACAGATCATCAGGATTTTGAAGCAGCAGGAATGCGGGCAATCGG
>JAEWAY010000009.1 GCA_023391415.1 Bacteroidota bacterium | reverse complement strand
TCGTATGGCCGCCGAGGGCTCCGGCAAGACCCTTCATATAGAAATAGATGGGGTGAATGTCACGGGTCCGATTGAGGTTCCCAACACCGGTGGGTGGCAGGTATGGGAGACAGTAACGGTGAGTGATATAAGCCTTAGTGCCGGCGAGCATGTGATGCGTATTGTATTTGGCTCGAGCTATATGAACCTGAACTATGTAGAGTTTGCCGATGTGGTGACGGGCTTGCCGACATCTATGCTTTCTGCTGTACAGGTTTATCCAGTGCCTTTTACCAGCGATGGTTTTACTATTAAGCATAACGGTTCATTTGCATATCGTATTACTGACCTGAGTGGAGCAATGATTGAGACAGGAACAGGTAATGGCGAGCTGTTGACGGGACAGAAACTAATGACCGGTGTGTATATGCTTTCTATTGAGAATGCAGACAGGGTTACTACAAGAAAAATCGTGAAATACTAGCCGGAATATCCGAGGTAAATTTCGACTGATTTTATAATTGCTGTTTACTTTTGATCAGGTTATAAAAGCGTTCCGGGGATTCCGGGGCGCTTTCTTTTTTTATAAAAATCCCACTTTTTGGAGGGAATGAGATGACATATTATATCTGAAAACGTAGCCTACAGTCTTTATTGTAAAGGGTATTATGTGGAATTCATATAGTTGATAGTTAGTTGATAAGCTATTATTTCAGTATTTGTTTCCCGATACCTGATTTGACAAAACATTCATGTGAAAAATAACCGAATAATGAAAAAAATATTTTCTCGGATAAAAGAAACCCCCCGGGGTGTGCTAACGGGTATTTTGATAGGGATAATTACCTTTTCAGTCAACATAAGCATGGCGCAAATGGCGACAAATCCGATAATCTATGCGGATGTTCCTGATTTGTCTGTGATACGGGTAGGTGATTCATACTACATGAGTAGCACAACGATGCATATGAATCCCGGGGTGCCTATTATGAAGTCAAAAGATCTTGTTAATTGGGATCTGATCAGCTATTGTTATACGTCATTTGAAAATACAGACAGTTATAATTTAAACAATGGTAAGAATGATTACGGTCACGGCTCCTGGGCCAGCAGTCTCCGTTACCATAAAGGGAACTTCTATGTAGCCACATTTGCCAATACTGGCAGGACATACATATATAAGACGGCCAATATTGAAACGGGGCCATGGACAGTCTCTGTTTTGCCGGCCTCATATCACGACTGTTCGCTGTTTTTTGATGATGACGACAGAGCATATTTAATCTATGGAAACGGAGATATGCGTATTGTAGAGTTAAATTCAGATGCGACAGCTATCAGACCCGGAGGCTTAAACAGGGTATTGATTTCTGATCCGGCATCCATTGCCGGTACAGGCGGATTAAGAGCTGAAGGGGCTCAGGTTCAAAAGGTGAATGGATATTATTATGTGTCAATGATTTGCTGGCCATCCGGGAGTATGCGTACGCAACTGGTTTATCGGAGCACAAGTATTGCAGGAACCTATGAAGGAAGAGTCGCTTTGCGTGATCAGGGAGTGGCTCAGGGTGCATTTATTGATACTCCAACAGGAAAGTGGTATGCCTATTTGTTTCGGGATTTCGGTTCTGTCGGACGTATTCCTTATCTGGTACCTATGACCTGGTCTAATGGCTGGCCCGTATTGAGCCCGGTACCCACAACGCTGGATATACCAAGAGGAAGAGGTGGCCTTGGTAATATAGTAGTGTCGGATGAGTTTGGCAGCACAGGACCCTTGCAGTTAGCCTGGCAATGGAATCATAATCCTAAGAATAATTACTGGTCATTATCGCAGCGCCCGGGATTTATGCGTCTGACCAATGAGCGGACAGATCCAAATGTTCTTATGACTACTAATACATTGACTCAGCGAGCCTTTGGTCCCAAATCTACCGCCTATACTTCTATTGATGTTTCTGGAATGAAGGATGGCGATTATGCTGGTTTGGTGGCTTTGCAAAAGCAATATGGTTATGTGGGTGTTCGTATGACGGGCAATACTAAATCAATTGTGATGGTTACAGGAGATGATGTATCAGGAATACCGAATCAACGGGCAAGTCTACCGCTTAATCAGAATACTGTTTATCTGCGGATAGATATGGATTTTACCAATCGTACAGATAAAGCATATTTTTACTATAGTTTGAACGGAACCACCTGGACAGCTATTGGTACCACACTTCAAATGGCATATACCATTCCGCATTTTATGGGATATCGCTTTGGATTGTTTTCCTATGCTACACAGTCTTCCGGAGGATATGCGGATTTTGACTTTTTCCGGGTCGGAACCAGTGTAAATAATCTTATCTATAGTGGTCCAAGTGTTTCATTCTCCAGTCCTCTTTCGGGACAAACATTTATTACCGGGGACAATATAACACTAACAGCTTCTGCCAGCTCACCTTCGGGAGTGGTGACTAGTGTTCAATTTTATAATAGAAATACGCTATTAGGAACAGATAATACGGCACCGTATTCTTATAACTGGAACGGAGTCCCTGCGGGCACTTATAATCTGAGAGCAGTAGTGAACGATAATGAAGGCAATACGGGTGAAGCAAAAATCACGATCCGAGTGAATGTGCCTCAGTCACCATATGGCGGCGTTGCTCACAAGATCCCTGGCACCATTCAGCTTGAGGAGTTTGATTTGGGTGGTAATGGCTTTGCGTACTACGATGCGACTCCCGGGAGTGAAGTAAGCCCGGTGGTAAACTTCCGTACGGATGAGGATGTGGATATAGAGACCTGCACGGATGCTGGTGGCGGCTATAACATAGGCTGGGCAACAGCCGGAGAGTGGCTTGAATATACGGTTAATGTAGAAGCAGCCGGTACCTATGATCTTGACTTGCGTGTAGCAGTTAACGGAGAGGGTCGTACAATAACAGTTGCCATGGACGGTACATCAATCGCCTCGAATGTATCGATTCCTAATACGAGTGGGTGGCAGAGCTGGCAGACGGTCACCGTACGTAATATAGAGCTTACTACGGGCATAAAAGTGATGCGCTTAACGGTAGGTGAGACGGATTATGTGAATCTGAACTATGTGAGCTTTAGAGGGGTGAATGTATCTCTTCCTCCAGTAGTAAGTCTGACTGCTCCATCGAACAATGCGAGCTACGGGAGCAACGAAACAGTACGTCTCAGTGCAACCGCTTCAGACCCTGACGGAAGTGTATCGAAAGTGGACTTCTATGCGGGTGATTTGTTGATCGGCAGTGTTACCAGCGCTCCATATTCCCTTGACTGGTCCCGTATGAATCCCGGTACTTATGTACTGACTGCGGTAGCGACGGACAACAAAGGCATTAGCACGACATCAGCACCGGTGAGTGTAACGATCCGTGCGGTCCAAGCACCTTTCCATGGGGTAGCGCATATGATTCCCGGCCGTATCGAGGCCGAGGAATATGATTTGGGCGGCGAAGGCCTTGGTTACCATGAGGCCAATACGAATGGTAATGAAGGCGGCGCACCATTCCGCAACGACGAGGTAGATATCGAGGAAACGGGCGATGATCACGGAGTATACAACGTTGGTTATATCCTTTCCGGTGAATGGCTGCAGTATAGTGTAGAGGTCCTTGCTTCGGGCATCTATGATCTGAACTTGCGTATGGCTTCCGACGGATCCGGCAAGACACTTCATATAGAGATAGACGGCGTGAATGTCACCGGTCCTGTTCAGGTCCCCAACACAGGCGGCTGGCAGACCTGGGAGACGATCACTGTCAAAGATGTAAATCTAACTGCTGGTGAGCATGTGATGCGCATCGTATTTGGTTCAAGTTATATGAACCTGAACTATGTGGAGTTTGTCGATGTGGTGACGGGTATGGATGCAGATGTAGACAGACAGATCAAGGTGTTTCCGAATCCTTACAAAGAGGTTGTGTACATAGTGGCGACAAAGTCAATTACGTATAAAGTGTTCTCAATAACTGGAGAGGTGGTTCTGTCAGGAGATTGTTTCGGAAAATGTATAATTGATGAAACATTGCCTTCAGGGATTTATTTTCTGAGCATTAATTCTGCAAATGGTAAAGAAACAGTGAAGTTGGTCAAGGAATAATTATGTATGAATTAAAAATGAGAAACCAGTGATAATAGCTACAGGCTCTCCGACTATAAAGTCAGAGAGCCTTTTTATTTTAGCGATCAGATTATTGTATTTCAAAAGTATTTTTTTGCATTAAAAGAGATAACCTTTCCGGAGTCAAAACGTAGCCTCGGGGCTTTATTGATTTATTTTATATATTTTATTGAAAATGAGTTGTTTGTTTTCTTGTTGACTTTTGTTATAGAAACAATAAGGCTGAGATTTATAAAAAATGACTTTATGAAGAATATACTGTTTTTTTTCTTTACAAACGTTCTTTTACTGACAGTTTACAGTTCGTCGGGGCAGCAGACTCTGAGAGTAAATCTTTCCAACGAGTTCAGGTCTGCGACACATTGTGCATCAGGATCATTGTATGGTGTAACAGAGACCTTGCCAACAGATATTGAAAACCTGGTAGCGCCGCTTAAGCCTCATGTATTTGCCAATCCTGCTATGAGCGGAGCCGGTCGGCAACAACCTATCGGTGATGCGCTGGAAGTTTCCAGAAGATTACAAAATACCACTGGCAAGGTACAGGTACGTCTCCCCGATGTGCTTCCTGGTTGGCCTTATCAATGGCCCGGTCTTCAAAACTTTTTGAATTTGTGCAGACAGGTAATTAATGCGAAAATGGCTTCGGGAAGAACTAATTACGATGGTTATGAAATATGGAATGAACCATATGGTACCTGGAAATCCGAGAATGGTGATTTCCATTCTGCCTGTTGGAAGCCCACATACGACCTAATCCGGTCTATGGATCCTTCCGAACGTATTATCGGACCTTCGCTGGCATATTACAATAACACCAGAATGAGGGATTTTCTGGTTTATTGTAAAAATAACAATTGCCTTCCGGATGTTATTTCATGGCATCAGTGGGGTGCGGCAGGTTTTGCAAACGCTTATAATCAATACCGGGCTCTTGAGAAAGAATTAGGAATATCACCCAGGCCAATTAGTATTAATGAGTATTCATCCAGAACTAGTGATCCTTATGAAGGTTGTCCGGGATATTCAGTACCATTTATTGCCAAATTTGAACGATATGGAATTGAAAGTGCATGTATATCATGGTGGTGGACGAACCTTCCGGGAAGACTGGGAAGTCTACTGACAGCGAGTAACCAGAAAGGTGGTGGCTGGCACCTCTACAAATGGTATGGGGATATGACTGGAAATATGGTGCAGGTCACTCCGCCAAACGAGAACAGCGACGGACTGGATGGCTTTGGTTGTATTGATAAGAATGCTCAATATGCCAGTATATGTCTTGGTGGAAATCTTACGGGAAATGCTACTGTAAATATTTCGGGTTTCCCTTCGTGGTTTGGCAGTCAGGTAAAGGTACGTCTGGAATATGTGTCATGGTCAAATAAGGATACTCCTGTTGTCGGAACCAGCCTGATCAGCGAAACAATATATACAGTCAATAATGGAAATATTTCAGTTCCTGTCACCGGAATTAATCCGCTTTATGGCTACCGGATATATCTCCAGCCAGCGAATCAGTTGCCTCAGGTAGTAATTCGTTCTCCGGCTACTGATACGATCGTTGAAAGACCGGCAGAGGTCTATATTGAAGCTCAGGTATCTGATCCTTCAGCGATAAGCACCTTGCAATTCTTTGTAAATGATAAGCAGGTGGGAGCTACTGAGTATGTCGCTCCATATTTCACTACACTTACTATTACTGAAACAGGTCTTTATGAAATTACCGCGCTAATTACTGACAAGACGGGAAGTAAAGTTCTGTCTCCGGTACGTACTATCCGCACAGTCGTTCCTCAGACCGGCTATAATTACCAGTTGCATCCCATACCTGGACTGATCCAGTTTGAAGAGTTTGATATAGGAGCTAACGGATTAGCTTACTACGACTCCAGTCCGGGTAGTGAAACAGGGGTGAATTTTCGTACTGATACGGATGTAGATATTGAAGAATGTGCCGATGAGGGAGGTGGTTACAACATTGGCTATGCAACAGCGGGTGAATGGTTGGAATATAGTGTAAATGTAGCTGAAACCGGTCTTTACTCAGTTAGTCTGCGTGTAGCCTGCAATGGGGATGGGCGTACATTGGACCTGGCATTGGATAATATGCCTCTTGTCTCTGGAATCTCAATTCCTAATACCACCGGATGGCAGAAATGGACAAATGTTATCATTGATGAAGTAGAACTACCTGTCGGAGAGCATATTCTTCGCTTTACCATAGGTGATGTGGATTACATTAATCTTAATTATGTATCTTTTACCAGAGTTTTGGCACCAGAGCCCCCAGTCATTAGTTTTAATGCACCCGAGAATGGTGCTGTTTTCAGTATAAAAGATATAATCACTTTAAAGGCAACAGCATCTGATTCTGATGGTAACATTGTCGGTGTCTCTTTTTACGAAGGAGAAAACTTAATTGCTACAGTGAATACTGCACCATATACTTATAATTGGTCAGCCCTAAATCCCGGGACTTATATCTTTAAATCAGAAGCCTTTGATACAGATGGATTGAGTACTGTTTCCTCTACAGTCTCAGTAACAGTATTGGGTATTCAGGAGCCATTTCGTGGAGTAGCGCATATGATTCCCGGCCGTATTGAGGCGGAGGAGTATGATTTGGGCGGAGAAGGACTAGGTTACCATGAGGCCAATACAAACGGCAATCAGGGTGGCGCGCCATTCCGCAACGATGAAGTGGATATCGAGCTGACACAGGATGAAGAAGGTATATACAATATTGCCTATACTCTAACGGGGGAATGGTTGCAATATACCGTAGAGGTCATGTCCTCCGGAGTTTATGACCTGAACTTGCGCATGGCTACTGATGGATCTGACAAGACGCTTCATGTAGAGATAGACGGTGTGAATGTCACAGGTCCTGTTCAGGTCCCCGACACAGACGGCTGGCAGAAGTGGGAAACAATCACTGTAAGTGATGTGAATCTTACTGCCGGCGAGCATGTGATGCGCATCGTATTTGGTTCGAACTATATGAACCTGAACTATGTGGAGTTTGTCGATGTGGTGACGGGTATGAATGCAGATGTAGACAGGAAGATCAAGGTGTTTCCGAATCCCTACAAAGAGGCGGTGCATATGGAAACAACAAGCACATTGTCATATAAAGTATTTTCAGTTACAGGGAAGATTGTAACATCAGGAATCTGTGAAGGCAGATGTCTGATAGGAGAAACATTACCGTATGGTATCTATTTCCTTAATATTGATGCGGAGAATGAGGTACAAACAATCAAACTAATAAAAAAATACTAAGTGAGAATTCCAGAATAAAATATGGTAGGTAAAATCTGTGAAAGCCACGAAACTCAAGGTTCTCCAGCAGTAAAGCCGGGGAACCTTGAGTTTTTAATAAATGAATTATTGTATTTCATAAATATTTTTTTGCATTAAGGAGATGACCTTTCCAATCGCAAAACGTAGCCTGTAGTCTTATTGAGGTTTTATGTGATTTAATCAATTGTAAATGATTTATTTATAATTGATTTGTTCGCCTTTGAAAATTAATGGCTGGATCTTGATCTCCGAAACAGCAATGAGCATAATACTAAAACAATATCCAGATGAGTAAAATCTTTACTACGTTTTTTCTCGCAATTGTTCCAATGATTATGTGGGCACAAACTGCGACAGTAAATCTTAACCAAACTGCTCAGTTAATAAGAGGTTTTGGTGGAATCAATCACCCGGAGTGGATCGGTGACCTGACACCGGCCCAGCGTGAAACAGCGTTTGGTAACGGGCCGAATCAGTTGGGGATGCAGGTGTTACGGGTATTTGTAAATGAAGATAGAAATCAGTGGAATAGAGCTGTACCAACAGCGCTAAAGGCTCAGGAAATGGGAGCTATTGTTTTTGCATCGCCCTGGAATCCACCCAGTCATATGGTCGAACTTTTTACCAGAAATGGAGAGGCGAACCAGAAGAGGTTACGCCACGACATGTATGCGGCCTACGCTCAGCACTTAGATGATTTTGTAACCTATATGCGTAATAATGGCGTCAATTTATACGCGATTTCTATGCAGAATGAACCTGATTACGCGCATGAATGGACATGGTGGACACCACAGGAGTGTCTTCGGTTCATGAAAGAAAATGCAGGCTCTATTAACTGTAGGATCATATCACCGGAATCTTTTCAATATAGAAAAGAGGTAACAGATCCTATTCTGAACGATCCTCAGGCTTTGGCGAATATGGATATATTGGGAGCTCATCTTTACGGAACTCTGTATAGTAATTTTCCTTATCCTCTGTTTAAGCAAAAAGGTCAGGGTAAAGAGCTGTGGATGACAGAAGTGTATCATCCAAACAGTGAGACAAACTCAGCGGATCGCTGGCCGGAAGCGCTGGAGACTGGCCGGAATATTCACCATGCTATGGCAGACGCGGAGTTTCAGGCATATGTATGGTGGTATATCCGCAGACAGTACAGCCCGATGAAAGAGGATGGTACGATCAGCAAACGGGGATATATGATGGCTCACTACTCCAAGTTTGTAAGAGCAGGATATTACAGAGTGGAGGCTACTAAGGAACCAAGAAGTATGGTAAACCTGTCAGCCTATAAAAAAGATGATGACTTAGTTATTGTTATTCTTAACAGAAACACAACTACCCAGACAATTACTATCAACATACCCAATTCAAAAGTAACAACGTGGGAACGCTATGTAACTTCATCCAGCAAAAACCTGACAAAGGAATCTAATATAAATGGTACGACTACGTTTCAGATCACTCTGGATGCCCAGAGTATGACAACTATTGCTGGCAAAGCTCCTGTAGGTCCTTCAGTTGTATTAACTTCTCCTGAGAATAATACGGCTTTTGTAGCGCCCGCAGTAATTAATCTGGAAGCAACAGCGTCGCGTCCGGGAGGTTCGATAACTAAAGTAGAGTTCTATAATGGCACAACAAAACTGGGCGAGGATGCTTCAGCACCTTATACGTATGCATGGAGCAATGTAGCAGCTGGCAGATATACTATTACTGCGGTTGCTACAGACAACTCAGGTACCCGGGTTACCTCGGCTCCCGTAGAGATCCGTGTGAATGTACCCCAGTCTCCTTATGGCGGCGTTGCGCACAAGATCCCTGGCACGATTCAGCTTGAGGAGTTTGATCTGGGTGGCAATGGCTTTGCGTACTACGATGCGACTCCCGGGAGTGAAGTAAGCCCGGTGGTAAACTTCCGTACGGATGAGGATGTGGATATAGAGACCTGCACCGATGCAGGCGGTGGGTATAATATCGGTTATGCTACTGCCGGCGAGTGGCTTGAATATACGGTTAATGTAGAAGCAGCCGGTACTTATGATCTTGACTTGCGTGTAGCAGTTAACGGAGAGGGTCGTACAATAACAGTTGCCATGGACGGTACATCAATCGCCTCGAATGTATCTATCCCTAATACGAGTGGGTGGCAGAGCTGGCAGACAGTCACCGTACGTAATGTAGAGCTAACTACGGGCATAAAAGTGATGCGCTTAACGATAGGGGCGACGGATTATGTGAATCTGAACTATGTGACCTTTAGAGGGGTGAATGTATCTCTTCCTCCAGTAGTAAGTCTGACTGCTCCATCGAACAATGCGAGCTACGGGAGCAACGAAACAGTACGTCTCAGTGCAACCGCTTTAGACCCTGACGGAAGTGTATCGAAAGTAGACTTCTATGCGGGTGAACTTTTGATTGGCAGTGTTACCAGTGCACCGTACGCAATCGACTGGTCACGTATGAATCCCGGCATCTATGTATTGACTGCGGTAGCGACGGACAACAAAGGCATCAGTGCGATATCAGCACCGGTGAGTGTAACGATCCGTGCGGTACAGTCGCCTTTCCATGGTGTAGCGCATATGATTCCCGGCCGTATTGAGGCGGAGGAATATGATCTGGGCGGCGAAGGACTTGGCTACCATGAAGCAAATACGAATGGCAATCAGGGTGGCGCTTCTTTCCGAAATGATGAAGTGGATATCGAACAGACTCAGGATGGAGAAGGGGGCTACAATATCGCCTACATCCTTGAGGGAGAATGGTTGCAGTATACCGTAGAGGTACTTTCTTCCGGTGTCTATGATCTGAACTTGCGTATGGCCGCCGATGGCGCCGGCAAGACGCTTCATGTGGAAATGGACGGAGTGGATGTGACGGGTCCGATACAGGTGCCCAATACAGGCGGCTGGCAGGTCTGGGAGACTGTGACTGTAAGGGATGTGAATCTTATGGCTGGTGAGCATGTGATGCGGATCGTGTTTGGCTCCGATTATATGAACCTGAACTATGTGGAGTTTACCGATGTGGTGACGGGGGTTAATACTAGTGTTGGTATACAGGTTAATATGTTTCCCAATCCATTTAGTTCCAATGGAATGATGGTGAGATACACTGGAGAATTTACATATCGGATAACAGATATCAGTGGTAAGCTTGTTGAAGCCGGAAGTGGTACGAATCAAGTGATGGTAGGGACGAGTCTTGACGAGGGAATCTACTTCCTTCAACTGGAAGGAGAAAATGAACCGATCGTGCAAAAAATTATAAAGCGTTAATTTAAGTTAAAAGAGGCTGTCCCAAAAATCAGGCAGCCTTTTTTATGGCGCTTCTTTATAAACATCTGGCTTATGACATCTGTCTGTATCTCTTAAATATCAATGATCAGGAATTAGCGGCATAAAAGGATTATGCAGCTTGAATTTATTATTAGATTTTTATATCTCCATAATATATAGTCCAATGGAATGTATATTAATACAATAGATTTAGATGTAATTTTTAAAACGTGTTACTATGAAACAATTAATTGCTATTATGTTGATATCTATTTCGTTAACGACATGGGCGCAGCATCAGTTTACTACAGTCACTCTCAGGGTGGGGGGCGCGGACAGAACCATGAAGGTTTACGCTCCGTCAGGTCTTCAGAATAACCGGCCTCTTCTTATTTCCCTGCATGGCCTTAATCAGGATCCCGATTATCAGCAAAACCAGGCCAGATGGGAACAGGTTGCCGACACTGCAAAATTTGTAGTAGTCTACCCAAGAGCGGTAAATCTTAGCTGGGATATTAGCGGAGATAGAGATATTAATTTGATTCTGGCTATTATTGATGATATGCGGGCACGCTATGGAATTGATAAAAACAGAGTATATGTTACTGGTTTTTCCATGGGAGGGATGATGAGTTATCATGCCGCTAACAAGATAGCTGATAAGGTTGCGGCCATCGGTCCTGTTGGAGGATATTTGTTCGCCAATCCTGTTTCCAGTTCCAGGCCTATGCCGATTATTCACGCGCATGGAACCTCTGATGATGTGGTTGGTTATAGTGGTCTGGCTGCAATTCTGCAAAAATGGCGAAACTGGAATAAGTGTCCGTCTAATGGTCGCGTTACCAGCCCTTACCCTGCCAATAGACCAGGTTCAAGATCTTCCAGAACAGATTGGGGACCTTGCGATGCTGGATCTGAAGTAGTTTTACTGACACTGGATGGAAAAGGGCACTGGCACTCAAACGATGAAAATTCGGTTCATACGACCCGGGAATTATGGACCTTCCTCAGAAAGTTTTCGCTTGGCTCCGGTCCTGTGATTAGTTTTACATCGCCGGCAGACAATGCTTCTTTTATTCAGGGAGCTTCTATTAGTTTGACTGCGTCAGCCTCCTCGCCTAATGGTGGTATCAGGGATGTGAAATTTTATAACGGAACCACCCTGCTTAATACAGATAATACAGCGCCATATAGTTTTAACTGGGCAAATGCTCCTGTAGGTCGTCATCAAATTAAAGCGGTGGTAACCGACAATCAGGGTGAAACTGCAGAAGTTGTTATAACCGTAAGGGTCAACGTACCACAGTCGCCTTATGGAGGCACAGCTCATAAAATTCCCGGCACGATTCAGTTGGAGGAATTTGATTTGGGTGGCAATGGATTCGCTTATCTGGATAATACCCCCGGTAGTGAAACGGGTGTGAATTTTAGAGCAGACGAGGATGTCGATATTGAAGTTTGCACCGACGCAGGCGGAGGTTATAATATTGGTTATGCTACTGCGGGAGAATGGCTCGAATATACTGTTCAGGTTGGTGCGGCTGGAAAGTATGACCTTGATTTGCGTGTGGCAGCTAGTGGCACAGGGCGTACTTTATCTATAACAATGGACGGAAAGAATATTGCATCAAACGTTTCTATACCCAATACGAATGGCTGGCAGAGCTGGCAGACAATCACAGTAAGAAATGTCGAATTGGTTGCAGGTACTCAGGTTATGCGTGTTACAGTTGGAGAAACGGATTATGTGAACATGAATTATGTTGAATTTAAAGCTGTAGATGTCTCTCTTCCGCCTGTAGTAAGTCTTACCGGCCCATCAAATAATGCGAGCTACGGCAGTAACGAAACAGTCCGTCTCACAGCGACAGCGTCTGATCCTGACGGCAGCGTATCGCAAGTAGACTTCTACGCGGGCGATCTATTGATCGGCAGTGTCAGCAGTGCACCGTACTCAGTTGACTGGTCCCGAATGAATCCGGGTGTCTACTCTCTTATTGCCGTAGCGACAGACAACAAAGGGATCAGCACGACCTCCTCCCCTGTAAGTGTCACGATCCGCGCGGTGCAGGCGCCATTCAACGGGTCAGCGCATATGATCCCCGGTCGTATCGAAGCGGAGGAATATGATCTTGGCGGTGAAGGCCTTGGCTACCACGAAGCGAACACCAACGGAAACGAAGGCAAAGCCCCGTTCCGTAACGATGAGGTGGATATCGAAGAGACGGGCGATGATCACGGAGATTACAATGTCGGTTATATTCTTTCCGGCGAGTGGCTGCAGTACAGTGTAGAAGTTCTGGCTTCGGGCGTCTATGATCTGAACCTTCGTATGGCCGCAGAGGGCTCCGGCAAGACGCTTCATGTGGAAATGGACGGAGTGGATGTAACCGGTCCGATACAGGTACCCAATACAGGCGGCTGGCAGGTCTGGGAGACTGTGACTGTAAGGGATGTGAATCTTACCGCCGGTGAGCATGTGATGCGGATCGTGTTCGGCTCCGATTATATGAACCTGAACTATGTGGAGTTTACCGATGTGGTGACGGGAACGCGGGGATCGGAATATTCCGGGATCAAGGTATATCCGAACCCGTTTAATGAACGGGGATTGATTGTGAGGGGTAAAGAAGATTTTACTTATCGAATTATGGATATAAGCGGGATGGTTATTGAAACGGGTATGGGAGGAGTGAATGAGCAGGTTGTGGGAGTGGGCCTTAAGTCAGGAATGTATTTTCTGACTATAGAAAATAGGGAAGGAATTCATATGCGCAAGATTCAAAAATATTAACGCGGCCATGGGCTTAAGTGATCCCGGAGGAGTCTTCGGGATCACCATCGAACTCCGATCGATTTCAGGGACGGGACGTCGTAAATGAAGCCGGGATTTACCGGGATTGTTGATATGGCGAAATAAACGGAGATGTCCGCGGTATTTTTACTTTGAAAAATATTTTGTTATTATCCAAACAAAAACATACCTTTGAAATAAGTTAAAGTTAAGGGGTTATATTTTAACTTGCACTAAAAGCGATTTTAGTGAAATAGTTTAATTTGGGTTATTAAAGGGCTGGCTTTCAATAGCAGCCCTTTAATTTTTTTATCCCAAGCTATTTTTGCGGATTTGACCCCAATATCGGTATTGATCTTCGTCGCGCTTTATATGGAATCGGGCACCGCGTGGTCGTGATTGACAAGCTTTGTCAGCAAAAGATTCAGATCCTGGGCTCTCATTCGGCATGTATGCTTGGTGGCCAGTGATTTAAGTCCATGCCCGGATATTACTTCCCTCAAAGTAGAGTTCATCATTTCCAGAATATAATGAGTCATCTCATAGGAATCCTTGGCCTGCAGATAGTCTCTGGCCGGAGTCAATAGCTTTTCGCTGTTGGTCCAGGGCGCCGAAATGACGGGAACACCACTGGAAACACATTCGAGCATACGCATCGAAGCGCTTCCGGCCCGCGCTTCCAGAGAGTTTTTTGAGGGTATGTGGATCACGGTGGTAGAGTTCGCGAGCGCTTCCGGCAATTTGAAGGAAGGCAGCCAGCCTTTATAGTCAATGGAGTGGTCCGTCAGTATTTTTCGGATATGCTTAGGATAGCGGCTACCGATCACCGAAGCTTTGATTCGCAAATCCCGGACTGGTTTAATAAAAAATTCTTCCAGTTCCTCTATATCGCGATCGTCTGTCCAGTCGAGATGCAAAATGGCGTTTTTTTCATTGTTCGGGCTCAATGGATGAAAAACGTTCAGATCAATGCCGTATGGCAGATAGTCAACATCCCCGCCATCCATCACCTGCGTATAAGCCTCCCTGATATAATGGCAATTGACCAGGATCATGTCGCACACAGGCGCGAGCATTTCCCTTATTAGCTGCATATTGTCTACAAAAGTGAATCCATCATCATAAAAGACTAGTCGGAATGAATTCTTGTGCTTAAGTTCGACAAGGGTATTCAGCGTAACCATGTCGGTCGCCGAATGCACAAACACCAGATCGACGTTTTGGACACATTGGTCGATAACGAGTTGGTCGGGTACATAGCTTGTGGAGTTCAACCGCGGATAATAGCGATAAAACTCGTTGACCGGCGCCTTGCCGTAGTCTTTGAAGGTGGAGGCGAGAGGTTCATTCTGTTCCCGCTCATATACGACCACTTCGTGTTCTTTTTTTATTTCAGAAATAAGCCCCCTCAAAAAATGAGCGATAGGGTAGTTGTAGTCAGTCAATAGCGACTGACAAAAAACGGCTATTTTCATAAATTCGAGCTATTTAAAATACACTATTATATTATTGAAATGAATCAAAAGAAGGAGTTTCAAACCGATGTTCTCTGTAAACAAACGAACCAACCTGACCTTTCAGCCATTCGGCCATTTCCAGCATGCCGTCATGAAGATCGACGGTGGGATGGAAGTTCAATAATTTACGGGCTTTGCCAATATCCGCGAAACAGTTTCTGACATCGCCGATTCTGTATTTCCGGGATACTTTTGGCTGAATCCTGTTTTTAGCCATAATAAGCGCCAGCTTGAGCGCTACCTCTCTGATCGCGCAAGGTTCGCCACTGCCAATATTGAAAATCTGATGATCGGCTTCCGGCGTTTCCATAGCCAGCAGACAGGCTCTCGCCGCGTCGCTGACATGAATAAAGTCCCTGAGCTGAAATCCGTCCTCAAATAAAAGCGGAGCTACATTGTTGAGCAGCCTGGCGCCAAACTTCGCGAGCACGTCGCCTCCCGGATTGGAGAGACTTTGTCCAGGGCCATAAATGTTGAAAAAACGAAGAACCGTCACCGGAAATCCAAAGGTGTCGCCTCCCAGCATACATAGTTTCTCCTGATTATATTTGGAAAGACCATATACCGAAACCGGATTGACGGATTTCGTTTCCGGAGTAGCTACAGGTTTCAGTTCATCTTCCCCGTAGTCCATAATATTCCAGATACCCTCGGCCAGATTGGACGTAGATCGCTTCGCGTCTTGCACAGGTCGTCCCTGCCGGTCTATATACAAGCCTTCGCCATATACCGCCATGCTGGAGGCTACAATCAGTTTTTTGACTGGTTTGCGAGCCAGTAGCTCAATCAATACGGAAGCGCCCCGTGTATTATTGTCGATATAGTCGCCCGGTATAAACATGCTCGCGTGTATCCCTTCGATCGACGCGAGATGAATCACGATATCCACTTCGCTCAAGGCGGCCAGCGCGTTATCCTTATTCCGGATATCTCCTTTGATAAACTCAGCCTCTTCGGGCAGATTCAAAGGTCTTTCCGCTCCGGCTCCATGTATGCCTTCTGAAAGGTTATCCAGAATCCGCACCCTATAGCCGCTTTCCAACAGCGTCTGGCTAAGGCATACTCCCAAAAATCCTCCACCTCCCGTGATTAGTACAAGGTCTTTCATAAATGACGATGGTCAGAAAGCTATGTTAACCAGACATGGTAATGTTTTGTTTAGAGAGAATAAGTTTTAACGCCGGTCCTCGTACCAGAAGGCACGCGTTATGTATTGCCTTTCAGGATAATATAAATGAAGGCAGTGGACAGTCTTTTTTTATCTGGTATAAGATCAGGTTCGCTTGGAAAAAAGGCAAACATTTCAGGAATATTGGGGGTTTAGCTGTAAATTTTTTACTAGTGAAAAAAATACCGGCGATCCTTTTTATTGTTTTCATGTTAATAATGGCTGCCTGTTCGGTTTCTGGTAAAAAGAGCGCCAAAGCGATGAAAAAACTCGGGCCGACCCTGGCCGGGCGGTGGGAAGGAATGTTGCCATGTGAGGACCGCGTGGCGCTTATGTATGAGCTGATACTTCAGAATGATGGTTCCTATCAGGAAAAAATAACGCGCTCGCTGAAAGACAGTTTATATGAGACAAACCGTGGCAAGTGGACGATTTCGAAGGATTCCATTATTCATATCGCCCAAAGTAAAAGTGGTACGGTCAAGTATAAGTTTCAAAATGGTCGTCTGGAACATACACTTTCAGACAAGGGGATGATTTCCAGTTTAAACTATAAGCCCGTCTACGTATTGACACGGCTACATGACGAGACGACCCGGAGGCTCGGGGAGATGTACCGGCAAGGCATATTCTTCATGGCCCGCGACGAAGGTGATACATGGTCGCTGAATATTGATAAAAATGGTAAAATAACGTTTAAGTCTTCATCTCCGGAGCATGAGAAACTCTCCACCATCAAAAATCATAGTCAATTGATGAGTTTCCCCGATACCATTCATATAGAATCAACTTCTTATCCCAAGCTCCATATTATACTTATTAAGAAAGTATGCATGCTTTCCGGGCAACCAGCCGATTATGCCATATCTGTCGAAGAAATACATAAAAACGGGAAGCGGAGCGAGACCTATAGTGGCTGCGGCTTATTTTTGTCGGATCAACGGCTAAACGACCTGTGGATACTAGAGTCGATAAATAAGCGCTCACTGAGGAGAAGGAAGGAGGAAGAGCGGGAAATTGCGATGCGGATACACCTTTCATCAGGCAGAATATATGGTTATGGCGCTTGTGACAGCTACCACGCGGATACCGACATCCGGCACAATTCCATCATTATAGGTCCGGTCATATCGACCCGATCCACTTGTGTTCATGAGGAAGAGGACCAACGTTTTTTTCAGTCACTGGCGGGAAAGCAGTTTACTTATTCTATAAAAAAAGACAAGCTCTATCTGCGCGCGGGAAAGTTAAGTCTGGTTTTTCGTCAGGGTCAAAACTAGAAGAATATCAAAAACAAGAGGTTGTCTTTCGACAACCTCTTTTATATCAACTGTTTTTATCCAGTCATCTTCAGACAGCTTATTCTCACGCCTCATTTCCTCTTTTCATCCCGCTGTCATTAATATAACCCGCGCCGCGGTATAAATGTTCTCTATCGTGATAAAATAGGTATAGTTCAGGCCAGCGTTATGGGATACGACAGACCAGCCGCGGAGAAAGGAATACTGAACAGAAAACCACGGGCGATTGAGGATGAATAAGCGAATACCACTCAATCCTGAGCGCTTGACGCCATATCAATAAGAGTCCTGACATTTTAGTGTTTTATAGTTATAAGCTCAATCTCTTTTGTTTTTTTTGCTAAAAAAATTAGTAAAACAATGTATATTTAAACCGACATAGCTGGTTTAGCTATCTCCGCGAACCTCGAATCATCAACAAATAAGCATAAGCAAACTCATGGACCGCTCGATTGTACATATGGATCTGGATTCCTTTTTTGTATCGGTAGAACTGTTAAGGCGGCCTGAGCTCAGAAACAAGCCACTGATTATTGGAGGGGAGGGAGACAGGGGAGTAGTAGCGTCCTGTAGCTATGAAGCGAGGCGATTCGGAGTGCGTTCCGCCATGCCTTCCCGCCAGGCGCGGACGTTGTGTCCGCGGGCGATCTTTATCAGAGGCGATATGGATCGTTATAGTTACTATTCCCGGCTGGTGACTGAAATCATCGCGGAGAAAGCGCCATCCTATGAAAAGGCGTCCATTGACGAGTTTTATCTGGATATTTCCGGTATGGATCGTTTTGTAGGCTGCTATAAATGGGCCCTCGAACTGAAGCGGCATATCCATAAGGAATGCGGACTTCCCTTGTCCTTCGGTCTGTCCGTCAATAAGACCATATCGAAGATCGCGACCAACGAGTTCAAGCCCAATGGAAGCGCGTATATAGAGCAGGGTTCGGAAAAGTCTTTTATAGCGCCTTTGGACGTAGGCAAAATTCCCATGATCGGTGAAAAAACAGTGGCCCGGCTCCAGAGCTTGGGAGTCTTCAAAGTAGGCGCCCTTAGTCAGACGCCTCCCGAAACGCTGGAAAAGATGTTCGGCCAGCATGGATTGCTTATGTGGCGGCGTTCCAATGGTATCGATCATACACCGGTCATTCCTTATACCGAACGCAAGTCCATTTCTACGGAAGAAACCTTTCAGGCCGATACGGCGAATATCGTCGCGTTAAGAAGCGCGCTTGCCAAGATGGTGGAAGAGCTCGGCTACACCCTTCGCTCAAAGTCTTTTATGGCGGGTCGCGTAACGGTCAAAATACGCTATTCGGATTTCGAGACCCATACGCGCCAGGCCTCCATATCGTTTTCCGCTTCCGACACTATTTTGCTCACTACGGCTCAGGCGCTGTTTGACCGGCTGTATAGTCGAGGCGCGCTTGTAAGGTTGCTGGGAGTCCGGTTGAGTGAATTGGTCAGAGGCCATTACCAGGCCAGTCTTTTTGAAGATTATAAGAGGGAAGCGAGCCTGTATCAGGCCATGGACAAAATCAGGAATAAATATGGCCCCAAGTCCATTGGTAGAGCTTTGTAAAAGAAATAAAACATCCGATAGCGGAGGAAAGCGTCGTGATAGTTGTATATTGTCTCCGTTTCTGGCTGAAAACAAGGACGCGAGCGGCCGGATTAAGCTAAGTATATTTCTTCGGAGACGTGTTGTCTGGTGGTAAAAAAGTCAGACTCTGAGATGATTGTCAGAGTCTGAACTAAAGAAGTTCCTTTTCCGAGAACTAAAGCAAACACGCGAATTTACACGTAATGTACTACGCGCTCAATACTCATTTTTGAGTATATTTTTACTATTTGTTAATTTTAATGAAATGAAAAAGACTGACAAAGATTCATTGCATTCCGTTCAGCGGTTTCTGACGAAGAATAAGATCGGGGGAGACGAAGCTCCCGGCTTCGTTATCGGGGATGGGCTGGATATGCTGAATCGTCTTTTGAGCTTTAGTCATCAGTTTTTCTATATTGTCAGGGTACCTAGTCTGGAACTGCTCTATATCCATCCGGGATTTTGCAATATGTTTGGATACAAAAACGTATTGGAAGATCTCAATCAGTTGTACAATCTGATACATCCCGACGACCGTAGTGTGGTCATAGAGGCTACTCGTAAAATAATTTTTATATTGTCGAGGACCCGGGAGCCTATGGAAAACAGTTTCTATATTACTTTCCGGATACTCGACGGAGCGGGTGAATATGTCTGGATTCAGCGGCAAACCGGCGCTTTTCAATACGATCAGGAAGGGAGGATCACGATGTATATTTCCATTATCCGGACGCTCTCGGACATGCCCGGAAAAAATATTAACGAAATATGCTGTAATATGTCCGGCCCGCTTAGCGGCCAACTGGAGTTTCCGGACAAGGAACTGAAGCGCTATATAGCCAACCGGAGTATCCTTACCGAAAGAGAGTCGCAGGTGCTGAAGGAGCTGTTTAAAGGGAAGACCAGTCAGGAAATAGGGGACGCTTTGTTTATAAGTGTACATACAGTCGATCAGCACCGACGCAATATGCTTCACAAAACGAAAACCAAGAATACGAGGGAACTTCTGAACTACGCTATATCCCATAACCTTCTATAATCGCGGCTCCGGTGGGCGAGACGTTATTCCGTTTTGTACTCGTCTTCCACTATTCCCAGCTTATTTCTGGAATACAGGGAGACGGGAAAACCCCATAGATAGCGGATCGCGTCCAGCGTACTGGAGGCCTCCTCACGATCAAGCCTTTTGCCATTGACAATGTTGTGCGTCAGAAACATCCGATTGGATTTGTGTAATTCCACATGGTCGATCTGAATATCGGGAACATAGCTGGCGCGGCTATACTGCTCACTCAATAGTTCACGGATATGGCTATAGCCATCTTCATTATGAATAGACTTGATAATGTAGTCGCTTTCCTTTTCCAGGTCCGCGATAGCGAATAAGCCCATGTTTCGGATCACTTTGGGAGACAAATATTGCTGCAAAAAGCTGTCGTCCCGGAAGTTTTCCATAGCGTAATGGACCTGCTCAAGCCAGTCTTTGCCAGCCAGGTCCGGCATCCATTTCCTGTCTTCCGCGTCCGGCTGTTCACAGACGCGCTTTATGTCCATAAACACGTTAAAGCCAAGTGTATATGGATTTAGTCCGGAAAAGTACGGGCTGTTGTAGGAAGGTTGAAACAGGACAGAACTGTGACTATGCATAAATTCCAGCATAAAGCCGTCATTCAGGTATCCTTCCTCAAACATTTTGTTGACGATGTGATAGTGAATAAACGTGGCGAAACCTTCGTTCATCACTTTGGTCATTCCCTGCGGATAGAAGTATTGCGACACCTTGCGGACAATCCGTACAATCTCCCTTTTCCAGCCGGGCATGACCGGAGCGTTTTTTTCTATAAAATACAGAATGTTTTCTTCCGGTTCAGCGGGAAAATTGCCGAGACTTGAGTCAAAACGGATTTCATTATCAGCGGTGGGCACTGTTTTCCATAGTTCGTTATAGCTTTCCCGCCGCGCTTCCGAAATACGTTTCAACCGCTCTATTTCCTCCTGAGCGGAAAGTTTCTGAGGCTTTTTATACTTGTCTACTCCGTGGTTCATCAGCGCGTGGCACGCGTCCAGCACCTGTTCCACTTCTTCGGAACCATACTCTTCCTCACATTTCAGGATATAATTCCGGGCGAACACCATATAATCGATAATGGATTCCGCGGATGTCCATTCCCTGAAGAAGTAATTGTTGGCGAAAAACGCGTTGTGTCCCTGACACGCGTGAGCGATCACCAATACCATCATCGCGGTGGTATTGTTCTCCATATTGTAACTAATACAGGGGTTGGAGTTGATGACCATTTCATAGGACAATCCCATGCGTCCTTTTGAGTAGTTGCCCTGATTAATGACAAAGTCTTTACCAAACTTCCAGTGCGGATAGGAAGTAGGGAGGCCGATCAGCGAGTAGGCGTCCAGCATCTGTTCGGAAGTGACGATCTCTATCTGGTTGGGATATACTTTGAGTTTAAAGTCTTCCAGACCGATACGATGGGTTACTTCATCAGCGGCTAGCAGGGTTTCATAGTTCCAGGACGGACTACAAAACATGTTTCTGTATTTTTCTTTAACGGTCATCGTAACAATCACTTTTAAACGCTCGCGCGGTAGTTATAAAATTCAGGCGGATTTGGATAGCGCATCCCGTTTTCGGAACAATCCCTGAAAAACAGGCCATATCTGATTTACTTCATTGATGTGGCGCATCGAAAAGCTATTTTCATCCTGAAGGCTTTTATACGCTTTCCACAGGCTGCTATTGTCCGAACTGTTATTTATTTCGATATAAGCCATATACTGGATCGAAGGCAGAATTTCATCCCTGGCGATTTGCTGACATTGGGCGGCGTCTTCATCCGACCATACATCCCCATCGCTCGCCTGACAGCAGTATATATTCCATTCCTGGGTATTGTAGCGCTCATTCATGATGCTCTTCATGAGCTTCAGGGAAGGGGCTACCATCGTGCCTCCGCTTTCCCGGGAATTGAAGAACTCCTCTTCGCTTACTTCTTTGGCCTCCGTATGGTGCCGGATAAATACCAGTTCTACCTTTTCATATTGTCTGGAAAGAAAGAGGTACAGGAGTGTGAAGAATCGCTTGGAAATATCCTTTTCATGGAAACCCATGGAGCCGGAGACGTCCATGACGCAAAACATGACCGCGGACGTGGCCGGAAGCGGTACCTGTTCGAAGTTGTTGTAGCGGAGATCCAGATCTTCAAAGAAAGGAATCGTTTCGAGGAGCCGCTTTGTATAGTCGATTTCCTCTTTCAAAGCCTGTTTCCGTTCAGGGTCTTTCGCCTTTTTCAATTCCGCTTCCAGGTCGCTGAGTTTTTTTTCCAGCGCTCCCTGTATGGCGATTCGTCTCGCGAGCGATTGCTGATAACTGTTTTTGACATTCAGTCTGGAGGGAACACTGTCCTTGATATATCCGGCGCGCCTGTTTGTAAACTGTTCGGTACTCTCCATATAGGTTTTTACCAGATTGGGCAATTCCAGATCTTCAAAGAAGTATCGTAGAAACTCCTCCCGGCTCAGGATAACGCTAAACTCGTCTTCCGTAGATCCTGGCTGGTTGGAGCCTTTGCCGCTACCCGCGCCTCCTCCTCCGCCACCTTCCGGCTTGGGTACACGGTCTCCTTCAGAGAAGCGGTCATTGCCCGGACGCACGATGGTCTTATCGCCTGTAGCGGGATTGTGCCGGAAAGAAGGCTCTTTGATACCCTTGACCGGAATCCTGACCGCCCCGCCATCCTTACTCTCTTTTATTCCTTCACCACTGATGATGCCAGGCATGGCTTTTTTGATCTGCCCCTCGATGCGCTTCAGAAAGCGCTGACGGTTGCTGATCGATTTGCCGGAAGGATTTTTTCGTCTGTCGATTATAATGCTCATGGCCGTTCCTGTTTAAGGTATTCATTATCTGACTGCCGACGCCTATCAGGCCATTGACTTACGCACGCGCATAAACCAGTCGACCAATATCCGGATTTGCTTGTAGGTATAGCCCCGCTGTTGCATCCGGTTGATAAAGTCCTTGTGTTTCTTTTCATTTTCCGTATTCGCCTTAGCCGTAAAGGAGATGACCGGCAGCAGGTCTTCGGTATTGGTGAAAATCTTTTTCTCGATCACGTTCTTGATCTTGGAATACGCGTCCCAGCGCGGATTTTCACCATTGTTGTTGGCCTTGTAGCGAAGGAAGAAATTGGTTACTTCCGCGCGGAAGTCTTTCGGATTGGCGATACCCGCCGGCTTCTCTATTTTTTCCAGCTCCTCGTTGAGTACCGCTCTGCTCAGCATTTCGCCGGAGTCGGGATCTCTGTAGTCGTTTTGCTGTAGCCAGTGATCTGCGTATACCACATACTTCTCAAACATATTCTGTCCGTAGGTACTGTACGACTCGATATAGGCTTTCTGGATTTCATCCGAAATATAAGACGCGTACTTGGTCGCCAGCGCGGACTTTATAATCGTCAGGTACTTTTCTTCCGTTTCCTTGTCCAGCATCATGCGCACCACTTCTTCTTCCAGCACATACAGCAGGTGTACCGGATTGGCCGCGATCTCTTCACTGTCGAAGTTAAACACCCGGCTGAGCACCTTGAAAGCGAAACGGGTAGATATGCCCGTCATGCCTTCATTGATCCCGGCTTCCTCCTTGTATTCCTGCAAGGACTTGGCGTTCGGGTCCGTCTCCTTGAGCGTCTCTCCGTTGTATACCCTCATTTTGCTGTATAGCGACGAGTTTTCCGGTTCACGGATACGAGTCATCACAGCGAACTGCGCGAGTATGTCCAGTGTTTTGGGGGCGCAGATCGCGTCTTTGAGCGAACTTTCCCGAATGAGCTTTTCATAGATTTTGATCTCCTCGTCCACTCTCAGGCAATAGGGGACCTGTACTTTATATATCCGATCAAGGAAAGCCTCGTTTTTCTTGTCGTTGATAAATTTGGCCCATTCCGACTCGTTGGAGTGCGCCAGGATAACGCCGTCAAAGGGAATCGCGCCTATAGGCTCCGTACCTTTATAATTGCCTTCCTGTGTAGCCGTCAGCAGAGGGTTCAGCACCTTGATCGGCGCCTTAAACATCTCTACAAACTCCATGACTCCCTGGTTGCCCAGGCACAGGCCGCCGGTATAGCTATACGCGTCCGGATCGCTTTGCTGGAAATGCGCCAGCTTGCGGATATCGACTTTTCCGACCAGTGTGGAAATATCCTGATTGTTTTCGTCTCCCGGTTCCGTTTTGGACATGGCTATCTGATCCTGCATCGATGGATACAACATGATCACCTTGAACTGATTGATGTCGCCTTTAAACTCTTTGAGTCTCTTGACGGCCCAGGGGCTCATGCAGAAAGGAATATATCTGGACGGAATACCGTATTCCTTTTCGATTTCCTTTTTGTAATCCGCGAACAATCCCAGCGGACTTTCGAAGACGGGGCTTATCTGATCGCCCGCTTTAAGGACATAGATCGGATTGACCTGCATGAGTTGCTTGATCTTTTCGGCGAGCGAGCTTTTGCCACCTCCAACCGGTCCCATCAGATACAGAATCTGTTTCTTTTCTTCCAGTCCCTGAGCGGAATGGCGGAAATAGGAAACAATCTGCTCTATGGTGCTCTCCATCCCGTAAAACTCTTTGAAAGCCGGATATACCTTGATTTTTTTGTTGAAAAACAGGCGACTCAATACCGGATCTTCACGGGTGTCCACGATTTCCGGTTCACCGATGGCGTCCAGCAGCCGTTCAGCGGGTCTGGCGTAGGCCTTGGGATCTTTTCTACATAGAGTCAGATACTCGCCGACAGACATTTCCTGACTGACGCTGTTGTAATTGTTTTTTATTTTGTCAAATATGCTCATATGCTTCATTTCTTTGGTTTTACAAATCATTAAAATTCACGAATGAGCCTGAAACGGTCGATAAAAAATCGGGGAGGGGGATATCAGCTGAAAAAGCCGAAACAGATTCAGGTTTATTTTCGGGTCATGACAACGCTTTTCAATACATTGTTGTACATGGATAAACGTTCAGACGCGAATTATTATATCTTATTTTCAAATATTCCGGTTATTTTTTACGTCCATCTTGACATAATGGATAAAATCTCCGGTTTATCGATTTTATTTTAGAATGCCTTGTTATAAAATCGCTGATAAAAAATACGTATTTGACTTAAAATAAGTTCTGCGAAAGTCTCCAAAGTATCGGCATTGTCCATATTCAACCCTCAAAAAAACGCGGGCGAGGCTCAATCCAGCTCCAATTGTCTGAATCGTTCTTCGTAATCAAATTGCAGATCTTCATGAAGCGAAAGAAGAATTTTTCGCGCGGCCGTCACTTGTTTTACATATAAGTTTATCAATACTTTATTGTCTCTTGTAAGCCAACCAGAGCTACGTGTTTCTTCACAAAAATGGAGGAGCAGTTCCAGGGCGGTTTCCTTGTTGTCGGAATAGGAGATGTACTTTCGGGTCAACTTGAGAATTCGGCGTATGGATTTTTTCGCTAAATAGGCCGAATGCTGGTTGACCATGAGGAATTCTTCTTTTATTTCCGCGATCGCGTTCGCGACAAAGGCCCGTTCGTCACCCGATTCAAACAGGAGATAGGTAAGGAGTTCTTTATTTTCCTTTTTGGAACGGGCTAGGCGGAGGCATATATCGATAAGTTCCTTGCCTGATCGTTCGGCCAATTCCTTTTTTAATTCACTGATCGTTGCCGCTTTCATACAATAAGAAACAAGTCCGGAAGCAAATTGAAAACAAATAATCCCGAAAAACAATACGCGGGGCCGATAATTCCGAACTAATTGTTTCTGATAGCCGAGGCTTTCGAAGCTACCGGAAACAGTGGTTGTCGAAACTTCCGGGGGCCGACTGATCCGCGGGATATGAACACAAGCGGAAACTCAGGATAATACAGGATAATTAGTATCTTTATCTCCCGGTAATTACTATAATATAGCGCTGTTTGACAATAAATAGATGAAGTGGACAGAAATATACTCCGACAGACGTTCGGATCGTGACAATCGCGCTGATTCCGCGCGTAGCGAGTATCAAATTGATTTTGACCGTCTGATTTTTTCCTCCGGCTTCAGGAGACTTCAAAATAAGACGCAGGTTTTTCCATTGCCGGGCTCTACTTTTGTGCACAACAGGCTTACTCATTCGCTGGAAGTCGCCAGTGTAGGACGGTCGCTGGGCAAAATCGTGGGAACGAGGATCGCCGAGATCGGCGAAGGGTTTTCGGAAGAGGATACCGCGTTTTATACATACGAGTTGGCCAACGTCGTCGCGGCGGCTTGCCTAGCCCACGATATAGGCAATCCGGCCTTCGGGCATTCCGGAGAAAAAGCCATTTCCAACTATTTTATAGAGTTTGAGTCCAATCTGATTGAAAGGGTGAAGTTGCGCGAGTACTTTTCAGAACCGGAATGGAGCGATCTGATTCATTTTGAAGGAAACGCCAACGCTTTGAGGATACTGACGCATCAGTTCAATGGAAAGCATCCCGGAGGCCTTTTTCTTACTTATTCGACCCTGGCCGCTATCCTGAAGTATCCCTGTGAGTCCGTGGCGATGACTAAAGGTCTGAAACACCGCAAAAAATATGGATTTTTTCAGACGGAAAAAGACACGTTTCTCCGGATTTGCCGCTCGCTCAACATGATCGAGGAGAGCGCGGATCCGATATCCTTCAGACGGCATCCCTTTGTATACCTGACCGAAGCCGCCGACGATATCTGCTACCGCGTCATTGATCTGGAAGACGCGCAACGACTCGGAATCCTGCCGGCCCGCGATGTGGAGGAGTATTTGCTAAACCTGACGCGCGAACTGGGCGAAGATGTTGACAAAATACAGAATACGCTGGGCCGCATAAGTGACCGGAACGAACGAATCGGTTATTTGCGCGCTCGAAGCATCAGTTCGCTTATCAACCAGTCGGTCAGCATATTCATGGACAATAAGGAGGCGATACTCGCGGGCGAATACAATGATACGCTGCTCGACAGTTTGCAGGAGAACTGCCCCGCCTTGCAGGCTATTCAGGATATTTCGATAGAGAAGATATACAATCATGAGACGGTAGTCGAAATAGAGATCGCGGGTTACCATGTCATGTCCGATCTGCTGGAAATGATGATTCCCGCCGCGTTGAAATCCAATCCTGGCCATAAGGATGAAAAAATCCTGCGATTGCTGCCGGGGCAGTTTCGTTTCGGGCCGGAGGCCAGCCCCTATGAAAAAGCGCTTTCCATATTGGACTTTGTTTCGGGCATGACAGACGAATACGCGACGGAAATGTATCGGAAAATATTCGGGATTGAGATACCGAAGCACCGGTAATAGCGGATAAAGCGCTTTTATATAGGAAATTCGTTTAAGTAATATAACAAATCCCGCGTGTGGCTGTATCATAAAAAAACGCGATGAATCATGAAAGGTAAAAGAGTGCTGATTACCGGAGCGACTTCTGGTATCGGCAAAGTAGCGGCCCTTCGTCTGGCGGAGATGGGCGCGGAAGTTCTACTACATGGTCGTAATCCCGAAAAGACGATGAAAGTCAGGAACGAACTTGTAAAACGCTCCGGCAATGAAGCCATAGAACCGCTATTGGCGGACTTGTCGAGCAGAGAGGACATCGTCCGCCTGGCCGATGAGGTCAACCATCGCTACGACCGGTTGGATGTACTGATCAACAACGCGGGAGGCGTAATGAGCAAATCGCGGGAAACGAATTCCGAGGGTTGGGAGAAAACCATCGCGCTCAATGTTCTGGCTCCATATATGCTGAGCGCGCTGCTCTATGACCGGCTTCGGGCGGCTCCGGAAGGGCGGATCATTAATACCGCTTCCGCCGCGCACCGGATGGCCAAAGCCAGCCTGGACGACTGGATGTATCAGAAAAAGTACAATGGTCTGCAGGCGTATGGCGACGCCAAGCTGTACGTGATATCGCTTGGGAAAGAATTCGCCCGCCGCTCCGACGGTAGGGTAGTCATGAACGCCATGCATCCGGGAGTGGTCGCTACCAACTTCGCGGGCGATAGCGATACGTTTTACAATATCTTCTTTAAGCTATTCCGCCCGTTTTTGCTTAGTCCCGAAAAGGGGGCCGATACTATTGTCTATCTCGCGTCCGATCCCCAAGGAGGGAAGCATAGCGGCGACTATTTTGTGAAGCGGAAGCCCGCTAAAATTCACTTTCGGGGTGATACGCGGGAAATAGGCGCGCGGGTGTGGCGGTTATGCGAAGAATATTCGGGCATACGGTTTCCCGGTATATAAAAGCCGCGGTTTTCCGGATTATTCGAGGACCTATGGGGATATAAGCCATGTATGAGGCGCCGTTCGCGCTTAGTCCTCATTGTCCATTTCAACTTTTTTCAATACGTACAGATAACCGTCCGCTTTATCGAGCGAGTTTCTCAGTTCCCTGATAAATACTTCTACCCGAAATGGTTCCATATTGTATGGCCGAAGCCATTCATTGAGAAAAAGCGTATCTCCGGCAGGCATATTGTCTCCGGCAAACTGCTTTAGGGATGTGAAAACGGTAGCTATATTAAGGTTGACGATATCTTTTTTCGCGCGTTTAAAATACCGGGAAGTTTCCTGATTGAGATAGAGGATCCGGCCTTGCGGATCTGTAAGCAGAACCGCGCTGTCGGTGACGCACTCCAGCACAGAGTCGAACATATGGCGACTGACCATATGTTCGCGGGAAAGCTCCGCCATCCTGTTGATCAGTATACCGATCCGGGCAAAAAGCGTACGCGTGCCCGGCAGGTCTATTTTTTGGGAATAATCTCCCCGAGCTATCGACAACGCGGCTTTTTCTAGTTCTTCAAACTTCCGCGATATTTCTCCATATTCGTTTTTTGTCTGGAGCATGTTCTGGAAGTTTTTGAAAAAACTGGCGATGGCGTTCCTTTTCGTATCGTCATCCTCATGACCGATCTGGCTGTTTTCAACCTCGTTCCTTTTCTTCAGGTTTCTGAAAATCATTTTTTGATCGGAATAATCTGGAAATAACTGCTCCATAACGTGAATAAATAATATGCGTTAAAATCTTACTTGTCCCGGTCAAACCGGGTACACTATATAAAGGGATTTTTAAAAGGCTAATAAAATAAAAATCAATCAAAAGATCTATACTTATATGATATTTTATATTACTGTATAATATTTTTGTATTACAACACGGCTATACATATAAGGATCGAAGGCGATAACTTTGCCTTGATGACCTTAGGAGAAAAAATCAGAAAGATTCGCAAGGAAAAGAAGCTTACGCAGGAAGATGTCGCTTTTGAAGTCGGCATCAACGCCAATTCTTTTTCCCGCATTGAGCGTGATCTGACTGATGTGAATTTCTCACGGCTTACCCAGATCGCCCGGGCGTTTCATATGACGGTGACGGAAATTCTGGATTATGAGGAAGAAAGTCCCCTTGCAAGTGAAATGGAAAAACTGAAAAAGCTTCTTTATGAGAGAGACGCGGAACTGCGCAAGATGGAAAAAGAACTTTTGCTGAAGGAAAAGGAGATCAATCAGCTACAGAAAAAACTGTTAAAATACACGGAAAAGGGATTGTAGAAGGGGTATACGCGTGTCATGATCGTGCCTGTATGATCGTAGTCGACATCTTCCGCTGTCTTTCTTCACGGAGAAAGTATTTGGCCTTCCAGTATATTTGCCTGATATCTCCTAAGCTATAGGCAAAATAAGGCTATGACGTTCAACGACGAATCCCATTCGTCATTATGCCATATTTGTATAGTAGTGATTGGTATTGTTGATGATCCCGAGTATTTTACCATTGCCGCTCCAACCTTTTGGGTCAGTTAATACGTATTAAGCTTGTATTTGGATTTTATTGACGATCAGGATCCGGCCTGGAGCGCTAAATGAATGTCCACCAAACGGAGAAGATATTTGCATTGATATTGTCTAAATATTAGTATATTGACTATCAGTAAAAACGCGTATCAGGGCGCTTTCTTTATGAATCATTGCCTTATGTTAAGTATAAAATATGTAGTATTAAATAAGATATTTATATAATTTTGATAATTATAGCGTTGAGATAACGACATTTTTCATCAGGTCAAAAATAACTACTAGGTTTATGGAAACAGTTAAAATAGAAAAATCAGATTATGAGCAGCTTGTTGAGCTTAAGCGATTAGGCGAGGAATTTGGCGACATATTCGAAAAATTTGTAAGTGACGGGCAGGTCGAAAGCAATAAATTTCTTTATTTCCTGAATAGCTTTAAGTCTCTTCTCGACATGAAGGTGCAAACGGATGAACTGACCCGAAAGTTTGATATGCTGGAAGACGTTGTGGCGGCCATGGCTGAGGGAGATTTCAGTAAAAGAGTGGATTTGCCCAGTACCAAAACATTGTTTGCAAGTTTGGGAGTTCTTATGAATGTATTGGCCGAAGAATTGGAAGATAGGGTGATCAAAAAGCATTATCTGGTCCAGACGATCGAGCTGCTCCCTGATCCTGTTTTAATAACGGACAACGACGGCGTAATCATTTTTTCCAATAAGCTGGCTTGCGCGTTACTCAATCGCTCATTGGAAGATGTCTTGTTTTTGAAAGTCGCGAATATTTTCGCTACCAGAAAGCAGTTTGTGACCTCCACATTCAGTTGGGAAACAGTAACGATCTCGAATCTCCTGCAACCATACAACATGGAGCCGATACCCGTAGAAATCGATATTTTAGAGCTTCGAGACTGGAATAATAAAAAAGACGGCTTTATTTATACCATAAAGCGCGCCTCATAAGATATTCGCTTAAAAACAAGACCAGGTTAATCCCGGTCTTGTTTCTTTGATTCTGGTATCAGATCCAGCGAGGTGATATCAAAATCGTCTTTTAATTGAGCGAAGCCAACTTTGGGGATTTTTAACGCTCCCAGTTTTCTTTTTTCCCCGGATCCGGTCAGACCAAGCGCGATCCCGCTTTTCTTCAATTCGATACCTCGGCTTATCGCCTGAAAAAGAATCTGCTTATACCCGTTATATGACTCCGCGTACCGATAGTCCATACCAAGAACCAATGTGCGATATTCATGTTGGCTTTTGTATGAACATCCTATAGCTATCGTCCTGTCAGAATCTTCGCCGATATATTCCTTTTTTAGCCTCAATTCGATAAAGTCGAAATGAGCGTGTTTGGCCATATTTATAAATAATTTCTTAGGAAGTTTGAAAACATTTAATTCCAGGCCTTTATCGTATACATTCTCGTACATGGAATAAAACGATTCCAGTGTGGAGTCGGACAGATTTTCCGGATTATGGATTGTGTAACAGCGCTCGAACTTTAATATTTCATCTTTAACCCTTTTTCGTTTTTTTCCTGGCAATGAGTTGATATAATCCTCTTTTGAGCCAAAGTTGAGCTTTAACGCGTGCGTAGGAAGCATATCGACCTTTATGAATCCCTGATCGATAAAAAAGTGGCCGATTTCATTGTCGTCCGCGTCAAAATCTCTGATCAGGAAAAGATCGATATTGTCGCTATCCTTTACCTGAGCTACCGAGTCGAGCAAAATCGCTAGATTGTTTTTCCATTCCGGATCCGAACGATCAAGGTATAAATGATTGTCTTCCGTCAGGAGACTGCCCATCATCATTGTTCTCGACGTCTGATAATATGGGTTTTGTTTACGTTCTTGTTCAATGATTCTGGATACTTCCGCTGACGAAAGCATGTCGTTTTTCGATAAAGTAATAGTGAAGAATGTGGCTGCGATAATCTTGTTGTTTATGTCCCGGACAAGGTAGTAATGAAAGGCCCAGTTGTCTTCCGGCTTATCGTTATCTCGGAAAGAGTCTTCCAGTAAAAGAAGCATGTCATATTCCAGGATGCCGTTGTTGGCGAATAGCGTGTTCCATTCTTCCCGGTCCAGCTTCCGGATACTTGTTTCATGTTGCACCGTTTTCCGAGGGACGGTATCCGATAGGGAACGCGTCATGTCTTTTCGATATTTAAGAGACTTAAACGCTTTATAAATATCTTCCATAGTCCGGCCTTCTTCCTGGAGAGCGAGAGGTAAATGACGCGCGATCGTCGTGATGAGTTTTTCTATGTCTTCGTAAGAATGATGAAGCGTAACGGCAAAACGTATTCCGGTACAGCTTTCGGGCACTACCGGGAAGACCGCCAGATTGACGTACTGTCCTTCATTCAGCAGTCGCCTGGTCAGGTTATAGCTGACTCTAGGCAATCCCAGGCCAAGGAAAAAGATCGGAGCCGGAGATTCAAAGACAAGAGGAAGATCGTATTTCCGCGTGAGCGCGTTGCAGTATTCGATTCTATCCGCCAAAGCGGTTTGCCTTTCGTAGATTTCATCGGATAAGTGAATCTTCGCGGTAGCGATGCAGGCGCCCAGTACAGCGGGAGGCTGGGGGCCGGATTGGGATAAAAGGCCTCCCCAGCTTTTGACTTTCCAGCAAAGCTCTTCATTGGGAAACAAGAATACGCCGCCGGCGTTCGCGAAAGCTTTTCCAAGCGAAGTAGCCACGATCATTTTGGGATGGAAGTCGACCTGACTCAAGGTAAAGCCTCTTCCATTTTTTCCCGCCCAACTGATACCATGAGCGTCGTCTATGTATAAATGAAGCTGTTTGATTTTTCCAAGCAACGCTACCAGCTCCTTTAAAGGCGCGGGATCTCCGTACATGGAATAAATACCGTCAATGACGTACCATATTTTGGAGTGGCGGCCGCTCAATTCCCGGATTTTAGCTTCCAACTCATCCAGCCGGCTATGCCGGACCTTTATTACCGTGATTCCCCTTAGTTGCATTTTAGACGCTACGTCCTGCATGGACCAATGAGCCTGCTGATCCAGAATGATGGCGTCGTCATCCTCAATCACCGTTGGCATGACAGCCTGATGTCCTACAGAAGTTGTCGGGGCGATCAAAATGGGACAGTCGAATATTCGCCTGATTAGTTCCTCAAACTCGCTGTACAATGTGTTGGACAAGAAGGCCCGTGAACAGGCTAGCTGAGAACCATACCGCTCAATCGCGTCAATAGCTCCGTCCTTGACTCTTCGGTCAGTTTCCAGACCCAGGTAGCTACATGACCCGAAGTTGATCAACTCTTCGCCATTGATCGTGATGGATCGGCCGTCATAGTTATAGTCTTCCGTGTACTGGTGCAGAAGTCCTCTGGTTTTACCGATGGTGGCGATTTCTTGAATTAATTCAATGAGAGCCGTGTGTTTTGATTTTTTTTTCATGATCTAGGCAGTTAAAATTGTATTACAAAAAGTTGAACGGAAGTGGGGAAAGACATATCTTTCTATGTATATATCCCTTCGACTTCTTATTTTATATGAGAACAAACTATATAGAAAATGAATACGCAAAGTTTTGGATTCAGGATGAATGGTTGCTGTGTATTCAATATAAAGCGCGTTTGGAAATTACGCTTGATGTCGCGATCGATTGCTCCGCGATCAGAATGGAGTTAAGTAATGAAGAGATCAGGCCTATGTTTTCAGACGCCCGAAACGCGGTTTCTATTCAAAAGGAAGCGAGGCGGTATCTGAGCAGACAGACAGCCTACGTAAGCGCCGGAGCTTTTCTGATTGACTCGGGTTTCCACAAGGCTTTGGGAGGACTTTTTATCGCGCTTAACAGGCCGCCTATTCCGACACGATTGTTTACCAATGAAAAAGAAGCTATAAAGTGGCTTTCACTATATAAGTGCCAAAAGGATGAGTTGATGTAGCATAGTGAACGCTAAGCCAAACACAAGGTTTTTTTAGCTATCTGGAGCGCTTAAAGATAAGCTAAATAGGCGCTTATAGAGTCCGGCGTATTTATCTATAGTGACGGGTGTGTTTTTTTAATGAAAAGAGTCCGTTGTGAAAGGAAGGCGCTATACCATATATAGTTCGAGTGGGGAGGAAGTTGTTTACTGAGCCCGGAAAAGCGTTTTGCCACTGTTCCGAATTTGTAATTCTGAATCCTTATCGGATTTCTAATCCGTTTTATAGCAGGTCAACTTGTAAGCTCCCCGTAAAATAGGGCAGATTAAGAATATTATTTAGGCAAACATCCAAATTGATTACTCATTCACCTCCTTCAACAAATACAAGTAATAGACAATATCCTGATAGCTTGATCGAAGTTCCTTTGTTTGAAGGACAATCGGTACCTTGGTAACCTCCAAGGTTTTTTATTCGTCATATACAAACCTTGGAGGTTTTTAGCCTACTAGTAATAACTCTCCTTAAAAATCTCCGGATAGGGCATCGATACAGGCTTGCCAGATTGACCGGATAATACAGAGAACCCTCTGTGAAAAAGTTGATTGTATCCTGAAACCCAATCTACTATCCTTTCGAGAGAATTTTTAGTGAAGTAGTTTGTAAACAATTTGATATCAGGGCGCCTCAGAATCTGTCTCATAGTACTTAAAAGAAATAATCCTTGATAAAATATTCAGGAAAAAGATTTTTATACAGGGAGCTTAGCGTAACTGAATAATACATGGAACCACCTGTAAAGAAATTAATCTGGTCCTTAAATTCCACCGATTTACCGTCGGCATAATGGAGCTTCATATGTAGCGGGGGAGCATCGTCAAAGTACGTGGGCTTTACATGAATGTTTTCAAAATCAATAGCCCGGGCGGCTTTTTGAATAAATACCATGGTGTCTTTTCCGACTGGCTGTTCAAAAAACGCTGCACTATTGTCGCTGATATATCTTCGCAGTTCTTCTCCTTTGCCCTTGTACACTACCTCTCTGCCTCTTAGTCGCAGACTGATCGTAAAACTATCCAGTGGCAGCGCGTTGGTCAAAAAGCTTTTTTCGACCAGGCGACTCTTATAGAGAAGCACTTCTTTTTGGCGCGTCTTTTTGTCTAAATCAAGAAAGGTATATATGTATCTGTTAGCGGTATCTGTCGGCTCAAGATGACTATACAGAATATCCAGACGGGGAATTTCAATGACCTGATTGTTTTTTTTGTAGTCCAGCAAAAAAAACTGGAAGTCATAGCCATAGTTAACATTAAATGTCGCCAATAAGTCCTTCTTGCCGTTTCCGTCAAAATCTCCCCAATACCAGCCCTTAAAGTTTCCAGGTTCATATTCGTTTATAAGTAAGGCGGAATCAGGTAAAAACATCAAATAATGCTCTTTGAGGCTACTTTTTTTAAAAATGTCTACTACCTTTTCATCAGTCATACGTTTTTGAGCCGTGCAGGAAAAAGCGACCGCGCCCCAAAACAATAAAAACAAAATACCGCGACTATTCATATGATTGTATTATTTGAGATTGGCTAACCAAGTCATCAGGATCTATAATTGGTCGTTTGCCCAAACCTCCTGGGGTTTGTATATGCACGAATAAACCCCAGGAGGTTTTTTGGCCTACCAATAACTCTCCTTAAACAGCTCCGGATAGAGCAGCTTAGATTGACTTAATATTTGGAACCACCTAAAGTATAGGATTTTTATTAAAGCTAAATCTCTTTTAAAATGAACTGCTCAAGGTCCACATTAGGTATGATACTCAAATCCCGACTACCGTTTGGTTGATAGACAACATTAATAGCGATTCCTTTTTCATCGTAATATTGATTGTCAACAGGGATGGAGTTTTTGATTTTGATTTTTTCCAGAACTATTTTAGCAAAACCTTTATTGGCTGAAAGTTTTACAAAAAAACCGGCTTCATTACCTCCCAGTTTGTACTCCTTTATATATCCATCTATAGGAGCAATATTCTTATCAAACAGTAAGGAACCGTTTACATCTGTATTGTTTATCGGTATTACTCCTTCCACAAGATTTCCTGTTTTAAGTAGATCGGGAAAAGTACTTCCGGTTTGCTCAATCCAGATGTCCGGCTCGTTCTTTGTGGCATATATTCCGGATTTATTAAATTTAATGCCCCAAAACTCGGATTTGTTACTTTTAGCATAATTTCTGATTGATAAAATTATTCCCTGATAGTAAATACTTGTTGATGTATCATTGCTGGGGGGGAGTTTAAGATGTATATGCTGATTTTTGTTACTAAGTTTGAATTCTTTTGCAATCGGGTAGTAATTGTTGGCTATCCCTGCGATATCCACCTTAAAGCCTTTCTCAAATTCAAAAGTAAAGTTTCCCAGACTGTCGGC
>JAEWAY010000008.1 GCA_023391415.1 Bacteroidota bacterium | reverse complement strand
CACCTCTTCCCATCCCGAACAGAGAAGTTAAGCCCCACCGCGCCGATGGTACTGCGGTAAAACGTGGGAGAGTAGGTTGTCGCCAACTTGTTATAAATCCCGCCAGAGTAATCAGGCGGGATTTTTTTATTTTAATACTTTTGCCGCCAGAGCGAGTTTTTTCCATTTTTTTTAAATAATTTATATCCTCGTGTGTTATGTAGCATAGCCTTTTTCTGATAAGAAAAAGGATTGAACATGATTTTACAATTCCTATAATTGTTTTTAAAATGAGTTTTTTATACCCCGCTTTTTTGTTTGGTTTGTTGAGTCTGGCGATTCCGGTGATTATACACTTGTTTAATCTGCAACGCCCCAAGGAGATAATTTTCACCAATGTGGCCTTTTTAAAGAACGTTCAGGAAGTAACTACCTCAAGACTAAAGCTAAAACACTTGCTGGTGCTACTTTGCCGGTTGCTTTTTCTTTTTTTTCTTGTGATGGCGTTTGCTCAGCCTGTGCTGAAGAATGAGCACTCCGAATTGTTAAGTGGTGACAATCATGTCTCCTTATACATAGACAATTCGTACAGCATGGAGAATCAAATAGACGGTAATCAAGCTTTGGATCTGGCTACTTCGTATGTTACCTCGTTAAGTCGTTTTTTTAGTCCATCTACCAACTATTCATTATTGACCAATGATTTTGAGAGAGCGGATTTAAGTTTTAAAAACTTCGATAAGCTACAGGAGCGAATTACAGAACTAAATTACTCTCCGAAGTTTAGGAGTTTAAATGACATACTGGTCAGAGAACGGAGTCTTTCGGGACAGGTTGTCGATAATAACAGGTTCGTTTTTATTTTCTCTGATTTTCAGAAATCAACGCTCGGAGATTTGAATGACTTATCCCTGGATACGACCGTTCGTTATTTTATAGTGCCTCTGCAAAATAAGGAAGTCGCTAATTTATATGTTGACTCTGTGTGGCTTACAGAGCCTTTGGTTCAGGTTAATACGAATATCACGATTAAGACAAGAATAAGAAACTCAGGAAGCGAAGCGGCTGAAAAAGTCAACGTACGGTTGTTTTTTGATGATGTTCAAATGAATAATACCGTTGTCGATCTGGAGCCCTTTGGAGAGAAAGTAATTGATTTTTCTTTTACGATGAAGGATTCCGTCGCGAAAAGAGGAATTGTCCGAGTGGAAGATAGTCCGGTTCAGTTTGACAATAATTATTATTTCATTGTAGGTACAAGTCCCAAAGTTCGCGTTTATCAGATATACCAGGATAATCGCTCAATTATTGATCATGTATATCAGAATAGTACGGTATTTAGCCTGGAGAGCGCGGCTGTCGGAGAAGTTGATTATTCGGCGATAGGTCAGGCGGATCTTATTGTTTTAAATGGGGTGAATGTCATTAACCGGCATTTGTCGGATGTATTGCAAAGACGAGTTCAGGAAGGAGCTACTCTGGTATTATTTCCGGGCGGCGATCCCGATGTTGTTTCATATGGCAATTTGCTACAGCGTGTCAGGGTAGACGCTTTCAACGCGGATACAAGTGATAAAAAAGGATATGTACTGGCGAGTCCCGATGTGCGTGATCCATTTTTTAAAGACGTATTTGAGAAAGAAGATAAAAATTTGAATTTGCCCTACGCGTATCCTGTTATAAAGAGTTCCGTCAAAGGGAAGGAGATATTGGGCTTTAGAAATGGACTATCCTTTTTATCCGGGTATCATAGTGGGGAACGGGGTATGATATATGTGTTCACTTCTCCTTTAGATAAACATTATAGCAATTTTTATCAGCACGCTTTATTTGTTCCGGTGATGTACCGATTGGCTTTTTTGAGCGCGACTTCAATTATAAGACCTGCTTATTCATTTCAGGAACGAATGATTATTATTCCTTTGGATACCATTAGTGAAGCTATTTTTTCGATTGAAGACGAGGAAGATAAGTATGTTCCTGTGCAGAAGTTGATTGACAATAAGTTGTATCTCGAGTTACCAACCGAAGATTTGAAACCCGGATTTTATTGGCTTAGCGATGGTAAACGGCGGCTGCCTATAGCTTTGAACGCGGCTACGGCGGAATCGGCGATGGATTTCTATTCCATGTTGGAGCTCAAGCAGGTTTTTAAGGGAAAAAATAATATGGACATATTGGAGACAGACAGCGCGGAAGATTTTTATTCGATGTTCAAAAATAAAAATATTGGTATAGCGCTTTGGAAATATTGCTTAATTTTATCGCTGATATTTTTATTGAGTGAAATTTTGTTCATACGGTTTTTATAATAAATGAAAATACTAATAAAGTTCGCGGAGATCGTTGAGTCCGATAATAGGGGAGTTAGAAAAAATATTTTGGTAGAAGATGGAATTATCGCCAGGATAACCGATCAGGAGATTTCCGCGGATATGATCGTTGAAGGGAGCGGTTTGGTAGTTTCCGCGGGATGGTTTGACCTGAACGCGGTTGTTGGTGATCCAGGTCTGGAGCATAAGGAGGATATTACCAGTTTTTGTAAAGCGGCGGCGGCGGGAGGTTTTACGGAAGTCGCTTGTCTGCCCAATACACAGCCGGTAGTGCAAAGCAAGGATGTGATTGTCTATATCAAATCGAAATCCGCGGGAGAAATAGTATCCATTCATCCGATCGCGGCGGTAACTTTGGGCAATAAAGGCGAGGAACTCGCTGAAATGATGGATTTGCACGAAGCCGGAGCGGTGGCCTTTAGCGATGGCCTGAATCCGATATGGCATACGGATATGCTTTTAAAGGCTTTACAGTATACCTCCAAGTTTGGCGGAGTCGTTATTCAGCGTCCGGAAGATCGTTTCCTGACAGCGTATGGTCAGATGAATGAAGGAAGAATAAGTACGGAGCTTGGTCTGAAAGGTATCGCCCCGCTGGCCGAAGAGATTATAGTCGCGCGTGATCTTAAAATATTGGAATACGCTGGTGGGCGTTTGCATTTTAGCCTGATTTCCACATCGTCGTCGCTGGGGCTTATCAAGGAAGCCAGAAAAAGAGGATTGAAGGTAACCTGCGATGTAGCTTCCTATCAATTGGGACTGGACGATACCTGCCTGACTTCCTTTGATACCAATTATAAAGTAAATCCTCCATTAAGAGATAAGAAGCAAATTGAAGCTTTAAGAAAAGCGCTGAAAGAGGGGTTGATTGACGCGGTGGTGTCGGCGCATCGGCCACATGAGACGGAGAGTAAAGACCTGGAGTTTGACCTCGCGGATTTTGGAATGATCAACTTGCAGACATCTTTTCAGGCGCTTAATACGTTCGGGGAGCTTTCAACGTTTGACCTTGTAAACAGATTGTGTTATAAGCCACGGGAAATCGCGGGGCTTTCTATTCCCAGAGTAAAAGAGGGAGAGAAGGCGAATCTTACTGTATTTGAGCCTGACACGGATTCGGTTGTTGGAAAAGAACATATTTTGTCAAAGTCAAAGAATTCACCTTTTATCGGTAAAAAGCTAAAAGGTCGTGTCGCGGGCGTGTTTAATAATTCAAAGTTCTGGATTAATGAAGGATAAATTGCAGGTTTCCATTGTTATACCATTATTAAACGAAGCGGAATCATTGCCTGAACTTGCCGCCTGGATCAAAAGAGTGATGGAACGTAGTGGTTTTGCCTATGAAGTATTGTTGATCGATGACGGAAGTACGGATGATTCCTGGAAAATGATTGCCGCGTTGTCCGCCGGAAACCAGGCTATACGAGGAATTCGCTTTAATCGGAACTATGGAAAATCGGCCGCTTTGCATATGGGGTTTAAAGAGGCGCTGGGTGATGTGGTTATTACGATGGACGCGGATTTGCAGGATAGTCCGGAGGAAATTCCCGCGTTGTACAACATGATTGTGATTGAAGGATATGATCTTGTTTCGGGATGGAAAAAGAAACGCTACGATCCTTTGAGTAAAACAATCCCTACTAAATTGTATAATTATGTGACGGGAAAGATGTCAGGTATTCCTTTACATGACATGAATTGTGGATTGAAAGCCTATAAGGCGGCTGTAGTCAAGAACATTGAATTGTACGGCCAGATGCATCGCTATATTCCTGTTATCGCGAAATGGAATGGATACCGCAATATTGGAGAAAAAATAGTAGAGCATCAGGCCCGAAAGTATGGCTATAGTAAATTTGGCCTTGAACGATTTATATTTGGCCCCTTGGATTTGCTTTCTATCATGTTTGTAAGCAAATACAGGAAGCGACCTATGCATTTTTTTGGAAGTCTGGGATTGATATCGTTTTTGTTAGGATTTTTGTCCGCTTCTTATCTGATCCTGCAAAAACTCTATGACATATATGTGGTGAATATGCCAATAACCAGAGATGTGACCAACAATACGTGGTTTTATCTCGCTTTGACCGCGGTGGTTATTGGTGTTCAATTATTTTTGGCTGGTTATCTGGCTGAGATGATGACAATCAACTCCATTAATAAAAATGACTATATTGTAACAGAACGAATAGGGTTTTAATGCCTCGCTACTCCATTATAATTCCAGTTTATAACAGGCCTGACGAGCTTAAAGAGTTACTAGAGAGCCTTACGAAGCAATCTTATAAGGATTTTGAAGTGATCGTAATCGAAGATGGTTCACAGCGTGCTTGTATAGAGGAAGTCAGATTATTTGAAGACGCGTTCCCCATCGCTTATTATTTTAAAGAAAATACGGGACAAGGGTTTTCTAGAAATTTTGGCTTCGATAAGGCGCGTGGAGAGTATTTTATCGTGTTTGATTCAGATTGTATCATTCCACCTGATTATTTGCAAAAGGTGGAAGAGGGATTGGGGCGATTTGGTTGGGACGCTTTTGGAGGGCCGGATATGGCGCATGAGGGTTTTAGCCCGGTTCAGAAAGCGATTAGCTACGCTATGACTTCCGTATTGACGACCGGGGGAATCAGAGGAAGGAAAAAGAGGGTTGGAGTTTTCCATCCCAGAAGCTTCAACATGGGTATTTCCCGAGAGGTCTGGGAGGATACTGGTGGTTATATCATTACCAGAATGGGAGAGGATATTGAGTTCTCCATTCGTATCATGAAAAAAGGGTTTAAAGTAGGCTTGATTAGTGAAGCTTTTGTATATCATAAAAGACGGACAAGCTTTAAACAGTTTTTTAAACAACTGCACTTCTTCGGGCGGGCGAGAATCAATATTTATAGATTTTTTCCAAAGGAATTAAAATTAATCCATTTTTTTCCAGCCGCTTTTACAATAGCGCTCTTTTCAACGCCTATCTTATTATTTTTATCTTATCCGTTATTTAATTTGGCCATGGCGGGGGTATTGATCTATTTATTGTTGGTGTTTTTCGACGCCATTTCGCGAACTGGTAGCTTAAAAATATCTTCTTTGAGCGTCGTCGCGGTGGTTATGATGCTAACCGGCTACGGGATTGGCTTTTTGACAGAGATTAAAAGAGAGCTTTTTAAGAAAAATTAGAACGTTTTTTTACAATAATAGATATACTCATCCTTGCTCAGACCGTAGAGCTTAATCTTTTCTTCGCTCATTCGCGTAACATAGTCGTCTTCCTGTACATCAAATCCCGCCTGAGCGAGTCGCTGAGGATAATCCCTGCCATATAGGCGCACATGGTCGTTCTGGCCGAATATCTTTTCTCTTTCCGAGGGAGAAGTGATTGTAGGATCCTCAAAGGTATTTTCGATGGAATAGTCAATTGGAGACTGGATGATCGCCCATCCTCCCGGTTTCAATACTCTGTATATTTCGCTCATCGCCAGTATGTCGTCGTCTACATGTTCCATTACATGGTTGCATAGACAGACGTCGAATGTGTTGTCCGGAAAGGGGATTTTATGAATGTCCATTTTTATTTTGGCGAGCGGAGATTCCAGGTCCGCCGTGATATAATCCAGATTGGGTAAGGCTTCGAAGCGTTTTATGAAACAATGTTCCGGGGCGATATGAAGCACTTTCAGCTTATCCCTAAAAAAATTGGTTTTTTCTTTCAGATAGATCCATAGGAGACGATGTCTTTCAAGGCTTTGACTGCCAGGGCTCAGGGCGTTTTCCCTGGGTATTCTTCCATATGGGAGAAACTTTCGGTATGTCTTGCCGGAGATAGGATCCTTAACATTGTTTCCAATATAAAACAGGGCGATTATTTTTAGCGCGAAGTCGCTAATCAACTGTAGATATTTCCTCGGGACTTTCCTTATAACAAAACTAATCAGGTGCTTCATGGTTGACGCGGATTTAGGGGGCTAATATAAGATATTCAGGCATTTTTTCTTAATCATGGATTAACTTTAGAATAAGGATGCCGGTTATCATACTAATAGTTAAAAAAATGAAAAGAAGGGCGGCTTATGCGGGAAGAAAAAAGTTTGGGATGGGAGGCCGGAATCGCGGGTACAAATGATATCCTGGACAATAAATCCAGACGATTATTTTTTTCGGCGAGCATGTCTTTCCAGTCTCGTAACTATTGGGTTATCGGGTTTTATTTATCACGATATACAAATATTCCCGCGGATTACCGTACATCGACAGCTTAATCAGATCCCTCTCGGAAGAAAAAAAGCGCTTCCCGGATGGTGAATGGGATAGATGTTGAACTTAATAAAAAAAACAGACTTATGTCCACGTACATAAAACATAACGATCAATATTATATACTTTCCAGTTCTTCGCTGGCGGATGACAGGACTATGACGCTGAAGTGCGGTGATACGTTCGCTGTATTCGATCGCTTTGGAGATATACATCCTGTGGGGAGTGGAGCTCAGGGGATATTTTATGAGGGGACGCGTTTTATATCCTGTTCGGAAATGTTGATAGAAAATCGGCGGGCATTGCTGCTAAGTTCTTCAATAAAGGAGGAAAATGATCTATTGACTGTCGATATGACCAATCCCGATTTTGGACATAAGGATAAAAAGCTTACGGAAAAAGGGGTGATACATATCCGTCGTACCAAGTTCCTGTGGGAAGACGCGTGCTATGAAAATATCGAGCTGGCGAACTTTGGTACGGAGGAAGTAGCCTTTGACCTGAGCTTGCTGTTTGAAGCCGATTTTTGCGACATATTCGAGGTCCGGGGCATGAAGAGAATGAAGAAGGGCTGCTTTTTGCAGGGTAAGGCTTCTGGCAATCAAATTCTCGTGGGTTATAAAGGTCTGGATGATATTATCCGGAAAACCAGGGTGATTTTTTGCGATGAACCGGTTCGCGTCAGTACTGGAAAGGCGGACTTCGCTATACGCCTGAGGCCTCAGGAAGTTTATAATCTTAGTTTTTCGATCGTGTTTGAGACGGGAGATAAAAAAATAATTTCAAGGACTTACGCGGAGGCTTATGCCGAGTTGATGGAGTACACGAAAAGGATTAGAGAGGAGGACTGTGATCTGTATACTTCTCATGACATGTTTAACAACTGGCTTTGCAGGGCCCGGTCAGACTTGTATACGATGGTGACCAAAACGGAACATGGTTTGTATCCTTACGCGGGAGTACCCTGGTATAGCTGCCCTTTTGGCAGGGATGGCATCATTACGGCTATGCAAACGCTATGGATGGATCCCGACATTGGCAAGGGAGTGTTGAAATTCTGCGCTCATTTCCAGGCGACTGCCGAGAGCGATTTTCAGGACTCGGAGCCCGGCAAGATATTTCACGAGAAGCGGGGTGGGGAAATGGCGAATCTCGGAGAAGTTCCGTTCAAGATATACTACGGGACGATTGACGCTACTCCGCTTTTTGTTGTCCTGGCGGGGATGTATTATGAAAGAACCGGAGATATAGACCTGGTGAAAGAACTGTGGCCCAATATAGAGGCGGCCCTTAACTGGATGGATAACTACGGTGATCTGGACGGAGACGGTTTTCTCGAATATAGAAAAAAATCGGAAAAAGGATTGACGAATCAGGGATGGAAAGACTCTTCGGATTCGGTCATGTATGAGGATGGCAAGTTGGCGGAAGGGCCTATCGCGTTGTGTGAAGTACAGGGATACGCCTACGACGCGTGGATAAAGGCGTCAGAAATGGCGCGGGCGCTTGGGAATGAGGAAAAAGCCAATCATTTTCGGAGCCGGGCGGAAAAGTTGCAGAAGAACTTCCTGGACAAATTCTGGGACGAGGAGTTGAATACTTTTGTGATAGCGCTTGATGGAGAAAAAAAACCATGCAGGGTGAATACTTCAAACGCCGGGCACGCTTTATTTTCCGGAATCGCGGAAAAAGAGCACGCGAGGAAAATGGTACCCAATCTGATGAGTGAAAATATGTTTTCCGGTTGGGGCATACGGACGCTTGGCGGGAATGAAGCGCGGTATAATCCCATGTCTTACCACAATGGATCGGTATGGCCCCACGATACGGCCATGATCACTTATGGTATGGCGCAGTATGGCTTTCGGCAGGAAGTGCACAAGCTTTTGCAAGGGATGTTTGAAATGTCTGGCTATATGGAGCATCAACGTTTGCCGGAATTACTATGCGGCTTTAAAAAGAGAAAGAATGAAGGGCCTACCGCCTATCCTGTGGCTTGTTCGCCTCAGGCGTGGGCGGTAGGTGTTGTGTATATGATGTTGCAGGCTTGTCTCGGTATAAAAATCGTCGCGAATGAAAACGCGGTTTATTTCTATAAACCGTCCTTACCGGATTTTTTGGATGAACTGACTATTACCAATCTGGAAGTGAAAGGCGCGGTACTGGTATTGCAAGTTCGCAGAGAAGCGCATGGCGAGGTATCGGTGAAGGTCTTGCATAAGGATGGAGATGTCAAGGTAGAAGTTATACAAGAGCATCTATGCGGGGATAAGCTTCCCGAAGTCCTTGAAAAGAGCCTGAAAGTCGATTGCTCCATTTAGAGGATGTGACCGCCTAAAACAAGAAGCTTCGAAGACTGATCATATGCCAATCGATCGGTCTTCGAAGCCGCGGCCGGGATTTAGAATCGCATCCCGGTATAGCTGAATGGAGTAATCTCTTGAAGTTCTTTTTTGACCTCGTCGCTCACATCCAGTTGAATAATGAAAGCTTCGATCGTTTTTCGCGATATTTTTTCACCGGTACGGGTCAGGTCTTTCAACGCTTCATAAGGCTTGGGATACCCCTCTCTGCGCAAGATGGTTTGGATACCTTCCGCCACGACCGCCCAGTTGTCTTCCAGATCCGCGTTGATAGCGGTCTGGTTAAGTTCGATTTTACCAAGACCTTTTAGCGTAGATTTAAACGCCAGGATGGTATGAGCCAGGGGAACGCCGATATTTCTCAATACGGTAGAGTCGGTAAGGTCGCGTTGTAGCCGCGAAATGGGCAGCTTGGCGGAGAAGTGCTCAAACAAAGCGTTGGCTACGCCCAGGTTACCCTCGGAGTTTTCAAAATCAATGGGATTTACCTTATGTGGCATCGCCGAGGATCCGATTTCTCCCGATTTTACCTTCTGCTTGAAATAGTTCATGGAGATATATTGCCATATATCTCTATCCAGGTCAAGCAGGATGGTATTGATTCTTTTAAGGCAGTCAAACAGGGCGCCAAGATTGTCATAGTGCTCAATCTGGGTAGTATACTGGCTGCGGGACAACCCCAGGCTTTTGTTTACAAACTGATTGGCGAACTCGATCCAGTTGATCTCGGGATAGGCCGCGTAGTGCGCGTTGAAGTTGCCGGTAGCGCCGCCGAACTTGGCGGAATACGCGATCGCTCTTAGCTGTTGAAGCTGTACCGCGATTCTTTCTGTAAAGACGGAAAGCTCTTTTCCCAATCGGGTAGGACTGGCTGGTTGGCCATGTGTTTTGGCGAGCATGGGAACCGCTGACCATTCCTTCGCTTTCTCGGCGATCTCGTTGGCCAGGTTCTCCAGCAGGGGAATATAACTACGCTCAATGGCGTGCTTTAGTAAAAGAGGAATAGATGTATTGTTGATATCCTGCGAGGTGAGCCCAAAGTGAATGAATTCCGCGTATTCCGTGTAAGCTTCCATCCGGGATTTGATAAAGTACTCGACCGCTTTGACGTCGTGATTAGTTACTTTTTCAGTCGCCTTGACTTCCAGGGCGTCCTGCTCCGTAAAATGAAGGTATATATTTCTTAATTCACTAAACTTTTCTTTCGGAAAAGACTTTAATTGTGGAAGCGGAATTTCACAGAGAGCGATGAAATACTCGATTTCTATTTGTATCCGGTACTTGATGAGGCCAAATTCGGAAAAATATGGAGCAAGTTCCTTTACCTGTTCCCGGTATCGACCATCGACAGGTGATACGGCTGTTAGTGTCGTAAGTTCCATTTAATATGAATCAGAAATAAACAGCAAAGATAAAGAATTCATTTATGTGAAGAAAGTTTAAGGGAAAACATCCCAATCGCTTTATATCTTTGTTTGTTCTATACATAGTATTCACGTTCTTTGTAATCCAAAGATTTTTTTTCGCATGAGTTTATATTCAATATTAACCATAAAGTCAGTGGTTAAAGAAACGGAAGACGCCGTTACACTAATTTTTGACAATTCCGGGCGGCGTATAAAGGCTTTGCCTGGGCAATTTCTCACTTTAATTATACCTGTGAATGGCGAAACTCATCGTCGTTCTTATTCACTTTGCTCCTATTCCGGTGTCGATAGCGACCTGGCGGTTACTGTAAAGCGCGTGCTTCATGGCAAAGTCTCCAATTACCTCATTGATCATTGCAAAGAAGGCGACCAGATCGAGGTGATGGAGCCCATGGGGGCGTTTACCATCCAAACGGGCGACCATAATAAAAGGGATGTGGTACTGATTGGCGCCGGTAGCGGCATTACTCCCCTTATGGCGATCGCGAAGGCGGTACTTAGTGAAGAGCCTTTGAGCAATTTGTATTTGCTGTATGGCAACCGCGACGAGCGCTCCGTAATATTCAGCGCCCAGCTCAAAGCGATGAAGGAAGTCCATGGCGACCGTTTTACCTTGATAAATGTGTTCAGCCAACCTAAAGGAGAGGTCCGTCATGTGGGGCGCTTAAATCGCTCCTTAATACTGAAGTTGTTGGAAAGCCTTCCGGTATGGAGTCCCGAAAGGTCGGAATTTTTCATATGCGGCCCTAAAGGAATGATGGAGGAAGCGCTGGAAGCGCTTCAGATATTGAAGATCGACGCGGAAAAAATTCATAAGGAGAGTTTTCTATCCTCCAATCCCTCCACCATATCGGGTAAAGTGGTTGAAGACCAGCCCGACGGCCCCAAAACTGTTACCATCCTGTATCAGGGGAGTGAGTATAAGGTCATGGTTCCGGTAGAGAGAAGTATTCTGGAGGCCGCTCTGGATAATGACATAGACTTGCCGTTTAGTTGTCAGAGTGGAATGTGCACAGCCTGTATGGGAAGATGCACTTCCGGTAAAGTTCACTTGGATGACCCGGATGGATTGTCCCAAAAGGAGATAGATCAAGGTTTTGTGCTCACCTGCGTAGGGCGCCCGGTTTCCGATAATGTCGTTATTGAAATTGACTAAAGCGAAATGCGCTTGTTGAAATCCATCTTTTTTTTTCTGGCGGTTTTACCCATACGTATGTATCAATGGACAATCTCGCCTTTTTTGCCGCCATCCTGCCGTTATACGCCGACATGCAGCGACTACGCGATCCAGGCTATCAAAAAGTATGGATTGTTCAAGGGATGGTTTCTCGCGTTGAAACGGATTGGCCGCTGCCATCCCTGGGGAGGCAGTGGTTATGATCCTCTGCCTTAAGGCGGTTGGCCACCTTCTGAGCTTCGGGATATTTATAAGCTTATTGGATCTCGTTTTTCTTTTTAAAGGAACGGATAAAGATAAACAGGCCTATGATAATTAGAGGGATGCTTAGTATTTGCCCCATATTGAGCGTTAATGATTTTTCAAAATCAACCTGAGCCTCTTTGAAAAATTCATAAATGAAACGCAGGCCGAATATCAGAATGACAAATAGGGAGAACAGGCGACCTTCGGGCAATCGGGCGCCTTGTTTGAGATAAATGGCCAGTAACAGAAGGAATATCAGAAAACTGGAAAGCGCTTCGTATAATTGAGCCGGATGACGGGGGATTCCCCAGGCTTCGATAATGGCCGTATCTCCCTGAATCCGGTAAGACGCGCTTGGAGGAATCAGGATGTTTTCACTGAAATAGCTGCTGCCCTGAATAGCTATCCGCATATCCTTCACTAGTGTTTCCTGATTGAAATCGCCGGAAGATTTAAAATGTACCGCGATATCCAGTCCCTGATACTGAAATCCCTCAAGAGAAGGCTTTTTGTCGTTTTTTTGAATATCTACTTCGGATACATAATCTGAATACAGGCTTTTTAGACCTTGCTTGGTTTCTTCGCTAAAGATAAAGGCGGTGGAAATATTGGTGGGTAGGCCGATGATTTCACTGTTCATAAGATTGCCAAGCCGAATAAAGCATCCCGCGAGCGCGATAGTGATTACGAGCCGGTCAAGTACGTAAAAATAGCTTTGATCCGTAGCTTTCTTCGAGTATAGGTAAATCGCGATCAGAATACCTATGGTCGCTCCGTGACTGGCAAGTCCGCCTTCCCAGATCTTCAGGATTTCGAGAGGGTTCGCCAGGTAATAATCCGGCTGATAGAAAAGGACATGGCCAAGTCTGGCTCCGACAATGGTCGCGATGACCATGTAAACTGTCAGGGTTTCGACGTCTTTTTCCGATCGTCCTTCCGCTTTATATATACGTATCAAAATTTGCTGTCCTACCAGAAAGCCAAGAGCGAACAATAACCCGTACCAGCGAACTTCCCGTCCCGCGATTTCGAAGATTGTGGGACTTACGTCCCAGATAATGAAAGAAAAAATATGTTGAAGCATAATGTCGCGAATATAGGGAGTAATTATATAAATATATGAAAGGATTGGATTAAATGTACATGAATTATAGCGCGTCGTGACCGATAAAAGATATGGAAGACTGTCTTTCCGTGTGGTATAAAATCCAAATCAGGTTTGATTTTAACTATGGGCGATATAGATTCGCGGCATACAAACACATATGTTAAAAGAAGAACTAAGTCTGGCGGAACAGGCCCTGAAAGCGGGAAAAATAGTATTGTATCCGACGGATACGGTCTGGGGGCTAGGATGCGATGTCAATAATGAAGACGCTATTGGACGTATTCTCGCTCTGAAGCGTTCCCCGGCCAATAAGTCCATGATTGTTCTCGTTCCGGATACGGAACTGCTGTACCAGTATGTACATAAAGTGCCTGATTTAGCCTGGGAGCTGATTGAATATTCGGAAAAACCACTGACAATCATCTATCCGGAGGGTAAAAATGTGGCTTCTTCCTTATTGGCTGAAGATGGCAGTCTGGCCATACGTGTTGTCAGGGATTCCTTTTGTCGTGATTTTTTACGTAAAGCGAAGCGCGGTATCGTATCCACCTCAGCGAATTTTAGTGGTGAAAGCGCGCCCGCTTCTTTTAACCTGATCGACTCCCGGATTATTTCGGGAGCGGACTATGTGGTACAATACGGACAGCGGGACAAGGCGGCGTATCCACCCTCTACGATTATTAAAATAGGATATGACGGAGAGTTTAAATTTATCAGAAAGTAGGGAAGGCGATAATGAACTTTGAAACATCAATAAGTCCATTCCGAATATTTCATCTTGTCTCGGAAGCCGCGGAGGAGTTGAAAGTGCCCGTATATGTGATTGGCGGTTACGTCAGGGATCTTATTCTCAAAAGGCCATCAAAAGATATTGATTTTGTATGTGTCGGCAGTGGCATCGAACTGGCGTCCCGTGTGGCTGAAAGAATCGGGGAGCGTACCGAAGTCGTGACATTTAAAAATTTTGGCACCGCCATGTTGCGGTACGGGGATTTTGAAGTGGAATTTGTCGGGGCGCGTAAGGAATCGTATCGCGGAGACTCGAGAAAGCCCATCGTGGAAAACGGTACTCTGGAAGATGACCAGAATCGGCGTGATTTTACAATCAACGCTTTGGCGCTTAGCCTGGACAAAAACACGTTTGGAGATCTGATCGATCCTTTTGATGGTGTAAAGGATCTTCGACGCAAGCTGATCCGGACCCCGCTTGATCCCGATATCACTTTTTCGGACGATCCCTTGCGCATGATGCGCGCGATTCGTTTCGCCGCCCAACTCTCTTTTGATATTGATCCGGATACTTTTCAGGCGATCATTGAAAACCGGGAACGCGTCAAAATCGTCTCGATGGAGCGGATTACGGATGAAATGAACAAAATCATATTGAGCGCGAAGCCTTCTTATGGATTCAAATTGCTTTTTCACGCTGGATTACTTGAAATCATATTTCCGGAGTTTACCGCGCTCCAGGGAGTGGAGTCAGTGGGAAATCGGGCGCATAAAGACAACTTCTATCATACGCTACAGGTATTGGACAATGTAGCCGAAAAAAGCGACGACTTATGGTTGCGTTGGGCCGCGATTTTGCACGATATCGCCAAGCCCCAGACTAAGCGGTACGATGAGCGGGTAGGATGGACTTTTCATGGGCATGAGGATCGGGGCGCGCGTATGGTTCCGCATATTTTCCGAAAGCTTCGTCTCCCCTTGAATGAAAAAATGAAATTTGTACAGAAACTAGTTCGCCTACATCTGAGACCCATATCCCTGGTAAAGGAAAATGTCACGGATTCCGCGCTGAGGCGATTGCTGTTTGAGGCCGGAGACGATATACACGCGTTGATGGCCTTGTGCAGGGCGGATGTTACTTCTAAAAACGAATTGAAGGTAAAGCGTTATCTGGACAACTTCGACAAGGTGGAAAAGAAACTGGAAGAAGTGGAGGAGAAGGACCGGGTTCGGAACTTTCAGCCGGTAGTGACGGGGCAGGATATCATGAACGCGTTTGACCTGCCTCCAGGCAAAGTGGTAGGAGATATTAAGGATGAATTGAGAGAGGCGATACTGGAGGGTATTATTAAAAATGAGTACGAGCAGGCTTACGCGTATATGCTTGAGATCGGTAGAAAAAAAATCTCCGCGGATTAATCCTCTTTACTTCTGCTCATATCTTCCATAAACCAGAACAGCTTCAATAAGTCGAGCCATATCGGGCGAGGATTGCCGCCAAGAAGATTGCTAATCGCTTGGCTTTCCCATCGGGCAAAAATGGATTTATAGATGGAGGCGGCGCCATAGCGTCGTAGAAAGTGGTAGGAGCGAAACAAGCGGGTGTCTTTGCCAAGGGCGTACTGGTTGACGAGGTAGGCGAGATTACGTACAGCTTCCCTGCTTTTTTTCAAAAACTCGTCATTGGTGTCCAGGCTTTCGTGTTCCACCGGATTGTCAATATGCGATATGACGATATTTTTCTGTTTGAGCATATAGCCAAAGAGGGAATCTTCATGTCCATACCCTTTTATGGTTTCATCAAGCCTGATAGACAGAAAAGTGTCTTTTTCAATCAGAATATTGTTAAACATCAGACTTTGATATGGGTGAAGACCGCGTTGGCCGGCTGAAAGCACTTCCTTGCTTGTGCCGATAAGCCAGTGAAGGTATAGCTGAGACTCCGATGGCGCGGTAGGAGAGTAAACCCTGCCGCCAATGACCACTTTGTATTGGGGATAGGATATGTATGATCGGATGAAATCGCTGAGAATGATCTTGCTGTCGCAATCCAAAAACAACAAGTGGCTGTAGCGCGCGTTGGAAGCCAGAAGGTTGCGTATCGCGGATCGGCCATGGTTCCGGTCCAGTTCCCGATAGGTCGTGTGAGAAGGAAACGTATGATTGGCGTGGCGTTGCCGGATATCGTCTGTCGAAAAGTCGTCGTAACAGAGAATCTCGAATTCGATGCCGCTTGTCAGCGCCTGGTGATGAAGATCGCGCGCCAGGTCGATAACCACGCGGTTGTATATGGGAATGAGTATGGAAAGTCCTTCAATAGTTTTCATTCCGGTAGCTAAAAGGATCACTGGAGGAGTCTTTTAGTCGGCCATTGTCAATTTTGAGGACTCGGGCGGGAAATTTATCCAGGAAGTCGTAGTTGTGGGTGGCCATTAGTACAGCGGTACCTCCTTTGTTGATCTGGAGAAAGAGCTGCATGACGCCTTCCGCTACTTCAGGGTCAAGGTTGCCGGTGGGCTCGTCCGCGATAATGATCAAAGGATCATTGAGCAATGACCGGGCTACAACCAGGCGCTGTTGTTCGCCTCCGGATAGTTGATGAGGCATTTTATTGTCCAGTGAGCTTAATCCGACCTGAAAAAGAACTTCCGTAATGCGATCGCGCATTTTGGCGGTGCTGGTCCAGCCTGTCGCTTTCATGACAAACATGAGGTTGTCCGCGACGGTCCGGTCATAGAATAGCTGAAAATCCTGGAAGATTATACCAAGTTTACGACGTAGAAAAGGAATCTGGGAACGGGAAAGATTGTGTAACTGGAAATCCGCGATGGAGATTTTTCCGGAAGTCAGAGGAAGGTCGGCGTACAGGGTTTTGAGCAATGAACTTTTGCCGCTTCCTGTTCGGCCTATCAGGTATACAAATTCTCCCTTGCTTATATTGAAGTTGGCCTCTTTGAGCACCAATTGACTTTCCTGATATATGAAGGCGTTTTGTACCGATATGATTGGTTCGGATGAGAATTCCATGATCAGATTTCCAGTTTTTGGAGTTTACCATAAGGAAGATCCGCTATCAACTGGGCTAATAGCTCTTCCTTTCCTGTAAGCCCGTATTTTTCCAGTTGTTTCTCTTTGACAGGCCGGTCCGCTCTGAAATAAGCGACCAGAACAAAGTTATCGTCCCTTAATTGTATATAATCAGGGATTTTAGCTTTGCCTTTAACCTTAATGATAAACATGCTTCCCAATGTTACGATATTGTCCCCACCTGAATCATCAACCAGGTGGGTAGGTTTTTAACTATTCGCCTTTTTGTGATCGGCAAGAAATTTTTCCAGCCCGATATCTGTAAGAGGATGCTTCAACAGACCCGTGATTACCGAGAGGGGGCAAGTGGCTACATCCGCTCCGGCTTCCGCGCATTGGATCAGATGTGGTACATGCCTGACGGACGCCGCGAGCACCTCGGTCGCGTAACCATAGTTCGCGTATATGTCCACGATCTGGCGGATCAAATCCATCCCATCGTGGCCGATATCATCCAGTCTCCCTATAAACGGCGATACATAGGTGGCGCCGGCTTTGGCGGCGAGAAGAGCTTGTCCCGCGTTGAAGACGAGCGTACAATTGGTACGTATACCATGATCGGCGAAATACCGGATCGCTTTGACGCCATCGCGGATCATGGGGACTTTTACTACAATCTTTGGATGTAATTCGGCCAATACTTCGCCCTCTTTGATTATCCCTTCAAAGTCCGTGGCGATTACTTCGGCGCTAACATCTCCGTCGACAATCTCGCAAATAGCCCGGTAATGCTTCAGGATGGCGTCGTACCCCTTGACGCCTTCCTTCGCCATAAGTGAAGGATTGGTGGTAACACCGTCGAGAACACCCAGTTCGTGCGCCTCTTTTATCTCATTAAGATTGGCGGTATCAATAAAGAATTTCATTTAAAAGAATATGCTAAGAGAATAAATTATAATACTAAAATAATAAAAATAAGGAGAGGTATGTGAAAGTAAATCCTGATATGGAAAAAAAGGCAAATCAAATATCGCACCGCTCAACCACCTACCCTTGCTTCCTTCCGGACCTGGGGGATTCAGCAGGAGCTGGTCGTACTGATTTGCCGTTACAAAGGTAATCAAATGTTTATTTAATCAAAATCCGAAATCGTTTTTTTGTAATCTTGAATTCTCTTTTTTTTTCGGGATCATGTTGAGGATGGAGAAATAAGCGACGCGGATAATCATCGCGGCAGGGACCCGGGAATATTGCTTCGTACCCGTAATTTGCTACTTTTGTCATGGAAAGCGCTAGTTAATGAAACCTCAATTTGACGATATATTCATGGAGTTAGCCGTGAACCTGGCCAACAGGTCGCATTGCATCAAAAGGCATGTTGGAGCGGTATTGACCAAAGACACCCGTATTATCTCCATTGGTTACAACGGTCCTCCCGCCAATACGCACAACTGCGACGAAGAGTGGCCGGAAACAGGTTGTCCTCCGGATTCAAACGGAAGCTGTAGCCTGGCTTTGCACGCGGAACAAAACGCGATTATTTACGCGGTCAAGAATGGCACAAGTATCGAAGGAGCTACGATGTATGTCACTCTGTCTCCCTGTCTGCCATGCGCCCGGATTATTTATAGTGTGGGAATAAAAAAAGTGGTGTATCTTCATTCTTATGCCGAATACAAAGGCTATAGCATGGAAGATGGGCTGGACTTTCTCTCAAAGTTCGGGGTGGAAGTGGAAAAGTATTCAGGCAGGCTTCCTACAGGAGTTTCGGTTATAGGATGTTGACTTCGGGGATGAGCCCGATACCGAATTTGTCCCAAACAGTCTGTCTGATTTCGTCCGATAAGGCTTTTATTTCCAATCCGCTCGCGTCGCCATAATTGACCAGCACCAGCGCCTGGTCTTTATGCACTCCCGTCCGACCTTTTACCCGGCCTTTCCAACCGCATTGCTCAATGAGCCAGCCAGCCGGAATTTTAATTAATCCATTCGCCGAATGAAAAAAAGGTATCAGTGGATATGTTTTTCGCAGTTCTTCAAATTGCTCTTTGGCAATTTCCGGATTTTTGAAGAAGCTACCGGCGTTTCCCAGTTTTTGGGGATCAGGGAGCTTGCTTTGACGAATCGTTATGACCGCCTCGCTTACTGATTGGATCGTAGGCTGAGTGACGTTCATGACTGCCAGAGTAGAGGAGATAGCGCCATAGCTTGTATTTACCAGCGCGTTTTTATGCAAGAGCAGAGCTACCCTGGTAACAATGTACTGGTTTTTGAGGCTGGTTTTAAAAATACTGTCGCGATAGCCGAAGTCGCATTCCTGTCGGGTAAACTTTTTCGCGCTACCATCCAGCACACGGATCGCCTCCAGATATTCAAAAGAATCTTTCAGTTCAGCGCCATATGCTCCAATGTTTTGAATAGGGGCGGCGCCCACCGTGCCGGGAATGAGTGAAAGGTTTTCTATACCACCCAACCCATGGCGGATCGCGTATGAAACCAGTGAGTGCCATTGTTCGCCCGCGCCCGCCCTGACGATAGCCGTGGCGTCTCCGGTATTTTCCGTTTCTATGCCTTTGATGGTATTGTGAAGAACAAGCCCTTCAAAGTTTTGTGTGAATAGGATATTGCTGCCGCCACCCAATACCAATATCGGCAGTTGATTCAGGCTGGCGTAGTTTAATAGTTCCCTTAATTCATCTTCCGATGAAAAAGTGGAAAAATATCGGGCTACCACCTCGATTCCAAATGTATTGTACGCCTTTAGGCTGACGTTTTCCTCTATCCGCATTATGTCGCCTTTCTTTCGTGTCAAAAATAGGCCGGGTTTATTTAATCTTCAAAAATTTTTACTTTCCCGGACGCGTATATCAGAATCAGTCCGCCTGCTATGGCCGCTGACAGATAAATGAGAAAATCCATCCATTCCTGAAAGATGAGTTTGCCAAACATGAATAAAATGGAATAAGTCATAATGATGGCCGAGAGCCAGCAGACGCCCAACCAGGTAAGACTGCCTTCGGGTTTTGGCATGTTGAGCCCTTTCCTGACCGGTTCCCAGGCTCCCATAGGATGAATTTTTTTATAGAAGGAGTTGAGTGTGACCTTATCGGTAGGGGAGGTCGCGAAAGTGGCCAATATCCAGGATATCGTAGTAACGGCTACGATGACGAAAAACGTGTTAGGATCTACGCGTAGCCATTGGTTTATGATATACGCGATGGAATCAGGGGAAGCTATCCGCTCCGCGTAACTTCTAAACAGGACGATCAGGATTAGGGTGACGACGGGGGCTATGGAAGCGGTGATCTCGCTCCACGCGTTGACTCTCCACCAATACCATCGCAAAATGAGGACTAACCCTAGTCCGGCGCTTGCCTGGAGAAGGAAGTACCAGGCTCCGGATATGCTGTTGATTTGTGTGGTGACGATCAGGGAGAAAATCATGGTAAGCAAAGTCGCGACGCGGGATACCGTTACAAGTTTTTTGTCGCTGGCGCCGGTATTGATAAAGCGGCTGTAAAAGTCATTGACCAGATAGCTTGCTCCCCAGTTGAGTTGGGTGGAGATGGTACTCATATACGCGGAAAAGAAAGCGATAAGGAGCAAACCTCGTAATCCGTTGGGCAGAAAGTCGCGCATGGCGAAGATAAAGCCCAGACGTTTTTCTGTAATAGGAAGATCCGGATAGATGATGAGCGCGGCCAGCCCGACCAGAATCCAGGGCCATGGCCTGAACGCGTAATGCGCGATTTGAAAAAACAAAGTCGCCATTATCGCGTGTTTTTCGTTTTTTGTACTCATCATCCGTTGCGCGATATATCCCCCGCCGCCTGGCTCGGCGCCGGGATACCAGCTCGCCCACCACTGAAACGCCACGAAGGAAGTAAACGTCGCTACGCTGAGGGTAAGCGTCGTGCCTAACCCGGCTATGTCGTCGCTTCGGATGTTAGGGAAATACTGAATTGACCAGTCGGGCAGCTTTTCCTTCAATCCTTGAATACCTCCGATTTCCGGAACATTGACGACAATGACGGCCAGGATAACGCAGCCGGCCATCGCGATAAAGAATTGTAGAAAGTCTGTAACGGCTACTCCCAGCAGACCGGCGAGCGAGGAGTAGGCAAGTGTAATGATCATGGCGACGCCAGTATAAAGCAAGGCTTCTTTCGGACCTATATCAAAGAAAACTTCCAGGATACTCATAAGCGCCAGGTTGACCCAGGCAATGACGAGGGAATTCATAAAAAGCCCCAGATAGATCGCCCGGAAGCCTCTTAAAAAAGCGGCGGGTTTGCCGGAATACCTCATTTCGATGAATTCAATATCCGTTAGAATCTCCGCTCTTCGCCATAGCTTGGAGAAAAAGAATACGGTAAGCATTCCGCCCAGAAGCGCGTTCCACCAAAGCCAATTTCCCGCTATCCCGTTTTGGGCGACGAGTTCCGCTACCGCGAGCGGCGTGTCCGCCGCGAAGGTAGTGGCGACCATGGAAACACCCGCCAGCCACCAGGTCATATTCCGGCCACCCAGAAAAAAGTTGGTGATATTCTCGCCAGCTCGTTTTGTAAAATATATTCCTATTAGCAGCGATAACAAAAAAAACGAAAAAATGATAATCCAGTCAATTATTGAGAGCATACGGTAAGAGTATGGATTTGATTTATAATTTTCAAGTTAAAAAAATAACCTGATTCGCGATGGAATCGCCAGAATTTTATTGATGATACCAGTTCGAAGGATTATTTACTAACAAAGAAAAACGCGAATGTAATATTTTTTCATAAAAAAGAGTATTAGCGGAAATAAAGCGCTATAAGTCGGTTATTTTTCTCCAATAGTAAAAAAAAACTTTTGAAGACTATCTATAGGATTTATGTAATTTTTACAAAATTAAACTGGAATTCAGACTTTATATATCGGAAAAATACAATTTATGTATTTGTGTCTGATAATTTAAAACCATTCTAAATTAAACGCGTGGACTTATTAATACATTTAAAAATAGCTTGTTAATGTATTTTTGGTAGCTTTACAGGCGATAATGAAAAAATCTATGCAAAAACATATTTGAATAATTCCGATAGCGTATTAGATTTGCGAGACTTTTAAAAATCATGAGCCTGAATAAGGAAAAAACAAACTTCAACATGTTTCTGAACATAACTGTAAAGCGCTGGTCGCTTGCTCTTTTACTCCTATTCATTTCAAGTACAGTATTATTCGCGCAGGATGATAAGAAAGCCGAAGTTGACGGGGATCCCGCTCTGGGAGAGACTCTCTTTAAACAAAACTGCTTTCAGTGTCATACAGCCAACAAAGACAAGGTAGGGCCCGCCTTGAAGGGGATTACCAAAAGAAGAAAGATGCCCTGGATTGTCGACTTTATCCACAATTCGCAAAAGGTCATCAAAAGCGGAGATCCATACGCGGTCGCGTTGTACGATAAATACAACAAAGCTGAAATGCCTCCATTTTCTTTTTTAGAGGAGGAGGATATAAAAAATATCATCGCTTATGTAGAGACGGCTGAAGACGCCGCCGATGCTCCTAAGGAAGGAGGAGCTTCGACGGGAGAGGCCGGAGCGCAGGCGGGCGGTGGAGAATATTCGACCGTTATTTTGTCTCTGATCATTGTCGTACTTGTATTGGTTCTTCTGATGCTTGTCGTGTTCCTGTCAGTGATCAGAAGATATCTGAAAGACAAGGAGGACGCGTTGGATGAAGGGGCGAAATATCTGGTTAATCAAAAATTTGACATATCGGCCGTACTTAAAAGCAGAGGCTTTATAACGGTGGTGATCCTTATTTTTCTCGCTGTAGGTGTCAGAAGTTGCTGGGTTGGACTTTTATCGATTGGTGTAGAGCAAAACTACGCGCCAAAACAGCCGATTCCATTCTCGCATAAGCAACACGTTGGAGAGTATAATATTGATTGTGGCTATTGCCATACCGGGGCGTACAAAGGTAAGCAAGCGGGTATTCCTTCCGTCAATATCTGTATGAACTGTCATAACAGCGTTAAGAAAGGACCAAGATTCGGAGAGGAAGCCATCAAGCAGGTGGTCGCCGCCTGGGAAAGCAATACGCCTATCAAATGGGTAAGGGTCCATAACCTGCCTGATCTCGCTTACTTCAATCACTCTCAGCATACTGTAGTAGGCAACGTTCAGTGTGAAACCTGTCATGGTCCGATCGGAGAAATGGAAGTGGTTAAGCAATACTCTCCGCTAACGATGGGCTGGTGTATAAACTGCCATAGAGAGACGGCGGTCAATGGTAAAGATAATGAATACTATGACAAGTTGTTCGCGATTCACAATGGTCAGAATATGACTGTTGCCGAAATTGGTGGACTGGAGTGTTCAAAATGTCACTATTAATTTAAGAAAATCTGGGCCTGATACATATATCTAATATGAAAGACAATACAAAGAAATACTGGAAAGGTATTGAGGAGTTAAACAACGATCCTGAATTTCTAAAGCATGCCTATAATGAGTTTCCCGAATATTTACCGGTAAAAGAAGCTCATCCAAACAAGTCGGAAGGGGGAGAAGAGACGGGTAGAAGGGATTTTCTGAAACTATTGGGTTTTGGTATGGCGGCGGTTTCTTTGGCTGCCTGCGAAGCTCCTGTTAAAAAAGCGATTCCTTATCTGAACAAGCCCGAGGAAATCGAGCCAGGTATCGCTAACTGGTACGCCAGTTCATATGTAAATGGAAGTGATTACTGTAGTGTACTTGTAAAAACACGGGAAGGTCGTCCGATCAAGATTGAAGGAAACGCTCTTTCCAGTATTACAAAAGGTGGAACCAGTTCCAGAGCGCAGGCTTCCGTATTAAGTTTGTATGATGAAACCCGGCTTAAAAATTTTGTTATCAACGGTACTCAGGTAAAGGTAAAAGAAAGTAATAAAGAGTATGCTTCAGTTGATAAGGAAATCATTCAGGCCCTGAAAGACGCTGATAAAAAAGGTATCAGGATTGTTACCAAATCCATATACAGTCCTTCTACATTAAGGGTGATAGAAGAGTTTAAGGCCGCCTATCCGTCGACCAGGCATATCATGTATGATCCGATTTCCGTTTACGCGTCGCGTCAGGCAAACCAGATCGCGTTCGGTAAAGCGGTTATCCCTTCCTATGATTTTAGTAAAGCGGATGTCATTGTCGGTTTCAATTGCGACTTCCTGGGAAGCTGGATATCTCCGATCGAGTTTGCCAAAGGATATAGTGTAGGTAGAAAAGTGGGAGACAATCGTAAGGAAATGAGCCGCCACTATCAGTTTGAGGCGAACCTTTCGATGACCGGGGCGAACGCTGATTACAGAGAGCCGATAAAACTTTCTGATGAAGGATTGTATCTAGCGGCGCTTTACACCTTGATAACCGGAAATAAACTTTCCGTACCGGAAATTAAGGAGTCGAACAAATTGAAGCTCGCGGCTGACGATCTTAAGAACGCGAAAGGGAAGTCCCTTGTAATAAGTGGCAGTAATGATCTTTACATCCAGTTGTTGGTGAATGAGATCAACCAGGCGCTTGGCAATTATGGTTCTACGATCAATGTCAACAAGGCGTGTAATCTAAAAACGGGAGACGACACGGCGATCGCCGAGTTTATAAAAGATGTAAAAAATGGTTCTTTGGGAGCCGTTATTTTTATGGACGCCAATCCTGCTTACGATCTTCCGGATGGACAAGAACTGGTGGAAAGTCTGAAATCTGTTCCCGTGCGCGTGTCTTTCGCGGAGAAGGTGGATGAAACAGCGGAACTTTGTAACTATCAGTGTCCCGGATACCACTATCTGGAGTCTTGGAACGACGTGGAGCCCTATCAGGGATATTATAGCATGGTCCAACCGACCATCGCCCCGATATTCCGCGGTACCAGAGCGGCTCAGGAGAGTCTTCTGATCTGGGCTGGAAATAATACGGAATATTATGAATTTATAAGAGCCAACTGGAAAGCCAACATCCTTTCCGCTGGCAAGTCCTTCGAAGATATTATTCACGATGGCGTATATGAGCCTAAGTCTTCCGGCGCCTCGGAAACAAATTCTTCCTTTACATCCTCAATCGGTTCGATCGCTTCGCATATCGCTCAAAGATCGAACGAACTCAACAAAGGTTTACAGTTGGCGGTCTATGAGACTGTCGCTATAGGAGACGGTTCTATGTCAGCCAATCCATGGCTGCAGGAGCTGCCTGATCCGATCACGAAAGCGACGTGGGACAACTATGTAACTGTGCCTTACGCGATGGCCAATGAGCTCAAGCTAAAATCCGGACAAATAGTCACTGTCAATTTGGGGAAAGCTTCTGTTTCTTTGCCAGTTGTCGTGCAGCCTGGCCAGGCGAGGGGTACTATCGGTATCGCTCTGGGTTATGGAAGAAAGAACGCCGGGCCGGCGGGCAAGACTATTGGTGTGAATGTATATCCATTTGTAGGCTCCGTTTCCGGTCTGCTCGCGTATGGCGTCGGCAATGTTTCGTTAACGCCAACGGAAGGTTTTACTACGATCGCTACGACACAGACCCATAATACCCTTATGGATCGCCAGTCTGTTGTAAAAGAGTCTTTGTTGGGCGAATTCCAGCAAGACAACTGGATCAGACCATATAATCCAACTGTCCATACATCCAAAGGGCCTGTAGCGCCAGGAGCGGAAGGAACAGATTTGTGGTATCAGCATGATAAGCCCAACCATTTGTGGACAATGATGGTGGATCTCAACTCCTGTATCGGATGCAACGCGTGTATCGTGGGATGTAACGCGGAAAACAACGTACCGGTAGTTGGAAGGGATGAAGTAATCAATAGGAGAGAAATGCACTGGATGCGGATTGACCGCTATTATTCCAGTGAGATGACGAAAGAGAAGGCGGAGCAGGAAGGTGTTGGGCTACTTGATATGTACGCTCTGATGGAAGATCCTGAGGAAAATCCGGAGGTTGTATTCCAGCCGATGATGTGTCAGCATTGTAATCACGCTCCTTGTGAAACGGTTTGTCCGGTCGCGGCTACTACGCATAGCAGTGAAGGCTTGAATCAAATGACTTATAACCGTTGTGTCGGTACAAGATATTGCGCGAACAACTGTCCATATAAAGTAAGGAGATTCAACTGGTTCAAGTATTTTGACAATGAGCAATTCGATGTCAATACTTCGATGAGTACAATGTTGGGAAGAATGGTGCTTAATCCGGATGTTACCGTACGGTCAAGAGGGGTTATGGAAAAATGCTCCTTCTGCGTACAAAGAATTCAGGAAGGCAAGTTGCAGGCTAAGAAAGAGAAACGTCCAGTGAAAGACGGAGAAGTTGTTACCGCTTGCGCGTCGGCTTGCCCGACCAACGCGATCACTTTTGGAGATATCAACGATAGAAATTCAGAAGTCTATAAACAATTGACTGTTGAAAATTCTAAAAGGGCCTATACTGTTCTCGAAGAGATCAACACTAGACCTAACGTGTATTACTTAACTAAAATCAGAAACAAAAAAGCTTAATACAAGGTATGCAAGTTACTTCACCCGTAAGGCCGCCATTAGTTACCGGCAGTAAGAATTATCATGATATTACAAACGACGTATGCAGACCGGTAGAGTCCGTACCATCTAAGTCATGGGTTGTGGCCCTTGTCATAGCGTTGATTACCTTGGGCTTTGGCGTTTACTGCGTTGGCCGTTTGCTTTGGGATGGTATTGGTATGTGGGGGCTGAATAAGACAATCGGCTGGGCCTGGGATATTACAAACTTCGTCTGGTGGGTTGGTATTGGTCACGCTGGAACCTTGATTTCCGCCATTCTTTTACTTTTTCGTCAAAAGTGGAGAACCTCCATTAACCGCGCCGCCGAGGCGATGACGATCTTCGCGGTAATCTGCGCGGCGCAATTCCCGATTCTGCACATGGGAAGACCATGGGTCGGATTCTGGCCTCTGCCTTTGCCAAATACCTTTGGATCGCTGTGGGTTAACTTTAACTCTCCATTGCTTTGGGACGTGTTCGCCATCAGTACCTATTTTACCGTTTCACTTGTTTTCTGGTATATTGGTCTGATTCCGGATTTCGCTACTGTAAGGGATAGAGCGACTACCAAAGTCAGAAAGATCATATACGGAGTGTTGAGTTTCGGATGGGATGGAGCCGCCAAGACCTGGTCAAGATACGAGGCGGTCACCTTGGTTCTCGCCGGGGTATCGACTCCACTTGTACTTTCTGTACACACTATTGTATCTATGGACTTCGCTACTTCCGTTATTCCCGGATGGCATACGACCATATTCCCGCCTTATTTCGTCGCGGGGGCGATCTTCTCCGGTTTCGCGATGGTACTTACACTTATGCTTATCACGCGCGTCGTGTTCCGTCTGGAGGACTACATTACCATCAACCACATTGAGTCTATGAACAAAGTGATTGTTCTTACAGGTTCCATTGTGGGGATCGCTTATCTTACAGAGTTTTTCATCGCGTGGTATTCCGGAGTGGAATACGAAGCCTACGCTTTTATCAACAGGGCGACGGGCGAGTATTGGTGGGCCTATTGGGCTATGATGACTTGTAATGTTATTTCTCCGCAGCTTTTCTGGTTTAGAAGTGTTCGTAGAAGTATAGTCTTAACATTCATCCTGTCCGTGATTGTAAATATCGGAATGTGGTTTGAGCGTTTTGTTATCATTGTTACATCGCTTCATAGAGACTACCTGCCTTCGAGCTGGGCCTACTTCAAGCCGACATTATACGACGTAGGCGTCTATGTATTCTCTTTCGGACTTTTCTTCACCTTGTTCTTCCTGTTTACCAAATATTTTCCGGTAATAAATATGGCGGAGGTAAAGTCTATTTTAAAATCTTCTTCTGAAAAACCTAGAACTAACAAACATTAATATATGGCTACTGGAAAAAACTTTCTTGTTGGAATATTTGATGACGAGGACGTCTTGATGGATTCCATAGCAAAATTGCGGAATACTGGAATTAAAATATTTGAAGTATATACACCTTTTCCCGTCCATGGATTGGATACGGCACTGGGTTACAAACCTTCAAATCTTCCTATCGCCGCTTTTCTATTCGGTATGGCGGGAACTATCCTCGCGCTTACCATGCAAATTGGAATGCTTGGTTTCGACTGGCCGATGGATATCGGAGGAAAGCCTTATATTCCGATCCCATCCTTTGTGCCGGTCACGTTTGAGATTACCATATTATTGGCCGCCTTGGGTATGTGTTTTACATTCTTTATCGTGTCTGATCTGAAGCCCTATAAGGTTCCGTATATGTTTGATAAAAGAAGCACGGACGACAAGTTTGTCATGGCAATTGACCTTGATTCCAATAAAGAAAATAGTGAGGCGATTACAAAATTGCTTCAGGAAACGGGCGCGATCGAAATTAATACCCAAAAAGTTGACTAAAGGCTATTGAAATGAAAATGAAATCTATTCAAAGATTAGGATTTTTTTGTGCAGGTCTGTTTATGTTTTCTTCATGTAATCAGGATTTTTCCTGGATACGTGAGCATGAGAAACCTCGTGTCGAGTACGCTCCTAATATGTACCATTCGGAAGCCTACGAGCCTTTAAGTCAGATTATGGATGAAAACGCTGGTTCGTTTGTCAGTTCCGATCCTAATAACAAGTATGGAGAATATTATAGCTCCAATCCTTATAATCGCTATCCTGAAAACAGCTATACTCCCATGACTATGAGAGAGCCCGCTGTCAATTCGATTAAAAGAGGGCATACGCCTTACCTGATTCCTAAAGATTCGGTAGAGCTTGCCAATGATGTGAAGAACCCTATAGTCCTTAACGATCAGGTCCTTGCTGAAGGAGAGATACTGTATAAGCGCTTTTGCGCCCATTGTCATGGAGAGTCGGGACTTGGAGACGGAAATGTGGCGAACGTATATCTTGGAGTCGCCAACTTGACCAGCGACGCCAACAAACGCTTGACTGAGGGGCATATTTTCCATGTAATTACGCATGGAATCCGGCTAATGGCAGCCCATGGATCTCAGATCGAACAGGAAGATCGTTGGAAAATCGTACATTACGTTAGAGAAGTTCTTCAGAAGTCAGATCAGGAATAAGAAAATATTTTATTTTAAAAGCAATGGTTGAAGAAAAATTTATATTTACCGCCTCCGCCAAGAAGAGTGTATTCACTACAATAGGAGTAGGAGTCCTCCTTTTGATCATAGGATTATTTTTTGTAGCAAAATTCGGAGGTCATGATCATCATCACGCGTCGGAAGGGCATGCTACGGAACATGCCGTGCACGCTGATCATGCACACGCTGATCATGGACATGGCGATGACCACGCCAAGCCTGTATGGCTAAAAAGACTAATCAAAAATATCTGGCATAACAACGTGTTCTTTACAGGTATTTCCATTATCGGAGTCTTTTTCGTAGCTTTTAATTATGTCGCGTGGGCTGGATGGGGTGTTCTTATACGCCGTATTCCCTTGGCTATGGGAAGCTTTATTCCCGTTGTCGGTGTTCTCTTGATCATATCGTTTTTCTTGTTCAGCCATGATCTTTTTCATTGGACACATGAATATCTTTATGATAAATCTTCGCCTGCCTATGATCCGATCATAGCTGGAAAGGAAGGCTATCTAAACTATCCGTTCTTTATTATCAGAACCATTCTGTATTTTGTTTCCTGGTACCTGTGCTGGTTTTTTTTACGAAAGTACGCGAGGCAAGAAGATATTACCGGCGATATCAAATGGTATGACAGAAGCGTTGTTTTATCAGGCGGTTTTCTTGTAATATTTGGTATTACTTCTTCAACAGCGGCTTGGGATTGGGTAATGTCGATCGATACGCACTTCTTCAGTACCATGTTTGGCTGGTATGTATTCGCGAGCTGGTTCATTACTGGCCTTGCCGTATTGACACTGATTGTCCTTTATCTGAAAGAAGCGGGTTTGCTTGTGGGCGTAAACGACAATCACATTCATGACTTGGGTAAATACCTCTTCGCTTTCAGTATTTTCTGGACATATATATGGTTTAGCCAGTTCCTTTTGATCTATTACGCGAATATTCCCGAGGAAGCTGTCTACTTTGTAGAACGTCTTGACAACGACGCTTATTCACCTATTTTCTTCTTTAACCTTGTGATCAACTTTCTGATTCCTTTCCTTATATTGATGACGAGAGACGCGAAGCGTCAGGTGATGATTATAAAAGTAATCGCGTTTTGTATCATAATCGGACACTGGTCCGACTTCTATCTGATGATTACTCCTGCTCTTTTAGGAAATGATGGTGGATTCGATTTCTGGTTCTTCTTCGTAGAACTTGGAATGTTGCTGATTTACGCGGGCTTGTTCCTGTTCTTTACCCTCGCGTCGCTTTCGAAGTTGGGACTTATTTCGAAGAATGATCCTATGTTGGAAGAGAGTGTTCATCATCACGTATATTAATCCTATTTAGAAAGAGAAAAACGTATAAATTATAAAAAATGATTACCACGATTATAGTTATTGCAGTCCTGCTGATATTGGCGATTCTCTTCTTGCTTGTCAGAGTTCAGACGCTAATTTCAGTCATGAAGGGAAGCTATTCCAACAGAGTTAGCTCCAGTAATAAGTTACACGCGACGCTTTTTATAATCTTTCTGATAGTAGGTGTGTTTGCTTTTTTCTGGTCTTCCAGCGTAGCCTCCGAGGACTACCTGCCTGAAGCTTCATCGATACATGGAGTACGTACAGACCGCTTATTCTGGCTGACCATGTCGATCCTTGTGTTCGCTTTCTTAGTTACTAATATCTTTCTTTTTGTTTTCGCGTACAGGTATCAATACAAGGAAGGAAATAAAGCCTATTTCTATCCTGAAAACCACAAGCTGGAGGTAATATGGACTGTAATACCCGCTATTGTCATGTCGATACTGGTATTCTTTGGATGGACGGAGTGGTCCGCTATTACAAAGGCCGAGCCCGAAAATTCCGAAGTGGTAGAGGTTATGGCGCAGCAATTTTCATGGCAGGTACGGTACCCTGGTCCTGATGGTGAGCTTGGGTCGCATAACTTTAAGCTGATCGATCCTACCAATACATTCGGCTTGGATTTTAGTGACAAATCTTCTCTGGACGACTTTACTCCTCCAGAGCTCCATTTGCCCAAAGGTCAGCCTGTTTTATTAAAGATCAGGGCGAGAGACGTATTGCACAGCGTGTTTCTGCCTCACTTCAGAGTGAAGATGGACGCTGTACCGGGTATGCCGACTAAGTTCTGGTTTACTCCAACGAAAACGACGAAGGAAATGCGTGAGGAGTTGGGCAACGCCAATTTTAATTATGAACTCGCTTGCGCCGAGATATGTGGAAGAGGACATTTCGCGATGCGGTTCGTAGTAGTTGTAGAGGAGCCGGAAGAATACGAGGCATGGAAAAAAGCTCAAAAACCATTCGCTGAAATGAACGCGGATTACGTGAAGGACTTCTTGGCGCTTCGTAGTGGTGAAACAACCAATACCCCGGTAGAGATCGCGAACGCCAAAGAAGACATGGCGGATATTGTTGTGGCTGATTCTTTGGCTGGAAAGACACAATCTTTAGAGCAGGCTGTTGATACCACGAATATTTCCGGCTCTGACTCTTTGGCTAATTAAATTTAAGAGGTTTATTAAATTAAGGTAGTTAATTTTCGAAGGTTTTACGATTAAAAATCATAGTATGTCGACCGCAACACATGTAAACGAACATCTTTCTCACATTCATGATAGCCATGATGATCATGATCATCATGAGTTGCCATGGATCAGAAAGTATATTTTTAGTGAAGATCATAAGATTATAGCGAAACAATACCTGTTGACTGGTATCTTTTGGGCTATAATAGGTGGAGGACTTAGTATCTTATTCAGATTGCAACTAGGTTTTCCCGACGCTGACCTTACCTGGTTGAAGCCTTTGTTGGGAAACTGGATCGGTAGCGATGGCAAACTTGACGCTGAGTTTTTTCTCGCGCTTGTAACGATGCATGGTACGATTATGGTGTTTTTTGTCTTAACGGCTGGCTTGAGTGGTACGTTTAGCAATTTTCTTATTCCGCTTCAAATAGGCGCCAGAGACATGGCTTCCGGGTTTATGAATATGCTTTCCTACTGGTTCTTCTTCGTATCCGGCTTATTGATGTTTGTTTCCTTGTTTTTGTCTACTGGCCCGGCTTCCGGTGGCTGGACGGCATATCCTCCTCTCAACGCGTTGCCACAGGCGGTTCTTGGTTCAGGGGCGGGTATGACCTTGTGGTTGATAAGCATGGCTTTGTTTATTGTTTCCTCGCTTTTGGGGAGCGTCAATTATATCAGTACGATTATTAACCTTCGTACCAAAGGGATGTCTTTTCTAAGAATGCCCTTAACGATGTGGTCGTTTCTTCTTACCGCGATTGTAGGTTTGCTCGCCTTTCCGGTACTGCTTTCCGCGGCTCTTTTGTTAATTTTTGATAGAAGTTTCGGTACAAGTTTCTTCCTTTCCGACATATATATCGCGGGTCAGGTGCTTCCTAATGAAGGCGGCAGTCCTGTTCTTTTCCAGCATTTATTCTGGTTCCTTGGACACCCTGAAGTCTATATCGTTATTTTGCCCGCCTTGGGTATTACTTCCGAAATCATCTCTATCAACTCAAGAAAGCCTATTTTTGGCTACAAGGCGATGATAGGTTCTTTGGTCGCGATCGCTTTCCTGTCGTTTATCGTATGGGCGCATCATATGTTCGTTTCCGGAATGGATCCATTCCTCGGGACGATATTTATGTTCCTGACCCTGATCATCGCTGTGCCGTCGGCTGTCAAGGCTTTTAACTATATTACCACCATGTGGAGAGGGAATATCATCTTCACGCCCGCGATGTTGTTCGCTATTGGGCTCGTTTCATTCTTTATCTCCGGTGGTTTGACTGGTATCGTATTAGGAAACTCCGCGGCCGATATCCAGTTGCATGATACTTACTTCGTCGTTGCTCACTTCCATCTTGTTATGGGTAGCGCGGCTTTCTTCGGCATGATCGCCGGGATTTACCATTGGTTCCCTAAAATGTTTGGAAGAATGATGGATGAGAAACTTGGATATATCCATTTCTGGTTGTCTTTTGTAGGTATCTATCTTGTATTCTTCCCTCTTCATTATACAGGTATCGCAGGTTTCCCTAGGAGATACTATTCATTTACAGGTTTCGAGTTTACGCAGAAATTTACTGATCTAAACACGTTTGTCAGTGTGGCGGCCATTCTTACTTTCGCCGCTCAGTTTATCTTTATATTTAACTTCTTCTATAGCATATTCAAGGGTCGTAAGGCTCCTCTTAACCCATGGAACGCGAATACGCTTGAATGGACGACTCCTATCAATCCAGGTCATGGAAACTGGCCAGGAGAAATTCCAACCGTATACAGATGGCCGTACGATTATAGTAAGCCCGGAGCGGAAGAAGATTTCATACCTCAGCATATACCGTATTCTCAGACTGTAAGCTCCAACTTCCCTCATGAGAATGATAAAATAAAAGAAGAAGGTTCTCTTCATGGTTAAAAATAGTGTTGATAACAGAGGATTCCGGATATTCGGAATCCTTACTGTTGTCGCAGTATATTTCCTGATACTGGTAGGCGGTATCGTGCGTAGTACCGGTTCAGGTATGGGATGTCCCGATTGGCCAAAGTGTTTTGGCAACTGGGTTCCCCCTACCTCTCTTGATCAATTACCACCAGATTATAAAGACATTTACGCTGAGAAGCGTTTTGAAAAGAATAAGCGTGTGGCTGGAATATTAGCCGGTTTAGGATTTCGTGAATTGTCCTATAAGCTGATACATGATGAAAGTCTCTATGTCGAGGCGGATTTTAATCCTGTAAAGACCTGGATTGAATACGTTAATCGTCTTGTAGGGGTATCGATCGGTATACTCATATTTGCCGTATTACTTCTTTCATGGCCTTATAGAAAGGGAAAGCCAGCGGTTTTCTGGTACAGCGTAGGCGCGTTTATACTAGTACTTTTTCAGGGCTGGCTCGGATCGCTTGTCGTATCGACCAATCTGATGCCTTTTATGATATCTATTCATATGGTACTGGCGATTGTTCTCGTATTTTTCCTGATAATGGCGATTTTTAAATCGGGTTCCTATTTTATCAGGATTGAAAGGGAAGAGTCTCTCGGAAAGCTTTCAAATATTCTGATTATTACGATGCTCGCGACCTTTATCCAGATTATAATAGGTACTCAGGTAAGGGAGGAAGTCGACGTCATCTCCGCTGCTCTGGAAGGGGAGAGGGGCTTATGGATAGACGCGTTGGGAGAGGTTTATCTGACGCATCGGCTATTTTCATACGTACTCGCGGGGCTTCATCTCTGGCTTGGTTATTTGCTGATGAAGCGATTCGCTTTCCATAGAGGTATACGAATGATTGTGATAGCCTTGTTCGCGACGCTCGTGTTTAGCATTATAAGCGGTAACATACTTAATTATATGGATTTGCCCGCGGCTATTCAGCCCGTGCATCTTTTGCTCGCGACAATGCTGTCGGGCATGCAATTTCTTTTGTATTTATTGGTTGTTACTTCTAAAAAGGAGATTTAAATTAGTATAATGATTTCACAAAACAGTCATATCGGTTTAATCCCGTTTGTTGGTTCGCGATTGCTTAGCTATTATCAGTTGATGAAGTTCAGATTGTCTTTTCTGGTTTCATTTTCGGCGGGTATGGGCTTTATGCTCGCCCCTTCCGGGACTAACGACTGGCTATCGATCGCTCTATTTACGCTATTTGGTTTCATGGTTATTGTATCGAGCAATATCATCAATCAGATCATCGAGAAAGATAGCGACGCGTTGATGACCAGAACACAAAACAGGCCTTTGCCAACGGGCAGAGTCTTGCCGGGCGAAGCGGCTTTTATCGCTTTTATATTCGGGGTGGTGGGTATAAGCGGGCTGTACTATTTCTTTAATATTAATACGGCGCTTTTGTCGCTTTTGTCATTGGTGTTATATGGTTTTGTCTATACGCCTATGAAAACAAAAAGCCCGGCGGCGGTTTTTGTAGGAGCGGTGCCAGGAGCGTTGCCTCCTATGATAGGTTGGCTGGCGGCCACGAATAAATTTGGGCTCGAACCGGGAATTTTGTTCGCTATTCAGTTTTTCTGGCAATTTCCGCACTATTGGGCTATCGCGTGGGTGCTGGACGAAGATTATAAGAAAGCGAATATTCGTCTGCTTCCTTCCAATGGAAAGAAAGATGTAAATACCGCTTTTAACATTATGATATATACCTTGTTTCTGTTGCCTTTGGGCTTTATGCCCATGGTTTTGAAGATGACGGGACTGGTGAGCGCGTTGATCGCGCTTGTATGTGGAGTGCTGTTCTTGGCTCAAACATTTTATCTAATGAGGGTTTGTACCAATAAAGCCGCGTTGAGAATTATGTTCGGTTCCTTTATCTATCTCCCCGTAGTTCAAATCGCGTTTGTATTAGATAAGTTACCTTAAAACTATGAAAAACTTAGCAATGGAAATGGAACATCCTAAACGTCCGATGGCCATGAATCCACAAAAATTCGCCCTGTGGCTATTGATTGTAAGTATCGTGATGATGTTCGCGGCGATGACCAGCGCTTATATAGTAAGACGCGCGGAAGGCAACTGGCTTGAAGTTGAAATTCCGTTTATCATGTATGTCAGTACAGGAGTCATATTGTTGAGTAGTATTACTATGCACTGGGCTTACTTGTCGGCCAGGCGGGACAACTTGCAGACCTTAAAGGTCGCTTTGCTCGTTACGACGCTTCTGGGCCTGGCCTTTGTCGCGGCCCAGTGGCACTCAAGGACTGTATTGCGGCAGGAAGGAGTCTTTTTTGGCGGTGAACTGAGCAATCCCGGTGGTTCATTTATCTACGTGCTTGCTGGTTTGCATGTATTTCACCTGATTACGGGCGTTATATTTCTTTTTGTCGTATTGGTTTCGGCTTTCGGGTACAAGGTTCATTCCAAAAACATGAATCTAATCGAGATGTCGGCGACGTATTGGCATTTTCTTGACGCGCTTTGGATATATCTGTTTGTATTTTTATTACTAAACCATTAATTTTCAAAAAAACTTAGTATGTCAACGATTACTGTTTCAGAAAAAGATCAAAAGAATATTTGGGGCGGGGGGGTAGAACCCATGAAGGCGAGTTATGGAAAACTGATGATGTGGTTTTTTCTTCTGTCCGACGCGTTTACCTTCTCAGGTTTTCTTGTCGCTTATGGAATGAGCCGCTTCGCGTTTCCCGCTTACGAAGGTCTCGCCAAGGATTTTGTACCATCCCTTGAATATTGGCCTATTCCGGAAAAAATTTTCACGCACATTCCTTTTTTTCATGTTGAAGCGCCTTTGGTTTTCGTTGGTATTATGACCTTTATACTCATTATGAGTAGCGTTACCATGGTCTTGGCGGTAGAAGCGGGCCATAGAATGGATAAGGCGGATGTTCAGAAATGGATGCTTTGGACAATTTTTGGAGGATGGGCTTTCATTGGTTGCCAGGCATGGGAATGGACTGTATTTATTCAAGGTTCTCCCGATGGTCTTCAGCTCGCTTCCGGTGAAGTGATCAAGGGCGCCAGTCTGACCATGAATGAATATGGGCCCAAGCTGTTCGCGGATTTCTTTTTCTTCATCACTGGCTTTCACGGAACGCACGTAATGAGTGGTATTATCATGAACATGATTGTATTTTACAATGTATGTATTGGCACTTATGAGCGTATCGGTCATTATGAAATGGTTGAAAAAGTCGGACTATATTGGCACTTTGTCGATTTGGTATGGGTCTTCGTATTTACCTTTTTCTATCTGGTTTAATTCATTATTTATAAAAGTTATTAACTATTCTATTTATGGGTCACGGATTACACGATCAAGCGCCTACGCATAAGGTTCTTCCTAGAGACAAAGCTAAGATTTTAAAGATATGGAAGACCGCCCTGTTTTTAGCTGTTGTAACGGCTATAGAGTTCGCGTTCGCCTTTACAATGGAAAGAGGAGTATTGTTGTTCGCTATTTTCATTGGTCTTACTTTGGTAAAGGCCTTTTATATTGTCGCTGAGTTTATGCACCTTAAATATGAGGCGAAAACGCTGATCTGGTCTATCGCCTTGCCAGCCTTGTTTGTCATATGGCTTATTGTCGCGTTGCTCGCCGAGGGAGACGCCATATTCAAGATCAGGGAGCTTTGGGGCTGGTTCTAACCAGGTAAATCATTGATATGAGAACGATAACTAAAACCGGTATTCTGCTAAGTATTCTTATCCTGCCGGTTTTAGTTTTTTCATTTTTAAAACTGTTCGCGAAAAACCATTACGACATTCCCGTCTTTCACGCTACGGACAGCGTTTTGGTAAATGGAAGATACCAGATAAGCGCGGCGCGGACGTTTCCTTTTTTTTCCTTTATCAATCAGGATAATAAGTCTTTTAGTTCAACTACCTTAAAAGATAGAATCTTTGTCGTCAGTTTTTTACAGACGACCAATCAGGATATAAGTCCAGTGGTCACGACCGAATTAACCCGGGTGCAGGAAGCCTTCGCCGATTTTCCGGAAGTAAGGATCATATCTTTTTCAACTGATTCGTCTACCGCCGCGGTGGAATTGTTGAAACAATATTCAGAAGCTTTCAGGGTTGATACTAGTAAGTGGACTTTCCTTCACGGGACCAAGGATTCAATCGATTCACTGGCGAAACATGGTTTTCTGCTTCCCGTGAAAGAGGATGAAACTATTAGTCCTTCTTACTTGTCCACGCTTATTCTCGTCGATAAGGCCGGCTACACCCGCGGGTATTATAGTGGCGCCGATAGGGGAGAAGTAGATCGATTGATCAGGGAAATTCAGGTTTTATTACATAATTATGACAACTAACCAACTCGAGCGCGACAATAACAACAACAACAAAGTATATCTGACCGTCATTGGAACATTGTCCGTCCTTGTTCCGGTTGTCGTAGGGATTCTCTTTTATCTGCCTCAGACGGGCAAATTGGGCGAGTTGGATGTGAGTTTATTGCCACATGTCAACGCCGTGTTCAATTCTTCGACCGCGATCGCCTTGCTGGTTGGCTTTTATTTTATCAAAAACGGAAATAAAAAGGGACATATTTCCGCTATGATCACCGCGTTTGGCTTTAGCTCCATTTTTCTTATCTCTTATGTCATTTATCATTTTCAAGGCGAGCAAACGCTTTTTGGCGATATTAATGGTGATGGGATTCTTTCCGAAGCTGAAAAGGTGGAGGTAGGAGGTATCAGGATATTCTACTTATTGGTTTTGTTGACGCATATCGCGCTGGCCAGTATCATTGTGCCATTTGTACTGTTGTCGATTTATTTTGGCTTGTCGAAACAATACAAGTCTCATCGGAAGTTATCCAGATGGACCTTCCCTTTATGGCTTTATGTCGCGGTTTCCGGTGTGCTGGTCTATTGGATGATTAGTCCTTATTATAAATAACTTATTGGTTATGAGTAAAAGAATCTTAATACTGGGGACGCTGATCCTTTTATGTCTGGTGGACGGAGACGTTTTGGCGCAATGCGCCATGTGCCGGGCTACCGTAGAAAGCAATCTCAATGAGACAGGAGGCGGAATCGGGGCGGGGTTGAATACGGGGATCTTGTATCTGATGGCTATTCCCTACATCCTTTTAACAGTGATCGGAGTTTTGTGGTATCGTTCCACCAAAACGGTCAATAAAGGCGGGTCCCGGAATTTGGCTTAAATCTTGTTGTCGATGTATAGGTTATTGGCTTAATGGTTTAACGGCTTGCCGGTAGACCTATATTTACGATACATTTTGAAGTTCGCGCTTAAGAAACATCTTTTATTATTCCTCGCGATAAGCCTATTGGCGACTTCCCTTATTAGCTGGTACGCGTTTGTCATGCAAAGGGGAAGTGAGCATGATGAGGCTTATATAGCTTCTGTAAGTTACCGGCTTGGTCAGGAGCTTGACAAGGCGCGGAAACATTCTGACGCTATAAAGTCGGAGATTGAGAAATGCGACAGGCCTACCTTCGCGCGCCTCTTGAAAACATCCCCTTTCCCTTATTTTATATACAGAAACAACCGTCTTTACTTCTGGTCCGACAATGACTTTATCCCCAGACCTGAAGTATTGTCCGGTACAAAGCAGGTTCGTTTTGTATCTCTGCGCTCCGGTACCTATGTAGTTCACAAGGATATGATACTCAAACGGGGAGATCTCTTTGAGGTAGTCTTTTTTATACCTTTGAGCAGACAGTATGGCATTGAAAATGAATATCTTCAGTCTCACCTTAATCCCGCGATATTTTCCGACGCTCAGGTTGGCGTCAGTAATTTTCCTTCAATGGGGGGAAGCATATATACCTCGGAAGGCGATTATCTGTTCAGTGTTGTTTTTCCACCGGAGACGCGTTGGAGCGATAGTCCCTTTTTGTCACTGATTCTCCTTTGCGCCTCTCTGGGAATTATACTTCTGGTCATTTACATTGTTAGGCTCACTAATCGATATGTATGGCGCTATGGAGCGGGCAAAGGGCTGTTGTTCCTGTTTTTCACCCTGGCCATGATACGCGGACTGATGCTATGGACCGATTTTCCTTTTAATATTCAGGATATAGCGCTTTTTAACTCCAAGTTTTTCGCCAGTTCCATATTTAATCCCTCCTTGGGCGACTTGCTCTTGAACCTGGTATTTCTTCTGATCTGGAGCATCGCGTTTTCCCGATACTACTATCTGACCGATTTTGTCCGTCAGATAATAGCTTACAGAGGACTCCGGCGTAGCTGGGTGGTCAGTTGCGCGTTGTTGATTTTAGGTCTCACGGGTTTTTATTACGTCTTTTATCTCTTGCTGATGCTCTTTACCCATGGGCAGTGGGAGATGGATATCACCATGAGTATTGATTTTCCGGTCTTCAGAGTCGTAAGTCTGCTTATTTTCGGAATACTTTTTTCACTCTTTGTGATATTCAGTTACATTTTCGCCAAACTATTTTTGTTTATCAATAAGGATAAGAAAAGGCCTTCCTGGTTTATATTCATTCTGGCGGCGCTTATTCCGGCCGCCTTGATTTATGTCAATCACAATAGTTTTTATGGGGTGCTCCTGACTGGCGTAGTCTTTTTTATTTCCGTGCTTTACTTCAGGTTCCCCAAGATATCTTTTCAACCCCGGTACGGCTCTTATTTTTATCTTTTGTTCGCGGGTATGGCTTGCGCCCTGATCGCTTCTTACGCGACTTTTTTTGACTATCAGCGAAAAGATAGCCAGAATAAGCAAAAATTCGCGTCTCAGCTTCTGGTTAAAAACGACGTGCTGGCCGAGTACTTGCTGAATGAGATCAATAAGCTGGTCGTCAATGATCCGTTTATTCACAGCCGGATATTAAACCCTTTTAGTAATAAGGAACCTATCGAGCAAAAAATCAAGCGTGTTTATCTGGGAGACTATTTTGACAAGTACGATGTGAAAATTCATGTATTCGACGCGCTGGGAAGACCTTACGCGTATGATCATGAATTCGTTTATTGGCCGGATATTGTGGAGCGGTATGGCAGGGAGCAGTTCGGGACGGAATATTCGGGTATTTTTCTTATGTACGATCCGGGCAAAAAAGGATTCAAACGTTACCTTTCTTTTAATAACTTACAGAAGAATGGCGTGACTATCGGGTATATCCTTATCGATCTGAAACAAAAAAGGATTGTTCCGCATAGTGTATATCCCGAGTTGCTGGTAGATCGGCGCGTGTCCCAGCTCTGGGAAAACAAGAATTACAGCTACGCCATTTTCGGAGATGAGGACATCCTGTATAGCTATGGCCAGTACAATTACGAAATGGATTTTAAGTCGCGCTACTTCGAGCAGGAGAGGCTTTATGAAAACGGAATCCATGTCAACGGTTATCATCATCTGGGAATAAAAAGCGCCGATGACCGTATCATCATCGTATCGTCGGAAGATAAACCCCTGTATCGGTTCTTTTCCAATTTTTCGTTTCTCTACACGGTCCTTCTTTTTTTTATTCTTTTGTTTGTCATCGCCTGGTCGTTCAATATCCGATTCCGGAAAATCGACGCTAATTTCTCCACCAAAATTCAGATTTATCTCAATCTGGCGTTTTTTCTGCCACTTTCGGTTGTGAGCATCACGACTTTGAGTATTATTTCATCGAGCTATAAGGATAACCTGAATAAGACTTTTATAAAAAAAGCGGAAGCGGTGAGCAACTCGATCAATATGTATCTGGAAAGCGAGTGGAAAAATCCATCGGCGAGGCGCCTGGAGGATATCTTGCTTGAAAAGAGCCGTTTTATCGACATTGATATCAATCTGTACAACAACAGGGGGCAGTTGCTGTTTTCTAACCAGCCATTGATCTACGAGGCGGGCCTTTTGTCCGGACTTATCAATCCGGTGGCCTTTTCGACGATTAAGGATAAAAAGAACAATATATTCATGTTGGGGGAGCGGGTAGGGACTTTCCGCTATAACTCCGTATATATCGCGATCAAGTCTTATGAATCGGACAATCTTATCGGTGTTCTGAGTATTCCTTTTTTTGAATCGCGCCAGGAGGTCAGCCAGCAACTGATCGAAGTATTGACCACAATTCTGAACATATTCATCAGTATATTCCTGATCTTTCTGTTTGTTTCGTATCTGGTGAGCCGCTGGCTTACGGTGCCGTTGGACCTTATTACGGATAAACTGAAGCGTACGACGCTCGCGGAGAAAAACGAGCCGCTCGAGTGGAAATCGAAGGATGAAATAGGCTTGCTGATCGGGGAATATAACAAAATGCTTCTGAAGCTCGATGAAAGTAAGGAGGCCTTGTCCAGAAGCGAGAAGGAGTCCGCCTGGCGGGAGATGGCGCAGCAGGTGGCCCATGAGATCAAGAACCCCCTGACACCTATGAAGCTATCTATCCAGCATTTGCAAAGAGCGATCAAGGATAAGAAGGACAATATTATGGAGATGTCGGAGCGTTCGCTTCAAATGTTGCTGGAGCAAGTGGATACGCTCAATGAGATCGCTACTTCCTTTTCAGTATTCGCCAAGATGCCGATTCCTAGAAATGAGCGTTTTGAATTTGGCGAAGTGGTGACGCGGATCGCCAATCTGCATAGATCTGACGCTTCGATTATTATTGACGTAGCTATTCCCGAACATGACGTAATGGTGATTGGGGATAGGAAGCTGATAGGCAATATTTTGTCCAATCTCGTCCTCAACGCGGTGCAGTCGGTGCCCGCCGATCGTACGCCTGAACTGACCATGCGACTGGGGATAGAGGAAAGCATGGCGCGCTTTTCATTAAAAGACAATGGACAAGGAATTCCCGAAGAGATCAGGGATAAGGTTTTTATTCCCAATTTTAGTACCAAATACAGTGGTTCCGGGTTGGGACTGGCTATAGCCCGGAGGGGAGTCGAACACGCGGGAGGGAATATCTGGTTTGAAACAATTCAGGAGCATGGCACCACGTTCTTTATTGAGCTTCCCTTAATTGAGTAAATGCTCCTTAGACTATTCGCAACGGCGTTTTTGGTACTTTTTTCTCTGTTGGTTTACGCGCAGCGGGATACGAAGCAATGTCAGTGGACGCGGGTATCGGAAGAGCCTTTTCAGATAGATAGTTTGTCGCTGCTTCCGGAAAGTATTGAATTGAGGGAACTTCCGGATTCATCTCTGAAGATTGTCTACGATATCAATATCGGCAAGGCGATGTTTAACAAAACCAGCGACGACTCCGTGCTGGTTTGCTATCATGTATTGCCTTACGACCTGTCCAAAAGATTTTTCAACAGGGACCCCATCCTATATGACACCAATCAATACTATCGCGAGGAAACGCGTTATGGGAGCTATGGATATCCGATCGGAGAAAAAGACCAGTTGCTTAATACGCCCGGAATCAATAAATCCGGAAGTGTGACCCGTGGAATATCCTTTGGGAATAATCAGAATGTGTTTGTCAACTCGGCGCTCAATCTGCAGATGGATGGAAAAATTACCGACCAGGTGGGAATTACGGCGTCTATTTCCGATCAGAACATTCCTTTTCAACCGGAAGGCAATACACAGCAATTACAGGAGTTTGACAAGGTCTTTATACAATTGCATACACCCAGAAGTCGTTTGACGGCGGGAGACCTGGTAATGAAAAACCATCAAGGGTATTTTTTGAAATACTATCGAAATGTACAGGGCGGGCTTTTTGAGGGAAATTATATCAAGGATAGTGTTACCAGTTCCTTTACCATGGTGGGCGCCGCGGTATCCAAAGGCAAGTTCGCGTCGATACAGTTGAAAGCGATGGAAGGGATACAGGGGCCTTACCGGCTTACCGGTCCCAATAATGAACGTTTTATTATCGTACTGGCCAATTCGGAAAAAATATACCTGGACGGGAAACTGCTTACAAGAGGCTTTGACTATGACTATGTGATCGACTACAACCAGGCGGAAATAACGTTTACCGCCAATGTCGTCATTACGCGATATTCCATTATCCGGGTCGATTTTGAATATTCCGATAAGAACTACGGGCGTTCGAATATTATGGCCGGTCATTATCAGAGTTGGAAAAAACTGAGCGGTTATATCAATTATTATTTGCAAAAGGATAATCCGAATAATCCCTTGCAGTATAACCTGTCGGGGGAAGAGCGGTCTCAGCTCGCGATGATTGGAGACGATTTGAGTCAGGCGGTGATCTCGGGCGCGGATTCGGTAGGCTTTCAGGAAGGCAGAGTCATGTACAAGCGGATAGATTCGCTCGGCACGTGGATTTATATCGCTTCTTCCGATCCCGGCGCCGCTTTTTATGAGGTGGTTTTTACCGATGTCGGACTGGGCAATGGGGATTATATCCTGAAAAACAGTACTTCCAACGGGCGGGTGTATATGTATGAAGGACCAGGGAAAGGCTCGTATCTTCCGGTGCGCCTTGTCGCTACTCCCAAAAAGAATCAGATGGTGACGATCGGTGGCGCCTTTGATCCGGACGAGGCTACCAGCTTTTATGGAGAAGTCGCTTTTTCGGAGAATGATCAGAATCTGTACTCGTCCATGGATAATGGAGACAATGGTGGAAAGGCTGTAAAAATAGGGATGGTGAATAAGGGGAAAACGATTGGTTTTCTGGGAGCGTGGAAACTGACGAACTCCATTGATTTTGAATTTACGGAGCGAAACTTTCGTCAGATAGATCGTTTTAGGGATGTAAACTATGAGAGAGACTGGAGCGCGGATTTGAATACAGAACGTTTCAACCGCGTTGTCAACGCGTCGTTTGGATTCGTGAAAGATAAGGATAATCTGTTGCGATATGATCTTAGCAGAAGGATTAAGGGAGGGGAAGTGGATGGTTTGCAACAATCTCTATCGCTGAGCAGGACTTTTGGAAAACTCTATTTAAACGGAACAGGATGGATGATGTACAACAATCAGGCTTTGTTCCGTTCAGACTGGACAAGGGTAAACTTGCACGCCGCTTGGAATGGGAAGCTTTTTTCTCCCGGTGTTATTTACTCCTCGGACAAAAACCGTGTCGCTACTCCGGAAGGCTTGCTTCTTTCGTCCGCTATGTACTATGACGAACTGAAGTTTTATGTCAAGTCCAATGATACAAGCGTAGTGGCTTACGCGGTTGACTACGCGATACGGGAAAACAGCGATACGTTGCAGGGAGCTATTGTCAAGACAAACAGGTCGCGAACTCTGACGGGAACTTTTAACACGTTGGTCCGGCAACGCCACGCTATCCGGGCGCAGGTGGCTTACCGATACCTTGACTATTATGAACATTTGCCATACGCGTTGAAGGATGAGGAGACTTTTATAACGCGTATGGACTGGAATTCCGATTTTTTGCAAAGGCATGTTCGGTCGGAACTAACTCTTACTACAGGGACGGGGCGTGAGCTTAAGAGGGAGTTTTTCTATCAGGAGGTGCCCCAGGGCACAGGAACTCATGTTTGGGAAGATTTTAACGCGGATGGTTCGCAAGACTTGAATGAGTTTATTGAGAAAGTACCCGGCCTCGCCTATAACCAGAAAGAGTATATACGCGTATTCATGCCGACCGACGAATATGTGAACGCCTATACGGGTTCAATCAACTACCGCCTTGATCTTTACGCTCCGCGTCACTGGCGCGGGCATGAAAATATGGCGAAAAACGTATTTTCCCGATTTTCCAGTACTTCTTCCTGGTCGGTCAACAATAAGGTGTTGACGCCCGACATTGCCGGCCGCTTCTTTCCGTCACAATCTTCGGAGGAAGCCACTATACTGTCCAACCAGAACGGTATCAGGGGAAACCTGTTTTTCAACCGGACCAATCCGATATACGGCATGGATTTACTGTACGCGGTCAGTGAAAGCAAGAGTTTGCTGACGCAGGGTTTTGAAACGGTTGGCAGAAAGGACCTGACCTATAATACCCGTTTCAATGTAAAGCGGTTTTATCACCTGAAACTGGCGCTGGGACGGTCGCTGAAAAGCAGCGCTTCGGATTTTCTCACCCAGAAAAACTATCTTATTGAAGCGTATTCGTTACGTCCGGAATTCGCCTATCAGCCAACTACCGATATCCGGATTACAGGAAAGCTTAGCTATACGGACAAAGTCAATGTCGCGAGTATAGACCGTGAGCGGGTACTGTTTTACGAAGCGGGTCTGGATACGCGTTTTAGTAAAGTATCTCAGCGGACGATTTCCGGCGAAGCCCGATATATCCGTATCGCGGCTGATCTGAAAGATGTGCCGGTAGGAAGCGCGCTTGGCTATGAGATGCTGGAGGCTTTGAGGCCGGGCAATAATTTTACCTGGACGATCAACTGGCAGGAAAAGCTGGTGAGCGGACTTCAATTGTCTTTTATATATGAAGGAAGAAAATCGGAAGGGAGCGCTACCATACATACGGGAAGGGTGCAGGCTTCCGCGTTTTTCTGAGAGGCGTCGGACCGGATAGGATCTTTCGGGAGCAAATCACAGCAGAAAGTTCGCCGCCAGCTTCAGCGTCAGGTTTTGGGAAAGACGCTGATGTTCGTATGGTCCATAGCGCCCGAACAGGCCGATCCCGAGGCCGGTGTTGAGTCCGCTTATGTTGATTACAAGCAGGTTTTTTAAAAAGAGACCGGATTCGAAATAGCCTTTTTCCATGGTTTTAAAAGGAATGTTTTTGTGCGCTTCGGGGTTTCTGAGGCTCCCGAATCCCATGTTGTGAACCATCACGATATTGGGTTTTAATATTTTGTAGGGTGTATACAACTGTCCGAAATCATGGGAATAGAACAACGCGAAAAATCGATCGGACAGGAATTCATTATAAGCCATCGTCTCAAAACTGTTGTGAATGACTACGGAAATATCGCGTAAAGCGCCTTTCATATTATATAACTTGGTATATGGCACATCGCCGATAACCGCTCCCGCGGTCAATTGGACACCTGAAGTGCCGAAGCGGAAGAATCGGAAAGTTTGCTGAAGCTTAACGTCGAATCGGGAGTAGTCAAACTCCCCCAATGGCTGAAAAGGAAGTCCTTGAGTGTAGTTGAACCAGAATACAGGATAAGGAGTGCCGAGAGCTATCGTATTGATAGGTGTTTTGATATATTCCTCTCCAAAGGCGTATCGGAATCCTAATGAATATTCCAGAAAATGGAAGCGGGTGTCCTCATGTTCGTTGAATTGATATGTATAACTGGGCGCGTGTCGGGCCACCGTGAGACCGGAACTGCTCTTCAGGTATTTGAACGGTCTGAACGAAAAGGTAAAACTGGCCTGGCGGGCGTAATCCATGATGGAAAGGCGGTATTTTCTTAGGGGCTCGGTAGAGTATTGCGCTATGTCGAATGGGAAAAACTGGGCGCCCGCTTCGTATACATCGTCGCTATAGCCCGCCGCGAAAGCCACGTCAAGCGGATCGTTGAACTGGTATATGGCGTTGAAACCGTATTTGAATCGCTGGTCCTTGAGGCCATAACCCCAATATCCTCCCAATATCCAGTCCCGCGAAAATCGTTCGTTCGTATGGAGGCCAAGTCCAAGGCGCAGGCCTTCCAGATAGTTGAGCGATAGTAGCTTGTTCAGGGCGATATTGACCTTGCCTATGGGAATCTGGCCAAAATAAACCCGTTCGCCAAACTTCAATACCTCGTCCTGCCGGCGCTGCACTCCGGTAGAATCGTAATATCGGAATGTATACAGATCCTTGGTGTTCAGAGGTGTTTGCCGGTATTTGCGCCAAAGGGAGTCAGGAAAGTTTCCGGAACCTTCGTTGTATTCAAGCACGACTTCCGAAAAATCGGAGGGAGACAGTGAATAATCCCGCTGGTATTCGAACAGATAACTATGCGCGGATAAATGCAGACTCGCGCTGCCTACGCCAAGGTTGTATATATGGATATCGGTCTTATACTGTGACGGAAACCAGTTGCCCGCCAGGTATTGATATTCCTGACAGGCCTCAATCCGGGAGTTGCCGGCCCGCAGAGGTGAAGTGACAAAGTACTTTACCATATTGTTTTTGCCATCGATATACAAAAAGCCCTGGGTAGCTCCGATCGACTTGGCTGGCAAAGGATAAAAGGCCAGAACATATATCGGGATACCATCGACGGTAGCCGAGTCGACCAGATGATAGGCGTAGGTAAGGTAAGAGGCGAAGCAGAGGGGAGAAATAAATTTGGTATTGGCGATATTTACATAGTTGCTATATAGGCTGAAAGGATTGGGATGGATATAGTTGACATAGGTAGAGGGAATCTTGATACCGGTAGACCGTATGCCTAGAATTCGTTCTTTGCGGCGGATCCGGTCAAGTCGTTGGAGCTCGCTGATGGATTCCATCAGGAACAGATGCTTGTTTTCCTGATCCGCTATATTAAAAGACAATAGATCGAGCATCCGTTCATAGATTCTTTTGGTATAGCCACTTTTTTCCGTACCTACGGTAAATTTGTTATAGCTTTTATAGCTATAGGATTTACTGGCTTTTTTTATGTAGCGCTTCTGGAGCAATACCAGTCTGATCAGCGAGTCCGAGAAAGAGTCGCTGCTGGAAGTATAAAAACTATTGCCGTTTCTGCCGAGATAGAAATAGTGATTGGAGGTATCCGGATTGGTCACCAGTACCTCGCCGTAGAAATAGTGTTTGATATTGATTTTTTCCGGGATAAAGTCGAGCCTGGTAAGGCCGTTCATATCCGAAAACAGATGGAGCGTATCATTGACGACGCAGTGAATATAAGGTATCGCTTCCCGGGTTTCCGCGTTTTTGGAGATAAACCAGTAGGAGTGGGTCGTCTGACCGTAGGATGTGAGCGCGAAAAGAAACAGAGCTAATATTAGGAATCGTATAATCTTCATTCAAACTACTGGCGCGTCAGTTTTTTGAGCCGGATGATACTGGCCTGGTTGTTTCCTTCGTTGATGGTTCGTCGCAGGCTTTCTTTTTCCCTGGTAGTCAGGTGCCAGCTCAACACAGCTCTGTCCGATTTGTCGACGGCTTCCACTTTTTCAGGGTCTATGTTTTTGTCTTTCAGTTTGTCCCAGTAGCGGGCTCTGGGGATATATTGAAAGTCGACTACAGCGATGTCGTTCTTAAACCAGGACTTCGCGAACTCGATCATGTTGTCATTGGTAATGTCCTGAAAATAATCCCAGTTGTTGTACAGCCCGCCTATCGGGCTGGTGATCTTTTGCAGTATGGAAGTTTCCTTTTTCTTGACGATTTCAATGTCTTTCTCGGAATCCCGGATTTCAATGAATATTACTCCACTCGTGTTCGCCGCGATCCAGTCTTTGAAAACATACAGGAAATTGACGGCGTCCTTAATGCCAAAATTGTCCGACAGCCCCGCGTCCATGATTTCCATCTGGGGAGAGCTCGGCATGAGGACATTGGGAGTAATATAAGGAAATGTGGCGCTCATGCGCAGGGCGCTGAGGAAACGAAGCTCCTCCGCGTCATGGTCGGAAAAAAAACGGCTGTACTCAATGCCTTTGATTTTCTGGTGCAGCATATAGCGGTCCTTGAGACTGCTGCCAACGGTCATGTAACTTACTTTCTGCGGGGATATGAATAGGGGGCGCCCGTCGTTGACGACTGTTGGGGAAAGCAGCAGCATGGGTATATCCGCGTTTTTTTCCGGCAGGTAATAGTCCATCAGCTTTTTTTCAAATACATGGCCCAGGTTTTTATTCAACTGCTGTTCAAACGCGTAACCTCTGTCCTTGAGGTAGTCGTGCCCATTGTATTCAAATGTCTGAAAACGCAGGAAAAGATCGTTGACTACGAGGCTAAACATCATCGGATTGAGGATGTCGCTAGACATATTGTCGAAATGTTTTTTGGAGTACAGGTTGATGTCGCTACCCTGTTGTTTGAGAAGGTATAGTTCCCGGTAATACGCCGCGCCTATCAGGCCTCCGGAAGCGCCCGTAATCAGCATGGTATGCTTCATCAGCTCTCCGTTGAGCGCGCTGTCGATGTTCTGGAGCGCGTTTACCGTCCAGACGGCCGCTCGCTGGCCTCCGCCACTGGTGCATATGAAGAACATCTTCGGTTTTTCCTCCTCCGGAAATTTTTTCTTCCAGTTTTCCAGAATCTCAATCGTAGCGGCTTTGTCTTTTTGATAATTTTCCTGATTAGACAAGGCGCGCAGGCGCTTCAGGCTATATTCGGCCGGCTCCCGGGTATAGTCGATTCCGTATACCCTGTAGTCGGAGTTGACAAGCTGGTTTTTTACCAATACATTGAACAGGACCAGCAACGCGATCAGTCCGCTGATCGCCCAGCCCCTGAGCCAGTACGAAAAAGCCCCTGTAAACATCACAAACATGGACAGGAGAAGAATACCGCTGGCGGCCGCCGGAATCTGGAAGCGGGCTTCGTCCATAAAGAAGCCAAGAAGAATAATAAGAAATATGACGATGATTTCGACGATGACCGCGTTGAAGTGATTCTGGTCAAAAATCTTCAGCAGTACATCCTTGTCATAGATCGAATGGTCCGGACATTTGGCGACATGAAACGGACTTTTGAAATAATATTTGACCGTATACTTGTTGCGTTTAAACGAACGGATTTTTCGTAATACGTTGACTCTGTTGATCCGGGTCTTGACCAGGCGCTGGTCCAGCGAACCGGCAAGTTCTTTGAAAATGTCCTTGTTGGTGCTGCTGAAATAACTAAACAGAATGACCAATACCATGGAAACACCGAACAGGAAACTGAGCACTTCGGTAATGATCTGGCTTACTGGCTGAAAACCGTTCTGAAACTGAAAGCTGATGATACTGAAGGTGTATACTACCAGAAAAACGAAGGGTATGACGCTGTTGTTGAGGCAAAACTTGGTAAAAGGCTTGGGTATGGTACCCAGAAAGGTAAATCTATAGCTGTCGAGTATGTATGTGGTAATATGAAACGACATGATAAAAATTCCCGTAGCCGCTCCAATCAGGAAGAAACCCCGGTAATCGACCTGATTCATATACTCGGGATCGAGAAAAAGATAAGGAACCCCGATCATGTTAAAGATATTCTGCGTCACGACCGCGAAGAGCAAGGCCCACAGCAACAGGAGAATCTGGTTTTTTTTCAGGTGATTGAGCAGAAGCTGTACAGGGAAACTATAGTAAAAATTACTGAAGTAAAGTTTGAGTTTCCTGAATCTGTTCATTTCGCTAATAGGGCCTTTGGTACTTAGTACGGATAATGATCGCAAAGGTGTCTCAAAAATAAAAGAATACCTCGCTAAATAATCAACTTGCCGTTTATTTTTTTAGTATGAATATTTCTACCTTTGTAGTTCGTTTATTTTATACATGAAAAACATTCGGAATTTTTGTATTATCGCCCATATCGACCATGGGAAAAGTACATTGGCGGACAGGTTGATCGAAACTACGCAGACAGTACAGCAGCGGTCCATGACTAACCAGCTTCTGGACAATATGGATCTTGAGCGGGAGAGAGGTATTACGATTAAGAGTCACGCTATTCAGATGAGCTATCTGTATAAGGGGGAAACCTATGTGTTCAATCTTATAGATACGCCGGGCCATGTCGACTTTTCCTATGAGGTATCAAGGTCCATAGCGGCCTGCGAAGGCGCGTTGCTAATTGTGGACGCGTCCCAGGGTATTGAGGCGCAGACGATTTCCAATCTGTACCTGGCGATGGAGCATGATCTGGAAATTATTCCGGTTTTGAATAAGATTGATTTGCCCGGAGCCATGCCTGATGAAGTTTCCGACGAGATTATCGATCTGATCGGATGCGTCAAGGAAGATATTATTCCGGCGAGTGGTAAAGAGGGGATCGGGATTGTTGATATTCTTAACGCTATTGTAGAACGTATTCCGCCTCCCAAGGGCGATCCCGACGGACCCTTGCAGGCGCTTATTTTCGACTCCGTTTTCAATTCTTTCAGAGGAGTGGAGGTTATATTCAGGGTTTACAATGGCACGATCCGGCAGGGTGACGCCGTGCAGTTCGTCAATACGGGCAAGCGCTACAACGCGGACGAGATTGGCGTGCTCAAGCTGGACAAGGATCCTCAAAAAGAACTTTCCGCCGGCAATGTGGGCTATCTGATCTCCGGCATTAAGGAGGCGAAGGAGGTCAAGGTAGGCGATACGATTACCAAAATCGATCGCCCAGCCGAAGCGATAAAAGGTTTTGAAGATGTGAAACCGATGGTATTCGCGGGAATTTATCCTGTAGAAACCAGCGAATTTGAAGATCTGAGAGCGGCGATGGAAAAATTGCAGCTCAACGACGCTTCCATCGTCTGGGAGCCTGAAACTTCCGCCGCGCTTGGCTTCGGATTCCGGTGCGGATTTCTCGGCATGTTGCACATGGAAATCGTGCAGGAACGCCTGGAGCGCGAGTTTGACATGACAGTCATCACGACTGTGCCGAGCGTACAGTTTCACGCTATCTTGAAGAAAGGGGAGATGATCAAGATCAACGCGCCCGCCGATATGCCAGACCCTACTCTGATCGATCATATCGAAGAACCTTATATACGCGCGCAGATTATTACCAAAGCCGATTTTGTCGGGGCGGTAATATCCTTGTGCATGGATAAAAGGGGAATAATCAAAAATCAGGTATATCTGACCAGTGACCGGGTCGAACTTGGCTTTGAGATTCCTCTGGCGGAAATCGTATTCGATTTCTTTGATAAGCTTAAAACCATTTCCAAAGGATACGCCTCTTTGGATTATGAGCTCATAGGCTTCAGAGAATCCAATATGGTGAAACTCGATTTACTTTTTAACGGAGAAAAGGTCGACGCGTTGAGCGCTATTGTGCATCGCGATAAAGCCTATGACTGGGGTAAAAAGCTTTGTGAGAAGCTGAAAGAGTTGATCCCGAGACAAATGTTTGAAATCGCTATTCAGGCGGCTATCGGTCAGAAAGTAATAGCCCGGGAAACGGTAAAGGCTATGCGTAAAAACGTTTTGGCTAAGTGTTATGGAGGCGATATTTCCCGTAAGCGCAAACTGCTTGAAAAGCAGAAAAAAGGTAAGAAAAGAATGAGGCAAGTGGGCAATGTGGAGATTCCTCAGGAAGCGTTTATGGCGGTGCTTAAACTTGACTAAAACGTTTGATACGAGCTATGGAAAAGTATGTTTAAGGTGAATTAAAGTTGATTGATATATAGTGAATAGGGAAAAATTCCAACGCTTCGTTTATATCTTAAAGTAGAAAAAGTAATGTATACGGAAAACAGGTTTCAGGTACTGGACGGGAAGGCTCTCTCAGAGCAGTTGAAAAACGAGATCGCGGACGAAGTCCGGGTTATCAAAGCCAATGGAGGCAAGACGCCGCATCTGGCGGCTATTATTGTTGGCAATGATCCCGCCAGTGAAACCTATGTCAGTTCAAAGATCCGTTCCTGCGAGCAGGTAGGATTCAAGTCGACCCATGTGCGGCTGGACGCGTCGGTTACGGAAGAAGAACTTTTGACCAGGATTGACGAGATCAACCTGAATCCGGATATCGACGGACTGATTGTTCAGTTGCCCTTGCCAAAGCATATTTCCGTTCACAAGGTTACCGCCCGTATCTCGCCATCAAAGGATGTAGATGGTTTTCATCCGGTCAATATCGGTCGCATGAACAAGAACCTTCCCGCTTACATATCCGCTACGCCATACGGTATCCTTACGTTGTTGGAGCGCTACAAGATCGATACCTTCGGCAAGCATTGCGTGGTTGTCGGCCGCAGCAATATCGTAGGTTCGCCGATGAGCATACTGATGGCCGGAGACCGCTATCCCGGCAACTGTACCGTGACTTTGTGCCATAGGCATACTCAGAATCTGGGCAGTCATACCAGGCAGGCGGACATACTGATCGTAGCGGTCGGCATACCCGGACTTATCACCGCGGATATGGTGAAACCAGGCGCCGTGGTGGTCGATGTGGGCATTACCCGTGTGGAAGACGTCACAAAGAAAAGCGGCTTTAGTTTGAAGGGCGATGTGGATTACGACGCGGTAGCTCCCATATCGGGATATATTACCCCTGTACCTGGCGGCGTTGGCCCCATGACGATATACGCTCTGTTGCGCAATACCATCCTTTCTTCTCAGAAGCGGATCGCCTTTGATGAGAAGTAAATGGTTGGAAATAGCATGTCCTATTTGATAAGGAGGGTCGGTGACGACCCTCTTTCGTTTTATCGAAAAGGAGAATATTTGATGGTAAAATGTTAACTTTATACGTTAACGTTAATTAAAAGAATGTCTACGATGTCCGCGATAACCCAGAACAAACTTGTCCTTTCCGGCGAAAGCCTGCCTGTTATGGAAGATTTTTATACCATTCAGGGAGAAGGCTATTACCAGGGTAGGGCGGCCTACTTTATTCGTCTGGGTGGGTGCGATGTCGGGTGTCATTGGTGCGATGTCAAAGAATCCTGGGACGCGGACGCGCATCCGCTTCAATCCGCCGGGGACATAGCGGACAAGGCGGCGGCTTTTCCGGGCCGAATCGCGGTAGTGACGGGCGGGGAACCGTTGATGTATAATCTGGAACCGCTGACCCGGGCGCTAAAGGAGCGGGGAATGCGCGCGCATATCGAGACCTCGGGATCATATCCCGTCTCTGGTCAATGGGATTGGATTTGTCTTTCTCCCAAAAAGTTTAAGTTGCCGGAAGACGGAGCGTTGAAACTGGCGGATGAGCTCAAGGTCATTGTATACAACGCGACGGATTTTGATTTTGCCGAACAATATGCCGCCAAAGTAGGTAGTAACTGCAAACTGTTCCTGCAGCCCGAATGGTCCAGGGAAGGCAAGACGCTGCCCTTGATCATCGATTATGTAAAAGATAATCCTCAATGGGAAGTTTCCCTACAGGTGCATAAATACATGAATATACCATAGAAGACATATGCGAATTTATTATATACTTTTCTGCCTGATTTTTGGGGCCGTTATGAATCTCAGCGCCCAGCAAACCTTGTCTACCACCAATAAGAAAGCTATTAAACTTTTTCAGGAAGCGGACGCCCTGTTTCGGCAGCGACAATTTGATGCCGGTATAAAAAAACTGGAAGAAGCTCTGGAAAAAGATCCCGGTTTTGTAGAGGCGCATTTGACATTGGGAGCTACTTACAAACGTTTCGGTGAGAATAAAAACGCCCGAACTCATTTTGAGAAGGCGTGTGAATTAAAGCCTCAATCCAGGGATATGGCCGCCGCGTATCTGACTTTGGGTGAATATTTGTATCTGGACGGAGAGTATGAAAAGGCGAAAGGATGGTTTGAACGTGTTCTGGAAGTAAAGCCATTACGTAAAGATATGACAGACATGGCCGCTTCCATGCTGGAAAGGGCGGAGTTTGGGATACAGGCTACGAACAATCCTATTACTTTTATGCCGCGTCTTATGCCGCCTCAGATCAACAAGTTTTACATTCACGCGTACCCGGTGCTTACCGCCGATCAGTCTACTCTGATATATAGCCGGAGAGTAGGACCAAGGGTAAATGACGATGAAGATATCGTCATCAGTAACAATATAGATGGAAAGTGGTCTGAGCCGGTATCCATAGCGCCCAACATCAATACGGGTTTCAATGAAGGCGCGTGCAGCGTATCGGGAGATGGCAAGATCCTGGTGTTCGCCAGTTGCAACCGGGAAGACGGGCTGGGACAATGCGATTTGTATATATCCTACAATCAGGGAGGAATCTGGACGGATCCGGTCAATATGGGGCGAAATGTGAACTCGCCCGCCTGGGATTCCGAACCCTCCATCTCCGCCGACGGCAAGACGGTCTATTTTTCATCCAGGCGGCCCGGAGGACTTGGTAAAGAAGATCTCTGGGTAACCCGTAGAGACGAGAATGGCGAATGGCGGCCCGCGGTCAATCTGGGCGCGCCGGTCAATACCAAGGGGCGCGAAGTTTCGCCATTCATTCACGCGGATGGCAAGACCTTGTACTTCTCTTCCGACGAGTTGGTCGGACTAGGTGGTTTCGATATTTTCTTTACGGAAAAAGACCCCAATGGCACTTTTTCAGAACCTAAAAACCTGGGCTACCCGATCAATACGCCGGCCAATGACGCTTCGGTTTTTATTACCGCGGATAATAGCAAGGGGTTTTATTCTATTTATGAAAAAAAAGATAACCAGACATCCCGGATTCTACTGTACGAATTTGAAGTGCCTGAGGAAATCAAGCCGGAAAAGGTGAGTACTTATTCTAAGGGGTTTGTGTACGACGCGGAAAGCAAAAAGCCTATACACGCCCGTATAGACCTGATCGACCTGATGACTAACGCGGTTATTCAGTCTGTAGACTCCGATCCGGTGACGGGAGAGTATCTGCTGGTATTGACGGAAGGAAGTGAATACGCTCTCAATGTGGACAAGAGTGGATATTTGTTTTACAGTGATTTTTTTGATTTTAAGAATCCGGAGCGTTTCAATCCTGTCAAGCTGGATGTATATCTGCAACCGATGAAGAAAGGTAAATCGGTCGTACTGAACAATATTTTCTTCAATACCAATTCATATGAGTTGGAAGAAAAATCCAGAACTGAACTGGACAAGGTGGTGGCTTTTCTGCAAAAGAATCCGGAGGTGAGAATAGAGTTTGGGGGGCATACGGATGATGTGGGAGCGGATAAGGACAATCTGCGGCTCTCGCTCAGTCGCGCGGAAGCGGTATACCAATATATCGTTTCGAAAGGTATAGACAATGGTCGGTTGAAATACAAAGGCTATGGAGAAACGAAGCCCGTAGCCGATAATACGACGGAAGAAGGGCGGAAGCGAAATCGACGTATCGAGTTTCTGATTTTGTAAAGCAATCGTCGTATTGCCGCCCTGACAACGACGGTTTGATTGATCGGACGCGTCGTAGTTTCTATAAGATAACTTTTATTTTCCCTTATTAGTTTTATAATGGAGATGTATGTTTTTTATTTATATAGCCTTGTCTAAATAAGATTTTTTAGCTTATGGTATTTCTTTTTGATATTTTTTTATCTTTGATTAGTTATATCGCCTTTGATTGGAAACGCTTGACTTTTGGTGACTAACATTGATAAATATCTTGATCCGGAGCGAAGTTTCTGATTTAATAGTTAAATTTTTCATGATAGATTACATTGTGGATTTAAGTGATTATTTTGAAATAAGTTGAATTTGATCCGTATATTGGACTATATGTTATTCATGAGGGATTGGTATCGGCTTTAATCACTGAGTTATGAATAATCTTATACTCCGTCATATCTAAAAAAAGACTTTTGCGTATATAGTCGACAAATTGATTTTGGAACGTATATGATCGTGGCGGGTCGTATGCCTGACTGAACGTACCGGAAATGAAACAAACCAATTATCATGTTTTTGACTGTCTGATTGAAGGTGTGCAGATTGTTGATAGCCAGTGGCGATATGTCTATGTAAATAAGGCCGTGGCTCTTCAGGCCAAAAGCTCTGTTGAGAGCTTGTTAGGCAAAACCATGATGGAGCAATTTCCCGGTATTGAAAATACAGAAATGTTTCAGCAGCTTAAAGCCTGTATGAAGGACCGGGAGCCTCGTCAGATTGTGAATGAGTTCGCGTTTCCGGACGGAAGCCGGGGCTGGTTTGAATTGAGCATGCAGCCGGTATCGGAAGGGGTGCTGGTTATTTCATTCGATATAAGCGAGCTAAAGAACGCTCAGGTTGAGTTGAGAGAAAAGCTGATGGAACGTACCGAGATGCTGATCCAGATTGAGCGTCAGAAAAAGCAGTTAGAAGAGTTTTGTCATATTATCTCGCACAATCTCAGGGCTCCACTGGCCAATTTGTTGCTTTTGAGCGATATGGTGCAAGACTCCCCCGATATGGATGAAAAGCTTACCCTGATGGGAAAGCAAAAGCCGGTTATTGATTTTTTACATGAGATTTTTGAAGAACTTGTCGACGCTACCCAGATTAAGCTCAATCATCAGATAAAGAAGGATCTGGTAGTTTTAGAGGAATGTCTTGACAGGTCATTGCAGCTTTTGCAGGGAGAGATTATGCTTTCGGAAGCGAGTGTCGATTATGATTTTTCCGAGATCTCCTCTGTATATTTCCCCAGAATCTATCTGGAAAGCGTTATATTCAACCTGTTGAGCAACGCGATCAAGTATCGGGCTCCGGAACGTCCGCCCCGCGTCCGCTTCCGGTCTTATCTCTATGAAGGCTGGGTATGTATCGAAGTATCCGACAATGGACTGGGTATCGATATGAAACGTTATGGAGACAAGCTGTTTAAATTGAGAAAAACCTTTCACGATCATCCCAACGCCAAAGGGCTGGGGCTGTTTATGAGCAAAACTCAGATTGAAGCGCTTGGAGGTACTATCCTGGCTCAAAGCCAGCCAGGGGAGGGAAGTACTTTTACAGCCAGATTATATAGAAAATAAATGGATATGCGAAAAGTGAATACGCTGTATCTGGTCGACGATGACGATATTTTTCAGTTTCTGACCAGAAGAATCATTGAGGAAACAAAATTGGTGAAGGAGATCAAGGTTTTTTCCAATGGACTGAGAGCTCTGGAGTTTCTGAAATCGGTACAGGATACTCCGGAGGCCTTGCCCGAGATTATTTTGCTGGATTTGTCCATGCCCATTATGGATGGCTGGGATTTTTTGGAAGAATATATTATGCTAAGACCTTTTCTGGGAAAGAAGATTAGTATTTACATTGTGTCTTCATCCATAGCGCCTTCCGATATCCGGCGGGCTCAGTCGATCAGCGAAGTCACGGATTATATCATCAAGCCGGTGACTGTGGAGAAATTCGAAGAGATTGTACGAAGTCTGGTTGCCTGAGGAAACTAAAAGCTTTTATACTTGCAGGAATAATCAAAGCCCCGGAAAACGGGGGATGATCTTGGTATGAAAAAACTCTTCAGAAAATGTTACTATTGATTGGTATAAGCATGGAGTCTTGTATAAAAGTGACGGTAGTACGGAACTGGTTTTGGCAAATGCGCGAAAAGAGGATGAAGGCGAATATTACGCTATAGCTACTAACGCGTATGGCTTGGCTGTCTCAAAAAAGGTGTCGTTTGTCGCGTTGCGATCCGCGAATGATTTTTTGGAGCCATATCTGGTTCCGGGAATAGTGGAAAGTGAAGATTTTTATCAGTATACCTCGAATATATTTGATGGAAACAAAGGAGAAATGTACAGGGATGGTAATGCGGATATATACGCGACAGATGATTCTTCTGGCCGATTTCATATAAAGTTCGCGAAGATCGATCTCGCGAAATATAACATTCGCGTCAATAAAGCGGGACAATATCAGGTTCGTCTAAGAGGGAGTATTCCAGCTTATCATACCCGGGCTATTCCTGGTTGTTTGTAAGAGACCTGGAAATAGTTGTCAAATAAGTAATTTTTCGTTCGATGGAAGTAGAAAGCCCGGCTGGCACACAGTGACGGGCAATACTTGGAATTTGGTGAAAGGAGACTATACTGTTGAGATACAAACTTACGATACAGAACTTCTGCTTAATTATATTGAATTTATCGGTCTCTGGGAAGATGCGCGGGAGTTACAGGAGGTTTGTACGAGGAGGATGAGTGCGGGACATGCTTATTACCGGATGATCCGGATTATAATCGTTGCGTCATTACATCATTGGCTGAAAATGAGAATAGCTCTGCTCGTATATATCCTGTTCCCGCCTCGGATATATTGTATGTAGATAATAATAAAGGAGATGAACGCTTCGAAATTTGGAACAGCGTGGGGCGGAGAGTACTGCATAATGCGCTGCATGCTGATCACGGTGTTGATAGCCACCGGATACGCCTGATCGGGCGTGACCAGGTAGAAGTTTTTCCGTTTATCAAAAAGTAGGAAATTATAGCATAAGGTCCTCCATAAGGCGATCGTTGGGTGGTTGTCTTATGGATTTACGCCTTCCGTTCTTTTACCCATCTTGCCGGCAATAACTCCGATAAGCAGTATCTGTATCGCGTGAAACAGCATCAGTGGAAGCAGTACGATGCCTACTGTGGTCATATTGCCAAAGAGTACGGTAGAGAATACAGTACCATGCACCAGCGATTTTTTAGTCCCGCAAAACCGCGCGGTGATTTTATCTTCGGTATTGAAACGCAACAGGCCGGAGATGTATCCGATGAGGCCGTACATCAGGAAAAAAAGGATGATTACTATAGTAACAATAATTAGCAAATCCTTGAATCCTAAGGAACTGAAAATTTTCTTCTCAAAAGATTCCGCGAAGCTTTTGTATATAATCAGCAATATCACCGACTTGTCAAAAGCGCTTAGTCTGGAGCTGTGTTCCTGGGCGAACGCGCCCCAGTATTTCTGAAGCGCGATACCAAGCGCCACCGGTACGATGATTTCAGTGACCAGTTTCAGGTAAATATGTCCGAAATCAAAGTTGCCAGTTTGAGAACCTGCAACAAATATCCCCATCCAGAGTGGCGTAACGAGTATGCCGATGATGCCGGAAAGGCTCGCGTTGAATATGGAAGCCGGTATGTTGCCTTTCGCTATGGAAACCATGACGACGGAGGAGGAAACCGTAGAAGGCGACGCGGCCAGAAAAAATACCCCCAGCCAGATTAGTTTTTGTTGTTCACTCCGCATCCATGGATAGAAGCAGATTACAATCAGTGGAAAAAGAATAAACGTACTCGCCTGAATGAGAAGATGGAGCTGCCAGTTGCGCAGCCCGCTTTTTATTTTATCAGGATTTAATTTTAAACCATAGAAAAAGAATATCAGAGAGACCCCGACGCTGCATATGATATCAATGGGAACAGGACTATCGGAAACCGCCGCCTGAGGAAAGAAATAAGCGATAGCGACTACAATGGCTATGGCCGGGACTATTTTGTCAATTTTCATATATCAGGTATAACGCGGTAGAGTCCTGGATGTATGTCGCGAATATATAGGGCATACAATAATAAAGCTGTTTTTGAAAACGATGTTAGCTGAAATCAACCGCGTTGAGAAATCGGACCTGTTTCTTATAAAGCCATTTAGGACTTATTCTCATACCAAGGTTTCTTATAGAGATGAGCAGTGGATTTTCCAATTGCGCGATCTGGCCTATCCGCCTTGATTGCTCTATCACTTTTCGTGTCCTTTTCAGGCGTTTTTGCTCAAAGTTTCTGAACGCTGTCGGAATATCCAGCGTTTTGTGCGCCTCATTGGCCAGTATTACCGCGTCTTCGATCGCCTGACAGGCGCCCTGTCCCATGTTGGGGGTGGTAGCGTGCGCCGCGTCTCCGATGAGCGCGATATTGTGCGTCGCGAAGCTTTTGAGTGGCGCTATATCATAGATGTCGTTCCAGATCAGATCCGATTCGCGAGTTTGAGAAATAATGTCGGCGACAGGATGATGATATCCGGAAAAATGTTGGTAAAGATCCTTAATTGTGTAGTATCGGTAAGTATCATGGCCCGCGTATGGGCTATTGATACAGGCGAACCAATACAGACGATTGCCGGTAAGCGGAAAAATACCGAATCTTCCTTTGCCGCCCCATGTTTCGGATGATAACGAGGGAATTGCCGAAGGGGGAAGTTTTATCACAGCCCGCCAGCAGGTATAACCGGCAAAACGTATGGCCGCGTCCGGAAAGAGTTGTTGTCTGACCGGAGAATGAATTCCTTCCGCCGCGATCAGGTATCGGGTCTTGTGGGTGCTGCCGTCTTCAAACTCCAGGAAAACATCGTGATAGCTTTGCTTTACGCTCTTCAGACGCTTGCCGGTATACAGGATTTCCGAATTTAATCCGGAAACAAGGACATGATGCAAATCAGCTCTGTGCAGAGTAAGAATGTCTGGATGGCCGTTGTTCTGATGGGGTAAGACCTCATTTCGGGTAAGAGTTTCGCCTTTTTCGTCAAGTATGGCGAATCTGCTAATAGGAAAACCAATTTCACGAATACGATCCAGCATATTTATATGTTCGAGCGCGAGCAAGGCGTTTGGCGCTAAGCCAATACCCGCTCCGACTGCCGAAAACTGCGGGGCCGCCTCAAAAACAGGTACGTTAATACCTTTGCCCGCCAGCGCGATGGCCGCGGTAAGTCCGCAAATACCTCCTCCGATGATCGCCAGTTCACTTTCTGTATGCTGCATAGTTGAGTTCTGGTCCGTGATAATTTGGGTCGGGAATCAGATGTTAATATACCTGTTATTGGTCAATTAACGATGGTTATGATCAATTTTTACTGTAAGGTCCTTTTCATAAGGTTTTTTGGATAAAAATAGTTTATAAAGTTAATTTTTTGTTTGTATGTTTTTTAAAGCTCTTATTATATCATTTCTCTGTTCTTTTTGCGCGTTAAGTTGTTTTTCGCAGAATCCTCAGGTTACCGGTACAGATGTGCCATTCCCCTCCAAGGCGCAGCGGATTCATAAGTATGTGGGAAAGATTGATGATAATTACATCTTTATCAGACGGGGGAAAAAACAGTCTGTTGTGTCTCTTGAAGTGTATAACCGGAACTTTGACCTGTTAAGTCAGAATGAGATACCTCAGGTGGAGGAGGGTAAAGTTTACGAAATGCTTTGGGATATATTGCTTGTACGGAAGAAGCTCTACGCGGTATATACCAAAGTGCAGAAAAGCGGAGAAGGATTCAATGTTACCCGAACAGTGGAAATTGCCGAACTCAGTCAGGAAGCCTCTCTTGGTATGAGAAAAGTATTGGCAAAGCTGCCTGACGCAAGTGTTTTTGGATATGGCAATTATCACCTTACCTTTTCAGCGGATAGTTCCGTTGGCTTGTTAGGTTGGCTGACCAAAGAGAAAGACGCGGAGGCGAAAGTGTCCATGGTTTTGTTCGATCATAATTTTTCCAGGCTACAGGAAAAAGAGGTGGTATTAAGCAAGCAAACATCGCGGCTGGCAGATATTAAGCCGGATAATAATAAGGGCGTTTATATAGGTACACGAGCGAGAATGCTGAAAGAGAACGATAAAGAAGCGCCCTGGTATAAATATGAGTTATATGTGTTTAAAGATGAGAAGTTGAAAAGTGTTGACTTTAAGCTTGGCACGGCTTTTCTGTCGGATATGAAGTTTATCGTAACTTCGGAAGGCGTTAGGGGAGCCGGGCTTATGTCAGATGAAAACAGCGTGTTTGTTCCCAAAAATCACCGGTTTAACGCGTATGCTGTAAATAACGAATACCTGACTCAGGGTATGTTGTATTTCTGGCTTGACGCGGGGCAAGAGATTCCAACCATTCAAAAAAACAAATGGGATGAGCATACAATGGCTGAGTTCAACTATCGGGGAAATAAAAACGGTGCCGAGGGTGTACCTTTCCTCAGACTCCGCAATCTGATGCAAACTCCGGCAAAAGATCTGATAGCGGTTTCTGAACTCAGTTTTACCTATGGACGAAAATCCATGGATCTCAAAGATTCTCCAATCCTCTTACTGGAGTGTGGTCCGGTATACATTGACAGAGTATCTCGTTCCGGTTCCGGAAGTTCCTTGTCGGCTATTGCCAAATGGCAGACCACTCCGGAGTTTATCACATCCTTTAATTCCGGTGAAGTAAGCTCCCAAACAGTCAATTATGTGACGCTCGAAGGGAAGTTTCCGGATCTGCATTTTGGAATACAAGCCTTTCTGGTAGGAGAAAATGCGCATGTAATATACAATGATCACGTTAAGAACTCCGATAACCAACATGTGGTCGATAAGGTTGCCAAATACCCGGGAAAGGGAGAATATAATACAATGCTCGCTACAATAGGGCCGGATGGGAAACTTCGTACCGATGTTCTTTTTTCATCCAAAGATAAAATTACAAAAACAACGCCTGTTCCCATGTTTATGAATAACGCGGGCATGACCGGACGCGACGTGTTGTTGTACGGTCACACGCCCGGAAAGGCTTCCGGCATTATTCGCGTCAAGTTCTAACAGGGGAACTTTAATGCCTGTGTTACATGGTGGGGAGTTTCCGTCATTATAAATTACCACAATGAAATAGTTTCATAACCTCCAGGTAATACTCGCGGGAGATATTCGCGTCGAACAAAAACCATATTGTCGATGAAAAAGAATTATCTCTTGACTACCTTTATCTGGATGCTGGCCGGTGGCATGGCTTCAGCGCAGGAACTGGTGCATTACTGGAGTTTTAATAAGTCCGGAAATAGGGAAGAGCTCCTGACCGTAACCCATAGCTCTGTGCAGGGAGCTTCGCTGGTACATGGGATTGGTGGAACCTCTTCTGTAGAAAGTACCGGCAATACCGGCCAGGATTTCGGAACGCTCAATGCCCGTATGGGAGAAGAAGCGGAAACGCATCTTCGGTTCAATAATCCTGTAGGCGCATCTCTTACCTTTCACCTGCCGCTAACAGGATACAAAAATCCTGTAGTTACCTATGTAACCAGACGCTCCGCTCAATCCGCGAGAGCGCAGCTCATCTATTATAGTCTTGACGGCGCTACCTACAACCGGTTTGACAGCCTGGTTATCGCGGAAGAGCCAACGTTGCAAACATTGGATTTTTCTGGTATAGCGGAGACGGAAAACAATCCTGATTTCCGTATTCGTATCGAATTTGTACAGGTAGCGGGCAATGGAAGCGGTAACAACCGTTTTGATAACTTCGCGGTAGACGCGGTATCGCTTTCCGGCGATGTCAATCCGCCGGTCGCGACTTTCGCGCCGGTCGCCAACGCGCTGAATATCCCTGTAGACGCGACTCTGAAAGTGGCTTTTAATGAAGCAATCCGTTTATCCGGTGCGGTAGAAGTCTCGAATGAGAATATTGCTACTGCTTTTGAATTGCGAAAGAACAATGCGACCGGAGAAGAAGTGGCTTTTAGTGCAACGATCATGGGGCAGGAAGTGCTGATTGAGCCGACAGGTGAACTTACACATGGACAGATTTACTATCTGGGCGTCAAGGCCGGGATGATCGAAGATGTGTCCGGAAATACACTGGAAGAAGCGAAAGGGATATATTTTACAACAATCACTGTACAGACGGTATTTCAGCCGGGAGACCTGCTTATTGTCGCCTACAGGATGAATAATTCCGACAGAGAAGATGAGTTCGCTTTTATAAGCCTCACGGATATTCTGCCTGGTACCATGATTACTTTTACCGATGCCAAATATACCAATGCCGGTACGCAATGTCCCGGAGGACTGGTATGGACAGCACCGCAGGAAGGAGTTAAAGCCGGAGACGTTGTTGCCCTGGTTAATGATGGTCCCTCGGTTTCAGTCGGGACGCTTTCCGGCTCCGGGTTTGGGCTAAGTTCAAGCGGAGATCAGATCATGGTATATACCGGCTCTGCTGACAACCCGGCATACATTACGGCTTTGAGTGCCAACGCCTGGGTAGAAGACAAACCTTCCTGTTCAGGCGGCAGTACGTCCCGTTTGCCCGAAGCGCTTGAGGAAGGGCTGAGCGCCATTAGTCTGAGCGCTGCTCCCGGTAATAATGATGGTTTGTCTGTCAACGCGTACTATGCCGGTCCGCAAAACGTCGCAAATGCGGAGGAATTGCGCACGGCGATTCTGAATCCTGCCAACTGGATCGCGCGGGCTGCTGGTTCAGAAGCTCAGCAGTGGCCGGTGTATGCATTCCTGAAAAACGCGCCGATTGTTCTGAAAGCTGAGATCGCGGACGCGTTTACGATCAGAGTGGTATTTGACAGAGCGCTGGATAACACTTCCGCTACGGATATTACCAACTTTACCAATATTGAAGGACTTGAGTCAGTGAGCCGTAAAGGCAATGGGGCTTCGGATACGCTTTTGCTTCAGTATTCCGGAGCTTTTGCTTCAGGGGTAAATTACACGCTTTGCGTAGAAGGGGTTAAAGACGCTTCCGGCAACGCGATGGAAGACGCATATGTCTATAGCTTTACCTACAATACTGCTATCACGTTTGAAAAAGCGTTTTATGTAGTGAATGAGGGAGAAGTCTCCGCTAAAATACGTTTGAAAGTAACGAACCCTTCCGTAGTATCCTTTGACCTGGTGCTTAAAGAAAACTGGGGAACTGCTTCCGCGAATGATTTCAGCTTCCGGAACAGAACGATTGAGCTGGACGGACGCGGCGAGGAGACAATCGAAGTGCTGGTTCCTGTATCCGATGACGCGGAACCCGAAAATGATGAGTACTTTGTGCTGGCTATGGAAAACACATCCGGATTGACAGTGACAGGAGCTGACTTCGTTACGGTTTATATCCGTGACAATGATCGTAAAGCTCCGGAAGCAAGGGAAGAGCTGAGCATGAATCTGGTGACCAGCTTTGACCCTTCCATGACCGGAAGCACGACAGAAGCGATCGCTTATGACGCGCAAACGAAACGTATCTTCGCGACCAGCGCGATCCAGAATCGCTTTGATATCATAGACTTTTCCCTTCCGGCAAGTCCCGTTACCATCAAGTCCGTAGATATGAGCTCTTATGGCGGAGGTATTACAGGAATCGCGGTTAAGAACGGAATGGTCGCGGTAGGCGCTCCGGCGAGTGTGGAAACAGACAATGGTTCGGTCGTATTCTTTGATACGGAAGGAACATATGTAACCCATGTAACGGTAGGCGCTCTGCCTGATATGGTATGTTTTACTCCGGATGGAACGAAAGTGCTTACTGCCAACGAAGGTCAGCCTAGCGGCAATTACGCGATAGATCCGGAAGGTTCTGTAAGCGTGATTGATGTTTCCGGCGGATTAGTCTCCATTGATCAGAGTAAGGTGACGCGGTTGTCTTTTGAGGCGTTCAACGCGGAAGAAGAGTCTCTTGTGAATCAGGGAGTGCGTAAAACCAAAGCGAGCTCAACCCTGGCGCGGGATCTGGAACCTGAATACATCACAGTAGCCGCTGATTCGAAAAAAGCCTGGGTTACATTACAGGAAAACAACGCGATCGCGGAGATTGATCTGGAAAGGCTGGAAATAACGTCTGTATGGCCTCTTGGGACCAAGGATTATAGTCTGTATGGCAACGCGGCGGATATGAGCAACAACTCCGGAGAAATTCTGATCGCGAACTGGCCTGTAAAAGGGTTTTATATTCCTGACGCGATCGCTTCCTATTCGATCGCCGGTATTACATATCTGGTGACGGCCAACGAGGGAGATGAGAAAGAGTACGGAGGGCTTAATGAGCGTACTACGGTGGCCAATGTACAACTTGATCCAGAGCGTTTCCCCAACGCGGCAATGTTGCAGCAGTCTCACGCGATCGGCAATTTCCGGATTACCAATCTGCATGGTGATACAGACGGCGATGGTGATTATGACGAACTGTACGCGGTAGGAACCCGCTCATTCTCTATTTTCAATGCTGAAACGGGTGCACTGGTGTATGACAGCGGTGACGATTTTGATTATATCATCGCGCGAGATCCGGTATTCGGAAGTATTTTCAATTCTGATCATGAAGCGAATAAGCTGAAAGGGAGAAGTCATACAAAAGGTAGTGAACCGGAAGCGGTTACGGTGGCCGAAATAAATGGGAATGTATACGCTTTTATCGGGCTGGAGCGTATGGGAGGAGTAATGGCGTATAATGTCACAGATCCTGCCAGACCATACTTTGTAGATTATAAAAACAACCGTAGTGTCACGGCTTATGCCGGAGATCATGGTCCGGAGTATGTCGTCTATGTCAGCCCGGAAGACAGTCCCGATGGTCGTCACTATCTGCTGGTGTCCAATGAGATCAGTGGCACCATTACGGTATTTGAGCTGAACGGTGACGTAGTGACTTCGGTAGTTGCCGGTAGTGAGGCGAAAGCTTCTTTATTCGTTGTTTATCCCAACCCGGCCAAGGGTATCCTGTATCTCAGCGAAACAAGCTCCGTGGAGATCGAAAACCTGAGCGGGCAGCAGGTATTTAACGCGGCGGATGTAAATCAAATCGAGCTGGGTAACTTTGCCAAGGGCATGTACATCTTAAAGACTTCAATGGGAGAAACCCGAAAGTTTATCGTAGAGTAGTGTTATGTTTTGAGTGTTACAATGAGGGAGTTTCCGAAAGGGGGGACTCCCTTTTTATTTAATATCTTTTTCGGAATGGTACGATCATGGAGGTGGTGGAAATTTATGGCAAATCAGATATCAAAAATATAATATTAAAAAGAGCTTCCCCAACCAGGAAGCTCTTTTTAGTTCCGGGCTTTTTTTAGTATCTTAAAGGTTGTCTCATCAAATAGCAGACTTTCATGCTCCAACTTCAGCGCGTTCATCATATCGCGATTATTTGCAGCGATTATCAGCGTTCAAAATACTTCTATACCCAATTGCTTGGTCTGGAAATTATCAGAGAAGTATATCGTAATCAGCGGCGTTCATTCAAGCTGGATCTGGCGCTGAACGGACAATATATTCTGGAATTGTTTTCTTTTCCCGATCCGCCGGGTCGTCCTTCCGGACCGGAGGCATGCGGGCTGCGTCATCTCGCTTTCGCGGTAGAGGATCTGGACAAGGCGGTAGCTAATCTCAATAGCAAGGGAGTAGAAACAGAGCCGGCTCGGACAGATGAATATACCGGACGGCGCTTTACTTTTTTCGCGGATCCGGATGGTCTTCCTTTGGAACTGTATGAACAAAAGCCCGATTAGCGCGCGATACTTCCTACCAGCAGCCGCAGATATCTGTCGCGACCGGAGTAGATAAACTGGCATATGTATACGCCTGGTTGCAAATGATGGACTCCTATTTTCCCTATTTGCTTGGTATGAACCGTGAATAGTTTTCCGCTAAGATCATAGATCATCATCGTATCCCAGGCAAAGTTCGTTTCGATAAAGTCGGAGGAAGGGTTGGGGAAGATAAGATGTTTTGCAAGTAGTGAATCGTCGGGAATCGCGGGATCAATAGGAATATTTACACACGCGTCTTTTAAAAGTGTTTCACTTTGGAGGCGTATTTTGGGCAGCATGGCGAACAAGCCATCGCCAGGACACTCGGTATATCCGGCGCGGCAACCTTCCCGGTGTCCCGCTATATGAGCCAGATGGCGGTCTGGTTCTCCCGAAGGACCGATGGCGTGCAGACTGCTTCCTGTTATGTCGATATTGTCTTTGCCGCATTTCCACGCGATAAGTTGTTCCAGCGATTTTAACGCGGCGGCCGTAGGAGCTTCGTTCACGTAATTGCCCAGAAGGCAGATTCCCATCGTACCTGCGTTTTTTCCGCACATATGCGCGCCGATGGTATAATCCGGCGCGAACAGACCCTTGCTGTCTCGGCCTTGAAATATAGAGCCGTCCCGTCCGATCAGGTAGTTATAGCCTATGTCGCTCCAGCCATTGATCTGTGTATGCTGCACATAAATCGAGCGAACTGTCTGATAAGGATCCGGATCGTGGTTGCTGGTAGCGGCATGATGCACGATGATATGCTCCGTACGCGTACTTGAAGGGGTATAATCAGGAACGGATAAGCCGGACCTCCATATGGAAGGAGGGATGATGTCCGGAAGACAATCGTCTCCGGTCGCGGCGCTCCGGCTTATCCGCTGATATTCCGGTACGCGCTCAATGGAAAGGAAATAAAAGGTAACCCGACCACTATAAGATCCGGAATAAAAAGCCATATGTTTGCTGTCCGACGCGAAGATCAATGGGGCCGAGACATCGGAGTGGGGGTCCTGTTCAAGCGTAATCGGAGAGCTATTTTCGATCAACAGTCGCTGATCTGAAAAAGCGCTGTCGTCTAGCTTAACCGATATGCCGGAATACGATCCGATAGTGAAGTTGTACCAGGTATCGGAGGTAACGTCTATCAGGGTGTCCCGGACGGATTGGGCCTGGAGTATAAAGCTGTTGAATAGGAAAAAAACGAGCGGGAAAATTCTCATAGATAATTGAAATATAAGAAAAGGAGCGGATGTTCGCAAAAGAGGAATGGAGGAGTAAAGGGAAGAAACGGGGAATATCGCTTGTGTGATTGGTATTTCTTCGGTATGGATCAGAGATGTATGAAATATGCCCGGATTCGCCACAGGATAGTAAGATCAGGAAAAACTTCGCGCGATGTATTCCGGACTTTCTAAAAAAAACGTATGTTTGGTTGATTTTAACCCAATTAACCCAATATGAAAAAAATGTTTTTGGCGGTATTGTCGTATACCGCGTTTTGCCCGTTGTTCGCGCAGGTTCCTGTTTCATTGACCCGGCTATGGGAATCGGATACGCTTCTCAGAATTCCGGAATCGGTACTGTATAATCCTCAAAATGATTTATTACTGGTCACTAACATGAATGAAATTCATGATAATGAAGCGGATGGAGACGGTTTTATTTCATTGTTGAAACTAAGCGGCGACATTGAGAATCTGCATTGGATCACCGGACTGAATGATCCCAAGGGAATGGCCATACATGGTCGGAAGCTTTATGTAGGCGATTTGTCGGAGTTGGTGGAGATAGACCTGGAAACATCGATGATCGTAAAAAAGTACGCGCCGGCGGGGGCGAGGTTTTTCAACGATGTCACGGTAAGCGGAGATGGGGTTGTCTATGTAAGCGACAGCTTTGACAACAAAGTATACCGGCTCAAGGATGGTAAGATGGAAGTATGGCTGGAGGGAGCCTTATTGGATATGCCCAATGGTCTTTTGGCGGAAAAAGACAGAGTTCTAGTCGCTAATATGAATCAGGGAAAAATCTATACGGTGAATCCGCGAAACAAAAAAGCGGAGTTATGGACAAAAGAAATTCCTAAAGTAGATGGTATCGCTACGGATTCCAAAGGCGTGTACCTCGCTTCCAACTGGGAAGGAGAAGTTTATTATCTGAACGCTAAAGGTGAAAGCTGGAAAGTGCTTGATACCAGATCGGCCAATATCAACGCCGCCGATCTTACCTACGTCGAGAAAGGCGATTTCTGGGTGGTTCCTACTTTTTTTGGAAATAAAGTGGTCGCCTATAAGGTTCAAAAGAAATAAAATAGGGTAGCGTACGTAGTCAACCAGGCGAAAGGGGGAAAAGTAGGCGCTAGCTAGCTGTACATCCCGCCGAGTTGATTTTAATTAATAAGTTGGAGTTCTTGTGTAAATCCTCGCTTCTTTGTGAAGCGGGGATTTAAATAACCTAACCGCCCTGTTGGCGCTAATCCCGTCGGATCAGTTTACCTTTTCGCAAGTATTGAAACTCGGAGGACTTTTATGGTAATGGACAGGTATGGTTTTAGTAGTGATAGAAGTAGCAAAAAGAAATGAATAGAATTATTTTGGAATTAGCCATCGCCTTATTTGTTTGTATAAGGTAAAGAATTGTTAGCTTATGTCAAATTATGCCGATTCCCAGCTTAGACCAGTCAAAGATCTGTATGATCAGATTCATGGACTGGTCAAAAATCGTTTATGGCTTCAGGTGATAATTGGTATGCTGCTTGGGGTTGTCCTGGGCGGGTATCTCAGTACCAGTCCCGACTGGATTTCGAAAGAAGCTATCGAGACGCTGACCAATTGGATCGCCTTGCCTGGAAGTCTGTTTATCCGTATCGTTCAAATGATTATGATTCCTTTGATGTTCAGCTCCATTATTCAGGGGATCGCGGGCGGACAGAATAAGGAATACCTGCTTACGGCTGGTCCCCGGGTAATCGGCTATTTTCTGATGACCTCCGTTGTTACTTTATCGATCGCCGTAGTAGTCGCTTTTCTGTTAAAACCCGGAAACTATATTGAAGAAGGGAATATTCTGGCCAGCGAAATGCTTAGTCTGGAAAATATGCCGGAAAAACCGGAATTTGGTCTCAAGCAGTTGCCGACGATCCTCACCAATCTGCTTCCGGAAAATCCTCTTGCTTCGATGGTGTCGGGCGAAATGTTGAGCATCGCCATATTCGCCCTGATTATGGGTGTCGCGCTGGTCAATGTAAGTGAGCAGACAGCCCTTCCGATTTTGCAACTGATGTTTTCGGTACAGGAAATAACCATGACGGTTACCCGCTGGGCTATGAAGCTGGCTCCGGTCGCCGTGTTCGGCTTATTGTGCCAGGTTACCTCAAAAGTAGGCATGGAGACGATTATAGGCTTGTCCATGTTTGTCTTTACAGTCCTCGCCGGACTATTGATGGTCGTCTTTTTTTACAACATCCTGCTGGTCTTCGTCGCCAGGGTTAACCTTACCCGGTTTTATTCGGCTACCAGAGATTTGCTGCTGCTCGCCTTTTCCATGTCCAGTTCCGCGGCGGTAATGCCTCTTACGCTCAAGACAGCGGAAGAAAAACTAAAGATTAGCCCAACAGTCAGCCGCTTTATTATTCCGGTAGGCACTTCCCTTAATATGGACGGAACAGCCGTTTTTCAGGCGATCGCCACGATCTTTCTTGCCCAGGTATACGGTCTTGACCTTGATCTGATGAGTATTGTCCTGGTTATAGTTACCACGATAGCCGCTTCCATAGGGACTCCTTCGGCGCCTGGAGCAGGCGTCATCGTTCTTGGTTCCGTACTGGGAAGCATCGGTATTCCTGTTACGGCGATCGCGTTGATTATCGGGGTAGACCGTCTGCTGGGAATGTTCCGTACTTCTGTGAATGTAGTAGGAGACCTGGTCGCCTGTATGATCTTTGATAAGTATTACAGACAAGAGGAGGTTGATCTCGAAGAATTTGTAATGAAAGAGGAAACGACTGTATAATATTTATCCTGTAGTCTTTACGCTTACGCGGAAAGACTACAGGATAAACAGGTTTTCTTCAAGCTGGAAAGAAATGGAGCGCTTTTCTGATTATCGGGCCTTTGTCGTGTCTGGTTATAAAGATGGACGCGGGATAGGGCTTTTAAAAGGGGTTCGCTTTAATCAAAGCGAACCCCTTTTAAAAAGCTCCATCTCCTGGAAGGAAGGAGTAGATTACCAGACATAACTCGGTCTGCCTATACTTGTATTGTTGATCATGCGGAATCCGACCATGATTTCATGTGAAACCAGGCGTACATACTTGTTTCTGCTGGACGCCGACAGGTCGTAGGAGTATCCGAAATCGACCTTATTGGCATATGAAAAGCCGACGAGAAAAACGAAGGCTTCGGCGGCTCTGTAGGAAACTCCCGCCCAGAGCAGATCCATATAGTTTATTTTGCCGGTGAAGTCAGCCGATAATTTTGTACCCGGATAATATCGGACAAGCGTCGATGGAATAAAGGCCAATTCACGATTTAACCGAATACGGTATCCCCCTGTCAGGAAGTAATGTGGTTCAAGCTGAGCGGAACCGGATACATATTCCCTGGCCTTGTTGCGAAGGCCGATATTGGAGTACAGAATCTGGTTGGCGGATATGCCGACATAAAACTTTTCGGCGTATAGCATAAATCCGACCATGGCGTCAGGAAATAGTCCATACAGGTTGCCTTGAGTTCCTATCGCGATATCATCCTGATTGTCAAGTCGGACTTTGCTTACATTCATTTTGTATTGTTTCGCCCCGACAAAAGCTCCCAATGAAGCGTACATCTTGCTGGTAAGTGGTACGTGGTACGCGTAGTTGCCATAGACGCCTATAGTGGAAAAGGGGCCGATCTGATCGCCCATTATCTGCATGCCCACTCCGTGGTGCGGCCTTACCTTGTAGTTTTGAGGCAGGTTGGGATACGAAGGTTTGGAATATCTGAATACCCGGGCGAGACCGGAAGGCTCCTGGTCATTGCCGGCGGCTTCGCGGTTTACAATATCCTTGTCTTCCCGATTGAGCACTTTTTTCCCAAGCTGTCCATTGGCTGTAATAAACAGCGTAGAAGGGGAACCTTCCATACCAACCCACTGGCTTCGATAGCCCGCCTTTACTTCCATGAAGTTTTCGGCTCCGCCAATCGCGGGGTTGATCAAATAAGCGTTCCAGATATATTGAGAATACATTGGAATTTGCTGGCCAAATCCCAATATGGGGAAAAGCAGCGCCAGAATGAAAAATAATAATCTCGTCATATTCAATTATCTCACAATACTTACTGAACCAGATAGTGTTTCCGAATCTGGTGATAGTTTTAAAACATAAAAGTAGGTTCCTGTCGGCAGTTCTTTTCCATTCGCGGTACCATTCCAGGGAGTCACGCCGCCTGTCTGTCTGTATAGAAGCATTCCCCAGCGGTTGTATATTTCCATAGACGCGTCCGGATATTGGTCAAGAGCCCGGATCACCCAGGTGTCGTTGGCGCCGTCGTTGTTTGGCGTAAACGTATTCGGTATATAAAGCTCGTTGTCCTCATATACTTCTACGAGTACGCTGTCATACAATGTACATCCATGCTCGTTGGTGATGGTTACGTAATAGGTCGTGGTAACTTCCGGATTGACCATCGGATTGGCTATGGAGGTATCGGACAAGGTCATATCCCAGTCCCATTCGTATCGAGCACCTCCATTGGCGCCGAGTTCCGCTGATTTGCCTTTCGCCAGTGACAGGTTGTCGCCGGCGGAAGCGGAAGGAGCCGGAAGGAGGTTGTAACTGGTGTAGTTGGAGGAATAGATGGGAGCGCAAACGCCATTTTGCACATACGCTCTGTACAGATATTCTCCGGATTGGTGTATCGGATAGATGGTGTCCTTTTGTTCGGAGCCGGGTACAAGCGTCCAGTCCGTATCTTCCGGCGATCTTGTCTCCCAATGCAATATGGTAGCCGAACCGTAGCCGCGTACGCTGATTGGAGCCAAGTCTCTTCCGGGACAAGACTCTCTCGGGTCGGACGTCAACGGAGTTACCTGGCCAAAGACTTTCATGACTCCTTCGGATACGCTGTAAGGCGCGCAGGAGCCTCTTACTTCTACGGTATAGATATTCCCGTCAAGCTCTTCGGAAAATGGCTGGATTGTTAAGTTCGCGGTAGCGCTTCCGCTATAGACGCCTCCATCCTGAATAGCCGCGCCATTGACAAACCAGTGATAGCTTACCGCGTCTTCGGCCTTTATTCCAAAGCGTACACTATATTCACTGATACAGAATTGAAGTTGTTCGTCAAGATGTTCAGTGATTTTGGCGGGGTCTTTCGGGTTCGGATGCGTTACCTCGATCGTTTCATCCAGAATGGTTTCACAGCCCAATTGGGGGTCCTTGATCTTTACTTGATATATACCGGCGCTTAGATTGTTAAAATAATGAGGCTCTGTAGGGTTAAAGTAAGGAGCGGACCATTCCGACCAGGATTCGCCATTGGAAATCGCGTACTGATAATTGCCATAGCCACCATCACCCATTACCATGACGGTACCATCGGCGTTTCCAAGGCAACCGGAAGCGGAGGTCGAATAGAGATATCCGGTAGTAACCGGTGGACGAACGAATGTAATGCCCTGGGTCAATTGCATTATACAGGAGGGCGCGTTCGCGTCGCGCATCATGACCAGATAAGGGCCATTCCCCAGTTCTGTAAAGGTGGGCTCACTGATCCAGTTTACATTGTCAATCGAATATTCATAAGCGCCACTGCCCCCTTGAGCCTCTTCGATCAGAATCGCGTGGCTGTTGATACAGAGGTTGGGATCTTCATATACAACCGCGGCTAGTTCCTCCCTTTCCTTTACCTCTACTTTAGGCAATATCTTGGCGCATTGCGGCGCGTCGGAGTTACGTATGCTCAGATTGTACTCATTCGCGTAAAGATCAGTAAACAGGGGAGAGGCTTGCCAGCTCTGCCCCCCATTGACACTGAATTCATAATTCTCGCTTTCGCCTCCTCTTGGATTAAGGACTTCGAAAGAAGCGTCATTGGAGCCAAAGCAGGAAGCTTCAATGATTTGTACTCCATCAATCTGGAGTTCCGATCCGAGGATGGTTACTTCTCCAAGATCCACAATACAACCCGGAGTTTCGGCGTCCCTGATCGCTATTTTGTACACGCCGGCTTCAAGATCGCTTATAGCGGGAAGATCTTGCCAGGTACTCTGGTCGTCGAACGAGTATTCATAATCGCCACTGCCGCCAGTCACATCCGTGAGGATAATATTGCCTTTGAGTGTGCCCGCGCAGTTGGGGCTTGTATGATTGATCGTGGCTGAAACAGGAGCCGGTTCGCTTATAGTCAATGATCCAAGGTTTAACTGGCACGCGTGACTGGATTGGTCGCGGGCCAGGACTGTATAGACGCCTGAGGATAAATTTTCGATGGGATTGATATCCGTCCAGTTTATTCCATCGATAGAATATTCATACAGTCCGCTTCCACCCATGACGTTTACACTTATGGTGGCGTCGGACGCGTTGGGACAACTCACGTTGGTACGCGTCGCGTTTCCGGCAAGGTGCTCTCCTTCGTTGATGGTTTCATTGCCCAGCAGGACCGAGCATCCCAGATCGTCATGGAGACTCAGGATATACGATCCCGCGGCTAGGTTGCTGTGCTCGAGCGCCGCGGTCGGCTGACTGGCGTTGTCGATGGATGTGTATATTGTACCGGTACCGCCTTTAACATTGAAGAATATGATAGAGCCGTCATTCTGGCTATTGCAGCCTACATGCGCTACCGTGTACTCTCCTTCCAGAGCCTCCGGTTCGTTGATCGTCGCTGTTTGTTCCTTTTCGCAGGTAGGAAGGTTGACGTCGCGAACACTTATCGTATAGGTGCCGGCGGATAAGCCGCTGAAAGTGGAAGTGGTTTCAGAGTAGGGTCCATGGTCGAAAGAATATTCGAATGTCCGGTTGTCGCCCGGAGGCTGATTGAGGTTTATGGTAACGCTTCCGTCGGCGTCTCCACTACAGGTAATATCTGTTTTCAGCAGGCTGACCTGAATATCCGGAGACTGGCCGACCGTCACGGTTTCGGAGGAAGACTGGCAGGTCTCGTCCGCGGCTTCGGCTACCAGTACACTGTATGTTCCGGCCGGCAGGTTGTCGAATTTGAAAGAGGGAAACCAGTCCTGTCCATTGTTGATGGAGTAGACATACGCGTTGGAAGTCCCGGGGGAAGCGGCGATACTGATACTGCCGTCGCTCGTTCCGAAACAATTGGCGTCGAAGACGGAAACCTGAAATACGATAGGGGAAGGTTCAAGGATCTCGATATCCGTGATCGCGTATTCACAACTATGATCCATGGCGTCGCGGACGAGGACCTGATAATTCCCGGCTGGAAGTCCTGTCAGCGATGGCGAGGAAGTCCAGTTGATTTCGCCGGGGATGGAGAACTCATAATTGCCACTTCCTCCCTGAGCTGTCAGTTGAATCTGGCCATTGGCTTTCGTCACGCAGGTCGCGGCCGTCGGAATCGCGGAAGCGATGATAGCGTCCGCGTTTTTAATCGTTACGGATTCCGGAGCGGTGAGGCATCCCGCCGCGTCCTGAAGGATTACTTCGTAATCGCCGGGAGCCAGATTATAATAGCTGCTATCGTCGGACCAGTCCTGTCCATTGTTGATGGAAATGGTATAGTCTCCGGCCCCTCCGCTGATATTCCGAATGAGAATACTTCCATTATTGGTTCCGGAGCATGTGATGTCCGTAGAAGTAATATCGGAGGATATGGGCGCGGGCTGCTGTATGGAAGCTGTTACGGATTTGAGGCATGAAGGAAGCGCGTTGTCCCGTGTCAGGATGGTATAGGTTCCGGCGTGCAGGTTTTCAAATAGACCGTCAGGTTGCCAGCTCGCGCCTTCATCTTTGGAGAAGGAGAATGATCTTGTATCCCCCGGATCGGTGATGATTTCTATTTTCCCCGTATAATCGCCATTGCATATGACATCGGTGACGTTTGTGGTGTATTGGATGTCCGCTGGTTCGAGGATAGTGGCGGTCATGATGTCGGACTCGCAGCTATGTAGGTTCGCGTCTCTGGCTTGAACGGTATACGCGCCAGCCGGCAGATTGAGAAAATCCGGATCGCTCGTCCATCCGAAAGCGCTGACAAAGTATTCAAACGTATTGGAGCCTCCGGAGGCTGAAAGATGAATGGAACCGGTTGAAGCGCCATGGCAATTAGCGTCGTTCGAGTCAACCGATACGACGATTTTATCCGGCTGGGTGATTTGTATGGTCCCGATCGTATTGAAACAGCTAGACGACGCGCTTGGATCCGCTATCCGGATCGTGTATGTTCCCGCCTTTAGATTGTCGAAGACGTTAAAGGAGGATTCGCTGGTATTGAGATTGTCGTCGGTAATATGGTAGCGATAGCTTTTAGAGTCGTCCAGCGGGTGTATGGTGACGAGTCCATCGCTTGCTCCGAAACAGCTTACATGAGTCGGAGTGACGGTCGCGCTGATTTGCGCGGGCTCGTTTATGGTAAGGGGATCAAAGTCGACTTTGCAATGGTCATTATTCGCGTGGCGCATTTGAGGCGTATAGGAACCTTTGTCGAGCCCGCTGAATATCGGATTTGTCTGCCAGTTCAGTCCATTGTCCACGGAAAACTCATAATCGATGGTCGCGGAGGACAGATCGCTAAACTCAACGCTCCCGTTCGCGGCTCCATAGCAGTCAATATGCGTGTAGATGACTTCCGCGTCTGGTTTGGGAGGTTCGACCAGAGAGAGGCTGGCTATCTCCGCGGAACAATGCGGATGGTCTTTGTCGCGAATTAAAACGGTATAATCGCCGGGCGCGAGATCGGTAAACTCTGTATGGGTGTAGTCGTGCCAGGTAGTCCCATCGTCAATGGACAATTCCCACACTCCCCAGCCGCCGGACATGGCGTTGACAAAGCGAATGGCGCCATCATTGGCTTCATGGCATGTAATGGTATCCGTTTCAATAGAAGCTTGTAACGGATCAGGTTCGCTTAATCTGATGGAACCTACGTGGAGCACGCAATAGTTCGCGAGCAAATCTCTTATGACTAATTGATAGTCTCCGGGAGCGAGGTCCGTAAATAGGGAGTCCTCGCTCCAGTCGCCGCCATTGTTTATTGAAAATTCATATTGACCGGATCCTCCTCGAGGTCCTGTAAATTGAATGCTTCCGTCAGTCGCGTTCGCGCAGGTAATATCGCTGCTGTCGATCTTGGTCACCATGAGAGGATCCGGCTGGGTAACCGGAAAGGCGGAATCCAGATTTACCTTACAGGTCGTAACATTCGCGTCCCGGATCCATAAGTCGTAGTCGCCCGGAGCGAGGTCTGTTTGAGTGATCGTCAGGCTGGCGTTTGGAGACATCCAGCTTTGTCCGCCGTCATAGGAGTATTGGTAAGTACCTCTGCCTCCGCTGGGCTGAGAGATGGTGATACTTCCATCGGTGTCGCCATGACAAAGTACGTCTTCTTTCGTAATGAGAGCGTTTAGCTTGCCCGGCTGTGTAATCAGCAGGTTGGTATCCAGGCTGGAAGCGCAATGGTCGTCTCTTACCATGACGTGGTATTTGCCGGCGGGCAGATTGAAGTATTGGGTATTGGTACTCCAGTCGTTATTCTGACCGCCTGTAATGGAATAAGAATAAGTTCCGCTTCCACCCGTCGGATTGGAAAACTCAATGTAGCCGGTGGAGTCTCCATGACAGTTTACGTTGGTATTGGACAGAAGCGCCTGCATTTTTCCGGGCTGGTCGATCCGGTAAGCGGGATTGATGTACGCTTTGCAGAGCGGATGCGCCGAGTCTCTTATCAATAGGGGATAAACTCCCGCCAAAACCTGATTAAAGGAAGAATCTGATTGCCATGTCAGGTCGTTAACGCTGAACTCGTACGCCCCGCTTCCCCCGCGTACATTCTGGAAGTTGATAATCCCGGTGGGGGCGCCATGGCAATCCGCGTCGGCGCCGGTGATGTCCGCCGTAATTTGATCGGGCTGAGAAAGAGTAATGGATGTTTCAAGGGTTTTCTGGCATGATTCGGTAAAAGCGTCTCTGATCATGACGGTATAGTTCTGACCGCTCGCCAGATTTGAAAAATTCCCGGATAGAAACCACTTGCTGCCTCCATCGATGCTATACATGTAGTTGCTCGCGTGTGAACGACCTGTCGGGTTAATGATTCGGATGTATCCGGTGGCGGTATTATGACATATCGCGTCGGCGAACTCTACATCCGCGTCAAGGTCGTCGGGTTCCGTAATATGAAGAGCGTCCGCGATCTCTTCCACGCAATAGGGATAAACGTCGTCTCTTATGAAAAGGGCGTAGCTACCCGCTTGCAGATTGGCAAATCGGGAGTTGGGGGCGGATTGCCAGACAACGCCGCTTCCGGCGTCGATGCCAAAACTATAGTCGCCGCTTCCTCCCGCCGGAGATACAAACTCGATTTCACCGTCCTGAAGACCAAAGCAGCTATTGACTTTGGAGGCGTGGGCGGCGCTCAGTGGCTCGCGTTGCGCGATGGTTACCCTGGGCAGTTCTTTTATACAGGCCTTCGCGTTCGCGTCCCGGATATACAATCTGTAGTTCTGGGCTGCGAGATTGGAAAAAACGGGGGAAGCGCTCCAGTTAGATTGATTTCCTATAGCGTATTCGTATGCTCCGGAGCCTCCCGCGGCGCTGACAAATTCAATCTGGCCTTCCGGTAGCCCATAACAGTTGATCGTGTCGGTATAGACAACGCCTACTGTGATTTCGCCGGGCTCATTTACTACGAGGTTGCTGTTTAAGGTCACTATGCAACTGTTGATCGAATTGTCCCTGATTTGAACATTGTATACGCCTTTGCCGATGTTGGAATAGGTATAACTGATATCGCCGGGGCCTTGCCACGAAGTTCCTCCGTCTATGGAATATTGAAACGAGTTGGTCCCTCCGGATGAGGAATGAATGGTTATGCTGCCGGTATTCGCGCCAAAGCAGGTAGCGTCCGTATGGGTAACGGTCGCGGACAAGACGGCTGGCGCCGCGATGGAAACAGCCGGAAAGGATTTTTCGCAATGGGGAAAAAGGTTGTCCCGCATTACAGGCGTATAGACATCCGCTATAGTGATGTCGATGGCATTGTCATAGGTCCAGTCGTTGGCCGCGGCGTCGACGGTAAACGCGTAGCTTCCGCTTCCTCCCGTCGGGTTTACGAATTCAATTTTTCCTTTAAATCCTGGATTGCAATTGATGTGCTCGGATGAAATCGCGCTATGGAGAGGTGTATAGGGAAGAATTATAACGGTCTGGAGAATATCGGAACATTCCGTCTGATCCTTGTCTCTTATGCTGACTTCGTATTGACCTGGAGCAAGGCCGCTGAAGGTCGGAGACGCCTGCCATGGATATCCGGTAATGGAAAACTCGTATTCACTGGCTCCCGACGGAGCGTCAACGCGTATTTCTCCATCATTGCCCAGACAACTGGCGTTTTTTTCTTCAACAGACCCTCCCAGGGCGCAGTTCACTTTCGCGATATGCTGGTCTCCGGGCACGAATGTCGCGTTGGCTCCACCCGCGAAAAGGTTGAAAATGGTGAATGCTGGCAGCAGAAGTTTTAGGAATGTAACTTTCATAGATGTTTTAGGAGTGAAATAAGGACTAAAAAACCGCCTGTTTTTTTAATACCTCATTTCTTAGTATATGTAACTTTTTAAAGTTCGGTTTAGACTATCCAGTTCCGGACGCGCTATGCTACGATCGTCACTCCGAGGAGTAAACAGCGCTATCTGATAACTCTCTTAGTATATGTGACAAAGATCCAAGGGCGAAATTAATAAATTAAAATAATAAGACCACTTAATAATTGTACAATTAAAAAAATGGTACTTATTTTAACTTCAAATTCTTCACACGATTATTTGTCGCATATTTTATGTTTAAAAAGATTTTCTTGATAGCGATCGTCTGCATGACGGGCGCGGCGCAGGCTCAGGAACTTCCCAAGTCTTCCAGGAAACAGTTTAATACCGGACTGGACCTTTTTGTAAAGGAACGTTATCCCGAAGCTTTAAACGAGTTTTTGAAAGTGGGGGTTTCCAATTATCCGGATCTAAACTACTATATCGGGGTTACCTATCTCAATCTTCGAAACCCGGATAAGGCTGTAGAATACCTGTCCCACGCCAAGTTGTTCAGGATCGATATACCGGAAGTCGACTATTATCTCGGACGCGCTTTTCATTTAAAACATGACTTTGAAAAAGCGCATGGCTTTTTTGAGGAATATAAGAACAGGCTCAATGAAGGGCAGAGGGTAAAGAAAGCGGAGGCGGACGTATATATCACTTATTGTCTCAACGGGCTGAAATTAATGGAAACTCCTGTGGAAATAGAAATCAATCCTATGGGAGATGAGGTGAACTCGGAGTTCCCGGAATATAATCCGGTTATCTCGGCGGATGAGACGTTTATCGCGTTTACTTCCCGTCGTCCGGATACCAGAGGAAAGAAGCTCGATCCCAGGGATCTCTTATACTACGAAGATATCTATGTCTCTGAAAAAGACAGTCTGGGCGACTGGTCTCCGGCGGTGAGTATCGGAAACAGGATCAATTCCGAAAATCATGACGCCTGTATCGGACTATCGGCGGATGGGCAGCAGATGCTTATCTATAACGCGTCGTCCAACGGCGGGGACATATATATAAGTACGCTGGATGGCAAGGACTGGTCCAATCCGAAAGATCTGGGAAAAAATATCAATTCTCCCTATTGGGAGTCCAGCGCGAGCCTTTCCACGAACAATAACGTATTGTTTTTTTCCAGCAATCGTAAGGGAGGAATGGGAGGAACGGACATCTATATGTCCAAGAGAGGGGAGGATGGGGCTTTTGGTCCCGCGATTCTTCTGGGGCCTCAGGTAAATACTCCGGGTGACGAGATCGCTCCTTTTATACACGCGGATGGCCAGACTTTATATTTTAGTTCCAGAGGACATCGTTCGATGGGGGGCTTCGACATATTTTCGGTACAGATCAATATGGAAAACGGCGAGATTCTATCCGACGCGGAAAATATCGGTTTTCCGGTCAATACCGCGGATGACGATTTTAACTTCGCGTGGTCTCCGGACAATAGCAGGGCTTATTTTTCTTCCATTCGTCCGGGAGGAAAGGGTGATAAGGATATTTATATGCTTGAGCGGGAAGTAAAGCGATCTTCCCTGGTGGTGTGGAAGGGAAGCGTGCACGATTGCGCTACGAAGCAGACCGTACCCGCGACCATTACCATATCGGACAACGCGACCAAAGCGGTGATCGGGGTATATGCTCCCAATAAGACTACCGGAAAGTATACGGTAATTCTGCCCGAGGGACGAAATTACAACATCGCGGTCGAGGCGCCTATGTACGCGTTTTATTCTAAAAATATCGATATTCCTCAATTGGATACCTACACGGAGATAGAAGAGGAAATATGTCTGGAAGCGGTAAGCCAGGGAGCGTCCATTACGCTGCGCAATATTTTCTTCGATTTTGACAAGGCGACTTTGCGCAGGGAGTCTGAAATCGAATTGGAGCGTTTGCACAAATTCCTGACAGACCATCCAAAAATTCGTCTGGAAATCGCCGGACATACGGACTCGGACGGAGACGAAGAGTACAACGACAAACTATCTGCCAGGAGAGCCGACGCGGTATACTATTATCTGATAGAAAAAGGAATAAAAGCGGACAGGTTGGAGACGAAAGGGTTTGGCGAAAGTCAGCCGATCGCTACCAATGAGACGGAGGAAGGACGGCAACTGAACCGCCGGACGACGGTGACGGTGTTGAAGTAGTTAAAATGCTTTTTATTATATTAAAGATAGATTGTTCGTGCGTTACATAGCCATATTGTTTTTTTTGTTGTTTTCTCTGATATCATCCGGACAGAGTTGGGTGAGGTATGAGAGTGATTATATGCCCATAGCATTAAGTGATAATCAGGGAGGTGTTTTTACATACAATACTGATTATAGTGGTTTTGTGAATAAAATTTGGCATTATGATCGTTTTGGCTATAGGAGTGATATAGAGCTTAAAACTGAGGGATCTGGCATATTTGTAAATAAACATGGTAAGCTTGTTCTCGTACCATTTGGTTTGAGTAGGTTGGGAGAATCAGGATTCTATAGAATACAGTATAATACTGTGGAGTTATATGATGAAAACGTTAATGGAACAGATACATTGACATTTGCTTTTAATATAAATGGAATTGGTGAAACTCCGGAAGGGTACTGGATAGTTGGAAGTGCGAATAGCGAAAAGGTTTTAGTACTGACGGATAAAAAAGGTTTAATATTGAAAGAAAAGAGTTTTGCGGAGAGTGCTTTCTATTATTATTATTATTATTATCTGATTCTCCGCAAACACACCTAATATTTTTAGTATATTAGCGCTCAAAAAGCAGGGATTATGAACATATTCAGTTTTACGGCTCATTTCGGTTCGGAGGAAGATTGTCGTTTGCATTTCAAGGAGCAGCGTGATAAGGAAGGGGTTGTCTGCAAGCGATGCGGGGGCACTTCCCATTATTGGTTACAGGGTAAATGGAGTTATGAATGCAAAGGTTGCCGTTTCCGCACCTCGTTGCGCAGCGGTACGATCATGGAGAGCTCCAAGCTGCCGTTTCTGGTGTGGTACAAAACGATGTTCCTGATGAGTTGCACAAAAAAGGGATTCTCCACCAACGAACTCCAGAAGCAATTAGGATTGAAGCGTTACGAACCGGTATGGGCGATGGTACACAAACTCCGCAGGGCGATGGGCAACCGGGATGCAAGGTATACACTGGAAGGGATGATAGAACTGGATGAGGGTTACTTTTCGGTGGCCAGTAAGGAAATCGAGCGAGGCAAGGGTACACGTGGCCGGGGAGCCGAGGGAAAGCAGAACGTTGCGGTGATGGCCGAAAGCACCCCGTTGGAAGATATCGAAACGGGCAAAAAGGAGAAGCATGTGCGTTATTTCAAGGCCAGGGTACTGGATAGCCATCAAAGTGAAGGAATCAACGGCGTGGTCAGGGACTGCATGGAGGATGATGCCATCGTATTTTCGGACAAAAGCACTTCTTACGTTGACATCTCCGATCTGGTGGAATTGCACGTCACCGAGAAATCAGACGCCAAAACCACCAAGGAAACACTCAAATGGGTGCATATCGCAATCAGTAATGCAAAACGGACATTGCTGGGCAACTACCATAAAATCAAAAGGAAATACTTACAGTTGTATCTCAACGAGTTTATTTACAAATTAAACAGACGGTATTTTGGAGACAAACTCTTTGACAGACTAGTAATTGCGAATATAACAGGTGCATAAACGGATAATCAGAATCTTTAAACATCCTAATTAACTACCTGCGGATTTTAGGTATTATTATAGAAGCCCCCATGAATAAATCGCTCATCATTTTCGGCATCGTCAACATAACCTCGGACAGTTTCTCCGATGGAGGCCGGTATCTGGCGCCAGACGCAGCCATTGCGCAGGCGCGTAAG
>JAEWAY010000005.1 GCA_023391415.1 Bacteroidota bacterium | reverse complement strand
ATAACGCCGCTAACAATCTTCTAAAAATAACTTCCGACATGGGTGATATTATATTTTTTAATCGGGTCACCCAGAATATTGGAATTGGAACTAATACCCTAAATAATCCCAATGGCTACAAGCTGGCGGTCAACGGAAAAATAGGCGCTAAGGAAATCATCGTGGAAAACACCTCTGCAACCTGGCCTGACTACGTTTTCGAAAAAGATTATCCGCTGGCTTCACTTGAAGAGGTAGAACATTTTGTACAATCCAACAAACACCTTCCGGAAGTTCCCTCCGCTATGGAGGTAAAAGAAGCAGGCCTCAATATAGGTGATATGAATGCCATATTACTTAAGAAAATTGAAGAGCTTACCCTGTATCTTATAGAGCAGAACAAGAAAATTAATCTTCTACAGGAGGAAATCGCTGAACTAAAAAAACACTAGTTACTCTGGAGTAATACACTATATTGAAGGATTTACAATCTGGTTAACCTGTTTATTGCGCAAGACTTTCCCTTTGGGGAAGTCTTACGCTGCTTATATGTAGTCGTGCAACCAATGCCCAGGCTACCCTTCGTGTAAACGTCAGCCATAGAGATCCCGGCAGCACCTTCCAGATCAGTCCTTATATCTATAGCAACAATTATCAGGCGGACTATCAGGAGCTGAACATTACTTCCCAGCGTCTGGGCGGCACGAGAATGTCTACTTACAACTGGGAAACCAATGCTTCCAACGCCGGTACCAGTTGGGCGCATGTAAGCGATGATTACTTCGCGCACGAACTCGGGATAGACCCGTTTGAACGCAAGGAACCAGCGCGCGTAATACGTACCTTCCATGACTCATCCTTATCGGCGGGAGCCTATTCGCTGATCACGGTACCTATGCTCGGATATGTAGCAGCGGACAAATATGGTTCCGTGTCTAAAAATGAAAGCGCCCCCTCTCAGCGCTGGGTCGCTGTCAGAAATTTCCACCCGGGCAAGATGAAGGACAAGCCGGATCTGAGTGACCGCTTTGTCTATACGGACGAATTTATTCACTTCCTGAAGCAGCGCTACGGAAAGTCCACATCCCCGACCGGCATTAGGGGCTATGCCCTTGACAATGAAACAGAGCTATGGTCTCTACTCGTTCCCTATGCCCGCTATAAGCCAGTACAATGTCAAGAGCTGATAGACCTGTCCGTAAACACCGCTCACGCTATCAAATCCGTTGACAGGGAAGCCGAGGTCTTCGGTCCCTCTCTCTATGGATTTGAAGCTTACCGGAATCTGCATTCCGCCTATGACTGGGGATTGTTTTATGATCGGGGCTATACCAATTTTATTCAGGCTTATCTGGCCGGAATGAAAAAAGCGGAAGACAGCCTGGGGCTGCGCCTGCTGGATGTGCTGGATGTACACTGGTATCCGGAAGCTACAGGTACGCTTGCCGGAGACTATAAAGAGCGCATCATCAACCATAGTATACAGGAACGACCACTGGCTGAAGCCCGCATGCAGGCTCCCCGTACCTTATGGGATAGCACCTACAGGGAAGACAGCTATATAGCCAAACATTACGCTCCCTTTACACTGCTTCCCTGGCTAAAGAAAGAAATAAACGATTATTATCCCGGCACCAAGCTCTCTGTCAGCGAATACGAATATGGCGGATCAAACGATGTGTCTGGTGGAATCACCCAAGCCGATGTGCTGGGTATCTGGGGTACGCACGGAATATACATGGCCAATCTATGGGGTACCATTGATGGCTATATTGCCTCCGCGTTCAAACTATATCGCAACTATGACGGAGCTAACTCAACCTTCGGGAGTACCGGCATTAAAGTAACCAATACCGATCCGGTCAATACTTCCGCATACGCGTCACAAACCGTAAAGAAGAAAAAGAAAACAATACATATTATACTTCTGAACAAGAACTACGACCAATATGTCACCTTTGATATCGGGACGAATATACCGAGTAATACATCCAAAGTAAGAATTTTTGGTTTCGACTCTTCAAGTCCAAATCTCCATATGATCAGAAACGCGAGACTAGAAAATAACCGCTTCCTTACTTTGCCGCCATTAAGCGTCTATCACCTGGAAATAAACGAATAGCTTCATTGCTTTTTCTCTGTTACATCTCCCCAAAGCGACGATTTATTATAACGCAAGCTTCCCTTGTCTATCTCCAAAGGCGATGATATATTGTTCGTATACAACTGTCCGGTTCCGAGTCCCTGCGGGACAAGGCTGTCCGTTTTAGACGCCGTATACTGAGCGATCGCGTTGAGACCGATATTGGACTCCAGCGCGGAGGTAATCCACCAGCCGATACCCAGCGATATGGCCAGATCGATCCATTCGTCGCAGGCCCGGAACCCGCCCAAAAGAGAAGGTTTCAAAATAATATAAGGAGGACGGCAAGCTTCGAGCAGGCGTTTCTTTTCACCAAAGTCGTACACGCCGATGAGTTCTTCATCCAAGGCCACAGGAATAGGCGAGTGCCGGCACAGGTACGCCATCAGTTCAGTCCTCCCTTGCCGGATCGGTTGCTCAATCGAATGAATAGCATACCCGGATAAGCGTCCCAATACTTCCATAGCGTTGTTCTTATCAAAAGCGCCATTGGCGTCGAGACGCAATACGATCTGTTCGGCGCTATACTCCTTACGAACCATCTCAATCAGTGAGAGCTCCGTATCAAAATCCAGCGCCCCAATCTTCATTTTCAGACAAGTGTAGCCTTCCGCCAGCTTGCGTTCAATCTGCTCCCGCATAAATTCCCGGTCACCCATCCAGATTAGTCCATTGATCGGTATAGCTCGTCGTCCATCAAAAAAGTCACTTTCCGGCATCATTTTTCTTCTCCCTCCATGGATCAGATCGCTCAACGCGGTTTCAATTCCGAACACGATAGAGGGAAAATCAACGATATCCAACGCCTCCGCGATATTCATTTTCCATAATGAACTCCCATCCAATGACCGCAAGCGCTCACATACTCGGGCTAGAGTCGTCTCAAAATCCGGGCGATCGTCGTGACTCAGACCTTTGAGAGGAGCGATCTCCCCTATTCCGGTCAAGGAAGGCGTATTTTCATCTTGTAAAAAAATGTACCATACATCTCGGGTTTTAAGGACTCCCCGTGAGGTACCAGCGTCAAATTTAAAGATCAGCGTATGCTTACGAAGTTCGACTTTCATAAGCGCGAAAATACATTATTTCACTAAGACGATCCTTCCTCTACCTGAATACTTTTCCATCCCATAAGCGTATAAGTCATTTTCAAATTCCGCGGATACCCGTACCCGGATTGAGCCTAAGCTCCAGTGTCGATATACCGGAAGTGGGATACAAGCATAACCATCCATCTTCAGGAAACCTTATCGAAAATTCACTACGCGCGGGATTCGGAGAAGCCTCAAAACTCCAGTTAGACGCCATCAGCGCCGAATTAACAATATTTTTTCTTAACCCAGGTTCATAACCACGCGATTGATTATGACAGGCGCGTTATAAACAAAGAAGATCGCTTCCTGATCCGCGACCGGGTCAGGAAGCGATAGAATTCCTTCTTCCAAAGCATCCCATAAAGATCTCCCAAAAGTCAAAGATCTTATACATAAGACCTATGTGGTACGGCTGAAAATATTTATAAAAAAAGTATTTCGACTTATTTTGTTTTATTTGTATTAAATCTAAATTGCGTCATAATATATATACATAAACTATAACGTCACGTATAAACTCCATAATCAAGTCATGAAATACCTATCATTGGGTAAACGATTATTCCTTTCACTTTACCTGCTTCCACTCTTCTTATTAGCCCAGAACGACGACTTATGCTCCATATCTGGATATATCCGCGCGGAAAGCGGGGAGCCGATTGAGGGAATATCAGTATCGCTCAAGGGTACTTCCAAAGGAATGTATACAGACGAAAAAGGTTATTATAAATTAGACCATATTAATAAAGGCGAATATACCATAGTACTTTACGGATTAGGCTACGCGGGTCAGGAAAGGAAAATCGTACTGAAAAACGGGGAAACCAGCATACAAAACTTCAAGCTAAAGCTTGAAACTCAGGAAATGGAGTCCATATCCGTATACGGACGCTCAGAAACGAAAGAAGTACAGCTACAGGCGTACAATGTAACAGCGGTAGACGCGCGCAAGCTACACAACAGCACGCTGGACCTCAGTCACGCGCTGGACAGAGTCTCCGGTGTACGGATCCGGGAAGATGGTGGCCTGGGCTCCAGAATGTCCTTTTCTCTGAACGGGTTTACCGGGCGGCAGGTCAAATTCTTTATCGATGGTATCCCCATGGATAACTTCGGCTCTTCTTTTCAGCTTAATAATATTCCGATCAATCTGGCTGATCGCATCGAAATCTACAAGGGAGTCGTACCGATCTGGCTTGGGTCGGACGCCTTGGGTGGAGCTGTAAATATAGTCACAGCCACCCAACCAGTCAGCTACCTGGACGCGTCCTACTCTTTCGGATCATTTAACACTCACCGCAGCAACATCAATGCAGGCTATATCGCCCAAAATGGCTTTACAGTCCAGGTAAACGCGTTCCAGAATTATTCTGACAATAATTACTGGATAAACGCCCAGGTTTCAGATATAGAATCAGGCAGGTTTCTGGGAGAAAAGCGGATTCGCAGATTTCACGATAAATACCACAATGAAACCCTGATAGCCAATGTTGGAGTCGTAGGAAAAAAATATGCTGACAAACTATTATTTGGAATGACGCTCGGTAAAAACCATTCCGATATACAAACCGATGCCCGAATGCTTACCGTCTTTGGTGATACATACCGCAAAGGCAACATTATTATGCCAAGTGTTCGATATGTAAAAAAAGACTTGCTTATACGTGGACTTGACCTTACGGTGACCGGTAACTACAATTTAGGAACAGAACAAAACATTGATACAGTTAACCGACGATACAACTGGGCGCAACAATACATAGAAAAATCCGGTATTCAAGGAGGCGAACGCGGCAGGTCCCTATATAAATACCGTAACAATAACGGTCTCGCCACAGCCAATCTCAACTACAGAATCTCCGCGAAAAATACAATTACTATAAGCAATACGTACAACACTTTTAATCGTGTAGGTTCGGATGAGCTCACCCCTGAAAACAAAAACTATGAACAACCCAGATATTCAACCAAAAATATTTTAGGAGTTGGCTACAGATATGATCATAATGAAACATGGAATTCAACGCTATTCGCTAAATATTATAATCAACAGACCAAATATTCTCAGGCGTACTCTGTCAATAGTGGCTGGGGCGCGGAACAATACTACCTTGTTCAAATAAATCATTTTAACCACCTGGGATATGGCATAGCATCCACATATTTTCTTCTAAAAAATCTTCAGGTAAAAGGCTCATTTGAAAAAACCTACCGTCTGCCGGAAACAGACGAATTATTTGGTGATCTCGTCAATCTGGCTGGTAACATAGATCTGAAACCCGAAACCAGTTACAACTACAACCTGGGACTGAGTTATAACTGGCATATCAATAAAATACACAGATTCAGTATTGACGCGAATACCCTGTACAGGGACTCTCGCGACTTTATACGACCTCGCTTAAACAACAATCAGGACAAACTGACTATGGAAAACCGGGCTAGTGTCAAAAATCTGGCTTTCGACGCGGAAGTCAGGTATTCTTATAAAAAGCTGATCACCGCCGGAGCCAACGCGACCTATCAGAATCTACGTAACCATACCAAGATTGAAGATGGACAAAGCATCGTAAGTATCGTGTATCTAGACCGCATGCCCAACTCTCCATTCCTGTTTGGCAACGCGGACGCTTCAATATCTATACGCGATCTGGGCCCGAAAAAAAGAAACGCTCTCTCTATTGGTTACAATATGCTCTATGTACATGGCTACTATCTGTACTGGCCTAAACTGGGAAGAGATAAGCTTGACATACCAATGCAGCTTTCGCATGACCTGAATATGGTATATACCATGGCGGATGGGAAATATAACATCTCGTTAGAGTGCCGGAACGTGTTTGACAGCATGTTATATGACAACTTCAAGCTCCAGAAGCCAGGAAGGGCTTTCTATCTGAAGCTTCGCTACTTTATAAGCAAAAAATAAACTTATCATAATTGTACATTTCTAATTAATTCAAAATCATGTTTAAACCATACAAGATTTTTACCGCGACGCTATCTGTCGTCATGATGCTTAACGCGTGTAAAAAGAAAGAAGAACACCAACCAACAAAGGGAAACTACGTTATCGCGGCCACACCGATAGCTTCTTCCGGAGTAGCTGACTACCTCCTGACTACAAGTGATCTTGAACAGGGAAGTATAAGCACAGTAGGCAATGGTATCGAGCAAGACGGAACATACCGCTACTATGTTGCTCATAAAGGCAAATTTTTCAGTCTTTTATATGGCCAGGGCAATCCAGGAGCCGTGACCACTTATGAATTGACAGAGGATGGTACTCTAAAAAAAGTATCCGATTTCCAAACTGAGACAGTTCAGGTATTCGCTCCGGTTGGCGATGATATCCTGACGATTAAAGTTCCAAGACAGGGAGCCAATGAAACAGCCAACATGTTCCGTATCAACGCCGACGCCTCCGCGATTGTAGGTACTAAGGATATCAATATTGTTCAACTGGCCGGCAACGGAGAACGCGCCCACTTTACCTGGGCGAAACAGGTAGGCGACAAAGTATTCGCTCCGTATATGAGCATAAGAGGATGTTGCTCCGACGCTTTCGGAACGGAATTTCCTGATAGCGCCTATATCGCGGTATTCTCCTATCCGGGCCTTGAACTGGAGAAAGTCATCAAGGACAACCGTACCAGCTATATTGGCGCGTATTTTAATGATGGTCTCGCTGTAGATGAAAACGGTGATGTTTACGGATTCTCTCCTGCAGCCGCGAAACTTGAGGGAACTCACAAATCAAAAACCAAATCCGCGTTTGTCCGAATCAAAGCGAATACTACTGAGTTTGACGATTACTACTTTGATGTTCAGACTGCTTCGGGAGGACATCATATAAGTGAACAGACATATATTGGCAACGGGAAAGTATTACTAAGTATGTATGGTGATCAGAATCAAATCAAAGGTTCCCCTAAGCTGGCCATCGCGGATCTTTATAGTAAATCCTTTACATGGATTAATGGCCTTCCCGCCGAGATCAATTCACTGTCCAGCCCTTACAATAACAATACCGTTTCTGCTGACAAAAACAACATATACATAGGTGTCAACGCGCCCGACGGAAGTTGGATATACAAAATCGATGTCGCTTCCGCCAACGCGACCCGGGGTCTGAAAGTGGATGGGGGAAAGATTACCGCTATTGTAAAATTAAAGTAATTCACTTCTAGTTTAAATTAATTTAGTTTAAATCTTTTTAAAAACGTGACCCGTCGTTTAACTTTATGTCGAAGGGTCGCGTTTTTTACCACGTCACGCGACTCACTCATTTTAACCTGAAAATACAGTTCTTCATATGTCAACATTTAAAAAGATAAACAACTGGCTTCATCTGTGGCTTGGCCTGATATCCGGCGCTATTGTATTCGTTGTCTGCATTACAGGCTGTATCTGGGTATTCAATGAGGAGATCACCAGTCTGGCGGAGCCTGAACTAAACATAAAAAAAGAGGATAAAGCCATTCTTATTCCCTCTCAACTCATAGCGATCGCGGAAGAACATTTTCCGGATAAGCCTGTAAGCGGCGCTTTCTATCAGCAGGGTAAAGCGGTCGAACTGAGTCTTGGACAAGGCAGACGAGGCAATACTACCCTCAATATCAATCCTTATACCGGAGAGGTTATCAATTTCAAAGAGCGTAAAAAAGGTGAAGTCTCCTTCTTTCGGTGGATTCTGAATGGTCATCGTTTTTTATGGCTTCCATACGAAATCGGACGTCCGATCGTCAACTACGCCACATTGACTTTTGTATTTATACTTATTACCGGATTGATCTGGTGGTACCCGAAAAAGTGGAGTAAAAGCACCGTTGATAAGAGTTTTAAAATCAAGTGGGGCGCTTCTTTCAAGCGTCTGAATGTCGATCTCCATAATGTCTTCGGTTTCTACGCGCTGCTGTTTCTGCTGGCCATCGCGTTGACAGGTATGGTCTGGGGCGTCAAATGGTATAGTGAAGGTCTGTACTGGGTTACATCAGGCGGCAAATCACTTCCCGAGTGGAAACGGGCGGAGTCGGATTCTACTCAGGCCAATAAGTTTTATACGCTGGAAGCGGCTGTCGATAAGGTCTGGCGCAACACCATCAGCAAGCATCCGAAATCCGAAGGATTTTATTTCAGTTTTCCGGATACTTCAAAGCCCAAATCCACCATCGGACTTACCATCTACCCTACCGCGGGCCAGTTTTACAACAACAAGCGCTATACTTTCGACCAACATACGCTCGAACCACTCTCCACAAACCCTGTCTACGAAGCGGATTTTGACCAGGCCGGGTTCGGCGACAAACTGCGCCGCATGAATTACGACATCCATGTCGGCAGCATACTCGGTTTTCCGGGCAAAGTACTGGCTTTTCTCGCCAGCCTGATCGGGGCCAGTCTTCCGGTGACAGGTACACTCATCTGGTGGAATAAGCGCTATAATAAAAAGGGCAAAAAGAAGAAAAAGAAAAACGATAAGAACACGCCTTCCAACAATACGAAAAATATGGAAGACGCGGGCCTTGGCAAGAAACCCAAAATCATCGTTCGTCCCCGATCGGCGCCTGTAATACAGCCAGCCGCCAAAGTCGCCGCCAACTAGACAAGCGCCTGAGGCGGGATTTTCCGCTTCCAGGACCAACCATTGGCAGCGGTTATCGTTAGTAAGCCTGTAAGCAAGGACAAATATGGCCCATTTTGGAATCGTGATACATGGAGGCGCGGGAGAAATAACCCGAGACCAGATCGCTCCGGCACAATACGAAGCATATATGGAAGCCTCGCGGCTGGCCCTTGATACCGCCTACAAAGTCTTGTGGGAAGGCGGCGCGGCCGCCGAAGCCGTATGCGCGGCGGTCGAATGGATGGAAAATTGTCCATTATTCAACGCGGGCAAAGGGTCCGTGCTCAATCGTGACGGGAAGGTGGAAATGGACGCGGCTATTATGGACGGAGCCTCTCTTTCAGCCGGTGCCGTAGCGGGTGTCTCCCTCGTCAAAAATCCTGTAAAACTAGCCATGGCGCTCACGCGTCAATCTCCTCATGTTCTTCTTATCGGGCCCCAGGCGGATGAATACGCCCGGCAAATTGGCCTGGAGCTTGAAAACGAGGAGTATTTTATTCTTCCCAACCGTCTTGAGCAACTACGCCAAACTCCCGACCTCCGTCTCGACCACGACCACAAGTTTGGAACCGTGGGCGCCGTAGCCCTTGACAAACATGGGAATCTGGCAGCCGCGACCTCTACCGGAGGCATGACCGGCAAACTTCCCGGAAGAGTGGGCGACAGTCCTCTGATCGGCGCGGGTACCTACGCCCATAATAAGAGTTGCGCGGTTTCCTGCACAGGACATGGAGAGTTTTTTATCCGGCATGTGGTCGCTCATTCCGTAGCTTCCAGAATGGAGCTTATCGGAGAGCCTCTATCAAAAGCGGCGGACCATCTCATACATCATACTCTTGTCGAAGCAGGCGGACGCGGCGGACTTATCGCCATAGACAGCAACTGCGACGTCGCCATGCCATACAATACCGCGGGCATGTTCAGAGCGCTCAGGCTTTCCAATGGCGATTTCTTCACCGGAGTCTGATCTATCATTCAAAAATCACCACTTATTTTAGACCATTTCCTCTCAAACAGGTTATATACGGAAGAGATGTGGTTCATGACCGGATATCGGAGATAGCCACCTTGACAAACGTAATTTATTGCCAGCGAAAGAACGATCATATGAAAATTCTACTTTTAGGAGCTAGTGGCCAGTTGGGAAGCTCATTGTACAACTACCTGAAAATAAAGGCTGAGGTTGTACACGGAACAAGTCGGGATGGCAGGCTAGGCCTGATCCGGTTCAACCCGTTCAGTGAAAACTGGGTATTTCCCGAACAAAATTACGATATACTGATCAATTGCATTGGAGCTATCCGTGAAGAACCGGGCAATTCGTTCGAACGGACGCATCTCGGAGTAAGCGAGCAAATCATTAAAAATCGTTTCCGGATCGGCAATCCCCGTATCATCCAGATCTCTGTACTCGGCGCCAGCGCGTTTAGTCCGATCCACTTTCTCCGGAGCAAAGCTCAGGCGGATGAATACCTGCTTTCACACCCCGACACCATCATTGTCCGCCCATCCATTATCTGCTCACCCGGCACCTTGCTGACAAAAAAGCTCAAGAATGCCGGACGCGTATCCCGGCTCTTGCTCAACCGCCTCTATGTACCGGAAGGCTTCGCCTATCACAAGATACAGCCTATACTCGTAGAAGATCTGGCAAAAATAATATGGAAAATATGCCTTTCTGAAAACGCGGAACCCATACTCGATATTACAGGCCCTGAAACGTGGTCATACGGAGATTTACTATACATCGCCAACAAAAAAATCCGACTTTCACCAATCAAACATTCAATTACTGACAAGATCGCGGGCTTCGTCAACAACCTGTTTCCCGATATCCTTACGCTCGACCAATACAAACTTTTATTTACCGACAGTACGGCGGACCCGGGTACCGCTACTTCACTGCTCGGAAGACCTCCAAAATCAACGCTCAGCTTCTGGCAACGTGAACTGCGATAAATCGGGACTGATCTTTAACACAGGCATCATCTATGGTAAAAGAGCTTACAACGGAACAGTACCGGCAAACTACAGGAGGTATAGCAGAAATGAAAAAAGCGAAGAAGCCATCTCTTGACATATGGCCATATGTGGCAGAACTTGTCAGGCTGAAGATTGTTCCTAAACGCGTACTGGAAGAGAAACGGATCGATACCATAGGAAGAACTCCGGATCAATCTTATGAATACATTCTCCTTGCCTCCGGCACTACCAACCTCCCGGTTATTCTGGTGATCCGCCTTAAGCAACCTGCATCTGTATTGGGATATTATCGTCTCGATATTGAAAAAAGGGTGGATGAAACGTTATAACTTCATCCATTCCAGAATTTCATTATCGCACCAGCAGGTTCCCCTGATGACTGGCGCTATTTGTTATCAGTATATAGTGATACAAACCGAAAGGCAGATCCAGCTTGTCGATAACCACATTGGCAAAGTTGATTGAATACTGTCTTACTTCCTGTCCCGCGGTATTGATTAACTTCATTGTTGCAGGCAGTTGAACAGCATCTGACAATTCAATATACAGCTTCTCCGAAACCGGATTCGGATATATTTTAAAAGCGCTACCCATAGTATTCACTTCGTTGACATCAGTGATAATACCTGAGTCTGTTTCTACCTCACTGGATATGGTAATCGTTGCCGTATTCGTAATAATCGGGGCATTATAATCAAAATAGATAGCCGCCCGGTTTTCGAGAATCGTATAATCAGGCAAGCCCTCTTCGACAGGAAGAGTAAAGCTTACGTATCCGTGACTTTCAGGCTCGTTTTCTTCCTGACCGGGCAAATTGATATTAACAAAAGACCAGACAATGACCACAGGATCGATTTGAATCACCTGTACCGAATAAGGATGCGAAGCGGACATATTGCTGATACCTTCCACATCCGTCCCGGCAGGCAGCGTATCTACTACGACCACTTTATAGGCCGGTCCGTCACCCGTGTTCTGAAAATTGATATGGAAATTCCCCAACCGTTCTCCAGACAGATAATCGTCATAATTGATCCGGGAAGGGAAAACGGATTTATCGTTAGGATCATAACTTCCTCGTATAAAACCACCAAAACCAGCCTTGACATCAACATCTCCCTTTTCATTACAAGCACTGCTGCTTACAACAGAAACCTTACCCGCTACATAACCGGTAAAGGCCCGGCAATCGATTGAGTCCTGAAAAACAATCTCCATTTCCTCCCCGCTTTGCAAGGTAGAGAGGTTAATAGCATACTTCCTTTCATCAATAATATAAGGATGACTAACAGATTTAATGATTATATCGTTTGGAAATTCAACGGTTGCCGTTACATCGTGAGCCGGCGCTGTACCTGTATTCGCAATGGTAAAGGAATGATAACCGGGGAAGCACCGATTGTATGTCGAGTATCCGGCGCGAATTCTCAACTCAGGACATTGAATAGTGCCAACCGCGAAATCCAGCCCGCTGCTGTCCGGTTTCACCCGATTGATTCCGGCGCTTCGCTCTTTATAGCAATCCAGCGATTGCCATCGGGATAAGCCTGATACAGGCTGTATAGAATACGATACTCCGGGGTCGACCCGGAAAGAATAGTTTCCATCCGCGTCGGTTAACGCGTATTGGGTCAATGGTGATTTCTTCAGCAATACTCCGGCAATACCGGCTTCTCCTTCATCCTGCAGGCAATTCTCATTTACATCATCAAATACCTTCCCGGAAATGGTTCCGTAGCCGATTGGCATATCCGCCTGCAACCGAATAACACAATGACTGGTAACCGGAAAGTTATGAAAAGTTGAGCAAACAGCAATAATTGTACGCTCCTCCTTTATATAATCTATATATTCGATATCTCCATATGCCGACTCCCATTTATAATCTTCAACAAAGTTTCCATTCAGATCATATTGAGTTAGTTTATCTTGGGCTGTCATTATAAACAGATTATCCTTTCTGACATACCCGTTGCCCTTCTCCCACACTATTTCGAGATTACTATCCAACCTGAACATTTTCCTCTTACTGTAATCATTTATAATCAAACCACCATCTGATAGAGCATAAGGACTTTGACTACCATAATAATAATATCTGATTCTCCGCAAACACACCTAATATTTTTAGTATATTAGCGCTCAATCTGAATGTTCACTTCCACATGCTGTTTCTCGACGGTGTGTATGTCGAGCAATCCCACGGCTCAGCGCGTTTCCGCTGGGTCAAGGCGCCGACCAGCCCAGAGCTCACCCAGCTGACGC
>JAEWAY010000023.1 GCA_023391415.1 Bacteroidota bacterium | reverse complement strand
ACCGTAAGTCCCGTTCGTGGGACGGAACGATAGCTTGCGAAACTGTATACCGTCCGCTCCGTTCAACTGAACGACGTAATTGGCGCCGCTCCCCGAATTATACGTCAGCACGACCGAAGCGCTGTCGTCGCTCTCAGGCTCAAATATGACAGGACGCTCGCACGACGAGCCGGGAAATGATAGAATGGAAACCTGCTCATTATATGAGCCTGGTCTGATTTTGAAAGTAACCGGCCCCGCGATACCTCCGGCACTCAATGCTTCTACAGCTATTCTGACCGTTTCAAAATCCGGTGCAAGTCCTCCAATCGTATAGATACCGCTCAACGCGGGATACAGGTTGCGCGCGGAAGTTGTATTGTTTCCCGGCACGATATCCGCGCTGCCATTGGGATCAATACATTCCAGATCAATATTGTATAATGTATATGGGGTGAACTCATACTGCCCCACTTCAATCTCCACAGTTTCAGCAGGCCGTATTACTCCGGTCCAGTTCAAATCCGCCTGAGCGATATTGTTTACCTTCCAGGTTATTTTCAATGTTTTAACCGTGTCAGCTCCCGCGTTACGCAGCGCTATTACTACCGGCTGACGGCCGGGAGCAAACGGAAGCCCGGGCGATACCACTCCCAACGCCTCTACATCAAGAGCTATAGGCGCGAATTCATCAGCTCCTATACAGGGGTGTTCGACATGCCTTGGTTCTCCGTCCATATCATGACTTACTTCGCTCAGCGCTGTTCCGCTTCTGTACAAAGCGACTTCGCCGGCATGCAGATCGGTAGCCGAAACAAATCTCGGATCAATATACACGGAAGCCTCATCTTGTCCGCCGCTATTCCGCCATGCTGCCAGATTCCTGTCTGACCCGCCCCAGCTACCCATAGCTTCCGCGTTGGAATTATAATAAGCGTTGTGATCCGAGCTCAGCGGCGCGCTATTGGAGACATTGATGGCATGTCCCGAGTTGTTGTAAAAGATGTTATTAAGAACACGGTTGTTTGGACTATAATAAAGGTTAACCGCGGATCTTCCGGAAGTATTGGATACACCCGACAAATACACACTGTTGTGATAAAGTAGCTGATACTGGGAATAGTATAAATAAATTCCGGTCGCGGATGAAGTACCAGAGATACTAATAATATTATTGGCAGTCAGCGCTTTTTTGTCTGAAGCGGGTACACAATTCCGATAATACAATCCCGTTCCGTTGTTAATCAGAATTGTGTTGGAAGTTACCCGCATACTGTCATTGACATAGTAAAGATCAATAGCCGCGTAGCTGGTATTGCTTTCACTTTGTACAAAATGGTTCGCGGAGATCACCGGAAAATTCTGGTAACGCAGATAGATCCCGCGGTAGCCCTGTCCTTCAAATGTATTACCCTCCAGGTACAACCCGGACTCCCGGGTTGAGGCGGCTTCGTAGTATATCCCGTAGCTTCCCCTGTCAAATGTATTGTTAATAAACACATTATGATTATCCTGTGCTGATCCGGCAGAATAAATCAACGCGTAATTGGCCGACGAGGAAGTCGTGCGGATACCGGAAAAGGTATTGCTCTCAAAACGATTGTATTCCGCGGCGCCGGTAAGCACTACAGCCTGCGCGTGATTCGGGTTGAGCGCTTCAATTTTAAAATTTTTGAAATCCAGAAAATCTCCTCCGTTAATAAGGAGCGTATGGGGCGCGGAAGGATTGCCGTTATAGCTTAAGACAACCTGGGCCGCGGCTCCTTGCTCCGCTTCAAAAGATATCCTGTTGATCGCGGAAGCTCCGGAGATAGCGGGTATGCTTATCTGTTCATTATAGTTTCCGTCCCGGACAAGCAGACGGACAGGACCACTGATACCATTGGCCGACAGCGCGTCGACAGCCTCGTTCCAGGAACTGTAATCAGGATCCTCACCCCCTATCGTATAGGTACCATGAAGAACTTGAGCCTGAACCATAAAGTGAGCGAAAAAAGAAAAAATAACAAGCAGCAAGGCCTGTCGCTTCTTAAGATTTTTCATAAAAAGACGATTTATCCAACGTATACAATTATTTGCTTTTCCGCATGTTTTCGCGTGATTTTACCGCTACCGGAGTACCTTCCTGTCGGCCAAGGAGATTTTTTAAATACATAATCCAAAAATCCTATATACCAATCAGTCCACCGCTACGGTCGAAAAACAATAGAACATCCAAAGCAAAATGGTCGCAAAGTTTGTAAAAAAAAATCATCTTTTATTATCCAGAAAGATCTTTTTTTACAGCTATGAAAAAAACCGCCAGCTTATTCGCCTGTCAGCGTGACCTGTACTACTCTCCTTAACTGATTTAGCTACTTCTCAATAAATAGCCCATAGTTAACCTTGGCCTTTTCTGGCAAGCGAATCCAGAGGAATAAAAATCAGAAAACGAGCGTTTTTAAGACCGAGCGATTCCGTATCAGCGAGCTCCGTTTTTCAGAACGATATAGCCATTATCATAATTTTATGGCTTTTATATCTAATACAAATTTGTACAACCCCAACAAAGTATTCGTATCCGCGTAGTAGTACTGGTCAGTATCAACAAAAACGACCTCCCGGCTACCCGGATTCATTGATCCAGATTACGACCTATCAAAACTGATCCCAGAAACAACCCAGTCTATCAGGCAGTTTTGAGGATTTATCATTCAAATAATTGAAACTATTTACAACAAATCCGGCATGATCTATATTTATGTTGTAAGTTTCAGCCTCATATCGGATGAATCAGTTTCTTGTTTTTCAGAAAATGACCAGAAAGACTTTTTCTTCGCGAGTCCGGCGGATAAACCGGTTACGGCGGTACGCGTTGTGTTTATTTCTCTTATATATAAGCGGTTCGCCAGCGACAGCCCAGAGCGATAGCCTGTGGAAGAAAAACCCTATGCTGACGCTGGAAGGCTACGCGGATATTTTCTACATATATGACTGGAACCGCCCCCCGGACGAGTTCAGGCAAAAATTCCTGTATAGTCACAACCGGCACAATGAGTTCAACCTCAACCTTGGCTACATCAAACTCAGTGTCGACCACGACCGCTATCGGGCGAACATGGCCATGCAGGCCGGCACTTACGCCAACGACAATTATATCAATGAACCGGGGGTACTCAAAAACATATTGGAAGCCTATATCGGAGTTTCGCTACGTAAACAAAACAATCTCTGGCTCGACGCGGGCATATTTCCCTCTCATATTGGTGTTGAAAGCGCCGTCGCTATGGACAACTGGACCATGACCCGATCCTTTTCCGCCGAATGCTCTCCTTATTTTCTGACAGGAACCAAGCTTGGCTGGCAGCCCTCCAAACGCTGGTGGATCACCGGACTGGTCATCAATGGCTGGCAACGGATACAGAGGGTAAAGGGAAACTCCCGCCTCTCCGTCGGTACACAGGTCCAATACAGCGACGAATCCGGAATAACGCTCAACTGGAGCACTTTTGCCGGAACCGACGATCCGGACAGCACCCGGCGCGTACGCTATTTCAGCAATCTTTACGGGCAGTTTGAACTTCACAAACGGGTTGGGCTTATCCTTGGCTTTGATGCCGGATTTCAGCGACAGGCTCCCGGCAGCGGGGCTTATCACCATTGGTATATCCCGCTGGCCATAGGACGCTATACGATCAGCGAGCACTGGAAAGTAGCCATACGAGCCGAATATGTAAACGACCGAAACAGCGTTGTCGTTCCGGTACCCGGCCTGGCAGGTTTTAGAGCTACCGGTTTTTCCTGCAACGCGGATTACGCTCCGGCGACGAATCTTCTTTGTCGCGCGGAAGTTCGCTGGTTTAGTAGTCCGGACCAGGTATTCCGGGCCGATGACGCGTTTCGTAGACAGAACTTCTTCGCGGGCGCTTCACTGCTTATCCGTTTCAGCAGCCAGTGGCAGGACAATAAGTAGCAGGCAACAGCAATGAAGGCTCCAGCAAGAGATTAGTCACACACATACATTATCAAGATTCTATTAAAAAGAACATACTTTTTATTCTTACTGACTAACAAGAGGTCTTTATAAAGGCAAGCGCGCGCTTTAGTTGAACATATTTTAATCCGAGTTATCGAGTTCCCTCTATGACGAAAAAAAACAGGCTCTATATTCTCAGTGGCCTTGGTGTAGACAGCCGAGTTTTCAGAAAAATGGATCTGAGTCCCTGGGAAGTTGTACATATTGAATGGATCACTCCATTGGAAGGAGAATCAATCAGTCAGTACGCGACACGGTTATCCGCCCCGATTGCCGATCCTAATCCGGTTTTGCTCGGACTTTCTTTCGGGGGTATGATAGCAGTCGAGATAGCAAAGCAGCGGCCAAAAGCTTTTATTATCCAGATTGCTTCCGCGTTAACCCGATATGACCTCCCCGTTTTATACCGCCTTATCGGAAAACTACGTCTGTATAAAATACTGCCAGCCCGGTGGCTAAAATGGTCAAATCCCGTTACCGAATGGTTCTTTGGTGTAAAAAACCGGGAAGAAAAAATCTTACTGAAAGAAATTCTTCAGGATACCGATACGCGTTTCTTAAAATGGGCGATCAGAGAGATTGCCTGCTGGAAAAACACCGCGAAACCAGATTCATACTTTCGGATTCATGGAAACAAAGACAGAATTTTACCAGTAAAAAACACTGACAATCAGCAGATAATTGTAAAGGATGCCGGACACTTTATCACTGTAAGTCATGCTACTGTTGTTAGTAAAATTCTAAAAGAGCTTTTACCATCATTCCCTTAGCTAAAAACACGGCTAATATCCGCGCGCCAATAGATAACTTATATCAAAAAACTTACCGCTATCCGGGCTAATTTACTCCAATACAATTCTTGTTTTCCACACGCTATTGTCCCGCTTTTTAATGACAAGCAGATAAATTCCTTTAGGACATTCCGGTGTAAGGGCATAGCCGACCGGGAGCTCCCGAGCTTTTCCGTCCGTTGCATACAGGCTGATTCCCGCGACTTCTTCCGGTGTGTCAAGATAAAACGTACCGGAGCTTGGATTCGGAAATACCCTGATCTCATCTGATAGAAACGCGCTCGAAAGCTGTTCGGAACAGCGCTAAAAGGCGGCCGATATGGTACCAATCCACAGATTTTCAACGCTGATGAAAACAGAGTAGAAAGTCAGGTACCCACGCGGTTCGATTACCGAAGTGTCTATTATTCTGTACTGAAAGACTGGTTCCGCCTGTCACAGTCACAACTGGAATCCGTATTTGGGGGACCGGCAAAAACAGCGGGGCACGCGGCCCGATACCACGATTTATTCCGACCGGAAACCATAACATCTACAAAACATATATACACCAATGAGCGCGTCGATAAACTGCGGGATATCTTCCCCAATCCTGTCATACATACCGGAACCATTCCCCTCAGTACGAGCGGCGGGCATATCCTGCTGGAGCTGCTTGACACAGACGGTCGGAATATCAGAACCATTACGGAAAAAAATATAGGCCCGGGCTACCATGAAATCCTGTTTGAAAGACAAAACCTGAAACCTGGCGCGTACATGATCCGAATGCGCGAAGGAGAGTTTCAGGCTACCAAAAAACTGGTGGTACACTAAAAAACTCGCTAAACTCAGGATAATCATCACTTGATTTTTATTCATATTGACAGCAAGCTCCCATATTGTCAGGGAGCAAGCCGTCAACATCCTTATTTTCAACGCTCCTGGCTTATCGTAGCTGTTTCTCAAGATTCTGTATGCGCCAGATCTTAAAAATAGCCTTCCTTTGGTCAGGATTGTTCCACTTTTAAGAAACAAGAGATCTAATCCAGATCAGTAATATTTTTGTAATACAACCATACATTCTTAAGCTCTATCAACGGCAGCTTGCTTTCGCTGAGAGAGGAGAAGACCGCTATATCTATCCGGAACCTGGCTTCATCAGTGACCGGCTTATGCCTCGCGTACCATGTTTTTAAGGTATTGGCCAGACGACATACAAACGGATCGGACGCGCTGAAGACCGGCTGACACCCTCCTTCGGATATCTGGTAATCAGATGGTATCTCAAAAGTGAAAGGCGCGGCTAACAATACTGGCAATTCCACCGCGGGCATAATATCTTCCGATATTGGCAGCAATGAATAATTCCACGATACGCTGAGTTTTACCAACTGTCCCGCTAATTCGTCGGGGGCGAAAAATGTACTGAAGAAATTGGCCAACTGTCGCGCCAGCGACAGATTCACCCCTGATTCATTATGTATTTTAGCGATATCAATCGGTATATCGTTATTCAACAGCGGTATCAATTTATTCGAGAATCTTACCAATGGCGTACGATAAATAAAATCACTCGTCGTTGGGTTATAAGGCACCAGATCTTCATTTCGGATTACCGACAAGCCAGCCCACGCGTACTGAAACTGCAATACGTTCAGCGAATCCACATGCACCGTACGGGAAGAAATGTCGAAAGATTCTTCCCACGTCAGGTATGTTTTGTCCGCCGCCTGGTACCAATAAGCGTTAGGAACAGGCGTTCCGTTTTTATCGGTAGCGTTTACGGGAGTATAGCCGTCAATGCTCACATAAGGTACCCGAGGCAAATCCACCCCCTGTACTGATTTCGCGCCGCGATACATGCGCGAATCAGCGGGAGACAGATCGGCGGAAGGAATAATAGTGACCAGCAAACGGCTATTGAAGTCAATATCGTCAGTCTGACGAATAATAAAGTCATACGCTCGGGAGATACCGTTGGCGTTGGGATTTCCGGATAACAATCCATTGAACTGACTCCAGGCGACGGACAGGTTATTGGTTAATATTACCATTGTTTGCAACGCGCGATAAGCATTGGTCAGATTAGCGTCGTTACTGTCTGATTGAGCTGTAATAGCTTTGAGGTAACGGTTGAAATCATCCAGCACCTGTGGCCAAACACTTACAAACTGCGCGAGATCGCTAAACAAGTCGCGAGTGGGCATAGCCATTCTGGCAGACGGATCTGGCACCATGTTAAACTCAATATCAGAGAATATCTTGTCCTGAGCAGCCTGATCTCCGGTATACGAATAGGCGAAATTCCATTCAGACGCTTTGGTCAACCGCGTTTTAGTGGTATCACCAGCCACGGGTACAGCCGAACCCTTTTGCGTAGTCAATGTTGGAGGCGTAGGATAATCGCGCAGCACTACAGGAATCTCTACATTTCCCAGGCTTTGCCGCAGGGATACCGCGTTTGGCGTGGTATTATACACGTTACTATTATCGCCATTCACATCGGCGGGGATGATAAAAGTGAGCCAGTTGGAACCCTTATAGCCATTGATACCCGGTACATCACTTATATCACATTCTATATGGGTAACCAGGTACGTCATATCCAACGCCACACTAGTAAACTCCTTGACATTTTTAGTCGTAAAGCTAAACGTGAGAAAGGAATCGGTATCGGCGGCGTCTTTCTCGTTTAACTGTATTTTGGAGGTAGAAACGCTGTACTCCTTCCCTATCCCGTCTTCCGCGTTCTTAATCACCGGTGTACCATAGAGGCGAGGTGGCGTTTTATAATCGCCTGACACCACAAAATCCGATTCGGCCGTTACCTCAAATTGTACCAGGGCGTTCACTGTATACGCGTTACCCAATTGATTGAGCAACTGCTGTTCAAATTTTTCTTTCGCGTTATCCAGACTGGTATGGTCACCTGTCTCGCAGGCCACATAAGGCGCTGTGAGTATCGGTCTTATTTCCTCGGCGATAGCGGCGGCCAATGTAGTCTTGGCATTGGTAATAGCTTGCAGGAATGTAGTAGCTTCAATGTTCCGCTCTTCCAGCCATGCTTTTTCGCTGTCTGCTTTTAACTGATCCACGAGGAAAGCGGGTATGGCATAATCAGCGCTCAGGAACACATCAATAGCGTTCAACGCCTGAGCGCCCCAGGTATCCATATCTATACCAGTAAAAGTCCGCGCTTCGGTTTCGCTGTAATCCAGCCCCTCGCCTGTCACATAACTGCCAATCGGCACACCGCTTTTGGAAACCAGGCTGGTAGATAGCGGCTTGGGCGCGTAGAACACCGCGTTAAGCAAGCTATACGTGTAGACAGCAACGCGGTATTGATCAAACTGTTCCGATGATAGTTGTTTTCGCAAAGCTTCGTCAAACAAATCCCTGCTGGTATACAATATACCTACAAGACTGGCAATCGCGCTGGTAACCTCCGCCGGTACACCGGCACCCGTAAGTTGGTCAATGGAATCTGTGGTCAGCTTATACGTACCCGCCTGGTTTACCTTCCAGTAGATACCCTGACCGGATCGCGAGCCCATGCGCGCCACATATATAGCCTGATTATCGCCTCCCCCAGCCGTCGCCGCGTTGGTACCGATCGCGACCTTCAGCTCATAATCGCCGGGACTTAAAAAGGCTGCTTCAAACCGGGCGGCAAACTCGTTCAGGCTATACCGCGGGTCAGCGCCTTGTCCCGCTGTTGTTGACATTGTCTTTGGTTTCACCTGGGTAAGCGCCCGTGTTACCAGATCACTTTCTTTAAAGTCCGTATGCACATAATGTACATCGCGGTAAAAATCAAGATTGACGGTCAACTGCAAAATAGAACGGGTATCAATATCAGCGACATGAATCGGATGAGTTAGCGGATGCATTGCTGGAGCCACCGCCTGATTACCAGCGCTACGCGCGGACAGATAGGTATAAATGTCTTTTACAAACTGGAGCAACTGGTGGTATTGATCACCCTCTAAGTTTACATTTTTGCCCGGTGTAAGCGATGTACTTAGCGTAATGGTCAATGTATTGTTCCCATCTACCGGGTTCAACTGTGTCAACTGATAATAAATATCCGTATACACCAGCAAATCATTGGCCGCGTTCTGTTTCCAATCCTGCTGCTGATCTGCCGGCACATCCGGCAAATCGTTGTAACGCTGAATATTAAAATTAAACTCCAGCTTCAACTCAGGCTGATTCTCTCTATCCAGATCAAATACATAGCTAAGTTCCACACTCGGCCATTTGCCAAGTCCTTTCAGTTCGTCTACATAGCCCGCTTGTATAGGCGGATTATTGACCGGTGTGGCAGGATCCAGTTGTGGATTACTGAACGGTGTAGCGGTTACATTGCCATAATAGTCTACCCAGTCAAAATGCACCTGTACCTGATGGCCTATACCACGATAAGGATTGTCCTCTTCCCGCGGATAACCGCTGGGGTAAGTCATAAACGGATTCGGTTTGGCAAATTGGGCGATGGGCACTACCTGATTATAATACCATATCGGATCGTCCTGGCCATTATCCTCTGTTTTACCCAGTACATCGTCTTGAGATTGTGGCTTAGCGGGCCCCGCCGGTAAGCCGACAATACTTTCCGTAAACCAACTATTTTCCACTACCTGATAACTAAGCAGGTTGTACATATTGTTCAGGTATACCTTCGCGTAGTCGGGGTCAGTGACCTTCGGTTGATGATCAGGGTCCGGATTGGGATTGGCACGACTGAGATCAAAACCAGCGGTACCCTGCGGTACAGCCGCTACCTTATACAAAATCTGGTCATTAATAGCGAGTTTGGCCGAATTTACGAAGATATTGACCACATCTTTGGCCGCCCAGGCCAGAGCAGCCATATCAATAAAGTAGTACGCGGCGATTGTTTCGAATGTGGTACCCGCCTTCCCTGTGGCGCTTATGGTATATTTCACTTCGGGCAATAGCACCAGTTGCCACATCGTCAGTTTGTTCCAGTCGCTAACACCCGGATTGAGTCGCTGTATCGCTGTCGCGTCAGCGTCATAATACGCGGCAATGGAATCAAGCGTATTGCCAGGTCCCGCGGTACCGACTTCGCATACCAGCCCTCTAAAGCGGATCACAGGTATGGGATACGCGGAATCCGCTTTTGTGTTTAGCGGTACTTTTTTATTCAGTTCTACCAGCAACGCCGGCAATATGTTGAAGCGGCTAGCAACCGCGTGAATGGTATCGTCAGGCGAGTCTACATAGTAAAAACATTCCTGCATTTCGCTTCGCGCGTATACCACGCAAGAGTCGGCGTCAATCTTATCAGCCGTTACCGCTCGGTTCATGTAATTGGTAGGCTTATTTTGGTACTGGTCACTATAAGTCACCAACAAACGTACAGTAGCGGCGTCGCCTTTGCCGAATACAGTAGCGGGAAAACCGGTATCGCTTTCGGTTTCATTGTACATGAGGTAATAGCCTCCGGAACGCGTAACGCTACACTCCCACAACAGGCGTATGAAATCGTAGATACTGTTAAGCACCCCTGTGACGGGCGCGGACTCTTCCTCCGCCTTCGCGGAAGCCCTTAAACTGGTGGGCTCGGGGTTGGTTTCAGTGGACAGGTTAGCCTGCACGATAAACGTTTTCATGTGCTCCATGCCTACGGATAGCAAGCCGTCCGATCCTTCATACAACCATTGTACATCTACTATCTTATCCGAGTTATTTACAGCCGATTCAGGGTCAAGGTCCAGTAATAACCTTTGCAAAATGACGGCGCCCGCTTCGCCCGCGCCCAACAGCTCATAGCTGTACGCGTTTACGGGAGCGCTCGAGTCGGTGTCCAGCAGCTTGATCTCTATATCAACCATGGTACTCCATCCATAATAAGAAGATGGCCAGTAATCCATTACCCCCTTGGCCGCGTCGTATTGTCCGATCTGGACGCTAAATTTTGATCCTTGCTCTTTCGGTAGCGCTAATTGGTTGAGTAGGCCTGAAGGGAATTGCCAGATCAGCGGCGACAGGTTGTTTTGTCCATCGGGCGCGCCATATGGCAGGTTAAGCGCTCCGGATGTTTTCCATTGTGTAGTGGTCTGGAATGTATATTGAACTGGCTGTAGGTTGAAAGGCTTCATGGGAGTCAGTTCCAGCACATCAGGCCGGATACCTGTTGTCCGCGCGTAGTGGAGCAATGTATTGATTCGCGTGATATCCTCAGCCGTTAATTGTACATTGAGGATATCGCCACCTTCTTCCATCATGGATTTGCCATTAAACTCCAACCAGTCTAATGAATTGTTAACAAGCTGAATAGAGAAGCCTTCGGCTACGTCCGACGGCAACGCGAATTCCTGTCCTGTGAGCGCGTAGAGAGCGCAATTGTCGCCCGTACAGGGAGCATTGGGAGAAAGAGTAATTCCAGGCAGATTGGTAGGCAGACGCATACCGTGCAACTGATAACGCGATACCATTCCCGACAACTGACTATACGAATTGTTATCAGTAAAGTATTCAAGTATACTGCCAACATCAAGATACCGCAGGCCTGGAATATTTACATTGGTGTACCCTTCTCCATTATAAAACAAGTTGTCCTGTTGTTGGTTGGCATAGTTTAATGCCAGCACCGCGGCTGTGGTATTGTATCGGCTCGCCAGCGTGTCGAGCGAATCGGCCCGCGCGGCATCGGTAAAAGCAGCCGTAATGTGTATGAAAGGCTGTACAAGTACCTGTCCCAATGGCTGTACACGCTGCGCCTGCACCTGATCACTGTTGGCGAGGTCTCGCGGTGTAACGATGGAGCCTTGTCCGGAAAGCGCGGTCGCCATACTGACCAGGGTATCACCGGGCTCAATCGTATATTTTCTACCATCATATTCAAAGCTATTACCAGCGATAAACAATCCGGGAGTTAGCTGATTTCGCGTCAACAATTCACTTACATCCAAACCATTGTACACAGTAGCGCTTATACTGCTAAAGGTATCTTCATTTTGGGCCGTATAGATCGCCCCGCCAATAATCAGCCAGTGATCAGATGAGAGTATGGCCGTGTCCTGAAAGCTTGTATCAGCAGCCAAGTCATCCAGACTGGTATTCAATCCGGCAGCCACGGCGCTGATGGTATCCGTAGCTTGTACATAGTAAGAGTCACCATTATAGGTAAGGGTTTGCGGCTCCAGTAGTCCGGGCACATTACCGTTCTCCATAATCAACATCGCCGGGGGAATCGCGTATAGGGCGGCGATCGTCGCGAAGGTGTCCCCTTCCCCGATATCGTGCATGACTCCAGTAATCGCTATCGGATTATTACCGGCAAGTGGGCGCGTTTGGTTAGCTAAAGCCACGTCCTGAACCTTTACCTTATTGCCCGCGCCGTTTACGGTAATACTATTGGCCCAGTTCACCATAGCCGACAGGCTGTTACCATTGTTCAGGCGGTAGGTAAAGTTGTCCATAGCGTCGGACGCGTAGCCTGCTAATTGCTTGCCCAGCAACACGAAGTAATCTTCAAACACAAAGGTAGACATGCTCCAGGATTCAGCGGACGCGGCCGACAGACGTCTGGCGGAGGAAGCTGTTTCTTCCTGTACCTGTACAGCCAGTTCGGAAAACCATTCTTTTACGGCTGACAAGTATTCTTCGGTAGCCATATTGTATTTACTGAATGGAATATCCAGCGATATATCCGGCACTCGCAGTTCAAGATCAAAGAACATGGGAAAGATGGCCGCCGCTGATAAGTCACTTTGCAGCAGTTGGACATTCACTGCCTGGAAGTTGTTTTTCAGGAAGCTGAGCAACCGATCCGTTGGTATGGGAAAAGGATTGTTTTCATTAGAAAGAAAGCCAATTAACTCTTCCAGATCAGCTTTGGAAACACCTTCTGAGTCTACTTCCGCGCGAGTAGATCGCGCAGGTGTTTGATCAATATAGTTCAGTACAAGCCAACGGAAAAAGTCAGCGCACAAATATTCAAAAGAAGTGGTAGCGTGATCGCCATTCTCCGACTGGCTCGGCGCGTCGATGAACAAGGTAGCTACATATCTCGCTGTCTGCTCTTTCAGGTCGCTATTTTCAGGTCCCGCTACCGTTAAATGCGGCACGAAGTACAGCTTCAACGTAGGCCGCGCGTCCGCTCCTTCTACCTTTAGCGCAGATTGATAATGCATGGGTCGCGTAGCGCGGCGCGGCATGAGCCTGGGCGCCGATGCCGACAACCGGAGCGCGGCGGTCTCCGCCATGCCCAGATTATTGTTCCATGGCGCCATGGCGGTCTGGTCCGTACCAATGGTCAGATCGAATCGAATACGAGCGGTAAAGGTAAAGTGGATCGTAATGGAAAAAATACCAAGGTTCAGCTTAGCGGCAACCCTCACGTCTACAGACGCCACAATAGCCAGCGGTATTTTATTATACGCTTCAAATGTGGCCTGCGCGTATACCATTACCGTAATGTTTACATTGGCCGAAATAATACCAAAATCAATGGAACCGTACAATTTGCCAATAATACCGATAGTGCCCTGCAGATAATAATAATATGAAGTATCTACTTGCTCCTTATTGCTCTCTTGCAAAGCGCCAGTGTATGGATGGTACGCGGCGAGAACCCCCTCGATGATACCAAACATCGTCACGCTGAAACCAGCTTTGAGGATACCGTAGTTCACACTATACCCTACCCCTGCCTGCAAGCCGATACCAAATACAATCACTGGATTAAAGTTGCCGTAATTGGTTTTAGGTACTTTGATGGAAGTAGCGCCGCTAAGTTTGCCAAAATAAAACCCACCCGAACCCATAGCGGGTATACCTGGAGGAACAATGGCCTGCAAGGTAAACGAGCGGGAAAAATCCATGTTATAAGGAAAGCCGACGTCTACCATGAAATCGCCATTGGTATATATCTCAATACCAATAGAAGGCAGAGTGATATTGACCGCGCCAAATTGCAGATAACGGAGTACATTGGGCAGGGTCAGATCCATCTGATATACGCCAATGGAGTCTGAGATCTTTTTGTACATGATCTCAAAGTCGAGCCCTTCAAACACTTTGGCCTTACCTCCAGCCATGGCGATACGCAAGCCATACAGATTCGGATCGTTAAACACCACCTGCATATCCAAAGTCCACGCGGGCTTCTCCTTTGTACCCGCGTTTAGAATACCAAAATTGGTCGCGATGAGCCAATTACTATCTTCGTTAAACTTCAGTAAGCTATTGCCTGACCCGGGACCTACCGGTACCGTCCCCGGCTTGGGTTCGGCAAAGGCTTCCCGCATAGCTTTTGTTACATCCTTGATAGAATTGTATCCCGCGGCATTGGCCAACTCTACATGCTGCCCCATCGCCAGCAGACGCAGGTCGAAATACTGAGTACCTTGTCCCGGCACATCAGGCATTTTCTGAATATCCTGCCCACCACTGTCTGGCTTAAACAGGTTGCTATCATTGATGGATGGCACGACCGAGCTACCATCAAAGGATATGAATACGCCCTTTTGGTTTTTGGTAAGCTTAATACCATTGATATTGATAAAAATCAGGTCAAGTGTTTTGGGCAACTTGTAATTTACCGTTATATCCTTGTTATCGAGATTATAAGTTACCGAGAAACCATCAAGGCTTATCTTGTTGAGTATATCCCATGGCGCGTCCAGTTCAAATGTGGGATTGAACAACATCTTCATAAACGATGTAATCAATCCGCCCAATGACCAGTTCTTGATAGAAAACACAATGGTACGGCTTTGGCCGCTTACATCGTACATGGCCGTGAAGCCTTCCCAGGTGATAGCGAGCTGCTGGTTATTTTCTGAGAAGTTATAACTGATGTCGACGGTAGCGTTAAAGTATTCCAGGGTAATACTTCCCAGCACACCGCCAGAGTATTCACCTGAATTTGAATTATTAGCAGCGGCTACATACTTCAGCCGGAGGTTAGCTATAATATTAACTTTCTGCTCTATAACAGGGAATGTAAATATCCATTGTACCCCTCCTCTTACCTCATAGCTACTTTTTTCTGATCCGCCAGGTATAGTAGCATCCAGTGAAAACTGTGTAATACTGAGGCTATCTGGCAAAAAACTAGTTGGCAGACTAATGGCTTTAAACAATCCTGTCATCAGTTCGCCCAAGTTTAAACTACTGCCTGGCGGCATAGCTAAACTCAAGTCCCATCCATTGGATGAATTGTAATATACCGCTACATTGAGCTGCAATTGACCAATCGCGAACAAGCCCATTACCTGGGCTGTAAATATGCCAGGGCCGGTACCAGTCGCGGGTGAGGAAGAAGTCAAACGCAAGCTTCCATCGGTTACGGAAATATTGGTAATAAAATTAAGATCAACATTCGCGTTCGCGTAAAACTCGTAATACTTACTGTTGATATCCATATTGATACCAAAAGCGGTAAACTCGACGAGCAATAGATTTTCTGGGATGGTGATAGCTCCCGCGGTAATGGCCGATAATAAATTGTTGAACGTAACCGATCCCGCGAAGGCTGCCGAAAGTGTCAGATCCGAAGTAATCTCCACATCAAAACCACCCTGGAATATGGTGGGGAAGAAATCAACTCTGGCGCTGAAATATAAGCTTTGCGAATTGGTAGTGCCCGGACCAATTATCAGCCAGTTTACATCAAACTGTTGAATAACAAAATTATCGAAAAGTCTCCATGCCCCATTTGATCCTACACGTGCGGAGACACTATGTATAGTCAACCCCTTATTAAAATCCAGAGAGGTATTAAACCCCTTAAATTCAATACTATTGAGAAACTGTTGTAAAGTGGGCGGGATATTCTGAAACCAGTTCTGTCCGGCCATCAGAGAAAATAAATTGTATGGAGTAAGTGGCTTTTCCGGATCAGACGATACGTTTAGTACGAACGCAGAAGCCCCTGACTCAACAGACGCGCTGAAATCTAAAATAATAGCGTCACCTGCCGCGAGCAACAAGCGAAAATAAAGAATAGGCGTTTGAATTTTTTCTATTTCCCCCTCTTTAGGCGCAAACCCATCATCCGTTTCTTCCTCCAGAAGCAACGCCTCACCTTCGTCTTCAGGCTCCGCCTCGACTATTTCTTCTACCGTTTTGATCTGAAACCCTACACCAGGATTACTGACCTTCAGAAATCCTAATGATATCAGGGTAGCATCAATATGCGCAAAAAGATCCAGTTCCGGGTAAATAATGTCTTTGTTGTTGACCTGAGAGGGGTCTATACTTCCGACAAGAGCCAGTTTTGTGGATGCTGTCCAGGAAGTAAAGAAATCAACAACAGGCTGAAGCCATTGGGTCAGTGTAATAAAGGCCGCGAAGTTTTGTCCTTCTTTTAAAGAAATACTCTTTTGCCACCAGTTGAAAACAGCTACTTCCTTTGTGCTGAAAATGAAGGAAGGCGAGGTATAAGGGAGATTGTCGAATACGCCGCCTGTCATATATTGCCAACTAGTGGCAAATGTCCAGTCGAAAAGATTGATCTGTATCGTAAACTGAACTTCATCCGCGTCATTCGCCGTCACAATCAAAGTGACCGCGGTATTACTCTTTTCTACATTGAGTATCGCCGCCTTCGCGTTCGCGATCGTAAGTGTATTCCCGACAGGTTCAGGGATAGAAGTACCGGAGGTATCGATCCATAAATATGAATTAGGAGGAAGTTTGTAGTTTTGGGACAACATATCGTCCAGTCCAACTGGTGGGATCAGGTCTGAATCGGTAAAAGACCCCGCGTTTATGATGATGTTGTTATTATTGATAGCAGCCTGACTCCTGAACGTAGCGGCTAATTTTGATAAACTCATAAAAAAATCAGAAAATACTCGATTAAACTTCTATAAATAATCCCATATGATCACTGGTGCTTTTAACCCTGCGGTAATTATTCCAACCGGCAAAAGCGGTCAAAGCGCCTATATTGCCCGGACGAAAACCACCATGTCCACCCGGACCGTTCACCGGAAGCGGCAAGGCGGAAGGCAGGCCTGCGACATCCAAAGCCATCGCGGAGTTGTACACCAGACTTCCTTGAGGAGCATCTACTATTACCGGAACATCCAGGTTATAAGGCGTACCGGTTACCCTGTTTGCAATGGTTATATTCCTTGCCGGACCACCAGCCGTTCCTCCTCCATATCGGGTTAAAATATTGTCGACACTTGAAAAGGAGTCCTGGATCACATATTCATAACCAGGATAGCCGTTCGTTTCCCATGGTCTCGCGTTTTTATGTGACCTGAGCATGGTACATACATAGCCTTTGTCAGGCCATATATTTACATTATCTGTAGGATTGATTTGGCGTATATAACCCGCGCCTAATAAATTATTGTAAGCAATAGGCGCAAAATGAGTGTTAAAAATATCAACGTTGAAGTCCCCTACAATCACCCCCACTTCGTTGACCGCGAGATCTGTCGTCATTTCCTGAATATGGGAAAGCTGATTGGTACCATCCGCCGCTTGCTGTTTTTTGGGAGAGGCGTGAAATGACAGCAATTTGATGGTTCTTCCTATTCCCGGTTCCCAGAACGTAGTTAAAAAAGGCGTCCTGTTAAAGGTATTGGGAAAACCAAGTACAGGCGCGACGCCACCGGGCAAAGGCAAGGGTCCGCGAAACTGCCATTGTCCCGCCAGTCGCCTATACGGCACACCCGGATTAATCGTGTTAGGTCCGCCAGGCGCGTTCCCGGGTGGCAACAGATTTTCCCAGGGGGGCCCATAGTTCACTAAGTTCTCGGCCCCAATAGTGGCAATCGAATCAGACGGGTTGTCCCCGCCCTGCCAGCCCCAGGGACCAGTGAACCGCACTTTCTCGTGATTATAGTATACGGAAATCCCTTCCTGTACATTTCCCGTACCCAGTCTTAACGGCGGAACAAGCCGCCAGTCGTATTCAGGATTAAGTTGAGATGCAGGAAACCAACTCCTCAACTGATCCAGCAGAAATATGCTTCCATCCGCTCCACCAGCGGATATTAATGTACCAGGAGCGCCAGCCCCGGTAGATGTTTCTACCACTACAAAAATATCAGGTGGATTTTGCATAAGCGTAGTCTTGATGACTTGCCTTCTGTAAACTGAATACGGAGTAGGAACGTAGGTATCATCTCGATTCCTTTTTCTCGAAGGCTGATTTATCTTATTAATCCCAAACTGCTGAATGTTCCAATATAATATTTTGGCCATAGTTATTCTGACTTGTTATACGCGGCGTACCAGCCCAGGCTCTTGGCCGTGGCCCCGGGGCTGGGATTGCCGAATAAAAGAAAATTGGTATTGCCGCCGGGCGGCAGTTTTAAAATGCCCAGTAATTTCAGCGCGATATTGGATAGCGTGAGCAGGTAAGAGTTCTGCTCTACCACATATTGCAGGCTCAGTTTGTCGATAGCCAATTTCAGTACGCCCTGCAGGCTCAGCAGCTTGGCGTTGCTGGATGTACCTGGCAGCCTGATACCCACCATGGCGTTGTAACCAAGGTCAACTGTTTTAGAGCCAGGACTCCACGCTACCAGCAGACTGGCGTTAAAACCCATACTACTAGCCAGCTCACCGGGCGAGCCCATATTGAGCGTCATTTGCAGCCCATACCAGTCACCCGACAAGCCATTGGCGTTTACCCCGGGCAGGCTAAGCGTTAAATATCCCTGAGCGGATGGCGGGGAATTTTCGTTGCCACTGAGCAATTTATTAATCTGCAGAGCAAAATTGGGATAGAGACTATCGGGCCTCGCGTTACTTTGTGATGAATTAAAAGCGATTTGTGAGGCGTCAAAAGCAAAAGTTGTAACCGTAGGCGTGTCGAGATTGAAATCCATATCGACATACAGGTTACTGTAATTCAAACCGAACTGCAATATGCCATCTGTACCGATGGGTAAGCCGAATGAAAAAGCGTCCATCGGATAAGAACCTCCCTCTCCGCCAGGCGCCGGCGTAATCATGTTATCAAAATTGAGGAAACCCCACATGGTGAAGCGTGATTGTATATCCTTCGCGTCCGGGTCGGTCGTCAGCGTATTAAATTGTATTTTGGTAATTTCTACGCTTCGCAACAGGTTGCTGTCAAAGAAAAACAGATTGTCGTCCTTGTTGTCGAACACGTACACCGGCGTGCCATTATGATCCTGATAAACACCGTTAAGCACCACCGTATTCAGATTCGCGGAGCCGTAAGGGTTATTGGTTTTTAGCACCTTGTCGGAAAACAAGTTGTTCATCGTTAATTGCAACTTGCTGGAAAAATCCTTGATAGCGGTATTCTCAAACAACACTTGCAAGAACAATACTTTAAAGTCGTACGCCGCTCCCGCCACAGGTGGCACGGGTTTGTCGGGATTCAGACCTTGTGAAATCTGTACACCATAAGCGGGATCAACATAATTAATCAGGCCGAAAAGCGAACTGACGGGATCCATGGTGATGGTACCACTGGCATCTATACGGTTTACTTCTATGCCTATATGGTGCGCGTAAAAATTGTTGAGGTTGATACCACTGATCAATCCTTTTAATTGCTGCGGAAACTCCTGCAAATCAATGGTGGCTTTCAGAGCGAGAATACCATTCCAATTTGGATCGTTGACGATGGCGTGAAATTTCTCATAATATTTGAGCTGGTCCGATGCCGGATTGGCCAATGCCTGATTGTATGAATCCTCGGCGGCCTGCAAGTAGTTTTGCAGCCAGGATGAAATCGCTACCAACTGGACATAAGCGGAATCAGGATCGGTATTATCCTTATCAATATTAAACGCGTGGGGCTGTGTCCATTCCTTCGGATTTTTAACCCGGTCAATAATGGAACCTCTACAGAATTTGAAGATCAGCACATTGTTGTAGTCCGCGTAGGTGTTATTCGTACCTACGTTCAGATCAAATGGCCAATCTTCGATCGACATTTTATTGTTAAACACCGGCTGGTCGGTAGTACCGCCACCGGTTGTCCGCGTATTCGAAAATAAGTCTCCCAGATACTGATTATTCGTCACCACCAGAAATTGCTGGTTGGTCAGGAACGCGCTTTGCATGCGCGGCTTCAGATTAATGAAGCTGAGCTGATATCGCGAAGGCGTCGGTGGCACCTGATTGTCCGGATGGAGGTATTCTGGCGCTCCATCATTTACAGTATTCTGGGCCAGGTTTAACAGGCTCCAGCTACCATCATTCTTTACATTGGCTACCAGCCCCTGCGGTGTGGCGGACGCTGTATAATTGGTTCCGCCTTCCGCGGATAATTTTCTTTTAACTGGACTTTTACTCGCGCGTGGTTTTGTAAACGCTTCCGATATCAGGGATTTTCTTTCAGCGCTGAGTACTTTCGATTCAAATTCACCAATACGCTCCACACTAGGTGGCGGTATGATATTTACACCGAGATAAGGAGCCAGTGGCACAGAAAAGTCCGAACTCCGCGGCATATCAACCGAAGGTTCATAAAAACCGAGAAATCCTGTAATATTGTTACCAGGCGACGCTACCCCATGGTCTTTGGCGTATAGGGAAGCTCCCTGCGGCTGCGAAGCATACTGCACATTGCCTGGTATAGCGGATACTATATTGGCCCATGCTGTCAGATAGGTAGTATCCAGCACAGGCTTATCAGTACCGGGATCGGCCAGCGATACTTCCCGATCGGAAAAAGTTGGGGCGAAAGCGGCCTGTTTTGATTTAAAGCGAATCACATCGCCTGTGATTACCCCATCATTATTGTGATAGGGCGTAAATGTAATTACTTCCGTACCCGAAAGACCAGGCAGTAAATTAAACTGTCCGTTTTCGTCAGCGAAAGACGCTTGAGAAGCGCCCGGATCAAGGTAAAAGTCTCCCTCCGGTGACAGATGATATTGCCTGAATCCGGCCGCGTCCTGGGGCGATATCACAAAACGAGCGCTATGCTCCGCGGGAAATAAATTATTGACAGGCGATCCCGAATCAACCATTTCTACGGCGGGCCATAGAGTAATCGGATGTCCTGTATTGATAGCGTAATAACTGGGTAGACTGGCTACTCTTGTTTTGCCTGTACTCTCGTTGTAGATCTGCCCTGTAATAGCGAAGTAGGTATTCAGCCCTCTGGTATTACCCACATCAAGCGGATCAATTTCAGTCTGAGTGATTAGAAAATCGTCTTTATTTCCTGGCTTTACAATAGGATAAGCGAAATAAGAGGGATTAGTATGCTCACCATAGTAATAATTATTTTGTAAGCCGTAGGCCTTAAAATCGAGATTCATGTTCAGACCAAGGGAAAACCGAAAGGAGCCAGTACCGGGGCCACTGAAGGGAATCGAAATATCACTCCTGAAAAGCGAATTAGTACCCAGTATTTTATTGGTAAAGTCCAGGTTCGGACTGTCAGGATTCCAGATAAGTCGTAGCGCGTCGGAAGCTTCGTCCGGTTGAAGCTCCATTACTGTATTATTCAGGATAGAAAGCGTGCTGAAGCCATTGCCGATGGTGGTATTAAAGGGCTGCCCTACAACAAAGGGTTTGTCGGTGGAATACTTTACGAAGTTTATACTAATCGTATTGGAAACTGTGGGAATATCGTTGGGATTCTTTACCCAGGCGATAGTGAGGTTTTCAGCGGAATTTTGTCGTTTGGCATCCAAATAGGGACGATACTTATTAATGAAGTCTGGCGCGTCATCAGGAGGCGTCTTGGCAAACAGGAAATATACCTGTTGCCGCGCGGCGTCCCCCAAACTTATAGTCGCGCCTGTATATGAAGATCCTTCCGGGAGCAATACGCCTATCCAATCCAGATCTGGCTGAACACGAACATATAACGCGGCGCTTCCGGAATTTTCATTACTAAAAATAACGCCGGCATCGGTTTGCCTCATAATAACAAATTTTGGTTTTCAAAATAAAAAAATAACAACCTAATCATCAGGACAATAAATCATCACTACAATACGGTTGTTCGTTGCCGACAAATTCATTACCGTCAATCGCTTCCCCATAAAATCATCTGCTATGACTAATTGCCGACCAGTAGATAAAGTATGAACTCCGTTAAAAAAAACAGCGCTATCGATCTTTAAGTCATCCGGCGCGCCAGTAACAACGACTGTGGCTAAATTTGCCAGGCTGGCGTTAGTGATGGAACAAATACAATCGCTTCCATTATTAGTAAGCTTTTCTATGTACTCAAAACGAAAAAGTGATATAGTATCCGCTTTAAGCTTGGTCATACCCTGACATATCGCCTGGGTACAACCAAGAGTGAATAAAAGTAAAAGAACTAGCGATCGCGGTTTACTTCCACCTCTACTTCCATCTTTTTTATGAAGTTTGGCATTGGATAGTCGCCTCAGCATCGTTCTGAGCATTGGTGATATTGGTGATCGTAACAGTAGAACCTCCGAAATCACCAAAAGCGGTAACTACCATATTGGGAGAGTTCGGCTTCAATGAGTAAATCCCGTCAAACAATGGCTTGGACTGACCAGCGTCTTCTACGAAAATTCCACTTGCGGGCGCTCCTGAAACAGCGAATTTTAAAATATTGCTTCTGCTTGAGTTAGCGATGGTAATAGTTGAATTGGCTCCGTTGGGGGTATTCCAGGTACAAAACTGTCCTGATTTGATACTGGCGCTTCCACTCTGATTAATGGTTGGATTTTGTGATGACATAAATATTTGTTTTTGTGTTAATAATTATAGAGTTAAAAAATACAATAATTAAATATGATGCAAAAAAACACATCTTATTACGTATGCAAACAATACAAGTTTTACTTGTTTTATTTACACATTCAAAAATACAGTTGACTAATTATAGAAATAACAATACAAATAGCCATTATTCATAGATTAAAATCAAGTCAAATATAATAAAATAACAATATAAGAATCCATAAATTTTTAATAAAATATTTTTCATCACCAAAAAACAACCCTACAGTTTTACGTAAGTTTCTTAGAACATGAAACAACATTTGCAAAAAAAGCATAAATTAATATTGTATGAAAAAGTCAACATTCGCGAAAACTCGAATGTTGTATAACCTTCATCAGTCGAAAAAAGCGAAGTCGACAGTTCCGCCGGACACTCAATCCACGCGGATTCCGCACGGAGCGAAGCGGAAATACGGAATCCCCTCGCTCAGAAAAAGCTTTTCGAGCGCGGCGCTCCCGAGAGGGAGATTCCCGCTTCGCGGGGAAATGACGAGACAGAGCGGTGAAAGCGAGTTTCCGCGTACGCGGCGGGAAGGGCTTGAATGATATGAATTATTCATAAAGTCGCTCCAGGTGAGTACGACAGTTCCGCCGGACCTCAATCCACGCGGCATTCCGTACGGAGCGAAGCGGAAATACGGAATGCCCTCGCTCAGAAAAAAAGCTTTTCGAGCGCGGCGCCTGTCATGAAAAAATCCACTGAATTATTTATGACCTTCTTCCCATTTTTTTGCCTGATTTCCCCACGCGGGAATACCTTTATGGTCTTTGAGCATTTTTGCCATATGCATCAGATTCCAGGCCATAAAAGTGGTATTCCTATTGGTAAAGTCATTTTCGGGACCACCGGAATCCTTATCCAGGTAAGAAGGTCCCGGACCCATCTCTCCAATCCAGCCAGTATCCGACTGAGGCGGGATCGTATAACCAATATGCTGCAGAGAGTACAGTAAACTCATGGAACAGTGTTTTACACCATCCTCGTTTCCGGTAATTATACAACCACCCGCCTTTCCATAAAAAGCGTATTGACCGGACTTATTAAGAACAGCGGAATTCGCGTATAACCTTTCCACCACCATAGACGCTACAGAGGATCTTTCGCCCAGCCAGATCGGACTGCCGATAACCAGAATGTCCGCGTCCATTATTTTTTTCTGAATTTCCGGCCAGTCATCCCTATCCCAGCCATATTCCGTCATATCAGGGTATACGCCAAACGCTACAGACTGATCTACGACGCGTATCAGTTCAGTTTTGACATTATTGGCTTTCATAATGTCTATGGCCATTCGCATTAAACCTTCAGTATTAGAAACCCGAGGTGTTTTTTTTAGGGTGCAATTCAAAAAGATTGCTTTCAAATCTGAGAAGTCATAAGGATTGTTCTTATTCCACTGAGCTTGTAGGGGATTAAAATCTTTTTGCATAACAAATAAAAAAGAATGATACAATTCGTCCCTTCATAACTACCGACCCGCGATTGTGTTTATCGAATAAATTAAAAACTTCCGGCGCGCCCATTTCGGATCACTCCCTCTTTCGCGATGGAAATACCACACTCCACAGCCTCCACCTGGAGAAACCAATAGCTCATGAACTTCAAAGGAAGCGAGTTTATACATATGCAACGGGAAGGAATTGAATGGTACGAACTTTTTCTTGAAATTCTTGAAATCGCTTCCAAACGAGGCAAGTCGACAATTCCGCCGGACACTCCATCCCCACGCGTCATTCCGTACGGAGCGAAGCGGAGATACGGAATCCCCTCGCTCTGGACAAACAAGTTTTTTGATTACGGCGCTTCGTAGAGGGAGATTCCCGCTTTCGCGGAAATGACGGGTAGAGCCATGAAAGCGCGTGGTAGCAAGAAGCCCATGGATTCATCTTGCTCGGGTTGAAGAGACGATTCATACGACCACCCGACAAAATAAAAGGCATCGTTTCCACAGCCCCTAACCAGTTTCTCCATGTGGACACGACGTTCTTTCCTCTGCCCGACGGTACCAAAGCGGCCATCGTGTTCGTATCCGACAACTTCTCAAAATACATACTCGGATGGGCCTGTTCACTCAAACACAGCGCGCAAAACGTGATAGAAGCTTTACAAATGGCCATGCAAACCATACGAAAGTACCATCCAGATCAACTGGTGTCTATACTGGTATCCGATGGAGGGAGCGAAAACAACGCGCTATCCGTCGAAGAATGATTGGAAATCACCGAAGACCCGAAGATAACAAAGGTCATAGCGCTCAAGGACTTTCCATGGACTTCTCCGAACAATCTAAGCTCGCGGGAGCGAAAAGAGCATCCCTAAACAAAGAGAGGGTTTTATTCTTGTCTCTCCTTTCAATCTCCCTTTTTTAATAATAGGATTAGGCTAATAAATCGCATTCCGCAGATTGGTTGCGTTCTAGGCTCATATCTTTGTGTCAAAGTTACGAGATATGAAACAATTTACAGGACTTAACTATCTGGAATTTGCCGACAAATT
>JAEWAY010000017.1 GCA_023391415.1 Bacteroidota bacterium | reverse complement strand
CAACTTTATCAGCGTCGGCGGTAGCGGCAATGTGACGGGTCTTTATAGCTACTATGACACGTATCTTAATATTTACCACAATAATATTCATGTCTATCAGGGTGGTACGGGTTCCCGGGCCATGGAGATCACTCATGGCTCTGGCGCCTTTGTATCGTTGAGGAACAATATATTTTCGAATACGGCGGGTGGCTACGCGGTATATAACTCGGCGGGTAGCCTGAATTCGGATTACAACAACCTATATACAACAGGTACCAGCATAGGCTTTTTCAGTGGAAACAGAGCAAATCTTTCCGCCTGGCAATCGTCCGGCGCCTGGGATCAGCATTCTATTTCAGCGGATCCGCTATACACTTCCGAGACTGATTTGCATGTTGGCAATGTATCGCTAAACGCGGCCGGAATCGCGGTGCCTGAAGTAACAGTCGATATCGACGGGCAAAGCAGGGATATTCATACACCGGATATCGGCGCGGATGAGTTTGGTACGGCTCTGGCTGACGCGGGGCTGCTCCAGGTAATTGCTCCCGCGAAGCCATTTGTAGCCGGCAATCATCCGGTACTTGTTACGCTGGTTAACAATGCCGGCAACAGTTTGCAAAATGTCACGATCAACTGGGAAATAAACGGACAGCTTCAGCCCGCTTTCGAATGGCAGGGTACACTTGATGAAGGTAAGACGAAAGCGGTTGAAATCGGAACCGCGGATTTTGCCATCAATACAGCCTATAGCATTCGTGCCTGGGTGAGCAGTCCCAACGGCCTGATCGATGAAAGCAATGGTAATGACACCATCCGGGTGGATGATCTGTATGTGGCCTTGAAGGGGGAATATACCTTGGGGCAAGATCCATCCGATACGTTCACAAGTTTTGAAGAAACAGTCCATAACCTTGTGATGGGAGGAGTCGCGGGACCGGTTATCTTTACGGTAGCCAGTGGGGAGTACAATGAACAGATTCGTATTCCTCAGATTGTCGGGAGCTCTGCCACCAATACGGTAAGCTATCGTTCCGCTACCGGAGACAGCGCCTCGGTTGTGCTGACGTATCAATCGGCCGCGTCTGCCAGCAACTATACACTGGCTTTGGACGGAGCGGATTATATGACGTTTGAGAAAATGACTATACGGGCGACCGGTACGACCAACGCGGTCGCCGTTCTGTTGCAAAGCGGGGCGCGGGGTAACCAGTTCCTTAATAATAGTATTGAGGGTTATGCCAGCGCGGGAACGGCAGCCGGCCAGTCAGTTATTTACTCAGGGGCTGATATAGATTCAGATACACGTTTCATCGGCAACCTGATAAAAGGAGGTAGCTACGGTATTAACCTTTCCGGAAACTCCAATGGTTATGAAACCGGGGTGCTGGTTCAGGGCAATGAATTTGCCGGTCAGTCATACCGGGCCATATTGCTGCAGTATGGCGGACAGAGTATAATAGAATCCAACCGTTTTGTCGCTGCCGGAAGCCGTTCGGATTATACCGCGGTTTATCTGTCACAGTGCGAAAACGATACGCGCGTTCTTAAAAATCATATTCACTTGTCTACAGGACGTTATGGTATCATGCTTGCCAATGTCCAGGGAACCGCTTCTGCTCCGGGACAGGTGGTCAATAACTTTATCGTGCTGACAGGTTCAGCGCAGGTTTCGGGAATTCAGCTTTCAGCATCGAACTATCAGCGCGTATATTACAATAGTGTACATTGTATAAGCGGACACAGCGGAAGCAACGCGCTGGCGGTAAGCGGCGGCGGCGCGGGTAATCGTTTTGTCAATAATATTTTTGCCAATAGCGGAGGTGGTTATGCTGTCAATATCGGCTCCGTCGGGGCGGTAGAAGAAAGTAATTATAATAACCTGTTTAGTACAGGAAGTCAACTTGGCTACTGGGGTAGCGAACGCGCGAACCTTACAGCCTGGAGAATCGCGAGCAGTCAGGACGCGCAGTCATTGTCTGTAGATCCTCTGTTTACCGCGGATGACGATCTGCACGTTCGTCAGGAAGCGCTCAACGGGGCGGCCCGGCCTGTTGCCGGTATTACCACCGATATCGATGGTGATCCGAGACATCCGTCGACTCCTGATATCGGAGCGGATGAGTTTTCCGGCTTAGGCAATGATGTGGGTATCGCCTCGGTCGTCAGTCCGCTGAGTGGTTGTGGGTACAATGAGCCGCTTAATGTAACTGTTGCTGTACGTAATTTTGGAAGTATGCCTCAGGCGGGATTTGAAGTCGCCTATCGGGTGAATAATGGTGAGTGGGAAAAGGATACAGTAAAAGTGTCGATTGGGCCGGGGGCGTCGCGAAACTTTACATTCAGCAAGCCTGTCGACTTATCCGTGAACGGTGAATACCGCGTAGAAGTCATCAGTAATCTGGAAGCTGATCAGAACAACGCGAATGACACGCTTTCTGTGATTGTCCGCAGTCACGCCGCTATGGTCACTTCGCTTAATTTCAGAGATTCCACAGTTTGCCAGGGAAGCAATCTGCGCCTTGTAGCTGGTGGTGGCAGCAGTTATTTGTGGAGTACAGGATCAGCTTCAGCGCAGATACAGGTAGCTCCGACAGTAAATACTATATATAGTGTCAGGATTATCAACGCGAACGGCTGTGTTAAAAATGATACAGTACGGGTGCAGGTACTGAGCCTGCCGGAAAAGCCGGTGATCAGCGCGGCGGGAAATACCGCTTTGTGTCCTGGTGATTCCATATTGCTGACTTCCAGTATAGAATCAAATATTCGTTGGTCGGATAATCTGACCGGAGCAAGCCGTTATGTTTCCAGAACAGGCAATTATACAGTGCGTCATACGAACGCGTCCGGATGTAGCGCGGTGTCTGACGTATTCCGTGTCACCAATCCGGCTAAGCCAGTTGTGGAAGCAAAACCTGCAACTGCCGTTTGTCTTGGTGATACGGTGACGTTGCAGGTAGTTAACGCCTCGGAGTGGACCTGGGAAGCGGGTGCTGTTAATCAGCCATTGAAGGTGAACCCTTCCGCGCTGACTACCTATAGAGTAACCATGGAAAATACCGCGGGTTGTACCTATTCAGACAGTATTACCATTAATGTAGTACCTCGTCCGCGGATTCTTGAACACAGCCCGGATACCACCATATGCGCGGGCAATCGTCTTACACTTTCCGCGGAGGGACTGGCACAACGGTTTGTCTGGAATACCGGTGTGGTGTCCAACCGGCTTACAGTAAGTCCGACAGTAAATACAACGTATCGTGTTGTCGCCGACAACGGAGCGGGATGCTCCATGACGGATACAGTGTTTATCCAGGTCAATGTGATACCCGCGCCCGCGGCTCCGGTTATTAGTTATTCCGGTTCGCCTAATCTGTGCTTTGGCGACTCTGTACGTCTGTCATCCGATCGGTCGGAGAATATCGTATGGTCTGAGGGAAGTCAGGCTTCTTCCATATGGGTTTCTGAGAAAGGAAACTATACTGTTACATACCGTGACGCGAGAGGTTGCGAGTCCGTTTCAGCTCCGGTGAGTATTCAGATAGAAAATAAACCATCTGTTCAGGCTGTCGGTTCGCGGACATTATGTCGCGGGGATGAGGCTGAGCTCCGCGCGGTCAACGCGCAGTCTGTTGTGTGGTCAACCGGAGCTGTCAGTTCCGCTATACGGGTAAGCCCGGTTGATACGACGATCTATTATGCCGACTTACGTTCTTCCCTTGGCTGCTCATTCAGAGATAGCTTGACAATCAGTGTTATCGATCCGGTTCCGCCAATGGTAGTATCGGATGTCGTTCCTGAAAATCAGACGTTAAATCTTACGCAGCCATTTTCCATCTCGTGGAGACCTGGCGGCAATTCAGGGTTGTACGATTTGTATATCTGGCCGGATACTGCTGAGCGTCCGGCAAATCCTCGCGTTGCCAATACTTCTAGTATACGACATGAAATTAAGGACCTGGATTATGGAAAAAATTATTCCTGGCAGGTAGTTTCCAAAAACTCCTGTTACAGTACGGAGAGCCCGGTATATGCTTTCCATGTCAGAGAGCTTCCGGATCTGATTGTCGAAAATGTACAGATTCCGGTTATTGCCTATTCAGCCGGAGATCTTAGTGTCAACTGGGATGTCCGGAATATCGGCAAGGGAAGTACTATATCTGAAAACTGGGACGAAACAGTATATCTTTCACTGGATACGCTGTATGACAGCAATGATATTAAACTGGGTACTGTAAAGCGGCTGAATTTCCTTGTTCCCGGACAGGGTTATACCAATTATGGTACATTTAAGCTGCCCAAGACCGTTTTTGGAGATTATTATGTCCTTATTCGGGTAGAACGTCCTGTTAACGGTCTGATCGAATCATCGACTACCAACAATATCGGATATGCTTATCCGCTTCATGTATCGATACCTGCTACACCGGATCTCCAGATTGTGAGTGTGGCCGCGCCCGCGGTTGTATTTGGCGGAGATACCATTACAGTAACTTATGGAGTAAAAAATATTGGTAATGCTGAAGCGAAGGGTAAAAAAGTAACAGATCGTACTAGTCAGTCAGGGATGACCTGTCCCAATCTGGAACATACAGTCTGGAAGGATGAGCTTTCCATAGGACAGGACCCTGTATATTCACCCGGCACAGTACATGTACTGGAAGACAAAACCATTGGGTTCCGTAAGGAGCGTTTTTCATCTGACCGCTGCTATCTGCCGGGCGGAAATGCCGCCGCTGTTAGTACTCAATGGTACAATACTCCGGATTACTTCAGCCCGGATAGCGTATACTATAAAACATTCAGGGTGAAAATTCCGCATGACTTTTACGGAGATTACTACCTGCATGTGCGGACAGACGCTGACCGGGATATCGACAATGAGCTGTTTACAAGTAATAACCGTTCGGAGCCAAAAGCTATTCAGGTCTATCTCAATCCACCGCCGAACCTGGTGGTGAAAGCGGTGTCGATGCCGGCTGAAATGCAATCGGGGCAGACAGTGCCTGTCCGCTGGACGGTAAGGAATGATGGAGCGAACGCCCCGGTGGAAAATGCCTGGATTGACCGTATTTATATCTCGCGGCTGGATACCTTTAATCAGCAGGCTTCTGTTGAAATCGGCTATAAGGTCCGTACCGGAGGATCGGCTTTAAAGGCTGGTGATACATATTCCGAGGAGCTGAATCTGAAGATTCCGGATGGTATAAGCGGTCAGTTTTATTTATACGTTTATACCGATGCTTCACGTCAGGTTTTCGAGTATACCTATGAAAAGGACAACATCCTGCGCGGCGCGGAGCCATCTGTAATCAGACTGGCAGCCTATCCTGACCTGGTGATCCGAAATATAGAGCATATCCCTCAGGAAGTAACCCAGGGAGATACGCTGAGCCTTTCATGGCTGACCTATAACGCGGGTGATACAACTATCGCACAGGCATGGAGCGATAGTTATGGACTGGTAAGAGATACGAATCAGGCTCGTTTATCAACGTTTGCCCGTCATTTTAGCGCGGTCGACTCAGTGCTGATCAGCAATCCGGCAGGACTGGGCGCCCGTTCCGGATATACCAATGACAGTAAATTGTCACTGCCGCTTCATATCCATGGAACCTATTACCTGCGAATCAATTCAGATAACACGCGAAAAGTATATGAGCATGATAAGGAGGAAAATAACCTTTCTCATAAAGCGATTCATATACGTCCGGTCTACTCTGATCTCGCGATCTCCTGCGGCAATGTACCCCCGGTCATGTACGCGGGCGATCAACTGATGATCGATTTCCAGGTACGAAATATCGGAGAAGGTTTTACCGGAACGCTTTTATGGGAGGACAGGCTGGTGCTTTCCAAAGACTCTGTATACAGCGCGGATGATGTAAGTCTGCATTCGTCGCGAAGAAATGGAATCTTATACCCTGCTTCCGGCTATAGCGGACAGTTCAGGATTAATCTTGCCAATACGCTTTCAGGAACGTATTACCTGATAGCCCGGACAGGGTCTTATCTGAATCCTTCAACAAGGAAGGTGGAAATACTTCCTGTCAATGATACTGCCCAGAAAAATAACTATTACGCTGTTCCTGTCGAGATCCGTATTCCGGAGACTCCCGATCTGGTTATTGACAGTATTATCGTACCGGACGTAGTGCTCGCGGGTGAGCGTGTCCAGGCTACTCTGGTGATCCGGAATGCGGGCGTAGCGACCGCGGTCAGTGGCTGGAGTTTCAAAACAGAGTTGGCGGCCAATCCCAACGGGGCGGTTCTTAATGGCTTGACAGGTAGCAGGGTATTGCAAACCATTGCTCCGGGTGCTACCATTAATACAACGGTTAGTATTACGATTCCGGCCAACCTGACCGGCAATTACTACCTGCGGGCAGTCGCGGATTATCTCAACTCTGTATTTGAGTACAATGGAGAAGACAATAATTCATACGCGAAGCTGATTCGCATTAACCCGGTGGAAGCTTCTGACCTTGTTGTCCGTCAGGTAGTGATTCCGGAAAAGACTATTCCGGGTAAGGAGATTACGGTGAGCTATCAGCTCCATAATCAGGGTAGCGGGAGAGCGGTCGGACAGATCAGGGATGACGCGTATTTCTCCAAAGATCAGTCGCTGATCGAAACCAATGATTACCTGCTCCGCGCCAGAGATCACTATCTGGACCTCAAACCCGGAGAGTCGGTCAGTCGGGAAATTACCTATCAGATGCCGGGTGTAATGCCGGGTGATTACTTTGGTATGGCCCGTACCAATACCACGCATTCGATTCCGGAAACCAATCTGGGGAATAATACGGGTGTGTCTGAGAGTACGGTGAGCGCTTCGATTCCGGTTATTCATACAGGTGAGCCGGTAAAGAGCCCGCTTGACTACAGAGAACGTCTTTATTATCAGGTCGATGTAGGTGAAAATCTGGATATGATTGTTTACCTGAAAAGCAACCGAAGCAGTGGAAATAATCAGATATACATAGCCTATGACCGGGTTCCTGGTCCTGATGACTATGATTATATTTATAAAGATGAAGGGGTCCCGAACCAGACTATCCTGATTCCGGAAACCAAAGCCGGTACGTATTATCTGTTGATTACAACACCGGAAAGCTATTATGGGCAGCAGGAAATTACCCTGCTGGCGGAAGCATTGCCATTCTCTATTCTGAATGCCCGGGCGTCTGTGCTGGGACAGGGTGTGGTGAGTAATGAAGTACAGGGAGCCGGTTTCCGTACGGGAATAGCATTGTATCTGGAGCACCCTGTTACAAAAGCCCTGGTTGCCGACGCGGTCGTTACCAGTTTCAAAAGCAGTATGGAACTGGGACTGCGCTGGAATCTGAGCAATACGGAAGAAGGTGTTTATAACCTTGTTGCCCGCAACGCGAATGGTGAAATTGTTCGTCTTGAGGCTGGTATACAAGTTGAAAAACCTACTTCGCCGGAAGTAGTGTATGGTACCATTGCTCCGGCTTCTCTCAGAGTAGGCACAGTTGGCACCTGGAAATTTACGCTTAAGTCTGTCGCCAATGTTGATATTCCGTATCTGGAAGTAGCATTGTATGCCCCCGCGGAAGATCAGGTACAGCGTTTCCGAACCTCGCCTAATCTTAAAAAAATGTCGGATCGCTACCCTGAGGAATACAGAGATCAGGTAGAGATTGACGATTTTAGCGAATATTATATGACGGGAGGCGAGGATCTGGATATAGGAAATTTACAAGTAGCCGAGTTGCTCGCGAGAGATGTAAAACCCGGCGAAATACTGGAGGCGGAGATTTCCATAAGAGCGACGCGATACAGTTCCTATCCTGTGGGCTATCTGAAGGTAAGGCCTTTGACCAGAAAACAGTTTATTGAAAACGAGTTGGACGTTATCGAGGAAACAAGAAAAGGAGCGTTATTACAGCCTCAGTTCGCGGACGCGTCAAACCTGGTGCTTCTTAACGACTCCGCTGCTTTCGCGACAACCATGCTTCGGAACAATTATATTGAGACTGGTCTTCTGGATGAGGAAGGACTTGAGGGGCGTTATGATTTCAGTCCGGGTAATAGTCCGGGAACCGCGGAATATCCGTCTATTGTATTCCATGGCAATGGGAACTATCTGTGGGAAATCAATGACGCGAATGGCCAGGCGGGTAATGATCCCGGCTGGGATCTGCTTCGTACAACGAATACGTTGGTTATAAACGCCAACGCGGGCAGACCGTTTACAATAAAAGTAACTTCGCTGAATCCTGATAACGCGGCAGGGTCGGTAGCTAACTGGGACCCAATGCGTGCTCATAACTGGCCGATCGCGATCGCTGACAAGGGTATTACGGGCTTTAATGTGGCTGCCTTTACTCTGGATCTTTCTGACTTCAGACAGCATAATTCGGTATTCGGAGATTTTAATCTGGAACTTTCCGGGGCGAATACGCTCATGTTAAGCTATGTTCCTCTGGAGGACGCGGATGGTGACGGTACGCCGAATGTTCTTGATAAGTGTCCGCTGGACCCTAAAAAGATTGAGCCGGGTACCTGTGGCTGCGGAAAAGATGATGACGCGGACGCGGATGGTGATGGTACCCCGGATTGCCTTGACAAATGTCCGGCTGATCCGAACAAAACAGAACCGGGTGATTGTGGTTGCGGGGTAGCGGATACAGACAGCGACGGAGACGGAGTGGCTGATTGTAAGGACAGGTGTCCGGATGACCCTGCTAAGACGGCTCCGGGCGCCTGTGGTTGTGGCGTTGCCGACGCGGATACTGATGGAGACGGTACACCTGATTGTCGTGATCGTTGTCCGAACGATCCGAATAAAACAGAACCGGGCGCCTGTGGTTGCGGTGTTGCTGACAAAGACAGTGACGGAGACGGAGTGCCTGATTGCAAGGATGGATGTCCGCGGAACCCGTCTAAAACAACACCGGGCATTTGCGGATGCGACAGTATGGATGCTGACTCGGATGGCGATGGAGTAGTAGATTGTCTGGATGCCTGTCCGACGGACCGGAATAAGGTATCTCCAGGTATTTGCGGATGTAATGTGGCGGATACGGATTCGGATGGTGATGGGGTATATGATTGCCAGCCTGACGCCTGTCCGACAGATCCTGCCAAAACAGATCCTGGTATCTGTGGATGTGGTGTACCGGATATAGACAGTGATGGTGATGGTACGCCGGATTGTATAGATCCTTGTCCTTTTGACCCGAATAAAACCCAGCCGGGTATCTGTGGCTGTGGCACTCCTGATACAGATTCAGATGGCGATGGTGTCGCGGACTGCTATGATCAGTGCCCGGATGATCCGAATAAGACGGAGCCCGGAAGCTGCGGATGCGGTACACCGGACAAAGATAGTGATGGAGACGGTACACCCGATTGCTTTGACAACTGTCCGGAAAATTCCGGTAAAACGGAACCCGGTGTCTGTGGTTGTGATACGCCGGACAATGACTCGGATGGTGATGGTACGCTGGATTGCAATGATGGATGTCCGTCTGATCCCAATAAGACCGATCCCGGTCAATGTGGCTGCGGGGTAGAAGATAAAGATACGGATGGAGACGGAACCCCGGATTGCCAGGATCGTTGTCCATATGATCCTCAGAAAACAGAACCGGGTAAATGTGGGTGCTATCTGCCGGATGATGACTCCGATGGCGATGGAACGCCGGACTATTGTCTGGATAAGTGTCCGAACGATCCTGAGAAAACCTCGGAGGGTGCCTGTGGTTGCGGCAATCCGGATGAAGATTCGGATGGTGATGGTACTCCGGATTGTAATGACCAGTGTCCGAATGATCCTAAAAAGATTTTCCGGGGTTATTGCGGATGTAATAAAACGGAGGTAGAATGTCTGGAAAGGTGCGGGTCGCCGATCCCCACGCCTAATTGTGGTGGTGGTCCGGGAATGGGTAATTGTTGTACGATTACCAATGTAGCCTGTAAACTACTGGTTGGTCGTAAAATGTGTCAAAAGCGATGTCTGGGAGTAGCGCTTGCCTGTATGCTGAGGGTGCCACCCGGGCCATGGACCGCTGTCGCGGGAGGAGCTTGCGCCGCGGCGTGTTGGTATGCCTGCGATCAGGGAAGGATGGATCTGGCATGTGACGCGGTCTCTGATGTTATATGTGTACCGGTTTATGCATCCTGTGATCCGAATGAGATACTTGGTCCGATAGGCTATGGTGAGGCTGCCTGGGTGGGTAAGCATGAGCAGCTTCCGTATGTGATCTTCTTCGAAAACGATCCTGAGCTGGCGACAGCTCCGGCTCAGCGGGTGGAAATCACACAGAAGCTGGATAGCCTGGTCAATCCGCTCAGTCTGCGTCTCGGAAGTTTCGGATTTGGTCCCTATGTGTTTGAAGTACCGGATAATGTAGCCAATTATACAGCTACGCTGGACCTGACCGATTCATTGGGTATTCTGCTTCAGATTACGGCTGGTGTTGATATTGTTCGCGAAGAAGCGTTCTGGTTGCTGCAGAGCATCGATCCTCTGACCGGGCTTCCGCCTCAGGATCCTATGAAGGGTTTCCTTGCTATCAATGACTCTACCGGTATTGGCCAGGGCTATGTGAGCTATAGTATATTACCAGATCCCGGCGTCGTGACCGGAGATGTCATACAGGCGGAAGCTTCTATCGTATTTGATGATAACGCGGCGATTATTACGAATACGTGGATCAATACGATCGACGCGGATCATCCGCTAAGCTGGTTGGAAGACCTGCCGGCGATGACTTATGATACTACCTTTACGGTAAGCTGGAGCGGATCGGATGTTGGTTCTGGTATAGCCGCTTATCAGTTGTTTGTTTCTGAAAACGGAGGGCCTTTTGTTGTACATTATTCCGATAGCTTGGCCGGTACAGACTATGTTTCCGCTACATCCATCGAATTTGCCGGTAAGCGTGGCGGTACATACGCTTTCTACACTCAGGCGATTGACAGTACCGGTAATATTGAGCCTCTGAAAACATCGGCTCAGGAGGTGCATATAGTAAATGAAAATAATACGGCTCCTATGTTTACTCTTTCCGATAGTGAAATAAGCGGCGATGAGGATTTTGAAGAGACTGTAGTTGTATATGTAATACCGGGAGAAATTCCGGAAGCGGAACGCGAACAGGTAGTCCGTTACTCTATAGAGCCCGAGGTTTCCGATCTGGTGAATATCGTATTTGACAACCACACCGGTGAGCTTCAAATTTCTTCGGTGAAAGATAGGTTTGGAGTTCAGGAATTTGTGATCATCGCCGACGATGGACAGGCGTTCAATAACCTGCACTCTGAGAGCCTGACGGTAACCGTTCTTCCGGTCAACGACGCTCCTGAATACGCCGGTGAGCTCGCGGATCAGTGGCTGACGGTAGATGAAGCGTTTAGCTTTACAATTCCTTCCGGTACATTTACAGATGCTGATCCCGATGACCTGCTCACGTATACTCTGAGTATGGAAGATGGCTCCGGGCTTCCGGCCTGGCTGGTATTTGATCCCGCCGGTCCGACGTTGAGCGGTATGCCGGAAGAAGCCCGGGCGCTGGTCTTGAGAATGACCGCGACGGATGTGTCTGGTACATCGGCCAGCGGTACCTTTACGCTGACAGTAACGGACGGTTCTGTACAGGCGATACTTTATGCTGAAGCCACTGCGATTTGCGAAGGGGTGGAAGTAAGCTTCCAGGTTCAGCCCGCGAGGGAAATGACAGAACCTGCATATACCTGGTTTATCAATGATCGTATAGTGGAAGGCGCTGCTGACGCGCTCTTTACAACTTCCGGAATCAGGGAGGGCGACAGGGTAAGCGCGTTGGTAAGCGAAGCCGCGAACCCGCTGCGGGCCGGCAAGACTGAAGTGGTCATGATGACGGTATATGAGAATCCTGTACCGGAAGTAAGCGTTGACGGTTTGGTGCTGGCCGCCTCGGAGGCGGAGTCGTATCAATGGTACCTGAATAGTCTGCCGCTTGAGTATTATCAGCAGGCGATTACGGTGACCGAAGATGGCATTTATCAGGTAGAAGTAAGCGATTCGAATGGTTGTACAGGCAAATCGGAAAATGTGGAAATGCTCATTACCGGTTTATCCGACCAGATGAGCGATTTCGGAATAGGTGTTTATCCGAACCCGAACAATGGGCTATTCCGGATAGATCTTGGCGAAAACGCGTCCGACCGGATAAGCGTCCGTATAGTAGACATCAAAGGTGTTACGATCTATACTACTACATACCGGGGCGATCATGGCCAGTTGCTGGAAATGGATATTCGTTCCGCGCCATCCGGAGTATACTGGATGGTGATTAACCTGAATGGTAAAAATTACGCGCGGAAGATCCGTAAGGAGTAATAGCCTCCCGCGCGCGCTTAAAAGCAGCCGGCCGCCATCGCGGACGGCTGCTTTATTTTTTCCTGAAATAGACAAGGCTTCGCGCTTACAGGCTGATGATCGCTTATCGCTCGATTATCTCCTACAGGCCTCCATGACAAACTATCCCGCCCTGAACAGGTTTCATATCAATAGGGTGTTTCCCTGATTGGCGCGGGCCATGGCGTGGAAGCCGAATTTCCCGCTATGGGGTAAATCATCCTTTTCGTATCTTTAAGAAAAAAGAAAATCGTATATGGAATTAGGCATAGGAATGTTTGGGGACAATCATTATGATCAGCGGGGCGAACCTCTTCCGGCGGGAGAGCGTCTGCGGGAACTGATCGAAGAGATAAAACTAATGGACGAAACAGGCCTTGATTTTTTCGGCATAGGTGAGCATCATCGTCCGGATTACGCGGTTTCGGTTCCCGAAATTGTTCTGGCGGCCGCGGCTACCGTTACCAAACGGATCAAGCTGGGCAGCGCTGTTACTGTGCTGAGCTCTTCCGACCCGGTACGGATTTATCAAAGCTTCGCGACGATTGATCAGATCAGCGCCGGCCGGGCGGAGATTACCGCCGGCCGGGGCAGTTTTATAGAATCTTTTCCCATATACGGATACGATCTGAAAGACTATAACGGCTTGTTTGAAGAAAAGCTGGATCTTCTGGTAAAAATAAACCAGGAGGATCGCGTCACCTGGAAAGGAAAATACCGCGCGTCGCTCGACAATCAGGAGGTGTTGCCGCGCGCGGTAAACAACCGGCTCAAAATCTGGGTGGCCGTAGGGGGGACGCCGGAATCGGCCGTCCGCGCTGCCAAAGCCGGATTGCCGGTGATCTTCGCGATCATCGGAGGCGATCCGGCCCGGTTCCAGCCACTATTTAGTTATTATCAGGAAGCCTGGCGGCACTACAAACAGGATATGGACGCGTTTGAGGTGGGGGTGCATATGCATTGTTTTTTTGGCGAGGACAGTAAGAAGATAGCCGACGCGTACTATCCGGTATATTCCGATCAGATGAACCGCATCGGCCGTACCCGGGGCTGGCAGCCGTACTCCCGCGCCCAATACGACTATGGCCGGGGCAAGGGCGGTCACTTGATTATTGGCGACCCCAGCGAGGCGATCGATAAAATTCTGGAAACGCGCGAGCTATTTGGCCTCACCCGTTTCTCCGCGCATATGGATGTAGGCGGGCCTTCGCACGCTTCCCTGATGAAGTCGATCGAGATCTTCGGGACGAAGATCGCGCCAAAGGTACGGGAAGCCTTGAAGAAATAGTGAGAGTGCATTGGTAAGGGACTTTCACTATATTTGAATATAGTTTTGTATATGTTTTAAGTACTTCGATGTGTATACAGTCTATAGTATTATATTAGCAGTGTTTTTCGAAGTGATTTTTTGTAATAGTATAAAGAAAATAATAAAGATGAATTCAGGAGTTCGGTTTGTTTTTAGCATAGTCGCGTCGTACGCGTTGTTTAATACCTGTCAGGCGCAGTATTTTCCGGCAGAGTTTGACAAAGAAACTATTGATGGAGTCAATGGATTTAAGATTCCGTCACTTACTCCTGGCACGAATGACGCCTTTGGTACAGAGGTTCGATTTATCGGAGATATAAATAACGACGGCATTGAGGATATGGCGATCGCGAGTGGCAATGCTATCGTAGGGGAAAATGATCTTTCAGGAAGAGCCTATATACTGTTTGGATCCACGCGGTCTTTTTCTTCCCCCTTTGATCTGACAATGCTGGACGGCGCCAATGGTTTTGTAGTAGAAGGTGTTGTTTATGACGAGCGGAGAGGCGCGACGCTCGCGGGGGTAGGAGATATCAATGGCGATGGTATTGATGACGTATTGATCGGAACCAGCAATTCAGGCGCGAAGACAATCCTGCTGTACGGTTCTACAGACTTTCCCGCTCTGATTACCAGTAACGACATCGATGGTTCCAATGGTTTTCTGATAAACGCGACAGGAGCTACCCAGGTAGACAAGCTGGGTGATGTGAATGGCGATGGTATCAACGACTTTATTATCGCTACACCGCATTGGTCAGGAAATACATGGATTATCTTTGGGCGCGCGGACAATTTTCCCTCCGAAATCGACGCTTCTTATCTTGACGGGACAAAAGGATTCCGGACTGGCTCTTTTCCGGGTTCAAGGCCGGCTTACAAGGCCGGAGGCGCCGGAGACATTAACGGGGATGGTTACAATGATATACTGATCGGAAACTGGTCTTCCTCTTATGACGCTAACGGAGAAATCAGCTATGCTTTATTCGGCAAGTCCGAAGCGTTTGAGCCCTTGGTGGATATTACCCAGGTAGACGGATCGGATGGTTTTCTTATTGATAACCGGGAGAACGGGTTCCTGACTTTTGTCGGGGCGATCGGCGATATTAATGGTGACGGCATTGACGATTGCTATTCAGAAAACAATGTAATACTGGGGTCGCGTAACCTTTTTCCCTCAAAAATGATGATGGATGATTTTGATGGAAAAAATGGTTTTTTGATAGAAGGCAATGTGTTGTGTATGGCACCGGCCGGGGATATTAACAGAGATGGAATCGATGATTTCATGATCGCGTCTTCTCCCGATAGCTATGTCGTATATGGCAATAAAAACGGGTTCGCTTCCAGCCTGAATCCTTCCGCTCTTGATGGCGCGAATGGCTTTATCATCAAAAACGCGGGGAAGTCTAATATTGGCAGACCGATTGATGGAGGAAAAGATATTAACGGAGATGGATTGCCTGATCTGCTTTTTGTGGATCAAAACAATGTATACGCGCTTTATGGATCGGATATTATTCTGAGCACCGAAGAAGCCTCATTTACCAAAACAATGTTCATTTATCCTAATCCGGTCGCTGAAAGTCAGATAAGGATAAATGGAAAAGAAAAAATGAAGAGTCCCTTGCATGTTACTATTTATAGCGGGGATGGACGGAATGTTTATGAGAAAGAAGGGTATACTGCCGGAGAAATACTGGATATTGGCTTATTAGAACCGGGAATATATATGTTGCAGGCATTGGGAGATGAATACAAAATCGTAGAAAGACTGGTCATATATTAATCATTTTGTCAAACAGCGCTTTTGATTGTTAATGTAATATTCATTTAGGTATTCTTTGACAAAATGAGTCATACTCTTGAAATAGAAAAGCCGGATGAGAGCCGGTGTCCGTATGGTTTGTCGTGGAACAGTCAGAATAGTACGATCTGCTCCGAATGTGCCACAAAATTTTACGATACGTACAATTTTGGCGCTGTCCGGGCATTATTTTCCGGGAAAATTCTAATCCGTCACGATTGTCTTATACGTTTGCCTCAGAGAGCAAGGATAAGATAAACCACCGGAATACCATTTTTCAAGCGCGGATGGAGTTTTTCCGGAAAGAACTTTCGAACTATAGTTTTCTGTTTCAATACGCTGTCTTGGATATTCAGGAGGAGATGTGTAAGTATTTTCTGTCGAACCTTATGAGAAGGACGGAACTACGCTTCGAAAAGACAGCAAAAATCCCAGTGCAAGTCAGAGGAACAGAGCGTTACTTCATGCAGTAATCCTGACGGATTTTGAATACAGCGACGGAAAATGGAAAGGTGGGGAGATCTATGATCCCAGAAGTGGGAAAACATATAGCTGTTTGGTCGTACCGCCTATTTTCCCCCCTGTCAAATAGGCGGAGATGTATTGTCGATTACAGCTCTGTCTGATAGATTCGTGATTCCTCTCCCTCAGGGATGGTAGCCCTGACCGATATAGGTAAATCCCTATTGTTCATAAACCTTCGGAAATCAGGTATCGCGATTCACTTCAGCCCATTCCTGACTCTTATAGCGGATCAGCCAGTTGAGGGTATAGTATCGCTCATAAACAACACCCGGGTGTACCGCCTTGATGTCGGTATTGCTGAGTTTCGCGTCTGTGCAGGCCAGGCCCAGTGCAGGCGGTAGTAAAGATCGCGGACATCCAGTATTTCTTCCACAGACTGGTTGCTTCGCGCGGATTGTATAGAATCATTAGGGTCTTTGTCCGGACCTACCGGGTAGCATGTTTTGCTCAATAAATTAGAAAGATATCTGGTTAATTTACGATTTCAAAATGAAGTTTTGCATGTTCCTGACCATTGGCGATCACTGAAAGGTGTTGCTGGCCTAGGTAAAATTTTCTGGTAGTTATGATCCGGAAGCTTTGCTTTTTTATGATATGGATTGTTTCTTCTGGAGCTAGTTGCCGTTCACTGATCTTAAAGACTTTTTTATTGTGTTGTCCGTTTTGGCGGAGATAGTAAATGCCATATTCCAGACGTATTGTCTGAGGAGTGGGCGCGGTGTTCTGAATGGTAAATGAGAAATGCAGATCATCACCGATTTTTAAGGTTGGATTTTGAATCATGACGTTTGATACAACTAGATCCTTACTTTGCAGGCCATAGTATTCCAGAATTTCCGGATGCCCCTGCTTGAGCAACGTGCGGCAGGCGTGTTTGACGATCGCGTCTGTTTCTTTGCCAACGCCCCGCCAGGCCCGGGCGATCGCGAGCGCCATGTCGGGATGGTCTTTGGAGATGTCGTTGAGGTGGTTCGCTACGCTTTTGCGTACCCATTCCGAAGGGTCGTTCCTGAGATTTTCGAGCAGCGGCAATACGCGGGTAGGATCTTTTTTAAGCGCCGGCACCGCCATAGCCCAGGGCAGGCGGGGGCGTGTTCCCTCGCTGGCTAGTCGTCGTACCCTGTAGTCTTCGTGCAGCGACCATTCATGCATTTTTTCAATCATCCGCTGGTCGTACTTCAGAAGAAAGGGCCGTACCGCGAATTCGCAACTTATAAACCGGGTGACCGCCTCCATGGCGTGGGTGGAAGTATCGAAGCGCTCCAGTCCATACAACTCGATATAGTCGGGAAAAAACATGAACTCGATACCCGCTTTTGTCTCCTCGCGCATCAGGCGGTCGATCGTATCCGCTATGAGCCTGGCGGCTTCTTCAAAATTGTCGGGCATAAATAGTCTCATGACCCGCGCGGTGTGGCGCGCCCGGGCCTTTAGTTCCCTGGCTGGCCAGTCCGCGTCGAAGATGGACGCGATAAAGCGCTTCTTGTCAAAGCCGGGAAGCGTCTGTTGAAGCGTGGCCGCGAAACGGTCGTAAAAAGCCGGAGAATACAGGTCTTTGAGTAAGTAGCTCATAAAATCGCGTGTTTTGGACAAGCGCGAAATTACGGAAAACGAGTGAGCGATGATCGTTTATTTTCCTGATTCGTTCATCGCTCCCCGCTTTTAATTTTCCGATCACCTGTTTCTCCGGCTTTAGCGCGATGTTAGCTTTAGTCCGATAATGGAACCAATGAGGGTGGCGAGAAACAAGACTCTCCAGAAGCTCAGGGGATCTCTGAATACCAGTATGCCCATGAGCGCCGTGCCGACGGCTCCCATACCGGTCCAGACCGCGTAGGCGGTACCGATGGGAAGGTGTTGGGTGGCTTTGACCAGGAGAATCATGCTGATGGTGAGTGAGAGCAGAAAACCTCCATACCACCAGTAAGTCTCGCTGGGGGAGGTGGCTTCTTTGGCTTTGCCCAGGCAGGAAGCGAAGGCGACCTCAAACAATCCGGCGATGATTAGAATAATCCAGTTCATAATTTTTCTTTTGGTACAAAAGTCCGGAAGAAAAATGGAAAAGGATTTTACATATGATAAAAAAGGCGTTTAACGAATTTCCGCCCTGATTCTACTCAGGCTCACCCGCGTGATACCAAGATAGGAAGCGATATGGCTGAGCTGTACTCGCTGGATCAGGCGCGGATGATTTTTCAAAAGTTCCCTGTAGCGTTCAGAAGCCGCGCGGACTTGCCTGGAAATAAACCGTTCCTCTGTTTTTATCAGTTCCTGCTCCGCGAATCTTCGCCCCCAGTTGGCGATATGTATATCCCGCTCGAAAAGCGCCCGCAGGTTGGAGGTCCCAAGTTCGTACAGGTCACAGTCTTCCAGAAGCTCTATGTTTTCATAGCCTTTTTGATTTTCGACATAACTTCTCATCGAGATGATGATGTCGCCTTCTTTGCCAAACCAGAAAGTAATCTGATGGTCGTCGCTGTCCGCGTAGGCGCGTACAACGCCTTTCTTTATAAAGTAAATGTTCGTCTCGACTTTGTCCGCTTTGAGCAGAATATGGCCTTTGGGGTAGCTGACTTCGGAGACGTTTTCCCGGAGGATCCGCCTCGCCGCCGCCGGAAGGGGAAACACGCTGTCGATAATCTGGTCGATACTCATAGGTACATGGTCAATGGTTTTTAAATAAGGCTTCCAGACCGGACAATATAAGAAACAATCACGTTGATCATGATGACAGGCTGGCGTGACTGGAAAAATAAAAGCCTCCAAAATAATAAAACGCCTGGCATATCGACACCAGGCGTTTGATAAACGGGATCAGGCCGTGTAGTATATTAGTTTAATACTTCGACGTTTACAGCGTTTAAGCCTTTTTTGCCACGTTCTACTTCGTATGATACTTTGTCGTTTTCACGAATCTGGCTGACAAGTCCTGAAGAATGAACAAAGACATCCGCTTCTCCCGGCTCATCCGGTGTAATGAATCCAAATCCTTTTGAATTGTTAAAGAATTTTACTGTACCTTTCTTTTGCATTTCGATTTATGGTGTTATTGATTGATAATGTTACTTTTTTAAATAATAAGGCTATATAAGCCTTTTTTTGAATGAGTTATAGATAGCCGAGATTCTTTGGCCCCGAGACCACTCGCTGGCCTTTCTCTTACTGATCGGCTCAGGCGCCGCTTTTACGGGCGTCCCGACGTCTTCGGGACTGGTAAGGAATGGATGATTGGCGATTTCCCTGATCGCGTTGTTCGCCAGGTTGTTGATCTTTTTAAATCCATTCAACTCTTCATCGTCGCAAAAGGATATGGCGTGACCGCTTTCTCCCGCTCTTCCCGTACGTCCAATTCTGTGAACGTAGGTTTCCGCTTCATTGGGCAGGTCATAGTTGATGACATACGCCAGTTTTTCTATATCAATTCCTCTCGCGGCGACATCCGTTACGACGAGCACCGAGCTCTTTTTGGATTTAAAGTTCGCCAGCGCGCGATCGCGGGCGTTTTGGGACTTGCCTCCGTGCAGGGCGTCCGATTGGATACCTGATTTGCTTAGGTCCTTGGCAAGACGATCAGCGCCATGTTTCGTTTTTGTAAATACGAGGACATTGGATATGGATTCGTTTTCCAAAAGATGGAATAATAGCTTCTTTTTATTTTGCTTGCTGACAAAATAAACCGATTGTTCGATTTTTTTCGCGCATACGTCCACTTCGTTCGCTTTGACGATAGCCGGATTCCGGAGGATGCTTCCCGCCAGTTTCTTAATGGAGTCTGTCAGTGTAGCGGTAAAGAAAGCGGATTGTTTTTTCTGGGGAGTCCGGGCGAGTATGAATTTTATATCGTTGATAAAGCCCATATCCAGCATTTTGTCCGCTTCGTCCAGAACGAAGATTTCCAGCTCGTCTAAGTGTACATGCCCCTGGTTGATCAGGTCTTTTAGCCGGCCGGGAGTAGCGATCAAGATGTCCACCCCTTTTTGGAGGGCGTTTACCTGATGGGTTTGCGATACCCCTCCATATATAATGGCGTGCCTGCAACTGGTGTACTTTCCATAGTCCGAAACGCTGTCGCCAATCTGGGCGGCCAGCTCCCGGGTGGGGGTAATAATGAGGGCTTTGACTTTTTTCGATTTTCCGGATCGTTCGTTTTCATTATGCAATAGCTGCAATATGGGGATGGAGAACGCGGCGGTTTTGCCCGTGCCGGTCCGCGCGTGTCCCAGTACGTCCTTTTTTGATAGCAAATGAGGAATGCCGGCTTGTTGTATGAAGGTCGGATTGACGTAGTTTTTTTCTTCCAGCGCCCTTAGGATGGGAGGAATGAGGTTAAGATCTTTGAATGTAGCCATTACGTGCTTGTTAAAATGGGAAAGGGATATTTAGTGAATGGCCGCGTATGAATAACGGTAAAACAAAAAAACGTTCCTTAATTAGTTTAAATTTTTTATAAATACAAAACAACTACCGGATAGTTTTAAGTTCATTGAACATAAAAAAACAGTAGAAATCCTTGAATGAGTAAAAGGTTGTAACAGAAAAATCAACCTTAAAAAGGAAGAATAATCTTCAAACAATATTACCGGGACAAAGATACATGGATAAATTGGATGATCCTATTCTTCGTTGAAAAGAATTTGGATTAAGCGCTTTAAATTTTTATTCGCGCGAGGAATCGATATAGTATGTCCGCTAGGGAAAACGAAGAAACAGGGCCGCTCATGCTCTTTTAAAATAAACAAACGCCCAAATTATTTGTTAACAAGGAAAAATATCGCCTTATGGAACTATTTTCATTGCAATGGGATACTATTTTGCAAAGCGTTGTAAAGCTGGCAGTCGCTCTGGTACTCGCCATTCCTATCGGATGGGAGCGGGGAGTAGGATCAAAAAGTGTGGGTTTCCGAACTTTTCCCATCGTCGCGATCGCTAGTTGTGGTTTTATACTTATAAGCAAATCGGTAGGTGGTGGAGGCGATTCTGTTTTGGGCAACGCTATTCAGGGCTTGTTGAGCGGAATCGGTTTTATCGGAGGAGGGGCGATCGTCAAGCAGAAAGACGATGTGCAGGGCATTGTAACGGCGGCGAGCATATGGAATACGGCCGCCATGGGGATCGCGATCGCTTTGTCGGAATTGGAAATCGCGATCTTCTTGAGTTTAATCAATTTTCTCGCCTTGTATTTCCTGACTCCTGTAGCGGATATAGGGTATCTTGATCCGGACGATGGGTTGCTTCGGCCTACAAAGGAAGGGAAAGGATTGTTCAACGCGGATGGAGACGAAATAGAAATGGAAAAGGACTAAGCGGACTTTCGCGGATAGTTGGATTGTTTTATAGAAAGGTAAAAGGCGGCGTGTGTTTAACACGCCGCCTTTTACCTTTTTGATAGAAACGCTTGTATGTATTTGTTTTGTAATTGATTGAAAAGTCGTAATCGGAGAAGGTTTTCCGGCTACGGCGCGTTTTTCGGGCCTCCATGTTATTCTTTTACGGGACTACGCCTCGTCCAGCTCTCCGCGCAAATCGCCTAAGTCAAGTGGTTTTGTATACATGTCCAGCGCGCCATCAGGTGTGGTAGGCCAGAGTTCTTTGGGCTTGTCCCAGTACAGTTCGACCCCATTGCCGTCCGGATCGTCAAGATACAGGGCTTCTGAAACTCCATGGTCACTCGCGCCAACCAGTGGATAACGCGCTTTTCGAAGGCGGTCGTAGATTACAGCGAGGTCTTTCCTCGTAGGATAAAGAATGGCGGTGTGGTATAAGCCTACCCCATTTCGGGACGCGGGAGGCGCGCCTTTGCTGTGCCAGGTGTTTAGGCCTATGTGATGATGGTAGCCGCCGGCGGATACAAACGCGGCCTGGTCGCCGTACATCATGGTTATTTCAAATCCCAGCAGGTCACGGTAAAAGCCGAGCGCCCGGCCAAGGTCGGCTACTTTGAGATGCACATGCCCTATACGCGCTTTCGCGGGGACGCTATAGTGGTCTTTCATTTTTCTGGAAGTCGCTTTTTACTAATATCGCTGAACCAATCCGATTGTTTCATAGCGGGTCCGCGGACAGGACAGGATTTGCCGCGGGAAGGAGATTCTTTTTAAAAATTACGCGAGCGCGCGAGAGAAAAAAACTCTACAGGGAAGGGCCTGGAACTTCCCCGCGCGGAACAGGACAGAATCCCGGACGAGAGGCCCTGTCGCTGTATATAGCCATCCGGATGTCGCCTATTTCTTTCCGGCTTTTAGCTGCTCATTTTCCTTTTTCAACATATCAATCATTTCTTCCAGTAAGCGGATTTTGTCTTCGAACAGCTTTTTTTCATTATCTCCCAGCCCATAATTGTTATTAATAGCATAAGTGTAGCCAGTTCCGGAAGCATAGTCCCGATTTGTTATATTGAAAAACATGCGTTCATCAAAAGCTAAAATATCCTGAACTGAAACATCCAGCGCTTTGGCGATCTGCGTTAGCCGGACATCGTTTATTTCCGTTTCGTCGGTTTCCATTTTGGAATACGCCGGCTGGCTGACGCCCAACTGGTCCGCCATGTACTCCTGCGTATAGTTTCTCAACTCCCTCAATTTTTTGATCTTTCGTCCTATTGTAAGCATAATTTACTCAGTATGTATTATATATTATAACCGTGGAGTAATACTTTATAACCGGCGATTCCAGTATACAAATTATTTTTGCTCCGAAAAGCGAATATATGGAAAACTCCAAACTAATACCAGAAGAAGGCTTTGAGGCTCTTTTTAGCTATCGAAAGCCTTGGGTCGCGGAAAAAAGACCGGAAACCCGGGGGCGGGCTCAACACACCGTTGGACGATACGGAGCGGAAGCTCCCGCGAGGATTGGCAGTATGAGTTTATGTAAAAATAATATGGTAGCCTGTATCGATGATCCGGACCGGTTGGCTTATCGGGTGGACACCAGTATAGCCTATATTGGTTTTTGTACCAGCCGGTTGCGGATCAATAATCTGAAGTACGAAATGGGGCGAATGTCGGGGCGGGAACTCGGAGAGCAAACACGGGAAATCCTGGAGAAGATCCTGGAGGAGATCGTAGAGATAAGAGCGCTCGTATCGGCGGGAGCCTTTACGTTTACCCGTGAACGCGTTATGTCGGATAGGATAGGGGGATTGGCCGGAGGCCGTGGAGATAGCGATGACCGGGAAAAACCGGCCGGCCGGGAGCCGCGTTTTTCATAATCTGTTCAAGTCTTTTGCTTACTCCAATCCCATGTCTCTATCCTTTATTGATCAACTGACTACCTGATTTTTTTTCAAAGAAAATATGACCACGAATTTGTTAAATAGATTCATTTACTGTAGATTATCGGTTTTTTACCAGTGTTCTTTCAAACCAGCCAGTATCATGATCAACGTATTCGCCCGGGAATTGGGCGCGTTTTTTCGCCTCGGCAAAGCCATCGCGCTTGTATTTTCATTCGTTTTTATAGCCTCGGATCTGTACGCTCAAAATACGTCTTTTCAGAGAACCATTGAAGAAATCGTACGGCGTCACGCGTTTGAATGTACTGCCGACTGGAAAGAGTGGCGTGAATTGAAGATGTTGCGCGACAATTTTCCCTCGATGGCTCCCCATTATGAGGAGCGGATGCGGGCGATTGAGGCCCGATACGACTTTTCACCGGATTTTTCCGCCGGTTCAAACAATCCTAACCACGCCCAGGCTATCACGCGCCGGATGAGTCAGCATATGACAGGGAATTTCCCCCCTACGGCGGAACAAATCAGGGCCGGCGCCGAAGCCTCCGCTCGCCAGAAACAGCTTCACGCGCTGGCCGCGCTGCTCAGCGAGCTAAGCCATATAGAACCCAGGTATCAGGCGGACTTTCTGCAATCTCCCGAGTTTCTCGAAGCCGTCCGGCCTTTTCATACTACGTTTGCCAGGCTGAAAGACATGCAGGAGGGGAAACTTCCCTTCTCCCTCAAAGACGCTTTTTATATCTATGAAAGCGCCTATGGCACGGGATACCTGACCTACGAGGAATACACGAAGGTACTGAACGAGTCCGTCGCCTTCATCCGTCAGTGGGCGAAAGAGAACGGCTATGACCTCCATCAAACCGAAGCGGCTCACTACTGTATTCAGCGTTTCATGCGCGATACGCTGTATATACACCGGCCTGTAAAAAAGAAGCATTTGCCTTTTTTCTACGACTATACCGACTATGCCGGCACGCAGGATGTCCGAAACCTGCATGTGACCAAGACGCTGGCGACAGGAACAGGCCAATGCCATACGCTTCCCGTAGTATACAGCCTGTTGGCCGAAGGCCTGAATGTCCCCTGCTATATTTCGTACGCGCCCTACCACTCTTTTATCAAATATCCCGACAATACGGGATTTATCCGCAACTATGAGCCTACTACCCACTGGCCCTTGACCGACCAGTGGTACTCGGATCATCTGTATATAAAGACGGGAGCGGTGAGAAGTAAGATATATCTGGACACACTGAATCCGAAAATGATCGTGGCCGCCTGTCTCCTTGATCTGGCATTGGGATACAGGACGCGCGTCGGAGTAGCCGACGGGGCGTTTATGACCGAGTGTATCGACTACGCCATGCGGTATTTTCCTGGCGAAGCCAATATACAGGGACAGATGCTGAGGGTAATCATAGCCGCGACCCGGCTGGAGCGCCTGCTCTCGGCGAATAAGATTACCGACATTGGCCGCGTGGACGAAGTGCCCGGCGCGAGGGACTTGCTTAACCAGATTGAAGCAGTGGATCGGCGAATAGAGGAATTGGGCTATCAGGATGTGCCGGAGGAGGCCTATCAGACCCTTGTGCGGGAACATGAGGAGAAAAAACTGATTCAGTCCTCATCGAATATTGATCCCAAAACCAAGAGAAATTTATTTGTTCCTAACTAAAATACTATAAACTTGTATTCGCTATGCGATTTTTAACGTTCGTATTTTTATTGTTTCCGGTATCCGCCATTTTTGCCCAACAGCAGCACATTACCTATTCCTCCGGACAAATGACACCGGAAGGCCGTTCCCGGAATTATTTTGAAGAAGCCTACAAAGAACTGGAAGCTATGCTCGAAGGGAGAGATTCACTCGACTATGAGCGGGCGGTTTTTCTGACGGAAAACGCCTATTGGGATAATCAAATCGCCTATAGCGATTTTCAGAACCTTCTGGACCTGCATACGGAGAGGATAAGGAAAGCTGCCAGCGCCATAAAAGAGACAAACCAGCATAGGTACGAATCATTGAAGATGTTTGAGAAGAAAAACTTCCATCCTCTTATAGCCAATGCAGCCATATACCAGTACCTGACCAGCCCCCGGATTTTTATCAGGGACAACCGTGTCATGGCAGAAGCTCTTTTTCGCTATTCACACGATGATCCCTACGGTACGGAGGACTGGACGAACTCTCAGGTCCTGAGTTTGCTCAATCCGTACAGGCGGGAAGGGAACTGCTACGCGTGGACGGCGTTGTTCAAGATCTTTTCAGAAAGGCTAAAGAGCGAAGCCTATATCAGTACCGCTCCGCATCATGTGTACATTCAGCACAAAGATATAAAGGGAGGCTTTTACAACGTAGAGCTTCCCACCCGCACTTTCCCCGGTGACGGTACGATTGAAACACTGACCTATACCACCCGTGAGGGCATTATGAGTGGTATTGCCATGCGGAAGCTAAACCTGAAAGAATCCATCGGCTTATGCCTGATTTACCTTGCTAAAGGTTATGAATACAAATTTGGCGAAAGCGACGCGTACTTCTCATTGCGGTGCGGGAACCTCGCGTTGAAGCACGATTCGCTGAACCTAAACGCCATGCTGTTGAAAGCGGGCGTAATGGAGGAAAGTCTGGTCAGGTACATGAAAAAGAAGCATATTCTGGAGCCTGAGCAGTTACGGGAAATACCGGAAATAAAGGATGTATTCATTCAATATGAACAATGGATCAGGCGGCTGAATACGCTTGGCTACCGGGAGATCCCTTCGGACGTGCAGGACATCCTGCTGGCCAAAGCCAAAGGAGAACCAGTTTCAACTTACAAAGACCGTACGCCTGAGGCCTTCCCTGGGCTTGATGTGAAAGACGTAAGATATATTACTTTGTCCAATGGCTTGTTTGATGAAGTGCATGTCCGCCAGAAATATATGTCCTATGGAAGAACGGTGCTGGATACCGAAACGGGAAGGATCTCCGCGATTGTGACAGAAGACAGCCTCAGAAGGTATAAAGTAGACCCGGTGGTGTTCGCGTTGAGTGTTGATCCGTTGGCAAGTAAATATCCAATGTGGTCTCCTTACTCAGCATTCGCCAATAATCCCATTTATTTTGTCGATGAAGACGGTCGGGAACCTATTAAAAAACAAGTTGGAACCGTTTCAACTTTCTTAAATGTATTTAACAATACTCCAAGTAGGATGGGAACCTTAAAAGGTACAGATGCAGAGAATGCCTTATTAAGATTGGGAAAAACAGAATGGGACTGGGGACAGATGAGGCCATTACCAACAACAACACCATACTTTAATAATAAAGCTGGGCGATATATATATACAGAAAAAGGGGGGTGGCTTGATATGGTTCACTTTTTATTCTATGCTGGAAAAGCTTATGAATATAAAAAGGATGGTAGTGAAAATCCGATTGGTGAGGCTGTACAAGATGGTTACTTCCAAGAGATGACAGATAAGTATGCTGCGAAACATTCAGCATATAGTTATGAAGATTTACCAAGTGATAAATATGGGGCAGATTTTGCAGTAAATCATTTTGATTCGAATAGCGATTTAACTTTGGGAGAACAACTTGAAAGTTATTTGAATAATGTCTTAAAGGCTACTGACCCCGAAAATGCTCCTAATTACAAAGATTTACCAGAAGGAGAACTTGCGAAACCTACAAGGACTAATGTGACTACGACACCTGTTTATATTAAAAACAATGAATAAAAGAATGAAAAATAAATCAAAGTATATTTTTAGTATTATCACTTTTTTCTTTGTAATGGTGCTTTTGTATTTCTTTTTTATAAGGAATACAAGAGAAAATAAACTGATAAAAAAAGGGAACAAATTAATAGAGAGGATTGAAAAGTTTAAACAAGAAAGGGGAAGTTTACCCAATTCATTAACAGAAATTGGTATTGAAGAAACGGAATCTGGCCCATTATACTATCAGAAAGAAGATAGCTTAAATTATATTATTTTTTTTGGAACTTCATTGGGAGAGTCAAAGACATATTATTCCAATATAAAGAAATGGAAATAAAGAAAAAAGCATTGATTGTATCCGGACTTTTGATATTAGGATTTCTTTTTTTTATACAAAAATCAATTTTTTTTAGCAGTAAAGCTGAAGGTGAGATTCATTTAATTCCTGAAGGGTATGAGGGAGTGGTATTTATCATTTTTGATCAGAAGAATGGAAAACCTGAAAAATATGAGAAGGGAAGCAGGGTCTATGAAATACCTGAAAATGGTATTTTAAAAACACAATTCTCTTCTAATTACGGATGGTATCCGACATTGAAATATTATTATGTAAATGGAGATAGTCGAAGAGAAATTCTTCATGTCGATAACCCCGGAAGTATCTCGCCTGAAATTATACAGATTATTGGTGGAAGTAGAGGAAATGCAAGTTATCCTCAAAATAATTTATCGTACGATTATCTACGCTATCTTGTTTGTAAATACAAAAGTATTGATTCATTTTCAAAAGTAGCTGATAATCTGGAAAAATATAATCTTATTTTTAATTAGTTAAGTCAAGACTAGCCTGAGTTACATACGTAATGGCTTATAGCCAACTAAGTAAAACCTGGCTACCGGGAGATATTGAATCAGAATAACAAAACGGAATAAGTAATGAAAGTGAATGAAACATGTATCCTGATTCTGCTAATTCTGATTTTTGTTACCGGTAGTAGATGCCAGGAAAGTAAAGTGGCTATTGGAAATAAGGGAGGGGATTCGAGTGAAGCTGTTGGCTCAGGATTAGGTTCTCCATTATGTGAGGAATTTAGATTGCTTGCAGTTAATAAGTTAAAAAAGGACTCATTATACATTCCTTCTCTTAATTATCAATTTTCGAGAACTGCATTTAAAATTCTTGAAAATGAATATGGTCTTATTGAAAGAGATTTTATAAATGGGGATGTAATTCCATCCGAAGTAATTTGCTTTGACGAGGTTATGACAAATGTTGTTCAACATAAATACGGTCGGCATTTTTTTGATTCAATCCTTGTATCTTCTGATAGCCTGGAGAAAGCCGGTACAGGGTATATTGAATCAGCCCTGATTAACTATTCATCGCTGGAGCAATGTTTTAGAGAAAATTTCAGGTATAAAGATTCTTTAGTAAAGAATGATAATTTAATGTTGGTAATTTCTTTTGACATAACTCAATCCGGTAGGCTTGATAATCCGATATTTTACCAAGGATACCTGTCGTCAGGAGAAGTAATAGAGATTAGGGACGAAAAATACAAAAATGAAATAGCGCGAGTTTTGAATATTTCCGGTCCATGGATGCCGGCCAAATTAAAAAATACTCCAATAAAAGATAAAAAAGTGATTGTTGTTGATCGCTTGACTTTTAGATAATCAATCTGATATGTATCTGGTAAGGTAATAGAATGAGCCGTTTTATTCATATATCATCCTTGTATTTTTTCTTGTTTGCTTTTAATAGCTCAATATTACTGGCTCAGAAAGTGTATATATGTGAGGGTGTTACTTATAATATTGACTCGCTTGTAGTAAATCGATTTCAAAATGATTTTAAAGAGGGCGTATGGATTGATAAAGGTAAGAAGGGGAATTTGCGCTCTCTGGTTACATATAGGGGAAATGTGAAAAATGGGCTATATATCGAGTTTTATCAATCTGGTAAGGTGAAGAATAAGGGTTGTTATGTTGATGGCAAAAGGGATGGTTATTTTTCGTATTATCCAAGAAAGGGACCTAAAAAAAGACTGGATAGATTTGAAATGGATACATTAATTAAAAGTCATAAAATGGAATATCCTGTTTTCCCTCCTGATCTTTTATTAAAAGAGAAATGTCCTTGTTTTTAAATCAGAGATGCCGGAACTTCTCTTCAGTACTCTTCCGTTTATTATTACCTGAATAGCGATAGGGCATTTGCCGTCGCTTCTTATTTTATCCAGACGTAGTATAGGTTTTATTGAATATTTGTTTCTCATTGGTTTTTCGTTTGGGGGCAAAAAAATGTATAGGTGGGGTTCTTTCTTAGGCAAGCTTTTTCCCAAATCGGGCTAACCCTGTTTTTTGGAGGGGGAAACAGAGGGGAAATAAACCTGGAACCTTGTGGAACGAAATGGAACTATGTGAAACCGGAAAAGTACTGTGAAAGCCTTAGTAGGAGCGGGTATAAACAAAAAAAGCTATCCTGTATGGATAGCTCGTGTAGCCCGTAGGGGAATCGAACCCCTGTTTCCAGAATGAAAATCTGG
>JAEWAY010000025.1 GCA_023391415.1 Bacteroidota bacterium | reverse complement strand
GATTGAAGAGACGGTTCATACGACCGCCCGATAAAACAAAAGGAATCGTTTCTACAGCGCCTAACCAGTTCCTACATGTAGACACCACCTTCTACCCGCTTCCAGACGGTACAAAAGCGGCCATCGTTTTCGTTTCCGACAACTTCTCAAAATACATACTCGGATGGGCTTGTTCACTCAGGAACAGCGCGCAAAACGTGATCGAAGCGCTGCAAATGGCCATGCAAACCATACGAAAGTACCATCCCGATCAACTGGTGTCTATACTGGTATCCGACGGAGGATGCGAAAACAACGCGCTCTCCGTGGAAGAATGGTTAGAAATAACTCAGGATCCTAAGATTACCAAACTCATAGCGCTCAAGGACATCGCTTTCTCCAACTCGCCCATAGAAGCCATACACAAAATCATGAAGCGGTACATACGAAAGCAAGATCCACAAAACTTCCAGCAGTTGACTCATGGACTGCCGGATCATATTCTTGACTATACAGCCATAAGGCCCCATGGAAGCCTAAAGGGATACACCCCGCTGGAAGCATACTCGCTAAAATCCCTCTCACTCTCCATGGACTTCACACAGAAAATCAGACTCGCGAGAGATCAACGAGTTACCCTAAACAAAGCTCAGGGATGTAAAACCTGTAGTTAAGAAAGGACAAAAGCTCCTTTCAGGCATCCTTTTTATCTCTTCCCCTTGCTTCTCCATTCCTCCTTTTTCAATAGTTCAAAGACCGTGTTTTTTAATCAAATACAAGTCTATGATTGTCAATTGCTTCGATAACTCGAAGTCATTTTTATGTAATTCCGTGGGAGTTGCCGATCACTTTTTCATGATCACCATTCCCCTTTCATGTTTTTAAAGCTCTTAATTAAACTTCCTGAAATTATACGAAAAAGTCAGCATGAAATAGCGGTTCAGAATCGAGTTGCCGACATCTTCCACATAGTTTTCCGTTACATTCCGGGAAACGCTGTTGTTCTGGTTCAGAATATCAAACACGCTCAGGCGCAATTCTCCCCGCTGATCCTTGAGGATTTTTTTTCCTACGCCTACATTCCAGAGTACGAAATCTCTGTTGAAGCTCGAACTCAAACCACGGTACAGGTACTGGCCTATATTGCTTTGCAGCAAAAATCCATTGTTGAACACATATTCCGCCTTAAATTCCAGAGTATGAAAAAAATAGTTCTGGTTACTTTCGGGAAGTAAAACGCTCTTGACAATATTGTAACTGGCCATATAACCCAGCGTAAAATCAAAATTGCGGCTAAAATTGCTTCCGATCGTAATACTCTCCGTAATGCCGTGGTTATTGACAAAGTTACGTTCATCGTTGATCAGGCCGGGCGTCCTCGAATAGGTATACCCTGTAGTAAGGCCAATATTGGACTTGATAAGATCCAGAGGAAAACTATACGTAAGACTGGAACGCCCCATCCAGTACCCATTCATATTGGTCGGAGTTGTCAGTCGCGCGCCTTCCCTGAGGGTATAGCCATTGCTCAATACCGTATCCGCCCCGGGCGACATGACCGCGTTGCCAATATAGTTGAAGGTGTTTTGCACAAAAGCGAATATATTGAGCGACTTGTACGTATCGCTTTGTCCCAGGGCGATCCGGGTAAATATCCGGTGACTGTACTCCTGCTTCAGGTCCGGATTGCCCTGAGTCACTAACAGGGGATTGCTGTTGTTGACAATATTGTTCAACTGATTGACCGAGGGCAGACTGGTTCCCGCCCTGTAGAACACACGGATATTCTTTTCCCTGGAAATCGAATACCGAAGCATGGCGTTGGGCAGGATAGCGTTAAAGCTTTGATCAATGGATGATTCCACCGGCAAAGCCTGATGGTTGGTCAGGCGGGCGTTTTGATAGTTCAGCCCAACGCTTCCGGAGAGTTTTTTCAGATTAAGCCGGTAGGAGACGCCCCCTTCATTGGTCAGATAGCGGGACTCGTAGTTACCGGACAAGGTACTGTCCAGCCTGTACAGGTCCGCGCCCAACCAATCCGAAGTTTCCTTGTCATAGTTTCTGTTGGACACTTCCACCTCATAGCGCAACATCAACTGCCCCGATTTGCCGACAGGTTCAGTATAGCGCCAGTCCGTGCCCAGGGTATACGCGTTTTGGCGAAGGTTGGTTCGCTGATTGAGCGAGTCCTGGCTGATCCTGGAATCTGAAGCGTATTCGTTATTCGCCAGCAATCTGTCGTCACCGTCAATTACCGAAAAAGCGGTCTCCAGATCGACACTGAGGGTACGCCCTTTTTTTCTAAAAGAATGGCGATACAAAGCGTTGTTGCGAAAATCAACCGATCGCGAACGCTGGGTATAGTCATTACTACTGATCGAACGGACATTGCCGGGCGAAAAAATATTTTCAGAGAAAAGCGCGCTTCCGCCATCCAGTTCCTGTACGGAAAGTATTGGTCTAAGCAGTAGCGAATTGGACGAATCGATCTGGTAGTCGATCCGCATATTCAGGCGATGATTCCGCGCGAGACTGTTTTCATCACCCTGCTGACGATATACCTGCGAGGAATCTCCTCCTCCAGCTATGAAGTAATTACGATTGACATATTGCCTGTTGGTATTATTGGCCCTGTTGTAAAAATAACTTCCTGTGAAGTTCACTTTACTACCTATGGAGTCTGTAAAATTGATTCCCAGCGCGTTGGTACGGGTAATTCCATTTTGCTGATTCACGGAAAGCGCTTCGTTCGGGCCTCTACCACCAGGTCTGAACCTGCCCCCTCCTCCACGACCTCCTCCGTCCGCGATACTCGCCAGGTCGTCTCCCGAAAAGTTTTGCTGATTGATATTGTTGGAAATCCCAAGCACGGTAATACGCCGGTTGCCATTAAACAGGTTGAGCGTAGCGCCCGCGTTGTAACGATCGTCGCTGCCATAACCCAGATATCCGCGACCAAACTCGCCGTTTCTCCGGTCCTTTTTCGTCACGATATTAATCGCCTTGATCCGGTCTCCATCGTCAAAGCCGGTAAACTGCGCCTGATCACTTCCCCTATCGAGAATTTCCACTTTGTCGATAATATCCGCGGGGAGCGATTTCAGAGCCGTATTCGGATCCTGCCCAAAAAAAGGCTTTCCGTCCACATAGATTTCCGTCACTTTTTCACCCTGCGCCGTTACCTCCCCGTTCCGGACCGTGACACCAGGTAGTTTTTTCACCAGATCTTCCGCGTCCGCGTTGGGCAATGTCTTAAAAGCGTCCGCGTTGTATACCGTCGTATCGCCTTTTTGCTCCACTGGCGGAATTCTTCCCTTTATCACAATCCCTTCCAGACTCTGGATATCCGGATCTACCTGTATCACAAAATCCCTTACAGACCCGGACAGATCTACCCGTACATATTTCTCCTTATAGCCAAAGGCGTTTATATACAACAGATATTCCCCCGACACCACGCCGGAAAAATAGAAATGCCCCGCCGTATCCGCGTATACCGCGTAAAGAAGAGCGCTATCCGCGGGAGTATGCAAAGACAGGTAGGCCATCGGTACTTCCACCTGGTCTACTTTATCCTGAAGCATCCCCTGAAAAGACACCACTTGCGCGCAGGCGTCGGATGAAAAAATCACTATTCCAGCCAGACCGGACAAAACCATCAAAAATCTCAATCGTAAAAGCATCCTATTAAATTTCGCGTTAATACAAAACACCATTGTCCGGACCTATCAGCCTAAAGCCATCCCCAACATCGCGCTACACGCTTCCGCGTCCCATCTTCCCACGCGGACAGAGGGTAAATATACAAAGAAGCCGCCGGACGGAGGCATTTATTATCCTCATCCGGCGATCTTCTATACAAACCCGGAGAATAAATATATAATAGCCGACTATTTACCAACAGACTCCCGCGAATTCAAAACCATCTTCGTATCATCGCGTTCAAATCATTAAGTCATGGAAGAACTCAGCCTTAACAATGAAATCCTGCAACGTATTCTGTCAAGAACTATGCCTTTTGGCAAATACAAAGGCGTAAAACTGTTGGATATCCCCATATCCTACCTGGAGTGGATGTCAAAAAAAGGCTGGCCCCAGGGCGCGATAGGGCAGGAACTGGCGCTGGTGTATGAAATAAAGATCAACGGACTGACGGATCTGTTGCGACCGTTGCGCCGGTAAAAAACAAACGGAATTATTTTACCAGACGGGTACGGGCTTCTTCCACGCCAATGCCAAAAAGCGCGAAATCATACCGTACAGGGTCATTGCTATCCAATTGGCGAAGATTTTCGGTGAGTTCCAGCGCCGTTTGCCAATCGGTTCGCCCGCGGTGAATGAGACCATAGCGCCGGGCCACCCGGTCTACATGGACATCGCAGGGGCAAATCAACTGAGCCGGCTGTATCTGACGCCAGAGGCCAAAGTCCACTCCCGCGTCATCTTTCCGGACCATCCACCGGAGAAACATATTCAACCGCTTACAGGTAGAGCCGCGCAGAGGCGTCGACACGTGCTTGATCGTCCGCTTCGGGAAATCGGACAAGCTAAAAAACAGGTGATGAAAGCCCGCGAGCGCTGGTCCTATATCAGGAGATTCCGGGGTGATGAACCGGCTAAAAGCCGTCTCCAGAGAATCGTGGCGGGAATAGTAATCCTTAAAAAAGGCGATGAAATACAAGGTATCCGTATCGTTGAACGTACGATGGCAAAAACCGATAAAGCGCTTTAGTTCCAGATCGGAGTGATTCAGTATGAAATCATAGGGCGCTCCGTCCATACGCCGTATCAACTCCCTGCACTTATTGATAATCGTCACCCGCTGCCCCCAGGCGAGCATAGAGGCCCAGAATCCCATAATCTCGATATCCTGCTTCCGGGAAAACAAATGAGGAATGGATATCGGATCATTGTCGATAAAGCCCGGCTGATTATAAACCGCGACTTTTTCGTCCAAAAACTCTTTTAACCGCGACAGATTCAAGGTATAAAATAGGAGAGATTCACTTTGACTTTCGAGTCTCCCGCTTTGATCCGCTCCATCGCTTTCCGGGAAAGTTGAATAGTGGTGGTTTCGGAAGCGGGATTTTTCAAGGGCCCAATTACGCGTACATAGGCGTTCTGATTATTCTGGTCATTGACTACCAGAATGATGGTACCGACCGGAGCGGTCTTATGATAAGCGAAAAAGTCCGGGGCGTCCTGACGATCGGGCGCGGTCTCAGCCATTCCACTTTCATTGATTTTTTCAATCTTGCTGTTTTTGGATGCCAGATCCACCGGGGCGGGCCTGGCGGGCGCGGCGCTAGCGGGCTTAGGCGCCGGAGCGCTGGTCGCGGCGGGCGTTACGGCGACAGGTTTGGGCGCGGGAACCGACGCGACCGGAGCCTGTACAGGCTTTTCCGCCGGAGCGGATTCAGGTTTGCGGACTTCCACTATGGCGGAGCCGGGTATCACCAGTTCCATGCCTACCTGTAGCCCCCGCTCGTTGAGGGCTGGATTCGCTTTCTTGAGCTCGTCGACGGAAACTCCGTATTTTTGCGACAACGCGAACAGGGTTTCCTTAGGCTCTACCTTATGCTTCCTCGAGGTGGCGGAAGTAGTGGGTTTGGCCGCTACCGAAGTCGCTGGCTTATAGTTTTTGGCCGGAACCAATACGATCTGCCCAATTCCGATATCGTTGATATTCAATCCGGGGTTAGCCTTCTTTATTTCATCGACAGTAGCGTCATACTTTCGGGACAAAGCGTATAAGGTCTCTTTGGCCTCCATCCTGTGTTGTATATAATAGGAGTCTCCTTTCTTCTCAACCCCGACAGAATCCAGTACCGAAGCCCGTGATGAAACAAACGCGCAAAACAGCGTCAGAAATACTAATATCTTTTTCATATCCATAGATTCAAATACTCAAATTCAAAATTACTATTTCTTTTTTATCCCTGACAAAAACAACCCATTCTTTTAAAAGAAAATACATCCCAAATCCTATCCCTTCACTTTGATTAATACCACTATCCCGCCACAACTCATCTCCCATATCATTTACTATCAATAAACTAAACCGAAGCATTCTTTCTTCTTCCTGATAAAACCCCATTACAATCTTTCCGTCTATCTCAACATACTCAATGGCTTTTACCGGATAAAAGCCTCGGAGTTTCAGAAAATCGGCCACCTGATCAAAGTACGCGTGCCCTTCAGGGTAAAAGGCCGGATACGATAATTCGGGATTGACCTGTTCATACCAATCGCCTATTTCATGTATTCCGACTTTTTCCTGGACTTCTCCGGTATCGAGCCCCACTCGCCAAACCTCCGAAGCGTCTCCGGCTTCAGACGAGGATACGAGCAACGCGTCTGAGGTCTTAAGACCCAGCGCCCTGTAGGTCTTATTTTCCCATAAAACCCGACTGTCGCTCAGGTCCAAAACCTTTACTCCCCCGGTATATGGAAACGCTGGATCCTGATACGCGCTCAGCGCTATGTACCGGTCCGTGATCGCGGCGACAGTTTCCCACCAGTTCAGAGAGGTTTCATCCATCTTCCAGAGCGCTTCCGCGGTACGGACAGCGATACAATGGAGATTGAACCGCTTGCTTCTCCCCTCTCTCGTTTCGACAAGCAGGCGCTCGCCCCCGAGATGGACTTTCCATACCACATCATCCAACACGATCGATTGTACAAGCGACTTTTTCAAAACCTTTTTCCTCATCAACTTTATTCAAAGTTAATCAAAAGCCGTAAGTATTATTTTAGTAAATTTCCAACTTCTTACATCTAGGAACGCTCAAATGACCAGGACCTATCCCTTCTTGCTATTTCTTTTCTTCGCGCTAAGCGGCGCGACCGCCCGCGCTCAAAAAGAAACATCAGTCTTCGTACTGCAAATACGGGCCGAAATCGATCCGAGAATGAGCCGCTATACGGAACTCGCCTTTGAGGAGGCCGGCAAACGGAACGCCGACATCCTGCTGATCGACATGGACACATACGGCGGCACGCTGGACGACGCGGACAAGATCCGAAACCTGATACTAAGCAGCGCCCGGCCGGTATACACATTTGTCAACAACAACGCCGCTTCGGCCGGCGCCCTGATCGCTATAGCCACCGACAGTATCTATATGGCTCCCGGAGCCAATATCGGGGCGGCCACGGTGGTATTCGCGGATGGCAAGCCGGCCCCGGACAAATATCAGGCGTATATGCGCTCCAAAATGCGCGCGACCGCTGAAGAAAAAGGCCGCGACCCGGACCTGGCCGCGGGTATGGTAGGGCAACCGACCGGAAAAGACAGCGCGACCGTCGGCAACGTCATTTCCTTTACTACGGGCGAAGCGATTAAAAACGGCTTTTGCGAGGGCAAGGTCAACTCAATCGACCAACTGCTCCAAACGCGGGCGAATATCAAAAACTATACGATTCATTACTTCGAATTGTCCTCCACTGAAAAGATTATCAATATTTTCTTAAACCCGTACCTGCAAAGCGTCCTCCTGCTCATCATCCTGGGCGGCCTGTACTTTGAATTGCAGACTCCCGGAGTCGGTTTCGCGTTGCTGGCATCCGTAGTGGCGGCGATTCTGTACTTTCTGCCCAACTACCTCAATGGCCTGGCCGAATACTGGGAAATCCTGATCTTTATCGCCGGTATACTGCTTATTATTATGGAGTTGCTGGTAATCCCCGGCTTCGGTATAGCCGGCGTAGCCGGACTCCTTTTGCTATGCGCCGGCATTGTACTGGTATTGCTCAACAACAACGCGTTTGACTTTACTTTTGTCCCCGCGCATTCGATAGTCGAAGCGCTGGCCGTACTTTTTGCCGGAATCGGCGGCGCGCTGATCCTCGTATTCGCGGGTGGAGCCCGGTTTGTAGAAAGCCGCGCCTTCAGACGGGTAATGCTGGAAGACGCCATGGACTCCAAAGCCGGCTGGACTTCCAATATTTATGAAGCGACACTGCTCCGCCAGCGGGGAGTAGCGTGGTCCGTGCTGCGCCCCAGCGGCAAAGTCATGATTGGCGATACCATCTACGACGCCTGCACCAGAGGAGAATACATTGAAAAAGGGACCGCTGTAGAAGTCGTGGAAATCGCGGGCACATCGCTACGGGTTAAAGAAATAAGCGCATAAAATTTCAGGGAAAAGATAAGTTATGAAAATCGCGGGCATTATACCGGCGCGTTACGCCTCCAGCCGCCTTCCGGCCAAAGCGCTGGCCGATATCGGAGGCAAATCCATGATCCAGCGCGTATATGAACAGGCTTCTCAGTGCGGCGAACTATGTGATCTTGTCGTCGCTACGGATCATGAAGAAATATATGAAACGGTAAACAGGTTTGGCAAGGCTGTCATGACCTCAGCCAAGCACCAAAGCGGCACCGACCGTTGCGCTGAAGCGCTGAAACACCTGGATCAAGCGGTTGACTTTGTGATCAACATCCAGGGAGACGAACCTTTTATCCAATCCGCGCAAATAGCTCTGCTGACGTCTGTACTCCATCCGGATACGGAACTGGCTACGCTGGTAAAGAAAATTGATTCGGAAGAAGTACTGTTCAATCCCAATACGCCCAAGGTATTGCTCAACGAGCGATCGGAAGCCATCTACTTCAGTCGCTCCACCATACCTTATATACGGGGCCTGGAACAAAGCGAATGGCTCGGATCCTACACGTTCTATAAGCATATAGGCATATACGCGTACCGCGCGGACATACTGGAAAAAATCACGCGATTGCCGCCAAGCCGGCTTGAACTGGCGGAGCAACTCGAACAATTGCGATGGATAGAAAATGGCTATAAGATAAAAGTCGCGATCACACATATTGAAAGTATGGGCGTCGATACTCCGGATGATCTGGAAAAAGCCAGGAAAATGATCTGAGTATAATTTATCCGCAAGATTTTTTTAAAATCTCGCGGATTTTTGAATGCCTGGACAGATGTTAATCCTCCGATTTCTTTTTCTTCGGCACCTTAGCGCCTTCTTTTCTCGCCTCGGACAAAGCGATCGCTATCGCCTGCTCTTTACTTTTTACCGTTTTTCCGGATTTGCCCGATTTTAGCTCGCCCTTTTTCATCTCCTCCATTTTCTCTTCGATTTTCTTCTGGGCTTTTCGACCGTACTTCCCCATAATCTGATCATTTATTTTAAATAATCAAATTCACAGGCTCAATGTTACCTGATAGCAGGGCCCCATATCAGCTTTATCCATCTGTACATACTGGATTATCAACTTGAAGCGTCTCTGGAAACATAAATCCACAACTCCAGTATTTTTTTGTCACAAAATCACGATATTCTTTTCTGAAACCTCGTATCTATCACCAACCACCAGCTATAAAAACTAGCCGGATTAATCCTTCAGGCAGCGAGACAACAGTACATAAAGCCGATTTATAAAACCCCTCGCTTAGTTAATTCCTAGTCGTACAGATTGTAAAAACTAAAATATAAAATACCCTCTTTTCCGCTGAAACACTTATTCCCCTCCTATTCCTATATCAGACTCAACTTTCTCAAACAGTTCTTCTAACTGAGAACTCATATTTTTAAATTCATTTTTCAACTGACCAACATCCTTATCCTGTTCAATCAGATACAACGTCAGCTCTTCGATTTTCCGCAACAGAATCGCGTTCATTTGAGTGAGTTCCAAACCATTCTCCTCCACATCCCGGGCGGAAGGCACATCGGGCAGATGACCATGGCCCTTGACGAAGTTCTCAACCTCATCCAGCGTCTTTAAAGAATATCCCTCCGAAAAAACATAATCAGGCCAGTTAGCGTACGTAGCGACCTTAATCTGCTCGGTATAGATCCCCTCCTTAACCGCCAGCTTGAAGCCCGCGGGAATATTTCGAGTAGCGATCCCCACCCCGCTTTCAATAATAGTACCCGACTCGAAGTCATTATTGTAGTTTATAACAAGAAAGTCCTCGGAACTCCCTCCCGTATGAACCAAAGCCCTGTTGGCGTTAGTCGCCCCCTGATATCTCCCGTCATGGGAACCCAATACCAGCTCCGTACCCCTGACGCGCGTACTGCCGTTGATATCCAGCATAAACGAGGTAGGATTGCTTACCCCGATACCGACGCGGCCATCCTTGCTGATATGCAGTCGTTCATGATCCGTAACCCCGTCGGGGGAGGTTGTGAACCGAATAACGCCCTGACTAGCCTTGGGCGCGGCGATAATAAAGTTTTTGACTTCCGTACCCTGACTGAAAATCATGAAATCGCCTTTTTGAGTCAATGAGTTGTACCATATGTCACCCGATGTGGCGATAGCCATCGTTACAGCGCTTTTTGTCGCGGCCATATTCGTGCCTATGGAAAACATAGGCCAGCCATCATTAAATACCTCAAGATCCGCGCTGGTATGCCAGTCACTGGGAAATGTCCCGTTGCCGGTGATTCCTATACGACCGTCCTTGAACCGTATAGTAGGAACGCCATTCATGCCCAGACCATGCTTGATCTCCCAATAGTCATTGTTATTGCCAAAGGTGGTGGACCGGCCAAAGTCCCCCCCCTCGATATGTATATTGTTACGGACCTTTATTTGGCCATTGACGTCCAGAGCGTACGCGGGATTGGGACTGCTGTTTCTAATTCCAAAGGAGCCATCCGTTCCAAATGTAACAAGTTCATGATAGGAAGTACTATGCTTTCGACGCAATGAAAGCAAGTCTCTACCTCCATATGAGGTTCCTCCTCTATTGGCCCATTCAAACTCCCGATTGGGGAATTCAGAACTGGAGCGCCAGGTGAGCGTCTTGCCATAACCTATGTTGGAAGTTAACGCGTCAAAGGTTTGAGCGGAAACACTCCCCCCCACATTAACAATAACAAGCAGAACGCATAAACAACGAATATGAAACATAAAAAACAATAATTTACTCAGACAAGAACATCAAAAAAAATAGCGAGGCTAAATTAAAAAAAAACTACAAGTATAAAAAACCGCGTTAATAATTGATGATTATCTTTTCATTCCTCAAAGAGGAATTAGATTTTTTTAACATATTCTAATACTTAGTCATTTATATCAACTCCTCCATTGTCCAAGCTCATCAAAATTTATAATATGAACTATGGAATTTAATCATACATTCAAGCCATAGCCTATACACAAGCAGCTACCTTATACTGCTAATTAAATTATTAGGAACATAAATTAGAGCCGCGAGAATTAATTAAAATCATACAGATTCATCACCGTCTTCTTGCCGATCATCCCCTTGCGTCCAACCAGCAGCAGCTTATCCTCCCACCATAGCAAATGACTCCGCATCAGAGACAGCTTGTCCTTATTTTCCAGATCCAGCTCCTTCACCCTCGAGCCGCTATATTCGTCCCACTCCACGTATTTGAGCGTGTTAAATGTACCCGCCGAACCTTCCGCGCTGGCGTATACGACGCGTAGCTTACCCTCGGCCGTATTGTCAAGCTCTACAGACGCGCCAAGCAAGCCCACATTCACATCGGCTAGCTGAGACTTCAAATAAAAGTTTTCCCAGATGATGGCGTCCTGACTGTTAAAGGCGAAAAGCAGCATCGCTTCCGTATTAAGCCGCCCCGCTTTCTCGCCCCAATGAGCGATATCATTGACTGAGCTTCCGGAATAAGAGAAATTACCAGTATTCAGCTCCCTTTTTTCCAGTACCAGAATAATTTTTTCAAATTCATTGATCAGAAAATGGGTAATCTCATAGTTTTTCCAGTTTTCCTGTGAGTTCACGTACTGCTTTACCGATCTTCCCGCGGTTACGGTTTGCTTCAGTCCATTGGACAATTCATAGTAATTAATCTTTTCCACCAGATTGGTCTGAAAATTAAACTTGGTATACATCACTCCCAGCATCACACCATTCTTAACATTGATACTGGCGACATAGCATACATCATCGTTTAGCTGACGCAATACAAGTCCTTCCCGTACCGAGCTTGAATATTGTAAATCCAGAAACTTGTTGGTCCCGCTGGCGATATCGTACCGTACCACAACAACGCGTCCGAGACGATCGACATTCAGAATATAAAACTCTCCCCGGTTATTCGGATACAATCCATAGTTGATAAAATTATTGTCAATCGACACCTTCGCTTCATGTAACTGACGCATCTGATTGTCAAAAAGAACGGTGTTTACCACCAGCGTCTTTTGACTATAATCATATATATACGCCAATATATTGGCGCTGTCGGGCGAGAAAGACAAACATACCTGGTATTGAACCGGCGTTATAAAATTCTGATTGAGATAGGAAAAAATATTGTTTTTGAACGATTCCTTGACCGCTCCCTTATAGCGTTCCGGCTGCCAGTTCCCTACAGTCTCCTCCATCAGGACGCGATCTTCCGCTTTTTCGCCAGAAGCCGGATCAAAAAAATACGCCTTTAATCGGGCCTTTTTCCCGACCATATCATGAATATTGGTCAACAAGACCAGTTGAACTCCATTGTAAAAGAATCGCGCGATATCCTCATCCGCGGCCAATGAGACAGGAACCGCGTATACCGCCTTTAATGAAAGGTCATATTTTTCAAGCAAAAACTCCGACGCGCTATTCATGCCACCTTTGACTTTGGCCAGCGCTACAAACTCTTGTTCCGATATTTTTACGATCAGCTTGACCGGATCTGGTTCCAAAAAAGGAGCTCCGCCCGAATAGGGCGTCGTCACGCTCAAGCGCTGACCATACCCCGCCAGCGCGATACTCAAACATCCCAGTACTAAAAGAACGATATATTTCTTCATCATTTTGTTAAAAACTAAAGCCCAGAAGATCTCCAAATTATTTAAAATAACACGTTTGAATAATTGAGGGCCTAAAGTTAAAAGATATCCTCGGATTATAAAACGCGAAGCAGGCTTTGAATTCGATCGTAAACCAAATCCAGCTCCTCATCCGTGATGACGTATGGAGGCACCAGATAAATAACATTACCGAGCGGACGCGACAAAATATTGGCTTCCAGAAAGTAATTGTACAAAAAGTCCCGGATAGACGCGTGGTATCCCGGAGTGTCCGCTCGTAACTCAATAGCCAGAATAGTGCCTAGGCAGTCGACTCTTGCAATATGGTTATCATTGTCAATATGGGCGGCAAACTCCTGATGTCTCCGGCTAATCCGTGAAATCGCCTCCCGGGTTTCCGGCAAAGCCAGCAAATCAACGCTCGCGTTGGCCGCGGCGCAGGCGATCGGATTGGCCGTATAGGAATGGCCATGATAAAATGTCTTGACCGGGTCCGCGTCTTTAAAAGCTTCGACGATACGATTATTCGCTACCGTAAGCCCAAGCGGCAAAAAGCCTCCGGTAATTCCTTTAGACAAGCATACGATATCCGGCTGAAGATTCATATAATGAGACGCCAGATCCTTGCCTGTCCTTCCCATACAGGTAAATACTTCGTCCGCGATACATACTACCTCATAGCGCCGAGCGATCTCCAGCATCTTCCCTAGCGCTTCCGCGGAATACACCCGCATACCCGCCGTACCCTGCACCAGAGGTTCGTAAATAAATACCCCCACTTCTCCGTCCCGGCAATACCGCTCAAAAAGATCGATAGAACGCTCTTCCTTTCCTTTTTCCGGAAAAGGGGTAAATTTTACGTCAAACAAATAAGGTTGGAATGGCAGATTAAACAAACTCCTCTGAGCGGTAGACATCGCTCCAAACGTATCGCCATGATACGCGCCTTCCAGAGCGATGACGCCCGGCCGGGCCTCTCCCCGGTTAAACCGGTATTGGATCGCCATCTTGATCGCGACTTCCACCGCTGTACTACCATTATCGGAAAAAAACACCTTACGAAAGTCCGGGCCCGCCAATTGCAATATTTTCTCCGCCAGAGACACCGCGGGTTCATGCGTAAAACCCGCGAAAATCACATGCTCCAATTGACGCGCCTGCCTGCTCACCGCGTCCGCTATCACCGGATTCGCGTGCCCAAACAGATTGACCCACCAGGACGATACCGCGTCCAGAATCGCGCGTCCATCTTCCGTATATAACCAGACGCCTTCGGCCCTGACTACCGGTAGCGCGGGAAGGGCCTCCAAAGAGGTAAACGGATGCCAGACAACCTCCTTGTCGCGGGCCGCCAGGTTCTTAGTCCCAGTTGTTGAAGAGTTCAATAGCGTATTTTGTAATGATGGCCTGATTGATTTCCCGCTCAGGCTTTAGCTGAAGCAGACTTTTCAGACCGGTTTTTTTCAGAATTATTTCACGGGAATCCGGATTGTCCGGACCATTGAAGACGATTCCTTTTATAGGTAGTCCCCTTGACTTGAGCTCAGCGACGGTAAGCAGTGTATGATTGATGCTGCCAAGATACAAATCCGCCACCAGCACCACCTTCGCGTCAAACCGCGCGGCGATATCCACAATGACTTCCTCATCGTTGAGAGGCACCAGCACGCCGCCGGCCCCCTCTATCACCAGATCGTTTCCTCCGTTGTCGGGCGACCGCAACGCGTCGAGGCGGATCGGAATCCCTTCCATCCGGGCGGCCTGATGAGGCGACGCGGGTTCCTGGAGGCGATACGCCTCTTCAAAAAACAGGCTATGTTCATTGTTGACCAACGCGCTCACCCGATCCAGATCCCTTTCTTCCATTCCGCACTGTACAGGCTTCCAGTAGTCGGCCTGTAAGGCCTGACACAATATGGCGCTGACGATGGTCTTGCCACTTCCCGTATGTATACCGGTTACAAAGTAATTCATGTATCTTCTTTATATTCTTCCGGCCACTTCTTTTACCAGCCGGCGTATATCCTCGGATTTATTAAAACTATGCAGGCAAATCCGCAATCGCTCCTCTCCTTCCCTGACGGTCGGCGACAAAATCGGCCGGACATCGAAACCCTGACCCACCAGATGGTCAGCCAGCCGTTTGGCCTTGGTATTTCCAGGCACCCGAAGCATTTGTATCGGACTGTCCGAAGGAATCAGGCTCGCGTCCAGCCTTGCTTCTCCCGCGCACGCCAGAAACATGGTTATTTTTTCCTTCAATCGTGTCTGCAAAATCGTGTTTTTTGTCAAAAAACGAAAGGCCTGATCAATCGTTACGAGACTATGAACAGGCAAAGCGGTCGTATAAATAAAAGAGCGGGCGAAATTGATCAGGTAATCGATCAGCAAGCCGCTACCGCATACGCAAGCCCCATGCGCGCCCATCGCCTTGCCAAAAGTCATAATTCTGGCGAAAATCCGATCCTCCAATCCCAACATGCAAGCCATGCCATTGCCCCGATCACCATACACTCCCGTACTATGCGCCTCATCCACAACCAGACGGGCCCCGAAGCGCTCGCACAATTCCACCATCTCAACCAACGGCGCGTTATCGCCATCCATGGAAAACACGGATTCCGTGACCACATACGCGTCTCCCTCGCTCTTTTCCAGCAGACGACGCAGATCATCCAGGTCATTATGGGCGAAAGAGTACCGCCGGGCGAAACTCAACCGCGCCCCATCGATCAGGCTGGCATGAATCAGCTCATCGTAAACGATCGTATCGCCGCGTTGGGGTATACAGGAAAGCACCGCCAGGTTGGCGTTGTAACCGGAATTGAATATCAGAGCCTTTTCAGATTGGAAGATATCGGCCAAAAAACGCTCAAGTTCCTCGAAAAAAGCATGGTTTCCCGCCAGCAACCGGCTACCAGCCGATCCATTGACCTTGCCCTCAAATGTCGCGTACATCCGGTTGATGTCCTGTGAAAGTTCCGCGTTGGAGGCGAGCCCCAGATAATCGTTGGAAAAAAAATCTACTCCGCCTCGTCCTCCGGTAAGGCCGCGCAGGTTGCCCCGCTCCGCGCGTTCCGCCAGTTTTGACCGCATTTTGTCCATCCCCGCTAAATTACAAAAAAGATACGGGAGGCCAATGATGGGTAATGACTTAAACTAGTAGAGTTCTCAACAAAAGGCGGGGGAAACGTCCCCGCTAGAATAACCCCGCGTCCGATTCCTCTAATAAACCAAGAAGAGTATGGGATTTACAAAAGCGATCTCCTATACGCTTCTTTTTCCAATACATTATTCTAATTCGTTTATATAAATCGGCGTAAAATGATCATAATTATAAAAATCATCCGGATTTCTCGCGATTTTCCCCGTTTCCGGAGTCAGCAGTTCCGCTATTTCATTTTCCAGTCCGGCACTTACAGGGCCTCCATCGTAATCGGGCAAACGCAATACCTGATCCAATCGGATCCCGTACAAGAACACCTCCCGATTTCGCAGATCCGCCCTGAAAAATCCGGTAGGAATAATCAGATTCCGAAACCGGTCCGCCATTGAGCGTTCCGGATCGACATATACATGCAGATACCTTATCAAATCTTTATCGAGATCAATGATCATGTCGATCACCTGACCGACGATTTTCTCATTTTCATCCAGAAACACGTAATCGCGCACATCAGGATAATTATTCTCCGCGATAGCGGACCGTCTGCTCTGTTTCTCCAAATTCCTATTCGCGTATGCCATATACCACCTCCTCCATAACCTAGTTTCGTGTATCCTTATTTCTTAAGACCTCGATAGCCATCGCCGATTTGTTGAAAAAATCTTCCATATCTTCCTTATGCCTGGCTTCCGATTCGGAAGGATTATATCCTTTGATAGACTCATCCAATGTCTTCATAATTTCATCCTCATCCGGATCCAGCTCCCGCTGAATAATTCTGAACGCGTCCACCGCCTCCGTCATAGCTACTCGGGCGGAATCTCCATGCTCTTCACCACGCGAGGCCATATGCTCCGACCTGCTTCTGAGCGAATGTAGTTTCCTATCCAGTTCATCGCTTTCTATGGAGCCCTCCGTCGCGAGCGCTTCCAACGCGAGCGCCAGCTTTTGAAGTCCCTCCGCTTCATAGTTGTCGCCTATGTCATATACCGCCTCACCCTGAGAAAACCGTATAAATTCTTCCATGCTCTTCTCATCCCGGCTTTGGTTCCGTCCCTCCTCGTCTTCCGAATCGAAAGCGAAACCTTCCGGTACTTCTGAGCGATCCGCGTCGTGATCCAGACCAACATTATGATTATTCCTGTCCCTGTATCTCAGCGATTCAAAGACTCCCCAGCTTAACGTTAAAAGGATAATCAGCCCAACCGCCCAGGGCCAGAGAGGTTTTTTTCTTTTCTTAAGTCGTATCTCCGCCATAATCTTTCACAACACTTCTCGTACATGAGTAACCGCTGATAATCGATTAAGGTTTTGAGGCGGGCGGGAATAAAAAAATACATAAACGGATTAACACGATCATTAATCCGTTTATTATAAATCTAGTTTCTTGTATAGCTTATCTCGCTTTTTTCCATTGAAAAGAGGTCGATGTCAATTCCAACACGACATATGGATCGTACCTACCACGAAAAAGTCTTCCAGATAAATTCCCTATCATTGGAAAATTCATTCGCGGTTTTCAGGTCTTATAGCGTGAAGAAGGATAGTATTACGCTTAATAGCAAGAAAACGAATCGGCTCAAGCCTGTTGAGGAATCTGTTCAAACTTGATCGGCGCCTCTCCATCTTTAAACGACTTTCTTGGCTTTAGATTAAGGATCTGGAACATCTCCTTGTCCCGATCTACCTCCGGATTGGGTGTGGTAAGCAATTTATCGCCAGCGAAAATGGAGTTCGCTCCCGCGAGAAAACACAAGGCCTGCTCTTCGTACGACATGGTGACTCTACCGGCGGAAAGCCGTACCATCGCTCGGGGCATTATGATACGCGCCGTAGCGATCATCCGGATCATATCCCATACAGGCACGCGGGGTTGCTCTTCCAGCGGTGTCCCTTCTACCGGCACAAGCGCGTTGACTGGAACGGATTCAGGATGTTCAGGCAGGTTAACCAGAGTATGCAACATGCCGATACGATCACCTTCCGATTCACCCATGCCTATAATCCCCCCGGAGCATACGGAAATCTTGTTGTTACGAACATTTTCCAACGTATCCAGCCGGTCGTCGTATGTACGGGTAGTAATGATCTTGTCATAATGCTCTTCACTGGTATCCAGGTTGTGGTTATAGGCGTATAGGCCCGCGTCCTTAAGCTTCCGGGCCTGTTCGTCAGTAAGCATCCCCAGGGTACAGCAGACTTCCATTCCCATGGTACTTACACCTTTTACCATCTCCAGCACCTTGTCAAAGTCCCTGTTGTCCCTTACTTCTCTCCAAGCCGCTCCCATGCAAAAACGCGTGCTTCCGGACTCTTTCGCCACCAGCGCCGCGTTCATCACTTCGTCTACCTCCATCAGCTTGTTCGCCTTCACATTGGTATGGTATCTCGCCGCTTGAGGGCAATAGGAACAATCTTCCGGACAACCTCCGGTTTTTACGGACAAAAGCGTACAAACCTGGACCTCGTTCGAATCATGATACGCGCGGTGCGTCGTAGCCGCTCTGTATATCAGGTCCATAATAGGCGCGTTGAAGATCCCGGCTATTTCTTCTCTTGTCCAGTTGTTTCGTATTTCCGACATATGATAGAATAGATTTCTGCAAAAATAAGTAATTAAGCCCGGAAAAGATTTTTTTTCTGAACTTAATTACCTTTTTCATGGTTATTGTCGACTATTTAATCTGTATGTCAAGGGGAAGTCTCGCCTGTACTCCACTCATTTTACGCGCGTCCTTGGCCGCCTTTATCCATGGATACAAATCTCCCAATTCCTCCTCCAGCGCTTTTTTTACAAGCCTGTTCTGAGTCTCCGCGAAGAGCTGGCTTATAAACAAGTTGGGGCGTTCCGGCAGATGTACGAGGTGGTAATCTTCCAACTTGGCCATTCCCGCGGCGATTTCCACCGCTTTATCCAGACCGGCCTGGACATCGACCAGTTTTTTGACTTTGGCCTCGCTACCTGACCACACCCTTCCCTGAGCTACCTGATGGACATAAGCGGTATCCAGCTTACGTCCGTCCGCGACAACCGTCAGGAACTTCGCGTAAATATCTTCTACTTCCTTTTGTATAATCACTCGCTCCCGAGCGTCCAATGGTCTTGTAAAAGACCCAATATCGGCGTATTTCCCCGTCTTTTCCCGATCAGTGGATAAATAGAGCTTGTCGTTCAGGAAATCCTGGCCATTAAACAAAACGCCAAAAACACCGATAGATCCCGTGATCGTTGTCGGGTCCGCCACAATCGAATCGCAACCCGCGGCGATATAATAGCCACCGGAAGCCGCCACGTCACCCATAGAGGCGATCACCGGCTTTATTTTAGTAGTAAGCGCCACCTCCCTCCAGATCACATCCGAAGCCAACGCGCTGCCTCCGGGAGAATTTATCCGCAGCACAATCGCCTTGATGGAGGAATCTTCTCGGGCTTCCTTCAACTGGGCCATCATCGTCTCGGAACCAATGGTCCGGTCATCGCCTTTGCCATCCTGAATATCGCCCACCGCGTAAATCACAGCGATCTTGTCAAGACTCAGAGAGGGGTTCATATTCGACAGATCCAGAAGAGACCAGTAATCCGTATAGCGAAGCGCCTTGCTATCCTCCAACCCCATCCTGCTTTTCATATAAGTTTCCACCTCGTCCTTATAGCCGATGTCGGTAATCAACCCATAATGAAGCGCGTCCTCCGGAGTACGGACCAGCATGTCGTCCGCGATCGCGCGCAAACGGGTGACTTCAAGACCTCTCGCGACTCCTATTTCATCCAGCATATGATCGTAAACCGAATTTAGCAACGCCGATATCTGATCCCTGTTGGCCGCGCTCATTTGTTCCGATATAAATGGTTCGACAGCGCTTTTATACTGTCCCACCTTAAACACTTCGGGCTCTATGCGTAATTTATCCAATAGCCGTTTAAAAAAAACCAGTTCCGTATGTATGCCGTTAAACTCTAAAATTCCCGAAGAAGGCAAATAAATCTTATCCGCCACGGAAGCCAGATAGTAGCCCAATTCCGTATACATTTCGGCGTAAGCCACCACAAACTTCCCGCTTTCTTTAAATCGGATCAGCTCCCCCCGCAACTCTTCCAGAGTAGCCGTACCCGCGTCCAGATTGGTCACATTGAGAAAAATACCCTTGACTTTATCGCTTTTGGACGCGGCCTGAATAGCCTGACGAAGCTCAAGCAAACCAATCGTACCAGGCTCTCCGCCCTTCACCGAACGGCTCAACTGGGTAAACAGATTACCCGTTTCCCGCTCAATGATCCGCTTATCCAGCCGTAGGGACAACACGGAATTATCTTCTACTCTAATCTCGGGCACTGACGCGGAAATCAGCATAAAAAGCACACCGAAACAAAACAGCGAGAACAAAAACAGCCCCATAAAGGTGGCAAAAACATACTTCAGGAACGCTTTCATAAAAAAATTATTAGTATATACGCGCTAAGTTAATAATACTTGCTCACAGATTGAATAAACAAGTCTATTCCCCTAAGGTTTTCGACAATATTTTTCTTCTTTTGGGATCAAATCTCAACGACCGGGAAAACATGCTGGCGCGGGCCAGATCTCGGCTGGAAAGCTACGCTATAGAAATTACCAGCCAATCCGGTTTATATGAAACGGACGCCTGGGGCAATACCAATCAGCCTCCTTTTCTGAATCAGGCCCTCCAGGTCCGCGCCGCCTTCAATCCCGAAGAGCTGCTGAAAATCACGCGTGAAATCGAAAGCGATCTGGGCAGAATACGCTACGAACGCTGGGGACCCCGCTGTATCGATATCGACATTCTGTATTGGGACCAGCGGATTATTACGAAGCCTGATTTAAAAATCCCTCATCCGGAAATCCATAACCGCCGATTCGCGTTGACACCGCTGCATGAACTCGCCCCTGACTTCCGGCATCCTGTGCTTAACCTTACCAACGCCGCCTTACTGCGTAGCTGCGCGGATCCTCTCCCCGTCCGACGCTTATAGCGCCGCCGAAAGCCTGGGTTCCAGCCAGGCGTATTCCCGGCTCATATTGGAGGGCAAGTCCGAGAAGTCAAACCACCGGACTTCGTCAAACTCATCCAGAACTCGCGTAGGCTCATCCCGCGCCGCGACGTCTACCTCCACCAGAAAGACCCGATAGCGCGCGTTGGGAGTCTGACAGTCCACAAAAGGCGCTTCCGCGCTTGTATCCAACATGCCCTGCACTACCGATCTGATCGAGGGTCCCGGAGCAAGCTCCTCATAAAGCTCCCTTACCACCGCCTCAAAAGGCTTCTCCCCTTCTTCCACGCTTCCTCCCGGCAACCACCAGAATACCTCCTTTCCATATGTTCTTTTTCCCAGCAATATACTTACCGCGCCGTTTTGACGAACATAGAACAAGATTTTCGCTTTTTGCTTCATTACACAGGTTTTTCAGACTGATATTTCAAAATCGCCTCGGCGACAAAAAGGTCTTCGGGAGTCGTTATTTTAATATTTTCATAAGTACCTTCCACCAATTGTATGGCATGGCCAGCCGCTTCAAACACGGAAGCGTCATCAGTAAAACATTCATCCGCGATACATTCATAAGCTTTTTTCAGAAGCTCCAATTGAAAAGTCTGCGGAGTCTGCATCAGCATATAATGAGTCCGGTCGCGACTCGCGGCGATAGTCCCTTCCCATTTCCGTATAGAATCTTTCAAAGGCACAGCCAACACGCCGGAGCCAGTCATCTCAGCCTGACGATAGCTCTCTTCTATTCCCGCCCCGTCTACCAAAGGACGGGCCGCGTCGTGAATAGCCACCAGCCCTTCCCCCCCGATCAACGCCAGGCCGTTTTTTACCGATCGCGTACGAGTATCTCCTCCCGACGTGGTCAATAAAGCGAGGTTGGGAAAATAAACGTTTTTCAATTGCAGCCATAGCTCCATACGCGCCTCCGGAACGACCACCACAATCTGATCGGCGTAAGCTTGAAACTTCCGGATAGTACGCGCGATCACCGGCTCGTTTCCAAGCGTAAGAAACTGCTTGGGAAGTTCCGATCGCATTCTTGAGCCTGATCCTCCGGCCACAATTACCGCGTATTTCTTCATCCTTAATAAAAATAAAAGCTCCGCCCAAAATAATTGGTTACGGAGCTCTTTAAAAAGGATTCCTCTGTATTTTTTATCGCGTCAGATAATAAGCATGACGTCGCCATAACTAAAGAAACGGTACTTTCGCTCTATAGCCTCCTGATACGCTCTCATAATCAAATCATAACCTCCAAAGGCGGCCGTCATCATAAGCAAAGTAGACTCCGGCATATGAAAATTGGTCAATAACGCGTTCGCGATCTTGAACTCATAAGGAGGAAAAATAAACTTATCGGTCCAACCCTGATTAGGTTTCAGGCGTCCGTTGGCCGAAGTGGAGGACTCCAGCGCCCTCATTGAAGTAGTGCCGATAGATAAAACACGTTTCTTGTCATCCAACGCTACATTGACCATTTCGGCTGTCTCACCGGGTACCATATAGTTTTCGGAATCCATTTTGTGCTTGGTCAGATCTTCGACGTCTACAGGTCTGAAAGTGCCCAAGCCTACATGAAGGGTAATGGGAGCTACATCGACTCCTTTGATCTCGAGCCTTTTTACCACCTGCCTGGAAAAGTGCAAGCCGGCTGTGGGCGCGGCGACCGCCCCGGTATGTTCCGCGAATATCGTCTGATAGCGCTCTCTATCCTCCGGTTCCGCGTCCCGCTTAATGTATTTAGGCAATGGAGTTTCTCCCAGCGAGTCGATCATCTTGTAGAACGCCTCATCCGATCCGTCAAATAAAAAGCGAATAGTTCTTCCTCTGGAAGTGGTATTGTCAATCACTTCGGCGACCAGGTCGCCGTCTCCAAAATACAACTTATTGCCCACACGAATCTTTCGCGCCGGATCTACGAGCACATCCCAGAGATGCGCCTCCGGATTTAATTCCCTCAAAAGAAAGACTTCAATTTTAGCGCCCGTTTTCTCCTTATTACCATATAATCTGGCCGGAAATACCTTGGTATTGTTCATGATCATGATATCGCCTTCGTCAAAATACTCGACGATATCCTTAAAAATCCGATGCTCGATTTCACCGGTTTTCTTATGGACTACCATCATTTTCGACTCATCGCGATTCTCGGCGGGATAAAGGGCGACAAGCTCGGCGGGGAGTGTTAATTTGAAATCTGAAAGTTTCATATTTAGGATTTAATATTACGGTATTAAAACAAGTCGCGTAAACAGTCCGCAAAAGTAGCAAAATGTTTTTAATCTCGCAGGTTCCGGCAAGAAATCATTTCACCTCGCCGACGCGTACCTATTTATAGAAACCCGCCAAAACGATTCTTAGTATATATTTCCTTCTCCTTATTCCGCGTTTACTCCATTCCCGCTCTCAATAAAGGAATAAAAATCAGCGCCGCGATTATAATAGCGTATATCGACGATAAAAGCACAGCGGCGGCGCCAAGGTCTTTCGCCTTACCTGCCAGATCGTTATATTTCGGACTAACCAAGTCCGTCAGCTTCTCGATAGCCGTATTAAACGTTTCGGCGACCAGTACCAGAAAAACAGCGGACACGATCCATAGCCATTCCGATATAGCCAGATTGAACCAGAAACCCGCCAGCGCGGCGACAAAGGTAGCCAGCATGTGCACCCGGAAGTTATTTTCCCGAAAAACCAAGGCGACTCCTTGCAAAGCGAACCGAAAACTTTTCACACAACGATACAAGTTCATTTCACATTCTCAGACTTGAAGAAAAAAGACATGACACGCCAAAGTAGTAAAAGAAATACGCTAAACAAAGTGGTCATGCTCCAGGCCACAGGATCGCTTAGGTTGGAATATATGTCTCCGACGACCATATGGGGTCTTGTAAACATATCCCAACTATTCCAACGCAACTCCCTGCCCAGGTATATGCCATAACCCGACAAAAGAAAGATGCCCGGAATAAACAGTATCAGGCGAGGAGACGGAATTACGTCCCTCAGTACTCTGTACACATGCACCAGAGACAAAAAGCCGGTACATACACCAGTAAAAGCGAATGAAAACAGCATCAGGGCGTCGTACCACAGAGGCACTCCACTGACATCGTCCGCGAGATGGATAAGATCTGTAATCAGATAAGGCGCGTTGGGAAAAAACAGTAACCAGTTGATCAGAAAAAAAAGCGATAAAGGCTTGTACAGCCCCCGGCGACGAACTTGTCGCTCAAACAGAAGCGCGGCGACTATCGGCAACAAGGCCAGAAAAAGATTCCACCACATAAAAAAATAATCGATGGAACTGGTATACACAATCCTGACAATAAGCATCAGGCTACTAAAAAGAACCAGCATACCCGCGGATTTGCAGGCGGCCGGAATGGCCCATACAATATCTCTCATCTCCCCCACCTTTCAGTCTATACTCTATTAACCGTGAAAAAAACGGAAAGTTTTTAAAGGTCGTTTACGCGATATCAAGCTATAGCGCGCGTTTCTGATGAGCGGTTTCTATTCTTCGGCGACTTCGATAAGCCTCAGCTACCGGAAAGCCATTATACTATTTTACCATACAGGTCAAACTCCGTGGCGTCCTCAATAAGCACATTGGCGAAATCACCCAAACGAACATACGTTTCATCCGCCTTTACAAGTACTTCATTATCCACTTCCGGTGAATCGAATTCTGTACGGCCAATAAAATATCCGGATTCCTTACGATCGAACAAAACTTTAAACTCCTTTCCTATTTTTTCCTGGTTTAGCTCATAAGAAATAGCTTCCTGTACTTCCATAACAGCGTCGGCGCGCTTCTGCTTGACCTTCGCGGATAGGGTGTCCGCCATGCCATACGAGTGGGTATGTTCCTCATGGCTATAAGTAAACACTCCCAGGCGTTCAAAGCGCGTATTTTCGACAAAACGAAGCATTTCGTCAAAATACGCCGGTGTTTCACCCGGATGCCCCGCGATCAGGGTGGTCCGAAGCGCTATGCCAGGTACTTTTTCGCGTATGGTATGGATCAGCTCCTCCGTTTTCTCCCGAGTGATCCCTCTTCGCATGATCTTCAGCATCTCGGTCGAACCATGCTGCAAAGGCATGTCAAGATATTTGCATATGTTGGGACGATCTCTCATTACCTCCAGCACATCGAGGGGAAAACCGGAAGGATAGGCATACTGCAACCTGATCCAGTCGATACCCTCTATATCCGCCAGCTTATCCAGAAGATTCGCCAATTTTCGTTCTTTATAAAGATCTATCCCATAATAGGTCAGATCCTGCGCGATCAAGATCAACTCCTTGGTGCCGTTTCTGGCCAGGTTACGAGCTTCCGTCAACAATTCCTCCACTGGCCGACTCACATGCTTGCCCCGCATGACCGGAATAGCGCAAAAGGAACATGGACGGTCGCAGCCTTCGGCTATTTTAAAGTAAGCGAAATGCTGAGGCGTAGAAAGCAAGCGCTCCCCCACCAGTTCCTGTTTATAATCAGCCTTGAATTTCTTGAGTAGCTTTGGCAGCTCGCTGGTACCAAAAAAAGCGTCGACGCTCGTAATCTCTTTTTCCAGATCTTCCTTATACCGCTGCACCAGACATCCTGTCACATAGAGCTTATCTATATGGCCATTCTCTCTGGCATCCGCGTATCTCAGAATGGTATCTATCGATTCCTGCTTCGCGTTGTCAATAAAGCCGCAGGTATTAATCACGACAATATTCGCCTCATCCTCTTCCGCTTCGTGTGTCGCGTCGATATTGTTTCCCCGCAATTGGGTAACAATATTTTCAGAGTCCACCAGATTTTTGGAACAGCCTAACGTAACGATATTGACTTTATTTTTCTTCAGTCCTTTCGTTTTCATTCAAATAATACGGTCGTAAATGGTTGTATAAGGTAAGATCGATAGCTGGACTTATTTCTTCTTAAAGAAGGAGTCGACAAACTCGTATTTGTTAAATATCTGCAAATGCTCCATTTTCTCGCCGACGCCGATGTATTTAACAGGGATTTTAAACATATCGGAAATCCCGATAACCACACCGCCTTTCGCGGTTCCATCCAGCTTGGTAATGGCCAGCGCGGTGACATCCGTCGCTTTGGTAAACTCCGTAGCCTGAATAACGGCGTTCTGACCAGTACTTCCATCAAGTACCAGCAGGACCTCATGAGGCGCCGTATCGACAAACTTCTGTATAACTCTTTTTATTTTAGCCAGTTCGTTCATCAGACCGACTTTGTTGTGCAAGCGGCCGGCCGTATCGATAATCACCACGTCCGCCTTGGCCTCCACCGCTTTTTTTACCGCGTCAAAGGCGACGGAAGCGGGATCGGTATTCATTCCATGCGAGATCACTTCAACTCCTACGCGTTCTCCCCACAACTTGAGCTGATCCACCGCGGCGGCTCTAAACGTATCCCCCGCTCCCAAAATGACTTTTTTTCCTCTTTGCTTAAACTGGTGGGCCAGTTTGCCAATAGTCGTGGTTTTACCCACTCCATTGACGCCTACAACAAGAATCACATAGGGCATACCAAGCTCCGGTACGGAAAAATCCTCCTGATCGGGACTCTTGTTCTCTTCCAGAAGCGACGCGATTTCTTCCTTAAGTATGTTATCCAGGTCGGACGAGCTGACATATTTATCCCGGGCAACTCTGGCTTCGATCCGATCAATAATCTTGATCGTGGTTTCTACTCCCACATCGGAAGCTACCAATATCTCTTCCAATTCGTCCAGCACTTCTTCATCGACCTTATCCTTGCCAACAATCGCCTTGCCGAGTTTGGAGAAAAAGCTTTCCTTGGATTTCTCAAGTCCCTTATCCAGAGACTCTTTCTTGTCAGAAGAGAAATAATTAAACCAAGCCATAATTGCCAAAGTTAAAACTTAAAGCCTAAATATAACAAAAAAAGTCCCCAAAGAGGACTTTGTTAGAATCTTCACTCATTTTAAAGAGAAATTATCCCTTTAAGGTTTCCTGAACCTTGTCTACAGGCACAATTTCCTCCTTAAACGCGTAGGCGCCGGTTTTCTCAGACTTTACAGCCTTGATCACTTTGGAGAACCCTTTGGAAGGATCCACTTTCTTCAGGGTCGCTACTACTTTCTTTGCCATTGTTATTTAATTTCTTTGTGAACAGTATACTTCTTAAGATTAGGATTGAACTTCTTCAATTCTATTCGTTCAGGATTGTTTTTTCTGTTTTTAGTGGTAATATATCTGCTGGTACCTGGAACAGAAGTCGTCTTTTGCTCGGTACACTCCAATATAACCTGGATTCTGTTACCTTTCTTTGCCATGATTTCAGTTTATAAGGTAATTATTATTTTTCTACGTAAATGCCTTTGCCCTTCGCTTCCTTCAACGCCGCGCTGATACCAATCTTGTTGATAGTTCTTAAAGCGGATGTAGAAATTTTAAGGGTTACCCAACGGTCCTCTTCTGGAATGTAAAATCTTTTCTTAATAAGATTTGGGAAAAACTTCCTAAGCGTCTTATTATTAGCATGGGATACATTATACCCCTTTCTTGTTTTTTTTCCGGTTAACTGACAAACTCTCGCCATTATTCAATCTTTTTTAGACAAACGGACTGCAAATATCGTAAAATATATTACTGAAACAAAAAGTGTGGATAATTATTTGAATTTTTCTTATAAAATCATAGTGAGTTCCCGAAGACAACGAATTTCATAGGTTAAACTCTCTGTATGAACATGATCTTTCCGATTAAAAAAGACATGATCGATTCCCGCGTTCCTGGCTCCCAGCACATCAATGTCGAGATCGTCTCCAATCATGACGCAATCCTGGCATTCCGCCTGTATACGTTTCAGCGTAAAGTCGAATATTCGCCTGTCCGGCTTTAAAAATCCGCTTACGTCCGAATGCACGATTTCCTTAAAAAACTCCAGCAAACCGGAGGTCTCCAGCTTAATTCGCTGGGTTTCGCCAAAGCCGTTGGTAACAATATGCAACTGATACCTTTCCTTCAAATACGCGAGGATCTCCTTAGCGTACGGCACCAATAAGCCTTTGGAGGGACATATCCGCAAATAGTCCTCGTTAAGCCTGTCGGCGAGCGAATCGTCATTATCGCCAAGTTGGCGCAAAGTCAGCCGGAATCGTTCTTCACGAATAACCTCCTTCGTTGTTTTCCCCCGGTTATAGTCATACCACATCTGATCGTTTACAGTCTGATAGGTAACGAGCAGGACTTCCAGATCCAGATTTCGGCTTCTCAGGTCATACAACTCGTATAACTCCGTCAGCGTCGCGTTGGAGTTGGCGGTAAAGTCCCATAAGGTATGATCCAAATCAAAAAGGACATGCGTATATTTTTTACTCATACCGGACTTAGAAATTCAGCTTCAATCGTTCCACGACACGATCGTTGACCAAATGCTCCTCCACGATCTCCTTAATGTCGTCCTTTGTAACCCCACCATAAAAAACGCCTTCGGGATACACCACCATGGCCGGACCAAACGCGCACGCGTCGAGACATCCCGCCCGCTGAGCCCGGATCTTCAGATGCAGATTCCGTTCCTTTAATTCCTCCTTCATGGTATTGACCAGCTCCATACCCGTCGCTTCCCCGCAGCACTTCTTTCCGGGATCTTTTTGATTGGTACAGATAAACACGTGTTTGCTATATTTCATTTCTTTCGATATTAATTCACCCCTTCAAATCTACGCGATAAATTTCACATAAGGGCGGGTACTTTATATTTGTTCTGCTTGCTATGCAGTTTCCGTATCGCCAGTTCATTATTCGAATACAAAGTCCTGTACTCGACAAGGTCGTTCTGAAGCACCGGGTCCTTCTCAAACAACATAAACAACTGGACAAAAATTTCCGAATACGCCTCGTTGAGCGAATAATAGATCCACTGATCCTGCTTCCTGTATTTGACAAGGCGCATATTTCTAAGATACGAAAGATGCCTCGAGGTTTTTGTCTGGGTATAATCCAGAATCATTTCCATATCCGATACACAACTTTCGCCAGTCTTGTACATCAGATGCAGGATACGCACCCTGGCCTCGTCGCCAAACGCCTTAAAAATATCTAATCCGGCCTTCAATTCAACAGTTTTGACCTTTATCATGACCAAATATATTTGCTTAAACAAATAAGCGTTTTAATCAGGAAAAAGCAAGTTTTTTTCCTGATTACGCTGATTAAAATAATAAAGGTTATATTATTACATAATCTTCGCATATTTGCGTTTAGTAAAAGACAGGAATGGCGGCACTCAAAATAGTTTTAATCATATTCATCGCGTTTTTTGGAAGCATACTCCGACCAGAAGAAGCGCGGGCGCAAAAAAAAATCGTTCAGTTCAGCGGTATCGTAGTTAGCGGAGACAGCCTGTACGGCATCTCCGACGTCGCGATATTTGTACCGAGAACCGGTCGGGGCGTTTTTTCAAACAACATCGGCTACTTTACTCTTCCCGTACTTTCAGGCGATACTGTACGAATCAAAAGCGCGGGCTTCAAAGACAAAGATTTCCTTATGCCGGATACGACAGATCGCCTGTCCGTCGTCATTCAGCTTGAGCTGGATACTTTTTTTCTTCCTGAAATTGTCCTCTGGCCCTATCCTGAGTTTAAAGATTTTAAAGAGGCCTTTCTCGCGCTCGATCTTCATCAGACAACAGACGATTATCTGGCTAAAAACCTCAACGAACAACTGCTAAAACGTATGCTCTATAACACGGAACAAAGCAGTAGCGCCAACCACCGGTATTATATGAATCAACAGGTCACCAGACAGCAATATCAAAACTCCGTGCCGGTATTGCAGCTAAGCAATCCATTCGCCTGGGCCCGCTTTATAAAGGACATCAAAGGCGGTGGACTGAAAAATCGGAAATGGGAAGAAATTGACAAGTGGAAGCACGAGGAAAAGGATGAAGGCTATTAGACCAACTCTTTAAGTCTCTTGGTATTTTTTAAAGTTTTGATCACACGGCTGGAGTTTGTTCTTCTTATACGCTTTTCAGAAAATCTTTTAGGATTAGCTAAGCTATTGATTTCACTTTCACACGCGGCGATATTGTTCTTCATACTAAAAAGACATAAAAAACGATAAGTTTGATCACGGGAAGTCTTTAAAGTTGTCCGCGTGTATGATACTCGTGTAATATAAGTACGCGTCTATTAGTATCCTATCAAAGAGATATCGGTTTCTTCTTTCCTCTTTTCCAGGATCAACTGTGTCTTCGCCTTCAAAGGGCCCTCCGTTAAGGAAAACGCGGGCGAGGCTTCCTAGGCTTCGTCCTGTCTTTTTAAGAAACCCTGACACCTTCATATATATATATGACCTAAAAAGAGAAAAGGCCACCTTTTCGGGTGGCCTTTTCTCTTTTTATTATCAAGTCTTATTCCTCGGCGGATTTCTCGACTTTCTTCTTTTTTACCTTGAAGCTAAGCACTTCGCTCTTGCCATCATAGTCCGCGACCAGCGTATCGCCTTCCTGTACTTCTCCTTTAAGGATTTCTTCGGCTACAGGATCTTCCAGATACTTCTGAATCGCCCTGTTAAGCGGCCTCGCCCCATACTGCGGATCATATCCTTTTTCGCTCAAAAAGTCTTTCGCTTTTTCGGTCAGGTCTACGTTGTAGCCAAGATTGTGAATCCGGGCGAAGACTTTCTCAAGCGTCAGATCGATGATTTTATGCAGATCAGATCTTTCAAGTGAGTTGAAGACGATTACGTCGTCAAGCCTGTTGAGGAATTCCGGAGAAAACGCTTTTCTCAACGCGTTCTGGATTGTTCCTTTCATGATATCGTCCACATTGGCTTGCTTAGCCGACGTGTTGAAGCCGATACCGGTACCAAAATCTTTCAGATCCCTGGCTCCGATATTGGAAGTCATGATAATAATCGTATTTCTGAAATCGACTCTTCGTCCGAGACCGTCAGTCAGAATACCATCATCCAGCACCTGCAACAGAAGATTGAATACATCCGGATGCGCTTTTTCTATTTCATCAAGCAATACAACACTGTATGGCTTTCTTCTGATTTTTTCGGTAAGCTGTCCACCTTCTTCGTAACCTACATAACCGGGAGGCGCTCCGACAAGCCTCGATACGGAAAACTTCTCCATATATTCACTCATGTCAATACGCACAAGGGACTCTTCCTTATCAAAGAGATAGGTAGCGAGCGTTTTGGCCAATTCCGTCTTTCCAACTCCCGTAGGACCAAGGAAAATAAACGAGCCGATCGGCTTTTTCGGATCCTTGAGTCCGACTCTGGTACGCTGGATCGCCTTTACCATTTTCTTGATGGCTTCATCCTGGCCTATCACCTTCCCTTGCAGATCCGCGCCCATATTGAGAAGTTTATTACCCTCATTCTGGCTAATCCTACTCACGGGTATACCGGTCATCATGGCGATAACTTCCGCCACGTTTTCTTCTTTTACCAGATAACGCTTCTTACGGGTTTCTTCCTCCCACTTCTGCTTGGCGATATCCAATTGCTCCAGCAATTTTTTCTCCTTATCTCTAAGCTGAGCCGCCTCTTCATATTTCTGGCTCTTCACCACCTTATTCTTTTCCTTCTTGATATTCTCGATCTGCTCTTCCAGCTTCACGATATCGGCGGGAACATGAATATTGTTGATATGCACCCTGGCGCCTGCTTCATCCATCACGTCAATCGCCTTGTCGGGAAGGAACCGATCGCTGATATAGCGGTCGGAAAGCTTTACGCAGGTCTCAATCGCCTCTGGCGTAAAGTTTACATGATGATGTTCTTCGTACTTCTCTTTGATATTGTTGAGAATCTCGATGGTCTCCTCAGGTGTAGTCGCGTCGACCATAACGATCTGAAATCTTCTGGCGAGCGCTCCGTCCTTTTCAATATACTGCCGATACTCGTCAAGGGTGGTGGCTCCAATACATTGGATATCGCCCCGGGCGAGCGCGGGTTTGAACATATTGGAAGCGTCAAGCGATCCGGAAGCTCCTCCGGCTCCGACAATCGTATGCAGCTCGTCGATAAACAGAATCACTTCCGGCGATTTTTCCAGTTCGTTCATGACCGCTTTCATACGTTCTTCAAACTGGCCGCGATACTTGGTACCAGCTACCAGCGAAGCGAGGTCAAGCGTCACTACTCTCTTGTTGAAAAGTACGCGGGACACCTTTTTCTGGATAATCCTCAAAGCCAGACCTTCCGCGATGGCGGTCTTGCCTACGCCGGGCTCTCCGATCAGGATCGGATTATTCTTTTTGCGCCGGCTCAATACCTGAGCGACACGCTCAATCTCTTTTTCCCGGCCAACGATAGGATCCAGTTTGCCATCTTCCGCCAACTTAGTCAGGTCGCGGCCAAAATTGTCCAATACAGGCGTTCTGGATTTTTCCGCGGCTCCTCCCTTCTGAGGTTCTTTTCCGGAACCGGAGCCGCCAAAAATTCTTGAACTTTCTTCATCGCCTTCATCGGTATCACCGGAGGCCATAGGGTTTTGGGTATGGTATTCCAATAATTCTTTCACAACTTCATAGTTAACATCGAACTTTTCGAGAATCTGAGTAGCGACATTGTCCTCGTCTCTGAGGATGGAAAGCAGCAAATGCTCCGTACCGATCAGTTCACTTTTAAAAATCTTCGCTTCCAGGTAGGTTATTTTCAACACCTTCTCAGACTGCCTGGTCAGAGGAATATTGGTAAGATTTTTCACATTCCCCGTAGCGGTCCCTTTGATGGCGTTTTCCACGGATGACCGAAGCTCGTCCAGCGAAACGCCTAGTTTTTTCAATAAGCCTATAGCTACGCCCTCTCCTTCCCGTATCATGCCCAATAGCAAGTGCTCCGCTCCTATATAGTCATGCCCAAGCCGGAGAGCCTCTTCCCTGCTTAGCGAAATTACTTCTTTTACTCGGTTTGAAAATTTTGCTTCCATAATAATTTCCTAAAGGAGCTAAACGTGATTTACATTTTTTCGTTGCTATAAGCGCATGAAAACTTTAAATTCGGCTTATAGTCAGAACATGGACACTTAGTCAATTGTTCATGCCAACTATCTGACATTTATTAAGAATTTGGGAGGATTGTGGACCTTCACAAAACAACAAATCGACAATACTCAGGTTTTCCACAAAATCTTTGCCAAACAATTGAGTGTAGCCCGCGAAATGAATTCTCTCCATTTCCCCGCTTCGGATCTTTGGATGAAACCGGTCCCTTAAATCCAACACGCCATCCGAAGACCAATTTTCCGACGTCTCATAACGTTCCGTAACGCGAACTTCCTTGCTCCAGTTTATTAACTTTAAAACCAGATAAAGTAGTTCCATATTTAAATCAAACAAAAATTTATGTTTTTTAAAAAAGATTTGCCGGAATAATTCAGCGTAATATTCAAAAAAAGGCGCCTTGCCATACGCGGAACATATTGTTCGCCAATGCGCCTGAAGCCATTTCTGGGAATAATCAATCTCCGCGTCGCGAATCAACATCTTGGGGGCGGTTTTTCTGACAGGAATACTCAATTCCGTCACTTTGTTGGCGCCAAGTATATAGCACCGGTTCCGATAACTTTGTTTTTGATAATGTTCCCAACCTTCCAGCGTCAGTCCCTCCGAGAACCCGAGTCTGACAAAGTAACTGACCGGGGGCAGATACTGTATTTCTGTCAGTATTTTCATAAAGGCAAAGGTAGCGACTAAAACCCGAAACCGTATCGAAACCCGCGTATGAATTTATTTTACCGTTTTTTGAACTTCACTTTAATTTATACCCGCGCTTGTCCGAAAAACCTTCTCATTTTTTACTATTTTCACCGATCATGTTTTTATTCCGTCTGATATCGCTTCTTCCTTTTCCGGTTTTATACGGTATTTCCAATCTGCTGTATCTGGTGAGCTATAAACTTATCGGATACAGAAAAAAAGTAGTATGGCAAAACCTGCGAAACAGCTTCCCGGACAAATCGCCGCGGGAAATCAAGGAAATCGCCGACGCGTTTTACCTTCACCTTTGCGATCTTATCGTTGAAACAATCAAGCTTTTGACCATCGGAGAAGAAGAGTTTAGAAAGCGCGCGCGCGTAAGCGGAATAGAACTACCTCTGGAATATGTAAACCGAAATCAGTCGATCATCGCGCTGACCGGACACAGCGGCAACTGGGAATGGCTTCTACAAGTCTGCCAGCTATACACTCCGATCCCTATCGAAGCGGTATACAAACCCTTATCCAATCGGTTCTTCGATCAGTTGATGCTGAAAATACGCGGACGGTTTGAAGCCCGGCTGATTCCAATGAAAGACGTACCCCGGTCCGTAATCAAACGAAAGAATGAACTATGGGCCATCGCCATGGTGGCCGACCAAACACCCTTAAAGTCCGAGATTCAGTTTATAAACACCTTTATGAATCAGCGAACTCCATGGTTCGTGGGAGCGGAAAAAATAGCCAGATTGGCCAAAACCCCGGTATTTTATATCGGAATGAGAAAAACGCGGCGAGGTCATTACGAAGTATATTTCGAAAAACTTGGAGACGCGTCTACCGATGTCCAGGAAAACCAATTTCCGATTATTCAGGCTTTTTCCGAAAGTCTTGAAAAAAACATCAAGGATTTTCCGGCTTTCTGGCTATGGTCGCATCGCCGGTGGAAACATAAAGTTTAGCGCTAGATAAAGTCGTCCAGGTTTCCTATTCCGTCACGGGTAACGACAAACTCCCCATCTACGCAATCCACTACCGTGGAAGGTTCATTATTGCCAGGTCCTCCGTTAATCACGATATCTACCAGCGACTTATATTTCTCATAAATCAGCCCGGGATCTGTAGAGTACTCTATAATTTCATCCTCATCCTTTATTGAAGTGGAGATAATCGGATTGCCCAGTTCTTTGACAAGCAGCCTTGGTATCAGATTGTCCGGCACTCTTATACCCACAGTTTTTTTCTTTGTATCCAACATTTTCGGAACATTGTGGCCAGCCGGCAATATAAAAGTGAAGGGCCCCGGCAGGGCTTTTTTCATTACTTTAAATACGTGATTGGGAAGACTTCTGGTATAGTCTGAAATATGGCTAAGGTCGTAACAGATAAAAGACAGGTTCAGATGTTTGGGATCAAGACGCTTGATCCGGATAATCTTTTCGATAGCCGTCTTATCACGGATATCGCAACCAAGACCGTATACCGTATCCGTAGGATATATAATCAGTCCGCCTCTTTTCAACGTCTCCACTACTTCCTGTATTTTTTTGGGTTGTGGATTCTCCGGATTTATATCCATCAATTTCGCTTTCATGATATTACAAGGTTTATCTAACAAACAAGCGGGAGTCGAGGTCAATGTTTACCCACATCCTGATTTTTTCCGAAATCCCGTGTGATACAATTTTGTATCGCGAATTTAGTTTTTAATTAAAGATATCCCGCGGGAAGAACCATGTATTAAATATTTCCCGCTTAAAACTCCGTTGATTTTTCATTTCCAAACAAATGAATAATTTTGCTTTCCTATGAAGACATCTCTCCAGTTCAAGGCCGGAGCAATTCTGATTGGCGCCTTGGTATTTATCATTACCACCTTTACAGGATATCAGTACTTTTTCACCTCCAATTTCATGATCGGGGAGGAAACCGGGAAAGAGTACTACCTGTATATACCGGATGACGCCACATTTCGGACGGTAGTGGACTCCTTGCAGAAAGACAGTGTTCTGCACGATATTCTTTCTTTTAGCTTTGTCGCCAAATTGATGAAGTATCAGGATTACGTCAAACCAGGCCGCTACCAGATCAGAGCTCAGGCAAACAATCTCGAAGTAATAAAACGCCTGAAACGCGGGGCGCAGACACCGCTCAATCTGACTTTTAACAATATACGCACCAAATCGGATCTGGCGAACAGGCTTGGCGGGAGGCTTCAGATGTCGCCGGAAGATATCATGGCGCTGCTCAACGATCAGGAATACGCGGAATCATTTGATCTGGATACCAATACGATCATGTCGATCTTTATTCCGAACACGTATGAGTTGTTCTGGACCATCACTCCAGCCGAACTGTTTAACCGGATGCGCAAGGAATACGAGAAGTTCTGGAACGAGGAGCGGAGAACCAAAGCGCAAGTACTTGGCCTCAGTCCGGAACAGGTCATGACGGTAGCCTCCATAGTAGAAGCGGAAACCAACATGAACGACGAAAAACCCACTATAGCGGGGGTCTACCTCAATCGTCTGGCGAAAGGCTGGCCTTTGCAGGCCGATCCTACCGTAAAGTTCGCCCTGAACGACTTCGCGATCCGCAGAATTACCCATGAGCATATCAGAACAGAGTCTCCTTATAATACATACGTATATCAAGGTCTTCCTCCCGGTCCTATCAATCTTCCCTCTATGCCCTCGATAGAAGCGGTTCTGAACTATGAAAAACATGACTATATGTTTTTTGTAGCGGATCTGGCCAACCCCGGCTATCATAAATTTTCGGAAGATTTCAGGCAACACGTCAACAATGCCCGCAAATACAGGAATGACCTCGATAAAAGAAAAATATTTTAACCTACTTTCTGAAGAAAGCTACTATGTTTGAACATAAAATTCAGGTACGGGTTCGCTACGCGGAAACCGATCAGATGGGCGTCGTCTATTACGGCAATTACGCGACCTATCTCGAAGTCGCCCGTGTGGAAGCTTTTCGTTACCTTGGCCTCAGCTACAAAGCTATGGAGGATATGGGAATTATGATGCCTGTGGTGGAATATAAAACCAAATATATCCGCCCGGCCAGGTATGACGACCTTTTGACGATACACGTAAAAATTGACCGGATGCCTTCAGCGAAGATTGTCTTCTTATACGAATTGTACAATGAGGAAGGCGTCTTGCTGAATATCGCGGAAACCACTCTGGTATTTCTCAGCAAAGTAAATGGCAAAATCACCAGTCCGCCGGAAGAGTTTAGCCGGTCAATAGAAAAATACTTCGCGGCTACTAAATAATTTTCACTTTTTGCTTGCGCGTCGTATCATTAAGAAGTAAATTTGCGCACCAATTCAGTAAAAACTGCTTTGATATAATTCTTAGAGGGATGGCAGAGCGGTCGAATGCGGCGGTCTTGAAAACCGTTGTACCGCAAGGTACCGGGGGTTCGAATCCCTCTCCCTCTGCAAGGCGAAAATCGATGATTTTCGCCTTTTTTTATATAAAAACGCGCGCGATCTTAAGTCCGCGCCATCGAAAAAGATGAAATAAAGCCTCTCAGAGCGTCTCATCTATTTGAAGCCATTGAACATCAGACGCCAAAATAACGCTCCGCTTATTTACCAGCCCCTCTTTCTTTTCTTCTTTTAAAAAGAGATCAGGCGTCAACACAATGGTAAGGTGAAGCCTTTTATAGAGTAAGTACCAGACCGATTAATCAATAAATTAGGACAAGAAAATAAACCGGATTGCAAAAATCATCCAGGGGTATGGTCTTCCGAACCCAAAAATCGAATTATTTTGATTGATCCAAACAAGGATAAAATACGGACCAGGCATTCCATCGCCCGCGTTCCGGTTTTTCCGGACATTCACGCGCGCCGGACTCCATCGTCCAGCATACTCATTTACATGCCCATAAACAGTTTGAACACCGCTACTCCCGCCGAAGCTCCGGAGATGATCAGATTCCACTCCCGAAGACGCACCCGCAAGAAATAGGTAAGGATAAGAGCGACCAGAAGAAATACGAAAGCGAAGGCCCAGATACACACGATCAGCCCCAGGCTATAACCCAGGGAGTCTCCGAAAAAGCCTCCGGCCCTGGAGGTGCCAAAAGCGAATCCATGGATGAGACCCGCGATGAGGGCGAAGTAATAGCGGTAATTTTGCGATGGATACTTATTGGTAAAGACACCCTTCTTTACAAAAAAATTGGTAAACGCGGTCACGATCACCGTTACGGGAATCAATATTTTTAAGGTATTTCCGGACAAACGGGAAAAATCCAGCCATGAAATATAAAAAGTAAACGCCATCCCGATCATGAAAAAGACCAAATAAGAAGATACGCCTTTCCAGGATTTGAGAGTGTATATACCGCACAGCACAACAATAAAAAGCAAATGCCCGAATACGTTAAAGAAAATGAAATCATTAAATCCTCTGGCAAAAGAGTCAAAGAAACCCATACGTTCTTCCGTTTAATATTTTTAAAAACATCTGATCTGATCCCATTCCGGCGATGGCTTCCCCTACAGACGACCTGATCCATTCAGGACTTTTCAAGGAATCATTTATACGTTTTTCAGATTGCTTAAAGTTACACAAAGTGATTAAAATAAAAAAAGGGGCCTAAGCCCCTCTCTTTATTTTCCGTTTTCCAACGCCACCTGATCCAGATTGATAAACTCAAAGTCGCCGTGATCATTGATCGACACTCCGATAATGGCGTCTTTCTTGATCGCCCCCCCGATGATCTCCTTCGACAACTTGTTGAGCAACTCGCGCTGCAAGACACGTTTCAGCGGTCTGGCCCCGAATTGGGGATCAAAGCCAAGCTCAGCCAGACGATCAAAAACCTCGTCGGTCGCTTCGATTTTGATGCCGGTTTCATCCAGACGTTTCTGGATCTGCTTAAACTGAATATCGACAATCTTTCTGATCTCGGACTTGCTCAACGGCTTAAACATGATTATTTCGTCTATCCGGTTGAGAAACTCCGGCCTTACCGACTTTCTCAACAATTCAAGCACTTCTTTCTTCGTTTCCTCCACCACTTCCTCTTCATTGTATTCATTGATCCTGTCAAAGTTTTCCTGAATTATATGAGATCCGGTATTGGAAGTCATAATGATGATCGTGTTCTTAAAGTTCGCGACACGGCCTTTATTATCCGTAAGTCTTCCATCGTCCAACACCTGCAGCAGAATATTGAAAACGTCGGGATGCGCCTTTTCAATTTCGTCCAGCAATATCACTGAATAAGGCTTTCTCCTTACCGCCTCGGTCAACTGGCCGCCTTCATCATAACCCACATAGCCGGGAGGCGCCCCGATGAGCCGGCTCACCGCGTGACGTTCCTGATACTCGGACATATCAATCCGTACCATCGCGTTTTCGTCGTTGAAGAGAAAATCGGCCAGCGACTTGGCCAGCTCGGTTTTACCGACTCCGGTTGTGCCCAGGAATATAAATGAACCAATAGGACGCTTAGGGTCCTGCAGGCCCGCCCTGCTTCTGCGTACCGCGTCCGAGATAGCCCGTATGGCCTCATCCTGTCCGGCTACACGCCTGCCCAGTTCCTTTTCAAGATTGAGCAGTTTCTCACGATCGCTCTGCACCATGCGCGATACAGGCACACCCGTCCATTTGGCGACTATTTCCGCGATATCTTCAGCGGTCACCTCCTCTTTGAGCATGCTTCGGCCACTCTCCTGCATTTCATTCATTTGCTCCTGGAGCTTCAGCAGATCATTTTCAGCCTCCTTTATCTTTCCATACCGGAGCTCCGCCACCTTTCCATAGTCGCCCGCCCGTTCGGCTTTATCCGCTTCGTACTTCATCTGCTCAATAGACTCCTTCGCCTGCTGTATCCCCTCGATCACCTGTTTTTCATTCTTCCACTTGGCTCTCAGGCGGTCGCGCTCCTCGCTAAGATCCGCTATCTCCCTGGACAGAGAGGTTTCCTTTTCCTTATCGTTCTCTCTGCGAATCGCCTCTCGCTCGATTTCGAGCTGCATAATTTTACGCTGCGCCTCATCGAGCTCTTCCGGCAGAGAATCGATCTCAAGACGCAATTTGGAAGCCGCTTCATCCATAAGGTCGATCGCCTTGTCGGGCAAGAAACGATCGGTAATGTATCGCGTCGACAACTCCACCGCCGCTATAATCGCGTCGTCCTTGATTCTGACACCATGATGCACTTCGTATTTGTCCTTGATCCCGCGCAAAATCGAGATCGCGTCCTGCATATCCGGCTCGTCGACCATGACCGTCTGGAAACGCCTCTCCAAAGCCTTGTCTTTTTCTATATATTTCTGATACTCCTTGAGCGTAGTAGCGCCAATGGCGTGCAGCTCGCCCCTCGCCAGCGCGGGCTTAAGCAGGTTGGCCGCGTCCATAGCCCCTTCGCCTCCGCCACCCGCGCCAATGAGGGTATGAATCTCGTCTATGAACAGAATAATTTCCCCATCGGAGTCCGTCACTTCCTTAATCACCGACTTCAGACGCTCCTCAAATTCGCCCTTATATTTGGCGCCCGCGACCAGCAAACCCATATCCAGGCTCACGATCGTCTTGGACTTTAGATTTTCCGGTACGTCGCCCTGTACAACGCGCTGCGCGAGTCCTTCCACAATAGCGGTCTTACCTACACCCGGCTCTCCCAGGAGAATAGGATTGTTTTTGGTCCTTCTCGAAAGGATCTGCAACACCCTGCGTATTTCCTCGTCACGGCCAATAACCGGATCAATCTTGCCCGCTTTGGCGAGCTGATTAAGATTCTTGGAATACCTCTCCAGCGAACGGTACCTGGACTCGGCGTTCTGATCGGTAACTTTCGTCCCTCCCCTCAGTTCCCTTATAGCCTCGACAAGCCCCTTTTCCGTAAAACCAGCGTCTTTCATGAGACTGGCTACATTATCCTTTCCGGCTAAAATGCCCAGCAATATATGCTCAACGGCTACATACTCGTCCCCAAACTCTTTGAGATAACCCATCGCCTTATTCAGGGCGTCGCTGGCGTTATTGCCAAGGTATGGATTGACTCCGGAGCTTTTGGGATATTCATTGAGCACGCTAGAGAGGACTTTATCAAAACGCGCTTTATTAATGTTCAGTTTTTTGAAGATAAAGTCCACGACATTCGGGTCCGTCTCCAAAATGGCTTTCAGAATATGACCCGACTCTATTCCAAGCTGACCATTGACAGCGGCAATCTCTGTGGCTCTTTGAATAGCCTCCTGAGACTTAATGGTATAGTTGTTAAAGTTCATAAGCGTTTGTTTTATTCCCTGTTCCACATCGTTCTCTCAAAAGGCTATCCACTTTGAAAACAAAGCCATTTTGTCTGATTTTTATTTTCCAAAATATCAAAACCAGTCATTTTGTCCTAATTTAACTACTATACAGCGATCAAATCACCATGTTGACCTAATTAAAAAACAAAGTCTCCTTTAAAATAAGTCCCTTTTCTCCGGGAAGCTCGCTCCCGCGCCAGTTCCGGATAAAACATGCCGCGTTATTGAACATTATCAAAACGAAACGCTTAATAGGGAGCAGCAAAAACGAGGAAAATGAAATCGCGAAAACTACAGATCGGCTGGCTACTACTCACCTATATACTGATTTATGATACCATGGGACAATCCCAATATGGCATAAACGCTGTATACAGCCTGCCTACAGGTCAATTCGCGCGAGAGGCTACTCATGGATTTGGCGCGAATCTCAATACCAAGTTTTTCCTTGGCCCCAAGGTTTCCCTGGGATTGACCGGAGGCTATATTCTCTATGGAGAAAAAAAGGATAATATAAGACACAGCGCCATACCTGTAACACTGGATGGCGAATATTATACGCGGGAAGAGGGCGCGCGGCCCTATATCTCCTTTAGCGGAGGCTTTGTGTTTTTTACCCAACGGCAGACCTCCGACCAGGGCGCGTCGTCTGTCAGCGATTTTCATCTGACCGCGGCGCCGGCCATAGGAGTACTGTTTGACTTATCAAGGTCAACCGCGCTTAACATCAACGCGAAATACCTATTCTATACGGTACGGAGAAGCAGCTATTCGGCTCTTTCACCATCCATAGGCCTATACTATAAAATTGGCTATTAACCATCTAGCCAATACCTATCCATCCGGCTAATTTTCCTGTAGCGATTCCGGATTCGCTACAGGCATGGAATCTCTGGTAATCGGGCGAAATACTCTGGCCGATTCCGGGACAACAGGATCGAGAGTCGGCATGGAGTCCGCCTGGCCTTCCCGGATATTACCCGCCTCCTGCCCGGAGCAGGAGCTCGTCACAACGGCGAGAGAGACCAGGCAGCACATCGCCAACTTAGTTGAAATCACGAACAAATCCCGATACATCCTCATAAGATAATGGTTTGACCTTATATGAAACGACATTGGAATAGGAAAACGCTTTTTCAAAATCCATCATGGATTCGGAAGAAGTAACGATAATGAAACGGCAGCTCTCCTTCGATATACCGGGAATCTTATTAAACGCGTCGAGAAACTGGAAGCCGTTCATTCCCGGCATATTTATATCCAGCAAAACCAGACCGGGAAAGGGATCTCCTCTCGAACTTAACTCTTCCAGGTAGGCCAGCGCCTTTTTGGGAGAACTAAACGAACTAATCTCCCTGCTTATTCCCGATGTCCGCAGGATCCTTTCCTGCAGGAAAATATCAATCTCGTTGTCGTCAATTATCAAAACTGACGACAACTTTTCAAGCTGGGTATTCAAATTATGGTGGCGGTTTGTTTAATCAAAAGTTTCAACTAAGATACTTATGAAATTGATAAATCCAAAAACGACCGCCACAAAAACAACGACAATATCGCTTATATCAACAATTAATTTAATAAGACAAACGTCAAAAAAAATACGACAATCAGCAAAAACCGCGTGATTCAAAAATCATTAAAACGCCTTTTCGACTTCTTTCGAATCTTTAATGACCGTGGTGCCGTTGTCCAGTTTGATCAGAAACGCGGTTTCCAGTTGTTCGCTAAAACTTCTGCTCGCTTTTTCGTAGATTTTCTTTACTCTGCCTTTGATATAGGAAGTCCCCTCCATCCAGCGCACTTTCGTTCCCTTTACTATACGCATTACACTAACTTTTTCTTTTTTTAACCTGATATCGGAGGATAGTGTTTAGCGTATAGAATAAAAAAAGACCAGCAGTCCTTCTCCAGCTAAAAAACATAGCAAGCGTCCGGTGTAATCAAACGGGTAAGCTCTACATCGGTGGGTTCAACATCCATGATTTCCTGAACAGGTTCAAACATGGATAGTCCGATTTTTTGAATATTTCTCCGGCAAGTACCAAAAAATTTATCATAAAACCCTTTTCCATATCCTACCCTATGCCCTTTCAGATCCGCTACCAACAAGGGAGCGATCACCATATCGATCTGATGACTGGCGACAGACTCGTATTCTTCCGGCTCCGGTATACCCCACTTGTTTTTCCGGATAATGGTATCCGGCCGCAGAGGACGGCCGGTAAGGTTGCCTGTAACAAAATCGCAGACCGGCGCTACTACCGATATGGCCGGATATCTCGCCCAGATCTCCCGGATTATCATCCAGGTGTCCACCTCGCTTTTAGCCGTTACAGGCAAAAAACAATGAATAAAACGCGCGTCTCCGAGGTCCGTATTCGCGAAAAAACGATCGCGGATCCGGATATTGTAATCATGAAACTCTCCGGGAGTCAACTCCCCGCGTTTTTTCAGATATACGTTTCGCAGTTCTGTTTTTTTCATCTTCAGGATTCACACAAGATGGTAAACCGGAAATCGAAGGGCTGGCTATGTTCTTTTATTTTTTTTATAAATTCGGGATCGTTGGTATGAAAAGAGAACAGATTGTCCACCCTTTCCTGCAAAGAGTCGCCGGGAAAAAGTTTTCTACGGATAGACTCGATCTGTTTTAGAGCGGTTTCATGCTTTTGTTCCTCCGATTTTTTGATACGCTTTTCGATATTGTCGGCCTGCTTCAATACTTTCTGTTTTTCAGCCTGCACGAATCCATCCAACGACTTGTCAACCGCCGAAGCGACCGAACTAATCCGATCAAATACGTCGCTTAATCGCCTGACTTCGTCTTCGATGGAAATAGCCGCGCCCGCCTGATTTTCCAGATACTGATCTTTCAGTTTTCTTTCCGATTTGAAAATTTCCGGGGGATTAATTCCTAACTGTTCCAGTTTTCGCGCGAAATTCCTGTTAACAATCATGAAGAAATGTCGGGGCAACAGCATCGGAAACGGAACTTCGCATACGTCGAACGCCTCCTTTAATTGCAGCCAGTAGGCTATTTCAGCGGGTCCTCCTATATATGCCAGATTGGGCAACACGGTTTCCTGGTACAAGGGACGCGAAACTACATTGGGACTGAAAATTTCCGGCTTTTCGTCCAACAGCCGCTCAAGCTCTTTCCAGGAAATATCCCGCTCCGGCAAAATCCTATATCCATTTTCGTTTTTTTCCAGTCTCCTGCGATCATCCAGCAACATAAAAACATTGACATCCCGGGTATATACCTGCGGAGCGTACCCTCGCTTTTCCAATTCCATAGAAGTTTTATGCGCGGCCGCGGCTACCTTGCCATCTCTGATTTCACTCCTTAATATTCCGGAAAAGCTTTTTTTCAAAAGCGGCGCGTCCGGGTCCAGTATGACGAGCCCATAGTCTCCAAACAGCTTGTCGACCAAGCGGCGCGTGGCCCGGCTCAGGGTTTGCCCGTCCGCGTACGCGGCCTGTAAAATCTCCAGCCGTTCCGGCAATTGATCCAGAAGTTTGGAAAGACCATCGGTTGAAAACCTTCCTACCGGCCCCTTTTGATCCGTTTGCCAGGTGTAGGTATTGCCAAACAGGTTAAAATGGTTGATTTCTTCAAAATCATGGTCTTCCGTCGCCATCCAGTAGACAGGCACAAAATTGAATTCGGGGTAGCGCCGGGCCAGATCCTCGGCGAGATTGATCGTACTAATGATCTTGTAAATGAAGTAGAGCGGCCCGGTACCCAGGTTCAACTGATGCCCTGTGGTAATGGTATATGTATTGTCTTTTTTCAACAGGGCGAGGTTTTCCCGAAGTTTGTCCGAAAGTTCCACGCCCTCGTATTGCCCGGCCAGGACAGTGGCGAGCGCTTCCCGTTGGGCGGCGGGAAAGCGACGTCGCGCGATTACATTTTTAATTTCATCCACCTCCGGCTTCCATTGATAAAAATCTCTCAAATTTTCATTATTTGATAAATAATCCAGAAACAGAGTGGAAAAAGTCCCTGTAGATTCAGGGCTTTCCTTATATACTTTCATCCGAGATCTATTTTTGTCCGTGGTTCAAAATTCAAATGCTCCCGCTTACTTTTTGTTCACGATCGACCACCAAGAGTCTTTCGCTGAATCGAAGATTCGAAGTTAACAAATCCTGGCGCTTGTAGCTTCATTAATTTATGGATTTGTACCAGGCCTCAAGTCCAGATTCCATGCCAAAACTGATCGCGTCCGCAAAATCAGGATCACTAAGGGCAACTTTTGTTTCAAAGCCTCTGTTGATTCCATAAACAACGATACTTATGGGAGAACTGGAAGGAGTAAAGGTCGCCGTATTGGTAACCAATGGATTTGAAGAAGTGGAGCTTGTCAAACCTGTAGAAGCGCTAAAGGAAGCCGGAGCGTCTGTAGCGATCGTATCGCCTGAAAAGAAAATCAAAGCCTGGGACATGACGGACTGGGGGAATGAGTATGAAGCGGACACGCTGCTCAACGAGACCAACCCTGAAGACTTTGACGCGCTACTGCTGCCCGGAGGCGTTCTGAATCCGGATCAGTTGCGGCTCAACAACGCCGCTCTGGATTTCGCGAGGCACTTTGTTTTCAACAACAAGCCCATAGCGTCGATATGCCATGGCCCCTGGCTACTGGCTGAAATCGGCTCTATCCGCGGAAAAAAACTCACATCCTACCCGTCTATCCGGACGGATCTGATCAACGCGGGGGCTCAATGGATCAATCAAGAGACGGTAAGGGATGGTTTGCTGATCACCAGCCGTAAACCGGACGATATTCCGGCTTTCAACAAAGCGATGATCGCCATGTTTCAACAGGAGATCATCAATGTATAATGGATAAAAAAATCCGTCCGATAGGAAAATCTTCATGATCGGGCGGATTTTTTTTCAACAGATTATCTAGGCTTTTTCAAGTTCAAACAGCGTAATTTCCGGCGGCATTCCGACTCTACCCGGAAAGCCCAGGAATCCAAATCCCCGATTTACATAGAGCATCTGATTATTTTCCTTATACAGACCGGCCCATTGCTTGTATACATATTGTACCGGACTCCATTTAAAATCGCCTATTTCGATGCCAAACTGAAACCCGTGGGTATGTCCTGAAAACATGACGTCTACTTCCGGAAACATCGGACGCACCCGCGCGTCCCAATGACTTGGATCATGGGACAACAGCAATCTGGCCGCGGTGTCTTCCGTCCCCAGCAACGCCTGCTTCAAATCTCCATATTTGGGCCATCCCGGGCCGGCTCCCCAGTTTTCCACTCCCACGATCGCCAGTCGCTCTCCATCCTGTTCCAGAATATGGTGTTCGTTGTTAAGCAGTTTCCAGCCCATACGTCCATGCGCCTCTTTCAGGTCATTCAGATTGTTGAGCTTGGCTTGCTTGCTGGGCCATCGGACATATTCTCCATAATCATGATTGCCCAGTGTCGAATATACTCCAAGCGGAGCTTTTACTTTACTGAAAATATCGAAGTAGTCCCGGAGTTCACTCGCCTTTTCATTGACCAGGTCTCCGGTAAAGAATACAAGATCCGGTTTTTCCCTGAGCAGCATTTCCACTCCTCCCAATACCGCTTTTTTTCTAAAAAAGCTGCCGGAATGAATATCGGATAATTGAGCGATCGTCATTCCCTGAAAGGCGGCAGGGAGATTCTTAAGAGGAAGCTTGATCCGGCGAACCCGGTAATCATGGGCTCCGGAAATCATACCGTAGGAAACAGACACCAATGGAATCGTGGCCGCGATGATGCCCGTCTTGATCAGAAATTCGGAACGAGGAATATCCACATCCTGAAAAACCGGCGAATTCGCTGAAAGAACGGTTAGCTTGGAAACAATCCAGCGAACGCCGCGCTGCATATCGTCCAATAAAATAAATATGGCCAAAAACAGCTTGGGAATAAAGCTGAAGAGCTGCAAGCCCATCATCAGGCTTTTCGCGAGGCGGCTCCACTGCTGGCCATCGCCAAAGAAATACCAGGCCAATACAAGGAGTACAGTGAAGGAAAAACCCCAATATAACAGATAAATGATTTTTCGGGAAAGGTCGGAATATTCACGCGTTAATGAGCGAATACCCATAAATACATAAAAATCAATGGCCGCGAACACCAGCAACAGCAATACGACAAACAAATAATTATCTCTCATTGACTTTCTGAACCTGAAGAAACAAGTCAGCAAGGGTATGTAGATACTCCTTGCTGATCACACCTATTTTAAACTACATATCCAATACAGATGTACTGAATCTCTTTATTCGGAACTGAAGGATGAAAAACAGGCGATCGACCAAACGCGGCGATTCCTTTTTCTTCCTACATCCTGTCCAACGATTCGTTTTTTCAAACGGTTCCCTTCCAGCGACAGGAGTTAAACCCTTGAGAGCGGCTCTGTTTTTTTCAGAGGTCTCAGCGCATAATCAGCGAGTTGATTTGAACAGTTTTTACCCAGCAAAAGTCAGACCAAAACGAACAGGTCCATATCATCCCCGCGGCTTTTACTTTTGCGCCACTCACTACTTAATAAACCAACTAAATTTCGCGTGATTCGTTACTTCGTCCTTATTCGATTGTATTTAATCCGCTCCAACCAAGGACACCAAAACGAAGCGCGTGATAATCCCAAACAAGGAACACTTTTAAAAAGCACCCTTCATTTAATCAAGCGATTGCATATTTAAAAATTAGTTTTCATATCTTAGCAAAAATCCATATTCATCTAAATAAAACGAAACCAGTTAGAAAACTGCTTTTATTGATTGTATATTTGTTATATGTAAGTTCAGGATCACCTCATAGTATTTCCGGTGATCAGGGAGGTCGCGACATTGGATATTTTCGAATCTGTTACCAAAGCGTTTCTCAACGTTGACAATTACGCCTCTTTTACCGAAGCGGTACATCAATCAGTCATGGAACTGACAGGAAAAACCATTCCTGTCAAAATTTATTTTAAAGACGACGAGCGAAACCCGATCATCTATCTTCCCGAGGCGCCTGTTGAGCAACATGACCGTGAGACGCTGATAAGCGTGCGGCCGGAAGGAGAAACACTGGCGATCATACAACTTTCCCATACCGGCTTCAGCCATCCGGAGCTTTCCCGGCTCCGGGGGATCGCCAATATCGCCGGGCCGGTATTGCAACGTGTATATTTTCGACTTACGGAGCCCAGGTACCGTGAGATCGTGGAGCACGCCTCTGATTATATTTACCGCTGCAACTACAAAGGGCAATTTCTTTTTATGAATACCCGGTGCCAGGAAAGACTGGGCTATACCCGGCAGGAGTATTACGGGATGTTTTTTTGCGAGGTGGTCAAGCCCGCGTTTCGACAGCAGGCGATGGACTTTTACAAGCGCCAGTTTGACTATCTTCTGCCTGAAACTTATTTCGAACTTCCGATTGTCTGCAAGACGGGCGAAGAACTCTGGATCGGCCAGACCGTTAACTTCCATATCGACAACGGAAGGGTTATAAGTATCGAAGCGATCGCGAGGGACATTACCAACAGGAAACGGACGGATGAAAAGCTACTCCATATCAAAACCACGCTGGAGCATTCGGTACGGGAGAAAGAGCAGTTTATCTCCGTCATGAGTCATGAAATACGGACACCGATCAACGCCATCTCGGGAATGGCCAACCTGCTCCTAGAGCTCCCATACTACGCGGAGCAGAAAGAATACTTTGAAGGCCTGAAAATATCGGCGGACAATCTGTTAAACATCGTCAACAATATTCTGGATCTGGTAAAGCTCGATTCGGGAACGCTTACTTACCATCCTTCCCCCATCCGCGTACGCGACTTGTTGTCCCGCGTCAAAAAAGTATTCCATTTTCACGCTACGGAAAAAAAACTGGACTTTTCCATACATATCGACGACAAGGTTCCCCACACGCTTACGGGCGACTCGTTGAAACTTACACAAATTCTGACAAACCTGATTTCCAACGCGATCAAATTTACCGAGGAGGGCGGGATCCGGATTGAAGTAAGGCTTGATGGCGAGACCGCCGACGAGATCATAGTGGAGTTTAGAATCATAGACACCGGGATAGGAATCTCTCCGGAAAACAACAGTCTTATTTTTCAGCGCTTTATTCAGGAAAGTCCATCGATAAGCCGCCAATACGGAGGATCAGGCCTCGGGCTGAGCATTACCAAAAGGCTTGTTGAAACCCTGGGCGGCGCCATCAAGGTCCAATCGGCCAAGGGAGCCGGCGCCACGTTTACTTTTACCACGCCGTTTTTGAAAGACAAGCCCGCGGACTTTCCTTCGCTTCCGGGTCCTCTCCCGGATCTCGCCGGTCTCAGCGTCCTGGTGGTCGACGACAATGAAATAAGTCTGCGCGTGACCAGCCGCTATCTGGAAAAGAAAGGCCTTCAGGTCCGGCAGGCGCGGGACGGGGAGGAAGCGCTGCGCCTGACACGCGATCGATCCTTTGACCTTATACTCATGGACATACAATTGCCCAGGCTAAATGGTATCGAAACCACCCGGATTTTCAAAAGCTTCAACAAGCGTACTCCCGTACTCGCCCTGACAGCGACAAGTCCTCCACCCGATATCGACCATTTTCTTTTTGATGCGTATATACTAAAACCATTTGATCCGGAAGTATTATACAGATCAATCGGGAGAGCAATCTCGAATCAGAAAACATCGCACACCAAACCTTTACACATGAAAGACTCCGATACGCGTGTTACCGACCTGAGTTATCTGCATGAGGCTTCCGCGGGTAATGAAAGTTTCATTAGAGAAATGATTGATATATTTCTGAAACAAACTCCCGGCTTCCTCGTCGCCTTAAAAGAACTGAAGGGGCGAAACGACTGGGAAGAATTCCGAAAAATCACCCACAAGCTCAAGCCGACTATCTTCATGATGGGCATTCACTCTCTGAAACCCGTCATCAAACAAATTGAGTTCTGCTCCAAAGAGTTGAAAGATCTGGATTTACTGCCGGAGCTACTGGAAGAACTGGAGCGATGCTGTCATAAGGCCTACCGCGAACTGGAAGACAATATCCAGGAACATAGCCCGCGATGATCAAAATTCCTTTTCAAGTTTTGACGCCCGATCTTTTACGACATTGATCCAGCCATAAATATCGTCTTTGTTGAGATTGACGCGATAATAATACATGCCGGAGGGGTTGTTTTTAGCGTCCCACTGAAAGGCGGGGTCGTCGCTAACAAATACCTTGCCGCCCCAGCGGTTAAAAATCTCTATTTTGGTAAAGAAATAGGAACAGTTTCCTTCCGGCAGGTCTTTCAGGTAGAAATAGTCATTTTTCCCATCTCCATTCGGCGTTATGAGATTTACCGGAGTAAAACCGGTGATTTCGGTGGGCTTATCCCGCACGGTGATTTCCACGGTTACGGTGTCCCATTTGGAGGGCGAACAGCTTTCATCCGTTATTTTGAACAATAGCGTATGAGGTTCATTTAAATGCTCGCAACGCGCTACTCCGCTCGCTATCCCGACGACGCTGTCCCGACCTACAACCGTCTCAAAACTAAAGCCATTGAGCAAGGCGTCATTGTTACTTTCCATAGTAAGCGTCAGCATATCGTCCGCGTCCTTATCCCTTCCATATACCATAAGATCAATCGTATCTCCCACGATCATCTGATATGAGCGACGATCGGCCAGGTCAACCACGGGTGGATTGTTGAACCTGCCTTTGAGCAGAACTTTGATGGTCGCCGTATCTCTCAAGGGTACAGGACACCCATCGTCGGACGCGACGACTTTAAGGTCAAATACTGAATCCCGTTCCAGCGGAATCGTCTGGCAGTTTATCAGACATACTTCACCCGCCACAAGCGGCGCGCCGGAGCTTAAGGTTACCGTCCGCGGACTGACCGTAAATACATTGGAAGGCAGGGAACCCAGCGTCGAAAGCCGGATCGTTTCCATCTCTTCATTGGAAGAAGGGTCGGAAACTTCCAACTGTACGCACCGGGTTTCCGCGAACTCTACCACTATGGTGTCGTCCGGAGCGTAATAAGGCCCTTCGGGCTCCCTGAACCGAACCAGCGGCTCATAGTTTATATCGCATCGGACCACTTTAAACTGAAACTCCCGATGCACGGTCCCGATCTTGACCCCCTCTCTGTACTCATCCACTTTGACTCCAATGACATATACATTGTTGATGGTCGATGGCAAGGGCTTCACCTGAAGGATTCCGGTAGACCTGCCGATGGACAAGCCGGGATTTCCCGGAAGCATGTTCGCTTCACTGTATCCCGGCGCCCAAACGACGGAAGAATAAGGCCCCGGACGGGGTGTAGGATTGGTTCCGCTGGTGTTGCCCTTGATGGGAAACGTCAATGAGTATACCAAAGAGTCTCCATCGGGATCCACGGCGCTAAAATCGTACGCGTGCTCAATATCGGCGCAAAAATACTCGCCTTCAATCTGCCTGAACTTGGGCGCGGAGTTTCTCGGCACCCGCTCTTTGGAAGAAAATTCCATATAAAAAATCATTCCCGTGTTGTCGGGGTCTTTGATATTGCTGATGATCTTGTTTCTACAACACAGGTCATAGACGACATAGTAGCCTTGCGGATTGGAATACTCTCCGCCGGGCAGAGAAACATCCGCTTTATAATGGAGAATTCTGGTAACCAGGTCTCCTCTAGCGCAATAACGATTGCTATAGTCGATAAAGTTGTCTTTGGAGTCGAGCGTCATATATACCTCACGAACAAAAGCGTTCGTGCCTTTTTCATATATGACGGCCGTGATGGCCTGCCCGATAAGGTTCACGGTTTTGTCGGCGTTGATTTCATCATAGTACATATTGAGTGTCAGAAGATAGTTTGGCCCTCTTCCTTTCCAGGCGAGATTAAATTCTCCTCCGACGATATGGCTGGCGCGAACGTCCAGTATGAAAGAAAAAAATAGTAAAAATGTACAAGTCCGGATTAACATTCCTTATTTTATAAAATAGCTTACAAGTAACGCCAATTCATGGCATTTTATTATTTTTGATGTTCCATGAGCAAAAAAAAGCAGACCATTGAACAGCTTCTGATAACGGATGTGGCCGCCGAAGGCAAATCCGTAGCGAGGCACCAGGAAAAAGTAATCTTCGTTGAGAACGTCGTTCCGGGTGATATTGTTGACGTCAGAATAACCAAAAGTAAGAAAAATTTCGCGGAAGCCACACCTCTTTTTTTTCATCACCTGTCCGACAAAAGGGCCGATCCGTTCTGTGAACATTTCGGGACTTGTGGCGGATGCAAATGGCAGCACCTCGACTACTCCCATCAGCTATATTATAAACAGAAGCAGGTAAAGGATAATCTGGAGCGCATCGGCAAGCTTGAACTCCCGGATACGCTACCCATCATCCCTTCCGCCGAAACACGGTATTATCGCAATAAGCTTGAGTTTACCTTTTCCAGCAAACGCTGGCTCACCAGCGAGGAAATACAGGTTTCGGACGTAATCGACAGGAGAGCGCTCGGTTTTCATATCCCGGGGCGCTTTGACAAAATCATCGATATCGAGCATTGTTTTCTACAAAACGATCTGTCCAATAAGATCCGCCTGTCTCTAAGGGAGTTCGCCAAAGACCGCGATATCGCTTTCTTCGATCTGGTGGCTCAGACCGGTTTCCTGCGCAACCTGATTGTGCGGACCACTTCTACAGGAGAAACCATGGTGATCGTGCAAGTATTCGAAAATAAACCGGAGTGGCTTGATCCGGTCATGCGGCATCTGAGCGACGCGTTTCCGGAGATTACTTCCCTGCAATACATAATAAATCCCAAAAAAAATGAAACGTTTCACGATCTTGAAGTTGTGACTTACAAGGGACAAGCGTATATAGAGGAAGAAATGGAAGGGCTGCGCTTCCGGATCGGACCAAAATCATTTTACCAGACCAATTCAAAACAGGCCTACGAGCTATACAAGGTAGCGCGGGAATTCGCGGACCTGCGGGGCGACGAGGTCGTATACGACCTGTATACGGGTACCGGCACCATCGCCAACTTCGTCGCCGCGGGAGCCAAATCCGTAGTGGGTATCGAATATGTTGAAATGGCGGTGGAAGACGCGCGTATCAACTCGGCGATCAATGGAATTGAAAATACAGTTTTTTACGCCGGCGACATGAAAGATGTATTGACGGACGAGTTCGCGCTCAGACATGGCAAACCGGATGTCGTCATTACTGATCCTCCGCGGGCGGGGATGCATGAAGACGTGGTCCATACCATACTCCGGCTCGCCCCTCCTACCATTGTCTATGTCAGTTGCAATCCGGCTACGCAGGCGAGAGACCTGGCGCTTATGTCGGAGCAATACTCGGTCGCCGCCGTCCAACCGGTCGACATGTTTCCTCATACATACCATGTGGAGAATGTCGTGAAACTGGTCCGGAGGTAGATTTCCCTTACACCTACTACATTTATCCGTTACTATTTATCACACTGATTAATAGAATTTTATCACATACAATTAAACTTTCTCCCATATTCAAGCCACCCCAGGCAAGTAAAAGAAAATCACTCCTTGACAACATGCTATAAATCAAACAATACAATCCGAGAACGATTTGAGAAAAAAACATAACTCATAAAGTCGTCAGGTTTATGCCAGCATATTTCGGAGTCATTATCATCGTTTTATTTATCACGTTGGTACTCATACGCGTCTTCGGTCTAGAGAAACAGGGTATCGAAGCGATGGAGTTTGGCGAGAAAGATAGAAAAGACTTCTTCATTCCGCCTTTCGCGCTCTTCTACTTTTACCTTATTATAGCCAAGGCCTTCAATCTGCCGACTATCGGGGGGCAGGAGCTGTTTCAGTCAAAAGGGCTTTCCTGGGTTGGCGTATCGGCCTGCCTGATCGCGCTCCTGTTTTTTCTGTGGACAATGATTTCGTTCAGAAAAAGCTTTCGTATCGGCCTGGTGGAA
>JAEWAY010000007.1 GCA_023391415.1 Bacteroidota bacterium | reverse complement strand
CCCATATTCTTGGTCAGCCATATCCGTATCAGCACTCGGAAGTCCACTGGCTGATGCTTCGTTTCGGTTTTCTGATAAAAGACTGGAAAGAAATACGCGGACAGATACTCCGGCTGCTGGTCGGTGGCATAAAATCGTTTGTCGGAAAAATTCCTGTGGGAAATACAGGTGGCGCCAGTGTTCCGCCATTAAAGCCAATGGAAATACCAGAGGATCTGCTTCATATACTTCGTACTCACGCGGGACAATATCGCATGTAATACAGATCATATCCCTGAGCCCAGTAATCTCTGGTAGTCTGTTCAAGAGAGAAGCCCTGCTTTGCATAAAACCCATAAGCAAACTGCGAGGTTCTCACTATAATATCTGTAATTCCGGACATTTTTTTCAGATAATCCAGACGAAACTTCAACAGCGCCTTGCCAATTCCCTTTCCCTGATAATCCGGATCTATAAAATCCCAGCTTATGTTTGCTATCCGGCCATTATCTGCAAAGTTAATTCCTCCGGCTCCAACCAGAACTCCTGCTGATTCTACTACAAAATAGGCTTCCAGATGCTGTTCAAGATAATTTTCAAAGTCCTTTACTTCATCCGCATCAAAGAACTCCGGAATATTTTTGCGAAAAATATTCATAAGAGCGCTTTTATCAGTCTGCCGGTATTCTCTCAATTTTATTTCAGCCATACAGCCAGGATACTTTACAGAACAAATATATACATCTGTTTGCAGGCAAAAAACAGAATCAGGTAGAGATTTACTCTGTCTTTACCTGATATGACTTCCGGTGATAAATAAACTTAAACTCTTCCATATCCTTTTGACCATAATCCGGTTTGATACTATTAATATCTGAAAATGACCCCGGCATACTGGAAGAGAAAATTCGCGTTTATCTGGATTGGCCAGTTTCTGTCACTTCTAAGCAGTTCGATCGTCAACTTCGCGATCATATTATGGCTGAGTATCGAAACCGGTTCCGCTCAGGTACTTGCTCTGGCCGCCATCGCCGCCCTGTTGCCACAAGCGCTGATCGGGCCCTTTACCGGCGTCTATATCGACCGGTGGAATCGTAAGCGTACAATGATCATTTCCGATGGCTTCATCGCGTTGAGCACGCTGTTGATCACCGCGTTGTTTTATTTTAAAATCAAAGGAATACAATACATATATATACTTCTCGCGATCCGCTCCATCGGAGCCGCCTTTCACATGCCAGCCATGCAGGCTTCCATTCCCCTGCTGGCGCCTTCATCCAAACTCACTCGTATAGCCGGAATAAACGAAGTAGTCCAATCCCTCTGTTCCATCGCCGGGCCAGCGCTGGCGGCGCTTTGCGTCAACTTCCTGCGAATCGAACAAATAATGCTCATCGACGCCGCCGGCGCCCTGCTGGCCTGCGCTTCGCTCCTGTTCATCAGTATTCCCAATCCGGAAAACCAGGAAAATGAACCCGGAACTTTCGTCAAAGAATTCAAAGAGACCTTTACCGCTGTCCGAGCTACCATCGGCATGCCCTGGCTGTTTCTGTTTTCAGTTATAAGCACCTTCTGCATCATGCCGATCAGTGTACTTTTCCCATTGATGACGCTAGAGCATTTCAAGGGATCCACCTTTCAGATCAGCCTGATCGAAGTAGTATGGGGCATAGGCATGCTCATGGGAGGCATAGCGATGGGTTTTAGAAAAAAACCTTTCAACCAGGTTAATGTACTCAATACCATGTATCTGATCATGGGCTTGTCTTTCACGCTTTCGGGCATGCTTTCGTCTGAAGGCTACCTATGGTTTATTCTGCTCACCGCTATCGGCGGCGTAGCTGGCACTATCCACAATAGCGCCTTTACAGCCATCGTCCAACTCAAGACCAGAACTTCCGCTCTTGGCCGGGTATTTTCCATGTATCACAGCGTAACCATGCTACCATCCTTACTGGGTCTGGTTGGCACCGGTTATCTTGCCGACAAGCTGGGTCTCGCCTATTCGTTTATTCTCCTGGGCGTGATCGTGTTTATGGCCGGACTTGTTTCCTTTTTTATTCCGGCGCTTTGGAAACTGGGAAAAAGCTCCTTTCAGAAAAAATTTCATAAAAAACGGGGACTGGATCTTTAAGTCCAGCCCCCGTTTTTATATACGTCCAGAACAACAAGTTTTACCGTAGCTTGATCAGTTTTATAAAAGTATTGCCTGTATCAAGATGAAGAATCAGGTTATATACCCCTGGTTCCATATCAGTATCGACACGGCCAGAAGTTTTACCGGTCTTAACAATCCTGCCGCTTAGATCGACAAAAGAATATTCCGTTTCTTCCATCAAGCCTTCTACCTGCACATACGTGTCAAAAGGATTGGGATAGCACGCGAGCGACATATTGGCGGCGGATCCAAAAAGTCCCGTTACAGTATCTTCGTCCTGCAGGACCATGGTGCCAAACAAAGAAGGATTTTCCCAGGCGTCGTCATTGGGAGAAGTCCATGACAATTTACCATCACGCAAGCCTCCATTGTCATCGTCATTTATATGCACGTCAAATCCGTGTAGTTGACCAACCAGAGGAGAGGTCTGCAATGTCGACCAAGGCAGCCGCGCCTCAAAGATATAACCTGTAGCGTTTCCTGTCATGACAAAGTCAATTCCGGAAACGGACCGTCCGGATGGATTGCCATGCACCTGAGCGTCGTTCCAACGGAAAGTATATTGCGCGTCTTTTGATCCATATGAAGCCGATTTATTATTGCCCATGTCAAAATAGAGTTCCACTCCATCATCCTCGTAGATTTCCTGGCTATCACGCGTCTTTACATCATCCGTTACAACGACCAGTACATAGAAGTACTGATTATCCCACAGCGTTTTGAACCATCCGGACAAATCCTCCGGGCCGGAAACGGAAGGCCTTATTAGCTTTTCAATTTCAGTCCGGTTAACGGAGTTCCAGATTTCGTCAACCTGCCCGTCAATAACCACCGGAGCAGAAGTCTTGTATACCCGCAGGTTGTTGGAAACGGAAACTACAATATTCGACCTTGGACTTTCGCAGCCGTTCACCGTCTGGGATACATAATAATTAGTTGTACCCATAGCCGAAGTAGAAGGAATCGGAGCGGAACTCACACCAGTACCTCCGCTAGCCGAAGTATACCATTTCAGGCCTGTTCCGGTGGCGCTGAGCGGAGAAGCGTTGTCGTTCAGATTGTATAATACGGGAGAAATGACCGCTGGCGCGCCGGGAGCCGCCTTGATGACAACCTGAATATTAGCCCTTGGACTTTCACATCCGCTGACCGTCTGCGATACCCAGTAATTCTGTGTACCTACATTGCTGGTATTAGGTTTAGGAGCGGTCGTACTACCCGTACCTCCGCTAGCCGAAGTATACCATTTCAAACCTGTTCCGGTGGCGCTGAGCGTTGGAGCGTTCACGCCCTGGCAATAGGAAAGCTGAGGGGTCACCTGCGGAGCCGAGGCGGCGGCGCCGACGTTGACGGTGATTCTGGCTCTGGAGCTCTCACAGCCATTGACCGTCTGCGATACCCAGTAGTTTTGTGTTCCCGTGTTGTTTGTGGTCGGTGTCGGAGCGGTAGAGCTGCCGGTACCACCAGTAGCCGAAGTATACCACTTCAATCCGGTTCCCGTAGCAGAGAGTCGGGTCGCCGGATTTCCTACGCAGTAATTGATAGTTGCGGTAACGCCCGGAGCGTCGGGAATCGCGTTGACCACAACCGTACGGGCCGCGGAAGTCGCGCTCATGTTCTTGTCGTCATACGCTTTGGCGGTTATTGTCAGAGTTCCCGCCGGCGCGTTGGTCCAGTTGAAGGTATAAGGAGCGATCGAACGGGTAGTAATCAATGTCGATCCATTGTAAAACTCCACTTTGCTTATAGAACCGTCCGGATCGGAAGCGGTAGCCGTCAGTGTAATAGCCGTACCCGCGCATACCGACAGATTGTTGGTCGGAGCGGTCAGGGATACAGTAGGTGACTCATTGGGAGTACCGCCCGTAGAGCCTTCCGCGTAGGGATTCCAGAAGTTTCCGGTTTGTACGAACAAACCCAGCATCTGAAGAATTTTGGAGAAATACGCGGGAGCTGATACGGTTTTATTCTTCGTGTACATCGCGTTGCAAAAATTCTGATGAGCGGATGTATTTGACGCCGCCAGCGACAAGGCCCCTACCATTCCGACAAAAGCGCCGTTATTATCTCCGTATCCAGAACCATCGTGATTACGATTGTCTCCACCGCCTACCTCATCGGGACCACCCTTGCCAATCCAGAAATCAGCCTGACGGTTGATAATCGTCTGCATACTGGAGGCCGCGGGACCAAACCACAAATAATTGGTAGCCTGTCTCCAAGGCGCTCTACACGCGTCGTATCCAAATTTATCCCACGCTGTGCCCGATCCACTACAACCAGGGGAAGGAGGTCCTGAAGGAGTCGCCCAGTTGGTCGCGAGTCCGGATGTGGAGTGCGCGTTATTGATAAGCAACTGCTCCGCTCCCGCAACTACTTTATCCCAGAACGCGTTGTCGGCATAGCCATTCTCCGCCATAAAAACTTTAAAAACCCTCGCGTAGCCTGGCGCCTGATAAGACGGGTTTCTACAATCGGGCTTCCACGCGTCTCCATGCTCAAATGTAAAATCCGTCTTACTGATCTCATAATTCTTAATAGCGTTGATCAACGCGACCGCGTCTGTTTTATAATTATGCGGAGAAGTAGTACCCGGCCATTGATGATTCGCCACGATCAGCGCCATCGCCGCGTCCAGCTCCGCGTCCGTTGCTCCATTATATCCAGAGACATTATTACAGCCGTCTATTCGCCAATGCATCACACCCTTATCATTTCGATGACTTTTATAGAACGCCCACAGGCGATTAAACAAATCCTGATCGGCCGCGTAAGCCGCCAGAAGCATGGAATAAGCGATACCCTCCGATACGGTCTGCGAAGGATTATCAAATTTTACTCTGGCCATATTGTCGCCACAATTCTCAACATAATCCCGTTTCCAGTTATCATAAATAGTCTTGATTTCCGACGCCGAGCCATACGCGCCTCCTGTAGGAAGATTAGTTGGCATCATGCCATATTCATAAGATGAATTGGACCCAAAGGGTCTGGTCGCGCCGGATGGCGTATTGACCTGCGCGTATCCTGTCCCAAAAAAGAACAGTGCCGCGAAAATCAGGAAAATACTTTTTTGTAGTCTCAGATACTTCATGCTTATTCGTTTTGCTAAACCTCTTCTATGAACGCGTTAATACGTTTTTCTAAGACAAAAGTAACCCTAAAATGTTATTATTTTTAGAAAAAATTGATTATTTACCTAACAAACTCAGTGTCAATAGGATTTTTTCAACAGAAAATAGCGCTATAAAAAGCCTGGTGAAAATAAAAAAACAACTTAAGTCCTCATGGTCGCGCGGGGAACGCCAGAGTCGTTTTTTAATAGATATATGTTTAAACGCGATTAAAGCAAAAAGAAATCAAGTCCTTAAAAAACAATGTACACGGGATATCCCATGTAAAAAAAAGGCTCCGGGAGATACTCGATCCCTCCGAAGCCTTTCCTATTTCCAGATACCTGAAATTAAGCGATAGGTCTCTTTGTCTAATGTTCATTTTCCATCTTTCGCCCTTCACCATCAAGTTTCCGCGCCTCGGCCACCGCGTCGACTTTCTTTCTGAACAAGAATTTTCGAAAGGCGCCGAACACGGCGATCAGCCCGATCACGATAAATTTGCCAAATTTGGCCAGAATAGCGAGGAAACCGGTTTTAGCCAAGACCTTCCCGGCAATCAACCCTCCCACGCCATACGCGGCCACTTTATCAATCGAAGGATCAAAATCCTTATACCGGTATCCTTCATTAAAATCTATACTTCCCAACAAAGTAGGCACATCCGGTTTTACCATGTCCAATTGGCGCATATCGCTGATCACATTCAGTACCAACACGCCCTCTCGACCCAGGATCCGGATATTATAGTTCAGGGTATTTTCCTCATTTTCTCCAAAATGAAGCTCTTTCGCCCAATGCAGCTTTTTAGTTTCCGAATCATAGAAAGGCGGAACCGCCCAGCCAACCAGTTCAACAGGCTGATATCCCAGTTTCGCCCTTTCCTTATTCGCTTCCTGAGCTTCTTTTTTCATTTGATCCAGCAAATCATCATAATCCAGCTCTCGGGCGTCGTCGTCTTTTATATATCCGTCTTCCGAATAGGTAATTTCGACGGCGAACGTCAAATCCCCGGCAAGAGGCGTCATATTTTCCGGAAAAAGCATGCCCAGCGTATTGTCGGAAGGTGGATTGCCCCAAAAACGCGTAAGCACCATATCGCTTTGCTCCGCGTCGAGAAACTTAAATCCCTCAGGCACATTCAATGTAGCGACGCCACCGCGAAGTTCGATAAGTCCGGTCTGATAGGTAAGATTTTTTTCCAGTTCATATACCTCTATCAATCCCCGCGTAAGGCTATCAACCTTGACAGAATCGACAACATCAGTCCGCCCCGCGGACGCGACGGCCATCAAGGCGACAAAAGACAATATTCGTTTGAACATAAATAAGTTGTAAAGTGATTATTCAGCAAAAAGTTAAAACAAAAAAAGCCGGCAAAACCGGCTTTCGAATCAAGAGCGGGAGACGAGGCTCGAACCCGCGACCTACAGCTTGGAAGGCTGTCGCTCTACCAACTGAGCTACTCCCGCCTAAAAGGCCCACAAAATTAACGCTAAATTTATTCTTTACAATAGGTCCGATATTTTTTTTACGCCCAATATCTCAAAAAAAATACAATCGCGGCAATACAGCGGATAGCACACTCGATTATAGCGGATTATATAATTTGTATAGAAATTCGATCAATCTGGCCTCCGCGTCTTTAGCGGCCACATACGCGGAAACTTTATCGGTATATATTTGATCAAAATACCGGTCATGAGCGTGTCCTATTTTTACAGTCTCCGAGTAAAAATGTTTCAACACGAAAATATCCGCGTAATTGAGCTTTCTGGTACCGCTAAGTTTATTCGCGCTCCACGCCCGTTCATCCTCCCGAAATATCCTGACGACATCCTCAAATCTAAAAACAGCCCAAGGCTCTTTGAAGGCATAAGGATGATCCCTCTCGGAAATATAGATCGCCAGATACCGGGGAATAAAGTAATGCTCCGATCGATGGCGGTCAAATACCAGATCCTCGCCAAGTTCCAACTCCGTAAGATACTCCGGATGAATCACGCGCTCGCTATCAATCGTCAATTTTTCTACCAGCTCTTCCAGAGATCGCTCTTCGCTGGTCCTTACATCTTCATAAGCCGTTATTCTTCCCTCACGGACAGCTTCAAAAAGAATTGGGGAAATCATATTAACTTCACCAAAAACCTCTTTACTTTGAGACCAGTTTAAATCAAGCGATCGGACAAATTCTGTACGAAACAGCAAGTCGTCTTCCCGGGGCATGCCCATCTGCGCGCTGACCGAAAGCGCCGAAAGGCTAATTACCAATAGAACGATTGACTTTATCTGACGCATAGACAACAAAATTTTCTTTTAAACGAATGGATAATTCAAATAGTACAAAAGAAAAAAACCTGAATAGGTTCCAATCACTCTTCTGGGACGCGTTTCACGTTCCAGCGTTGGAATCACCCGCGTTCAATAAAATTTTTCAGGAACTGGAACCGCTCAACGACCTGATCGCGGGACCGCTTTTTTCTATCCTGGAACAAGGCCACTGCGATTACGTATTCGCTTCCGACGGCCGCTTTAAAGGCGTCAACACCCCGGACGATTTCTTTGAATGGATAACTGAAAGCATCAAAGAATACGCGGAAAAGATATCGAATATGAAAACGGGGAACGAACAGGAGGAAAAAGATCTGCAGACCTTGCTTTTCCAGTCGGATATAAAAATGGAACTGGCCGAACTGGCCTATCGGATCATACAAAAATAAAAAACCGGGATTTAACCCGGTTTTTTTGTGACCATGGGGAGATTCGAACTCCCACACCAGTAAAGGCACCACCCCCTCAAGATGGCGTGTCTACCAATTCCACCACATGGCCCTTTCTCCGAAAAGGTGCGCAAAGTTATTAATATATGGCGTTATTCAAAAAAAATCTTCTTATTTCATCATGACTTTTTTTTGAACAATACTTAACCTTTTCTCTCTTTGCCGGATATAGGACTAATACCCCCACAGACTTGCTTCCACCAAGCCGTTTTTTCCATCACCTACATTTTCCAGCGCGGTTACGGACTAACAATTACTTTTTCTTTTTCTTTTTCCTTCTCCACCCTTACCTTTTTCTTTTCCGGGAATATAAGAGAGAGAATCACAGATAGCAGCAATACTCCGCCCACGATTCCCAGCGACAGGGGCGAAGGCACATGATACCAGGGAGAAATATTCATCTTTATGCCTATAAACACCAAAATAATGGAGAGCCCATACGGCAACTTGCTAAACATATGAATAAAGTTGGACAGCAAAAAGTATAAGGAACGCAAACCGAGTATGGCGAATATGTTGGACGTATAAAGAATGAATGGATCTTTGGAAATAGCGAAAATCGCTGGAATCGAGTCGACCGCGAACAACACGTCTGTAAACTCAATGACAGAAACGACCACCAATAAGGGCGTAGCGACTTTCACTCCGTTCTGGACTGTAAAGAATTTGTCCTTATCATAGGTGTCGCTAACCTTATACAAGGAACGAACCAGTTTCGCTCCGGCTGAGTTGCTAAAATCCTTTTCCTCATTTCCGTCATCTCCACCACCCCAGGACTTGATCCCCGCGTATATCAGAAAAAGCCCGAACAAGGTCAATACCGCGTTTACACGTACGACCATTCCAAACAACTCCATTTCGGGAAGAAAGGTCATATTGATAATCCCTACACCCGCGAATATGAAGATCGCCCTAAATATCAAGGCTCCTATAATACCCCAAAACAATACTTTATGGTGAAGTTCACGGGGCACCTTAAAATAAGTAAACACCAAAATGAAAACAAAAAGGTTGTCAACGGACAAGGCTTTTTCAATCCAGTACGCCGCCTGAAACTGCGCGAGTTTTTCAATCGCCATGGCGTGTCCTCCTTCGTCGTTGTTAAACACCCAATATACAACGCCCGAAAACATCATCGCCAATGAAATCCAAACGATTGACCATATAGTAGCTTCCCTGGAAGTTACCACGTGACTTTTCTTATTAAACACTCCCAAATCAAGCAATAACATAATAATGACCGTTATCGCGAATCCCCAGACTAATCCTGGATGCAGTTCAAATACATTGACTTCCATTATTTACAACTTTTAAAGCTCCGATCAATATGACCATTGTACAGGTCGCCTATTATAACGAACAAGTATTTATTAAAAATAAAAGCGCCCATTTTTTCACTCCCCACCAAACAAATATACCTATTTTTTCAAATCAACAGTTCAATACAAAAGCATAGTGGAAAATTAATTTCCCCGCGAACAAATACATTAAAAAGTCCGCTTATCCTTTTCCTATTTTTTCCAGATTATCTCAATCGAACGTTTCGGCCTCAAATCATTGTCCAATAAATATATTATACCGGAAGAATGCTCCTGACGATGTTTATCTCTGGTAAAATAAATCCTCCCCCAACCGCCTGGAGCCGTACTGGATGAAAACGATTCAATGACCACTCCGGACGCCCCTTCGACTTTTTCAATCAGAAACTCCCGATTTCCCAGATTCTGGAATTCCACATAACCAATCCGCCCCGTCTCCGCGTCTGGTATCCGTATTTCACCTATTCGCGTATGAGCGTACGCGATGTCGTTTTTCATAACGGGAAGCACCCAGGCTATTTCAATCCTTCTGGCTTCCGCCGCCTCATGACCATATACAGCCCTGGACAAATCAGTTCCGCCATTCCGCGCGGGCTCCGCCAGCAGTCCGGGAAGCTCTTCAATTACCAGCGCCCCGTCGGACAAAAAAGGAAGCAAACAGCCGTCATTGTATGTCCCCGCGTACTTGATAAAAGACTCGATTCTTCGCCTGGCAAGTTTCCGGTTGTATTCTCCCCCACCCAAGGGGCTGACATACGCCCGCGCGCCCAGCCGGACCGAGTATCCGTCGCTCAGCGCGCTGTACAGCTTCCCCATAAACCGGTCAAGGCGATCAAGTCCGCCCGCCACCCGTTCATCAAAAAAAAACTGGATATCTTCCTTGTTTTTATTTTTTCGCGCGGCGCTCCCATCCCACTGATCGGCCACGCTCAGATACAAAGATTTATACTCCAGATACTCCCTGGCGGCCTGAAGATAATCAACAGAAGAAATGGTATCCGCGTTGCCGGCCCTCGGCTGGTCATTGTGAAAATACAGGCATAAAGGCAGCTCCTCGTTGAGTTCAGCGATTTGTTCGGACGCGCTGATCATACGATCAACACCATCCTCCGCCACAGGTAACCCGACAGGTTGTCGAATTCTCCATATATCATTGAACCAGGCCAGCGTATCGCCCCCACTTGTTCCGAATCGGTTGGAGCTCAGATACGCCCACCTCCGATCCGGAGCAAGCGAAAAATACAAATCATTAGCGGGTGAATTATAAGGTTTCCCTAAATTAAGCGCTGGCCCTTGGCGCAGGAGCGCGCCTTTGCTCCGAAACAGGTCAAAGCCTCCCAAACCAGGCCACCAGGAAGAGCTAAAATACAATACGGAATCGACCGGATCATACCAGGGTGTAACGTCGTCTTCCGGCGAATTGACAGTAGAGCCTAAATTGACCGGCTCATAATAGCTATCTCCCTCCTTCCGCGACGCGTACCAGATATCCAGCTTTCCCCGGCCTCCCGGCCTGTCCGAAACATATAACAATACGTCTCGCTCTCCGATTCGGGTCGCGAAAGGCTGCGTAGTTGAATAGCCGGGATAGTTTATAGTCTCATCCAGTGGAACAGGCGCGCTCCACTTCTCCTCCTCATACCGGCTGACCATAATCTGACAGGAAAAAGCGCGATCGCAAGCTGAAAAATAAAATTTTTGACCATCCGGGGAAAACGCCCCGTTTGAAACATGAACACCCGCGCTGTTGATCGCGGGAGCGAATTCACCATCGACACGCCAGCCATCATGCCGGAGGGAAGCCTGATATATCCGCACCGGATAGACTCCCTCATAATCATCCTGATCCGCTCGCTGGGACGAAAACAACATGAGCGAATCATTCACAAACACTTGAGCGAAATCGGCGAATGGCGAATTCAACGCGCGCGTTTCCTCCGCGTTTACAGCGGAAATCTCCGGATCCCGCGTAGCTATCTCGCAACCCGCGATTTCATTCGCGATTCTTTGTCTTTCCGTTTCCGGGATTCCTGACCCGCTCGCGTACAGGTTCAGATTATCCCGAGCCTCTTCATAACGTTGATTGTTTTTTTGCAACACCCCCAGATAAAAAAGCGCCTGAGGATAGCGTCCTCCTGTGTCCAACGCGATCAACTGACGATAATAGCTTTCGGCCAACGGGTAATTGTTCGCCAGCCTGAGGGACTGACAGTACGAGTGCAAGACATGAATATCCGCGGTATCTCTCTGGCGCGCCATATCATAATATAGCGCCGCTCCCTGATAATCTTTTTCGGCGAACGCTTGGGCGCCATATTTACTCCACTGCTTCTTGCTTTGCCCTGCCAATACAGCCACATTCAACAGCAACAATATACTCAGCGCGTACTTGACAATCATAACCATTCCATCCGCCATGAAGCCTTACATAAAATCCGGGCAATCCCTGTATTTTCTTCGATCGGGCATTTTACCCACTCTATAGGTGAGGCCCACTTCCCAGCCACCCTGTCCCCGACTAGCCGGGACCAGACGACTGTAGTTGAGATCATAGCTGAGTCCGACATGCCATTCGTTATAATCCATTCCCAATGCTATATAGGCCGCGTCTCTCGCCCTGGTATAAATACCCGCGTACACGGCCCTGTACCGATACCTATGATTCTCCAAAATATATCTGCCGATTATACCGGGGGTAAACTGATAAAACGTTCCCTGTACCATAACCAGCGCGACCGGCAACACGTCCATCTTACTGTCCACCTTAAAAGTACCCGACGCGTGTAGGTTAAGCCTCCGGTCCAGCCTGGCGTCGGTATTCGCCATAAAGTTCTGCCGGGGTTTCAGAATATTATACATACTCGCGCCCACCGAAATTCTTTTTCTATTATGAGGCTGCCAATGATAATAAACCCCCGCGTTGACATCCGGATAAAAAGCGGTAAACCCTGTAAAGCTTTCATTGGTAGGAAGCCAGGGCATGTATGAACCACCATACTTATCAGGAATATACTGGCTATCGAACTGCAATCTTTCCAAATCAAAGGAACGTTGAGTCACGGTACCCTGAATACCCAGATTGAGATATCGGAGACGCTTACGGTCAAAAGGTATGGAATACGCCAACGACAAACCGGCAAGCAGATTGCTGTAGTGGGAATCGCCCGCCCGGTCATAGTAAAAGTTAAAACCGGCGTTAAAGTTTTTGGTATCCGCGAAATCCCGCGCGTCAACACTCATGGCGATGGTATTGTAGGGAACTGTTACCGTTCCCCACTGCATTCTGTACAACGCGTTGAATCGGTATATTCCATTAAAGGCGCCGGCCGAAGCGGGGTTGATCGTAAGAGGAGACAACGTATACTGCGAAAAATGAATATCCTGCGTCCTACCCTGAAACAAGGTGGCGAACAAAAACCATAACGTGACAAGAACACTGTATTTCAAAACCGGACAAAATTCATTTAATTACTTCAACACGGTCACATTGCCTTTCTTGAAGAAACTCTTCCCTCCAATACATTTTACTTCCAGGTAGTAGACAAACACCGCGGGATCCACTTTTCTTCCCTTGTACGTGCCGTCCCAGCCTTCCCGCGGACGACTGGACTCAAATACTTTTTCTCCCCAGCGATCGTAAATGACAAAAACCATTTCCTCGATAAAGCTTCCCCGCACGTGCAAAACATCGTTATGGCCATCGCCATTCGGAGAAAACGCGTTGGGCACAAATATATTGGGTTCTTCGCATATGACCGGAATCACTTCGATATATAAATTGGTGTCTACCCTGCAACCCGCCCGCTGATCCGTTACAGTCACCCAATATTCGGTACTCCGGGGGGGAGTCGCCACAGGATCGGTACTACCGGGATCGCTGAGCGAATATTCCGGTGTCCAGTGATAATGATATGGAAATACGGGTCGTACATGAATATTCGTCGAAGTACCTTCATACAAAGTATCTTTATCCGTCCACGCTTCGATCAAGCCCGCGGTAAGCGGCGACAGTTCGACCAGCACAGAATCGTGGTATACGCATCCGTATGAATTAACGCCGCTGACGTAAAAGTAACGCGTCCGCTCAGGCCTGACGACAATGGAAGACGTATTCGAGGGTCCCTCTATATACATTTCCGGACGCCACTGATAACTTACCTGATCGCCAGGCAGACTACTCTCGGCATATAATCTGGTATCCGCCCCCGAGCATATGTAGGCGGGGCCCGAAGTTTCGATAAACAAATCCGTCAGGAGGACGCGAACCGAATCGATATCGACACAGCCTGTACTATTTTCCGCCTTGACGTAATAATAATTTTCATTCCCAATAGGACGCGCCCAGATCTGAGAATTAGCGGGATCGGTATTCAACCGATCCGAAAAATCAGGATAATTGGACCAATGGTAAATAACCGGATTGCCGGAATGAAATTGTACGTCAAGTGAAAAAGGCCCCTCATAACTACACCCCATGATATCACCGTCGATTTCGATTTCCACAGGACGCGACATGACTCGTTGCGTTATTGTATCTGTACAGACACCATTGGACATGAAGAGGGTATACTGGATAGAACCTTCCGGAACAGCGGTAGGATTCGCCGCGGAGGTGTCATCAAGCCAGGTCGCGGGACTCCAACGATAGGTATTTGACTTATCTGAAGGAAACAAACCCAGTTCAACCGACGCTCCAGGGCATATGGGCAAGTCGGGCAACGCGTAGGACGTATCTTTATATACGCGCGCGAAAACGGAATCGGTATAAACGCATCCAAGTTCATTGATCGCGGTCACATAGATATAGCCTGGCGCTACCGGACGTATGACAATACGCGACGTATCGGACCGGCCTGAAATATCCCGAACCGGGCTCCACTGGTAACTTAGATCGTCATGATCCAATGAAGTGCCTATATATAACTCCGTCTCTTCGCAAAAAGTAACGCTGTCCGCGGACAGCTCAATATACAAATCACTCACGATCACTTCAAACGAAGTAGTATCAAAACACCCATACTGATTGATAGCCTTTACATAGTAGCGAACCGCCTTTTCCCGCTGGTCCACCAGCAACGAAGGCGCTAGTTCGCTGGGATTGACGATATCGGCGAAATCCGGTTCCCTGGCCCACAAAAACCTATCCGGCGAGCCGGTAAAGACAGGGCTCAAGGTCAATGGATTTTCACTACTACATACTTTCAGGTCATTCATATTCACCTCTACAGGATTAATGACGACCTCCTGTACAATCGTATCCGTACATACTCCATTTGAGACCAGCAAAGTATACTCCATGGACGATTCCGGAGTAGCGATCGGATTGGAAACATGAGGATCGCTCAGCCATACCATCGGATTCCATTGATAGGTAATGGTATCGATATTTTTCGGCATAATGCCTATCTGTACAAAATCGCCCGGACAAATATTTTCAGGGGGAAGCGTATAAGAAGTATCGGAAAGAATCACGATCTCTCGCTCTGTACTATCGCTTAGATTACAAGTAGCGATATCCTCGAGTCTGAGCTTTATCTTATATATGCCCGCTTTTGTATAAATATGGGTCGGAATCTTGTCAGTGGAAGTTGTCCCATCCCCAAAATCCCAGAAATACTTCGTATTGTCCCGCTCCTGACTCCGATTCGTAATTTCCAGTTCATAGGGAGCGCAACCAATATCCGGAACATCAAAATCCGCGATTACAGCGGGCATTTCAAAGTTAAACTTGAAAACCGCGTTGTTGCAATTGAGGCTTTTGTTAGTCGGAGAGTACGCGTTGGCCGGCTTTATCGGAAAATCGGAATTTCCCCGACATCCCGCGCAGACAGATTGGTATATTTTTCCCTTACGGTCAAAGCGGCTGGTTCCTCCGTCGACATGCTCATTGGAAAGACTTCCTCCCATAAACGTCGCGTAATGCAGGGCGGAAGCGTCGTCTTCCATCACCATCAGATAAAAGTCGCTGCCGTCCGTGGAAGCTTGAAAAGCGTCGGAAGTAACCGGCAAACCGGTCGTAAACCCGGCCTGGTTGTTCAGAAAGGTATTCTGATTGGCTCCTCCACCCCAACCCGATAGATAAATTTTTCGACACACGTCGACCAGAAACGCCGTAGGGGATATATCAGGAGCTCCGGATCCCGTACCAAAAGCCGTGCTCCACATCAGCGTGTCCAATAGAGGGCTAAACTTAGTGATAAACTGACCGCTGTTAGGCTGAGCGTATGCTACGTTATGTACAAATCTGTCGCCCTTCCCTTCTGTCTGTCCCAATATATATACATAATTCTGGTGATCCATCTCCACAAAATACGCCTGATCATATTCTTCCGATCCCCAATAGGTAGATCGAATCAGGGTCTGTCCCGACGCGTCGAGATAGGAAATAAAGGCGTCGCTTCGCCCTCCGCCAAAATCCGGCTGCGCTACCGGACCTTCAATGGGAAAATCATCGGATCTGGTTCCTCCCGTAACATAAATCCCACCCGCCTTGTCAAGCGCCAGTGAATAGATCGCGTCAGGCCCCGACCCACCCAGATAGGTACTCCAGAGAATATTTCTAAGCTGGGCGTCCATTTTGACAATTACACCATCCAGACGGCCGCCTCCGTACGCGCGCTGCCAGGTATTGCCCACAATTGGAAAATCGTCCGAACTGGTACAGGTCGCTATATAGATATTATTGTTTTCGTCAATATCGATTTCTCCCCTCATCTCATCCGCGTAATTATAGCGCAAAGTATCATGCGCCCAGGGTCCATAGCGGACATACGCGTCCAATCCAACAAAATACACGGAATCGTACCGGGTCGAATTCAGGCCATCGTTGCCGGAGCCGCCCACATAGGTAGAAGACTTAAGCTCATCGCCATCCTTACCGAGTTTTAACACAAACATGTCGCATCCGTAGGGATACTGGATCCCCAGGCCAGGCATAACCCTGACACGCTTCACGTCAAAAGTCGCCTGATTATTAAATGTTCGGTCATAGGCGTCCGGTGTGGTGGGGAAGTTAAATGAACCGGTAGTCCCAAATACATACAATTCGTTCTGAGCGTTGCATATCATGCTATGAGGCGCTTCGTAACCGTTTCCTCCTATCAGGGTAGACCAGATCATGAAAGTACCCGTCGTGTCGTACTTGGTAATCGCCACATCGGTTCCTCCTTGAAAATACCGGTTATACGCTCCCAGCGTTGTGGGATAGCCACTGGAAAAAACGATACTGCCGCTATACAAAAAGCCATCATGGTCATAGGTCGTGGTAAACCCAAAGTTATCCGCCACGGAACCTGAATATGTGGAAAAAACAAGCTCCGGGTCGATAATCAATGTCTTGTCCCTGTTAAATCCCTTGGGGAACTCAAATCCATATCCATGCTCCGTTTCCCGGTAAGCGCATTCTATGGTAACCGTATCGGAACCAAACTGCTCAAAAGCGATCGGCCTGGACTCCACGATTTTTCCCGCGTTGGTAAACAACTCAATCTGCCTGTTTCGCGACTTGATCAGATCTACACCTTCATACGCGAAACGAATCTGATCAGGATCAGCGCCGGGACGCACGAAGAAATCATACTTTAAATTGGAACCATTGGTATATAAAACCAGGTCGATCCCTTCATACAAATCTTTAAAATAAACCCGCGTATAAGCCTTTACATTATATGTCCACCGGGATGGTTCATCTCCCAGCATATAATTAAAATACTCCGGCAGTGGATTGACACCACGCGTCTCCACATCCGGATTGGCTCCCTTAAACCGGGTCCTGTATACATGGCCCTTGATCGATTCCTGTGGCTCCCTCGGTTTTCCAACGCTTACTCCCCCGGACCGGTCATGGTTATGTCTCGCTTTTATACTTTCTTCGCTCAGCAGGTCAAAGGTAAATCCATCCTTCTCGACAAAAATCACTCCATTGCCAAGATCCGCCTTAAATAAAACAGACTCATCCCACTGTCCTTTATTTTCAATAAACCGGAAGGCCTGTCCCGCGTGAGATTGATCGCGCGCCAGGGCGCGTACGCTCTGAAAAAAGAAAACAAGCGTAATACAGTATAAAAAAAACGATATTTTCACTTTTGTTAATACCATACCACCAATAAAAGGTAAATCATAGTCAATTGTATTAATTTACGATTAATACACCTATTTATATAAAAAATATAATAAAAAATTGGCTGAGTTAAATTTATTCAGCCAATAAACTAAAACATTCTACTAAAGTAAATACAAAAATATACGTATTCACCAACTACATGTGCTCTTCAAACCACGAAATAGTCAGTGAAGCTACCTCCATCAGCTTTCCTGGTTCTTCGAACAAGTGAGAAGCTCCGGGAACCAATACCAGGTCTTTAGCCTTCGCCCGACGCAGCGCGTTGATCGCTACCTCATTCATGCCAATCACCGGCTTATCCAGACTTCCTACGATCAGGCGCGTAGGCGCGAGCACTTCCGGCAGTTCTCTCAATACCAGATCCGGACGTCCTCCCCGACTTACGACAGCTTTAACCTTTTCCCCAAATATGGCCGCCGACTTAAGGGCGGAAGCGGCTCCCGTACTCGCGCCGAAATAGCCAACGGGCAAAGCCCTGGTCTCATAGAAATCCGACACCCAATTTGTTACCTCGATAAGCCGCTCAGAAAGCAAATCAATATCAAAACGATTATTGACCACCCTGCTTTCCGCGGTGGTAAGGGAGTCAAACACTAAAGTAGCGAAATTACGCTTATGAAGTTCATTGGCAACCAGTTTATTCCGGTTGCTAAACCGACTGCTTCCGCTCCCGTGGCTAAACACAATGATTCCTCTTGGCTTATCCGGGATCAGCAGATCTCCGGCTAAGAAAGTCTGACCTACCGGAACATTGATCGTTTCAGCGAATATCGTCGTTGTCTTTTCTTCCATTTTCTCCATCTCTTTACCTCCCTCTATTTTTTCAATAACCGCGCTAATTCCGTGTCCTCCATCTGTTGAAAATCCTTATAAAACTGTCCAACCGCGTAAAAAGGGTCCGGTTTCGCCAAAATCACCATCTTGTCCGCGTGACCAAACAAGCGAACCGAGGAAGCCGGAGCGACCGGAGCCGCTACAATTACCTTGTCCGCGCCATTTCGCTTGCACATCTCCACTATGGGAATCAATGTCGCTCCCGTAGCGATACCATCATCGGTTATCACCACCGTTCGGCCTTTCATGACCGGAAGTGGCTCTCCATCACGATACGTCAGCACACGCTGAGCGATCTCCATCTGCTTCTTCTCCCGTACCTGTTCCACGATTTCCCTATTCAGACGCATGCCTGTCTTATCGGACAAATACATGGTTCCATCCTCGGCCAAGGCGCCAAAAGCGAATTCCTCGTTTCCAGGGAAGCCCATTTTCTTGGCGACCACGACCGAAAACTCCGTATTCAACTCTTTCGCTACGTAATAAGCGATCTCAATACCTCCTCTCGGAACTCCCAGGATGAGCGGATCCCCTCCAAGTTCTTCTTCTTTCAATACCTTTCCCAGGCGAATTCCCGCTTCTTTACGATTCTCAAATAATATATCTTCCTTAAATGTCGCCATATACTTCTCCTAATTATAAAGGTTCAATCACACCCATCACATCAACATCTGGTTCCCTCACTCTTAGCTGACAATCTTCGAATAAGCCACGTTGGATCCAGAACCCGGGACCATCACCAGAGAAGGTTGGACAAGTCGGTTTCTCTCATACAAAATCCCACTCGCGATCCAATGAGCCCACACATTCAAATCATTGTAGATGACAGTGATAATACGAATCATTCCTCCTCCTTTCATTTCCTTATTTATCAACAAAAAGCCTCGAAAATAAGTTGTTTTCAAACATCACAAAGTATACACGTCTGAAATCCGACGCGCGTCTCGTAACGCCCTCAAACTATGAACGAATCTTCATCCAATCATTTTGATCGCCCTGAAAAATAAGTACCGGCATAAAAAACGGGCGAATCGTTTTAGTAAAAAACACCATCGAATAAGCGATAGCGGAAACAAGACCAGGATAAAATGAAATCCCACCACTCAAACCTGCCAGCTATGGATTTTTAAAAGCGCAAAGACCCTATCCGCGTCATTCACACGCCTGGCAACAAAAAAGGCCTCCATATGGAGGCCTTTTCATTTATTTCTTCAAAGTTTTTCCTTAACTATTCTTCTTTTCGGAATCTACTTCTTCGTAATCGACATCGGTCACATTGTCCGCGCCGCCCGCCTGAGGACCGCCGGCTTCAGGTCCCGCCGCGCCGCCATTTTGCGAAGCGTTATACATTTCCTGGGAAGCCGCCTGCCAGGCGTTGTTCAACGTAGCGAGAGCCGCGTCGATCGCTACGACATCCTTGGACTCGTGCGCTTTTTTCAAATCAGCGAGTCCCGACTCGATCGCGGCCTTATTATTGGCCGACAGCTTGTCGCCAAACTCTTTCAGTTGCTTTTCAGTACTGAAGATCATGGAATCCGCCGCGTTGATTTTCTCAATACGCTCCTTTTCCTGCTTATCAGCCTCTTCATTGGCTTTCGCCTCATTACGCATCTTTTCGATTTCCTGATCAGTCAGACCGGAAGAAGCTTCGATTCGGATCTTCTGCTCTTTGTTGGTTCCCCTATCCTTGGCGGATACATGGAGAATACCATTGGCGTCGATATCAAAAGTCACTTCGATCTGAGGTACTCCTCTTGGCGCCGGAGGAATATCGGACAAGTGGAATCTTCCGATTGTCCTGTTGTCCTTCGCCATCGGACGTTCACCTTGCAATACATGGATTTCCACACTTGGCTGATTGTCCGCCGCGGTAGAAAACACCTCCGATTTTTTTGTAGGTATGGTCGTGTTGGATTCGATCAGCTTGGTAAACACGCCACCCATGGTCTCGATACCCAATGAAAGCGGAGTAACGTCCAGAAGCAACACATCCTTTACCTCACCGGTCAATACACCGCCCTGAATAGCCGCTCCGATCGCCACAACCTCATCCGGATTTACCCCTTTGGAAGGTTTTTTTCCGAAAAACTTCTCAACTTCCTCCTGAATCTTTGGAATTCTGGTAGAACCTCCCACCAGGATTACTTCATCAATCTGGGAAGTCGATAATCCGGCGTCCTTAAGAGCCGCTTTGCATGGCTCCAGCGTTCTTCTTATAAGTTCGTCGGACAATTGTTCAAACTTCGCTCTGGACAATGTACGGACAAGGTGCTTGGGAATCCCGTCCACCGGCATGATATAGGGCAGGTTGATCTCTGTACTGGTAGAGCTTGAAAGTTCGATTTTCGCTTTTTCAGCCGCTTCTTTCAAACGCTGCAACGCCATCGGGTCTTTCCTAAGATCGATACCCTCGTCGCTTTTAAACTCTTCCGCCAGCCAGTCGATAATGACCTGGTCAAAGTCGTCGCCTCCAAGACTGGTATCTCCATTGGTAGACTTTACTTCAAACACGCCATCCCCCAGTTCCAGAATAGAAATATCGAACGTACCTCCACCAAGGTCGAATACCGCGATGGTGATATCGCTTCCCTTCTTGTCCAAACCATACGCGAGCGCCGCCGCCGTAGGCTCGTTGATAATCCTTTTTACATCAAGGCCCGCGATCTGTCCGGCTTCTTTGGTCGCCTGCCTCTCCGCGTCGTTAAAATAAGCGGGGACAGTAATCACGGCTTCTTTTACCTCGGTGCCAAGATAGTCTTCGGCCGTGGATTTCATTTTCTGAAGGATCATCGCGGAAATTTCCTGAGGCGTGTATAGCCTGTCTCCGATTCTTACCCTTGACGTATCGTTGTCGCCCCGCTCCACCTTATACGATACCCTATCGTTATCCTTTTCCATATCGGAAAACTTCTTACCCATGTATCGCTTGATAGAGCTGATTGTATTTATCGGATTGGTGATCGCCTGTCTTTTGGCGGGATCGCCTACTTTACGCTCACCATTGTCCTGAAACGCTACGATAGAAGGTGTGGTTCTTCTGCCTTCACTGTTAGGAATCACCACCGGCTCATTACCTTCCATCACTGAAACGCAGGAGTTGGTTGTTCCTAAGTCAATACCAATAATTTTACCCATAACTATAACTTTAGTAATTATATTGTAAATTCTTTTTTGCTCCTTACCCTTAATAACAAGGCTTATGCCAATAGAGTTACAGGATATATCGTATGCCATATTGACACACTATGTCATAAGCGATCGTTTCTCAGCGAGTCCAAAACAGCCTGTTTGACATAAATCGCTCCGCGTTGGCTTGCGAATCTGTCACGATCAAGTATATTTGATTCATGGAAGGGACTTCTTGTATCTCCTGATTCTATACCTGTCCCGATATTCGCGTCTTGGCCAAGAGCACCCGAAGTGAAAACCGGGGAATCGCCCCTTCGGAAATCCGGGCCCGTTTCCTCATTCGGCGAATACCTGGGAAGAATAACTTTTTAATTATTAAGATGACACTCCTGATCCATCAAATATACTTTGTCTTGTTATTCATCATGCTCACGATGTCCGCTATGGGCCAACAACGACAATCCGTATATGGAGGCGCCTTTACGCCTATCGGCGATATACGGTTCCTGGTTATTTTCGCGTCCCTTCAAAAAGACTTCAACCCGGACGATCCCCACTTCAATCACGCCGAATGGCCGGAAATAAACCCGGATCAGGACAAAGCGGATGGTAAAACTTTTCTCAGGCATTACGATCAATTGTTTTATCAGAGTTTTGAACAATTTTCGCCTCAAAATAGCGACAGGAGCATTTCCAATTTTTATTACCAAATGAGCAGGAAACATCCGGAGAAACCCCCTTTACGCGTAGTAGCCGACATATTTCCCGAACGCGTCGTGGTAGAAGGCGATCAGCGAAACAACCGGTCGGTATTCAGATACATAGACCAGAACTATCCGGACTTTGACTGGAGCCGATATGACAGACGAAAAAACTTTCCCGATTTCAGGTTCGACAATAGCTTGACGGAACCGGATGGAATTATTGATTTCGTTATTGTCGTCTGGCGCCAGGAAGGCTGTCAGGGCTACGCGTCGCTCAGTACCAGCTATACCTTCAAAACGACTACCGGCGATTATAAAATACAAAGTCAAAGTGGGTTTACCATCGAAAACAGCATGTGGCACATGCCAGGCCTCAAAGGTCTTTTTATCCACGAGATGGCGCACAGCCTGTACAATTGTCCCCACTACTTTACAACCAACGGAGTACTCGGATCTTATTTTTATAGCACCGCGGGATGGGGCATGTGCGCGTACGATCAGGTCAATACCTCCGTCAACGCCTGGGAAAGCTGGTATATCGGCTGGACGGAACTGGATATTGAAAAAGACATCCAAGCGCCACGTTCCTCTGTTTTGACACTCAGGGATTTCGTTTCTACGGGTGACGCGATACGAATTCATATACCAGGTACAGACCAGCGTCTCTGGCTTGAATACCATGGTGGCGCCACCATTTTTGACGACCGGGAAAGCTGGCTTCACGACGGAATCGGCGCTCCTACACCCATGCCTTCGAAAGGCCTGTACATGTATATCGAGCGTATCACCGAGCGTAGAGATGAAATCATATCGGCGCTGGGACTAAAATATAGCAATGGCTTAAAAGCTTTGTCGGCCACGGGCAATTTTGACTATGAAATCCTGGGAGAAGAGCTTTCAGCTCAAATCTTCAACAATATAGCGGCCGATTTCAAAAAAACGCGTCCCAACCCAGCCGGTCCGCACAACGACATGGCCACTATCCGGGCCAATTTCCAATATGATACGCTTTATCCCAACAGCGTCTTTACCCGTAGCTTTACTAACAATTACCGGGAAAACACATCCATATGCGGACAAACTCCGCCGCGTATCGCCCGCAATGAATATCGCGTGGTATATATGCAAGAAGGCGCGTATACATATGAAGCGCTGGGCCTTCGCTTCGCGTTCAACCAACCTGGGCAAAAAGCGGGGCTCGGAACCAATCCTATGATCACTCCCTTGCAATACTACGACGAATGCGCGGAAACTCTTGAACCAATGACGCTGTCCGGATTGTCCGTGACCATTCAATCCATCGACACGATATCGGGCCAGATCACCGTAGCCGTCCGCTTTGACGATACCGAAATCAAGAACGACCACCGGTTAACAGGAAATTTGCTGATTAAACGAAATCCCTTGGGTGAAGCCGATCTGATCGTCGCCGAAGACAAAGAACTCGTTGTCGACAAAAGCGGAAGTCCCAACCGCGCCACCCGGGGCCTGCTGATCAATGGCCGCTATGAATATCCCGATTTTGTGAATCCAAGCATACTTTCTTTCGACACGCTCGCGAGGTTATATTTAAAGAAAAACGCCGTATTGCGCATAAAGGCGGGGTCTACCCTGAACATACAACCTGGAGCCCATATCCGCATGGATCGCAAAGCGAAGATCATTATTGAAAAGGGAAGCCATTTACATAAAAGTCCCTTGTCAACCGTGGAAGCGGCTCGTTCGGCCAGAATTCGCCACAAACAGATCCGGGGAAGGAAATAGGTATTAAACGCTATTCTAAGCCGTATTTATACGACTTTTTCCCTTTTTTTGAAAAAAAACCCCAATTCATTAGGAACATTTTAATACAAAAACTACTTTTGATACAAGTTTGTATTCACTGAAATGACATCTGGCAACCAACATACAATCTTCTTTCTTTCCAACTCCTCACACGAGGCCAGAATTTCTTTGTCTATCAGGTTCTTCCCGAGGCCCTAGGCCGTTACTTTATCTTATTTACCTACGAGGTAAATTCAAAATCAATCCAACCTTTACTATTATCCGAAAACAGGATGATAAGGTCCAAACATTTTATACATATAATCTATACGACTTACTATTGCCCAAAACAATGTCCGCGGTACAGTTTAAAGTTAAAGTAGCTGGCGAAGATCACAAGCATCTCGCTGAAACTATATGCCAGGAAATGGAGGAGAGCGCGAAGGCGCGGGGAACCGGAATCGCCAAAAGAAGTCCTGACTATATTCGTCAGAAGATGGAAGAAGGGAAAGCCATCATCGCGCTGACAAACCAAAATGAATTTGCCGGTTTTTGTTATATAGAAACCTGGGGACACGGAAAGTATGTCGCTAATTCCGGACTCATCGTCGCGCCCGAGTTTCGAAAATACGGATTAGCTACCCGCATCAAGGAAAAGGCATTCGCCCTCTCCCGTAAAAAATATCCCGAGGCCAAACTGTTTGGCCTGACTACCAGCGCGGCGGTCATGAAGATAAACTCCGAGCTGGGATATCGTCCGGTCACCTTCGGCGAACTGACCGACGACGAGCAGTTTTGGAAAGGATGCGCCAGTTGCGTAAATTTTGAGATTCTGAAAAGCAAAAGTTACAAAAACTGCCTGTGTACCGGGATGTTGTATGATCCCGCGGAGAAAAACCGCAAAAAGTGGGATTTTGTAAAAAAATCCCGTCTATATGAGCGCTGGCAAAGCCTGAAGAGTCATAAATTGCTAAAGAGTTTCGCCCCGAAGGCGATCCTTTCGTATCTGGGTTTCGCCTCCATATAATTACTCGATATACAATTGAGATAATACGGATTTTATTAATATTTTTGGTACTCAAAATTTAAAAAAATGAGTAAGAAAGTAGTATTGGCTTTTAGCGGAGGCCTCGATACGTCCTATTGTGTAAAATATCTGAAGGAAACGCTAAACTATGAAGTATATTCGGTCATTGTTAATACAGGTGGTTTTTCAGCGGAGGAACTGAAGGAAATCGAGCGCAAGGCCTACGCTTTGGGCGTAAAGGAACATCACTGCGCCGAGGAGCTTGACAACTACTATCAAAACTGTATTAAATACCTGATTTTCGGCAATGTATTAAAAAACAATACCTATCCGCTATCGGTAAGCGCCGAACGCGTATTTCAGGCGATGGCCATCGCCAAGTTCGCGAAGAAAATCGGCGCGGAGGCGGTCGCTCATGGCAGCACCGGAGCGGGTAACGACCAGGTCCGTTTTGATCTTGTATTCAACATCGTATGCCCTGAGGTTAAAGTCATCACTCCTATCCGCGACGAAAAGCTTTCGAGGGAAGAGGAAATCGAGTTTCTTAAAAAGCATGGGGTAGAAGGAAATTGGGAAAAAGCCCTGTATTCCATCAACAAAGGAATCTGGGGAACTTCCGTTGGCGGCAAAGAAACGCTGACTTCCAACAAGTACCTGCCGGAAGAGGCGTTTCCTACCCAGCTTAGCAAAAATACGCCGGAAGAACTGGAGATCGAATTTAAGAATGGCGAACCTGTCGGCGTCAATGGACAAAGTTTCGTCAACCCGGTAGACGCGATCAACAAAATTCAGGAAATCGCCGGTCCTTTCGCCATTGGCAGAGATATTCATGTTGGCGATACTATTATCGGGATCAAAGGTCGTGTAGGTTTTGAAGCCGCGGCCCCTATGATTATACTCAAAGCGCATCACGCGCTCGAGAAACATACGCTTTCCAAATGGCAGCTATACTGGAAAGACATGCTGGGTACCTGGTACGGAAATCTGCTCCATGAAGGACAGTTTCTGGATCCGATCATGCGCAACATCGAGGCTTTTTTGAGAGATACTCAAAAAAATGTAAGCGGGAAAGCAACCGTATACCTGGCACCGTACAACTTTCATATCGTGGGTATCGAATCTCCGTTTGACATGATGAGCTCCGAATTTGGAAAATATGGAGAAATGAACAACGCGTGGTCCGGAGAGGACGTGAAAGGCTTTTCGAAGATTCTGGGTAACCAGGCGATGATCTGGCATAAAGTCAACAAAACAGACCTCTAATATATTTTGTATTTATCATTCACCTTCCCGATTGGATGTAAAAGCTTCAATCGGGAAAAAAGCTACTGAACATGAGCAATTCAAAAAAAATACGGGTAGGAATCGTTGGAAGCGCCGGCTATACGGGTGGAGAGCTTCTGCGTATTCTTGTCTTTCATCCGGCAGTAGACATTGTGTTTATCCATAGCAACAGCAACGCGGGCAATCTGGTTTCCAAGGTGCATACAGACCTCCTGGGGGTAACCGACGCGCGCTTCTCCGGAGAGCTTCGGGACGACATCGACGTGTTATTTCTTTGCGTCGGGCACGGTACCGCTGTCACCTTCCTTCAGGAAAACGAAATCGCCGACCACATCAAAGTCATCGATCTTAGCCATGATTTCCGTCTCCAGCGCGAAGGCAACGAGTTTGTATACGGACTTCCCGAACTACAAAGAGACGTCATCAAAAAAGCCAAACACATAGCCAATCCCGGATGTTTCGCGACCTGTATCCAATTAGGACTGCTTCCTCTGGCTTCCGCCGGATTGCTCAACAGCGAGGTACACTCTTCCGGCGTTACCGGTTCTACCGGCGCGGGACAAAGTCTATCCTCTACTTCCCACTTCAGTTGGCGCAACAACAATATTTCAATTTACAAGGCTTTCAACCATCAGCATCTGAAGGAAATAAAGCAAAGCCTGCGATATTTGCAGCCAGACTTCAAACAGGATATCAATTTTATTCCCTACCGTGGCAACTTTAGCCGCGGCATCATCATCTCATCCTATCTCAAATCCGATCTGACACAAGACGAAGCGTTCAGATTGTACGAAGATTACTACGCTTCACATCCTTTTACGCATGTCACCGACATCAATCCGGATGTAAAACAGGTAGTCAATACCAATAACTGTATTGTCCATCTTCAGAAATTCGAAGATAAACTGCACATCATTTCCCTGATCGACAACCTTACCAAAGGCGCTTCCGGCCAGGCGGTACAAAACATGAACCTGCTGTTTGGTCTCGATGAGCGGGAAGGATTGAGACTGAAAAGCGTGGGATTTTAAACGTAAAGAGTGATACGCTTTACGCGCTACGAGGCGTATCGACTATCATACAACAAGTTATGTCTTTCAATACACAGCTATGCAAAATTATAAAGAACTTAACGTATAGAAAGAAGCTCATATTCCTACTCTGAAAATTTATAGGGCGACGATGATCTTCCGGAACATGAAAAGCACCGATTTATCAATCAGATACGACGTTTATCGTACTCAACTTCCTGTAATATGGCGAAAGGTCGTGGCTAGTATCCACAGGCCGACATCGCCCATTATCTTCAAGTAGCTCTAGGCTCTACAATAGCTTTACTATTTAATAGTTACGAGTTCGGGTTTCACTTATAACGACGATACAAAATACTAAAACGTAAAACATACTACGTAAAAAACACATGAATCTATTCGACGTATATCCGCTGTTTTCCATTGAGCCTGTTCAGGCCAGAGGTTCCTACCTTTGGGACAAGGCTGGCAACAAATATCTGGATTTTTATGGTGGGCACGCCGTTATTTCCATAGGACATACCCACCCCTACTATGTAGACAAAATTACCGATCAACTGAACAAGATTTCTTTTTACTCCAACTCCGTCCAGATACCTATTCAAAAAGAGTTGGCCGAAAAATTGGGGAAATTATCCGGCTACGTCGATTATTCGCTTTTTTTATGCAATTCCGGCGCTGAAGCCAATGAAAACGCGCTAAAACTCGCTTCTTTCCATACGGGAAGAAAAAAGATTATATCCTTCAGCCAGGGATTTCACGGGCGTACCTCATTGGCCGTCGCCGTCACCGATGGAAGCTCCATGCAGGCGCCTGTCAATCAGACCGACAACGCGATCCTACTACCCTTCAATGACGAATCCGCGCTGGAAGCCGCCATGAATGATGAAGTAGCCGCGGTCATTATTGAAGGTATGCAGGGAGTAGGCGGCGTAAAAATCCCTACTTCATCTTTTCTGACAAAAATCCGTTCGCTCTGCGACAAGTTCGGCGCCGTACTTATTCTTGACGAAGTACAATCCGGCTATGGGCGTTCGGGCAAGTTCTTCGCGCATCAGCATTTCAATATCAAAGCGGACCTGATCACGACCGCCAAAGGCATGGGCAATGGCTTTCCTATCGCCGGCGTACTGATAAGTCCGGAATTCAAAGCCTCGCACGGAATGTTGGGAACCACATTCGGTGGTAATCATCTGGCATGCGCGGCCGGAGTAGCGGTTCTGGATGTCATCGAGCAAGAAAGTCTGATCCAAAACGCGGCCGATATGGGAACGTATCTGGTAAACAAATTGAAATCAATCCGAGGGGTAAGAGAAGTTCGGGCGCTGGGCCTTATGATCGGTCTGGAACTGGAAATCCCTTGCGCGGAAATCAGGGGAGCGCTTCTCAAGGAACGCGCCATTTTTACCGGCTCCTCCTCCGACAAAAATACCATACGACTTCTCCCGGCCCTCAACATAGGGCGCGAAGAAGCCGACCTTTTCCTAAACGCGTTCAATGAAGTACTATCAAAAATACTGGATAAATAGATGAGATACTTTACCTCCGTAAATGACGTAGAGGATATTCCGGCACTGGTCGCCGAAGCGATCGAATTGAAAAAAAATCCCTGGGCGCACGGCCATCTGGGAAAAAATAAAACGCTGGGCCTGATTTTCCTCAATCCCAGCTTGCGCACAAGACTGAGCACCCAACGAGCGGGACAGATGCTTGGCATGAACACCATGGTCATGAACTTCGACAAGGAAGGCTGGACTCTGGAGACCAGGCATGGTGTAGTAATGAACGGCGACGCGGCCGAGCATGTCAAGGAAGCCGCGGCGGTTATGGGACAATATGTCGACATTATCGGAATCCGGTCTTTTCCCAAACTGAAGAACCGTGAGGAAGACTACGCGGATCAGATCATCGAACAGTTTAAAAAACATTCCGGCGTGCCTGTAATCAGTCTGGAATCAGCCACCCTGCATCCCTGTCAGTCGCTGGCGGACCTGATGACCATTGAAGAACTAAAAACCAAACCTCGTCCCAAAGTGGTGCTCACCTGGGCGCCCCATGTCAGAAATCTGCCACAGGCGGTACCCAATTCCTTCGCGGAATGGATGAACAAAGCCGACGTCGATTTCGTCATCACACATCCCGAGGGTTATGAACTGGCTCCGCAATTCGCGAGCTACGCCAAGGTCACTTATCATCAGAAGGAAGCTTTTGAGGGCGCGGATTTCATTTACGCCAAAAACTGGTCTTCCTATACGTATTATGGCCAAACGCTATCACAAGATCCCGCGTGGATGGTAGACAAAGCCAAAATGAGCCTTACTGACAACGCGAAGTTCATGCATTGCCTTCCGGTACGTAGAAACCTGATCGTCAGCGACGATGTCATCGATAGTCCTGCTTCCGTGGTTATTCAGCAGGCGGGTAACCGTCTCTGGTCCGTGCAGGCCGTCCTGAAAAAAATACTCGAATCCAATTTTTGATCATTTCATCAGAAAAATAATGTCGTCCGCTCAACACACATCATCAGGAAACAAATTATTTATTATTAAAATCGGGGGCAACGTCATTGATAATGAAGAAAGCCTCCACGCGTTCCTTCACACATTGGCCAGTTTAAAAGAAAAATTCATTCTGGTACACGGAGGGGGAAAAGTCGCCACGGAAATCAGCAAGGGTCTTGGAATTGAAGCGCGAATGGTGGATGGCAGACGAATTACCGACGCGGAAACATTGAAGATCGTTACCATGGTTTACGGAGGTCTGATCAACAAAAAAGTTGTAAGTCGCCTCCAGTCCCTGGGCGCCAACGCCATTGGCCTCACGGGAGCCGACGCCAATATCATACTGGCTGACAAACGCCCGATAAAAAACGGTATCGACTATGGCTATGTCGGTGATGTAAAACAGGTGAACGGTGAAACACTGGCCGGTCTACTTACCTCTGGACTTCAACCGGTTATAGCTCCGCTCTCTCATGATGGCGAAGGTAATATACTCAATACCAACGCGGATACGATCGCTTCTACCATCGCCGTAGCGATGTCCCCGCGCTTTGAGACTCATCTTGTATATTGTTTCGAGCTGAAAGGCGTACTGAGCGATATCGACGACAAGAATTCCGTCATCAGCCAGATCGATCCGGCAAAATACAATGCCCTAAAAGCGGATGGCGTGATCGCTAAAGGAATGATACCCAAAATAGATAACTCATTTGACGCCATACAGGCGGGTGTGAAATCCGTAATCATATGTCACGCGGAGGATATCAGCGACATCATTAATACCGGTGCCGGAAAAGGTACCAGACTTAACGCTTAAAAGCACATTTTTCACCAGCCCGGGACTTACTTGGCAAGTCCGGGCGCAAGATTATATATCATGAAAGAACTGAGTCAATTGCAGCAGGACGCGGTAGAGCTCCTGAAGCAGCTTATCAGGACAGAGTCGTTCAGTAAACAGGAAGACAAAACCGCTGAACTAATCAATCAATTCCTGACAGAAAGAGGCGTAAAGACAGAACGTCTCAAAAACAATGTCTGGGCGTACAACAAGTTTTACAACCCGGACAAACCGACCATATTGCTCAACTCACACCACGATACCGTCAAGCCCAATCCCGGATATACCAACGACCCCTTCGATCCCATCATAAAGGACGGCAAGCTGTTTGGTCTGGGCAGCAACGACGCGGGTGGATGCCTTGTGTCGCTCATGGCCACCTTCCTGCATTTCTACCCCATGGAAAATCTGAAATACAACTTCGTTTACGCGGCGACCGCCGAAGAAGAAATTTCCGGTTTTGACGGGCTGGAGCTGGTTTATCCAAAATTAGGGAAAATAGACTTCGCGATCGTTGGCGAACCTACGACCATGGACATCGCGGTAGCCGAAAAAGGCTTGATGGTCCTTGATTGTACCGCCAAAGGCAAAGCCGGGCACGCGGCGCGAGAAGAAGGCGACAACGCGATATACAAAGCGCTGAAAGATATTGAATGGATCCGCAACTATCGTTTTGAGAAAGTAAGTCCGCATCTCGGACCTATGAAAATGTCCGTTACCATCATAAACGCTGGCTATCAACACAATGTAGTTCCGGAAAACTGTACCTTTACCATCGATGTACGTATCACGGAAATGTACAAAAACGAAGAGGTGCTAAAAATCATTGAAGACAATATTGAATCTGAAGTGAAGCCAAGATCGGTGAGGCTCCGACCTTCATTCATTGACCCCAAACATCCACTGGTACTATCGGCTGTCAAATACGGAGCCAATACTTATGGATCGCCAACCACATCCGATCAGGCGCTGGTCCCTGTGCCATCGGTAAAGATGGGTCCTGGCAAATCCGAGCGAAGCCATACCGCCAACGAATACATCTGGATCAGTGAAATTGAGGAAGGTATCGACAAGTATATCAAAATACTAAGCGATATTGTTTTATAAAACGCGTGGTACAAAAGCTCGTATTGAGATTACGGGCTTTTGTATTCTCCTTTCAAATCGCGATCAGATCGACCCATCGGCTTCCGCGACTCCCAAGCGCTCCTGTTTCAGCCATCGTCTCTTCCGCCTATTTTTTCTGAAGCGAATCCCCCACGTAAATACGCTAATCAACGAATCCATTGATCAGCACACTATAATTTGTCCCAAGACGCTTCCCCTTCTAAAACGTAAGCGAAAAAGTAAAAAACGCTAAAAAAGCGCGGACTTTTTGTATATCCTATACTCCTTTCCCCTAGTTAGCGCATAATTTACTATCTTGCGGCGGCAAACTTAACTGAAAGACGATACGATGAAACTCTGGCAAAAGGATACCAACGTAAATAAAGAAATCGAGAAATTTACCATTGGCAGGGACCGCGAGATGGATATGATACTGGCTGAATTCGATGTGCTTGGTTCGATCGCGCATACGACAATGCTGGAGTCTATCGGCTTATTGACCAGAGAAGAGCTGGATACACTCCTGGAAGCTCTGAAGGGAATTCATACCGAAATAAAAGCGGGATTGTTTTCAATTGAGGAAGGCGTGGAAGACGCGCACTCGCAGGTAGAACTGCTCCTGACCCGAAGACTTGGAGAAGTCGGCAAGAAAATACATAGCGGACGATCCCGCAACGATCAGGTATTGCTTGACCTGAAGCTATACACCAGAGACGCGATCGAGCAGATCGTATTAGCTGTAAAAGCGCTCTTCGAACAACTGATACAACTTGCCGACCAATACAAGAATCACCTTTTGCCTGGCTATACGCACTTGCAGATCGCCATGCCTTCTTCCTTTGGCCTCTGGTTTGGAGCTTACGCGGAAAGTCTCGCCGACGATCTGAACATGCTACTCGCCGCCTATAAGATCGCTAACAAAAACCCATTGGGTTCCGCCGCCGGTTATGGATCTTCCTTTCCACTAAATCGTACTATGACCACCAATCTTCTAGGCTTTGACGATCTGAACTACAATGTGGTATACGCTCAGATGGGACGGGGTAAAACAGAAAAAAACGTCGCTTCGGCCATCGCTTCGGTAGCGTATACATTGTCCAAAATGGCGATGGACGTCACCTTGTACATGAACCAGAATTTTGGCTTTATTACCTTTCCGGACGAACTAACCACCGGATCCAGCATCATGCCGCACAAAAAAAACCCGGATGTTTTTGAGTTGATCCGGGCGAAATGCAATAAAATCCAGGCTTTACCCAATGAAATCAGCTTGATTTGCAACAACCTGCCCAGCGGCTATCATCGGGATTTGCAGATTATCAAGGAAAGTTTCCTCCCCGCGTTTGGCGATCTGAACGACTGCCTTAATATAGCGGGATACATGTTGCAGCATATAAAAGTAAAGGAAGGAATCCTGAACGATGATAAATATACATATCTTTTCTCCGTCGAGGTAGTCAACAAACTGGTACTGGAAGGCATGCCGTTCAGAGACGCTTATAAAGAGGTTGGTCGCATGATTGAAGAAAACACCTTTGAATCATCCCGACATGAAATACGACACACGCATGAGGGAAGCATTGGCAACCTATGCCTTGAAGAGATAAAAGTTCAGTTTAGCGAAATCTATCAATTGTTTAATTTCGACAAGGTAGCCTACCGGATCAATAATCTGTTGAAATAAGACCGGCCTAAAACCGTTTTTTTATGAAACGTCCATTATTATGTATCCATTTTTAACAATGAAAAAAATACTCCTGTTTACCGCGTTACTTTTAACGATAGTCGCCTGCGATAAGAACGAAGTAGATCCCGACATGTCGAAAGCGAAACTGTCCGCTACGGTAAACGACAATATTTTTATAAGTCCGGAACTATCTTTTTCTATTGAAAACAATCAAGGTCTGGTCATTACCGCTTACGATGGAGACCGAACCATCGAAATAGGCACTTCCTGGCCAGTGGATCCGGGAACCTACAGCCTCAACTACTGGAATCCGTATAACAACAAGCGCTTTTTCGCTCAATATAATTACGCTTCCCAGTCATACGCGACTATCGACAATTCCGGCGAGATCACCATCCACTCCGTTCGTTCCGAAGGAAACAAAATCGTCGAGTTGACCGCTTCTTTCGCGTTTGAAGGCTATTCGATCACCAACGACCGCGCGCTGGTCAGCTCTGGCAGAATCAACTATTCCGAATCGAATTAAAAACGAGGCGCGTCGACGCGGCTTTCAACCACTGCATAGCGACTAATAGAGCCCTATGGATCAAAACAATTCTGAAATCATCATTGCCGGCTTCACGGTCGTTTTTAGCCGCGGGGCCTCTGATCGCTTTTTACTATCGAGAAGGATGGTCAGGGCGGGCGACATTCTCCGCTTCTTTATTTTTGATACGCTTACTTTTCACGGTATTGTTTTTGCGCTGATCTATCCGTTTTCTCCATCGCGGGACGCGTTTATATAAAAAATCAAAAACGCCAGAATCGAACATTCAAATTAAGACATTGGTTATATACAACTTTACATAAAAATACTACATGCGCCAAATCAACAACTTCACAGCCATATGCGTTTTTTTACTGTTTCTCTCCTGCTCGCTGAAAAATACAGGACAAAGTGAGGAAAACGCCAAAACCAACAAAAAGAGCGACAAGGAAATCACCTCCCGGCAAATAGAGAAGTCCGATAAAATCGTCTGGCTTTCCTATGATGAAGCGGTTGAGCTTTCCCGGAAAGAGCCCAAAAAGATTTTTGTGGACGTATATACCAACTGGTGTGGCTGGTGCAAGCGTATGGACGCCACTACTCTTCAGGACCCGGCGATTGTCGGTTATATGAATGAAAAGTTTTACGCTGTAAAGCTCAACGCGGAAAGCAACAAGAAAGTCAATTATAAAGGTACGGAAATGACCGAACAGCAACTCGCGTCAAGGATCTTCAAGGCAAGCGGATATCCCACTACCGTATACCTCACGCCTGATGAAGACATACTACAACCTATACCAGGCTATCTGGACGTTGACATGTTGAATAAAATATTGCATTTTTACGGAGACGAGCATTTTAAGACGACGAGCTGGGAACGATTCAGCAAGTCCTTTAATTCCAACGAATAATCTTGAACAACGCGTTAGCTAAAGACGATACCATCGTAGCGCTGGCTACCCCGCAGGGAGCCGGAGCCATAGCCGTGATACGGATATCCGGCCCCGAGGCGCTGATTATCTCCGACAAAGTCTTTCGGGGGGGCAAACTTCTAAGCCAACAGCCTTCGCATACCGCGCATTTTGGCGTAATCGAAGAAAACGGGCATACTTATGACGAAATAGTGGCCACGATCTTCAAGGCTCCTCGCTCCTATACCCGCGAAGATACCGTGGAGTTTTCCTGCCATGGTTCCGACTATATCGTGAAGCGAATATTACAGTTATTAATACGTCAGGGCGCTCGCTTCGCCAAAGCCGGCGAATTTACCATGCGCGCCTTTATGAACGGTCGTTTTGATCTGGCCCAGGCTGAAGCTGTCGCCGACCTGATCGCTTCAGACTCGGAAGTGTCGCATCAGGCCGCCCTCAATCAGATGCGGGGCGGCTTTTCCGCGGAGATCAAGAAGCTCCGGGAACAATTGATCCATTTCGCCAGCATGATTGAACTGGAACTTGACTTTAGCGAGGAAGACGTCGAATTTGCCAACCGCGAACAGCTTAAGGAATTGATTTACATAATCCGGCGGGTTATCGATGGACTAGTCTCTTCTTTTTCATTGGGAAATGTGATCAAAAACGGCGTTCCTATCGTTATCGCGGGCAAACCCAACGCGGGCAAATCCAAGTTGCTCAACGTACTCCTCAATGAGGAAAAGGCTATTGTCAGCGAAATTCCCGGAACAACAAGGGACTTTATCGAGGATGAAATAATACTGGGAGGCATATCGTTTCGTTTTATCGATACGGCCGGACTACGTGAAACCAAAGACATCATCGAAGCCATGGGGGTGGAACGCACCCGCGAAAAAATGCGTGGCGCCTCGCTCATTATTTACTTATTTGACGTCAATGTCTATGACGAAGACGAACTGATCAAAGACCTGACCGAATTGCGCAATATGAATGTTCCCTATCTGGTAGTAGGCAACAAAATCGACAAGCGCTCAAACTACCGGGAAGAGTTTCGCAACTTTGACGGTATCATATACATATCCGCGGCCGAAAAATCCGGTATCGATGAACTAAAGGATCATCTGCTGGAAATGGTGACCTCACAAACCATCCGTAGCGGCAGTACCATCGTGACCAATATCCGGCACTACGAAAGCCTGCAAAAAACCAGGGAAGCGCTTAACTCTGTACTGGAAGCTATTGGACAAAACCTGCCCGGAGACTTGCTGGCGGAAGACATACGACTGGCGCTTTATCACCTGGGGGAGATTACTGGCGAAATTACGACAGATGATTTGCTGGATAATATATTTAGTAAGTTTTGCATCGGAAAGTGATTACATTTCCCTTTTTTAGTTAAACCTTTCATTTTAAGCATTTTAACCTGTTTTATCTTCTATTTCTTGTTGCTAATTTGCCCTTATTTTTGTATCTTTCGTTTCTAATTTGTTGCTAGAAACAGATATTTTGTTGTTAGCAACAAAAATTTAAGGCAAAGGAGAGATTATGCTACATAGAGCTACATGTAGCTACTTTAAGCAACAAATGAGCAGTAATATCAGAATCGAAAAGACTTGCATGTATTGCGGTGAAATCTTCATCGCTAAGACCACAGTGACCAAGTACTGTTCGGACAACTGTGCCAAGCGAGCTTATAAGAAGCGTAAGCGGCAAGAAAAGCTCCAGACCGTTGACACCTCTCCTTCTCCTGTTTCTTCCAATGGCATTCAAACAAAAGACTTCCTGAGCATTCAGGAAGCGTGCAAGCTGTTAGGCACCAGCCGGTGGACCATCTACCGGATGATCGATCGCAAACAATTGAATGCCGCCAAACTCGGAAGACGCACCATTATTAAAAGAACCGATATTGAAAACCTGTTTACGATATGAAGGTAACACTCAGAAAGAGAAATCAGGGAGGAAAGACCAGCTTGTACCTGGACTACTACCACAAGGGGAAAAGGAAAACAGAATACCTCAAACTCTACCTGGATCCGAATGCCAAAACCAAAGAGCAAAAAGAGGTCAACAAGAAAACGCTACAGCTTGCGGAAACGATCCGGGCACAGCGACAAATCGAAATCCAAAACGGCACGTATGGATTCCGGGACAATGAAAAGATGAAAGGCAGCTTTCTGGCATACATGCGACTGCTGGCCGAGAAACGAAAAGACAGCTCCGGGAACTACGGCAATTGGGACAGCGTGGTAAAGCACCTTGAAAAATTTCTTCCCTACGACATTGCTTTTGGAGAGGTTGACCGGCAGTTTGTTGTGAATTTCAAAGAGTACCTGGACAAAGGAGCGAAATCCAAAAGTGACGTAGGGCTTTCCCAAAACTCCAAATACTCTTACTTCAACAAATTCAGGGCTGCCCTGAAACAAGCGGTGAAGGATGGTATTCTCCCCACCAATCCGAGTGAAGGAGTTGAAGCGTTCAAACAGGGCGAACCAGAGCGAGAATTTCTGACGCTGGAAGAATTACAGGCTGTTGCCAAAGAAGAATGCGAAATCCCACAGCTGAAAACAGCTTTCCTGTTTTCTTGTCTTACCGGCTTGCGTTGGTCAGACATTCAAAAGCTGCTCTGGTCAGAGGTGCAGCACTCCAAGGAAATGGGCTATTACATCCGCTTCCGGCAGAAGAAAACCAAAGGAGCGGAAACCCTTCCGGTATCTGAACAAGCATTCCAACTTTTAGGTGAAAGGCAAGCTCCGGAGGAACGGGTTTTTAAAGGACTTAAATATTCCGCCTGGCATAACCTGAAACTACAGCAGTGGGTAATGAAAGCTGGCATTACCAAGACCATCACTTTTCATTGTGCCAGACACACATATGCTACTTTGCAACTGACCATGGGAACGGATATTTATACCGTGTCCAAACTTTTAGGACACCGGGAGCTGAAAACCACACAGATCTATGCGAAGATCATTGACGATAAGAAAAAAGAAGCCGCCAACCGAATCAAACTAGACCTATGAACAACGACATAAAAATACTGGACGACATACTATACCACGGCTTACGCCCCTGGATGGAACAAAATGCCCTGGATGAAAAGTTTGCCTCCATGCTTACTGAGGTAAAAGAACAAACTCCTGCATTCACTTTTCAGTATGAAATCCATTTCGAGCGGCCATTCAACCACAAAACGAAATACTACAATAAGCTGATCCGGAATGAAACCATTCAGACCATTAATCAGCTTCACGAGTTGATCACGGAGGACGAAAACGAAAGCCTGGTAAAATACTGGCTGAACGACACTCTGGAAAAGAAACTCAAAACTCGGTTAAGGGATATTGGAAAGCTCATCAAAGAACAGGATTATACCCTCAGCTACATTGATCCGAAAAAGACGGCTTTCGACATTGACCAGAGCCACAAGGCCAATACGTTTATCATTCAGCTGTTAAAGCTGGCCTATATGCAGGTGTATTTGGAACTACAGGAGGTATTCAAAGATCGTATCGAAGATTTATTGATTGAGGATGACTTCTACACGCAGTTGTTGTTTGAGCCGGTTCCCGATAAGCTCCCAATCAATAAAATCAAGATACTGGAAGTCCAACCTGATCCGGAACCGTCAGTGGCCCAGGAACCCGAAGGTTCCTATGGAACCCATTCTTTCACTTACAAACAATACCACACTTCACCAGACAAATTAAAAGACCTGTGTGACAGCCTGAAGAAAAATGGCTTCATTGACCAGAATACGACTGTCCCCAACTTCAAGAAAGTTTTTTCCGGACAGGAAATTACTAATCCTGTTCACTGGACCGGAACACTTAGCGACCTTTATTACTTCATCAAACTGATTCATAATGATATTGAATTGGTAGAAAATCTCAAACAAGAACATTGGAAAGTTACCAGCAAATGCTTTGTACAAAGAGATGGAACACCTTTCGACAGTACAAAATTCAGAGGACAGAAGCGGCCAGCCTCAAAAGGCGATCTTCTTGACCAGGCCATGGAACACATAAAATAGTCCACTCCACACTCTGCTCCTATTTACTATTTTTTGGTTTTTCTTTAGTTCTCTTTTTACACTAAACCGCCTTTCCTAATTCCGCAAGCCACTCGACACTCTGCACTCTACACCACACCCGGCTAAAACCGCTCTAAACAGCCCTTTTACGGTCCTACCTTGCCATTGTCTTCGATAACCGGAGATGACATTGGCCAATGTCCATTACAAATTTCAAAATAGAAATACGTCATGGACGAGATTTTAAAAAGACTCGAAATCATCGAGAAGCATGTATTAGACCAAAACCTGATTTTAAAGCAGGTGCTCAACCTCGCTGAGGCAGCAAAGTACCTGGAGCTTTCACATTCGCACTTGTATAAACTTACCAGTGCGGGCAATATCCCATTCTATAAACCGAATGGCAAGAAACTCTACTTCAACCGGGTAGAGCTGGACGAGTGGTTATTAAGAAATCGTAATAACACGCAGGATGAAATAGAGCAACAGGCAGCCGATTATCTCATCAAAAAAGGGAGGGTGAAGCTATGAATGAGATAATAGAACTGATCCTCCGGCTTTCGGATGACCTCAAGCTCATCAAAGCCTATTTGCAGCAACTCCGAAAGAGTAAAGTAGAGCAATTCCGGGAAACCTGGATTGACGGGCAGGATGTCATGCAGTCCCTGCATATCAGTAAAAGAACCTTGCAATCCCTCCGGGATAGCGGGGTTCTTCCCTACTCCCGCATCAATGGCAAATTCTACTACAAAGTAGAAGACATTGAAGCTCTGCTGGACAATAACTACAACGGGCAGCACCCAGAAAGGAGGTCACATGGAACTGACTGAAAAAGACCTCCTCGACAAGACCCACTACGGGTTGAAAATCTATGCCTTCATTCTGAGGAAGTATTATCCAGGTGAGACAGTCATCTCCTTGGAAGGACGCAAATGCAAATTGACTAAGAATCCTTTCAGGAATGACTCGCTTACGCTCTTCATAGAAGAAATTGACCATCGTCCGGCCGGTCCGCAGTTTCTTTTCAGGGATACCAAAGAAGAAGCACTGAAAGGTAATCCTTTTGACTTTGCTGCTTTGCATTTCAAGGTAAAAGGCCAGGAACTGCTCCAGCTCCTGAATAAGGAAATGCACTTGCGAATTGGTGAGAATCCATGGCGTAAGGATGACGGGTTAAAAATTGAAGTAGTGAAGGAAGAACCCAGACCAAAGCTCGTTCTCCCCAAATTCAGTTACTTCAAAGCTCCGGTTAAAAATACCGTTCCTGCCAAAGAAGTGACGATTCTTGATGTGTACCACCATATCAAATATGAGTACCAGGAACAGACCGAAAAGCTTAGGAGCATTGCGGACAAGAAGAAAGCCCGGCAATACAAAGCAGCTCATTTCGATTATGTCACCTTCTCAGGCGTGTTCACCAAACGCAGCGATTCCGCTTTAGTGAAGCATTCCGGCTTACTGGCCATTGATTTTGACCATGTACCGGACTTATCGGCACTCCGGGCAAAGCTACTCACCGATGAATACTTTGAGACAGAGATCCTTTTTACCTCACCTTCCGGTGATGGCTTAAAATGGATTATCAGCATCGACATTATGGAGCATTCGCACAAAGACTGGTTTACCTCGATCAAACATTACATAGAGGAAACCTACCACATGGAGGTGGACAATGCAGGCAAGGACGTTTCCCGTGCCTGCTTTCTACCTCACGACATCAATATCTATTTACATCCTAAATACCATAGCTGATGGAAAAGAAGAAATTCAATGTTCAGGATTGGCTTCAAACTCCTGAGCAAAGCAACAAGAAAGAACCGATAATAAGAGCAACACAAGCAACCTTCACCAATGACAAATACAGTGAAGTGGTACAGCTCATTGAGCAAATAGAAATCAACCGTGCAGACCTGACCACTTCTTACGAAGAATGGCGAAATATCGGCTTTGCACTTGCGGATGAGTTTGGAGAAAATGGAAGGGAATTATATCACCGAGTAAGTCAATTTCATCCAGACTATTCACAACCTGAATGCGACAAGCAGTTTGACAACTGCCTGAAATCAAAAGGCTCCGGGGTGAACATCAATACATTATTCTATCTGGCTAAGAATGCCGGAATAGAGTTACCCAAAAGCAAACCAGTGGAAAAGCCGGAATACCGTTCAACTATTAGGAATACCCAAAAAGAAGAACCGGAACAGACAGAAACCAAAAAGCTGCCAACCCTTCCGTGTGCTCTATTTCCTCAACTTCCTGACTTCCTTAAAAAGATCGTGGAGGTAGCAGAAACGGATGAAGAAAGGGATTTGCTGCTCCTGGGTTCTATGGTGACCCTGAGCAGTGCATTTCCCACGATTTACGGCATCTATCACAACAAGAAAGTCTTTGCCAACCTCTTTCTGTTTGTCTCTGCCCAGGCATCCGCAGGCAAAGGAAGGCTCAACCATTGCCGCAAGCTGGTCAAACCCATTCATGACAGTATGAAGGAACAAAGCAAGGCTGCCCGGCAGCAGTATGAAGTGGATATGGCCGAATATAATTCCAACAAGAAAAAGCACCCGGATATAGAAAAACCGGTTGAACCTCCACTGCAATTGCTCTTTATACCAGCCAATAGCAGTGCTTCGGGAGCTTTCCAGCTCCTGAACGATAACCAGGGCAAAGGATTGATCTTTGAAACCGAAGGAGATACACTGGCCAATACCTTTAAAAGTGATTTTGGCAACTACTCCGATGGTTTCAGGAAATCTTTCCACCATGAAACAATTAATTATTACCGTAAAACCGACCGGGAATATGTCGATCTGGAAAGCCCTTGTCTTTCCACTGTACTTTCCGGTACACCCAAGCAGGTGTTAAACCTGATCCCAAGTGCAGAAGACGGACTGTTCAGCCGGTTCATGTTTTACTACATGAACATGCAACCGGTATGGACCAACGTATTTGCTACAAATACTCCTACCGGGCTGGATGACTATTTCTATGAGTTGGGCAAAGCCTTTTTCGGCTTCCATGAAGCCTTAAAGGCTGCCCCGGAAATACAATTTGTCCTCACCAAAGACCAGCAGCAAGCTTTCAATCACTTCTTCACTACCTGCTTTCAGCACTATTTCAACCTGAAAGGGGAAGAATACATTGGCACCATCAGGCGGTTGGGCTTGATCACCTTCCGGGTGGCCATGATCCTGTCTGCCCTCCGGCTAATGGATTCCGGTGAGATTCCTGACAAGCTGGTGTGTGAGGAGCAGGATTTCAATATCGCCCTGCGAATTGCAGAAACACTCATGGAACATGCCAGCTATATCTTCAACCAACTGCCGGATGCAGAGCAGCCCGTTAAAAAGCTCAATAAGCGAGAACGCTTTTATGAAACCCTGCCTCCACAATTCAACCGGCAAGGATACCTGGAAATAGCCATGCAACTGGGCATCAAAGACAAAACCGCCCAGGGCTATATCACCAACTTTGTAAAAGGTGGCCTGCTCCACCGGGATGAAAAGGACTCCTATACTAAGCCTGCTAAGGAAATTAAGGAGTCTCAGGATTCGGAGGATTGACCTTCCTCTGTTTCCTGAATTTCCTAAAATCCTATGCCGTTAATCTCCATTCTTTTTTCTCTTTTTTCAGTTTTCTTTTCTTATATTAGCCAAAATTTGACAAGTCAATATTTTATAAATGGAGAATCAATTCGGTGAACGCCTAAGACAGCTTCGGGAAGCTAATCACCTTTTACAACGACAAGTGGCAAGTATGCTTGACATGGATACCCCCATGCTCAGCAAAATTGAAAGAGGAGACCGCAAAGCAAAAAGAGAACATATTTTGAAATTAGCTTCCATTTATAAAGCAGACAGTAAGGAATTACTGACTATTTGGTTAGCTGATCAATTATTTGACCTGGTAAAAAATGAAGAGGTTGGCTTGAGAGCAATTAAAATGACAGAGGAAAAAATTAACCGTAAAATGCTACAAAAAAATGATTGAAACATTACTAGTAATCCTCTGTGTCTTAGTTGGGATCTCCATAATATTGATAATCGTATTCCGGCCAAAGCAGACCAATGACATTCAGTCTCTGCAGATTAAAATCGAAGAGCTTCAAAATAGTTTGTCAAAAATTGAAACTGGATTAAAAGAAGACTTCAGAATCAACCGGGAGGAAAATTCTGCTATTGCCAAGGATAACCGAACAGAACTTAACAACACCTTAAAAGAATTCAAAGTTGAGTTGACCGGGACACTAAAAACTATAACAGAGCAGAATCAAAAGGCTCTGGAAAAACTAAATACAACACTTGAACAGAAAATCACTGGTTTAATTGATAAAACAGAAACAAACCTGAAAGCAAACAGGGAAGAATTAACTAAAAATATCAATGACTTTTCTGATGCCAATATCTTGCAACTTGATAAGATAAATAATCAGGTACAGGAAAAGCTCAAGACCCTTACGGAGCAAGCTCAAAAGGATAATACGCAAATGCGAGAAGCATTGGAAAAGGCAATTAAAGGGTTTCAAGAGGCTTTTGATAAAAATGTAAAATCATTTAATGACATACAAAAAGAGAAGTTTGGACAGATGGAAGCCAAACAAAATGAATTAGTAAAAGGTACGGAAACGAAACTTGATATCATTAAAAACACTGTTGAAGAAAAACTAGAGAAAACGCTTAGTGAACGCCTGGGACAAAGCTTTGAAACGGTTGGAAAGCAATTAATTGAAGTTCAAAAGGGATTAGGTGAAATGCAAACATTGGCTCAGGATGTAGGTGGCCTAAAAAAAGTGCTTAGCAATGTTAAAATGCGTGGAGGTATTGGTGAAATCCAATTAGGCATGCTGCTGGAACAAATTTTAGCTCCTGATCAATATCAGGCAAATGTAAAAGTTAAATCAAACAGTAGTGAATCAGTCGAATTTGCAATTAAACTTCCCGGCAGAGATGACAATAACGATCAGGTATGGTTGCCAGTTGATGCGAAATTTCCGAAAGATGTTTATGAGCAATTGCAAACAGCCTATGATGTGGGCGACATTGGACAAATAGAGTTAGCCCAAAAGGCTCTGGACACCACCATCAAGAAAATGGCAAGGGATATTTGTGACAAATACATTGATCCTCCCAATACCACAGATTTTGCCATTATGTTCCTGCCATTTGAAGGGATATATGCCGAGGTTGTCCGCAAGGCAAGTTTATTAGAGGATTTACAGCGTAACTGCAAAGTAATCGTAACTGGCCCTACTACTCTTGCCGCTATCCTAAATAGCTTGCAGATGGGCTTTAAAACACTAGCCATCCAAAAACGCAGCAGTGAAGTATGGCAGGTATTGGGTGCTGTTAAAAAGGAATTTGAAACATTTGGAGGAATGCTCTCTAAAGCTCAGAACAATATTCAAACAGGGCTCAACCAGTTGGACGATGTGATGGGTAAACGAACAAGAGCTATTCAAAGAAAACTTCGGGGAGTTGAGGCATTAAGTGAAGCCGAAACAAAGCTAATATTACCCCTTACGGATGGTGAAGTATTAGACGATGATAATGATACCGAAAATTAATAAAAAAGAAATTGATAAAATGACCGGAGAATCTTTAAACATACAAGAAGATAACGTAGAAAAACTAAGGCAGCTTTTCCCTGACATTTTCTCAGAAGGTAAAATTGATATGGAAAAATTCAATGCTGCCTTCACCGACAACATTAATTTTTCCAATGAAAGATATGTGCTAAACTGGGCAGGAAAGTCAGATGCTTTTAAAGTACTGCAAATACCTACTACCGCTACACTAAAACCTGTACCGGAGGAGTCTATCAATTTCGATACTACAGAGAATGTTTTCATCGAAGGTGAAAACCTGGAAGTGCTGAAGGTCTTGCAAAAAGCGTACTATGGAAAGGTAAAGTGTATCATTATAGATCCACCTTACAATACCGGTAATGATAGCTTTATCTATCCGGACAGTTTTAAAGAAAATAAAAAAGACTATGAAAAACGTGTTGGGGACAAGGACGAAGAGGGATACCTAATGAAAGAAGGTCTGTTCAGAAAGAACAGTAAAGACAGCGGACATTTTCACAGCAACTGGTTAAGCATGATGTACCCCCGCCTCTTCCTTGCGAAAAACCTGATGCGTGACGATGGAGTAATCTTTGTTCATATAGACGATAATGAAGTGCATAACCTTAAACTTCTAATGAACGAGATATTTGGGGAAGAGAATTTCATAGAATGTATTACATGGAATAAAAGAGTCCCTAAAAACGATAAAGGGATTGGCAGTATTCATGAATACATTTTGATCTATGTAAAAGATTCTTTCCTAAAACATGAGTTTGTTATGGATAAAGAGGGGATGCAAGACATCAGAGGATTGCTCACCAAGTTAAAGAAACAAAATACACCTATACCCGAGGCAGAAAAAGAAATTAGAAAGCTCTATAATAAAAAAGGTTATGACAGAGGAATTACCCTCTATAATTCATTAGACAGTAATTATAAGTTATGGGGCAAAATAAATATGAGTTGGCCAAATGCAAATACTTTTGGACCAAAATATGAAGTAAAACACCCTAAAACAGGAAAACCAGTAAAAGTACCAGATAGAGGATGGAGATGGAAAGAAGATACTTTTAACGAGGCAGCTCAAATTGAGAATGGTAAGTACAAAAGTATAATTGAGCTACATGACGGAACTTTCTTATGTGGTAGAATTTGGTTTGACAAAGACGAAAATACTCAGCCTAGTTCTGTGAATTTTTTAGAGGAGTTGGACAAACTTCTTCTACGTTCCATAATCTCACTTAAAAGTGATGGGGGAATTGAAGTTGAAAAGCTATTTGAAGGAAAAAGCTATTTCTCATACCCCAAACCGACTGATCTTTCCAAATTATTGCTCAAGTCTATTGATACAAAGCCCGGAGATATTGTGCTAGATTTTTTTGCTGGTTCAGGAACTATTGCTCAAGCTGCTTTAGAGCTTAACAATGAAGATGGGAAAGACAGAAAATTCATTCTAGTTCAATTACCTGAATTGTGTGATAATAGTAGTGAAGCCTATAAAGCTGGTTTTAAAACCATATCAGATGTCTCTAAAGAGCGAGTGAGACGAGTAATAAAAAAAATGGATGAAGAAAATTCTAAGCCTAAACAGCTGGGAATTGACATAGGAACTAATTCGATCGGTTGGTCAACGAAAAATAAAAATGGCGAAACTTCGGATATGGGATTTAAGTCGTTCAAGCTCTCGCACTCCAATTTCAAAATATGGAGAGGCCGGGAAATTACGGAAGAAAACCTGATACAACAGTTGGATGCCTTTACCGATCCGGTAAGCGAAGGCAGCCAGGAACAAAACATGCTTTATGAATTGATGGTAAAAGCAGGCTATCAATTGACAGACAAGGTCGAGAATAAAGGTAACTACTATAAGGTCAAAGGCGGTGAACTCATAATAGGCTTAACAGAAATGACCCAGGCTGTGGTTGATAAGATCATCGCAGACCAGCCAAGAAAGGTAATTACACTAGATAACCTGTTCACCGGAAATGATCAATTAAAAACCAATACAGTATTACAGATGAAGGATGCTGGGATAGACTTTAAAACGATATAAGGGCAACAAATGGACATTACACTTTCAGATCTATTCCCTAATGCAAATACTGGCCTAAGTCAAATTGGTTTTTTCTTTGGAGCAGGGTCTTCTTTTGCTGCGGGATACCCACTTACTTCTCAGCTCACAATAGACGTGTTAAAAAAACTGACTTCAGATGAAACAACTCTGGTTGAGAAGATATTGGGAACTGAAGGCGTAACACTCAATGCAGATAAAGGAGAACCAGATATTGAACTATTATCTGATTTCCTTAATAAGGCTAGAGTAAGTGGTGGTTATTCTGAAATTGATTCCTTGCTCGAATCAATTAGAAGACATATTGTTAATGTTATAAATGAAGTACATTCTCCAAACCTTGAACACCACATTAAGTTTTTTAAAGGTTTGAAAAAACTGATGTTACACAGAAATGAGTCGGTATGGATTTTTACAACCAACTATGACTTAATTTTCGAGTTAGCAGCTTCTATAGCGAAAATTCCTGTTTACAATGGTTTTGAAGGTGTAGCTCAACGATTTTTCGATGTTGAAAGAATAGATTTAATCTATGGAAAAATAAATTCCAACAGAAGATTTGAGCCTTTTAATGAGCCTCATATTAAGTTAATCAAACTGCATGGCTCAACATCTTGGTATAAGGATAATGGAGAGGTTATGGAATTATTTTCTGCTGAACTCTCAGATAACAGGTGCATGATTTTACCAAGAAGAACTAAGGTTACTGAAACTCTTGAAGCACCTTACGATAAGCTTTTCAGATATGCGTCTACGGTTATTGGAAAGCAATGTAAATACATTGTTTCCTGTGGGTATAGTTACCGTGACGAACATATTAATGACATAATTTTCAATCCAAAACTTCGCTCCAATTCAATTAGAGTTTTTGCTTTGTCAAAAGATGAAACTCCTGAAATCCTGAAGTTGAAAGAAAACCCAAGCTTCCACTATATGGTAAATGACAAGCTGTATTACAATGGTAAAGAAACGGCAGGCAGCTATGACCTTTGGGACTTCAAAAAACTTGCAGAACTATTTAATCCTTAATTGATGCAAAAGATGAAAGATTACAAAATAGGAAAAGTTATAAGTGTATCAGGTGATACTATTAATATTTCACTTTATGAACATTCAGATTCAGATGAAACCGTTTACGGTGTACCCGAAAACATGAATGTCACAATTGATACATCAACCGGCCCGACCCCTGTCTTGATTGGCCAGCCAGGAACATTCGTAATGGTCGCTATTCCTAATGGAATGTTGCTTTCAATGATTACAGATATATCGATGAAAGAAACAACGACACTAAATGGCGATATAAAGAAGGCAGAGCGTGCGGATGAATATCTCATACAAAATCAGCTGAGAATTATTTCAGTTATACCAGTAGGCACAATTGATGCTGCTGGCAAGTTTGAAAGAGGCACAGATTTACTACCAACGGTAAACAATGACGTATTTGCTGTATTACCTGATATAATAGATAAAGTCTATGAATCTTTTGCAGAGGGGAATTTTTCAGTTGGAGAGTTATCTTTAATAAAAAACCAAGAGGCGAAAATCAACCTTGATTGCTTTCTTTCGAGACATGCAGCAGTTTTAGGTCAAACAGGTGGGGGAAAATCTTGGACAGTAGCTTCACTGCTTCAAAGCATTTCAAAGTTCCCGAAATCTACTGTAGTACTATTTGACCTTCACAATGAATACAAAACAGCTTTTGGTGACTATGCAGAATACATTAACGCAGGTGATTTAGAATTTCCTTACTGGTTGATGAGAAGTGATGAACTTTTAGGGTTAATGGTAGATAGGGCAGAATCAGCAGCACCAAACCAAATTGCCAAATTTAAAGAACTACTCCAAGCCGCTAAAGAGAGCCACGCTGAAAATCAGTCTTTAAACATTCCAAAGATCACTATTGATACCCCCGTTTATTTCGATTTTAAAAGCATAATAGATGAATTCAGACGGCTTGATGTTGAAATGGTGCAAGGTTCAAGAGGACTGATTAAAGGCCCGTTAAATGGTGATTTCACAAGACTATTAATGAGAATAGATTCTCGTCTTAATGACAAGCGTTATGATTTAATATTCAAGCCCACAACTTACAACACATCTGCTTCTATGGAGGTGTTGTTTCGAAAGATTTTAGGAGAAGAAACAAATCCAAAAAAAATTGTTATTGTTGACATGAGTGCGATTCCGTTTGACGTACGTAATTCTGTAATATCTCTTATTTTAAGATGTTTATTTGATTTTGCATATTGGTATAAAAAAGTAAACTCTAAGGCATACCCTGTTTCTGTTTTTTGTGATGAAGCACACATCTATTTTAATGATAAAGACCCTAATTCTGAAGCCGCAAGATTATCAGCCGAAAGAATTTCAAAAGAAGGTCGTAAATATGGAATTAGTTTGACTGTTATTAGTCAGAGGCCGAGAGAAGTTTCAGCAACAATCCTTTCCCAATGCAACACATTTCTTTGCTTGCGGATTTCAAATCCTGAAGACCAATCTTATGTAAAGAGCTTACTACCTGATTCTGTCAGGGGAATCGTAAGCATGTTCTCAAATCTCAGAAGAGGTGAATGTATTTTATTGGGAGATTCCGTAATAATGCCAACAAGAATTAAAATTAGAAGACCAGATCCGACACCAAATAGTAACGACTGCTCTTTCTATAAAGAATGGAATTTGCCACATGAGGAAATTCATTTTTCTCCTGTTTTAGATGCTTGGCGAAAACAACAAATCACTCCAATTGAAAATAAATGAAACTACACTTCGATAGCAATCAGGATTACCAGATAGAAGCAATAAAATCAATTACTGACATATTTGAAGGACAACCTTTGAGTAGCGGTGACTTTGAGTTTTCGTTGACCTCTACCGGTGCTTTACTTTCTGAAAATGGTTTTGGAAATAAGCTTACTCTAAGTGAGGATCAGATATGGGAAAATATAAAATCCGTCCAATCCCGGAATGAAATAAAGGACACATCAGAAGAAATGCAGGGAATGAACTTTTCGGTGGAAATGGAAACCGGGACTGGGAAAACTTATGTGTACCTGAGAACCATTTACGAACTGCAAAAGCTCTACGGGTTCAAAAAATTTGTGATTGTAGTGCCATCAGTTGCCATTCGTGAAGGTGTTTTGAAGAACCTTCAAATTACACATGACCATTTCCAATCCCTGTATGACAAAACTGCTATCAATTTTGATATTTACGAAAGCAAGAAGGTATCTGCTCTAAGGGGCTTTGCTTCCAGCAATGCCATACAGATTTTGGTCATCAATATTGATGCTTTTGCAAAAGATGAAAACATCATCAACAAACCCAATGATAAACTAACAGGCAAAAAACCTATTGAGTTTATTCAAAGCTGTAATCCTATTGTTATTGTGGATGAGCCGCAGAATATGGAGACCGAAATCCGTAAGAAAGCCATTCGCAACCTGAATCCGCTTTGTACACTTCGTTACTCAGCCACTCACACTAATTTATACAACTTAATGTATTCCTTAAACCCTGTCAAGGCTTATGATTTGGGGTTAGTAAAACAAATAGAAGTTGACTCAGTGGTTAGTGAAAATGACTTCAACGCTTCTTTTATTCAGTTGGAAAACATTACCAGAACTGGAAACAACATTAAAGCCAAAATAAAAATTGATGTAAATACCCCTCAGGGTATTAAAAGAAAATCAGTGCAGGTCAACCGTAATAAACTTGATCTATTTGCTTTATCCGGTGAAAACCCGAGATACGATGGTCTCAAAGTCTATGAGATTGATTACGGAAACGAACAAATTGAGTTAACTAACGGTATTGTCCTTAAAACAGGAGAATCACAAGGGGGCATGAATGATGAAGTGATGAAATTCATGATCCGAAAAACAGTCGAAGAACACCTGAAAAAAGAGAAGGCATATAAGGACAAAGGAATCAAAGTACTTTCCTTGTTCTTCATTGATAAGGTGAAAAATTATCGGGAGTACGATACAAATGGGCATTCCCTCAAAGGAAAGTTTGCTGAATGGTTTGAAGAAATATATCAATATGAAATTGCCAAGCCAGTTTTTAAAGAGTTACTCCCATACTCAGCGGAAGAAGTACACAATGGCTATTTCTCACAAGATAATAAAGGAAGAATAAAAGATACCGGAGGCGAAACCCAGGCGGATGATGATACTTATAAACTCATCATGCAGAAGAAAGAAGAGTTACTTGACTTAAACACTCCCCTACGATTCATCTTCAGTCACTCTGCCCTTCGTGAAGGTTGGGACAATCCTAATGTATTCCAGATATGTACTCTGAATGAAACTCGTTCTGAGATAAAAAAGAGACAGGAAATAGGTAGAGGGTTAAGACTATCGGTAAACCAATTCGGTCAGCGGATTTTTGACCGGAATATTAACAAACTGACGGTAGTGGCAAACGAACGCTATGAAGATTTTGCAAGAGCCCTGCAGCAGGAAATAGAGCAGGATTGCGGGGTAGATTTCTCCGGAAGAATAAAGGACAAAGGCAAAAGAGAAAAAGTCAATTTGAGAAAAGGATTTGAAGCAGATCCCAAGTTTCTCGGAATCTGGAACAAAATAAAATTCCATACCCGCTATAGTGTGGAATACAAAACAGATGAACTTATTACCCTTGCAGCCAAAGCTGTAAAAGAAATGCCTGAAACAAAGAAACCCACCATCAAATCAACTAAGAAAAGAGTAACAATAACGGATGAAGGGGTTGACGGACAATTGGTAAGTGACGGCGGAGATGATAGTTACGGTTTTCAATTTGAAATACCAGATATGTTGGCATACATTCAAGGCAAAACAGAATTGACCCGTAGTACCATTTTAGCAATTATTAAAAAGTCTGGCAGGATACAGGAATTATTACTTAACCCGCAATTGTTCATGGATAATGTAGCAAACGCTATCAAATCTGTGTTAAATGAACTAATGATAGATGGTATAAAATATGAAAAAATAGGCGACAAAATGTATGAGATGAATTTATTTGAGGATAATGAAATTGAAATATATCTTGACCAATTTACTCACACAGTTAATACCCCAGATAAAACCATTTATGAAAACTATATTCCTCTTGATTCTAAAGTAGAAAGCGATTTTGCTAAAGATTGCGAAAGCAGTGAAAATATTGAATTTTATTTCAAACTTCCTTTTTGGTTTAAAATTGACACTCCTATTGGTAGTTATAATCCTGATTGGGCATTAGTATTTAAAGGAGAGAAGAAAATATACTTTGTTGCTGAAACAAAAAGCGAAGGACAAGAACTGAGAGGTTCGGAGAAAATGAAAATCAAGTGTGGTACAGAACACTTTAAAAAATTCGAAGATGTCATTTATAAGCGTGTTTCTAAAGTAAGCGAACTATCATGAGCCAAGCCTCCCAAATATAGCAGGGAACCGGTATTTCTCTTATTAAAGTATATCATGGTTCCCTCTTCACCTCCCCCATTTCCTTAAAACCCTTCACATCCTGAAACTTTTCTATTTGATTTTTGGTTTACAAATTAGTATCTTTACATAGTTTTGTAAACTAAAACAATATGAAAGACGTATTTGCCAAAAGACTAAAGAGTGCCCGTACCCTTGCCGGTTTATCTCAGGATGAATTGGTAAAGCGTATTGAGGGACTTGTGACCAAAAATGCCATTGCCAAGTATGAGCGGGGGGAAATGATGGCTGACGGGTCTGTGCTTATGGCGCTATCAAAAGCCCTGGGCCTTTCCTCCGATTACTTCTTCCGTCCCTTCACTGTAGGAATTGAAAACATCGAATTTCGCAAGAAAAGTAAGCTGGCTGCCAAAAAAGAAGCAGCCATCCGGGAACTGGTTACCGATAAGGTAGAAAGATACCTGGAAGTAGAACAGTTCCTGGGCATCCGGTCGGAGTTCACCAACCCCATTGCCAACCGCACTATCACCACCGGAGAAGATGTAGAGGAGGCTGTCAACTACCTGCTTAAGCACTGGCAGTTGGGCTATAACGCCTTGCCCAATGTCATCAATCTTTTAGAAGACCTTGAAATCAAGGTGATCGAAATAGACGCCCCGGATGAGTTTGACGGCTTTTCCGGCTGGGCCAATGCAGGACCAATGGCTAAGCCAAAGGGTGTTTACCCGGTGATCGTGGTAAATGTCCACTACACCATTGAAAGAAAGCGGCTTACTGCCTTACATGAGTTGGCCCACCTGTTGCTGAACTTTAGCCCCGGTCTCAGCCACAGGGAGATCGAGCGGCTGTGCTACCGTTTTGCAGCGGCTATGTTGGTGCCTGAACAAACCATGCGGCAGGAACTGGGGAATCATCGTTCTCACCTTTCTATCCCGGAACTCATTGCCATTAAAGAAACCTACGGCATTTCCATTCAGGCATTGGTACAAAGGGCCAAAGACCTGGGGATCATTACTGAGTACATGTTCATCGAATTCAGAAAATGGATCAGCAAAAACAGGGCTGAAGAAGGATTGGGTAATTACATCGGGGTAGAAAAATCCAGCCGGTTTGAACAACTCCTCTACCGGGCAGCCGCTGAGGAAGTCATTTCAATGAGTAAAGCCGCCAGTCTGGCTAATCTTAAACTAGCGGAATTCCGTGAAAACTTTTTTGCTCTGTGAAGATCATTGTCAACGATGCAAATATTCTTATTGACCTGATCAAGCTGAGGCTATTGCCTCACTTTTTTGGCCTTGAGTTTCAGTTCCATGTCACCGATATGGTATTGAGTGAATTAATCACCTCTCAGGCCGAAGCGCTTGCCCCTTATATTGACAAAGGTACATTGCAAGTACATGAGGTTACCAGTGAAGACCTGGGAACCATTACCAAACTCACCAACCAATATCCACAGCTTTCTAACAAGGACTGTTCAGCGCTACACCATGCCACCAAACTCAACGCCCTTTTGATTACATCAGACAACCAGCTCAGAATAACTGCCCGATCAATTGACCTGGAAGTGCATGGTCACCTGTGGGTATTTGATTGCATGGTAGAAGCCAATACCATTACCGGGACAAGAGCCTGTGAAAAGCTGTCGGAACTTTGCGAAACCATCAACCCCAAGCTGGGGTTGCCCAAGGCCGAATGTGCCCGGAGAATTAAACTTTGGAAAAAACTTTAACCGCAATGTCATCAAATAAGCTTACCTTCAACATACTCACTTTTAAACATCCGGAAGACCAATACACCTTTCACTTCACCAATGAAGAAAATGAGACCTTAACAAGGGTACACCATAACCTGGTACCGGACGAAGTAATCGAACACTTCGGAGAGCAGGAGCATTATTACATCTCGTTTGATCAGGAAATTGATGGCGGCCTAAGCTTAACAAAATGCAGTAAACCCGCGATTAAAACTTTAACCGGTGAAAACGGAGAAGATAAAAAAGTAAAAGATCAAAACACCTGTTTTTCACTCTCTATCCTGAAAAGGTATTACAACTGGCTAATCCACAACTATTTCAAAGCTCAGGGAGCATTGGTCAAGCCCAACTTCATTCAGGATACGGAAATATGGCTCCCCAACCGCAAAGAAATAAGCAACGAGTACAGTTACTATGAAAAATTTTCGCTGAAGGTACAGATCGGCAAACTGACGACCAACCCGGAACTACTCCTTTCCTTTGAAGGTAAATCTAAGGTTTTCAAAAAGAGCATTGCAGCATTATTGCCAGAAGTCTCACCGGAAAGCTTTAACTGGCTCATCTATGAAAACAACCTGTATAAATACGATGAGCTTCCTGATGAAATCAAACGGAACCTTGACCAGGCATATCCGGTCTGGAACTTTGACCTGAGAACAGCGCTTCAACTCCCCACACCGGCACCCGACAGAAAGAATAAATACAAAAAATTCAACGAGCGAATAGAAGGATTTTATAAGAAATACCTGAAGACGGAATCCTTTGAGGCTATCATTCCATTAGATCCAAGAGGATTCTTACCCGTAAAAGAAGCCATCATAGGTTCGGTGAGTAATCAAAGCAATCTTCTGGCCTTTGGAAATAAAAAGCTGCACAAAGTGCCTATGAAAGGCATGAGTACACATGGTCCGTTGGAGGTCAGTCCCTACAACCGTGTGGAGTTCTTTTTCATCCTGCATGAAGACGATGAAGCAGCCGGAAAGAAGCTCCATGAATATTTTAAAGGCACCGTAAGAGGTTTTGGAGGCTTGTACAATTTTGCCAGAACCGCTTATTCTCCCAATAAAGAATTGAGCATCAAATTCAAGTCAAAGGATGACCCCTTTCCTGAAATTAAAAAGGCTTTAGAAAAAAGGGATTTTAAGGAAAGCATACAGTACATTGGCATTTACATAAGCCCCTACTCCAAACACACCACGGACAAACGACAGCGGGAAGTTTACTACAAAGTAAAACAGGCACTACTCAAAAAGAAGATCACTTCACAGGTGATTGATGCCAATAAACTGGGCAGTGGTACTTACCACTACAGTTTACCGAACATCGCTATTGCGATACTCGCCAAGCTGGACGGTAAGCCCTGGAGGTTGGACACGGCATTGAAAAATGAACTGGTGGTAGGAGTCGGAGCATTCAGAAACGTAGATACAGACGTTCAGTATGTCGGCAGTGCCTTTAGCTTTACCAACAATGGCAACTTTGACCGTTTCGAATGCTTCCGTAAAAATCAGACCGAAGAATTAGCCGGATCGATCATCCGGGCCATCAAGGAATATGCAGCCCTGAATAGTGCCGTGGAACGGCTCATTATCCACTTCTACAAGAACATGAGCCAGAAAGAATTACAACCTATCGAGGATGGATTGAAAAAACTTGGTTTGGATATTCCGGTATTTATCATCTCCATCAACAAAACGGAATCACAAGACATTGTTGCCTTTGATGACGACTGGCAGGAGCTAATGCCTCTGAGCGGGACATTTATTAACCTGAGGAAAGGAAAGTATTTGCTGTTTAACAATACCCGGTATTACGGAGAAGTTCACAAAGCCCATGAAGGCTACCCCTTCCCTATCAAACTCGGAATTTATTGCACCGATTGGGAGCAAACCAAAAATCCGAAAGTAGTAAAAGAACTCATAGACCAGGTATATCAATTCAGCCGGATGTACTGGAAATCCGTCAGCCAGCAGAACTTACCGGTAACCATCAAATATCCGGAGATGGTAGCAGAGATCTTCCCGCACTTCGATGGAGAAGAAATTCCGGAATTTGGAAAAAGTAATTTGTGGTTTTTGTAAGTGAATTAACTATATTAAAAAATGGATATATCACCGGATAAACAAAATGTTGATAGAGTCTTTTCGAATACAACATACTACATTGATTTTTATCAAAGAGATTATAAATGGACATCTGAGCCCGTTGAAAGACTCCTAGATGATATATTTTATAAGTTCAATGAAGAATATGAAAAGCACAAATCTCTTGATCCGGGTAAAGAAACTATCACCAATAAATATCCTTGGTATTACCTGAATACTTACGTAACAAATACCATTGAAGGGAAAGTTTATGTTGTCGATGGGCAACAACGCCTCACGACACTGACCCTTATTCTGATCTGCCTGTATAGAACAGCTAAAGAATTAGAATCAAAACTCCAAAAATGGATTGAGAACAAGATTGCAGGACAATCAGGGTTTGAATTTGAATTTTGGATGAACCACGAAAAGCATATTTCAACGCTAAAGGAATTATTTGAGGGAAAAACCGAACTCAAGGACATTGATACATCAAGTGGCATTACAGCAGCAAATATGGTTAAGAATTACACTATCATTCAATCCTGGCTAAATGCTCAACTTGATAATCAACATAAATTTGAAACCTTCTGTAATCTTCCCTATAAACAGCTACGAAAATAAATGTAGTTTTATAAATTAGGGTAAATGAAAAAGAGTAAATTCAGCGAGACACAGATCATTAGTATTTTGAAGCGGCAGGAATGCGGGCAAT
>JAEWAY010000001.1 GCA_023391415.1 Bacteroidota bacterium | reverse complement strand
CGGACACGTACGACCAGATCACCGTGCCCGCGGCCACCGTCGGCGACGCCGCGAACTTCATGCTCGAGAGCACCAACGCGATGGTCGCGACCAACGAGGGCGTGCCGCTGTACGTCGAGCTGCCGCCGTCGGTGACGCTCATGGTCACGTACACCGAGCCCGGTCTCCAGGGCGACCGCTCGTCGGCCGGCACCAAGCCCGCGACGCTCGAGACCGGCTACGAGATCCAGGTCCCGCTGTTCCTCGAGTCGGACACCAAGGTCAAGGTCGACACCCGCGACGGCAGCTACCTGGGTCGCGTGAACGACTGAGGTGGGAGCCCGTACCAAGGCCCGCAAGCGGGCCCTCGACGTCCTCTTCGAGGCCGAGCAGCGGCGCCTCGACCCTTTGACGCTGCTCGCGGAGCGGATCGCGCAGCCCGGCACCGAGGCGGCGCTGCCGCAGTACTCGGTCGAGCTGGTCGAGGGGGTGCAGGCGCACCGCGCCCGCATCGACGAGGTCATCGCGACCCACTCGCACGGCTGGACGATCGAGCGCATGCCGGCGGTCGACCGGGAGCTGCTGCGGCTCGGTGCCTGGGAGATCCTCTTCAACGACGACGTGCCCGACGCGGTTGCCGTCGACGAGGCCGTCGAGCTGGCGCGCAGCCTGTCGACGGACGAGTCGCCGGGCTTCGTCAACGGCCTGCTGGGCCGCCTGGTCGACCTGAAGCCGACCCTCCTGGCCTGACGTCCTGCTCCGCCGCACGGCCCCCGTCCCTCACCGGGACGGGGGCCGGCGTGCGTCTGGGCCGCGCGAGCTGCGGTCCGGCGTTCGGATCCGTTCGCACCGGCGCGCCGGGTGTGTCGGCGCGAACGGATCCGAACGGCCGGGGGGGTGGGGCCTGGCCGGGCCGGGTGAGTGGGCCGGCGCCCGGGCGTGGTGAGGGTCACGGCGACCGGAGCGTGGACGTGCCGCGCCGCGCGCGGGGCCGGACGGTAGGGTGCCGGGGACAGGCATTCCTTTAACACCGTCCCGTGAGGCGGGGAAGGAGAGGCCCGGATGACCTCCGGCACCCCCGTGCCCGACGACGTGAACGTCGAGGGCACCACCGCGACCGTCGTGCTCGGCGAGCAGGACGTGGCCCGCGCGCTGACGCGCATCGCCCACGAGATCCTCGAGCGCAACAAGGGCGGCGACGACCTCGTCGTCCTCGGCATCCCGACCCGCGGCGTCCCGCTGGCGCAGCGCCTCGCGCAGCGGCTGGCCGCCGTGGAGCCCGGCCTGGTGGCCGAGGACCTGGTCGGCTCCCTGGACGTCACGATGTACCGCGACGACCTGTCCCAGCACCCCACCCGGGCGATCGGCGCGACGAGCGTCCCGGCGGGCGGCGTGGACGGCAAGGTGGTCGTGCTCGTCGACGACGTCCTGTACTCGGGCCGCACGATCCGCGCCGCGCTGGACGCGCTGAACGACCTGGGCAGGCCCCGGGCGGTGCAGCTCGCCGCGCTGGTGGACCGCGGGCACCGGGAGCTGCCGATCCGTGCGGACTACGTCGGGAAGAACCTCCCGACCTCGACGGCGGAGCGGGTCCGCGTGCTGCTGGCCGAGACGGACGGCCGCACGGCCGTGGTGATCGAGGGGGCAGCGCGATGAGGCACCTGCTCTCGACGGCCGACCTGGACCGTGCCACGGCGATCCGGGTGCTCGACACGGCCGCGCAGATGGCCGCGACCCAGGGCCGGCAGATGAAGAAGCTGCCGACGCTGCGCGGCCGCACGGTGGTGAACCTGTTCTTCGAGGACTCCACGCGCACGCGCATCTCGTTCGAGACGGCCGCCAAGCGGCTGAGCGCCGACGTCATCAACTTCTCGGCGAAGGGGTCGAGCCTGTCCAAGGGCGAGTCGCTCAAGGACACGGCGCTGACCCTCCAGGCGATGGGCGCGGACGCGATCGTGATCCGGCACCAGGCCTCGGGCGCGCCGCACACGCTGGCGCACGCCGGCTGGACGGACGCCGCGGTGGTGAACGCGGGCGACGGGATGCACCAGCACCCCACGCAGGCCCTGCTGGACGCGTTCACGATCCGCCGGCACCTGACCGGCGGCCCGGGCAACCCGGACGGCGTCGGCCACGACCTCGACGGCCTGCACGTCGCGGTCGTCGGGGACGTGCTGCACAGCCGGGTCGCCCGGTCGAACGTCGACCTGCTGCACACGCTCGGCGCCCGGGTGACCCTGGTCGCGCCGCCCACCCTGCTGCCGGTGGGTGTGGGCCCCTGGCCGGCGGAGGTGTCCTACCGCTTGGACGACGTGCTCGCGCAGGGCCCCGACGCGGTGATGATGCTGCGCGTGCAGCGGGAGCGGATGTCGACGGCCGGGGGCGGGTTCTTCCCGAGCCCGCTGGAGTACACCCGGCTGTACGGCCTGGACGCGCGGCGCCTGGCCGGGCTGCCGGAGCACGCGATCGTGCTGCACCCCGGCCCGATGAACCGGGGGCTGGAGATCTCGGCGGACGCCGCGGACTCGCCCCGCTCCGTGATCGTCGAGCAGGTCGCGAACGGCGTGGCCGTCCGGATGGCGGTGCTGTACCTGCTGCTCGCGGGCGACGGCGACACCGGTGCCCCGCCGGCGACCGGCGCCGTCCCCACCCTCACGAGCACGGCCGGCACCGCCGCCACGACCCCCGGAGCGACCGCATGACCACCCAGTACCTGCTCAAGGACGTCGCGCCGCTGGGCGGCGACCGCACGGACGTGCTGATCGCGGGCGGCCTGGTCGCGGCCCTCGGCGCCGAGGCCGGCGACGCCGCGGAGAACGCCCCGGACGACCTGCACGTGATCGACGCGACCGGCATGGTGCTGCTGCCCGGCCTGGTCGACCTGCACACCCACCTGCGCGAGCCCGGGCGGGAGGACGCGGAGACCGTGGCGTCCGGCACCCGCGCGGCGGCGCTCGGGGGCTTCACCGCGGTGCACGCCATGGCGAACACGACGCCGACGCAGGACACCGCGGGCGTCGTCGAGCAGGTGTGGCGGCTGGGACGCGAGGCCGGCTGGGTGGACGTGCACCCGGTGGGCGCCGTCTCGGTCGGCCTGGCGGGGGAGCACCTGGCGGAGCTGGGCGCGATGGCGGACTCCGCGGCCCACGTGCGGGTGTTCAGCGACGACGGGAAGTGCGTGCACGACCCGGTGCTCATGCGCCGCGCGCTGGAGTACACGAAGGCGTTCGACGGCGTCGTGGCGCAGCACGCGCAGGAGCCGCGGCTCACCGAGGGCGCGCAGATGAACGAGGGCGCGCTCTCGGGCGAGCTCGGGCTGGCGGGCTGGCCGGCCGTCGCGGAGGAGTCGATCATCGCCAGGGACGTCCTGCTCGCCGAGCACGTCGGCTCCCGGCTGCACGTCTGCCACGTCTCCACCGCCGGGTCTGTCGATGTGATCCGCTGGGCGAAGGCGCGCGGGATCGACGTGACCGCCGAGGTCACGCCGCACCACCTGATGCTGACCGAGGAGCTGGCCTCCGGGTACGACGCCAGGTACAAGGTCAACCCGCCGCTGCGCCGTGCCGAGGACGTGGAGGCGCTGCGCGCGGGCCTCGCCGACGGCACCATCGACATCGTCGCGACCGACCACGCTCCGCATCCGGTCGAGTCGAAGGACTGCGAGTGGGACGCCGCCGCGTTCGGGATGGTCGGCCTGGAGTCCGCGCTCAGCGTCGTCCAGGCCTCCGTCGTCGACAACGGGATGCTCGGCTGGGCCGACATCGCGCGCGTGCTCTCGGCGACGCCCGCCAGGATCGGCCGGCTGGCCGGCCACGGCGGACCGATCGAGGCCGGAGCGCCCGCGGAGCTGTTCCTGTACGACCCGACGGCCTCGCGCTCCTTCTCCACCGGCGACTTGGCCGGCAAGGGCGTCAACTCGCCGTACCTGTCGATGACGCTGCCGGGCCGCATCGCCTGGACGTTCCACCGCGGCGTCGCGACCGTTGCCGACGGCGCGGTCGTCGACCAGCTGGAGGTGAGCCGTGGATAAGCTGCTGCCGACCATCGGCATCCTCGCCGTCGTGATCGTCGTGCTCCTGCTCGCGATCATGGGCTGGCGACGACGGATGCGCCGCGACGCGCCGGCGGGCGGCGGGTACAC
>JAEWAY010000006.1 GCA_023391415.1 Bacteroidota bacterium | reverse complement strand
AAGCCCGTCTCCCACCCGAAATACAGCTGGCCTATCTGCCTTCCATCGGAGAAGTCACACTCCGCCTGTCGATCAAAGGAGGTAGCGAAGAAAAAAACATGAAAGCGCTGTCGGAACAGGTTGGCCTTTTGCAACCTTTGATTCACCAGTACATATATGGATATAACGATATCAGCGTCGCGGAGGCGGTTGGTCAGTTGCTGACACAAACCAAGCTGAACGTTGCGACCGCCGAAAGTTGCACCGGTGGCGCCATAGCGGCGGCGCTTACTTCCGTCGCCGGTAGTTCCGCCTATTTATTAGGCGGCGTAGTCGCCTACCAAAATGAAATAAAGATCAATATGCTTGGAGTCAGCGAATCCACACTGAAAGAGCATGGAGCCGTCAGCGAGCAAACCGTCATTGAGATGGCCAGAGGAATACGTCAACATACGGGGGCGAGCATAGGAGTTAGCAGCAGCGGCATAGCGGGACCGGCTGGCGGCACACCTGAAAAGCCTGTCGGCACTGTTTGGATCGCGTGCGCCGACATCGAAGGGGTAATCACCCAAAAACTCAACCTGAACGGCACAAGGGAAACCAACATAAATCAGACCGTTGTAGCCGTATTCGCCCTTTTAATACAAAGATTAACGCGAAAGAGTTGAACAAAATAGCAAAAAACTTAATTTTGCAACTGTGCGACCTGTTTAAAATTCAATAAATATGGCTCTTGTAGAGATGGTTATGCCCAAAATGGGTGAAAGTGTAATGGAAGGAACAATTCTCAACTGGTTAAAGAATGTCGGTGACCGGATTGAACAGGACGAATCCGTTCTGGAAGTAGCGACCGATAAGGTGGACACCGAAGTCCCCGCCATACAGGGAGGAATATTAAAAGAGATTCTCGCTCAAAAAGGCGAGGTGATACAGGTAGGCAAACCAATAGCCATCATTGAAACCGAACAGGATATTCAACCGGAAAAAAGCGCCGGATCCCCAAAAAAAGCGGCTTCTTTGCCAGAGGAAGTAAAAAAAGCGCCAGACCGGAAAGAGTCCTTTCAGACGGCTTCGGATCCGGACATCTCCAACTCCAGGAAACACGCTGAATCCGATAGGTTTTACTCTCCTCTTGTTTTAAACATCGCGCGGACGGAAAATATCACCCGTGACGAACTTGAACAAATCGAAGGTACCGGAAAAGAAAACCGGGTCACCAAAAACGATATCCTAAAATATGTAGCGGAGCGTTCCGGTTCCACACCAAGGGAAGCATCCGTTAAACCCGCCCGATCTGTAAGCGGCAACGTGGAAATTATCGAGATGGACCGAATGCGCAAAATGATCGCCGAGCGCATGGTTGAAAGCAAGCGTATCTCTCCTCACGTCACATCCTTTGTAGAAGCCGACGTAACCAACATCGTCCAGTGGAGAAACAAGTGGAAAAATCAGCTAATGGAAAAAGAAAACCTGGCGCTGACTTATACACCGATTTTCATTGAAGCGGTCATCAAAAGCTTAAAAGACTATCCCTTTGTCAATATTAGCGTCGATGGCGATAAGATCATCCTGAAAAAGGACATTAATATCGGAATAGCCGTCGCCCTATCCAATAATAACCTGATTGTGCCCGTTATTAAAAACGCGGACCGGCTGAATCTGCTTGGACTGACCCGTCAGGTCAATGATCTGGCGAAAAGAGCCAGGGCGAATAAGCTGACTCCCGACGACTTGTCCGGAGGAACATATACCGTTTCCAATGTAGGCTCCTTCGGCAATGTAATGGGGACGCCTATTATCATGCAGCCCCAGGCGGCCATACTGGCCCTGGGCGCGGTGCAGAAAAAACCGGCGGTTATCGAGACTCCTCAGGGTGATACACTCGGAATCAGACACATGATGTTTCTGTCTCACTCATACGATCACCGGGTCATCGATGGAGCGTTGGGCGGCATGTTTGTCCGGAGAGTAGCGGACTATCTGGAAAACTTCGACATCAGTCGCAAGCCGTTTTAAAGAAGGTTGCATCATCATAAATTACTATTGAATGACCATCAAAGGCATTGTCATCGCCCTTGCTTTATTTTCATGCTCTTCACTACTATACGCTCAGGAGGCGCTTATTGTAAAAGACACGAAAAAACAACGGAACAGAGTATTTAAGCCGGGAAATACCTTTCTATTCCTGTCGTCGAGCGACTCCATCTTCCATAAAGGCAAAATTCAGGAAATCGGGGTTTCGAGCGTAACCCTGCGCGTAGTCGATGAAAAAGAGCCTACATACTTGACAATCCCCCTAAAGGATTTTCAGGTAATCCGGAAAGCGACCAAAGCTCAATATATTTCCTACGCGATCGGCGCGCTGTTTATGATCAACGGTACCTATTTCATTCTGGAAGGGCCTAATGTAGGAGCCAGTCACTGGGCTGGACGCGGGATAGGAGTCATTAGCTTTGTCCTCGGTGTAATTCCCTTTACCCGTACTCCAAAAACCTATGAGCTGGGAGACCGATATGTCCTTGAAACAAAAAATGTTGAAAAACCAAGCCAGGAATAACCTTCCCGGTATCCTCAACCACCGCTTCAGGCCGCCGATTTTTCCGCCATTTTTTTCAGATTTCACATTTATTTAAAAGTCGTTTTTCCTTAAAATTCCAATCGAATCCCTAACTTTGTCCGATTATTTTACTTATTTACTATACTTAAAGGAAAGTTTAAATTTTATCAAGGTTAAAGACAAACATGGGAAAAGTTTTGATCATAGGAGCAGGTGGCGTTGGCACCGTAGTAGCGCACAAAGTGGCCGCTCATCCTGAAGTCTTTTCTGACATAATGCTTGCCAGCAGAACCAAGTCGAAATGCGACGCGATCGCGAAAGCCGTTGGCGGAAACAGAATCAAAACCGCGGCCGTAGACGCGGAAAACGTTCCGGAACTGGTCAACCTCATCCGATCTTTTGGACCGGAGCTGGTTATCAACGTGGCGCTTCCCTATCAGGATCTTACTATCATGGACGCTTGTCTTGAAACCGGAGTACATTACCTTGACACCGCCAACTATGAGCCTAAAGATGAGGCCAAGTTTGAATATAAATGGCAGTGGGCCTATCAGGACAAGTTTGAAAAAGCGGGACTTACCGCGATTCTTGGCTGTGGATTCGACCCAGGAGTAACGAATGTGTTTACCGCCTACGCCGCCAAGCATCATTTTGACGAAATTCATTATCTGGATATCGTGGATTGCAACGCGGGCGATCATGGCAAAGCGTTCGCCACCAACTTTAATCCGGAGATCAACATCCGCGAAGTCACACAACGTGGAAAATATTGGGAAAACGGTCGATGGGTGGAAACCGAACCGCATGAGATCCACAAGCCCCTGAACTATCCGGGGATAGGCCCCAAGGAGTCCTATCTGATTTATCATGAGGAACTGGAGTCTCTCGTAAAGAACTTTCCAACGCTGAAAAGAGCCAGGTTCTGGATGACTTTCGGTCAGGAATACCTTACGCACCTGAGGGTAATCCAAAATATCGGCATGGCGGGCATAGACCCCATCAACTACCAGGGTATGGAAATTGTACCTATTCAGTTTCTGAAAGCCGTACTACCCAACCCTGGAGACCTCGGCGAAAACTATAAGGGGAAAACGTCCATCGGTTGCCGCGTCCGCGGAATCAAGGACGGCAAAGAGAAAACATATTATATCTATAACAACTGCGATCACGAAGAAGCCTATAAGGAAACCGGAACGCAAGCCGTGAGCTATACGACCGGTGTACCGGCCATGGTAGGCGCCATGATGTTTATGAAAGGCCTCTGGAAAAAACCGGGAGTTGTCAATGTGGAAGAATTTAATCCGGACCCGTTTCTTGAACAACTTGCCAAGGATGGTCTTCCATGGCATGAAATTCACGACGGAGATCTCGAATTATAAAATTTTCATAAAAGTAAAAGCGGGCCTATTGCTCGCTTTTACTTTTATGGTGGTCGCATTCCCATGTTTTACTTCTTTTCCATTACTAATTCATGAATATCGACTTTAACAACATTCCATCGCCTTGTTATCTGCTCGACGAAAATTTGCTGCGAAAAAATCTTGAACTGATAAAAAGCGTAAAGGACAGGGCGGGCATAGAAATTATACTGGCGTTCAAAGGATTCGCCATGTGGAGCGCTTTCCCCATTGTGAGGGAGTATATCAACAGCGCCGCCGCGAGCTCGGCGAGCGAAGCCAGATTAGCCTATGAAGAAATGCGTAGCGAAGCCCATACTTACTCTCCGGGATTTTCCGATAAGGATTTTAAGGACATTATCCGGTATAGTTCCCATATCACCTTCAATTCGCTGAGCCAGTTCAGACACTTCCTGCCCATGATCCAGGCTTCCGGCAAGAAAATTTCCATTGGTTTACGAGTCAACCCGGAATATTCCGAGGTGGAAACCACTTTATATAATCCCTGCGCCCCCGGCTCCCGCCTTGGCATAACGGTTGAGCAACTACCGGCAGAACTGCCTGAGCAAATAGAAGGGCTGCATTTCCACGCGTTATGCGAGTCGTCTTCCTACGATCTGGAAAAAACCCTGCGCGCCTTCGAAGAACGATTCGCCCCCTATCTTTCCCGGATCAAATGGGTCAATATGGGCGGCGGACACCTGATGACCAGAGAAGGCTACAATACCGACCATCTGGTTGAACTGCTGACCAACTTCCAAAAGAAATATCAGGTTCAGGTCATTCTGGAGCCCGGCAGCGCGTTTGCCTGGCGTACCGGCTGGCTGGTCAGTTCCGTACTGGACATCGTGGAGCGCAAAGGTATAAAGACCGCTATTCTGGACGTCTCCTTTACAGCCCATATGCCGGATTGCCTTGAGATGCCTTATAAGCCAAAGATTCTCGGAGCCTCCGATGAAGTAGCCGGAAAACCAACCTATCGCATGGGAGGCAATAGTTGCCTTTCCGGAGATTATATGGGCGACTGGAGCTTTGACAAAGAACTAGCCATAGGCGATAAAATCATCTTCGACGACATGATTCATTATACTATGGTAAAAACCACCACGTTCAACGGAGTCGCGCATCCATCCATCGCCATTCTAAACAGAGACAAGCAGTTCCATATAGTCAAAGAATTTGGCTATGAGGATTATAAAAACCGACTTTCTTAGCGGTTCTGAAAGTTTTTTTGTAAAAACACCTGATCAGAACGTTCAGGTGTTTTTTATTCATTCTCGCCCCAATAATCTTTTCATTAATTTTACGTCGCTCATTCGGATAATTCATTGAATTAATTCGACGAACAACAACCCGAATAAATAAACAGGCGTATAAGACAGTCTAGGAGTCTGAGTTTTTTTTGACATGATAAATTTGCTCGAAATATATCGACAATCATTTTTTTTAAGAAAAGTATGGGGTAAGACGAAAAATCCCATTTGGACGCTTTTTATTCTACTATTTGTACACAATACTATTTCCTATGCTCAAACCACAAGCAATATTGACTGTGGCGACGCCGAGATATTATGCAACGCTGAACAAATCGTCGACGCGATGGTGCCCAACATTCCGGGTTTGAATATCGGAGTGGATGAATTGGAGAATATACAGACATGCCTGTTAAAACAAGAATTCCGACCTTATTGGTATAAGTTTACAGCCGCGTCCAGCGGCCCTTTTGAATTCGCGATCACTCCCTATAATAGCATGGCCCATGGTGACTGGGACTTTGTACTTTTCGACCTTTCAGATGGATGCAACCTTAATTCCAGCCATGTTATATCATGTAACTTTAGTAAAGCCAGACATCAACCTACCGGAATATCTTCTATTAATCAATCCAACTGGATACCCGATGGAGTTCCATCAAACCCATGGAACCCAACAGTCTACCTTCAGGCAGGCAATACCTACGCGATCTTTATCGACGCCGTCGAAAATTATCCCGCGAGCTTTAAGCTGGAGTTTAACATGAACAATCTGCCTGGCGCCGCCGACTTTATCGATGTAAGCGCCAGATTTACCGCGGACAAAAACAACGTATGTGTCGGAGAAACCATCCACTTCTCCAATCATTCCACATTTCCCAGCGGCTCCGAATTTAGCTGGGATTTTGGAGACGGTCATACCGCCAACACCCAAAACGCTTCGCACGCGTTCAGCGCTCCCGGCACCTACGATGTCATCCTGAATGTCTACAACACCTCCTGCGGAGACTCCGACACCTTGCTTCAGATCGAGGTGACCGAGAGCATCATACCAGACTTTAGCTATACCAATCATTGTCAAAACGACACGCTGGAGTTTACCAGTATCGTTCAGGGCAATCCGGATACATACGCCTGGAATTTTGGTTCCAGCGCCACCCCCGCCACCGCCTCCGGACCGGGGCCGCATAAAGTAGTATTTTCCTCTCCCGGCCCTCAGCCCGTCACCCTCTCTGTAAGCAACACCGCTTGCGCGATGGATACGACAAAAACAGTCGATATTACCCCTTTGCCTGTCATCAATATAAGCGCCAGCCCCCTGAATATTTGTCTTGGAGAAAGCTCGACCTTGTCCGCTTCCGGTCTTACCGATTACCAGTGGATCGAACGCGCTACGGGACAGATTATCGATAACAATACCGACATTATAGTCAGTCCATCTGTCTCCGCGAGCTATATAGTTATAGGAACGGACGCCTTCGGATGTGAAAACAGAGACACCATAGACATAGGCGTCAACATGATCCCGACAGCAACGGCCACAGCCGACAAGGACACCATATGCGCCGGAGAGGGAGTGGAAATATCCGTAATCTTCAACCCGCCATTCCTGCCGGCAACGGCGAACGCCTACTCCTTCGACAATGGAAACACGTTCCAGAACTCCAGTTCAAGAAGCCTTCCAAACATAGGAAGCGACACCACCATCAGCGTGGTCGTAGCCGACGCTAACGGATGCCTGTCAGAAACCATAGAGATGGACGTAGCCCTAAGGCAGCCACTCATACCCGACTTCAACGTGGACAACGCCTGCCTCGGAAGCCCGATCACCGTAACAAACGCCTCTTCGGGAAACCCGACCGAATTCTCCTGGACCTTCGCGCCCGACGCCGACCTGCCGAACGCGAACACGGAAGGGCCGCATAGCGTACTTTTCGCCTCCGAAGGAACAAAAACGATAACCCTGACTATAGACGATACGCGTTGCGGACCAAAAACCATTACGAAAACCATAGAGATATCCTATATCCTCCCTGTCGTGGCCAGCGCGGCCAGAAGCCAGATTTGCGAAGGAGAGTCCCTCTCCATTTCGGCGACAGGCGGAGCCTCCTATCAATGGATAGACCTGAACGCCGGAACAATCATAGGAAACGACCAGACCATAACGCTAACCCCGACAACCTCCGGCAGCTACGCCGTGATTGGAACGGACGCCTTCGGATGTGAAAACAGAGACACCATAGACATAGGCGTCAACATGATCCCGACAGCAACGGCCACAGCCGACAAGGACACCGTATGCGCGGGTGAAGATGTGAATATATCCGTAATCTTCAACCCGCCATTCCTGCCGGCAACGGCGAACGCCTACTCCTTCGACAATGGGAACACCTTCCAGAACACCGGCTCTAAAAACTTTCCAAACATAGGAAGCGACACCACCATCAGCGTGGTCGTAGCCGACGCTAACGGATGCCTGTCAGAAGCCATAGAGATGGACGTAGCCCTAAGGCAGCCACTCATACCCGACTTCAACGTGGACAACGCCTGCCTGGGCAGCCCGATCACCATAACAAACGCCTCTTCGGGAAGCCCGACCGGATTCTCCTGGACCTTCGCGCCCGACGCCGACCTGCCGAACGCGAACACGGAAGGGCCGCATAGCGTACTATTCACCTCCGAGGGAACAAAAACGATAACCCTGACTATAACGAACGCCTATTGCGATCCCCAAACAATAGTCAGAAACATCAAGACTCGATCCGGTATCCCCCTAACCCTCAACGCCGACAATACCACTATTTGCGAAGGAAGCTCCATACGACTGACGTCAACCGGCGCGGATACCTACACGTGGCACACCAGCTCGGACATGACACAGATTGCCACAGGACCTGAACTGACAATTACGGCCACCGCGTCGTCGTCGTTCTCCGTGATAGGCTCCGATAGCGAGGGATGCGCGGACACGCTTACGATCTCAATCGTCGTAAATCCTCAACCCGGCATCGAACCAATAAGCTCCCAAACTATTTGTCTTGGCGAAACAGCGACCATCTCCGCGGGAATATCTCCAGGATTTACCATAGCGCCCACCGGTGGATACTCTTATGACGGTGGCGCGACCTGGGTTGATCATTCCATATACACTATGACAAGTATCACGGACCCTGTCACTATTCCTGTCCAGATCAAAGACATCAACGGATGCGTCTCCGATACCATGGAAGCCCAGATAAACCTAAAGACGCTAACCGCCACTTTTACCGTCACCGGAGAAGTGCTTTGCTATGAAAGTGACGAAGGCGCGATTAACATCAGCAATCCAGGAGGAGGAGTGGCTCCCTATATGTACTCGATCAATGGGGGACCATTTGGCTTCAATCCAGACTTTGGAAATTTGACCGCCAGAACGCATACCATCGAAATAAGAGACGCGCAAATGTGCCGTTCCAGTTTTCAGGTCGCCATCCATCAGCCAGATTCGCTAACCGCGGCAATTGATTCGAGCCATTCCGTATTGTGTTATGGTCAGGACAACGGTTATGTTTCCTTAAGTCCTTCCGGTGGAGTCGCTCCATATACTTACGCCATTGTAGGAACAGCGCCACAATCTTCCCATGAATTTTCCAACCTGAAACCAGGGGCGTACTTCTTTCAGATAATAGACGCCAACGATTGCTACCATATCATCCATACCACGATCACAGAGCCTGATACCTTACTGTCCGATCTTGATCAGGTTACTCCTGTTTCCTGCTTCAATGGTTCCGATGGCTCTATCTCCGCCATCGCCATCGGCGGTGTCAGACCATACTCCTATTCAGCGAACGGCATAGACTATATCAGTGAAAGCGCGGTGGAAGGAATTCCGGCAGGAGAATATACATTCCACACGCGGGACAACAATGGATGTATCAGTACATTTAAGGCGACAGTCGGTTCACCGGAAGCGCTCAGCTATTCCATCTCCATCATAGAAGAGCCAACTTGTCACGCGCCTACCGGTTCTTTCCGCGTCACCAGCGTGTCGGGAGGCACACCTTCTTACTTATTTTCCATAGACGGAGGCCCTCAAAGCCCTCTGGCGCATTTTACCGATGTTATGGCTGGCAACCATACGATTTTCATCGAGGACTCCAAAGGATGTGTAACGGAAATTGATTACAACCTCCCTGGCTCCGACGAACTCGCCCAAGCGGATACCTCCACCACTTCCGCTACCTGCTTCGGCGACGCTAACGGAACAGCCCGGCTACTAAACGCGCGAGGCGGAGTCGCTCCTTATGAATTTAGCCTCGACAACGCGCTCTATCAGTCTTCTCCCGTCTTCGAAAACCTGGAAGCCGGTCAATACACTATTTACATAAGAACCGCGGAATCCTGCGTAAGTCAGTTCATGGTAGAAGTAAATCAACCCGCTCCGATTCTTTCCACGATCACGAATTGGACCGACTCGATCTGCCATGGCGCTCAGGATGGTTTTATAATACTGCATACGACAGGCGGCAAACCGGATTACGAATACACTCTGGATGGCATTTCAATGGGCGAAACCAGCCACTTTACCGATCTGGAAGCCGGCATGCATATCATTGAAGTACGTGACGGACGAGGATGTACCGGAAGCTCGGTAACCTTCAATATTGGTCAACGAGACGCGATCGCGGCGAATATCTCCGAGCTACTGCCTGATACTTGCAATAAAAGCGTAGGCGTCGCCCTGGTCAACTCCGTTACAGGCGGACTGCCTCCATACCGTTATAGCGCCGATGGTGGCGAAACCTTTCAGTCTGAAACCACTCTGGCCAACCTGAGCGCCGGAATCATGACTATCATCGTGGAAGACCAGGCTGGATGTCAGGGTCTCGTGCCACTTAAAATCAGGCAAATAGGCGGAATTGATCTTGACGAGTTAAAAATCGCCGTAAAGCACATCGAATGTAATGGTATAAATATCGGAGAAATCGCGCTGAGCGACATAGTGGGGGAACATGGACCATACATATTCGCGCTGAATAATGAACCTCCCAAAAATCAGCCGGTCTTTACCAAACTACCCTCCGGAAACCATACCGTGACTATCACGGGACAGAATGGCTGCTCCATGTATATCCGCGATATTATCATCAACCAACCGATGGAGATCCGCTATGAGGTAAATACGGTTGACGAAACCTGCCAGAACGAAGACGGAGAAATACGATTGTTTGGCATTAAAGGAGGAGTAGCGCCCTATTCATACACACTTGATTCGAAAGCTCCCATCAGCATAGACGCGGCGGGCGACACGATCAGTGGTCTTGTAAGCGGATTGCACCGGATCGTCGTGATGGACTCAAAACAATGCATAAGCGGAAAGAACGTCCTGATCCACAACGAAACCAATCCCAAAGTATATGTTTCATTACAAGCCAACATCTGCGGGATCGACTCGTCCGGCGTCATCGCCATCGATTCGGTTACAGGAGGAAGACCTTCCTATCTGTTCAGTCTCGACAATGAATTGACCTACAGAGCGTCCCCTGTATTCGACAGCTTAAGTTACGGAGACTACTTCCTGACCATACAAGATCAGCTTTGTACCTACGCTATAAAGAATTACTACCTTTTCAATGAAGAGACTCGCTCCTATGACTCTATTCCGTATGATACCATCGCGATTCGGGCGCCGCTACCCCTTTCCGCGGAAGCGACTACAGTCAACAACAATACGTCCGGTTCGATAATCCTGAGCGATATCAAAGGAGGGACGGAACCATACCAGACCAGCCTCGACAGCGCCGCCTGGGAAATTATCCTCGGCAATACCGCGTATCTGGAAGACCTGCCAACAGGTCAATATACCGTATATCTGAAGGACCAGAATAATTGTCTGGTGACATTTCCGGGCATTGAAATAAAGACAAGGTTCGCCATACCCAACTTGTTTACTCCAAACGGCGATGGAGCCAATGAAACATTTTATATCACCGGCCTGCCCTACCGGTCAAAGTTATTGGTAGTAAACCGCTGGGGTAGCGTAGTATATCGCTCCGACAACTACGACAACTCCTGGGATGGCGCGCGTGAAGAGGATGGAATATATTATTACGAACTGGAGCTAAAATCCGGCAAAGTATATAAAGGCTGGGTAGAAATCGTTCGATAAGCTATAAAAAAGGAAAAGCGTTCTAAGAACGCTTTTCCTTTTTTATAAACCTGCTAAAAACGCCATCGTATCCACCTTGTCCGCGTAATCCCACAACGCTGGTTTCTGCGCCTGACCAAAAGGTACCGATCCGGGCCACCAGCCGTCCGATGAAACTATGACCTGAATTTTCTGATCGTTTAATTCCAGCTTTCGCTTTAATTCTTCCCGCGAATGGTAATAGTCATAATACACGACGGAGACCGGCGAAGCGAGCGCTTCGTCCTCTTTTAACAATAAAAACCCATTGTCGTAATAGTGAATATTTTTCAACAGATAAATCGCCCGGGTATATTCATAATTGTTGGCGTACTTGTTATGATCCACGACATGGGAAAATGATTCAAGCGCTTTATACAGCCCGGTCGGATCATATCCCTCCGGGAGATATAGTTTTGCCACATTCCTGCATCCAAGCCCAAAATACGTAAAGATGTCCTCCCCCAGCCTGGCGATGTCCAACGCGCTCTCAAAGCCGTTGATTACTCCTACCGACGTACGGTTTCTCCGTATAATATGCGGTTTGCCGGCAAAATAATAATCGAAATACCGGGAAGTGTTATCCGAACCAGTCGCGATATACGCGTCCGAGCCGTTTAGTCTCTGAACAAGATGGACATGATTTTCAAAACGGGATTCAACCCGCGTCAAAAGCTCCAGTAATCGGGGAATTAAAACCGCGTCCTGAGCGCTTAGTTTTATTTCCGCCGTATGTCCGGATATGAGGACGCAAATAACGTCATGCAGTCCGACCATGGGAATATTGCCGGCCAGTACCAGGCCAATTCGCCGGCTTTCCCCAGCGAACTTGTCGTACCGGCTTATCCATTCCCGCGTTTTGTCCGGACTCAGCATATCGGCGATATTCCCGACCGCCAACCGGACCGTATCCTCGGTAAACCATTTGTTCGCGGCGTTCGCTTCCCCGGCCCACTGATTCAATATCGAATCATCCAGACAACGAAGCCGGTTTCCCAACTCAATGAAAGCGTTTACTCGTTCCCTTAATTCCATAAGGGCAAAATAAAGGAAAAATCAGCAATTAAAGTTTGTTACGAACCATTTTGTCCCTAATTTTGTTCCTTCAATTAAACTGGAGGCGATACTATGGCTATAATGATTACAGACGAGTGTATCAATTGTGGAGCCTGCGAGCCGGAATGCCCTAATACAGCTATCTATGAGGGTGGCGCTCAATGGAATTACGCGGTTGGTACTCAGTTGTCGGAAATTGAACTGGAAGATGGTTCCACTATGGACGCGGCTACGTTTATGGAACCGCTCTCGGAAGAGTTTTACTATATTGTATCCAGCAAATGTACGGAATGCGCCGGATTTCATGAAGAACCACAGTGCGCCGCCGTTTGTCCCGTTGACTGTTGCGTAGATGATCCCGATGTGAGAGAAAGCGAAGACGAGCTTCTGACTAAAAAGGCCTGGATGCATGGGGAATAATTCATAAAAAATGATTTTGAATAAAAAAGGCGGCGCTTGTTCCGCCTTTTTTTTATTTTTACAAACGATCTTTTTATCAAATAAAAAAATAATGAAAACAGTAGACACCTATAATTTTTCCGGAAAGAAAGCGCTGATACGAGTCGACTTCAACGTGCCCCTGAATGACAAGTTCGAGATAACGGACGATACCAGACTTAAAGCGGTCATTCCTACTGTTGACAAAATCCTGAAAGACGGAGGCTCGGCTATCCTTATGTCGCACCTGGGACGTCCGAAAGACGGGCCTTCCGAAAAATATTCATTAAAGCATTTAATCGCTTATCTTGAGAAGGCTTTTAAAACGACAGTTCATTTCGCGCCGGATTGTATCGGAGAGGAAGCCGCCAAACTTGCCGCTTCCCTGAAACCCGGAGAAATCCTGCTTTTGGAAAACCTTCGTTTTTATAAAGAAGAAGAAAAAGGAGACAAGAACTTCGCTCAAAAACTCGCCGCCTATGGCGATGTATATGTCAACGACGCGTTCGGAACCGCTCACAGAGCGCATGCTTCCACCGCGGTCATCGCCCAGTTTTTCGCGGACAAGGTATGCGGATATGTAATGCAGGCGGAACTGGAAAACGCTGAAAAAGTACTTGGCAACGCTCAAAAGCCTTATACCGCTATCATGGGCGGGGCTAAAATATCCGACAAAATTCTCATTATCGAACGTCTGCTGGACAAAGTAGACAATCTGATCATCGGAGGCGGCATGTCCTATACCTTTACCAAAGCCCTTGGCGGAAATATCGGTACTTCCATCGTCGAACTCGACAAAATAGACCTCGCTAAAGAACTGATTAAAAAAGCGAAAGACAAAGGTGTCAATTTGGTCTTACCCGAAGACACCGTGATCGCGGACAAGTTTGACAACAACGCCAACATTGAAATATCCGACAGTAAAAACATCAAGGAAGACTGGATGGGATTGGACATCGGCCCTAAAACCGCGGCGAAGTTTTCCGAAATCGTTGAAAATTCAAAGACCGTATTATGGAATGGCCCGATGGGCGTGTTTGAAATGACCAACTTTGAAAAAGGTACGGTAGCGGTAGCGAAGGCGGTCGTAAAGGCCACTCAAAATGGCGCGTTCTCCCTGATAGGCGGCGGAGATTCCGCGTCGGCGATCAACAACCTTGGATTTGGCGATGAAGTTTCCTACGTATCAACCGGTGGAGGCGCCCTTCTGGAATACATGGAAGGCAAAACACTACCCGGGGTAGCCGCTCTTCAATAAAAAAAATATAACTTATTCAAAGATTCTTCGTTAATAGAAGAGTCTTTGAATAATGCAACTCTATCTTTATTAATGGAAAATTAACAATGAAATAAGAATTTTATTGTTTTTTATTGTAACTTTGAAGATAAGAACGCGTAATTGAAACGATAAATCTAGTGCTATTACCTAAACGTTATTGAATCATGAAACTTAGACTATTCTTATTTACTCTGGTTGTTATCGGATTTTCTTCCTGCCGTCACTATACATGTCCTACATACATGAAAAAAGACGTAAAGGAAGTAAAAACAGCGTCTGAAAGAGTCTAATTGCAGACGGGCGCTTCGGCCATCATGGCCAGGCTTAAACCAAAGAACGTTTATTTCTCAAAAAAACAGATAAAAAAGAAGAGGCTGTTCATCATTAAACAGCCCCTTCTTTTTTTATTCTATTTCGCCTTTCTTAGCTCTTGAATTTTCCTTTCAGCATCGCCAGCTTGCTCTGAAAATCCCCTTCCTCCTCTTTCGCGGCTTTCTTAATATTCTTACTATCCGATTTACTACCCGTTTTTCCCGACTTTGAAGCGGTTTCCGCGTCGTCCCGCATAGACAGACTGATTCTTTTTCTTGGCATATCCACCTCCAATACGGTCACTTGCACCGGTTGATGTACCTTGACCACTTCCGCCGGATCCGCCACAAACCTGTTCGCCAGGTGGCTTACATGCACCAACCCGTCCTGATGGACGCCAATATCTACAAACACCCCGAATTTGGTAATATTGGTAACAATACCCGGCAACTTCATACCCAGACGCAAATCCTCCATTTTTTCGATACCATCCGCGAACTGGAATAACTCGAACTTTTCCCTGGGATCTCGCCCTGGCTTATCCAATTCGGACAGAATATCCTGTAAAGTCGGCATACCGATCTTGTCTGTTACATAGTTTTTGATATCGATCTTCCGGCGCAGATTTTTATCTTCAAGCAATGCTTTCACGTCTACCTCCAAATCAGCCGCCATCTTCTCCACTATATAATAAGACTCCGGATGCACCGCGCTCGAATCAAGCGGATGCGCCGCTTCACGAACCCGCAAGAACCCCGCCGCCTGTTCAAAAGCCTTGTCTCCCATTCTCGGTACTTTTTTTAGGGCTTCCCTCGATTTGAAAGGACCGTTCTGGTCACGGAAGTCAATGATGTTTTGAGCGAGTGTAGGCCCAAGCCCCGAAATATATGTCAGGATCTCCTTACTGGCCGTATTTACTTCTACTCCTACGGCGTTTACACAACTCATCACCGTATCCGTCAGGATATTTTTGAGGCCATTCTGATCGACATCGTGCTGGTATTGCCCTACTCCAATGGACTTAGGATCAATCTTTACCAGTTCCGCCAGCGGATCCATCAGCCGCCTGCCGATAGAAACCGCCCCCCGGACCGTCACATCATGATCCGGAAACTCGGCTCTGGCTACGTCCGAGGCACTGTATATGGAAGCGCCACTTTCATTGACCACGATCACAGGTATGGAAGAGGGTATGCCGGATTTTTTGACAAACGCTTCCGTTTCACGACTCGCCGTGCCATTTCCAATCGCTATCGCTTCTACCTGATATTCCTCGCATAAATGGCGCAACGCGGCTTCCGACTTCGCGATTTGCTTCTGCGGCTCATTGGGGAACATCGCCTCATAATGCAATAACTTGCCTTGCCTGTCGAGCACTACCACTTTACAACCTGTTCGGAAGCCAGGATCAATCGCCAGCACGTGTTTCTGTCCAAGCGGAGGCGCCATCAGCAACTGCTTGGCGTTGGTCGCGAATACCCGAATCGCTTCTTCATCCGCCTTGCCCTTGGAACCTAAACGCACTTCCGTTTCCATTGAGGGTTTCAGAAGACGCTTATAGCTATCCTTTACCGCCAACTGGACCTGTCTCGCCGCGCTATCCGAACCTTTTACAAACTGCCTTTCCAGAAGATCCAGCGCGTCCTCGTCTTCCGGAGCGATTTCCAGACTGAGAATCATTTCCTTTTCTCCTCTTCTCATGGCCAGCATACGATGCGAGGGTATTTTATCGATCGCTTCTTCCCAGTCAAAGTAGTCTTTATATTTCTGTCCCTCTTCTTCCTTACCCGGAATTACCGATGAGCGAATTCTTCCTGTCTTATAAAAAAGCTCCCTCACCTTGCTCCGCGCCTCACTGTCCTCGTTTACCTTTTCCGCTATGATATCACGGGCGCCGGCAAGCGCTTCCTCAACGCTTTCCACCCCTTTTTCCGAGCTGATATACTGAGCGGCCAGAGCGTCCAGATCTACTCGCTCCTGCGCGAAAATCGTATCAGCCAGTGGTTCCAGGCCTTTTTCCTTCGCGATAGTCGCTCTTGTCCTTCTTTTGGGCTTGTATGGCAAGTAAATATCTTCCAGCTCCGACATGGTCGCCGCCTTATCCACTTTTCGCTTTAGCTCATCCGTAAGAGCGTTCTGCTCCGTCAATGATTTTATTATAGCTTCCCGCCTCTTGTTCAGATCAATAAGCTGCTGGTTTCGCTCCCTGATCGCGGTAATAGCTACTTCATCCAGACTACCGGTAACCTCTTTTCTGTATCGGGCGATAAAAGGCACAGTCGCCCCTTCATCCAGCAGCCTGATCGTCGCCACAACCTGAACGTCTCTTAGGTTGAGCTCCTCAGCGATAATCGCAGAATAATTTTTCTCCACTTTTTTGTATTCTATTTTACGTATGTGTTTAAAAGCAAACGCCTACTCGACCTTGCAATTGACAGGTCTAAGGGTATATCCATTATCGCGCAACAACTGAATAAGCCCTTTTTCTCCCGGGAGATGCGCGGCTCCTACCGCGACAAAAACAGGATTTTCGCGCATCAATGGCCTCATACGGTCAAACATAATGGTATTACGCCGGTAAATAAGCGATTCCATCAGTTTTTCCGGAAGCCCTTCGTCTACAAACAAACGATACAGGCTATCCAGATCCTGAGATAGATAAGCCTGAATCATCCCTTCCATCGGATCACCCGCCGACGATGTCCCCGCGTCTCCTATACTTTCGAGTAACAACTCCGCCTGTTCCTGAAGCGACAGAGCTTCAAGCGCCATAAGCTGTTCTTTCGGCGTCTCCAGTCCGACAACGGCCATACCCCGGTCAATGGCCATATTCTGCAAATACAAATCAAGCGCCTCACGTTCTTCCACCTCTCCCTTTCCTGGTTTGAGCCCTTCTTTTCCCTGGCTGATAAACAGCATAGTGTATACAGGCTTTATTCTGTTTATCACCATCGAAACCATGGTTCCGCAGCGTTTTTTGACGTATCTCCTGACCATTTTATAGTTTTTCTTGCCAATCAGCGACAAGAGTGTCGTATCTCCGGGCATTTTTATAGCCTGGGCGAGCTCCTGAGGATTGATATCGTTCATTTGCAATTCTCCCGCCATCACCCGACAGCGTTCCAAACAAATCATCAGACTATCATTCCATTCAAAAACCCGACTGTCGCCAATATGAATCGTTCCCATTAAGTAGGAAGGCTCCGCCAATTCTTTTCCAGAAATTTCCCACAGAATCGACGCATGCTGACTATAACCGGACCAGGCCGAAATCAGGCAAAGGATAATCAATAAAGATCTTTTTATAGCGGGCCACATGATACAAAGCTATGATTTCAATTGAAAAAATTCCAGAGAATATTGCAAAAGCGATCAGGAACTTCATACATTTCCGCGTATCTAGGGGGTTTTTAACAAAAAAACAGGTAGCCGGTTTTATAAAAGAAGACGTAACGGAGGGGGCTATGAAGCACATATTATTGTTTATCGGTTTATTGAGCCTGCTGTCATATACGGGTTCCGCCCAACAAATAGTCGATGACGGGAAAGTAACGCGACGGGAATTCAGACTAAAATCCAGGCAGCTACCTCCCAAAGACCGGAAAGTACGACTAGAAAACTGGAAATATGAACAGGGTATCGCCCGAGCGAAGCGCAAAGAGCAAAGAGCGGGACGAAATCCTCAAAAACAAAAAGATGTAAAAGTACAAAGACGCTTCCCGGTTATTCTGAGCAAAGAGAATCGAAAAAAGGAAAAACAAAATACGCACGCGAGAAAAATCATATATTAAACACTATTTATAGTCGGCATATTCATAGTAAAGCCCTTATGGGCTCTACTATTTTATTTTTTAATTTTATTTTTTTCTTATTTTCGCCTGGAGAAAAATATAAAATCTGTTTTTCACCTAACTTAAACAGAATGAAAAAACTTGTATGTCTGGCGTCACTCATGCTTTTGCTTACACTCAGGCTTTCTTACGCCACCCATATCGTTGGCGCCGATATCACCTACAAACATATAAGTGGTAACCGATATGAGTTTACCCTTGACATATACCGGGACTGCGCCGGTCAGAATGTAGCTTCCCAATACCAGATCGACTATGGCTCGATCAGTTGCAACATACAAAACTCTTTCAGGGTCAACCCAGTGCACAAAGAGGAGATCAGCCCCGTATGCCCCACCAGGCCATCCATATGCCAGGGAGGACAGGAAATCGGCATAGAGCGGCATGTATATAAAGGCATAGTCGATCTTCCTTCCCAATGCGCCGACTGGGTATTTAGCTGGAGCCGCCTGGATGAATTCAGAAACGCCAGCATCACCAATATCGTCAATCCGCAAACAACGGGGATATATATTGAAGCCAGACTAAACAACCTGCGATTCGAGAACAATAACTCCCCGGAGTTTGGCAATATGCCGGTTTCGTTCATCACCCTCAACGAAAGCAGTTACCTAAGCCCCGGAGTGCGGGAGGAAGACGGAGACCGCATCACTTATAAAACAATAACTCCGCGCTCCAAAAAAAATGGTCTTGTAGAGTACAAGCCTCCGTTTAACGCGACCAACCCTCTTACATCCAGTCCGGCCTTCTCTATAGATCCGCAAAGTGGAGCGATCGCGATCAGCCCGACACGTGAGGAGACTTCCGTGACGGCTATCCTGGTAGAAGAGTATCGCGACGGCGAACTTATCGGGAGCGTCATGAGAGATATCCAACTAATCGCCAGAGACCTGAGCAACGCTAATCCAATCCTGAATCCTCAAGTAATAGAAATCTGCGCCGGCGAAGAAGCCTGCATGCAAATAAAAGCCAGCGACCCGGATGGACAGGAAGTAAAGCTTTCATGGAACTTCGGGATACCGGGGGCCCGCTTTACCGCCGGCGCCGCGTCTACCAATCCCGAAGGGGAATTTTGCTGGGATATACCCCGAGGAACGACAGGCGGGTCGTATTACTTTACCGTAACGGCGGAAGACAACAACTGCCCCATCGTAGGACAAACAACCGTCACCTATGAGATCAAGGTCAACGCGCTTCCCAGAGTTTCGCTCCCCGCCAGCGAAGCTATTCCCTGCAATACGACCAAGCGGATTGTGCCAACCATCACCCGCGGCCTGGAACCTTATACCTACTTATGGAGTACAGGAGAGCGCGACCCTACAATTACCAAAGGCGCGGGATATTACTACCTTCATGTGACCGACGCCAATGGTTGTACCGACTCGTCCGACATATTCAACATGCATAGTTCGGCCGAAGCGGCTTTCTCCTTCCCTATCCAATGCGCGAACGATTATATTCCCTTCACCGACCAATCTACTTCCTCCAATGGAACTATCGTAAAATGGAACTGGGATTTTGGCGACCCTGAAAGCGACGCCGAAAATACTTCCACGCTACAGCACCCCACACACGTTTTTACCAAAGGAGGCAGTTTCGATGTAACTCTGGATATCGAGGATTCCGAGGGATGTAAAAGCAGTATTACCAAAACCGTCAAAGTATGCGACAAGCCGGAAGTCGACTTTGTCAAGCTGGACTCCTGCAAACACAAACCGCTCTATATCCTTGACGCCAGTACCGCCGAAATCTGCGGAATAAAAGAATACCACATTCAGGTAAATGGCGCGACTGTCTACCTTCAACGGTTCGGAACCGGATATCCTCGTCCCATATATTTTCCCGGCGATCCCGGGTACCTCACGGCGAGCTGGGTTCCCAGCGATACGGGCTGGCATAGCGTTACAGTAACCATTACCAATGAGTACAACTGTAAAAGCTCCCTATCCAAAGACATATACATATACGACAACCCTTATGGGAGAATATTTGAACCTTCGAGCTATTACAACTGCGACAACCCCAGAAATGTATTTCACCTGATCGATACCGCTGGCGGTACTTCTCCGGTCAAGTACATATGGTCGACAGGGCTCAGGGACGTCGACTCCCTGGTAGTCGAGGAAATAGACACTATAGCTGTTCGGATCTATGACTCCCTTGGTTGCGATACCATCATCTACCGATATGTAATGGACCCTCTGGAGACATATTATGTTCCGACACTTTATTGTAATGAAAACGATTCTCTTTTATTTACGGAAAAAGCCTTTAGCCATTGGGGAGTAGAACACTGGAGTTGGGATTTTGGCAATGGAGAGATAAAGGACTTTACGGCGAACGGAAAAAGCGTCAAATACCGCTATCCGCTGGATGGTGTCTATAAAGCCACCTTGACGATCCGCGACAGAGCTGGATGCGAGGGAAGCTATGAGCATGAAATAAAGCAAGTGCTTCCCGAAGAACATTTTGTCGTCGATCCGACCATACTGTGTTCCTACGACCTGATCAAACTGGAAAGTCCAAGAGGACAATATATTGATTCGCTCATCTGGAAAGTCAACGACAAAGTGATCGTACGCGCCGACAACGACAGCTCCTCCAACAAGACCGTGCGCCTGAAGCGAAACGCCGACGGAGAATTCTATTTTGATCAAAACTACCGTTTCCCGGTTGACTCAGCGGGCAAATCCCATGTGTTTTCATTACACATGATGTACAATCGTCTTCTGGACAGGGATACTTTAAGTTGCGAACGAGTGTTCAAGGATACCGTAGATATCTTTGAACACTTCGCGGTCAATCCCGAGCTCAGGGGCGGATGCACCGACGATACGCTGACACTCGCGTCCAGTCTTTTGAGTGGAAAGCCTGTCAGTACATTGGTGTGGCGGATTGAGCGATACGATCATTCGCATGGACCGGGTGGCGATCACTATGAGCTATTTGACGAGTTTTCGAAGGATACGATCTTTTTCCTATCCGAGCCTGGACAATATAAAGTTACCTATAGCGCCACCAATGAGGACGGCTGCGTATTTAGCAAATCGGAGATGAAAAGCATTGGCAAAATGCCCGATCCGATCATATGTCCCGACAACCTCTGCGCCACCCGCGAAACGTATTTCTTCTATACCTGCCAGGAAGTGGTCGAAGGGATGGTAGACGACATATTCTGGGACTTCGGCGACCCATTCGCGGATCCCGAAAACCAGACTTCCACAGGACTTACTCCATTTCATATCTATTCCCGAGAAGGCTCCTACAACGTCCGGGTCGAGCTGATCAACAATACCTACAATTGCCGTAGAGATACGACCATGCCAATCTATATCTATCCGCTTCCCCAGCCCGACTTTACGGCCATCGAACCGGTTTGCGTCGGCCAGCCCGTCTACTTCTTTGACCAATCAAAGACCCTGGTGGACGGAAGCTCGATCGATTATCTGACCTGGATTCTGAACGAAGGCGACACGAGCTACGCCCGCGATCCGATATATACCTATGAGCATGAAGGTTCGTATGATGTAAAGCTTTATGTAGTAGACAGTGTTTCCCAATGCGCCGATACCGTTACCAAGACTGTCGTGGTTAACCCAGTGCCATCCGCCGGCTTCCACTACATCGAGAACAACCTCATATCCGGTCGTCCTATTCAGTTCTTTGACGAGTCGATGGGCGCTATCCGATGGCTCTGGATATGGGGAGACGGCGACAGTCTGACGATTGCCGATCCCGCCTTCAATAATCCGGAACATACCTATCCTATCGACTTTCAGGAAGCGCCGATCCAGCAAATCGCGTACAACGAGTTTGGATGTAGCGATACGGCGCGTAAATCACTCGATTTAAAAGTCTACCTGCTTCTTCCAACCGCTTTCAGTCCCAATAGCGATGGCATAAACGACGGACTTCATCTCTTTTATAAAGGCATTGAAGAGTTGTTGGAATTCAGAGTATACAATCGTTGGGGCGAACTGGTTTTTGACGGAGGCGACGACCTGAACGCGGTATGGGATGGAACCTTCAGGGGCAGTGAACAACCCATTGGTTCTTATGTATACTACATCAAGGCGCGCGACTATCATCAGCAAATCATCACACACAGCGGAAAAATCGCGTTAATCAGATAGCAAATGAACGTTTTCTATACCATAATTTTGTTTATTTCCGTGAATCTGATCTCCATCGGTCAGGATATTCACTTTTCCCAGTTTTTTAATACTCCACTCGTGACAAATCCAGCGCTGACTGGTTTTATGAAGCAGGATTTTCGCCTCAACGCGATATATCGTGATCAGTGGCGGCAGGCGAACGCGACTTTTTCAACCATCGCGTTTGGGGGAGACGTCAATCTTTCGCCTCCGGCGATAAAAGGCGATAAAATCGGAGTAGGCCTACTCGTATTCCGCGATCAGATGGGCAGCGAAACGTTTACCAACAACTCGTTCTACGGTTCTTTGAGCTATATAAAGACACTGGATACTCAAAAAAGACATAAACTATCTCTGGGAGCGCAGTTTGGCATGGTTCAGAAGAGGGTCGACTATTCCAGTTTTTATTTTGGAAGTCAGATTATCGACTATCAGGTTACTCCATCCGCCGCGTCCGGTGAAAACGGGATCACAAACTCATTTAGCTATTTCAACATGAACGCCGGCCTGTTTTATAGTTACCGGCTTACTCCGTCAACCGATATTCACGCGGGAATTTCATTCTTCAATCTATTGAAACCGAAGGAAAATTTCGCGGACGCGACTTTCGAAAACGACCTAAACAAGCTAAAAAACAGAGGACTTATCCAAATTGGAGCGAGACAGCTATTAATCCATCGGTTGTATCTACGTCCGGAAATCATGCTTATGACCCAGACCAGAGCCCGGAATATCAATATGGGCGCGATGCTCGAATACTCACTGACTCCCAATCCCGACCATATATTACTTCAGGCGGGTGTATCGACAAGGTTTCAGGACGCGCTGATCCTATATGGAGGACTAAAATACCACAACCTGCATATTGGTATCAGCTATGACGCTACACAAAGCTCACTGCTCGATATACGGGATTCTCCGGAGGTAAAAGAGCACGCGAGAATCGGCGCGTTCGAGATTGTTCTTACCTATTATGGCTTTTTGAAAAGAGCGCTGCCTTATCAACATACGGTTCCTTGTAAATTCTTTTAAAAAAACGTTGCACAGTGAAAGCATTTTCATTTTTCATTCTACTATTTAGCCTTACCATCCCCTCCATAGTAGCCCAGGAACGACCTGTCCGCAATCTGAGTCCGGACAAAAAACACCAGGTAGGCGCGTCCATGGTCAGCAAAGGCAGTTATTACAACGCCGTAAATCATATGCGTGAACTAGTAGACGCTCATCCGGGCAATAAAAAATTCATCCTTGAACTGGCCAACGCTTATTTCTTTTCGCGGGATTATAAAAACGCGGAGCAATGGTATAAAAAGCATGTGGACATGGATGGCGACAAGACCGTCACCATCGCGTTGTTCCGATACGCTGAATGTCTGAAATACAATGAAAAATATCAGGAAGCGGAAAACGCTTTCAGAAAGTTCGCGCAAAGCAAATACCGTGAAAACAGAAGGGAATCCTACAAGAAGTTCGCGGAAAACGAGATCGAATCATGTAAATGGGCCCGGAAAAACCAATCCGGCATGTCTCCGTACACCATCACGCACCTTGGAGACAATATAAACTCCGCGTACAGCGACTTCGCTCCCTCCCTATTATCAGACTCCATCATGGTGTATTCCTCGCTGCAAGCCGATTCGGTATTGGTCGTTGATCCCGATGAAGCGCACCATCATGTAGTGAAACTATATAGTTCAAGTTTTGACGGCTCTACCTGGGGCACGAACTCCCTGCTTCCCAATGTAAACTCCGTATTTGAAAACAACGCCAACGGCGCGTTTAGTCCGGACAAAAAACGATTCTACTTCACCAGATGCGTCGACGACGGCTCCGGAAGCGTCCGTTGTCATATTTATGTAAGCAGGTATGAGAATGAACGGTTCTCCAAGCCCAAAAAACTTCCGGCCTCCATTAACCGAAAGGGTTATACCTCTACACAGCCCCATATCGCCATGGTCGACAACAAAGGGCGAAAGTTCGAAGTGTTGTTTTATACTTCGAACCGACCGGGCGGACGAGGTGGTCTGGATCTATGGTGCTCAGTCATCGACCCCAAAGCCGGATACAGAAGCCCTATCAACCTGGGCAAAGACATCAATACGCCGCGGGATGAGATTACACCATTTTACGACAGCACTTCCGGCCATTTGTATTTTAGCTCCAATTTCCATTATGGGTATGGCGGCTATGATATTTTCAGATCATTGGGAGCGTTCAACACCTGGACTACTCCGGTCAATATGGGAAAACCCCTCAATACGCGTGTCGACGACTCCTACTTTTCCATCAGAGGAGACCGGAACGCTGGATTCCTGGTATCCAATCGTCCGGAAGGATACCATCTTACCAGTGAAACCTGTTGCGACGATATCTATAGCTACGCCTTCAGCCAGAATCTGATGCTGGCGAAACTCAACGCGTATACAGGCTGGGAAGAAAAAATCACTTTGGCGGACGCTACCCTGCGGCTTTTCGAAAAACCCGACGCGATATTTCCCGAAAAAGCGTACCGCGCTCATGATGAATACGAGATAAAAAGAGACTCTGTGGGATACACGGTCCACTTATCCGCGGATTCCGCCGTTCGTATCAATAAATCAATCATCAACAATCTGACACGTACAGGAGAGAAACCGGTTTCCGCGACGGAAAACACCATCATTCAGGCGGGTAGGTATAAAGAGCTTCCTGTATCTCAGCACAGCTTTCTGATACAACCCGATAAAACCTATCTGGGAATAGCGGTACATGAGAAAGACACGATTCTGTTTCTCTTCCAAAGCGCGGCGGGGCGGATTCTAAACAAGACTTTTGTTCCGGATACCAATCTCGTTTCAAGTGAAGAAATCCGCGCCCGCGATTTTATACTGGCGAATATCGACTTTTATTTTGATCGTGACGCGGACTCCGTCGCTGTAACCCTAGCCATGGAAACGGAAGCGCGGAACGAAATAAACGACATGGAAAGCGAGCATTCCCATACGGTTTCAAAACTATACAAGGAACTTGAAGCTCAGAAAACCCGGACTCAAAGCAAGGATATGCCGACCAGAGAATTTTCCGGAGAGCTGAAAATCGTTCTAAACTATGATTTCGACGATACCAAGTTTATCGAAAAACACTCAGGTAGCCTGGACAGTCTCGCCCGGCTACTGACAAAATATCCGGAACTGACCATATTTATCGCGGCGCATACCGATAGCAAAGGAAGCGAGGAATATAACCTTAACCTAAGTAAAAAACGTTACCGCTCTATCATTGACTACATGGCCAAGAAAGGCGTTAACAGAAAACGTATGTCCGGACAAGGTTATGGAGAGTCGGAGCCATTGGCGCCCAATGAAAATCCTGATGGCACGGATAATCCGGAAAATCGTTGGATGAACCGAAGAGCCGTAATCACGATTATGGAAAATTAGAAGCAAGAGGTATAAAATAAATTATATCTCGTTATATTTGACCCAAACAGTTTCCTTTTTCATGAATCGACCTTTGTTTATCACGTTATTTTCGTTCTTTCTTTTATTGGGATTTCAAGCCTTCTCCCAGGACGAAGGCGGCACGAAGTCTCAAAAGGTCAAAGTAAAGAAGGAAAAGCGGAAAGGCATGGGAAGTCAAAAGGACCTTGACGCGCTCAATCAGGACGCGACGCAAAGCAAGGCATACAAAGACTACATGAAGAAAATTGAAAAAGAACGGAAAGTAAAGGCGAAAAGAAACGAGGTGACGCGAAAGAAAGCGGAAAAGACCGCTGAAAAACGAAGAAAGCAAGCCGCCAGAAATACAAAAAGCAACAAACGAAATTATGGGGTCCGCTAGAAACGGACCTTTTTTGTTTTTAGCACCCTCAGCAACGCGACATTCCTAAACACCCGGCCCCACCATCTCTCTTCGAGGGGGAACGATCTCGCTCATTAATCAGGCGCTACGAAAGTCAGCCATAGTCTTCAAACACGCGGACCACTATAACGCCGAAACAAAACACATTATCAATTTACAATCAATCTATTAGAACCAACCTTGCCGATCAGGGTTTTCCAGGCGATAATTAGATAAATATTTTTTCCAAAAAACAATATACTAACAACCAGAAACTTAAAACCAATCTATTGAAGATAAAATTACTATTCTTCAATTTTTTATCCACATAGTACCGATTTGTAACGATTTAACTTTGTTCGTCAACAACTTTATCTCGTCTATGGCGTAAAAGTACGCATCTGTCATACCCATCGCTGATATAACTTTATGGATAATTATTATTTTGGTAAAGTTTGCTTAATTGAGGATAATCCTATTGACATTTTGTTGTTGAAGCAGGCTATACATTATTCCAAATTCGCGAAAGACGTTATTGTTTTTGAAGGACCAGCTATCGCCCTTGATTGGTTTAAAAGTCAGGCTCCTCAAAGCGCTGACTTGCCGGAGATGATTTTTCTGGATCTCAATATGCCTAAATACAATGGTTTTGAGCTCATCGACAAGATGAGTCAGGAGCTGCATCCCAGAGTTTTCAAACAATGCCAATTTTCCATAGTCACCTCATCTTCGGACCCAAACGATATAATCCGGTCTACCACTTATAAAAACGTACTTGCTTATCTAACCAAACCAGTGGAAGCGGTCAACCTTCAACCCCAGAACTTTCTTACCTTAAAGGAAAATTATTTCCGACAGAGGAATATGATGTGGTAGATGGCTCAACTACTACCGGAAACATTGTACATAAATCATCAGCGGGAGACGCCGGCTGATGATTTATGTAAGCATTTTGGGATATATAAACCACTTGACGGTAGCCGCCCCCCCGGAAAGCTCCTCCCATCCATCAGCCTCAAACTCGAGGTTCACTACCCCCGAAGTCGGGATATTGCCAAGTTCCCGCTTGGAAAGATACTCCGCCAGATAAGTAAAACCGGGATTGTGTCCGATCATCATTACCGATGACCAGGCCCTGTCAAATCCATTGATCGCATGGAGCAGGGTCCGCGTGCTCGCTTCGTAGATATCTTCATTATAGACTATCCTGTCCATATCATAGTGTAGCTGCTCGCAGACATACATGGCCGTCATCTTCGTACGACGCGCGGGGCTGCATATGATCATGTCGGGATTTACTCCCAAATCATATAGTTTTCTGCCTATCCTCGGGGCGTCGTTGCCTCCCCTGTTGTTGAGCTCCCGGTCAATATCCTTTTGACCGGATACGGACCAGTCCGACTTGGCATGTCTCAGCAAATACAAATTATACCGCATAGAACAAATTGTTAGCTATCTCGCTTTATCAGGTAAAAATCAAAATTAGAAATTAAATGTTCTCGGGACGTTTTAATATTTGCATTTTATACGAAAAAATCCACATATTTGAACCCATCTGGAAAAGAAGAATAAAATAGTTTATGACTAAAAATCTTGTAATTGTTGAGTCTCCCGCGAAGGCGAAAACCATAGAAGGTTATCTGGGTAAAGATTTTGTGGTCAAATCCAGCTACGGGCATGTCCGGGATCTGGCAAAAGGCGATAAAGCCATCGACATAGCGCATGGCTTCAAACCCACTTATGAAGTCTCGGCCGATAAGAAAGAAGTCGTTCAACAACTGAAGAAACTATCCAAGGAGGCGGAAACGGTCTGGCTGGCGACGGACGACGACCGTGAAGGAGAAGCCATTTCCTGGCATCTGAAAGAAACACTAGACCTAAACGATATAAAGACACGGAGGATCGTTTTCAGGGAAATTACCAAAAACGCGATCCTCAACGCGATACAAAACCCCAGGGGTATCGACCTCGACCTGGTATACGCGCAACAAGCCCGTCGGATACTGGATCGTCTGGTAGGTTTCGAGCTTTCGCCGATCCTCTGGAAAAAAATAAAAACCGGCTTGTCCGCGGGCAGAGTCCAATCAGTCGCTGTACGGATTATTGTCGAGCGGGAACGGGAAATAGAGCGCTTTCAGGCCAAATCAGCCTTTCGCGTGACAGCCTTGTTCTTGCTTGAAAACGGACAAAAACTGTACGCCGAGCTTCCGGAACGCTTTGAAACCGAAGAAGAAGCTCAAGAGTTCCTGGCGAAGTGCCAGGGCGCCGAATTTTCCATTACCAACCTGGAAAAAAAGCCCGCCAAAAAATCTCCGGCACCGCCCTTTACAACCTCTACCCTGCAACAGGAAGCGAGCCGTAAGCTCGGTTTCAGCGTAGCGCAAACCATGACGCTCGCGCAACGATTGTACGAAGCGGGAAAGATCTCCTATATGCGTACCGACTCGCTCAACCTTTCCGAGGAAGCGCTGCTATCGGCGAAAAACGAGATCGGTCGCGAATATGGAAGCGAATACGGACAGCGCAGAATCTATAGAACCAAATCTGAATCGGCGCAGGAAGCGCACGAAGCCATTCGGCCGACAAATTTTTCCGTACATGAGGCTGGAGAAGAACGCAACGAGCAGCGGCTGTACGAACTGATCTGGAAACGAGCGATCGCCTCTCAAATGGCCGACGCGGAACTGGAAAGAACGACCGCTACCATCGGTATCTCGACCGCCGGTCAGCAATTCGTAGCCAAAGGTGAAGTCATCAAATTCGAAGGTTTTCTAAAGGTATATATTGAATCATTGGACGAAGACGAGGATGACGAGGAAAAATCCGGAATGCTTCCTCCTCTGTCTATTGGCCAATCCCTATTCATGAACCAGATCCGGGCGCTGGAACGCTTCACCCGTCCCGCGGCGAGGTATACGGAAGCGAGTCTTGTAAAAAAGCTGGAAGAAATGGGTATCGGCCGCCCTTCCACATACGCGCCGACGATATCCACCATCCAGAAGCGAGGCTATGTCGTCAAGGAAAGCCGGGAAGGGAAAGAACGGGCTTTAAGGGAGTTTATCCTGGACAAATCCGGAATTAAAAGAAAAAATATAACTGAAAATACCGGAGCGGAAAAAAACAAATTATTCCCTAACGATATTGGAATGATCGTGAACGATTTCCTTGTTCAATACTTCCCCAATGTCACGAATTACAGTTTTACCGCTACCGTCGAAAAGGAGTTTGACGAAATCGCGCAGGGAAAAAAGAAGTGGGATAGCATGATCGACAATTTCTATAAGGTCTTTCATAAAAAAGTGGAAAGCACGGAAGCGATTGATCGCTCGGAGGTCAATACAGGCCGTGAGCTGGGCATAGATCCTAAAACAGGTCTGAAAGTCATTGTCCGGCTCGGACGTTTCGGGCCACTCGCCCAATTGGGCGAGCAAACTGAAGAGGGCGAAAAACCAAAATTCGCCAGCCTGAGAAAAGGCCAGTTGATCGAAACCGTAACGCTGGACGAGGCGCTGGAACTCTTTAAACTTCCCCGAGAAACCGGTATTTATGAAGACAAATCGATGACGGTAGCCATTGGCCGTTTTGGCCCTTATATCCGCCACGATGGAAAGTTTTATTCCTTGACTAAGGACGATGATCCTTTAAGCGTCGACGAAGCCCGTTGTATCGAGTTGATTGAAAAGAAAAGGAAGGCGGACGCGGAAAAGGAAATCAAGGTGTTTGAAGAAAATCCGGATATCAAAATCCTGAATGGCCGCTTTGGACCTTATATTTCCGCTCTTGGGAAAAACGTCAAGATACCTAAGGATGTCGAGCCCGCTTCCCTGACCTTGGAACAATGCCTGAAAATGGCGGAAGAAGCGCCTGAAAAGAAAGGCAGAGGCGGAAAAAAAGCGTCCGTGACCAAAGCGACCGCCACGACGACGAAGAAAAGCGCGTCGAAAAAAGCAACGACTACGAAAAGTACCAAAGCGGTAAAGAAAAAGTAAACATAAAAGGCGCCCGTGCATCGGGCGCTTTTTATGTCCGTATCCACTAGAAATGAAAAAAATCGTCGTATTGAGCGGCGCGGGAATCAGCGCCGAAAGCGGTCTGCAAACTTTTCGCGACGCGAACGGTCTCTGGGAAGGTTATGACGTAATGGAAGTCGCTACACCGGAGGGATGGCGTAAAAACCCGAAGCTGGTGCTCGAGTTTTACAATATGAGACGGAAAGCCGCCCTGACCGCCGAGCCCAATCAGGCTCATTACGCGCTTCATCGACTGGAACACCATTTTGAGGTATCCATTATTACGCAAAACGTAGATAATTTGCACGAGCGAGCCGGATCGTCCAATGTCCTTCATCTCCATGGCGAATTGTTCAAAGCCCGCTCGACCGCGGACCCTTCTCTCATATATGACCTGCAAGACTGGACGCTCGATGAAGGCGATCATTGCGCCAAAGGCTCTCAACTTCGCCCACATATCGTTTGGTTTGGAGAAGCCGTCCCCATGATGGACAAAGCGATACATCTCGCCTCCGAGGCCGACTTTTTCATGGTAGTCGGCACCTCGCTACAGGTATATCCCGCCGCAGGGCTGGTGGACTATGTGCCGGAAGGAACGCCTGTTTATGTTATCGATCCCAATCTGCCCGCCATGACGCCCCGGCAAAATCTTTTTATGGTTGAGGAAAAGGCGAGTATAGGAGTACCGAAACTCGCGGATGAGCTTATAAACAAGAAAAACTCGGGCCAGTAGTTTTTAGCCTGTATGGAAAAATAAAACGAGGCTATTTTGTAATCAGCACCCATAGTACAAAAAGAATACAACAAATTAATAATCAAAACCTGAGGAAGTCCTATTTTTTCAGGGACTTCCACGCTAATCACTTTTCTCGCCGATTATTCCCCCGCGCGTTGAAATTTCCGATAACAGAACCACATATTGATTTCCCTCGACTCTAATGAAGCGACCAAAACAAGTTTATTGTCGTGTATGCCTGGTACGACTATGGAAACTCAAACGCTTAAAATCAAACGATCGACACGCGGTTCAATAAAGACGGTGATCTTTTTACTGACCCCTCAAAAGGATATGCTGGCAACGGAAGTTATTATTTCAGATTATACTTGTTTATAGCAAGCCTCGATAGAAATTTCCCATGTGATCTTTCCTGTATATTGTCCTAGCCCCCTAATGAACTGGACTAAATTTGGGAAATAATTTAGTAGAGTTAATTTAGTAAATGAAATGGGAAAAACAAGAAGACATTTTAGTGTAGAACAGAAGATGCAGATCCTTCGTG
>JAEWAY010000010.1 GCA_023391415.1 Bacteroidota bacterium | reverse complement strand
GGTTAGAATTACTACTAGAATCAAAAATTATGGAGGTCGTAAAAATAAATCCCCTATTACAAGAAGCGGAAGAACTGGTGAAAATAACAAATACAATAAGGCACAAACGAAAGAAATTATGAATTTTAACCTCAATCCTCATATTTCAACCCTCAACCCTCAACCCTCATCCCTCAATCCTCATCCCTCAATCCTCATCCCTCAATCCTCAATCCTCAATCCTGATCTATGTATATAATCCTTGTTTATGACGTTGGAGAACGCCGTGTGGCTAAAATGCTGAAGTTGTGTCGCAGGTATCTTAATTGGATACAGAACTCCGTTTTTGAAGGAGAGATTACTGAAGTAAAGCTTAAAGAACTTAAGGCGGAAGCTTCAAAGATCATGAATAAGTCAGAAGATTCGATAATCATTTTTCAGAGCAGAGAGGAAAAATGGCTCAAGAAGGAAGTGATTGGTAAAGAGAAGAATGAGTTGGATAATTTTCTGTAAAGGTCGTCGATCGACCGAAATCAGGCTCCCTATGTAGGTAATTTATAATGAAAAACATATAAGTAGCTGATTTTAAGTAGTCGTCGATCCCCGGGCAAAATCATATGATTGCCGATCGACGACAAAAGCGTAATAAAAGTCTGGTTTTGTAATTGAAATATCCCCGAATTTGCTGATATTTATATAAGCTGATCAAACGGCTTTTAATCGTACCATGTTGGAATTGAAATAAGGAATCAATGGGAGTATTACCCATGACGAGGATCCTTTTAATCGTACCATGTTGGAATTGAAATAAATATTGAGCAAAAAAACGCTTTCTAAATTATTCATCTTTTAATCGTACCATGTTGGAATTGAAATTCGATTTCATATGACTCATTGGTTATTTTTCCTTCCTTTTAATCGTACCATGTTGGAATTGAAATTAGCGGATTACCGGATTCAGTCATTGGGGGACGCAACTTTTAATCGTACCATGTTGGAATTGAAATGCGGTTAAATGTTTCCGCCGGTACAAATTCCCGGACTTTTAATCGTACCATGTTGGAATTGAAATGAGTGATCATGGAGTACATATACGGACTAGCTAATCTTTTAATCGTACCATGTTGGAATTGAAATTTTATAATATTGCTCGTTATTACTTCCGTTTTTTTTCTTTTAATCGTACCATGTTGGAATTGAAATCAACGCATCAGTCATGTAGTTCTCTTCGTACCATGACTTTTAATCGTACCATGTTGGAATTGAAATAGGTAAACGCCTTGTTGGATAGCTGCGAAAACGCCTTTTAATCGTACCATGTTGGAATTGAAATATTGCTGTAAGGGAGACGTTGAATAAAGCCGCGTTCTTTTAATCGTACCATGTTGGAATTGAAATGTATCAGAACTCTTGCCGACAAGTCTATTAATGTACTTTTAATCGTACCATGTTGGAATTGAAATGATCCTCAGAATACCTTATATCTTTCTTCCTGAGCCTCTTTTAATCGTACCATGTTGGAATTGAAATAAAGTTGAGCCACAACCGCTTTTATACGATCTTACTCTTTTAATCGTACCATGTTGGAATTGAAATAGGCTTCCTCCCATTTGCTATTGAATTCTTCTTTTCTTTTAATCGTACCATGTTGGAATTGAAATTGCTCTATCTCGTATTCGACGAGGAACGAGCGGCTCTTTTAATCGTACCATGTTGGAATTGAAATATTGCTCCTATAACAGTATCATTCATCAGCATTATTCTTTTAATCGTACCATGTTGGAATTGAAATAAATGGCGCTGGCGGAAGAGTTGAAGAATCTGCAACCTTTTAATCGTACCATGTTGGAATTGAAATGAGTTGTGGTCTTCAAGGAAGATTACAAACGCAACTTTTAATCGTACCATGTTGGAATTGAAATATCCGGAAACTTACCCGAAGGTCTTAGAGCGGTCTCTTTTAATCGTACCATGTTGGAATTGAAATAACTATCCGATATAACTGTAAAGTCCGTTGCAGCAACTTTTAATCGTACCATGTTGGAATTGAAATATATTTACTTCAATAATTCCTGTTTTATTAACAGTTCTTTTAATCGTACCATGTTGGAATTGAAATTGAATTTCTCTCCGTTTACTTTCGTTCGAAATGGCCTTTTAATCGTACCATGTTGGAATTGAAATAACACTTTAGGAAAAGACATAAAGATAATTAAATCACTTTTAATCGTACCATGTTGGAATTGAAATTACCTCTCCGGACGGAGTAATGTTAACATCGCCCTGCTTTTAATCGTACCATGTTGGAATTGAAATCGACTTCGTCCAGTTGATCGTAAACAAGCGATATATCTTTTAATCGTACCATGTTGGAATTGAAATAATAGGCGCTCTATTGTAGCGGATAAAACCGCTGCCGGCTTTTAATCGTACCATGTTGGAATTGAAATTAAGAAGCTGGAACGATATAAGGAAGCGACCGTTGCTTTTAATCGTACCATGTTGGAATTGAAATCAGGATTCGCATAATCGAATGAATAGGGGATCCGTACTTTTAATCGTACCATGTTGGAATTGAAATATAGCTAGTAAGACCATATCCACTAACATCTTTAGCTTTTAATCGTACCATGTTGGAATTGAAATGTTAGAAACAGCAATAAAGAAGTAGACCTGTACGGTCTTTTAATCGTACCATGTTGGAATTGAAATAAGGCGGAGGGGCTCTAATATATACAATCGCCACACTTTTAATCGTACCATGTTGGAATTGAAATTGTTATTGTACTTGTCAAGTTGAGCCTCAGCACACTTTTAATCGTACCATGTTGGAATTGAAATGTTTTAAGCATCGATATAGCCGGCAGTTTTATTTTCTTTTAATCGTACCATGTTGGAATTGAAATTTCCCAGCGCTGTTGTAGTCGCTCCGGATTCCGGCAGCTTTTAATCGTACCATGTTGGAATTGAAATGTGTTTTAATTGTTCTGTAGTGAAATTCTGAGATACTTTTAATCGTACCATGTTGGAATTGAAATCCGGGTCACCGGGTTGAAATCTGTTAGCGATATCCTTTTAATCGTACCATGTTGGAATTGAAATTTATTAGGACCGGGGCGCCGTTCCCCATCAAAATTGGCTTTTAATCGTACCATGTTGGAATTGAAATATTCCGACAGCATTTTCTTTTATAAAGAGATCAGGATCTTTTAATCGTACCATGTTGGAATTGAAATGTTTCTTGAAACTTGATTTTTTGTTGGCTCGGTTTCCTTTTAATCGTACCATGTTGGAATTGAAATATTTTAAGCGGTTTTCGGGCCTTTCTTGACTTGCTCTTTTAATCGTACCATGTTGGAATTGAAATATAGATAATCAACCTGCCGGAGAAATGGTGCCGGATTCTTTTAATCGTACCATGTTGGAATTGAAATCGGTAGGCCGTAGCGGATGTTTCGCCAAGGGCCAGTCCTTTTAATCGTACCATGTTGGAATTGAAATACCATCCAGGGAGTATCAAGCGGATGCGATGGTGACTTTTAATCGTACCATGTTGGAATTGAAATACAGCAGCATGCTTGTTAAACAGTGTATCTTCCTTGGCTTTTAATCGTACCATGTTGGAATTGAAATTGTTATATGGCTTTTAGTCATGCACATGGTTAATAACTTTTAATCGTACCATGTTGGAATTGAAATGTTGAGGTTTAGTGGCAATAAGATCGAGCGGATACGCTTTTAATCGTACCATGTTGGAATTGAAATTCATCTTTCTCATACTGCCTGATTCCTTTTCGACAGGCTTTTAATCGTACCATGTTGGAATTGAAATGTGAAATTACATACTTTTCATTAAGCTTATTATCCTTTTAATCGTACCATGTTGGAATTGAAATTTTCCTCTGGTTTGCCTACTCGAAAACTGGAGCGTCTTTTAATCGTACCATGTTGGAATTGAAATGTAGAGGGGCGTGTCACCTCGAAGTTCGGGCAGCGCTTTTAATCGTACCATGTTGGAATTGAAATTGTGAAACTTGAAATATATACTTGCCCTGTTCGAGCCTTTTAATCGTACCATGTTGGAATTGAAATCTTTTTTTTCCCCTTACTGGATGGCTTTAGCTTCACTTTTAATCGTACCATGTTGGAATTGAAATTTGTCATGGATTAATTAGAAAACACGAACGTAGGGACTTTTAATCGTACCATGTTGGAATTGAAATGACACTTTCCTAGCGAGCAATGTCACTATACCGCTAAACTTTTAATCGTACCATGTTGGAATTGAAATGACTAAGTTCTTAATGCACAAAGCCAGATGAGCAACTTATAATCACACCATGTTGGAATCGGTACTTTTATCAAACATCTCCCACAAAATTTTTGACCCCAAACAATCAATTTTTGAATACTATCTTTAGATTTACCGCTTATGCGCGTGTATTCCTATATTATTAACTCCAGAAATCCATGTTTGACTATTTGATCATTGGTCAAGGACTTGCCGGTACGGTACTGGCCCATACCATCCAAAAAGAAGGAAAATCCGTCTATATACTCGATAAAGAAAATCCTAAAGCAGCCTACAAAGTATCAGCCGGCATAGTAAACCCAATTACAGGAAAAAGAATAAACAAGACCTGGATGGCGGAAGCGCTTTTCCCATTCTTGTTTCCATTTTATGAGGAACTGGAGCAGCTACTTGGACACGCGTTTGTTCATCGATTACCCGTATACAAGCCTTTTTCATCCATTCTGGAGCAGAACGAATGGCTTTCCAAAGCCTTTGAGCAAAACTACGCGCCATTTATCGATACCGACATACCCAAGCCGAAATATGAAAATTATGTATACAATGAATATGGTGGTTTCGAAACTCGCTATTCAGGCTATATCGATGTCGTGGCTCTGGTAGAGCGATATAGGGCCTACCTTTCCGAACTAAAAATATACAGGAAGATAGAACGCGTCCATCTGGAATTATATCCCGACCACGTATCAGTCAACGAAATCAAAGCGAAGCGCGCCATCTTCTGCGAAGGCGCCTCCGCCTCGGAAAATCCCTATTTTTCCTGGCTTCCTTTCCGCTTCTCCAAAGGTCAGATATTGGAAATCGAATCAGACCAGCTCAGCGAAGAAGTAATTCTAAACAAAGGCGCTTTTGTCGTACCCCTGGGCGACAACCGCTATCGGGCGGGATCCACTTATGAAAATAAATTTAAAAATACGGAAATAACCGACGCGGCCACAAAGGATATCCGTCAGCGTCTGGACAATATGCTCAAAGTTCGCTACAAGATCACCGGAGCCACCGCGGGAATACGCCCCGCCGTAGTGGACCGGAAACCATTGATCGGTATCCATCCGGAAATTAAAACAATAGGAATTTTTAATGGTTTAGGGACAAAAGGCGTATCGCTGGCGCCCTATTTCGCGCGGCGGTTTTACAAGCATCTGGAGGAAGGCGAACCGTTGGATCCCGAAGTAGCCATAACCCGATTCATGTCATTGTATCCGGAAACGAGCAGATATATCCCATGCTGACAAGGTATTGTATTATTCTAATTTTTATGCAAATCGTGTTTCAGGTCTCCGCGCGGGGATACGAGGATCCTTTTGGCAAAAACCGGGTACAAAACAAGAAATACGACTGGAAAGTACTGTCGTTTCGCAATACTGACGTCTATTATTACGGACTCCATAAGGAGCTGGCGGAACATGCCGGACGATTTTCCGAAGAAAACCTGCTGGCTCTTACCAACATTACGGGTTTTACTCCCTATTCTAAAATCCGGCTGATCATATACGCCAACATGGACGATTATCATGAGGCCAATATCGCCATCTCCGATCCCGAATATGTTAGTGGTGGTCAGACAACATTTATAAAAACCAGGGTAGAGGTCGCGTTTAAGGGTACGGCTACCCAATTTGAAAACGATATACGACAAGGAATCGCCAACACGCTGGTCTATTCCATGTTGTATGGAGGCAGTTTCAAGGAGGTACTTCAAAACACCTATTTCCTTACCCTTCCCGATTGGTTTATCAGCGGAGCGGCCCGCTACATCGCCTACGGCTGGGACTTGGAGATGGACAATTATATCCGGTCGCTCCCGCGCGATAGCGACCTCGGAGATCCTCATTATCTGAAAGGAGAGCGAGCCGCTATCGTGGGTCAGTCCATATGGAATTATTTCATATTTCATTTTGGAGAAAGTGAATTTCAGGCTATCCTCAATTTTGTCAAAGTCGTTAAAAATTACAAGGTAGCCTTCGAATCCGGCACAGGTGTTCCCTATGATACTTTTCTGGCCAACTGGCAGGAATTTTACAGCGGTAGCGCGCCTCCGGATCGATCGATACCAACTGAAGGCCAGAATTTGCTGAGAATAAAAAACGGAACAATCACTTCCTTCTCATTAGCCGGCGATGAGAAACTCGCTATAGCCACTGTCTCCAATAACCGCTATAGCCTGCGACTAAAGCCACTGACATCGGATAAGCGCCGAACGAAAGTCATTCGCAAAGGAGGGCAGCGAGTACTCAACAGAAAGGAAAACAGCCAGTATCCTATTGTCCGGATCAATCATCTGGGACAGCCAACCTTCCTGTACTCCTTGCCCGGCAAAGGCTATTTTCTCCATCAACGCCAGACTGAATCCGGAAAATGGGAAAAAATAAAGATAACCGGACTGAACAATATTACGGATTATAGTTTTTCCTCTGACGGAAAGACGCTCCTGATCGCCGGAGCCAATGGAGTATCAAGCGATTTATATCAGTTTAGCCTGCAAACCAGAAAATTGTACCAACTCAGTAATTTCGCTCGTGACGAAATCAATCCCCGGTATATTCCGTCTACCGGCAAAATCACATATAGTTCCAATAGCCTTAACGATTCCATTACCGGCCAACGGTATTTTCAGATTCATATCATGGATCTCCGAACCAGAAAGATTGAAGAAACCCTCCCCATCGGGGGCAACTCCACCCGCCCCATAGCCACGACGGAAGGAATCTATTTTATCAACGACGCCAATGGCTACGCGTCCATCCATTTTTACCACTTCTCCGATTCATCCATCACGAACCTGTACAAAGGGGAGAATGGAATCCAGGATTTCGATATTCTCGACAATGGCCGCGCTTTTATAATACAATCGTTTGACCAGGGAGAAGTCGTACTCAAAAAGGTTTCCGCGAATCCCTTTCCGGCAGAACCCGGCGCGCTACTTACCAGAAGAGCGAACTATCTGCGTCAGGCGCGCGATGACAAAGCCGCGGAAATACGCGCCAGGCAGCGCCTCGCCCGCTCATCCAAGGATACTCCTGAAGAAAACAAGGATAACGGGGATGAAGCTGTCCCGGACGAAGTCATCGATATTCACAATTATCGCTTTGAAAGTGAAAAACAATACGATCTTCCTGTATCAGATATCGAGCTTCTTCGGAAGAAACTGGGATCGGAAGTTTATGTCAAGGGACCCGAAGCGTACAACAATCCTTTTTCCGTACAAAATGTCCATTCAACCATCCGGATCGATCCATTGCGCGGACTTGGAATCCTCCTCGACGCGGATATGAGCGATCTTCTGGAAAATCACAAGCTTACCATAGGAATGTTTGGCCTCACCGATCTGCAAAGCAGCAACCTCTTTGGCGCGTATAAACTTCTTCGATACCGTACCGATCTGGGTCTTCGATATGAACGAAAGACTATTTTCGCCTCAACCGGAGCGTATTCCGAAAAATACGCCCTCAATACCGCGGAGTTTACACTTTCATATCCCATCGACGTGAGTAAACGTGTTGAAATTCATCCCTTCATAGCGACTACCTCCTACGCGCCCCTGGACTTGTCCCTTCAAAGACCAGACACTATTCAATACCATATATTCTATATAGGAGCCCGCGAATCCTTTGTCATGGACAACACTACCGCGTATGGAGCCAATGGCCGAAGCGGTTTTCGGGGAGCCATACACCTGGACAATTACCTGAGCCCCCAATCAGAATATAATTTTGGTAAACTGGTCGTCGACCTGCGTCACTATCTTCCCCTATACAGAAGATTGACATTCGCTACGAGACTCTGGTACGGACAATTTTATGGAAACGCTCCAAAAAAATTTCTGCTCGGTGGCATGAACAACTGGCTTTTCAACAAAACTATGGGACACGCCCGGAACAATCCGTTGGAAATAGCTCCATTCATCAACAACAGCGACCTCCTGTTTGTCGAATACGTAATGCCCATGAGAGGATTTAGATACAATCAGCAGTTCGGCGACAAAGCGTTCGTATTCAACGCCGAACTACGCCTTCCCGTCGCGGGTCTTCTTTTTCCGGAAGAAATAAATTCCACTTTCGCGAAAAACTTTGAAATCATCGGTTTCACGGACATAGGAGCCGCCTGGTCTGGAAAAAGTCCATACTCCCGAGAAAATATACTAAACACCATTACCGTCGACAATACCAATACTCCTTTTAACGCCAGAGTCAATACCTATAAAAATCCCTACCTGATCGGCTACGGAGTAGGATTAAGAACAATCTTGCTGGGATATTTTGTAAAACTGGACGTAGCCTGGGGCTGGCATGACCGACAGGCGCAAAGTACCAGATACTACGTTACACTGGGCTATGATTTTTAAAACTACGCGTTCAGCTATACGGTCATTATATCCTTTCCCATCAACAGGAGTATAATACACCATGAAAAAGCTCCTGAAAATACTGCTAGCGCTTTCACTTATAGGATTCATATTGAGTCTGATCGCTTTCCTTACCGGCAATAAACATTTATTTTCCGTAATCCGGCATAATTTCCCGGGCATCGACGATTATAAAATTTTTTCCAATAGGAAAATACGAAAAAGCGAACAGCCTAAAGCCTGGAAAATAACGAAAGAATACAATACGATCCGCCTTTCATCCCGCCTGCGAAAAAAACTGGAACAACTCCGGAGCATCGCCTTTCTGGTCATCCGCGACGATTCTATCCTGTACGAGGAATACTGGGAGGGCTACGGTCCCGACAGTATCAGCAATTCATTTTCGATGGCCAAAACCTATGTCGGTGTTCTGACAGGCGTCGCCTTAAAAAATGGTTTTCTCCAAAGCCTCGATCAACCCGTCGCCGATTTTATCGAAGAATTTAAAAAAGACAACCGGCGAGACATTACGATCCGCCATCTGATCACCATGAGTTCCGGCCTCAACTGGAAAGAAAGCTATATCAATCCACTTTCCGTAACGAGCAGAGGCTACTATGGCGACGATATCATTAAGACCTGTCTTCGGCTTCGTCCGGTAGAAAAACCGGGAAGCCTGTTTGAATACCGTAGCGGAGACACGCAACTCCTGGCCATGGTACTTGAAAAAGCCACCGGTATGAATCTGTCTCAAAACATGGAACAATACCTGTGGCGCCCAACAGGTACCGAACACGACGCGTATTGGTCGCTCGACAGAATCTACGGCATGGAAAAAGCTTATTGCTGTCTCAATTCCAACGCGCGGGATTTCGCCAGACTCGGAAAACTTTTTCTCCATAATGGAATATGGGAAGGAAAACAGCTCCTTGATCCTGACTTTGTAAAAGAATCCCTGCGACCAGCCCCATTAACCGACAAAGTGACGGGCCAAAAAATTGATTATTACGGATATTCCTGGTGGCTTCTCCCCGAATACAAAGGATACCGGATTTTTTACGCGAGGGGAATTCTCGGCCAGTATGTCATTGTTATTCCTCAAAAGAAATTAATTATCACCCGGCTGGGAAGGAAAAGAGGCCGGAAAACCGGACCTCATTTTGAAGAGTTATACCTGATGATCGACGAAGCCTTGGAGAAATGGTAAAACCAAGACGCCTCTTGGTAAAACATGATTTAAAAAAACTAACAGGACAAAAGAATCTCTTTCCTGTTAATACCGTAGGAGACAACTAATGGATAAACTAAATTTTTATATCAAAAAATTACAGGATCTTGAATACCGCGGCGAGTGGAAGGAACATTTCCGGCATAGCTATGAAAAGGTCTACGAACTGATTGACCTCTCTACTTTTTTTAAGAGAGGCGAATATCTGAAAGAGCTCGAACGGCTCCGAAATATCTTGCTGGATATGCCCTATATAGCTGACGATGAAGATCGTCTGCATTTTAGAAGGATTCAGAAAAATATCATTGACCTTTTGTACAAGGTTATGGAAGAGAACAAGCGAATCTTTCTGGTACAGGGAGCTGATTCCGCGCTCACACACAAAGTATCCACTTTTTTGGGAAGACTGAAACTTGATTTTGAACTACTGGAAAAGGAAAACGACGAAATTCCTGATATCCGCGGATTTTTGCAGATAGCCAAAAACCGCGATTACGCCATTGTGTTGCTGTCCGCCGACCAGATGATATACCCCGAGCACCAACAGGGTCGCTGGAGAGTTAGTCAGAATGTATTGCTGGAGTTTGGTTATTTCCTTTCCAGTATCGGCAAAAAAAACATCCTGATTCTTTATACGGCTGATCGGGAAATCGAACTCCCTTATCATTTTGAAGATATTCCGAGCTACGCCTTTCATCCGGAAAGCGAGTGGAAGCAATTTATCATCGGACAATTGCAAAACAGCGGTATCTATCTTGATCCACAGATCCTGACAAGAATCATGGATGGCGGAGCGGTATAATCTAAACAGCGACAGCCAGTGTAGCCACGCTAATTCTGGTGGCTCCGGCCTCTTTCAGACAGGAAGCCAGCGCCTCGATCGTGGAACCAGTCGTTACGACGTCATCCACGATCAACAGATGTTTTCCTTGTAATTTTTCAGGATGCAAGACCTGAAACGCGCCTCCCAGACTTTGGTTTCGTTCCCGGCGATCCTTCTTCGTAAAGCTTTCGGTATACTTTATTCTGGCGACCACGCTGATCAAAACCTCTTTTTCAATCACCTCCGCGATAGCTCCCGCGGGAAAATCACATTGATTATATCCTCTCGATCTCAACCGTCTCCGGTGCGCGGGTACCGGTACGACAGCGTCAAATTCATCTTTCAGACCCTGATCCCGAATCACCGCGCCAAGCATTCCGCCCAACCAGGTACCCAATTCCGTCTGGCCTTCATACTTTAAGGCATGCAACACTTTACCAGCGATACCTCCTTTTATAAACTTGAGACAGGCAAACGCGTACTCCGTTTCGACGCGTCCCAGAAAACGTGTTTTTAAAACACTTTCAGCTTCCTCAAACGATATGAAAGGCAAATGAAAATGACAAGACGAACAAATATGTTTTTCCCCTTTGATCAAGATTCCGGAACAAGACGCGCAACATTGAGGAAAAAATAACGCGATAAAATCTCCTAGCATGGTAAAAAAATGAATGAATGCCGCAAAATAATATAAATTTGTCGTTTCTATAATGAAATGGAACGATCAAGCGACGAATTTGAAAAGGCCTGGGCGAAAATAGAGTATCGGTTTATCAGCGAGACGAAAAAAAAACCGGATCTCAACGTTATTCTTTTTCTGATTGGCATACAAGAGCTCGGCAAGGGCAAAAAAAAATATACCAAGGAACAGAAACAGGATCTGATGCATATCGGCATATGTAAAGTATTGAGTTACTCAGGATATTATGAACTGGAAGGAATCGATCAGGAAGGATGGCCGCATTGGAAAAAAGTCCGGGATCTTCCGAAATTCGATTTACTCGAACAGGAAAAATTTCTGAAAGCTCATATTATCGAATATTTCTCCGAAGTCGGACTATGAAAATCATCACTTACAACGTAAACGGACTGCGTTCCGCCCTTAAAAAAGGCTTTGGCGAATGGCTTATAGCTACCGACGCCGACATAGTATGCCTTCAGGAAATCAAATGTTTGCCACAGGACATCGATCCTGCTCCGTTTCAACAGGCAGGTTATGAAGTATACTGGCATCCGGCCCAGAAGAAAGGATATAGTGGTCTGGCCATATTTAGCCGCGTAACTCCCGCGTCGGTATGCGTAGGATGCGGTATTGAAAAATATGATGTGGAAGGAAGAGTTTTACGACTTGATTTTGAAACTTTTTCTGTGGTAAACGTATACATGCCTTCCGGTTCAAGCGGAGATGAAAGACAGAGTTTTAAATTCGGATGGATGGATGACTTCTACGAGTACATTATCAACCTGAAAAAAGAGCTTCCCAATCTGATTATTTGTGGCGATTATAATATATGTCACAAGGCCATAGATATTCATAATCCAAAATCCAACGCCAAATCCTCCGGTTTCCTTCCGGAAGAAAGGGAATGGATGGAAAAGTTGTTTAATTCCGGCTTTCACGACGCGTTCAGACATTTCAACCAGGAACCCCATCAGTACACCTGGTGGAGTTACAGAGCTGGAGCGAGAGGCAAAAATCTTGGTTGGCGAATTGACTATCACGCGGTTACGGACACTATGCTTCCCCGATTACAACGATCTGTAATTCTGAAAGAAGCGATGCATTCCGATCATTGCCCCGTATTGCTGGAGATAACAGCCTGATAAAAGCAAAGTTTTTTTTGAAGAAAATTGTTTTTATATTGCTGTTTTTAATTTCAACATTAACGTATTTTTACAAAGACAAATAAATAATAACAGGTATAATGAAAAGAATATTTTTATCATTTCTGTGCGCTGGAATAATTTTTCAATCCTGTGATACCGGGAGAGAAGGTAGCACGGGAGCCTCTCTGGAGCTCAGGGAAGCCAGGGGGGGTAAGTACTATGGGCAAGTTTTGAACATCAATGAATCGGATTATTTCAAGAATCTGTTTCCACATCACGTGATCGACGCCATTTCTTACAGAATCGCCGCTCAGGTTTACGACGGACTTTTAAAATTTAATCCCCAGGATCTTACACTCGTAAAAGGCCTTGCCGAAGATTATTCGGTAGATTCAAGCAACACAGTCTATACCTTCAAACTTCGCAAAGGAGTCATGTTCCACGACGACGCCTGCTTTGAAGATGGCAAAGGAAGGGAGCTTACCGCCGACGATATTAAATATTGTTTTACGCTTCTTTGTACTCAATATCCAAACAATCAAGGATTTACTGTATTTAAGGATATTCTGAAAGGCGCCAATGAGTACTACGCCGCCACCGCCAATGGGAATAAGCCTGACTTTGAGGTAGAAGGTATCGAGGTAATCGATCAATATACCATCAAGTTTACACTCATTGAGCCAAATTCCATCTTCCTGTACAACCTCGCCCGCCCGTTTACCTTTATCTTCCCAAGAGAAGCGTTCCAAAAATATGGAATGGACATGAGAGTACACGCTGTCGGTACAGGACCGTTCCACATTCAGCACATCGAAGAAAATACCTCTGTTATTCTTAAGAAAAACGACAATTACTACGCGTACGATGAAGAAGGAAACAAACTTCCTTATCTCGACGGTATAAAAATCAAATTCATTCAGGACAGAAAAACGGAACTTTTCGAGTTTAAGAAAGGAAATCTGGATCTGATGTACAGACTTCCTACGGACTATATCATTGAAATTCTGGAAGAAGCCAATTCACAAAAAGGCGTTTATGGTAAATACCAGATGCAGAGAACTCCTGAAATGGCTACGCACATCTACGCGTTCCTGAATCAGGGATTGTTTAGCGACGTAAATATTCGTAAAGCCTTTTCATACACGATTGACAGAAAGAAGATCCTTGAAGCTGTTTTGAACGGTGAAGGATACGCTCCGGGTTACCATGGTATCACTCCTCCGATTCCGGTCTTTAAGGAAAAAGGATACGATGTCGAATCCATTAAAGGATACAACAAAAACCTTGATTCGGCCAGATATTATCTAAAAAAGGCGGGTTATCCGGACGGTAATGGCTTCCCAAAAATCGTGCTTGACCTCAACGCGGATGGTGAACGTAACATACCTGTAGCTGAAGAGATACAGAAGCAACTAAAGGACAACCTTAACATCGATATCGAGCTTAACCTGATTCCTCAGGCGCAACTGGTAGAAAAAATGATTACAGGACAATCCACATTCTTCAGAGTAGGATGGATCGCCGATTATCCGCATCCTGAAAACTTCCTGTGGTTGTTCTATGGAAAAACCGTACCGGAAGACGCGAATCAGATCTCCTATCCAAACATGCTGAGATACAAGAATCCGAAATTTGACGAATTATACGAAAAAGGATTGAACGCCAAATCGGAAGAAGAAACATACAAATACTTCCTGGAAGCCGAAAATGTACTTATGCAGGACGCGCCCGCTATTATGTTATGGTATGATGAAGGATACAATATGCTTCAGCCAAATGTACGTAACTTCTATAGCAACGCGATGAACTATAGAGACTTTTCCAAGGTATACCTTGTACCTTCCAAATAAGTGGTAACCTTATATAAAGTCAAATAAACCTTATCCCGTGCATCTTTGTTAATAGGTGTACGGGATAATATTTTATAAACTACCTACGTTTTCAGTCTGATGTCGGACGCGTTGTTTTCAGACCTGCTTCATAAGCTTCAGGCATACAAAAAAAAATACTACCTCAACAGACTGTTGAAGGGCTTGATATTTTTTTTCGCGTTAGCCTTTTCCGCTTATCTTATTCTATCCATAATAGAATATTATGGTCGGTACAACTCTGTATTCCGATTTGTATTTCTTAGCGGATATCTTGTACTTACCATCATAGGACTGTCGCGTTGGATTATCATTCCACTGGCCGAACTGTTCGCCTTAAGAAGGCAAATGAGTAACGAACAAGCCGCGAAGGAAATCGGCCGATTCTTTCCTCAGGTCAGCGACAAACTGTTAAATACGCTTCAGCTAAACACCCTTGACCAGAAAGACAATCTGTTTATTCAGGCCAGTATTTCCCAAAAAACAAAGGAGCTGTCCATCGTTCCATTCACCCAGGCGGTCAATTATAAAGAAAATAACCGTTATCTGCGGTACCTGGGGGTGCCATTGGCTATTTTTCTCGTCCTCCTGATCTTTATTCCGGAAATGCTTACGGAAAGCGCGGCGCGGATCATTAATTACAATAAAGAGTACAGCTATCCGGCGCCGTTTACATTTGAAATTCAGAACAAGGAACTTAACGGATACCGCCATGAAGACTTCGTGCTTCAACTCAAAGTAGACGGTAGTATGATTCCATCCCAGGTCTTTATACAGTCCGGTACTCGGAAAATAAAACTGATAAAATCCGAAAGCGGAGTATATACCCATACGTTCAAAAACCTGCAAAAAGACGAACGATTCTACTTCGAAGCGGCCGGTTATACCTCGCCTGACTATATCCTGCGACTATTCTCAAGGCCCAATCTCAAGACCTTCGACATCGAAGCTGTATACCCCGCGTACCTCAACAAGAGCCCCTTGGTACTTTCCAACGCTGGACATCTGACTATACCCGAGGGAACTCGTCTGAAATGGAATTTTATAACTGAGGACGTCGAAAACATAATAGTGCGGTTTAGCGATCCCTCTGTGGAAACAGCGGAAATGAATTCCGCCAATAATCGTTTTTCCTTTACCCGAAAAATCAACCAGTCATTGGACTATCATCTCGATCTTGAGAATAAATATGGAAGATCGAAGGATAAAATCAGCTATCATATCAACGTAATACCGGATCAATATCCCGAAATCAACGCGGAAACCTATAAGGACTCCGTTCTTTACAATTATGTAACGGTAGGAGGAAGCGTTTCCGACGACTACGGACTGAGCAAGCTGAACATGTTTTACAGGATCGTCAATGAAAAATCGGAGAGTAGAGAAACACTCTTCAAAAACTTTCCTGTCAAGATAAATAATAACAGTCTCTCAGAAAATTTCATTATTAACTGGCCTCTGGATTCATTCGACCTGAAACCTGACCAACAACTGGAATATTATATTGTCGTATGGGACAATGATGGAGTAAACGGGCCAAAAAGCAGCAAATCCAAAACGTTCTCCTTCTTGATTCCGGACAAGGAAACCATACGGGAAGAAATGAAAAGCTCGGCTAAATCAGCGGAGCAATCCATCGTCCAATCCTTATCCAAATCAAAACAATTAAAAAAGGATATTGAAGATATCGAAAACCGGCTCAAGACAAAGAACCAGCTCAACTGGCAAGATAAAAAAGCCATGGAAGAACTGACTCGGAAGCATGAAGAACTGAAGAAAGAAATTGAGGAGCTAAAAAAAGAATACGATCGTCTCAGTGAAAAACAGGAAAAATTTAACAAACCTGACGAAGATCTGAAGCAAAAGATGGAACAGTTGCAGAAGCTCATGGATGAATTGCTCGACGAGGAAACCAGGAAGCTTTATGAAGAAATGCAGAAACTTCTGCAGGACAAGATAGATAAAAACGAACTGCAAAAACTACTTGAGCAAATAAAACAAAAAGACAACACCATACATCATGAACTGGAACGTACTCTGGAATGGTTCAAGCAAATCCAGTTTGAGCAAAAACTAAATGAAATAAAGAATGATCTTCAAGATCTGAGCAAAGAACAAAAAGAACTCTCCGAAGAGACAAAGGACGATAAGAAGAGCAACAAGGAGGAACTGCTTGAAAAACAGGAAAAGCTCAATGAAGAATTTAAGAATATCGAAAAGGATCTAAACGACCTTGAAAAGCTCAATAACGACATGAAAAACAAAAATGACATGGGCGATATGGGCGAAGACAAAGAAGAAATAAAAAGCAAGCAGCAAAAAGGTACGGAACAGTTAAGGAAGAATCAGAACAAGAACGCTTCCGAGTCGCAAAAAGACGCCGCGGAAAAAATGCGGGAAATGGCTGATAAAATGGCCCAGATGCAAAACCAGACGAGTATGGAACAAGCCGAAGAAAACATGGAGGATCTTCGGGCTATACTCGACAATCTGCTCAAACTATCCTTTGATCAGGAAGATCTCATGAAAGATTTCCGTAAGGTAAATCAATCCGATCCCAGGTACATTGAATTGTCGCAAAAACAGTTCAAGCTAAAGGACGATAGCAAAATAATTGAAGATAGTCTGATGGCGTTAGCGGAACGCGTATTTCAAATCCAATCATTTGTGACAAGAGAAGTAGGAGAGATGAACCGTCATATGGACGCCAGTATAAAAAACATACGGGATCGTCGTCCTGACCTTGCCACAGGAAATCAGCAATTCACCATGACCTCCGTTAACAATCTAGCCCTTATGCTGAACGATGTATTAAAACAAATGCAGCAACAACTGGCCCAGATGCAAGGAGGTTCTCAGATGTGCAATAAGCCTGGCCAAAACAAAAAGCCCGGATTGGGGGATTTACAAAAGCAATTGAATCAGCAGATCGAACAAATGAAAAAAGGCGATAAACCAGGAGGCAATCCTGGTGGAAACATGTCGAAAGAAATCGCTAAGATGGCCGCCCAACAGGAAATGATCCGCAACGCGCTCAAAGAACTTCAGAAGCAATCGCCGGGAGGGGATAAAAGTGGCAAAGAGCTTTCAGAAATATTGAAAGAAATGGAACAAAGCGAAAAGGATCTCGTAAATAAAAACATATCTCAAGAACTTTTACAACGCCAGAAAGAAATATTGACAAGGCTTTTGGAAGCTGAAAAATCCCTAAGGGAACGGGATACGGACGACGAGCGCGAATCCAATCAGGGTAAAGAGATTAACAGAGATATGCCCCCCGATTTTGAGAAATATTTAAAGGAAAAAGAAAAACAAATTGAACTTTTAAAAACCGTCAATCCTTCTCTTACACCTTACTATAAGAAGGAGGTAAACGAATATTTTCAAAAAATTGGAAAATGATTTTTAAATTGCATTATCAATGACCTTAATGAAAGAAATGACTGCTTTAAAAATTGAAATACCTTCACTAAGTGAAAACATCCGAATTGTCGAAAGTTTTATTGACAACGTGAAGGACAAATTTCATATCGACGACGATATCTACGGAAACATCATGGTCGCTGTCACAGAAGCTGTAAACAACGCCATCAACCATGGCAACCAGGGTGACAAAAACAAGAACGTAAAGCTAAGTGTAGTCTGTGAAGAAAACCTGATGAAGTTTGTAATAGAAGACGAAGGAAATGGTTTTGAATACGAAAGTCTGCCAGATCCAACTGAACCTGAAAATCTGAACAAACTTAGCGGTAGAGGTATCTTCCTGATGAAACATCTGTCTGACGAAGTAAAATTTTACGACGAAGGAAGAAAAACGGAACTTACATTTTATTTTTCCTAATGAAAAAAGGCAGCATTCATTACTTTACTGAGGATATCAAATTTACCTTAAAAGATAAAAGAAAAATAAACTCCTGGATTCGTAAAACCATTGAACTGGAAAATAAAAATCCAGGAGACCTTAATTACATTTTTTGCTCCGACACCTATCTATTGGAACTAAATATCCAATACCTCAACCACCACACCTTAACAGATATTATCACATTCAGTACCGCTGAAATCGATAATGAAATCAGTGGAGATATTTTCATCAGCATCGATCGTATAAAAGAAAACGCCAATACTATTGGCACCGATTTTACCAACGAACTACATAGAGTAATCATTCATGGAATTCTCCACCTCTGTGGACATAAAGACGAAAGTCAGGATGAAGAAAAGCGAATGCGAGCGATAGAGGAACATTATCTCGCCTTACGCTAATGTTCCACGTGGAACATACACCACCAATACTAAAATTTGCAATCCAAAAATACAATGTTCCACGTGGAACATTTCTTATTTAAGAAATATATGTTTAAAGAATATGATGTAATCGTAGTAGGAGCAGGTCATGCTGGTTGTGAAGCGGCGGCGGCGGCGGCCAATATGGGATCATCCGTCTTGTTGGCGACTATGAATATGCAGACTATCGCTCAAATGTCCTGTAATCCTGCCATGGGTGGAGTGGCCAAGGGACAAATAGTGCGAGAAATAGACGCTTTAGGTGGTATGTCCGGTATTATCACGGACAAAACAGCCATACAATTCAGAATGCTCAACCTGTCAAAAGGTCCCGCCATGTGGAGTCCAAGAGCTCAAAGCGATCGGTTTCGATTTGCTGAAGAATGGAGATGGGCTCTTGAAAAAATTCCAAATGTAGACTTTTGGCAAGAAATGGTTACCGGGCTACTTGTTAAAAACGGTAAAGCCATAGGAATAAAAACATCCATAGGAATAGATATAATCGCTAAAGCGATCGTATTGACCAATGGTACCTTCCTGAATGGAATAATCCATATAGGTGAAAAAAGATTTGGTGGAGGGAGAGCCGGAGAGAGAGCCGCCAAAGGTATAACGGAGCAACTTGTAGAACTTGGATTCGAATCGGGAAGAATGAAAACCGGTACACCTCCACGTGTAGATGGTCGTACCCTGGATTATAACAAAATGGAAGAACAAAAAGGAGATGAGAAACCCAGGAAATTTTCTTTTAGCGACAATGACCCCATCAGTCAGCAACGAAGTTGCTTTATCACATACACCAATCCGGAAGTACACGAAGTTCTAAAGACAGGTTTCGATAAATCTCCAATGTATACGGGAAGAATTCAAGGTCTTGGACCTCGATATTGTCCATCGGTAGAAGACAAGATAAACCGATTCGCCGATAAGGAAAGACATCAGATATTTGTAGAACCCGAAGGATGGAATACAGTGGAAGTATATGTAAACGGATTTTCTACATCTTTACCCGAAGATGTGCAATTCAAAGCGATACGATTGATTCCTGGCTTTGAAAACGCCAAACTGTTCCGCCCTGGTTACGCCATTGAATACGATTTCTTCCCACCGACACAGCTAAAAAATACCCTTGAAACCAAATTGGTAGAAAATCTTTTTTTCGCGGGTCAAATAAATGGTACCACCGGATATGAAGAGGCGGCGGCTCAAGGACTGATAGCGGGAATAAACGCCCATAATAAAGTCCATAATAAAGAGCCATTCGTATTATCACGATCAGAAGCCTATATAGGTGTACTAATAGACGATCTGATAAATAAAGGCACCAACGAACCTTATCGTATGTTTACCTCCAGAGCTGAATACAGGATTCTTCTGAGGCAGGACAACGCGGACTTAAGGCTTACTGAAAAGGGATACAATATTGGCTTGGCTGACCAAAAACGATACGACAATATTCTCAAAAAGAAAAAGGAAGTAAAAGAGCTTATCGAAACGCTCAAAGAAATAAAATTTGTACCGGAACAGATTAATTCATTTCTTCAAAATAAAGAATCGGCTGAAATCAGAGAAAAAAGTTCCGTCTTTAACCTAATCAAACGGCCGAATATATCACTGGAAGATCTGTTACCACTGCATATTCAAACACAAAATATAGAAAATAGCTATACGCCTGAAGTAATCGAGCAAGCCAATATCCAGATAAAATACGAGACATATATAGAAAAAGAAGAGCAAATGGCGAAGAAGATGCTCTCATTGGAAAATCTGCGGATCAAGGATAGCATAAACTATGATGAAATAAGCACCATAAGGGCGGAAGCGAGAGAAAAACTAAAAAAAATAAAACCGGAAACCTTAGGACAAGCGTCAAGAATAAGTGGAGTGAATCCATCAGATATATCTATTCTGATGATTTACCTCAACAAATAATGTAGAAAAACGATTCTGGAACAGCCTTTGAGGTATAATCTCCTCAAAGGCTCTGTTTATTCTGGAAAGAATGCTATTACATAAGCTATAAGCATTGTCAAAACAGAAATAAACCAAAAATCACAACCATGAAAATCCATAGATCATTTCATGGAATAAAAATAAAAACCATCAAAATAGCATCTAGTATAAAATGAATTTTTTTCTTCAGACTATAATTACTTTGTTCCTGCTCTTCGGATTATACTCCTGCGCCAACGTAAAAGCTCCAACAGGAGGTCCCATGGATACGGACGAACCCAAAATCAGAAGCGTATTTCCCGAAAACTTTGAAAGAAACTTTAAAGGAGGCGATATCGTCATCATATTCGATGAAAAAATAAAAACGGAAAATATACACCAAAACTTTTTCGTATCACCCGCGCTGACAACACCACCAAAAATAAAGACAAAAAAGAAAAGTGTAATAATATCAATTGAAGGACCCTTGGAAGATAATACCACCTATACCCTTACCTTCAAAGAAGTAATCGCCGACTTAAACGAAAACAATACAATCCAACTCTTAAACTATGTATTCAGTACTGGCGAAAACATCGATTCTTTATTTATAGAGGGAATAATAAAAAACCCTTTTACCAATAACCCCATTCCCGATATACTTGTAGGCCTCTTCGAAGACAATCCCGACGATACTCTTACTTTTAGCAACTCCATACCAAAATATTTCGCTTTTAGCGACAAGGAAGGAAAATATACCATATCCAACGTACGTGAAGGACGGTATAATCTCACAGCGATCAAAGACGATGACAGAAATCTAAAATATGATGGAGGAAATGAATTGATTGACGCTATCTGGCATCTAAATCTTGATACCGCCATCACAGGACAAAATCTGTATCCTGTAAAAATAGATACGCTTGACCCCGTATTACTCCGTGATCAACCCGATATAAACAAAATAACACTGGAATTTTCAGAAGGTCTGATCAACGCGATAACCAAATCAAAGAATGATCAGAGGATACTTATCAGCAAAATAGGAGAAAATCCAAAAAATATAATAGTATATAATACCGGACTATATAGTGATTCGGTAAATCTTGTAATAGAAACGACCGATTCCGTTGGAAATATTGGAACGACAAATGTAAAAAGTATTTTTCTGCCCTCAGTTAATAAAGACACTCTTCCAGATATGCTTATTAACAAAAAACCAGAGAGCATGAAACTTGATTACATTAAGCCGACAATCGACTTTTCCTTTAATTATCCGGCAAAAATATCAGACAGAAAGATTCAGACAAAACCACAAGTAAAATGGACAAGCTCAAAAGACAGTCCTGATTCATTGATCACGAACTATAAAATAGAAATACAATCCAGACTAATAGATTCGCTTGTCGTTTACCTTCCCGACTCAATGTTTACAAGCCCTTTTACACAACCCAGTCTGGCGGATACGTTAACATTTACTCTTATCAACGAATCGGAAGTAGGTACAATTGAAGGAACAATAGATAGCGAAGAAGATTCCTTTATTCTCCAGCTACTGGATGAAAAACTCATTCTGATCGAAGAAAAAATAAATCAGAAGAAGTTTAAGTTTCTATCGCTTAAAGCGGGCAATTATTTTTTCAGGATTATTGTCGATAACAACCACAATGGCTTCTGGGATCAACCAGATCTTGAGAAAGAGCAAAGAGCGGAAGAAGTAATTTTCTACAATGACCCTGTAAAGGTAAAAGAAAATTGGGAAGTGAGTGGTATAATATTAAAATTCTGATTATCAATAACTTATATAAGTTAATAAGCTCGTATCCAGCGGGAAAAGATCCTGATAAGATGTGGATAAAAGTGGATAATTATAAATACCCATGAGGAAAACAAAAAAAAGTGAATAACAACGCGATTAAAAACACGCTATCAAACCAATTTCCACAATAGAATAGAAACTAACTTCATGTTGAAAACGATTCCGCCTAACTATGGAAAACTATATAATGTTTCAAATGTTCAGGATTTTACAAAAAAAAATCTGTTGATAACATATCCTTAACCTCAAGCTTATAAACATTGTACCTGTATATGGTTTATGAAACGGCATGTTATCCACGAATCCACAGTATAATAACAAATGATAAATCAGATTTTAAAAAATTTTATTTTTATTAATAGGGTGTGCATAATGAAAACTATTTATATCCTTTTCCTGAGTATTTCAGCTTCTCTTTTTTGTTTTCCCGCCTTTGCCCAGCAAAAGGATATAAGTCTGGCCAATGAATACTATCAGAATGGGGAATATGAAAAAGCGTATTCCAAATTTCAGGATCTTTCTTCCCGGACACAAAACATACCTTATATCTATTCCAATTACCTCAACACGTTACGTCAACTCAAGAAAAGTGATGAACTGCAAAAGTTTGTCCGTAAATCAATAAAAGCTTTCCCCGATAATATACTTTATCAGACGGACCTATATCTTTTTATGAAAGCGGAAAATGATCCGAAAGCCGAAAGACAGTTTAAAACAATCGTCGCTTCCGCCAAAAATGATCCTCAGCAGGTAGAGCTTCTTTATGAGTATTTGCTTAAAAGTGGTGAAACTGAAAAAGGAGTGGATCTTTTGATGGAAGCCCGCGCCGCTTCCGGAAGAAAATATGAATATGCCATACAATTATCTAAAGCCTACGTGGCTCTTGGAAATAAGGAAGGAATGATTGATGAGATGATTAATTATCTACGGGAAAATCGTTTTCAGCTCGAGGTGGTCAAAAACAATTTCCAAAACTATCTGAAAGATCAAGACGATTTTAAAATCCTTGAGGACAAACTGTATACTATGATTCAGAAAGATCCGGAAGACATGACGCTTAACGAGCTTCTACTCTGGATCAATATTCAGAATAAAAATTTCCGCTACGCGTACATGCAGGCCAGAGCTATTGATAAAAAAGGCAATCTCAATGGAAATAAGTTGCTCGAAGTAGGGAGAATCGCTATGGACAACAAGGATTATGACGCCGCCGCGCGATATTTCGAAGCTATCACTTTGGAATATCGCGGCAGTCCCAATTACTCTTTCGCCCGTCGTCTGCTTATATATTCAAAGGAAGAATCTGTCAAAAACACCTATCCAGTAGATCGGGAAAAAATTGTCTCGCTTATTCAGGATTATAAGAAAATGATCGCTGAGCTTGGTCGATCACCACAGTCTTATGAAGCGACAAGAAGTATGGCTGTGCTCTATGGATTATATCTTGACCAGAAAGATTCCGCCATCACTATATTAAAAACCATGATTGATGAAAGAGGGGTGGATCACCGTTTGAAGGCGCAGTCCAAAATCAGTCTGGCTGATATTTATCTGCTCAATGAGGAGCCTTGGGAGGCCAGCCTGCTCTATTCACAGGTAGAAAAGGATATGAAGGATGATCAGTTGGGACATGAAGCGAAGTTGAAAAACGCTAAAGTAGCTTATTATAAAGGAGAGTTTGAGCTCGCGCAAGCGCATCTGGATATTCTTAAGCTCGCTACCACCCGGGAAATCGCCAATGACGCCATGGATTTGAGTATTCTGATACAGGACAACTCGGGACTGGACACGTCATACGCGGCTCTTTCCGAATACGCGGAAACAGATTTGCTCCTGTTTCAGAATAAGGACGATGAAGCTTTGGTTCGCCTGGATTCCATGTTGATCCGTTATCCCGGACACTCGCTTACCGATGAAATATACTGGCTTAAATCAAGGATATATAAAAGAAGAGCTGAGTATGTCAAAGCGATAGAGGCGCTCGATCGTTTGCTCACAGAGCACGCCCAGGGAATTTTTGGGGACGACGCGTTGTTTACAAAAGCTTTGATCCTTGAGGAGAATCTGAATGATAAGGAGGCGGCTATGGAATTGTACAGAGAATTTTTGACTACATATCCGGGCAGTATATATACAGCGGAAGCTAGAAAAAGATTTCGCGTCCTCAGAGGTGATAAGCTTTGAAAATTAGTTGAATCCGCGTGAGATTTTTTAGGGTGCCGCCGGAAGATTTTTTGGACAACCGGCAAACCTTGTCGGATCATATTATCCATTTTCGCCAATTTATTTTATACTTGCATATAAAACAGATGAATTATGCTTAAACATATTGTTTGCTGGAAAATAAAAGGCGAAGACGCGGATTCGAAGGAAAACGACCTTAAAAAAATGAAGGAATTGCTGGATGAGTTGCCCGCCTTGATTAATGAAATTGAAGCTTTTGAAGTAGGAATCAATTTTAACGAGAGCCCCGCCGCCTACGACATATCCCTGTTTTCAGTATTTGCCAGTGAAGAGGCGCTGGATATATACCAAAAACATCCGGAACATCTGAGAGTCGCCGAGTTTATCAAAAGCGTGACGTTGAACCGGGTCGTGGTTGATTACTTTGACTAATATTCGCGTCAAATAAAATTTTACATACTGTTTTTTTAATAGATAATACATTATGGGTTTCAGAATTGAAAAAGATACGATGGGTCCGGTAGAGGTACCGGCCGACAAGTATTGGGGAGCGCAGACACAGCGTTCAAAAATGAATTTTACGATTGGCAATCAACTGATGCCGATGGAAGTGATCCGCGCGTTCGCTATTTTAAAAAAATCGGCCGCTCACGCGAATCATGATCTGGGCGTTTTATCCGCTGAAAAAAGAGATATCATAAGCGAGGTTTGTGATGAAATTCTGGCCGGAAAGCTTGATGATCAGTTCCCACTGGTAGTCTGGCAGACTGGTTCCGGAACACAAAGCAATATGAACGTGAACGAGGTGGTAGCCAACAGGGCGCACGTATTGCTGGGAGGTAAGCTCGACGACGAAAAAAAGAAAGTACACCCCAACGACGATGTAAATAAATCGCAGTCGTCCAACGATACATTTCCTACCGCGATGCACATAGCCGCGTACAAACTGATCGTGGAAGAGACTATACCGAATATCGTTACTCTCAGAAATACCTTGAACCAGAAAGCGGAAACGTTTAAGGACGTGGTAAAAATCGGGCGGACACATTTTATGGACGCTACGCCATTGACTCTTGGACACGAATTCTCAGGTTATGTAGCTCAGTTGGATCATGGAGTCAAAGCCCTGAAAAACACCCTGACTCATTTGTCGGAACTCGCGTTGGGAGGAACGGCTGTAGGAACAGGACTGAATACTCCCGCGGGATACGATGTATTGGTGGCGGCTAAAATATCAGAATTTTCAGGACAGCCATTTATGACCGCGGAAAACAAATTTGAGGCGCTCGCGGCGCATGACGCAATAGTGGAAACTTCCGGTGCGTTAAAACAACTGGCGGTAAGTCTTATGAAAATCGGTAATGATATACGTATGCTGGCTTCCGGTCCTCGTTGCGGAATCGGTGAAATTCTGATTCCGGAAAATGAACCAGGGTCTTCCATTATGCCCGGCAAGGTAAACCCGACGCAATCGGAAGCCCTCACCATGGTATGCGCGCAGGTGGTTGGCAATGACGCCGCGATTACCATAGGGGGCATGAATGGTCATTTCGAGCTAAACGTCTTCAAGCCGGTTATGATCTTTAACCTGTTGATGGCGGCTCGCCTCATTGGAGACGCCTGCGACTCTTTCAATAAAAATTGCGCCGTGGGAATTGAGCCAAATTATCCGGTGATCAAGGAAAATCTGGAAAACTCGTTGATGTTGGTGACCGCGTTGAATCCGCATATAGGCTATGAAAACGCGGCCAAAATCGCGAAAAAGGCTCATAAGGAGGGTACCAGTCTCAGAGCGGCGGCGATCGAGCTCGGCCTGCTGACCAATGAGCAGTTTGACGCCTGGGTACGCCCTGAAGATATGATCGGGAGCCTGAAAAAGTAGTATAATATAAGAACTTGTATTCCGTCTTTTACGTACTCCTTACTTTAAAGAATATGATGATGAAAATGAACAGACTAGTTTTGGGCGCTTTTCTGCTGTTGACCTCCGTTTCGGTTTCTTACGGCCAGTCGGATAGTAAAGAATGGAAAAAGAAATTGAAGGAACTGACACCCGAACGATATCAAAAACTTGTGGAGGATAATAGTAACCTGCAGAAACAGGTTTCGGAACTCAGGGGGGAAGTGGAACATTACCGTTCAGAAAATCAATCCAAGGACGCTCAGATAGCCAAGTTGCTTGAGGAGGTAAAAGAAGCGGGAAACAGAGCGCCTTTAGCGGAGACGACTTCATCATCGGGTAACTCGGAGCAAGCCGCCAAGGTGGCTGGAATTGTCTATAAAGTACAGATTGGCGCGTTTAAGAATAAGGATCTTAAGAAGTATCTGGACAATCATAAGAACTTTAGCGGCGATACCGATAGTGATGGAACCCGCAAATATACCTTGGGCGCTTTTACCGACTACTGGGAAGCGGACCGTTTTAAAAAGTATCTTAGGGAAATGGGGGTGAAGGACGCTTGGATCGTAGCTTACAAGAATGGTGAAAGAATACCGATCAAGGACGCTTTGGAAAGTTCTTTGTAATCTTTAACTTAAGAGTTATGAAATATAAAGGAAAAGTGGTTTATGCCACTTTTCCTTTTTTACGTGTGATGCGAAAAGTATATCTGATTTTTTTTGTGGTTGTGGTAGTTCTCGCTTCCTGCAAATATGAGGAAGGTCCACTGCTTAGCTTTAAGTCCAGGGACAACCGGCTTATGAGGACCTGGGTTTTGCAAAAGAGGCTTATCAATAGTCTTGAAGAACCAAGGATTTCCTACGAAACGGTTACTTTTCAAAAATTTGGAAAATTTGAGGCGTATTATACCGATAATACCGGAATCGAACGCGTTTACTTTGGTGGCTGGAATTTTCTTAACAATGATGAAGATATTACCTTCAATAAAACCCGAACATATTATGACCAATATGGGATATTTCAGGAGGAGGTATTACAGATTATCGGGACCATACGAAAACTGACCCGTAAAGAGCTCCGGATTTCCTATTACGATATCAATAAGAATCGGATCGAGGAAAATTACTTCTCGGAATAGTGAATAGCTCCTCGATCCGTTATTTTTTCCATAAAGTATCCGTAAAATAATTATTCCCGTCAAAAAAACTTTTGACGATGGAAAATCCCGACTCACGTGCGAGTGTAGTGATCATTCCGTAATCGTATTTGTTGGAACATTCTGTATGTAGCGGTTCCCATTGTTCGAAGCGAAAAGTCTTGTCAAGGCCGCTGAATCGTACATACTGCGTCACTCTGCTGACCAGAAAAGACTTGACCTCGCCATTGACGGGATCATAGTTGACATAGTGGCGAAACAGGCTCGTATTGAAGTCCGCGCCCAATTCCCGGTTCATTCGCTTGAGCAGGTTAAAGTTGAACCGCGAGGTGACGCCTTGCGTATCGGAATAGGCGCGTATAATGGTTGCCGGATCTTTTTTAAGATCTAGCCCTAACAGCAAATAATCCCCCTTTTTCAGATTATCCTGAATTTTTTTCAGAAACCATATAGAATCCCTGTAATCGCAATTGCCCAGATTGGAGCCCAGAAAGAGGACAAGCTTGCGTTCTTTTATATCCATAAGCCGGGAAAGTATCTGATTGTAGTCTCCCTGCATAGGGTGAATCCTCATTTCAGGATATTTAAATAGAAAATTGCTGTATAAAAAATCCAGCGCGTTCGGAGATATGTCGATGGGTATATATTCAAAGTCCAGATTGTTTTTAATAAAATAGCGGATCAGGATTTCAGTTTTACTGGCATCCCCAGCACCCATATCAATAAGCTTAAAGGGTTCATTTTCGCAGCAAATACGCGCGATCTCCTCTTTGAATGTATCCAGAATCTCACTTTCGCATCTACCCGGGTAATATTCCGGTAGATGCATGATTTCACAATATAGAGCGTCTCCCGCCGCGTCGTAGAGATATTTGGAAGGTACGCGTTTTGGATTGCTGCTTAGCCCCTTGAGTACATCCCGGGCGAATGATCCGTATTGGACCTGCTGTTTTTTGGTTGATAACATCATACTTACTTAATATCTTCGGCCAGTCTTATTCCTGTAAATTGCCAGCGTTTGTCAGGATGAAAAAAATTGCGGTATGAATAGCGAATATGTTGACCGGGTGTGGCGCATGAGCCTCCCTTGAGCACCATCTGGTTGATCATAAATTTACCGTTGTATTCACCCATTGCTCCTTCTTCTCTGATATAACCCGGATAAGGCAAATAGGCGCTGTTCGTCCATTCCCAGCAGTCCCCAAAAAATTGAAATGAACGAACTGGTGGCTGAGGGTGTAACACCTGGCTTTCCAAAAAATTTCCGGTAGAGGCGTCCAGCCCGATCGCCGATACGGCCGCTTCCCATTCCTGCTCCGTAGGCAGTCTTTTACCCGCCCAGCTCGCGTAGGCCGCCGCCTCGTAGAAACTGATATGCGTGACCGGAGCCAGTTTTGATAATTCCTTTAGTCCTTCACAAGTATATTCCATCCATTGTTCACCTTTTCGGACCCAATAAAGGGGAGCTTCCCAGCCTGCCTTTTTGATGGTTTCCCAACCTTCCATATGCCAGTGTCGATAATCCTTATAACCTCCATCCAGTATAAACTCCAGATACTCTCCATTGTTCACCAATCGGTCCATTATCCCAAATTTTCGCACGTAAAATTTATGAACAGGCTGTTCATTGTCAAAGCAAAAGGATTTGCCCCGATAACCGATTTCATATAATCCTTCCGGGATTTGGATAAAACTTCCTTTTCTGTATCCAGCTTTTTGAAGAAACGATTCGCCATGTTCGATGTAAGCGGGAAAGAGCGGATTGTGTCCCAGTATATATTTGATATCCGTCACAAGAAGTTCCTGATGTTGTTGCTCATGCTGTATCCCCAGTTCAACCAGGCGAAGCATATCCTTGTCGGATGAATACTCCAGGAGCTCTTCCATATAGGAATCGACATATTTTCGGTAATCCATGATCTCCTCCGTGACAGGTCGTGTCATGTTGCCCCGGTCATTACGATTGACGCGTTCGCCTATGCTTTCGTAGTACGAGTTAAACAGAAAGTCGTAGTCTTTGCTGAAAAGCGTATAGTCCCGAAGATATTTTTTGAGAATGAACGTTTCGAAAAACCAGGTAGTATGACCCAGATGCCATTTGGGCGGACTTACGTCGATGATTGGCTGTACGACAAAGTCTTCCGGGTTTAGATACTCACACAGATCGACAGTGGTCTGGCGAGTATCCGAATAGTTTTTCAGTAATGTGGATTTGACTAAAAAAGTTTTCATACAGAATAAAAGTAAAAGAACACGCGTAGCGATAAAATGTTTTTTACCTTTGGACTTATGACTGTCCTGCGTGAAAATATCAGTTTGTATCTGGTGCCTACACCCATTGGAAACCTGGATGACATGACGATCAGAGCGATTAAGGTTTTGCGTGAAGTAGACCTGATTCTGGCGGAAGATACGCGCACATCGGGCATATTGCTGAAACATCATGACATACAGAATAAGTTGCAGAGCTATCATGTTCACAATGAGCATAAGATAATCTCTTTTCTGCTTGAGCGTATTCAGGCTGGCCAGAAAATGGCGCTTATTACCGACGCGGGTACGCCGGGTATTTCCGATCCTGGTTTTCTGCTGGTGCGGGAATGTATAAAAAACGGTATTGAAGTAGAGTGTCTGCCGGGACCAACCGCTTTTGTACCCGCTCTCGTCAAGTCGGGAATACCCACTGATACTTTTCTTTTTGTTGGTTTTTTGCCACAAAAAAAAGGCAGGAGCACAGCGTTTAAAAAGTTGTCGGAGGAAAAGCGTACCATCGTATTGTATGAGTCACCCTTCAGGCTTGTAAAAACACTTGAGGAAATCGTCATGTATTTTGGGGAGCGGAGACGTATTTCCGTCAGCAGGGAAATCAGCAAGCTCCATGAGGAAACCCGAAATGGCGCGGCCCGGGAAGTGTTGGACTATTATAAGGAAAAAGGGGTAAAGGGAGAAATCGTGGTTATCGTCGCCGGCGAAGATCATACGGATCATAAATAACCCGCCCCTCGCTTTCCATGTGAGATTGGTAATTGGGAAATGCTTTTGTACTATAATCACTACTTTTAATATTTTTCATATATTTGAACTTCGCGTAAACAGGTTTTGCTAATGATTAACAGGTACAAAAAGATTTTATTGGTTTCGGTATTCAGCCTTTTTATGGTAGGAAGCCTATGGGCCCAGAAAAAAAAGAACGGTATAGAGTATTCCGGGTTTTTTGATTCATATTATTACAGGGGGCCGTTTAATTATACCTTGTCCGGAGGTCTTACCTCGTTTAATGGAGATATCTGCAAGTTTATGGGTTGTGCTCCGTCTTATTACGCCTCTGTTGGCGCCAGCTACCAGGTATGGCCCAGAACATATTTTGGAGCTGAGCTGGGTTACGCCAGTTTGCGGGGAGGAAGAACGGATAATCTTAATTTCACTTTTGATCATCCCGTGATCCAGTTTGACGCGTATGGGCGCTTTTTGCTGATTGACAAAAAAGTAACCCGTCATGGTCAGCTCAGGGATAAGCCATACGCTGTTCGTCCTTATATATTGGCTGGTGTTGGTTATGTACATTCGCTCAACGGGATCTATACGGTCAATCCGGCCCTTCCGTTTATGCCCAATGACACCGCTTCCCTCGGATATATAAAAAACGCGATAACCTTTCCGGTTGGAATAGGCTTTCAGATTTGGTTTTCCCATCGTATTAGCGTGATGCCTGAGTTTATTTACCGTTTCGCTCTGACCGATCATCTGGACGGGATTTCATTGAGGAGCGATCGCTCAACTATGGACGCGTACGCTACTATCGGATTGAAGCTACAGGTGACACCTACCGCTCCGCGTGTTCGTAAAAAGAAACGCGCTCTGCCTCCGCCTGAAGAATATACAGGTCCCAAAGGTACAGACTATCCGAAAAAGCGTCGAGCGGATCCCGCGCCTAGCCGGTATCAGCCATTGCCTGGAGATGATTATCCGGAAGATGGAGATTATCCAAACGACGAATACCAGGATGATTATGATAATCCGACGGACAATGATGGCGATGATTCAGGGGATCAGGGATCGGATGATGATTGGGGATGGTAGGAAGAATTCTTTGATAAATAGTTGGAAAGGACGGCCTTATTAAGTCGTCCTTTTTATTTTTTGAGGAGTCAAAAGTTCAACCTCGAAAGAAGCTACGCGATTTCTGATAAAATGTCTTTTTTACTTTATCCTCAAGGTATGGGTTATTGGATTGAGTCATTTATTTTTATAGACGACGCGTGTTTTCACATTGAGAGAAAACTCACCCGAATGGCTGTCGGAGGAGATTGAGGTTCTCAACGCGCCCTGGATAGACGTTATCCGAAGTTTTTAAAATCAAATACGATAAATCAGGCTTATTGGGTATTTACCCGAGGAGACCCAGCTCATGAAGCCTTTCTGTGAGATACGCTCCCGCCGTCGTATCGGCGAATTTTTTTGGGTTCTGATCGTCGACGCAGTTTTCCAGGCAAGTCAGGTCCATATCTGGCTTTGGATGCATAAAAAAAGGAATACTGTATCGGGAAAAGCCCATTTTTTCTCTGGGAGGATTGACCACCCGGTGAGTAGTGGACCGTAGCCGGTTATTGGTCAGTCTGGATAGCATATCGCCTACATTGACGACGATCTGTCCAGGTAGGGCGGTTACGGGTATCCATTGATCGCTTTTATTAAGAATTTCGAGCCCTTCGGAGCTGGCGCCCATCAGCAGGGTGATCAGGTTGATGTCTTCATGTCGCGCGGCTCTGACGGCGTCCGCGGGGACTTCGTCCGGATTCTCGATTGGATAGTAATGGATGGCTCTCAGAATACTGTTTCCGTTCCGGACATCTTTTTCAAAATATTCCTCAGGCAATTCCAAAAACACGGCGATCGCCTTGAGCAAATCTCGTCCGGTCTCTTCGAGTTTTCGATAAGCTTCCAACGTATAGGTTTTGAATTCCTCTACTTCGGCGGGCCATATATTTTCCGGATAGCGAGGGGCTATGGGATCGCCGTGGATCTCCTGGCCGATATGATAAAATTCTTTCAAGTCGCCGGTATTACGCCCTTTCGCGTGCTCTTTGCCTTTGCCGGTATATCCGCGTTGTCCCGCGAGACCTTCTATTTCATATTTTTTCTTTACGTCGTCCGGGAGTTCAAAGAAAGAACGGCATTCCCGGTATAGCGCTGTAACAAGTTCATCATCCAGACGATGATTTCTGACAGCTACGAATCCAACCTCTTCGAAAGCTTTACCAAGCGCCTGTATAAAACGACTTTTACTTTCAGTTCCGTGAAAATCGGCCAGATCTACTACCGGTATGGATAATGAACTCATAATGTACCGCTATGCTAATAAGAAAATGAAATTAGAATTTATAGGAAAGTCCCGCTCCAAATGTCTGTCTGACTTGTAGCGCGGGCCTGCTTCCGATTTGCTCTTCGACTCCGGTACCATTGGGATCGCCATATACCGGAAGAAGGATATCGTCGTCGTATATCATGTTGATCGTAAAGGACATTGTGATGTACTTGTTGGCGACGATATCCAGTTTGCCAAGATAAATGATATCTACATTCTGAGGTTTCTCCAGATAGTTGGAGAAAAGGGTCAGCTCGGAGCTAAAGATGATGTTTCTAATAAGTTCCCGGCGAATGTTGGCTTTCATAAAGGCTCCGAATTCATGACGGGAATTTCCGGTAAGGACGCCATACGTCACAGGATCTACTCCATTGTCAAGGATAAGGGTATGCTTTACGGCCAGGGGCGAAAGAATAACGCTAAACGCGACGGAGTCTCTGGTATATTCCAAACCGATACCTTGCTGAATAAACGCGGGCGCGAAAAAATTGGAAATATAATCTATACCGTTTGAATCGTTGGCGTAATTATAGCCGGGGGCTATCTGAGACAACAGAGTGGTAAAAGCGCTTAGGCGAAAATCATTGTGCAATTGATAACTATAGTTTGTGGAGAAGTTGAGCACATCCAGATTTTTTCTGAACGGAAGGCCTTCATTTTTCAGTAAACCATAATCAAATTGTAGTAGGTTCTCCCATCGGGATTTTTTACGGTTATAGTTTGCTCCCAGCGTAATATTACCTACAAGACTCACACTGTTGGTTCCCCCGGCGGCCCAGTTGCTCAGACTGATCTGATTGAACTGGAGCGACCCGGATCCATAGATTTTCCAGTATTTTATTTTCGGGGCGGCCATGGTATCGGGCAATTGCGCGTAAGCGGCCGTTCCAAGACATACAAAACATACGATAAGAAAATTGAATAATTTACGTATAGACATTTGGCATTGATATTTTTAAATTGGGGCAATTTTACAAACTTTAAATAGAAAAAACACGCGTAATTTTTTTATGAAGCCTTATCTGGAAATGAATGTCATCAGGTATAGTATTATGATTAATCAGAACTATTACCAATTTTTTAAGGACTACCTGGTCGATCCTTCTATGAGTGAGGAAAGTATCAGCAGATCTTTGTATGAAGCCTCTTTTGTCGTATTGGCTCATGACGGAAGCGAGGATCCCGCCTTTACGTACGCGAACAGGACAGCGCAGGAGCTTTGGGGGTATTCATGGCGGGAATTTATGGGTATGCCTTCCAGGTTGTCGGCGGCGCCTGATTATCGGGAAGACCGGGGCGGATTTCTAAAGGAAGTTAGGGAGAAAGGTTACTCCTCGGAGTACAGAGGTATACGAATCGATAAAAATGGACGAAGTTTCAGCATCGAGCGTGTCGCTCTTTGGAATCTTTTGGATCCGAAAACGGGTATCGGAGGACAGGCAGCGTGCTTTAAGGAATGGAGGTATTTATAATAGCCTTTTCTCAGAGAAAGGAAGGACTGTTTCTGATTACGCTAGTGATTAGTTGTCTATGACTATGGAAAGGTTTACCAGACCATCGTCTTGTTCCATATCTATTTATTTTTATTCAATTATTAACCTATCATAGGTTATAAAACTTTTTAAAGTGTATTTTTATAGGTTTTTATCCTTATAAACATTAGTGAAGTAATTGTGACAGGAAAGAAGCGAAATAAGATTTCGGAGATGATCCAATAAGGGGAAGTTGTTTTTCTTCATCAGAAGCCCGCGTCAATGATAAGAAGTAAATAGTTGTCAGGTTTTTTGTAAGACGCGGGACTATTAAAAAAAGGATTTTTGGGATTCAATATATAATATATAAGTAACATAGTAATAAATGAAAAAAGAACTTGTATTGATCCTGCTAATGGCAGGATTTAGTTTTTCAGCTTGTGATGACATTAACAATAAAGAGACTGAAACAGCGAGAAAGGTGCCTGTGACGAAACTGATAGAGAAGGACGTAGTAGTGCATCATGAATATGTGACGGACATACATGCCGTTCAGAATGTGGAAATACGAGCGAGGGTTGACGGATATCTCGATCGTATCCATGTGGATGAGGGACAACAGGTATACAAGGGGCAGTTGCTTTTTAAAATAAACGACGACGAATATAAGGCGCAGCTCGCGAAGGCGAAAGCGATTCTGGAGACGGAGATCGCCGAGGCGAAAGCGCTGGGTTATGAGGTAGACCGCGTAAAAACGCTTGTAGAGAAGGCTGTCATATCAGAGTCCGAACTGCATGTGGCGGAAGCTCGATACAAAGCCGCGAAAGCGAAAATCGACGAAGCCAGATCCGCCTATACAAACGCTCAGCTTAAGCTATCCCATACAAGTGTCAAGGCGCCTTATAATGGGATTATCAGCCGAATCCCGCTAAAGACCGGAAGTTTGATTACTGAGGGCGCGTTGCTTACTACCGTTTCCGACATAACGTCCATGTACGCGTATTTTGAGGTATCGGAAAAGGAGTATCTCGAATACGCGAAAAGCAAGAGACAGGACGGCAAGATGGAACATGACTTTGTAGAACTGATCTTGGCGGACGGATCAAAATATACTTCTAAGGGTAAAATCCAGACTATGGAAGGAGAGTTCGCGGCCGGTACCGGTTCGATGGCTTTCCGGGCTCAGTTTCCAAATCCCGACAAGATACTGAAGCATGGCTCTACCGGCAGGATCAGACTGACCAATACCATTGAAAACGCTCTGATCTTGCCTCAAAAAGCGGCGATGGCGATACAAGATAAGAATTTTGTCTATGTGCTGAATGACAAGAACGAAGTATCTATGAGAAGTTTTGTTCCCAAATCCAGAATTTCCTATTTCTTTTTGGTAGAGGAAGGTCTGGACAAAGATGAGGTAGTCGTATACGAAGGCTTGCAGGGCATAAGAGACGGATCATTGGTAGATCCCGTGCCGGTTTCGCTCGATAGCCTTTTTCGCGCGTCGTTTAAGTCGGGCAACCCGAATAGTAAATAAAAATAATCCAGGAATATAGTGGCTTTAAGCCTGAAATTTACATAGTACAAGAACCAAGATATGTTCAATATATTTATTCACCGACCGGTTTTATCCCTGGTAATATCCCTGATCATTACATTTTTGGGTTTGCTCTCCATGTTTGAGCTTCCGGTTACGCAGTTTCCGGATATCGTTCCGCCTTCGGTTACAGTTACGGCGAAATATACCGGCGCCAACGCGGAAGTATGCGCCAAAGCGGTAGCGACTCCATTGGAACGCGCGATCAACGGTGTGCCGGGTATGACCTACATGTCGTCTGTGACGAGCAACAACGGTACTACGCTGATCACTGTTTTCTTTAATGTGGGTACAGATCCGGATCTGGCCGCTGTCAATGTTCAGAACCGGGTACAGACAGTAATCGACGAACTTCCGGAGGAGGTGATCAAGGCCGGTGTAATGACGGAAAAGGAAGTCAACAGTATGCTTCTCTACCTGAATATACTGAGTGATGACAGTACGATGGACGAGCAGTTTGTATACAACTTTACAGATATCAATATTCTCGCGGAATTGAAGAGGATTGACGGAGTCGGTTTCGCGGAGATTATGGGAAACAGGGATTATTCGATGCGCATATGGCTCAAGCCGCACCGCATGTCGATCTATGAGGTATCGCCCGACGAGATTGTAGAGGCTATCCGTAGTCAAAATGTAGAGGCCGCTCCCGGTCAATCCGGATTGAGTTCGGCGCGGGATCCGCAAATGTTGCAATATGTATTGCGCTATACCGGAAAACTTTTTGAGCCCGACCAATATGAAAATATCGTGATTCGGGCCAACTCGGACGGTTCCATGCTAAAGTTGAAGGATGTGGCCGAAATAGAGTTTGGTTCATTGGACTATTCGATGGTTTCAAAAGCGGACGGGAAGCCTTCGGCTTCCATCATGCTTAAACAGCGTCCTGGTTCCAACGCGAGCGATGTAATCGCCAACGTAAAGAGCAAGATGGCTGAGTTGCAGCAAACTTCCTTTCCTCCGGGCATGCGCTATTCCATCGCGTATGATGTGTCGCGCTTTCTCGACGCTTCAATCAGTGAAGTACTGAGAACACTTTTCGAGGCTTTTCTTCTGGTATTTATTATTGTCTATATCTTTCTGCAGGATTTTCGATCCACCCTTATACCGGCTCTGGCGGTTCCTGTTTCTCTGGTGGGGACGTTCTTTTTCATGCAGTTATTTGGTTTTTCTATTAATCTTCTGACTCTTTTCGCGTTGGTACTCGCGATTGGTATTGTAGTGGATAACGCCATTGTGGTCGTGGAAGCCGTACACGTAAAAATGTCGGAAAAACTGCTTCCGGCCAAAGAAGCGACGCTGGAAGCCATGAACGAGATCAGTGGCGCGGTTGTGGCGATTACGCTTGTCATGTCAGCGGTTTTTATTCCCGTGACGTTGATGACGGGTCCGGTAGGAGTTTTTTATAAACAATTTTCAATTACTCTGGCGATCGCCATCATTATTTCAGGTGTCAACGCGCTTACCCTGACTCCGGCCTTATGCGCGCTTATGCTCAAAAACACTCATGGACACGAGCATGACCGGAAAGGGCTTATCAATCGCTTTTTCGCGGGATTCAACCGGCGCTACGCGGCGCTTGAAGGAGGGTACAAGCGGCTGGTGGAAGTAATCGCGGGCAGAAGAATGGTTACACTGCTGATGTTGCTGGGCTTCTTAGCGGCTACCTGGGGTGTCAACTCAATATTGCCCACCGGTTTTATTCCAACTGAAGATCAAGGAATCATATATGTAAATGTGACTACTCCGGTGGGCGCTACCGTAGAGCGTACCGAGGTGGTCCTGGACAAAATTCAGAAAGCGGCTTCCGGACTGGAAGAGGTCGAATCCGTGTCGACCCTCGCGGGATACAGCCTTATTACCGAATCGGCCGGAGCTTCTTATGGGATGGGAATGATAAACCTTATTCCCTGGGATGATCGCTCAAGATCAGTAAACGATATTATCAGGGAAATGAAAGAAAGGACCGCTTCCGTATCCGACGCCAATATCGAGTTTTTCTCACCTCCTACAGTTCCCGGCTTTGGCAATTCGAGTGGTTTCGAGCTTAGATTGCTTGATAGAAGTGGTACCGGATCCCTTACTTATACCGCCCAGGTGACGGATGATTTTATCAAAGCGCTAAATGAAACACCTGAAATACAAAACGCTTATACCAATTTCGATGTGAGCTTCCCTCAATATCTGATTCATGTGGATCAGGATATGGCGGCTAAGCAGGGAGTGACAGTGGCCCAGGCCATGTCTACTCTGCAAACGTTTGTGGGTAGTTATTACGCTTCCAATTTTATTCGTTTTGGACAGATGTATAAAGTCATGTTGCAGGCGCTGCCGTCATTTCGCGCTAAGCCCGAAGATATCCTCAATCTGCATGTCAAGAATCAGAGAGGGGAAATGGTCGCTTTCAAAAGCTTCGCGCGTCTCGAACGCGTATACGGTCCCGAGCAGCTTACACGATACAACATGTTTACTTCCGCTTTGGTAACAGGGGAGCCGGCTCCTGGCTATTCTTCGGGAGACGTGATTCAGGCTATTGTCAAGACCGCTGAGGAGAAGCTTCCCAGAGGCTTCGCGTATGATTGGTCAGGTATGACCCGTGAAGAGATTCTTTCAGGCAACCAGACTATTTTTATCTTTATGGTATGCCTTATTTTCGTATATCTGCTACTGGCGGCGCAGTATGAAAGCTTTCTGCTGCCATTGCCGGTTATACTCTTCCTTCCTACCGGGATCTTCGGAGCTTTTCTTGGTCTTAAGCTGGCTGGCCTGGAAAACAATATTTACGCGCAGGTGGCGCTTATCATGCTTATAGGCTTATTAGGTAAAAACGCTATTTTGATTGTGGAGTTCGCCATTCAGCGTAGTAAGGAAGGACTCTCTGTGCTAGAAGCGGCCAAAGAGGGCGCGGTCTCCCGTTTGCGTCCGATCTTGATGACTTCGTTCGCGTTTATAGCCGGCCTTATTCCCTTGGGTTTCGCCTCTGGAGCCGGCGCTATCGGAAATCAGTCGATTGGGATTACAGCCATTGGCGGAATGGTTACAGGAACCATTTTTGGAGTGATTTTGATTCCGGGATTATTTGTATTGCTGGCCTCTATCGGAGAGAAAAAGAGAGCGGGTAAAATGAAGAGGGACGAAATCGTTTAAGTTTTAGTTTTTTCAAATTAGTTAAATATAGAAGGGTAATGAATTACAGCAAACGATTGTTGCTTGTTGGATGTATGATCGCGGCGAGTATGACTGGTTGCAAAATCGGAGCACCTGGCGCGCTTTCTTCGAAAATACCGATTCCGGAGTCCTATGGAGAGGAAGATAGTCTGGCTTCGGTGGCTACGATCAAGTGGACGGACTTTTTTCAGGATACGAGATTGCGGTCCTTGATTGAAGAAGGGCTTCAGAATAATCCGGATATGATTATCGCGTTGCAACGCGTCAGAATGGCTGAAGCCGGTCGTTTTATCGCGAAAAGAGCGCTGTTTCCCAATCTGGATCTGGATCTGGCCGGAGGATTGAGGAGATTTGGAGACTATACCATCGATGGAGTTGGCAATTACGATACTAATTTCTCGGAATATGTTGATGGTGACAGGCTTATTCCTAATCCCGTACCCGATTATTTCGCGGGACTCAAAACTGCCTGGGAAATTGATCTTTGGGGTAAGCTAAGAAAAAGAAAACGAGCCGCCGCCGCGAGACTCCTTGCCAGCGAAAGTGGTACGCGTCTGGTAAAAACTTCGCTTATAGCGGAAATCGCTTCGTTGTATTATGAATTGCTGGCTTATGATAATGAGTTGGAGATTATCCGGGAAAATATACGCTTACAGGAAAATGGCTTGGAAGTGGTAGTCTTGCAAAAGGAAGCTGGACGGGCTACCGAGCTTGCCGTAAAGCAATTTGCCGCTCAACTGCAGAATACTCGCAGTCTTGGAGCCAGAGTAAAGCAACAAATTGTTTATACCGAAAATCTGTTAAATCGGTTGCTGGGTAGACTTCCTCAGCCTATCGAACGCGGAGAATCTATCGACAGACAGGAATTGCCCGGACAGATCGCGACAGGTTTTCCATCCGAACTATTGCTCAATCGGCCGGATATCCGCCAAGCGGAATTCAATTTAATAGCGGCGAAAGAGGATATTGCCGCCGCTAGAGCGGCGTTTTATCCATCGCTGAGTATTTCCGCCAACGCGGGACTTAACGCTTTCCGGACCGGAGTGTTTTTTGACGCGCCCGCGTCCCTGGCGTATCATGTAGTAGGAGGATTGACTACGCCATTGCTCAATCGATACGAATTAAAATCCGCCTATAAACAACGGATCGCTGAAGGACATACGGAACTGGCCCAGTATGAAAAAACGGTCCTTAGCGCTTTTGAAGAGGTATATACAAGTATAGAGGCTATTAAAAACTACGCGGAATCATATGAGTATAAAAAGGCGGAAGTGGATGAATTGGCGGGAGCTATCTCTATTTCCAACGACCTGTTTACAGCGGGCTACGCTTCCTATCTGGAAGTAATCATGGCGCAGCGCAATGTACTCCAGGCTAATATGGAATTGACCAATACCCGAAAAGATCAGTTTGTAGAGATAATCAATCTGTACAGAGCGCTTGGTGGTGGCTGGCAGTAATTAGAAAGTCAGTATTTATTGAAATTGGAAAAAGGCTGCCTGAAAGGCAGCCTTTTGTGTGTCTATCTATGCTTGCAGTTCGATGACTTCACCATTTGTCAATATTAATTTTCGCGATTGAATGTCCTTTGATTAATAAGTGGAAATATATTGAATTCGGTTTTTATTATAAAGTATTCTAATGATGATACTCCCGCCTCAGTTGGTCTTATGACCAACTGACTTAATACAGAGGCTCAATCGGTCTTTTTCTCCTGGATGGGAGCACGCGGGAATCAATGGAAGAAAGCCGTTGTTGGCGATTCAGGCGTTGCTTCTACATTGAATGGTCAATTTAGCGATCATTATGGGTTCATGAATCTCATACCTTCTTCGGGGCAAAATTTTGTCAAAAACAAAATGAACGGTTTGAATGTCGTTAGTCGTCATTCATAATTATTAAAACCTTCATTCCCTTTTGTTGTGCTTGTCGTGTTTCCAAATGAGTTTATAAAAACGTCAAAAGATTTTTGTAGCTCATTCTGAAAAATTCAAGTTCATTTAACTGTCCTTCTGAACGTGTTTCAAATTGAAAGCCAATCATATATTTTTAAGGAATCTATGAAGCGGGGTTATAGTGTAATTACTATCCCCGCCACTTTCGGGTAGCCGCTGTTGTGTACTGGTTTTTCTTTCAACGCTTCCATTTCTCTAGTCTAAAGTCTTTCACTATTGAATCGTTAGTCAATTCAATGTAAAGTGTCTTGCCTTTAACTGGGTCAATATCCCAATCATAATCTACCATAATCTCATAGCCGATTGTTTTTGATTTGATATTCGCGTAATTTTCTGGTATTCCCAATAGTTCAACAACTTCTTTAACAGTCATTCCCTGTCGTAGGTGGTTTTCCATTAAGTCTGCAACCATACTTTCTCTATTGGCATACATAATGTCATCTATTTCACTCCAAGTATGTTTGTCAAATTCTTTCTCTTTCACTCTACAAGAAGGTAGGAGAAGAGAAAATAAAAAAAGGAATATGCTTAGCCTTCTTTTCTCCATTTCTGTGAGGTATAAATTTTGGAAGTCTCTAAGTCCAAGCCGTACCAAACTTCATATTCAACTTCGCTTTTCTTAATGTAAAAAGATAGATGGTCTTGGTTATCGTTAATTCCCACTTCAGTTACACTCTCAGGCAGTTTACCTATCTCTTGTCTATATAGTTCAACTTTTTTAATTATGTCTCAGCGTGTTTCTGTCGTTACATATAATGTGACAGCGACTATTACCCCTTTCTCACACAACAAAAAAACACCATAGTAAAACATAGTCATTTACAATAGGATAATAACTATTGATCATCGTGTTTTTTAAGTTATTCTGTCAAAATACTTTTTTACGGATATAGGTTTATCAGCTATTTCAATAGTAGCGATCGCGTGGTTTTTTTGATCTTCCATACAACATTACGACCGATCGCAGTATAATAAGCGCCATAAGTGGCCATGTCGCTGTATGTATAAGCTGTATTCCTGCTATTCGGACCAGTATCGCGGCAAGACATCCGGCTATGGTTATCAGCAAATAGTAGCGTCCCAAGGAACTATAACGAATCTTTTTCAGAAATAAAGCGAATAAAACATGGGTAGGCGGCGCCCAGAGAAGATTGTAATTCCAGATAGTCGCGGTATGGTCAGTCCCGAACCACAAAAAGGCTAGTAGACAACCAGTAAGTCCCACAATCAGGAATAATATGATGTCGAACCAGGACCAGTATAGCTCCTTTCGTATTGTATACAAAGTATATATTATGCCTAAGCCCAGAAGAATCAACGCGCAGCTCAGAGGATCGCTGATGGATATGCCTGAAGAACCGCTGTGGCCCGCGACGCTCTGAAACAGATAGCGGCTCTCTTTTACCAGTGGCGCCATAGTATCGCCGTGTTGTATCCGGGCCACTGAGATCAGATCCCTTAGTTTATCGGGTAGATACGCGTACTCCACAAAGGTGGCTTTATGGTCGGTAGGGCTGCCAAGTCCCAGGTCGATGCCGAAATCGGACCATGGCATGTTGATCAGATAAGGGTCCGTCAACTGACGAAAAGAACTGTCGGTAATATTCCGCGCGTAAGGAGGGAGTATCAGCCGGGTATTTAAGACATCTTCCAGTATATCCAGCTCTCGTGTAGAGCAGTTGTCAAAAAAGAAATCATACAGATAGAAGCGGTTTTCTTCCTTATAGTTTTCCTTCAGATATTCAAACACTTTGTTTCGATCATCGGTCGAAAGATTCAGCACCTGCTCATATACAGATCGGTTTTCCCACATATAATCTTCGAGAAAGTCCTCAAAATGGGCTACAGACAGAAAATAATTTAGTTTTCCCCGGACAAACTTGGAGTAGAATTCAGGATCACCAAAATCAAACGTGCCATAATTAAAGACCAGGTCCATTCCGTTTTCAGGATCATGGACGCGTACAGCGGAGTGACCAAAAGTGGAATAGAGTTCATCGCCCGAACCACAGGTAATAAAACTTATCCAGCTACTGTCGGAAAGGGAGTGATCGTCACAATACGCGTTTCGATAGGATAGCGAGGCCAGGACCACCGCTATAAAAGTAAAATAATGGTTGATTTTCATTCCGATTAGTTGCTGAAAATGTATAATTTATACTAATGCCTTACAAAGTAAAACACGGATTCGGCGATAGCGATTCCGGAGTTTCGAGAAAGCTTTTATATAAAAAGCTCCGCAATTTACTATTTCCCCGATTTTTTATCGGAATAGCTTCTATCTTTCTCGTAAATTTGGAGATTCACGATAATTATGTACTCTTACTAACCGATGCTTGCAAAATTAGAAGAATTGAAGAAGTCTCTGGAAGGAGACTTGTTTACCGATGAAATGTATCGCCGTTTATACGCGACGGACGCTTCCGATTTTCGGGAAGTACCTATGGCGGTGGCGAGGCCAAAATCGGCGGAGGACATTAAGAAACTGGTAAGTTTCGCTCGTTCGTTCAGAACTTCACTGATTCCGCGTACCGCCGGTACTTCGCTCGGAGGGCAGGTCGTAGGTAAGGGAATAGTCGTCGACGTTTCCAAATACATGACTTCCATACTGGAGGTAAACAAGGAAGAAAAATGGGTTCGTCTGCAACCGGGAGTCGTATTGGATGAGCTGAATATGCACCTTAAGCCGTATGGCCTTTTCTTTGGACCCGAAACCAGTACTTCTACCCGATGCATGCTGGGAGGCATGGTCGGAAACAACTCTTGCGGAGCGCATTCTATTCTTTATGGCACAACCAGGGACCATGTATTGGAACTGAAAACCATCATGGCGGATGGCAATGAAGCCATATTCAAGGAAGTTGATGCGGCGACGTTTGAGGCGAAAAAACAACTCGGAACTCTTGAAGGGGAAGTCTATCGCTTTGTAGATCAGACCTTGTCAGATCCGGAAATACAGCGGGAAATACGCGATCAGTTTCCCAAACCGGAGATACGGCGCAGAAATACCGGCTACGCCATAGATGAGCTGCTCGAAACCAATAGATATACAGAAGGGAAACCTGCTTTTAACTTTTGCAAGCTGTTGGCGGGGTCGGAAGGTACGCTGGCGTTTACTACTGAAATAAAGCTTAACCTGGTAGACCTGCCTCCGGCTATTGAAGGAGTGGTGGCTATTCATCTTGACACAGTGGAGCAAGCCTGTCTGGCGACAGTGGAAGCGCTCAAGTTTAAGCCTGGGGCCATTGAGTTGCTCGATGATAAGATTCTGGAATGTACCAAGACCAACATCGAGCAAAAAAAGAATCGTTTCTTTATACACGGAGATCCCGGCGCTGTTATCGTAGTAGAGTTTGCCCGGGATAGCAGGGAGGAAATTGAACAGATCGCGGCGGCCATGGAAAACCATCTGCGCGGTATGAATCTGGGCTTCCATTTTCCGGTGATTTATGGCTCGGACGTCAAAAAGATCTGGGCGTTGCGCAAAGCGGGCCTCGGATTGCTGGCCAATGTACCGGGCGACCCGGATACAAAAGCCGTAGCCTGTATCGAAGATACCGCGGTCAGTGTCTATGACCAGTTGGAGTATACCAAAGGATTCAAGGAAATTCTGAAAAAATACGATAAGGACGCGGTTTTCTACGCTCACATCGGGGATGGAGAAATGCACCTGCGCCCTTTGCTCAATCTTAAGGATCCTACAGATCGGGAATTGTATTACAAAATAACCAACGACGTCGCCGACCTGATCAAGCGGTTTAGAGGGTCGCTGAGTGGTGAACATGGCGATGGCCGGGTGCGCGGCATGTTTTTGTCCAAAATGGTGGGAGAGAAAAATTACAGGATACTTTGCGATCTCAAGAGAGCCTGGGATCCTGAAAATATCTTCAATCCCAATAAGATCGTTCACGCGCCCAAGATGAACGAAAGCCTGCGCTATGAATCCGGACAAAAGACCAGAAGTTTCAATACTGTTTTTGATTTCGCGGAGACGGATGGTATTTTGCGTATGGCCGAAAAATGCAATGGTTCCGGAGACTGCCGCAAATCGCACAAGATCGGCGGGACCATGTGTCCCAGCTATATGGCCACCCGTAATGAAAAGGATACAACCCGCGCCAGAGCCAACATCCTGAGGGAGTTTCTGACCCGCTCTGAAAAGGTCAACGCCTTTGATCATCAAGAGATCTACGATGTCATGGATCTCTGCCTGTCTTGTAAAGGGTGCAAATCCGAGTGCCCCAGCAACGTCGATGTCGCGACACTCAAAGCGGAGTTTTTGCAGAACTATTATGATGCCAATGGAGTGCCCTTCCGCTCATGGATGATCGCCAATATTTCCAGGATCAACGCGCTCAATACCTATTGGCCATGGTTGGCCAATTTCGTCCAGGGCAACGCGTTGACAGGCGCTCTGCTCAAAAAAATACTGGGCATGTCTACCAAAAGACCATTGCCGCCCTTATCGCCGATTACTTTACGTCGCTGGGCGAAAAAGAACTTAAAAGCGCTTCAGCCAGCTAATCCTGTTTCCAAGGTATATCTTTTCTGCGACGAATATACGAACTACAACGAGGCGTATCTTGGAATTACGGCGGTAAAACTTCTTACCCGGCTGGGATACGAGGTAGAGATACCGGAGCATCTGGAAAGCGGGCGTACTTATTTGTCCAAAGGGCTCGTACGTCAAGCCAAAAAGATTGCCGAGCGGAATGTGAAGGCGCTAAAGGATATCGTGACGCCAGGCACGCCCTTGCTGGGAATTGAGCCTTCGGCTATTCTGTCTTTCAGAGATGAGTACCCGTCGCTGGTTTCGGACAAGGACGCCGCGCGCGCGATCGCTTCCCGCGCGTTTCTGATCGATGAGTTTTTGTCGTCGGAGTTTGAAAAAGGCAGAATCTCCGCTGATCGTTTTACCGATGCGCCAAAGACTGTTAAACTGCATGGTCATTGCCATCAGAAGGCGCTTTCCTCCGTCGCCTTTAGCCAGAAAATGTTGTCGATACCAGCCAATTACAAGGTAGAAGTAATTCCCAGTGGCTGCTGCGGAATGGCCGGTTCCTTTGGATATGAAAAAGAGCATTACGATGTATCCATGCAGGTAGGAGAACTAGTGCTGTTTCCGGCGGTACGCGATGCCTCCGAGGATACGCTGATCGCTGCTCCCGGTACCAGTTGCCGTCATCAGATTCATGATGGTACAGGCAGGACAGCCCGTCATACAATTGAAATATTGTATGAGGCGATGATCCGATAGAGGAGAATAGAGATTGATAAATAAATCTGAGTCAGGCACGCGGCTTCCATGGAGGAATAGCGCGTGCCTGAGTTTTTATATAAACAAGCTGATTTAAAATCTTGCTACAGGTACAGTAAATGAATTACAAGGCAAGAGTGGATTTTGAAAACAGGATCAAGGGATTGGCCGAAAAATGGTTTTGGTCCGAAAGATTTTTTCCCTGTAGAGACTGCTTTTTACGTTGCTGAAATTGCTTGTACTTGATGTCATTATTCATAGTCCGCGCATTACAGGAAAAAAACCAAACACATCTCTAAACCCGGATACAGAACATTTTTCATGGGGCTATTTCGAGAATGTAAATACATCATTAAGCTTAAATTTTGCTTGTTAATGAAAATGATAATTATTTTCCAGGGATCCCGGAGTATTTATTTTACATAGCAAATAATTAACGCGTGTATTTGACAAACGGCTGGATATATGTTAGTATATTGCTGTGTATTTTTAATTTTGGAATACTTTTAATAGTTATTATGAACACTAAACTCAAATATTTTCTGCTTTTACTCATCATAGTGATGGGTGTTTCCGATCGTCTGACAGCGCAATCCGGCACATATGACCAGGAAATTTTTATGAAAGGACTGAGTCGGAGCCAAACAGCGATCGTTTCAGAGGGTAAAATCTACAAACTTGGTTTTGGCAGGTCGGATGAGATGCTCCGACCTATAGTCAGGGTATATAGTGAGAAGGATTACAAGATGATTAAGGAATATCCGATTGACATCCTTATGCCGGAGGGCGTAAAATTGAAATCAATCCAGGCTGTAAACCGGGGAGAACTTTTTTTGAGCGCGGACGGATCTTTTTACGTGGTCTATGATATAGGAAGCGCTGAGTTTATATCCGAAGCGTCGGGAAATAGAGCAGCGAGCGGACAAACATCGTTTTCCTATACACTTGTAAACAGGACAGGGGATATGGCCAAGCATTCTTTTCTGGTGTGTCAGAAGCTGGATAAGTCGTTTAAGCCCGTAGGTGCTCCTAAGTCTCTTATGGATTCATCAATTCCCGGGAAAAAGTATACCACGCGGATACTATCTAACGAGGACAATAGCAGCTATATAGTGTTTCAGTCACAGGAGCTTTTTTTGGACGCGTTGACCTATGCTACCGGTGAACAGAAAGTAATGCTTTATGACAAATCGTTTAATTTGATAAAGACTTTTGACTTGAAGGATTACAAAAAATATAAAAAGACGACTGTGCGTGCTCTTGCATTCTCTGGGCAGACAGTTTCCCTGATGATCAATAACTGCATAGATTGCTCAAGAGGTAGCGCGGCTATTGAAAATGAATTTATGTGGTTGAACATTAACACGAACACCGGACTGTCAACTTCCGCTTTGGACAATAGATTTTTTTCAACGAACAGATTAAAGGTGAAATACCTCAAATTTTTGCCAGGACAGGAGAACAGGTATTGTATCGCCATGATTAATAATCAAACACTGGGCGTCAAAAATCCCAACTCGAATTCATTTCACTTACTCGAATTCAAAGAAGGTAAAATAGAATCTGTGCAGTCATGGGAGGTAGATGTCAATTCGTTTGAGGATGCCGGAAGAAAAAATACACTTTGTTTCGAGGATATTTTTGGACAGGGGTGGCTCGATATCCTTCCTAATCAAAATCGGGATGGCTACTATCTGGTAGCTACAAGGGATTTTAGATTTTGCGCCTGTGATACCAAAGGCCAAAAAAAATGGCAATATTTCTTTGCGATGAGTCTTGACAAGACGGGCAAACTCGGAGATGGGCAGTATTTTCCGATTTTAAAGACAAAAGACTGGACGGAAGGTGAGAACGCGAAAGTTTATTTTGGAGTTAGCGGAGAAACGCTGGAAGTATTGGGCAATTTCCATCAGGAGTATTATGAAGACCAGACTCCTGTTAAGGTCATAACCTCAGGTCCTACACCAGCTTTATTAAAAATTTCTCCTTCTATGGGTGTAAAGTTTAAAGCTTTATAATATCCTGTAAATCTCAAAAAGTATTCCGGAGTCTCATAGCTATTCATTAAGAGCAAGTTATCTGACAATAACGCTTATCTTAAATCTATAATAAGTTAAAAATATATGTCGCGTTCAACAAAAAATTTATTTACCCTATTGGGAATTTTGTTCTTTTTCTTCCAGTGGACAGGTGAAGGATATGCCCAGTGCGGTTTTCATATGACAGAAGAAGAGCAAATCTCATATCTGGAAACCCTGCGCCAAGTAAGAAAAACGGCATCCGGACAGCGCGTCACCTCTGGATCTACTATGTACGTACCCGTAAAGCTGCATGTGATGACCCGAAGCGATGGTGAAGGAGGTGTAAATATGCCGCGATTTATGGAATCGTTTACTTTAATGAATCGTCATTTTGCCCAAATAAACATCCAGTTTTACCTATGCGGGCAAATCAATTATATCGCGTCGGATCTTACCTATCGCTTTTCGTCCGATGACAGTTCCACAGATTTGCCTATCGGAGAGGAAGAGCCTGACGCCATCAACGTGATTTATTACAGGTCTGTCAAAAGGAATGGATCTGAGGTGGGCGGTTTTGCCTATCTACCTTATGGTCCTTTGCGGATATATATGAGCCAGGCTTCGGATGAATATACGCTGACCCATGAAATGGGCCATTTTTACGGTCTTCAGCATACCTTCAATAATAGTAACAACGCGAACATTGCTCTTAGGGAATTGGTGACGAGGGGTGCCGGGGCTAACTGTGAGAACGCGGGCGACTATCTTTGCGATACTCCCGCGGATCCTCATGTTCCTGGCGGTCCGGTGTATTTTCCGGGCTGTGTTTATACCGAAGAATTATATGACCTGAACGGTGATAGGTATCAACCAATGTTGAACAACATTATGTCTTACTACAATGGTTGCAAGCCCGAAGAGTTTACCTCAGATCAGAATGAATTGATGCGGAGTTACAAAGATTTACCAGTCCGTTCCAGATGGACAAATACCTGCGGAAGCCTTCTGCCGCCTGTTGATCTGGTAGCTGTTGCCGACCCTGTCTATGGAGTTCGTTTGAAATGGAAAGACAGCCAGACTGACGCTTTGGCCTATGTATTGGAAATTTCAGAGGGCAATGATCAGAATTTCCATTTTTCCTCCATTATATCTGCTGCTTCAAGGGATGTCATTGTAGAAAATCTAAAGAATCATACGACCTATTACTTTAGATTAAAGCCTTTAAATTCGCCTGATGGTTTTAGCGTGGCAGCCAGTTATACTACCTCTGAAAGCTATTGCTTTCCGCTCAATAACAAGCAATGCCTGCAGGACAATTATACATATAATGGAGAATATCCTTATATCGGAATCAAGAGCGTTGGATTTTACGGCGAAACAAAACTTGAACATATAAGTGAATGCTCCGATTACGCGTATGACTTTTACTTCGCGGATACGATTGCCATGTACAAGGAAATCCCTTATCAATTAAAAGTGACACAGATGACAAAAGGCGTCATTTTCCCTCTCTTCAAGGTATTGTTATGGATCGATCTGAACGAAGACGGAACTTTTGATGAAGAAAATGAACGCTGGATGGTCAACTATTCATCAGCTATGAACGCCTATGTTGCCAGATTAATCATGAATACTTCCGTAAAACCAGGTATCAAAAGAGCACGGATTAGAATTGTGGATTCCGGAGACGCCTCCATATCGGCTTGTGGAAATACTTCTTATGGAGAAACTCAGGATTACCTGATCGAAGTCAGCGATCGTCCTTCAAATTACCCTCTCCAGCTTACAATCGGCGATGATGCTAAACTCAGATGGACTAATAGCGGATTGCCGCAGGGATCGATGGTTACCATATACATGGACAACGGACAAGAAACAAGGGTGCTGGATACTCTGTCGGTCGATCAGTTGGCATACCAGTTACCGGTATTTGGGAATGGCGAATACACCTATTTCTTGAGAAATCTTAATGATCAAGCCCTTCTAAGCAATACTGTCAGTACCCAAATAGATTCCTATACTTATTGCGTCCCTTCTTTTATTTCGGCTTGCAATGCTGAATATGAAACGGAGGAAATAACTATTCAGGGAGAAACAAAGTTCCGGCAGTCGGAAACATGCTCCCAAAGCGGATATCAACTGTATGAAGGAGCGGCCACTTCAATGTACAAAAGAAGTCTTTATACCGTTAGTATAAAGCAGAAAACAAGAAATGGTTCGTATTATCTCGCTAGGGTAAAAGCCTGGATTGACTTTAATCAGGACGGTGATTTTGATGACGCGAACGAGGAGTTTCAACTTGTCTCGTCCGGTACCACCTATACCGGGACAATTTATGTTCCGGATGAAGCGCTTCCGGGATTTACCGGATTGAGGGTTCGTATAAGCAATGATTCCAAAATGACAGCTTGCAAAGCTCTTTCTCTGGGTGAAACCAAAGATTATGAAATAGAAATTAAAGATAGACTCAACAGCCTGCCAGTGGTATTGTCCGCTGTACGTCAGGGCTCCTACCTAAATAAACTGGTCTGGTCTTACGATAATATTGCTGGGGAAACGCGTGTAAATGTTTATCGCGGAAGATCCGCGGAAACTCTTTTGCTGATAGGAACGCCTCGTCTGGATCAATTAACCTTGTCGGATCTGGTTGGCTCAAATGGAACATATTTCTATGTCATAAAAGATGCCATTAATGGAGCGTTGCTGAGCAATACGGCTTTGGTCGAGGTAGATGACGCTGGCACTGACGTCATTTTTCAATTGAGTGGGGCGTATGAAGGGAATGTTCCCAGACTTGAATGGAATGTCGAAAACGGTATGGATGGAATAAAAGCCTTGCTGTACAGATCCTATAATGGCAACGTTAACAATATCCTGAGGTTGGACACGATTCTTCTGACCAATGGCTACTATGAAGACATTCGTCTGATGGAGGTGGATACACTGCTGAAATACCAAATACGTTCACTTGGAGGTGAGTTACTTTCCAATACATTGACAATCGAGGATTTTGAGGGCTACTGCACCCCCGAATTTAAGAATAGCAATTGTATTGAACCTCTGTCCTATGTCTGGCAGACGAAAGATGGGAAAAGGAAGCAGATTCTATATAGAGGGATATCCAATTGCTCTGACAATAATAAATTCAAATTTCCATATCTCTATAACCCTGTCGATACCTTATACCATGACGCTACCTACGACTTGTTTGTTTCGTTAAAATATCCTTGCGAGACAGGGTCTTCCGGAAGTCAAAGAAATATCCGGGTATATCTGGATGTGAACCGAGATAGCGAGTTTTCAGAAGAGGAGATTGTAGTAGAAAGAATGGCAGATGATTTTGCTTGTTCCGGCACATTTCGTTTCCAGTTGCCTGATAATATGGGTACAGGCTTGTCCAGGCTTCGTTATTTAATCAGTGAACCAGGCTACGCGGTTGCCAATACCTGTGGTGTATTTGAGCAGGCCAGCGGCTTTGACTTTTATGTATATCTCAAGGGAACGGTTCCGGTTACTTCCTTAGTCGCCTCTACCTCATCTGACTTCCTTGTGTCTATATATCCCAATCCGAGTGATGATGGAAGTTTTACGATCGATAGCGAGGAGGAAGTGAAATATGTCAGGATATTGGGAATAACTGGTGAAACTTTTTTTGAGGGGGACAAAAAATTAATACCGAAGTTGTCTTCGGGATTTTATATGGTACAAATACATACTGGGCAGGGTGGGTATCGTAACATGAAACTGTTGGTTCGATAGCCTTATGTATAGCATGATTTTCTCTATGAAAGAACTCAATAAACAACAAGCATGGAATATCCGGGCTTTGTCGTTTATTTAATCCTTTAGTGCATATTCGCAGAGGAAAAAGTAAACAGGAAATTATATAAACGGCAAGAAATAAGGTACCTTATTCTTGCCGTTCTTTTCCTCAGGGTTCATCCTGCAATGGCTTAAAGTATGCGCGTTTTTAATTATTACAATGGACAAATACGCGTGTATAATACGGATATAGTGAAATTATTTTATTCCCTAAACCCAAGTCCAGCCATTTTCAGTTCTTTTTCAAGTATCGGAATCGAAGCGGGACCTATACCATGTAGCGCGAGTACCTCCTTTTTGGACCATATGGCCAGTTTTTGCAGAGTCAGAATATTCTCATGTTCCAGAGCCCGTCTCGCGGGAGCGCTGAGTTTGGAAAGGAATCCGGATTCCGGGGCTCGTTCGCGTTCACAGTCCGGGCAGGTAGGACAGTCCGAAGACTTGTAGTACTGGTGCCCTTTTTCACATACGCGCGACGTTTTTGGGTTGACCATCATCCGGTTATTTTAATCGTTCGAGTACTCCCTTCCGTTTGATAAGATTCTTATAATCCCATTGAATCTCTCTCGCTTTTTTAAGCCAGCGACGCAAATCTTCCCTTTTAATCTGATCAGGGGAAGTATATCGAACTTCGGCAGCCTTAAATTTCCCTTCTTTTTGCAAATCTTCTTCTTCAAAAGACTGGCCGCTCCAGAAAAGCAGGCGTATGCAGTCTTTCAGTTTACTGTACCCGATTATGGGGTTTCCTTCCAGAAACCATACCGGATGGGCGTGCCATATTTTGTTTTCCGCGTCGGGCAGGCAATCGCTGATCTCATATGCCAATAGGTCGCATATGGTCTTTTCCTCGCCTGCTCGCGAGTCGTTATAATCCTGGATAGCGGAGTTCATAGTTATTGCTTCTAAGAGTTATGATAAGATTCCATTGTTGATTTCTTATATTAATGTTGGCTTGACAGCGATCTGATAACAGTACAAAACTAATACAGAAACAAATCAGAAAGGATGTAAAAAATGACAACTTGCAGGGTAAAATGGGACATATTTTTTTCCCATTACATAAAAAAATAAAACCCCGGGTATCCGGGGTTTTGTCGATAGATTATTTATTGGGCTGCGGCGTCGTACGCAGATAGGGCTTTATTTCTTTATGGCCTTTGGGAAACTTGGCCGGAATGTCCGCGTTTTTGATAGCGGGAGAAATAACTACGTCCTCGCCATCTTTCCAGTTGGCCGGAGTCGCCACTGAGTAGTTGGCAGTCAGTTGTAGCGAGTCGATAACCCTTAGTATCTCGTCAAAGTTTCTTCCGGTAGAAGCTGGATAGGTCAGAGTAAGTTTAATCTTTTTATCCGGTCCTACGATAAATACCGACCGTACGGTAAACGTTTCATTGGCGTTCGGGTGAATCATATCGTACAGCGTGGCCACTTTACGATTCGGATCCGCTATGATTGGATAATCCACCACGCAGCTTTGCGTTTCGTTGATATCTTTTACCCAGCCTCTATGCGAATCAAGAGGATCCACACTTACGGCGATTACTTTTGTATCGCGTTTGTCAAACTCTTTTTTATAACGGGAAACCATGCCCAATTCAGTGGTACATACTGGAGTATAGTCCGCGGGATGTGAAAACAATACACACCATTTGTCACCAATCCATTCATGAAAGTTGATAGTGCCTTCAGTGGTTTCCGCGGTAAAGTCGGGAGCCACGTCTCCAAGTCTTAATGTTGCCATAATTATCTAGGAATAATGTAGTGTTAAAAATTATAGAACCTGTGTATTCTCAAACAAAATCCGTTCCGTTCTTGTTTCAGAAATACGTCTAAATATAGGACCATATTTCAAATTTTCATCTAACTAAACCGAATATTTATGATTCAGAAAAAAGCGCATGCTGTCTGGAAAGGAAATCTGAAAGATGGCGAGGGAATGTTTTCATTGGAGAGTGGAGTCGTAAAGGAAGCCTCATACAACTTCGCTACCCGTTTTGAAGACCGTGATGGCTCCAATCCCGAAGAATTGATCGCTGCCGCCCATGCTTCCTGCTTTTCCATGGCGCTGGCCAACGCGCTGAGCGCCGATGGATTTAAGGTCAGGAAAATACATACCAGCGACAAGGTGCTTCTCGAAAAATCGAGCGATGGATTTACCATAAGTCGGATCGAAGTCAATGTAGACGCCGATGTGGAGCGTATGGATCTGTCAACTTTTCAGAAACACGTGGATGAAGTCAAAAAAAACTGTCCGGTAGCCAAAGCGCTCAAAGGAGTTGATTTTAGGGTAAAAGCTCAGCTCAGACAAGAAGCGTGAAGCTTAAGAATTTCCAATCGGATTCGTGATGGCTGTTTGCATACGACAGCCATTTTTTTTTGCCGTTTGAGATATCTATACGCGCGATTTATGTAGAGTGAACTTTGCCGGTGCTGATAAATGTTTTTTTATTAAGACGACGATTTTATTAGTTAGAGTAAAGGAAGAGGGTATGGCGATAAAGGAAGAGGACATAATCAGACTGATAGATATTCGGGACTCCATCCGGGAGATTATGGGATATACGGAATATTCCAATCAAACTGAGTTTGCCCGGCAGGAGCAAGTGCAGGAGGCGGTTTTCGCGCAGTTAGCCCAGATAGGAGGAGCGGCTTCGCTGCTCACCGATGAGTTTAAGGACAATCATGGAGATTTTGACTGGGATGTGCTCAAGGGCTTACAATACGGAGGAATGGATCACTATCTGGAGCTGGATACCCACGCGATATGGCATTTTGTATATGAGGATCTGCCGGGTTTTGGCGATAGGTTGGCGGATTTGATCACTGTATACCAGGACGATGAGGATATCAAGGGTTACAGTCTTAATAGGGAGGATGAAAGAGATTTGCGTGATCGGTACAGGAGACGCTTCGTCGCGGTAGACCGGAGAGATGAATATGATACGCGTATAAGGGACAATACGAAAGGGCGGTAAACGAGTGTCTGGTCCGAACAGGGAGGGATAGGCTGGCGGGGGCGAAATAAAAGGATTTTCCGTGTTGTTCTTCAAATATCCTGTCTATTTATGTATATTTAGCCCTTTAAACATAATTAGTACTTTACACCTATGATTGAAAGCGTAAATAAATCATCCCTAAAAGGAGTTATTAGTGGAGACAAGGTTCAGGAAATCTTTGAAGCCGCTAAGAAGCATCAATTTGCCCTGCCAGCTGTAAATGTTATAGGAACCAACTCTATCAACGCGGTTCTTGAGTGCGCGAAAGCCGTTAATTCACCTGTGATCATTCAGCTTTCAAATGGTGGATCAGTATTTTATGCAGGTAAAACGATTTCAAATGAAAACCAGCGCGCGGCGATCGCCGGAGCGGTTTCCGCGGCTTACCATGTGCATCAGATGGCGGAGTTTTACGGAGTGCCTGTAATCCTTCATACGGATCATGCCGCCAAAAATCTGCTTCCATGGATCGACGGGTTGCTGAGCGCGGGCGAAGCCTATTACAAAGTAAATGGCAAGCCTTTGTTTTCTTCGCATATGCTCGATCTTTCCGAAGAATCTATCGAAGAAAACCTGGCGATCAGTAAAGAATATTTTGAGCGTATGAACAAGATGGGTATGACCATCGAGATCGAGCTCGGAGTAACAGGTGGAGAGGAAGACGGTGTTGACAACTCTGATGTTGATAAATCAAGGTTATATACCCAGCCGGAAGAAGTGGCCTACGCTTACGAGATATTGAGCAAAGTAAGCGATCGCTTTACTATCGCGGCCGCTTTTGGAAATGTACATGGTGTATACAATCCTGGCAGCGTAAAACTGGAGCCGAAAATTCTTAAAAACTCGCAGGAATACGTAAGAGAGCGTTTCGGTCTCGCGGCCGAAAAACCATTGGATTTTGTATTCCATGGCGGTTCCGGTTCCAGCAGAGAAGAGATTCGTGAAGCGATTAGCTACGGAGCCATCAAAATGAATATCGATACCGATATGCAGTGGGCGTTCTGGGAAGGAGTATTGAAAAACTACAAAGCGAAAGAAGGTTATTTGCAAGGGCAAATCGGTAACCCTGATGGTCCGGACAGCCCCAACAAAAAACATTACGATCCGAGAGTATGGTTGAGAAAAGGCGAAGAAAGTATGGTGAGCAGACTAAAAGGCGCGTTTGAAGATCTTAACTGTATCGACGCTTGTTCCAAGCTGTAATTATAACGTCCTATTTATAAAGAAAAAAGCCCCGAACGGGGCTTTTTTTTATGCCTGAACCGATCGCTGCGGAAAAAAAGAAATTGGAGAGATAGCGGTATATGAAGTAGGGCTATGCCTGCAGACACCGTCGAAAGAGTCCAAATAGAAGTATGACTGGGAGAGGGTTTCCAACCTAAAGAAGTACATTACCCCGAACCGGAATGGTTAACAACCTGGTAATGGTTAATTAAAATAAAGTGAGGCTACAGATCGTTTATTATGAAGGGGAATAAAAATAGCCGAACGAGTTAAAGCCGTGATATGGCCTTTCGTTCGGCTGTTGATTTTTATAACAATATCTTTTTTAACCTTTTTTTAGCATGGAAAGCAGACTGGACAGTTGATTTTTTAGCTCTTTGCGATCAATGATAAAATCAAGAAAGCCGTGCTCCAGCAAGAATTCCGCGCTTTGGAAACCTTTAGGCAGGTCTTTTCCGATGGTTTCACGGATTACCCTTGGTCCGGCAAAGCCGATGAGGGCGCCCGGCTCGGCGATATTAAAGTCGCCAAGCATGGCGAATGAAGCGGTAACCCCCCCCGTGGTCGGGTCCGTCATCAGGGATATATAAGGCAATCCTTCCTTGTCCAGGAGCGCCAGTTTGGCCGATGTTTTAGCCATCTGCATCAATGAAAACCCGGCTTCCATCATTCGGGCTCCACCCGATTTGGAAATCATCAGAAAAGGCGCCTTCAGTTCACGCGCTTTATCGATACCGCGCGCTATTTTTTCGCCCACTACTGATCCCATAGAACCTCCGATAAATTTGAAATCCATGCAGGATATCACGATGGTCGATCCGTTCATCTGGCCATATGCTGTGCGAACCGCGTCGTTAAGCCCCGTTTTTTTACGGCTCGCCTTGACCCGGTCGGGATAAGGTTGAGAATCTTCAAAATCCAGCGGATTTCCGGAAATCATGCCCTTGTCCAATTCTGTAAACTCGTTGTTGTCAAACAGTATCTCAAAATATTCAGCTGACCCTACGCGGGTATGGTAATTACATTGAGTACACGTATACGCGTTTTCCACCAGTTCACTTGTCAGGAAGACAGCTTTACATTCCTGGCATTGATGCCATAAGCCGTCCGGAACTTCCTTCTTTAGCTCGGTCGGTGTGATGATACCTTTTTCTTTACGTTGAAACCAAGTCATGCCTTGTATTTAAAATAATGCGTTTAAGTCGATCTTTTTGAAAACAGTATGTTTTACGCCAGCGTGACTCCTTCGGAGAGATACACGTCCTGTACGTTGTGAAGCAATTTGACACCTTCGGACATAGGACGCTGAAAGGCTTTTCTTCCAAGAATCAACCCTATGCCACCGGCTCTTTTGTTGATTACGGCTGTTTTTACCGCGTCGGTCAAGTCCGATTCGCCCGATTCGCCTCCCGAGTTGATCAGGCCGATTTTGCCCATATAGCAGTTGGCTACCATGTATCGGGTAAGGTCGATCGGATGGTCGGACGATAACTCGGTATACATCCGGTCGTCGTATTTGCCGAAATTGAGGGCTTTGAACGCGCCATTGTTTTCCGGCAGTTTTTGTTTAATCAGGTCCGCCCGTAGCGTGACGCCGATATGGGTAGCCTGACTGCTCAGATCCGTAGCGTTATGATAGTTTACTCCGTCTTTCTTGAAAGCGTCGTTGCGGGTATAGCACCATAGCACGGTAGCCATGCCCAGTTCGTGCGCCAGTTCAAACGCCTCGGCTACTTCCTGGATCTGGCGATTCGACTCTTGGGAGCCAAAATAGATCGTGGCGCCTACCGCTACCGCGCCCATGTTCCAGGCTTCTTTTACGGAGCCGAACATGATCTGGTCGTATTTGTTGGGATAAGTGAGAAGTTCGTTATGATTTATCTTGACGATAAAGGGTATTTTGTGGGCGTATTTTCTGGAGTGCAGCGCGAGTATGCCAAATGTGCTGGCGATGGCGCTGCTGCCACCCTCGATACCCAGCCGGATGATGTTTTCAGGATCGAAGTAGATCGGGTTCGGCGCGAAACTGGCGCCGGCGGTATGCTCGATATCCTGATCCACCGGGAGGATCGACACGTAGCCGGTACCGGCGAGTCGTCCGTGTCCAAACAAGGTATCAAGGCTCCTCAGTACCCTGTTGTTTCGATCGGAAAGCGAGAAGCTCTCGTCTACATATGCCGGACCTGGCTGTCGGATGTCGGTTTTCGAAATAGTACTACATTCGTGTTTAAGCAGATACTCCGCGTTATCGCCTAAAAGTTCGAAAATATGGTTATATGACATATTTTTTACTTTTTGATACAGTACTGAAAACCTCTTTTCAGTAAAGAAATCAGACCAAAGATATTTAAAAAAACAAAACCTGCAAACACTCTCAATGTTTAGCCCGGACTGTATGGGATTCTGATGGAGCGTCGCGGGGCATGTCGTTTTTGGGTGGGTCTAGATACTTTTCTTTCGGATTCAGGATGAAGTCATTGAGAGGTAGTGGCTGTAAACCAAGTCCGCGCGAAAGCCCATATATCAGGCGTTCGCGCGGATTGATAAATATTGTCGTTGCTTATTTTACTTCGACATAGTCCACATATTCGCCTTCATTGTCGGATATTTTGGACTCATTCTTTTTTGGAGGCACATAGTCGACATTAATACTACCTTCACGCCTGCCGGACTCGCGTCCGGCCTGGTATTGGTAGCGGGCTTCAAACTGGCCGCCATTCTTTTTTACGAAGTCGTTGACCGCTTTTTTTAGAAAATACTGAATCAATGGCTTAAAAAGCCACTTTAGAAGCAGATAGACGCAAAAACAGAATAGTATAAGTTTTAAAAGACCTCCCATTATGACTAAATAAACTATTTACTCAGATATAAGTTCCTTTCCGCGTAGACTTTTATAAAGAAATCGTCTTTCAGGTCGTCGATAAAGTAAATGGCTTCGCCGGTAGATTTCATTTCCGGGCCAAGTTCCTTTTTGATATCAGGGAATTTATGAAAAGAGAATACTGGTATTTTTATCGCGAAACCCTTTTTGTACGGGTTGAAATTGAAGTCGCGGACTTTTTTCTCACCCAGCATCACTTTGGTCGCGTAGTTGACATAAGGTTCCTTATACGCTTTACAGATAAACGGTACGGTACGCGACGCTCTCGGGTTCGCTTCGATGATATAGACCTTTTCGTCCTTTATAGCGAATTGTATATTGATCAGACCAACGGTGTTGAGCGCTATCGCTATCCTTTTGGTATACTCTTCGATCTGACGCATCACGTTTTCAGTCAGGTAAAATGGGGGCAATACCGCGTAAGAGTCTCCGGAGTGAATACCCGCGGGCTCTATATGTTCCATGATACCGATGATGTAAGCCTCTTCGCCATCGCAGATCGCGTCGGCTTCCGCTTCGATCGCGTTTTCGAGGAAATGATCGAGCAAGACCCGGTTGTCAGGATGATCCTTGAGCAAGTCTACTACATGCTGTTCCAGCTCGTCTTCATTGATGACGATTTTCATGCTCTGACCGCCCAGTACGTAGGAAGGTCTTACTAATAGCGGATAGTCAAGCTCTTTGGACAGTTCGATCGCCTCTTCGGCGGAGGTGATCACACCGAATCTCGGATATGGAATATTGTTTTCCTTGAGTAGGGTAGAGAAACTACCGCGGTCTTCGGCAAGATCGAGCGCCTTAAAGGAGGTTCCCATGATCCTGATACCGTATTTCTCAAGTTTCTCGGCAAGCTTAAGCGCTGTCTGTCCGCCGAGCTGAACGATTACGCCTTCAGGTTTTTCATGAAGAATAATATCGTAGATATGCTCCCAGAATACTGGTTCGAAATATAGTTTGTCCGCGATGTCGAAGTCGGTTGATACCGTTTCGGGGTTGCAGTTGATCATGATGGTTTCGTATCCGCATTCTTTGGCGGCTAGCACACCGTGTACGCAGGAGTAGTCAAACTCTATGCCCTGGCCGATACGGTTGGGACCGGAACCAAGAACTATTATTTTCTTGCGGTTGGAGGAAATGGATTCGTTTTCGCCTTCGAAGGTGGAGTAGTAGTAGGGTGTTTTGGCCTCGAATTCGGCGGCGCAGGTATCTACCAGTTTGTACACGCGGTTTATGCCCATTTCCCGGCGTTTATTGAATACCTCGCTTTCCAGGCAACGTAGTAGATGGGCGATCTGACGGTCGGCGTAGCCTTTTTGCTTGGCGGAGCGCATCAGGCTCTCCGGTATGGTGTCAAGAGTATGTTTTTGAATTTCTTTGTCAAACAGATGCAGGTCTTCAATCTGGTGGAGGAACCACGGGTCGATCTGGGTGATTTTGCGGATGGTCTTGAAAGGAATACCCATCGTAAAGGCGTCCTTGATGTGGAACAGACGATTCCAGCTTGGTTTTTCCAGACTTTCGAGGATTTGGTCCTGTCTTTGCAATTCTTTGCCATCGGCGCCCAGGCCATTGCGTTTGATTTCCAGTGACTGACAGGCTTTTTGCAAGGCTTCCTGAAAATTGCGTCCTATACCCATGACTTCACCTACCGATTTCATTGAAAGCCCAAGTTCGCGGTTGGTACCTTTAAACTTGTCGAAGTTCCAGCGTGGTATTTTTACGATTACGTAGTCCAGCGCGGGTTCGAAAAAAGCGCTGGTAGTACCGGTGATCGCGTTTTTGAGTTCGTCGAGGTTATAGCCGATAGCTAGTTTGGCGGCGATCTTGGCGATGGGATATCCCGTAGCTTTGGACGCCAGCGCTGAGGAGCGGGATACCCTGGGGTTGATTTCAATACCGACGATGGTGTCGTCGTCAGGATTTACGGCGAACTGTACGTTGCATCCTCCAGCGAACTGTCCGATCCCGTTCATCATTTTGATCGCGAGGTTTCGCATCTTTTGATAGATGGTGTCGGGCAGCGTCATGGCGGGAGCTACCGTGATCGAGTCGCCGGTATGTATTCCCATCGGATCAAAGTTTTCGATGGAGCAAATGATAATGACATTGCCTTTGTTGTCCCGGAGTAATTCCAATTCGTATTCCTTCCAGCCCAGAATACTTTGTTCGATCAATACTTCGTGTATCGGAGAGGCTTGCAGGCCGGCGGAAAGCGCTTTTTCGAAGGTAGACGGATCGTTGACAAATCCTCCTCCCGAACCGCCCAGTGTATAAGAAGGACGGATCACCAGCGGAAAACCGATCTTCTGCGCGATTTCCTTCCCTTTCAGAAACGAAGTAGCGGTTTCGCCTTCACATACGGTTACGTTTAGTTCGAGCATTAGCTTCCGGAACTTTTCACGGTCCTCCGTAGTCTCGATCGCGTCGATATCCACCCCGATGATGCGTACTCCGTATTTTTGCCAGATTCCGGCCTTGTCGCACTCGATAGCCAGATTGAGCGCGGTTTGGCCACCCATAGTCGGAAGTACGGCGTCAATCTGATGCTTTTCAAGAATCTCGATAATCGATTTTTTCTCTAAAGGTTTCAGATATACATTATCCGCTGTTACTTCGTCCGTCATGATGGTTGCCGGATTGGAGTTGATCAGCGTGACCTCGATTCCTTCTTCTCTCAACGACCTTGCTGCCTGAGAACCCGAATAGTCAAACTCGCAGGCCTGACCAATCACGATCGGGCCGCTACCGATAATTAATACTGATTTTATACTTTGATCTTTTGGCATAGTAAGGTATTGTGTATTAGGCTAAATTCCTTTTTTGACGCTATCGCGAATCGAATAAAATGTTCAAAATTCCGCAAAGTTAAGCACAAAACGGGGTAATCAAAAAGGAATGATAGGGAAAATACGGCAAATTTTACATCCGCGGACTTAATGGCCTCAGCGCTCATGGCCAGCCATCAGGAATTGTTGACGTCAATTTCTTTCCTCTCAATTTGGACCGTATTGGGCGAGGGGGTCACTTTATGACCCATCGCCTGAGCGTAGGCTTGGGTAAATTCTACCCCCAGCAGCATGATCATGGCTGAGTAGTTGACCCAGATCAGAATAAGGACTATCGATCCGGCCGCGCCGTAAGTAGTATTGAAATTACTGGTGCTCAGATAAATACCGATCAGGTATTTGCCTATCGTAAAGAGCAGGGTGGTAACAAGCGCTCCCACCGCCACATCTTTCCATGGTACGCGTACATCGGGTAGTACTTTAAAGATGAAAGCGAAGGCGATCGCCAGGATCAGAAAGGATATGATGGCGGACATCAGGGGTACGATCGTGCTCAACGCGCCAGGCAGGATCAATACCAGCATATCGCGGAATACGGTCATGAACAGGTCGATAAAGATTGACAGGAGTACCAGCATGCCGAGAAATAGCACCATCAGAAAGGACAATATCCGGTTTTTGACCAGCTTGAGTATGCCCTTTTTGGGCTTGGGGCGCACCCCCCAGATGGTATTGAGTGAGGATTGAATAATGGTAAATACGGAGCTGGCGCTAAAAGCCAGTATGGACAGACCTACCACAGTCATAAGAGGAGTGGTGTGGGCGAGGTCGGCGTTTTCAATGATCTTTTGTACTTCCCGGGCCGCGCTTTCACCCGCTACTTCACCAATCTGTTTGGCGAGGGTCCCTTTGATCATTTCTTCTTCTATAAAGAGACCCGTGACCCGGATAATAAGGATAAGCATGCCAGGCAGCGAAAATATGGTATAAAAGGCGATGGACGCGCTCAAGGCGATGACGTTGTCGCGCTGAAATTCTCTGAATATGGTCTTGAGCAATTCAAAGATGGTTTTGATCGTCGATGCTGGCATATGAGATAAATCTGATTTAAAATGTTGGTGTACGTTGGTTCCGGGCGACTTTTATCGCTTCATCCGTTGGTACAGGAGCATAAAAAGTCTTGATCGCCAACTATATTTTCCGAATGATTGTTTTAAATATAAAGGAAAAATTAAACAGTGTGATGATGGACTATAGGGATAAAAGGTTTAATAACGATAAGTTTGAAAGTATGGATATTAAGGGTTCGACCCAGCCCCTTAATCTGGACAATCAGGAGCTGGCGGATGAGATCAGGGAAGAGTTTATGAACGCTCCCGACGATCCGGCCGAAAATGTGGCGATACGACACCCCAATCGCAATACGGATAAGCCTAGCATCGACAAGCCGCCTTATTCATAAAAGCTAGGTGTCGCGGCCGGCAGGCGTAGAGCGATCGTTAATAGTATCCGCGATCGTCTGCCGGTTGAAACCGCAGGCCTGGTATGATCATCAGGTCAAATTTGGTCAATACCTTTTCCGCGCCTTTTTCATTGATAAGATGAAAATGATATCCGTCGATTTTTGTTACTTTCCAGTTTTGATTGTTTTCAGTATCTATCAGAGTATCGCCTACCTTGATGATTGTATCTCTTTTTATCGTAATCATAACCCAATCTTTTCCGCGAAACTAATAAATTTTGCTATACGCGTAGCATATTGACAGCGGCTCCGTTTCTTCAGATAATGGATTTAGCGCGTAATCGACGCGGGAAATCAAAAACATCATACAAAATGACTGCTGTGAAAGCGCTTGTATAGAGAAAAGATCACTCCGCTATCCGTTGCCGATTTTTATGGAAAATACTATATTCTCGCGGTGTGAAAGCGAATCGCAACAAATTAAAGTTTTTACCTTAACTTTATGGTAGAGATCGGATTTGTTTAATTAAAACACACGTTTCCATCAAATGTAGCCCAACTATGAAAAAAATAGACTGGAATCCGGATCAGGCCAATGCCAGCGAACAGGAAATGGAGTTTCGGTTGCGGTTTGCTCAATGGCCGTTTGAGAAAAAATGGAATTACCTTATGCGATTATTCAAAATGGGCAAACCCAAATCTACCGTTGTTTGCAAAAGAAAGATCGAATGGTGATCGATGATTTTTATAAAGAAGTACTGGATGCGTTGAACCAAAATCAGGTTCGGTTTTTATTGGTGGGTGGTCTGGCCGTTGGTTTTTATGGATATTCGAGATATACCGGCGATATGGATTTATGGCTCGATGCTACCACACCCAATATGGCGCGACTGGGAAAAGCCCTGAAGCAGCTTGGCTATACAGATGAAGCCATTTTTCAGGTTATTAACGAAAGGCCACCAGACCATCCTACACCTATCCGATTGTTTGAAGAAAATGAAGAATTTAAGGTAGATCTAATGACCACGATCTACTATGAGCCTTTGACTTTTGAAGCCTGTTTTGGCAGAGCTTCCATGCAGCAGTTACATAACAGCCATGTGCCGGTAATAGGTTTGGAAGATCTGATTGAGATCAAGAGCCAGGCCAGGCGTCACGATGAAACATTGAAGGATATGGTAGATGCTATGGAACTCAGAAAGATATTGGAGCGAAATCAGTCCAACACGATCTCTCCCCAGCTCCCTTGGTGGAGAAGTCTCTTTTCATACCTCAGCAAAAGGGGCAAATAATACACCACCACCGCTGTATTTATAGAGTCACAGGATTTCAAAAACCGGCTTACTTTTTTGACATGGGTGGTGTTTTGCCTCCGTTTTCTGATCTTGATATTGGCAATAAACCCTTGTAAAGAAGCCAACTAGAGAGACCTAGGTTGTAGTAAATCTCACTAATTGGCAGAATGAAAGCAAATCACAACCGGGAAAAAGGTGTACCAAATTATTGGCGAGTTGTAGTAAATCTCACTAATTGGCAGAATGAAAGCAAATCACAACAATAAAATTCAAGGAAAATGAAGTATAGTGTTGTAGTAAATCTCACTAATTGGCAGAATGAAAGCAAATCACAACGAAGGCATAGTGACCGCCTTATCATCAATCGTTGTAGTAAATCTCACTAATTGGCAGAATGAAAGCAAATCACAACTTACGAGCGATTCAACGTTTTAAGAAATCGTTGTAGTAAATCTCACTAATTGGCAGAATGAAAGCAAATCACAACGTTAATAAAGTAATATTAATCGGACATCTGTTGTAGTAAATCTCACTAATTGGCAGAATGAAAGCAAATCACAACGGGGAAATGATGGGCTTCCCAGTAAATTGGTTGTAGTAAATCTCACTAATTGGCAGAATGAAAGCAAATCACAACATACAATAACCAGTCGGTTGAATCGATTCCGTTGTAGTAAATCTCACTAATTGGCAGAATGAAAGCAAATCACAACATAATTAACCCTATGTGAAGGATTTGAGTTGTAGTAAATCTCACTAATTGGCAGAATGAAAGCAAATCACAACCTGTTCAGAACCCTACTGATCTTTATTTTAGTTGTAGTAAATCTCACTAATTGACAGAATGAAAGCAAATCACAACAACATAAAGTTAGTTAAACTTTATTTAAAGTTGTAGTAAATCTCACTAATTGGCAGAATGAAAGCAAATCACAACGAACTATATGTTTCAGAATGCGGAACCCTGTTGTAGTAAATCTCACTAATTAGCAGAATGAAAGCAAATCACAACAAAAACTCTCTAACTCTTCGAGAGCTATTGTTGTAGTAAATCAATCTAATAATGGTATCTGCATTGCAGAATAAAAACAGCACTGTCATCAAACTGATACACGAGTCGATGCTCAAGATTAATTCTTCTCGACCAGCACCCGGCCAGAGCGTGTTTTAACGGCTCTGGTTTGCCAGATCCTTCAAAGGGGGTTCTTTCTATTTCCTTAATCAGAGCGTTGATTTTTTTCAACATTTTTTTGTCATGTTCCTGCCAATATAAATAATCGTCCCATGCGTCGGACGAAAAAACAATGTCCATATTTACTCTTCTATCAGATTCCTTTTAGTGCCTTTACCCTCTTTGTATTCTTGCAAAGCCCGGTGCAGCCTGACCGCGTTTGCCGGCGATTGCAGGAGGTAGAAGGTCTCTTGCATACTTTCAAAATCAGATTTGGAGAGTATTACTACTTCCTCACTGCCTGATCTTGTCACAAACAGAGGCGTATGTTGTTTTACTACCTTGTCCAGATATGCCTTCAGATGCTGTCTTAAATTGGTGTATGTTGTTACTTCCATAATATTCTGGGATCAATTAACTGATTCAATTTAATTAATTATCATCATATGTACAACAATCTGTACATATAAATTGTTTCCAGTTTTTTCAAAAGCAACATGTAGGAAGCTGTATGAAAGCAAATCACAACTGCAAGGAACTCTGGGGAGGAAGTTGTAAGTTGTAGTAAATCTCACTAATTAGCAGAATGAAGTTAGCAAAAAGAGAAGGGGTTGTGGAAAAAAAGTCATTATTTTTTATCTGAGCTAAAAAATATAGAATCAGTTAATTTAAATATCGGATTAGCTAAATTATATATCGTTTTGGTTAAAAAAACCTTGAAAAACAGTGTTTTTTGTATCGTTTATCTTTGGATAGTTAAACTTTTAATCCAAAGATTATGGAATATCCAAAGGAATTAATTCTCTCACTTTTACGAGCGGACCTCAAAAATTCAAAACTTTTGTACGGTCTGGAAAAGGCCGGATTTACAGCCGACGATTTTTATACCGATCTCGACCGGCAGGTGCTGGAGCTGATGGGTTTTGGGCGCGAGCAGCGCAGCGATGAGCTTTACCAGCGCTATCACCAGACCATAGAGCGCTTGGTGGAGGTGCCGCTGCCCGTATTTTTTGAAAACCTCAAGACCATGACACTAGAGCTGTACAACGAGCTGTTGCAATACAAGGTCAGTAGTATGTCTCAGACAAAAAGCTAAAAATCAGACCTAGGGGTTGTATAAATGTATAAAATACACTACCTTTCAATCAGCAAATCACAATAAGGATCATTCCGTAGTGATTCGATATGTGTCTCGACATCATCGGGGCCGCCTCGATTTTATCGGGGCGTTTTTTTGTCTATATTTTTTCGTGTGCTATCAATATAAGGTAAGGATGTTATTTCATATATGAACTTTGTCGTTGCAGGCTCAAAGAGATAAACAAATGAGAATTGGAGGATAAGGGAGAATCTAAGGTTGGCAATGTTTAAAATTTGTATTTCTACAAATCTTTTGATAAAATTGTGTTCTCATTAAAAACACAAGTGGATGCAGCAACTACATTTATTTGATCCTTCTATTTTTAATATTTCTACAAATCTTTTGTTTATTTTTATATTGATAAAGTTAGTGAAAAAAGGCACTATATCGATTCGGCTGAATGTGTCTTTGGGGAAGACTGGATCTAATCGAAATAGATCATATGATCAACTAATAGAAATAATAAAGAATGGCAGATATAGAAGGTGACGTTGATACTGTTGAGTAAGTTTCACTGTCCTGATTTTGTTCTATAATAGGGATTATCGACCTTTGCATTTTTGGATATACGGATGATCAGCTGAGAATACTGGCGCCTGGTGAGAAGCCAATAACAAATCTATAACAACTTGGAAGAATGTTGGAAAAGACTTGTGTTGTGATTTGCTTTAATTTATCTTCATCAGGTGCTTTTTTAGATAATTTAACATTTCAACCTTATGTCCGATATGAAAAGAATACTTGGCTTGGACCTCGGTACCAATTCTATTGGTTGGGCCATGATAGAGAGCAATATCTATGATGATAACGAGCCTGCGAAGCTGCAAGGTCGCATACTGCGCCTGGGCAGCCGTATTATTCCTATGGAGGGCGATGCGCTCAGCAAGTTTGAGTCGGGCACACCCGAGTCAAAAGCCGCAGCCCGCCGTCTGGCCCGTGGCGCCCGCCGTCTCAATCACCGCTACAAGCTACGTCGTACACGTCTTATCAGAGCCTTTAAGATATTGGGTTGGCTGTCGCCGGAATTTCCTGAAGATTTTAAGAAAAATCCCAATCATACTATCAAATCCTACCTGCCTTATTCCGATGATTTGAGGCGGGAGGTGGCCGATTATTTTGAAATTACCGGTCAGCTCAACGCACAGGGAGAGCAATACGAAATACCCGAAGACTGGATAATCTATTATCTCAAGGCCAAAGCTCTTAGAGAGCAAATCAGCCTGACTGAACTTGCCCGTGTACTTTATCATTACAATCAGCGTCGGGGCTTCAGGAGCAGTCGCAAGGACCAGATCCAGGCAGAGAGCGACCAGGAATCCGACTCAGTGAAGTACCCTATAACCGAAAAATGGATCGAGATCGTCCATATACAGGATATTGAAGATCTGGGCCCTGCACAGGGAAAAAACAAAGATCAAAACTTTTTCAAGCTGCACTGTAGAGCAGGAGAGCTGTCTTTTGAAGTAATACAGAGAAGACGGCAGGCTCCGGACTGGAAGGGCAAGGATCTGGAGCTGACCATCTCCCGCAAGACAACCAAATCAGGAGAAGTCAGCTACACAGTAGCCGAAGTAGATCCGGCCGACTGGCAAAATCGCAAAGAAGCACTTGAAAAAGACGTAAACCGTACCTCGCTGCACCTGTCGGAATATTATTTGCAGCAGTTGCGGCAAGACCGCAACTATCGTATCAGAGAGCGTATCGTAGACCGGTCTTTTTATCAGAAAGAAATGGACGCGATCTGGCAATGTCAGGAGCGGTACTATAAAGACATATTTGCTGATCGTACCAACATCGATGCCATAGCAGACGCATTTTATGTACACAACCGGCAAAAAAATAAAGAGATCAGATCAAGAGATCTATACCATATTTTTCGCAACGATATTATATACTATCAGCGAGGTCTCAAGTCTCAGAAGGGTTTGCTTGCCAATTGCCGCTACGAATCCAGAACCTATCTGGACAAGGATGGTGTACAATGTTCAGCCGGAATAAAAGTAGCGCCCAAAAGTCATCCCTTGTTTCAGGAGTTCAGAATTTGGCAGACCATTCACAACTTACGTATTCACGACAAAGAAAAACAGGTTGGTAGAAGGCAACAAAACAGCTCCAATGATTCTGGTGAGCATCTTACTACCGAGGCCAAAGAGCGCTTGTTCGAACTTTTTGACCAGAGCGCGGAGGTAACCTGCGATGCTATATTGCAGCATCTGGGTTTTAAAAAGAACAGGTTGGAGGCCGACGGCAAAACATATCCTGTCCGGCTCAATTATCCGGAAGATACATCCTTTCCGGGCAATCAGACCAAAGCGCTCTTTCGCAAAGTGTTTCGAAAACACAGCTTTCAACAGCAGGGCGAAGCACTACTTGCCGACCCGCACAGGCTGCATCAGCTTTGGCATGTCCTATATTCTCTGCCCGAAAAGAAAGATATAGAATCCGCTTTATCCAACACAAAGTATTTTGATTTTCCTCAGCCTCTGATAAAGCATCTGGCGAGTCTGCCGGCTTTTAAAAGCGAGTATGCCGCATACTCTGTAAGAGCGCTCAACAACCTTTTGCCCCTCATGCGTACCGGCAGGTACTGGTGCGAAGAAGGTCTGTATCCCAAAGCCAAAGGACAAAAAGGCTATAGTCTGCAACCAGCTATAGATCTTAGAAGCCGGATTGAGTTGTTTATTGATGGTGAAGACGGGACATCAATTTCTGATGTGGCGCGTAGGCATGTGCAGAAAGAAAATCTTTATTCGCTCACCGATTTTCAAGGCTTATCTGTCACCACAGCCTGTTATGTAGCTTACGGACGACACAGCGAGCCTGCCAATGAGCATAAATACGATAGCGTGGCCGATCTGCGTATCCGGGAGCTGGTCCCATACAACTCCATGCGCAATCCCGTTGTAGAAAAACTGGTACGCGAAGCTCTCAATCTGGTCAGGGATATATGGCAGGATCCCGCTTTGGGTCGGCCAGACTATATACACGTGGAGCTGGGGCGTGAGCTTCGCAAAAACAATAAGCAGCGGAAGGATGACTTCACCTATAATATGAAAAACCGGCTTGAAAGAGCGCGTATCGAAGCCTTACTGAGAGAGCTTCGGTGCCCGCAGGCCAACCCGGATTCTCCGGCAGATCAGGATCGGTTCCGTCTATGGAAAGAAAATGGAGGTCGCCAGGCGGAAGAGCAGTTTGAATCGATATTCAAAACCAATAAAGCGGAGTTTGTAAGCAATGCGGACATTGAAAAATACAAGCTTTGGGCAGAGCAGGGCTATCGTTCGCCTTATACTGGCAAACCGATCAAGCTTAGTGATCTTTTTACAGAAAAATACCAGATTGATCATATATTGCCCCGGAGTCGCTTTTATGATGACTCAATTGGAAATAAGGTAATTGTAGAGGCCAAAGTCAACGCAATCAAAGGCAATCGCACCGCCATACAGTTTATTGAAGATATGCAGGGGCGTGATGGTGAGGCAAAAGTATTGGATATGGAGACGTACCTGAAAAATGTAGATGCCATCTTTTCCAAAAAGAAACGCAGATATCTTAAACTTAGTGAAATACCGGAAGACTTTGTAGAGCGCCAGCTAAACGATACCCGCTACCTGGCCCGCACAATAGCGCAGTTTCTGCGTCCGGTAGCCAAAGGGAATGAAACGAATGATGGTATTGTATATACTAATGGTGCCATAACTTCTGATCTTAAGTATAAATGGGGCTTGCATAAGTTATGGAAAGAGCTGGTCCGGCCTCGTTTTGAGCGTCTGCAACGTCTTACGGGCGAACAACTGATCATAGATAATCCAGATAAGCGGAAGGATATTCATTTTGCGAAAGATTACAAGCGTATTGATCACAGGCATCAGGCCCTTGATGGTCTCATAGTAGCCTGTACCACCCGCAGGCATATCCAATATCTCAACTCACTTAGTTCTTTTAGCAATGATCCGGCCGACAATGAGCGGTATACTTATTGGAAAAAATGGAAATACTTGCTCAAAAAAGAGAAAGAACTACGGGGAGAGACAATTGGTATGACAGAGTTTGCTCCACCCTGGGGTACTGAGAATGACGGAATATTTTTTAAAAATGTCAGAGAGCATCTGGAGCGGGTAGCGGTGTCTTACAAGCCATCGTCCCGATTGGTGAGTCCGACAACGAACCGATACTGGCGCTGGAAACAAGTGGAGGGACAATGGAAAAAGGTACTTGAATTGCAATCCGCTCCTGTATCCGATGACAAATATTGGGTGGCTGTGCGGCAATCGCTGTTTGGGCAGCCATTGGGCAGAATATACCTGCCGGAATACAAAAAGAATGTCGATCTGAGCAAAGCGGTCAAGACACAATCGGAGTTTATTCAATCCGGAAATATCTGGAAGTCGGAAGACTGGCGTATTGCCAAAACCAGCTTGCGCAGAACAATCAGCAGCATTATTGTCAGGTACAATCATGATTTGAAAGCGGTTTTGACCTATTTGCGATCCAATCCGGTGTTTGATGAAGGTACAGGACAGGTACTGGATAAACTAGATATGATGCAATTCAGGAAGTACGCATCCAAGCGGGTTGCTATAGACGATTCATTTACAATTGACAAAATAGAAAATCTACCCAATGCGCATCATGCCAATAACTGGCTTCCAAAGCTATTGCGTGAACATCTGGCAAATTATGATAATGATCCCAAAAAGGCGTTTAAAGGGGAAGGGCTCGAACAGTTGCTTAGATTGTCGCCATTTCCGATCAATAAAATTTCGCGCAAAGAAGGCGGTGACAAAATCGAATTGGATAATAAGCTACTTGATGGAGACAAGGGAGTTAATCAGTATTTTGTCATAGAAATCGTTCAGGAAGAGAATAAAAAAACTGGAGAGCTTCAAGTGGTAAGAAAATACTCAACTCCGCCATTTTTGGAGGTGATACCACGCCTTGCCAAAAAATTGCCTGTTCATGATCAAAATCCGGATGCCGGATACATCATACTGTCGCCGGGCGATACTGTTTATGTGCCGACCGCTGATGAAGATGTGGCACAAATTGACTGGACAGACAAAAAGAAGATAGTGGAGCGTCTGTATATTATGAAAAGCTCCAACAAAGGACAGTGTTTCTTTGCTCCGGCTCATATAGCGCGACCGATCATAGATACCAAAGAGCTTGGTTCGAATAACAAGTCTGAGCGGCCGTGGGGTAATAGTGACAAAGGCTTTGATGAAGAGCGGATGATCAAAGCCTGTTGCATCAAAGTACATATCGACCGGCTTGGCAATGTACGACCTGTAAATGTATTGAGAAGCAATATGGTGGATAAGACAGAAGAGACTGTTGACATATAAATATCTAAAGATTCTGACACTTTTACAGGATCTTTTGTAAAAGCCTGATTGGGTATACATGGTACCGAATCAGGCTTTTTTTATCATTTGTTGTTCTGATAATGAGCGTTGTCAAATTCTCTTTTTTTAAACCAAAGTACCACATTTTTGTATTTATCCACATAGCTTTCTGTTGTGTGGTACTATGATCAAACGAACTCTTTACTTCGAAAACCCGGCACACCTGAGCATTCGCTATGGTCAACTGTTGGTAGAGTTTCCCAAAGACAGTGATCGGGAGAGCCGTCAGGTGCCTCTGGAAGATATAGGTGTGCTGGTGCTCGATCACCGGCAGATCACTTTTACCCAAAGTGTGGTGTCTGCACTGGCTCAACACTACGCTGCCGTGATCTGGTGCGACGATAGGCATATGCCTGGAGCCCTCACCTGGAATATGCAGGGCAACTCCACCTTTACCGAAGCCCTGCGTACGCAGATGGAAGCCAGCGAACCACTCAAAAAACAGATCTGGAAGCAGACCATAGAGCAGAAAATTCTCAATCAGGCCGCTGTACTTGATACACTGGGCTATGATGGATCGGCTGTACGCAAAATAGCCGAAAAAGTGAACAGCGGAGATCCCGAAAATATGGAGGGTCGGGCGGCTTCCCGCTACTGGGATCTGATACTGCGGGGCTACGAGGTCACCCGCGGGCAGGATGAGCCTATGCCCAATCCTTTTTTCAACTATGCCTATGCCATACTCCGGGCTATTACGGCTCGCAGTCTGGTCATGAGCGGTTTTTTGCCGGCTCTGGGTATACACCATCGCAACAAGTACAACTCCTTTTGCCTGGCCGATGATATCATGGAGCCGTACCGCCCCATTGCCGATCTGCTGGTGTTGCGCTGGCTGGCGGAACTGCCTCATATGCCCGAAACCCTGCGTACCGCCGACAAGGCTACATTACTGCAACTACCGGTGACAGATGTCACCATCGATGGCAAGCTCCGCCCCCTCATGGTGGCAATGCAGCATACTACGGCCGGCCTCATGGCCTGCTTTGAGGGAACAAAGCGTAAAGTGCCTTATCCGGAACTCTGAAAAAAGTGTGTTTATGTCAACCGAACGCTTCAACCAGTATCGCATCATGTGGGTATTTGTATATTTTGATTTGCCGACCGAAACCAAAAAAGACCGCAAGGCCTACGCTACCTTTCGCAAAGGATTGCTCAAGGATGGCTTTGCTATGGTGCAGTATAGCATCTACTCCCGGCATTGCAACAGCCGCGAAAATGCCGAAGTACACAAAAAACGGGTCAAAAGCCTGCTGCCCGAAAAAGGGGAGGTGATCATCTTTGAGATTACCGACGCGCAGTTTGGTCGGATGGAATTTTTCCGGGGTCCCAAATCGGCCCGGCGGCCCGATACACCCCAGCAATTGGAGCTATTTTAGGCAGCACAGGATCAAAAATCCGGGTTCATCGTACGGATTTTTGATCGTACAAACGCGATTTTTTCATCCTGATATGGAGTGTAATTTTTTGATACTGAGTTTGAAATACTGGATTAGGTTGTAGTAAATCTCAGTATTTCAATGAATGAAAGCAAATCACAACTAGCAACTAGCTTTGAACATAATCATATGGTTGTAGTAAATCTCAGTATTTCAATGAATGAAAGCAAATCACAACTTCATACTCCTTTTCTCCAAGGGATAGAAAGTTGTAGTAAATCTCAGTATTTCAATGAATGAAAGCAAATCACAACCCTGATCGAAGCGAAGCGAATTGAAAGCTAGTTGTAGTAAATCTCAGTATTTCAATGAATGAAAGCAAATCACAACTAGTAAAGCTAGAATTGCTCGCATCGACTGTTGTAGTAAATCTCAGTATTTCAATGAATGAAAGCAAATCACAACAGATAATTAGAAACGTAAATATTCAGGGAGTTGTAGTAAATCTCAGTATTTCAATGAATGAAAGCAAATCACAACTTAAAATTCGATGAGTAGTTAGCTCATCAGTTGTAGTAAATCTCAGTATTTCAATGAATGAAAGCAAATCACAACCCTTCCTGCATCCATTCAGCTAGTTTTTTGTTGTAGTAAATCTCAGTATTTCAATGAATGAAAGCAAATCACAACTCAACCGATTACCGGATATGGGCGGCTGATGGTTGTAGTAAATCTCAGTATTTCAATGAATGAAAGCAAATCACAACTAACGGAATGAAAAGAAACGCTAACCTCGGGTTGTAGTAAATCTCAGTATTTCAATGAATGAAAGCAAATCACAACTTCCGAGAGCGTTGGCGATTTTGGAAAGAAGTTGTAGTAAATCTCAGTATTTCAATGAATGAAAGCAAATCACAACACAAAGGATTTGATTGAAAAGCGATTTACTGTTGTAGTAAATCTCAGTATTTCAATGAATGAAAGCAAATCACAACCTTGGTAATGTTTTAAAATCCATTTTTACTGTTGTAGTAAATCTCAGTATTTCAATGAATGAAAGCAAATCACAACTGCAATTAATAGACTTGACATACTACAGGGAGTTGTAGTAAATCTCAGTATTTCAATGAATGAAAGCAAATCACAACTAATGTATCCATAATGGAAAAAACCAGCCAGTTGTAGTAAATCTCAGTATTTCAATGAATGAAAGCAAATCACAACTGTCACTTGCCACCGTCCTTATGCTCATAAGTTGTAGTAAATCTCAGTATTTCAATGAATGAAAGCAAATCACAACTAACGGGGATCAGCGAACAATCCGCTACCGTTGTAGTAAATCTCAGTATTTCAATGAATGAAAGCAAATCACAACTGGCGGCCATGTCTCCACCTGAGTTTCTTCGTTGTAGTAAATCTCAGTATTTCAATGAATGAAAGCAAATCACAACTTAAAATTCGATGAGTAGTTAGCTCATCAGGTTGTAGTAAATCTCAGTATTTCAATGAATGAAAGCAAATCACAACCTATTATGATTGCTCCGCCAAACTTCGCCGTTGTAGTAAATCTCAGTATTTCAATGAATGAAAGCAAATCACAACTGTTGCCCCGGTGTTTCAATCCCCGGTTGAGTTGTAGTAAATCTCAGTATTTCAATGAATGAAAGCAAATCACAACTAAAGCAATGCTTGAGGTATTGCAGAAAGGTTGTAGTAAATCTCAGTATTTCAATGAATGAAAGCAAATCACAACGGCGAGGCTGCGACCAAAACGGAGAATGCTGTTGTAGTAAATCTCAGTATTTCAATGAATGAAAGCAAATCACAACTACTCCTTGGTCGCGTTTTCTGGAAGCAAGTTGTAGTAAATCTCAGTATTTCAATGAATGAAAGCAAATCACAACCTCCTAAACTCTCCGCGAATTCCAAGATTTGTTGTAGTAAATCTCAGTATTTCAATGAATGAAAGCAAATCACAACCTCATGGAACTTTCTCCGCGGGAGATTACAGTTGTAGTAAATCTCAGTATTTCAATGAATGAAAGCAAATCACAACCGCCTAAACTCTCCGCGAATTCCAAGATTTGTTGTAGTAAATCTCAGTATTTCAATGAATGAAAGCAAATCACAACCGTAGTCTAAGTAATTCATAGATCATCAGTGTTGTAGTAAATCTCAGTATTTCAATGAATGAAAGCAAATCACAACTACATCTGTAGTTGTTCATTGTGTAACTGTGTTGTAGTAAATCTCAGTATTTCAATGAATGAAAGCAAATCACAACCTAGATCCGAGTCGGTATACCCCAAATTGGGTTGTAGTAAATCTCAGTATTTCAATGAATGAAAGCAAATCACAACTAAAGACACTCAACCATGTACCTGACTCCGGTTGTAGTAAATCTCAGTATTTCAATGAATGAAAGCAAATCACAACCAGCAAGAAGACGATAATTTTACTTTCTATGTTGTAGTAAATCTCAGTATTTCAATGAATGAAAGCAAATCACAACTGTTGCCCGATAAAGAGGGGATTCTGTTGTGTTGTAGTAAATCTCAGTATTTCAATGAATGAAAGCAAATCACAACCAATACAGGAGTTGGGGCGATTGCCACGGCGTTGTAGTAAATCTCAGTATTTCAATGAATGAAAGCAAATCACAACTTGGATATGTAGACAGGCGTTTTCCATCTGGTTGTAGTAAATCTCAGTATTTCAATGAATGAAAGCAAATCACAACGACAACGCGACTTTAATACGCTCGTCAACTGTTGTAGTAAATCTCAGTATTTCAATGAATGAAAGCAAATCACAACCGAAAACCCTTGTAAAATCAAGGGTTTTTAGTTGTAGTAAATCTCAGTATTTCAATGAATGAAAGCAAATCACAACTTACAATAACAACAAAGTTTACCGTATGCAAGTTGTAGTAAATCTCAGTATTTCAATGAATGAAAGCAAATCACAACTAGGAAGATACTTTCAGTCACTCGGATAGTGTTGTAGTAAATCTCAGTATTTCAATGAATGAAAGCAAATCACAACGGAGCGAATTGATCATATGCTTGATACTACGTTGTAGTAAATCTCAGTATTTCAATGAATGAAAGCAAATCACAACAATGTATTGTCCGGATATCCTTTAACTATGTTGTAGTAAATCTCAGTATTTCAATGAATGAAAGCAAATCACAACTCTAAGCAAATACCGGAAGTATAAAAAAAGGTTGTAGTAAATCTCAGTATTTCAATGAATGAAAGCAAATCACAACTATGGCCAGTTAGGCGGTACACTTAATATAGTTGTAGTAAATCTCAGTATTTCAATGAATGAAAGCAAATCACAACTCCGGTCTTGATATTGAAATCGAGCCTGGCGTTGTAGTAAATCTCAGTATTTCAATGAATGAAAGCAAATCACAACCGGTGATTTGCAGGGGGATTAATTTTTAGGTTGTAGTAAATCTCAGTATTTCAATGAATGAAAGCAAATCACAACTTGGGCAAGGATCCGGAGTGTCGAGTTCTTGTTGTAGTAAATCTCAGTATTTCAATGAATGAAAGCAAATCACAACATAATGTCGTGTATGTCGTAGCTGCAATCAGTTGTAGTAAATCTCAGTATTTCAATGAATGAAAGCAAATCACAACTATTACAGAGGGGATAAATCTTGGCAGGTGGTTGTAGTAAATCTCAGTATTTCAATGAATGAAAGCAAATCACAACACAACAACCCGGTTTTTCACCAATCGTCCAAGATCATGATCGAATGAAAAAGATGAGAGCTTTTGAAGAATGATTTTATTGCTAAAGCTGATTTTTGATTCGTTTGAGTCTGCTAGCTACGCCATTCGATAACTGTTTGATATCCTGATCCGGGATGGGTCTGTAGTCCGTGCCCATACGCAAGATTTTTTTATAAAAGGTATTGGCCGAGATTCTCCACTTGGCCAAAAATACGGCGCGGCCTGTATTGGGTTTTTTTAGTTTGCTGGTAGACTTGCTGCCAAAATGATATACCAGTGACCGTCCTATACCTTTGAATATCCGCGTACCCGCCTGATAGCATTTCATGCTCAAATCCGGGTCGGAATACATGCCGGGAGAATATTCAATACTCATGCCGCCTACCATATCCCATAGATCGGTATGGAGCAGGGTGGGAGGCCAGGAAGCGCCTGTCCAGTCCGCTTTATATAAGTCGGGTATCGCCGCGAGAAACTCGTCTTCCCTGAATGTATCCCAATCCCTGCCAAAGTCGGCGACCCGGACGCAGGGATTTCCCGTATCCGTGTGCTCCACCATGGTGCCGGAAAGCATGAAGTAAGGATTCCCTATCTTCACGGCTTCTTCGTACAAGGGCAGATCCCAGTCGGGCGCCGTATACATGTCGTCGTTGATATACAATATATACCTGGCTTTTACCAGGCTTCTGCTCATGTTTAGCCCATAACAGATGCCTATGTTGTTTGTGGAGTACACATAGTCGTATCCCTGACTCCGGACCCATTCCAAGGTCCCATCCCGGCCTTCATTGATAATGACGATAATTTGATGTTTTAAGTGAGAATTCTTTTCTATTGAAGTTATACAATTCCGTAAGTAGGGCAAGTTGTTCCATGAGGGAATGAGAATGGAAAAGGCAGGGTTTTGAATACCTGGGTTTTCAAATTTTTCGATAGGAACCGACATGCTTTGATAGGATAATTCGTGATGAATACTTTTAACTAAAAACCACTTCCATGGATGATTCAGAAGCTCGCGGGAGTAATATCCGATCTTCCTCTCAGAGCGCTAATAAAGGTTCTTTTTTTTTATAAATCATGAATCAGGGATATTTTATTTTAAAAAAACACGACTCGCGTTATCTATTCCTTGTATGGGTCGGCCCGCCAGTTGCCCCATATGATATCCGTCGCTTTAGGAGGGAGTTGACGTCCGGCCTTATAGCTGTCCAGAAATGTTTGAACTACTTCAAGACACTTCATCTGGTCGCTTTCCGATAATCTTGAAAAATCGTTCTCATCTATACCGGATCCAAAAAAATCAATTAACTGCTTATTTAGTTTGTAATATTCTTCCATATCCAGCTATTTTTTAAATAATAAGCGCTTAATTTTTGAAATGTAAGGTGATTCCTTGTTCTTAATTTTTTGATTTAAATAGTATTATAAAATTTAATCATGTAAAATAATAAAATCATACGCTTGTAGTTAAAAGTACAAAAATAGAATAAAAATATCAACTTTTAGTAAATGGGGTTATAATCGCTACTGGATATAGGCGACCGCTTCGCGGTAGTATAACTGACCAGCCGTAAGAGAAGACTGATTTCATCGTCAACGGCTGAAATGATAAGTAACCGCGGTATTGCCATGAGAGCCCACTCCGGCTATGTGACCAGACGCTGTCCGGTACCGTCGCGGTATGATGAAGGCAATGGATCGCTCAGCCGGAAACGGGAGAGAATGCGCGAAGGCCTTGAGCTATTTCGAGTCCAGACACGAGTGGGGCTGGGCTTTTAATGCTTAGTGCGCCTCGAGCCAATTGGTCCCGATCCCGATCCCAACTTCCATAGGCACCTCCATGGGTATAGCCGTTTTCATCAATTCTTCGACCTTGCTCTGTAAGACCGGGATTTCATCGACCGGGACGTCAAATACAAGTTCGTCATGTACCTGCAATATCATCTTGGTCCGTAGTTTTTCTTTCCGGAGCCATTGATCGATATTGATCATGGCGACCTTGATCATATCGGCGGCGCTGCCCTGGATGGGCGCGTTGATCGCGTTGCGTTCGGCAAAGCCGCGCATGGTTATGTTACGGGAATTGATGTCGCGCAGATAGCGCCGGCGACCAAGGATGGTTTCGACATATTCGCGTTCCCTCGCTTGGTTGATCACTTCGTCCATATAAATTTTGATGGCTGGAAATTCCCGGAAATAGGCTTCGATGATATCGGCGGCTTCCCGCCGTGGGATATCAAGGCGCTGGCTGAGGCCGAAAGCGGATATGCCGTAGATAATTCCAAAGTTGACCATTTTGGCCTTGGAGCGCATCTCGGAAGTGACTTCGGTCAGAGGCGTATTGTATACCCTGCTGGCGGTCGTGCTGTGTATGTCCCGTCCCTCGCGGAAGGCCTCGATCATGTTTTGCTCTTTGCTGAAAGACGCCATTACCCGTAGCTCGATCTGACTATAGTCGGCCGACAGGATCCGGTGATTGGGGTCGCGGGCCACAAAGGCCTTGCGGATTTCTCGCCCCCTCGCGGTCTTCACAGGAATGTTTTGCAGGTTGGGATTGGTGGAGCTGAGGCGCCCCGTAGCGGCTACCGCCTGGTTATAACAGGTATGTACCCTGCCGTCCTTGGAGCTGATGAGGGTTGGAAGCGTGTCGACGTAGGTGTTTTTTAGTTTCTGTAGCTCCCTGAAATCCAGAATATCTCTGATGATGGTGTGGCTCCCCGCTAGTCGTATCAATACCTCCTCTCCGGTAGCGTACTGACCGGTTTTGGTCTTTTTGGCCTTATCGTCCAGTTTGAGTTTCTCGAAAAGAACCTCCCCCAGTTGACGCGGAGAAGCGATATTGAACTCCTGGCCCGCTTTTTCAAAAATGCTTTTTTCAATAGTCGCTATTTCATCTTTGAGTAGACCGCTGTATTCCCTGAGACTGTCGGTGTTGATCGCGACACCATTGTATTCCATATCCGCCAGTACACTGATCAAAGGTACTTCAACCTTTTCGAAAAGCGCCAGCGTGTCCGATTCCCGCAATTTTTCCTCGAACACTTTTTTCAGACGAAAGGTGATATCCGCGTCTTCCGCCGCGTATTCGGCAACCAGTTCGACAGGCACATCTTTCATGCTTTTTTGTTTGCTACCTTTTTTGCCGATCAGTTCCTCAATGGATATGCAGGCGTAGTTGAGATAAATTTCCGCCAGGGCGTCCATATTATGTCTCATATCCGGCTCGATCAGGTAGTGAGCGAGCATGGTATCGAAAAACGGTCCCTGAATCGTGATTCCGTAATTTTTTAAAACCAGCGCGTCGTATTTTAGATTCTGACCTATTTTTAAGATGGTTTCGTGCTCCAGCGCGGGCCTGAACTCATCGATGATACGCTGACAGGTTTTCTGATCATCGGAGGGAAGCGGAACATAATAAGCCTCACCCGCTCGCCAGGAAAACGCGATACCGACCAGTTGAGCTTCAAACGCGTTGATCGCGGTGGTTTCAGTATCAAAGCAGAATTCTTTTCGCGATAGAAGCGATTCAAGCAGCAAACGCCTTTTTTCGGCGGTATCCATGATATAGTAGTCATGTATGACTGTCGCTATGGAGTCAAGCGCTTCGCGCGGAGCTTCGACCGCGTTTTCCGGATCCGCGCTTACGATGAGCAGGGTAGCTTTGTCCTCCGGAGTCGCCGATGAAAACAGTTCCATTTGTCCGCCGGTAGAGATGGTCTTGGCCGGGGCGGGATTTTCTTCGCCAAAAAGCCGCTTTTTTAATGTCCTGAATTCCAATTCATCGCAAAGCGATAAAAGAGGCTCTTTGTCCGGACCTTTGTATCGCAGGGCCTCCTCGTCAAACGCGATAGGGACATTGAGGTGGATGGTCGCGAGCTCTTTAGAGAGAATCCCCTGGGCTCCGAAGTTGATGACGTTTTCTTTTTGCTTGCCTTTGAGCTTGTCGGCGTTGGCGATGAGATTCTCCACGGTGCCGAATTCGGCGATCAACTTCCGCGCTGTTTTTTCACCTATCCCTGGTATCCCCGGTATATTGTCTACCGCGTCGCCCATGAGACCTAGTATGTCCCGTACCTGGTCCACATGTTGTATCTGAAATTTTTCAAGAACTCTCGCGGTGTCATAGATTTCATGCCCGTTGCCCATATAGGCTGGCCTATATAGAAATACCTGCTCGTTGACAAGCTGGCTATAGTCCTTATCCATGGTCATCATATAGACCTCAAAGCCTTCTTTGCCCGCCTGGGTCGCCAGTGTTCCGATGATGTCGTCGGCTTCATAGCCATCCAGCATCAGTACAGGTATCCGGAAGCATTCGAGCAGGCGAATCACATAGGGGATGGCTACGCGTATGTCCTCCGGCTGTTCCTGACGGTTGGCTTTATAGGCTTCAAAGGATTCATGTCGGAAAGTAGGTGAAGCCGTATCAAAAGCGACTCCGATATGAGTGGGAGCTTCCTTGATGATTACCTCCATAAGAGAATTGGCGAAGCCAAACACCGCGCTGGTATTGATGCCGGTAGAAGAGATTCTCGGATTTTTGGAAAAGGCGAAATGAGCGCGGTATATCAGCGCCATGGCGTCAAGGAGGAATAGTTTTTTTGAACTCATGAAGTATTGTACTATGGAACTACGATCGCGGAAAATGTTCGCGATATTCTTGTTTTTTTACAAAAATGCCCGAAGCAGGCGAATATTGATTTGGGAAATTTCTCCGACAAAGTTTTTATTGATTCTGCGTACCGGTACCGGAGTGATTTCGACGCGAATCTGATACATGTTGTATCCCCGGAAAATGATGGAGGTTTCACCCATGATTACGGGCAAGAACATGGCCCCGGAATAAGATACGGGAGCGGCGTCCGCGTTGAGATAGGTCGAAAAGAACGAAAACTGTCCTCCGATACCGATACCCGTTCCAAGCGCCGCGTCGGTCTTGTCGGAAGAGCCCGCTCCCAGTTTGAGAGTGGCCAGGACTGGTACGTCAAGCGCGATGGTGGAATAAAAAAGCGACAGGCCCGCGGTCGGATTTACTCCGAATACGACTTCGTCCTTCAGGTACTTGAGTGGAATATTGCCCGACACGATCACGTTGAAGGTAAGGTTTACCGGTGTGGTGATGGGCACAAATTGCTTATGGTCCTTATTATATATTTTTCCGCTAAATTTGGTGAATGAGGCTCCTGTGCCAAATTCCAGATTTTGGGCGAAAGCCGGCATACCGCCGTACAAGAATAAAAAAAGGTATAACAGTCTTTTCATTAAAATCTCCGGAAAATTAAAGTAATTATATAACTTAAAAAATCAAAATTAATTTTACTTATGGCGATTATAAGAGAAGTAAGGGGTTTTAGCCCGAAGTTTGGCCATAACATTTTTTTGGCGGACAACGCCGTGGTCATCGGAGAGGTAGTGATGGGAGATGATTGTTCTGTCTGGTTCAACGCCGTGGTGAGAGGCGATGTCAACAGTATCCGGATCGGAAACAAAGTCAATATTCAGGACAACGCGGTATTGCATTGTACATATCAGAAAGCGAATCTGACCATTGGAAACAATGTGTCGATCGGACATTCGGCTATTGTACATGGTTGTACATTGGAGGACAATGTGCTTGTTGGCATGGGCGCTATCGTGATGGACAACGCGTATGTCGAAAAAAATTCGATTATCGCGGCGGGCGCTATCGTACTTGAAAATACGAGGATTGAATCAGGATCGATATATGCCGGTATTCCCGCGCGCAAAGTCAAGGATCTAAGCCAGGAGCAGTTTCAAAATACGGTAAGCCGTATCGCGAACAATTATGTAATGTACGCGGGCTGGTTGAAAGAGGATTGAAACCGCGCGCTTTATGTCGCTACGCCCACCCGGACGCGTGGATACAAGCCTTCCGTAGCTGTTTTATAGATCAGACTGGCTATATCGCCTACACTGACAGGCCTGGGATTGGAGGGCAGGTGATTTTCCTCCACCCGATAATCGCCTGTCTCAGGTCCCGCCGGCATAAGGAAAGGACATATCAGCGTCCAGTCCAGCGACGATTTTTCCAGTGCTTTGAATGCCCGAAAATTGTCCTGAAAAAGGAACTGAAGGAATGGGTCCAGATCCACATCGCCATTATACTCCCCGTCGGGGTGATTGAGGATACCGGCTCCGGCCATACCTACAAAACGCTTGACACCGGTTTCAGTCATCGCGTCGATAATATTTTTAGTGCCTTCCGAAATCATCCGGAAAGGTTTGGAAATATCGTCGGCGCCGATCGCGCTGATGACAAGCTCCGCCCCGCTTATGGCTTGCCGGACTATTTCCGGGGAAAGAACATTGCCTTCCACAATCGTTAGTTCTTTCGGGTCGAAGCATACTCTGGCGAGTTGCCTGCTTACAATGGTGAGGGCGTGTTGGTCTCGTAACGCTTTCCGGACAATCTGGCTGCCGGTTCTGCCTGTCGCTCCAAAAATGGTAATATTCATCTATGCAAAATTAATTGGTTTTTATCGAGACCCTATGTAAGCGCCGAGCTCCGATCGCGAACAATACGCCGATCGCGAGCGCCGCGTAGCCGCACAAAAGAAACGTATTATTAATACCTGTTTTGCTTGTCAATGGTTGCGAAATTATCGGAGAACAAAATTGTCCGAGAAATACGGCGGTGGTAAGGGTGCCTACCACGCGGCCCCGTGTATGGGCCGGACTGATCGCCATGATCCAACTGTTTCCGTTGGGCATCATCATTCCCATGCCTAAACCATTGATCAGTAGTCCGGCTATGGCGGTCGGATAATTGTTTGAAACGCCGATCAATAAGAAGCCCGCCGCCATAAGACAAAATGTAAATGAATAAATGGTTGGAAATAAGAAACGCCCCCGGATTTTCTGATAAAAACTGGATACGATGGCTCCGACCAGCGTGGAGGACGCGATGGCTAGTCCGACTTTCACGTTGCTTACAGTTTCAAATTCTTTCAATAAAAATGGGATTTGTACAGGTACCAGATAAAAAAGGACCATGCCGGCAAAGCCGGTAAGATGAATAAGAATAACGCTGAATAACGCCAAATGTCCGGGAGTGCCGGAGTCGGGAGTTTGATCTGGCTTTTCCGGTTTTGGAGGCTCATAAATAAAAACTAGCGCGGGAATTATAAGAATCCACGCGAAAAGATATAAACTAAAAGGTCCCCGCCAGGAATAATCCGCCAGCAATCCGCCCGAGATGATAAATAGTACGCCTCCCAGGGCCATGGCGGAGCTCTGCATGCCGATAATCCGGTTTCGTCCCTCTCCTATGAAGTAATCTCCGATCAAGGTGGTGCAAGAAGTCATGATCGCGGCTACGGCCAGTCCGAGCAGCGCCCTGCTGGCCAGCAACCAGGATAGTGAATGTAAATAAAGTCCGGAGGAACCAGTAAGCCCATATAAGATAAGTCCTCCAATGATAAAGTTTTTGCGACCCGCCCGGTCTATAAGATATCCCATGAAGGGAGCGCATATGGCGATAGTTAGTCCGGGTATGGTCAGGATAAGTCTGGTAAGAATATCGGAGTAAGGCGCGTCGACGAATACTTCGCTTATTTGGGGTAGTGAAGGAGCTATAGTGGCGCTGGACATGATTGTAAGGCTGCTGGCCGCTAGCAGCGTCGCGATGGTCCAAAAGGAAGTGGTATGGGACATATTGACTGGGTTGGCTTATTTATGGTTGTTGAAGAAGCTTTTGGCTTTTCGCCATTAGTCTTCCAGCTTGGTCCAATATCGGCAAATAATAAGTCTTGCAAAAAGGAAAACCCCCTGCGGGGCGTTTTTTGTTTATGGCATACGCGGTGAATGTTGTTTTAGGTTTTATGTCCATCGGCTGATCTTATGAATAATATTCCGATTTGGTAGATTGACGATTGGAATGATCCGCTTCCGGGACTCTCACATGAAAATCCATATCCAAGGCTTAGTTATTATTATGTAATATATACATAATGAAAGCATTACGATATGGAAATTCGCTTGGAATAAAGATCGCCCTTTTTTTGTTTTTAATTTCGCCACATGATAATTTCATGTCGGTGATATTTATTGTTATACAAACCCTCTCCATCCTATGAGCGCTTCTTTGAAAAAATGTCCTTCCTGTACTGAGTGGGTCCAATGGAGGCGTGATATACATGAATGTTGTCCCAATTGCGGAGACCCGCTTTCGCCTCGAGAGCTTGTCGAGTTCCAGCGAAAAAGTGAAGAGAGCGAAGACGCGCATTCCATGCGCTTGAGGCTGATTTCTATCGGCGACGATGATCCCTTTCTCCTGGTAATATTGAAAAGAATTGTTCAGGGTGGGCAATTACTTTTCTTTGGTATCGCTTCGTTTCTTGTATGGCTCGCCACGATTATCGTTGGCTGATCGAGCCTTGGAGGGGAGGCTTGCCGTATACTTGCCTGGCGCTTTTTGTTTTTGTAAAAATCACCGCCTGGCTTGGCTGGAGTTTCTTGTTTGTACATTCCTACCTCAATGATTTGATCTGTATTCCTGTTTTTATCGCCGCTGCCATTAGTCTGGAGCGCTTGATAAGCGGTAACAGGAGTCTCCGCTACGGCAAAGCCAGAATTATCTTTTTTACCCTGTTTGTAGGAGTCGTGTATGAGTTTCTTCTTCCCCTCCGGTCTCCGGAATATGTAGCTGACTACTATGATCTTTTATGTTACGGGTTGAGTGGATTGTTGACTTTTGGTTTCTCTCCTTGTATCGACAGAAACAAATAAGGAGTTTATTCCTTATAATTGGGAACTAAACGAGCTCAGACCATAATGAATAAGTCGGAAAAGGAAAAAATGGTAGCTGGAGAATTGTACCTGGCCTTTGACAAGGAACTGGTAGATGAAAGGGAACAGGCACGCCAGTTGCTGGATCGGATAAATTCCTCCGCAAGTTTAACTCTGGAGCGCCTGACACCTCTATATAGCAGGCTGTTCGCGTCCCATGGAAAAGCCCTGATGATTCAGCCTCCTTTTTATTGTGATTATGGATATAATATTCAGTTGGGGGACGATGTATACTTCAACTTCAATTGTGTCATACTGGATGTGTGCGGAGTAACCATCGGAGACCGCTGTCTGTTTGGTCCCGCTGTCCAGATCTACACAGCTTTGCACCCTATGGATCATGAACTTCGTAGCCAGGGGCTGGAAAACGGGGCTCCGGTAAGTATTGGATCGGATGTATGGATAGGTGGAGGAGCGGTGCTTTGTCCGGGTGTTACAATTGGTGATCGGTCGGTGATAGGCGCGGGGAGCGTAGTAACCCGGGATATTCCCCCCGACGTATTCGCCGCGGGCAATCCATGTCGTGTAATCCGGAATCTGAAGCAGGAGGGTTGAGGATTATGGAACTGGCGTTTTGCCAGTTGAAGGACGTTCGCCTCTGTCATCCTGGCAGGAATGAGGGTTGTGGAATGATCCTTGATACTTTCGGCATTCGGATCAATTCGTACAATCAAAAAATTAGATAAAAATGGTTACGGAAGAAAAAGGAACAATTTCGATTCATACCGAAAACATTTTCCCGATTATCAAGAAATTTCTTTATTCTGATCATGAGATTTTTCTGAGAGAGCTGGTTTCAAACGCGGTAGACGCCACTCAAAAACTAAAGCGTCTTTCTTCATTGGGAGAGTTCAAAGGCGAGTTGGGCGACCTGAAAGTGAAAGTAGCTGTCGATAAGGACGCCAAAACGATTACAATCAGTGATCAGGGATTGGGCATGACCGCGGAAGAAATAAAGAAATACATCAATCAGATCGCTTTTTCCGGAGCGGCCGAATTTGTAGAAAAATATAAGGATAAGGGTGATGATAAGCAGATTATAGGAAATTTTGGCCTTGGATTTTATTCGTCTTTCATGGTTGCCAAAAATGTGGAGATTATCACCCGTTCCTACCAGGAGGGCGCGGAGGCCGCCCGTTGGGAGTGCGACGGCTCTACCGAGTTTCAGATTACGGCCGCGACCCGCGACGAGCGCGGTACCGATGTGATCCTTCATATAGCGGAAGACTCCGAAGAGTTTCTGGAGCCTGGGCGTCTGAGCTCCATTCTCAGCAAGTACTGCAAATTTTTGCCAGTCGAGATCGAGTTTGAAGGAAATGTCGTCAACAACACGGCTCCGATATGGACAAAATCGCCTTCTGAGCTGAAAGACGAAGACTATCTGAGTTTTTATAAGGAATTATATCCTTTCGCCAGCGACCCGCTTTTCTGGATTCACCTCAATGTTGATTATCCCTTTGAGTTGACCGGTATATTGTATTTCCCCAAAATAAAAGGCGAAATCGAGGTAAACCGTGACAAGATACAGCTATATTCCCGTCAGGTATTTATTACCGACGAGGTAAAGGACGTGGTCCCTGAATTCCTGATGCTGCTTCAGGGAATAATCGATTCTCCGGATATTCCGCTCAATGTGTCCAGAAGTTTTCTCCAGGCGGACGGAAATGTAAAGAAAATCAATAGCCATATTACCAAAAAAGTCGCCGATAAGCTATCCGAGCTCTTTAATAAGGACAGAAAATCTTTTGAGGAGAAGTGGGATGACATCAGCTTGTTTATAAAATATGGCATGATCAGCGATGACAAGTTTTACGACAAGGCGATCAACTTCTGTCTGCTTAAAAATACCGAAGATGAGTTTTCGACCATAGAGGAATACAAAGAGCGGATAAAAACCTTGCAGACGGATAAAGATGGTAATCTGATAGCTCTATATACGAGCGATTCCGGAAAGCAGGACACCTATATCCAATCCGCGAAAAACCGGGGGTATGACGTATTGTTGCTCGACAACGCGCTTATTGATAGCCATTTTATTAATTTGTTGGAGCGTAAGATCGAAAAATTCTCACTCAAGCGCGTAGATGCGGACCGTATCGACAAGTTGATCGACAAGGATGAGAAGATGGAAAGTGTATTGAGCGAAGATCAGCAGGGTAAAGTAAAACAGGTGTTTGAAAAGGCTATCGGCAATGAGAAGACTAAATTGAATCTTGAAGCGCTTCCGGTTGATGAATTGCCTGTTTCCATCAACTTCCCGGAATTTATCAGACGGATGAAGGATATGTCCATGGCGGGTGGCGGGATGCCTTTTATGGCCAATCTAGGAGAAGAGTATCAGGTGGTAGTCAATAGCAATCACCCGATGATCCGAAAGATCGCCGACGCGGTGGATGCTTCCGCGAGTGAAAAACTGGCGAAACAGGCGTACGATCTCGCGCTTCTTTCCCAGGGGATGCTTAAAGGAAAAGACCTGACCAACTTTATAAAGAGAAGCGTGGAGTTGGAAAGCGTCTAACCTTGTTTCTTATATAAGAATGAAATAACAGAAAAAAGGGCTGATCCGGATATTCCGATCAGCCCTCGCCTTATTAATTAGGATCATTATAGCCGCTGTTCTTTTTTTCGCCTTCCGATTCTTTATGTAAATTCTATGAATGGATTCGCTTCCTCGCGATGGGCGATCATTTTTCAGGATCCATGTGTTCAGGCATAGTTTTTCAGTTTTATATGGGTGATCGGCAGATCGCACATGCCGGAAAAATGTTCGGGCAGTATGAGTGGCTGAAAGACCGAGGCGCTCCAATGGCAGGTTCAATTCACATTATTAGAAACTATATATTTCGATTTTTTCAATAAAAACCTTCTGTCTTCTTTGAAAATGTTCAATCAAATCTTAATTTGTTGCATTTATCAAAGGTGAATGAGCAGATTTATTCAACTATTTATTATCGTTTTGGCGATAGCTTGCTTGAGCCAGGCTTGCAAAAAAAAAGATAAGACCCAGCCCCGATGGGACGCTGAAGTACTCGCGCCTTTAATAAAGACCTCTATGTCAATAAAGGATTTTTTGCCAGACACAGCCTATGTGGTAAAAGCTGATCATAGCCTGAGTGTCATTTATAGCCAGCCATTATATGCTCAGGGGCTCGACTCGCTGATCAATCTTGATATTCGACCCTTTGTCAGCAGGCAAACGGTAGAGTCTCTCAAGATTAATTCGGATATGGTAGAGTACAGAATTACGCTGGCGGATCTCGCTCGCCAGTTGATCGCCAATGGAGAGTCGGAGGGACAGCAGATACTGAATCGGCATGGACAAAACTTGCTTCTGGCGCGCATTCCAAATCAGTCGGTGGAGGCTTTTTCCGTCGATATTAGTGATATTCTGGTTGCGGCCCGTATCCTGGAAGGATCTCTTACAATGGAAATTATCAATCATTTTCCTATTAGTCTGACCAATCTAGAGATGCGTCTGGCCAACGCGATCGATAATACTCCTATTGTCGAAGACGCCATCGCCTCTCTTCCCGCGGGTTCCACTTATGGACCGATTGTATATGATCTGGCGGGCAAGACGGTATATGGGGCGCTCAATATCGATATTTCCAGAGTGGATATTCAGAGTGGCTATCCCATGATCGATACCAACAGCGCTTTTACGGTACGTTTGCGGGTAAACGATCTTTCGGTGGACGAAGCCACCACCGTTTTTCCGGCTCAGGATCTTATTAGTTGGGAAGAGGATAGTCCTCTTGACGGAATGGGAGAGGCGCGTTTGGTCAAAACGATCTTGAAAGAGGGAAAAATAAAGCTTTCGGCTCAAAATTCAGCCGGAGTAGCCATTAATTATCTTTTTAAAGTGCCCGCCGCGACGCGAAATGGAATTCCATTTCAATTATCCGGCCAGATCCCCGCCGCGAGTGGCGGGAAACCGGGAGAAATAATCCTGGAGCACGATTTTGCCGGTTACATGATTGACCTGACAGGCAAAAATAAAGATACCTACAACGTGATTCACAACCTGGTAAAAGTGTCCATTGACGAGAGCAATACTCCCGTGACGCTTTCCCGCTCCGACTATGTGTCGGTGAGTCTGGCTTTTGAAGAGGTAAAGCCCTCTTATGTGGAAGGTTTTCTTGGGAAAGATACGATCGGATTTGGTCCGGGTGAAGTAACGTTCGACTTGTTCGACGATTTCAATATCGAAGAAGTTTCATTTAGCGAACTCAACCTGTCCATAGACTTTGTCAATGGCCTGGGTATGGAAGGGGATCTGGAAATCGAGCAGCTTACGGCTTCCAATAACCAGACGATGCGGGTGATCAATAACGTCGCCAATGGCACGATAAAAAGAGCCCTGACCAATCCGATACGTCCAGTCATGACGACCATCCACGCGGATGGCGCGAATCCAGGTCCGGAAGAATTGCTGAGTCTGAAACCAAATAAGATTGGCTATAAAGGCAAAATCTATCTTAACAGAAGCGCGTCCGACTATGACCTTACTGGCTTCGCTTACGATACCAGTACGATCAGGGCCTTCGTCAATATGGAATTGCCGCTTCATCTGTCCGCCAAAAAATTTGTGCTGACGGATACCATTGATTTTTCAGCGTCCATAGTAGAGGAGCCTATCGGACAAGGTGAACTGGGGCTACTCGTCTGGAATGGTTATCCGCTGGACGCGGAGATGAAATTGATTTTTCTGAAGGAGGATGGAGAAGAGGTCGATCGTCTGGTCTCCGGCCGAGAGATTAAAGCCGGCGCGATCGACCCTGTATCGGGTAAAGTAATGGAAAAGAAATTTAGCAGACTCGCCTTTCCGATGGATATAACCCGATTAAATAGTCTCATGTCGGCGGCTAAAATCGTATTGGAAGTTTCTTTCTGGACAATGCCGGAAAATAGTCATGTGCGGATTTATGAAGATTATCGGGTCGATCTGACTCTGGTGGGGGATTTTGAATATAGAGTGATGAACAAATGAGGAGCGCTTTACTATTATTAATTATTGTTTTCTCGGGCTTTTTTCAAGCCCGGGCTCAACCGGTTTTTACAGACTATCTCCGGTATTACAATCCTGGAGCCGGCGTCCGGGATGAAAACGCTCTGCCTGAATTCGCCGCTCTTACAGGGGAGTATTCCCTCATGGCGACAGGTATAACCAATCGGTTTTTTCTGGATTTTCTCAATGGCAACTATATCGGCAACGAACAAAAGGATTATATAGAGGGGCGATTGGCCCGGTCGAACCGATACGCTTATCAGCTCAGCCTTTCTCTGACCGGCGCGGCGGCACTCAACGAGTCCACAAGATTTATAGCCGATTTGTCCGCCAGACAACATAATTCAGCCGTCTTTTCTAAAGATTTGTTTAAACTTTTCTTCAGGGGAAATAAGCCCTTCGCGGGCGCGACAGCCGGACTGGATCCTTTCAGGTTTACTTCTTTTGACTATCAGTCCTTTTCCGTAGGACTTAATAAAAGCCTTCTGGATAGTAAGCTAAAGATGTGGGCTGGTGTTTCGCTTATACGGGGAGGAAATTTCCGATACGCGGAAACCGATCAGTTTAGCCTTTATACGGAACAGTATGGAGCTTATATCGAAGTGGAGGGAGAGCTGAAAGCCAGGATCGCGCCCGGTTCTCCGGGACTTGTAGCCAGGAATAATGGATTGGGAGGATCTGCATTCCTGGGCTTTGACTACAAGATAGGCCGGTCGATACTGGGGCTGTCTGTATCCGATCTGGGTTTTGTACAATGGGGAAGTATGAAGACCTACGCTCTGAACGGGAGAGTCAACTACGCGGGCAAGGAAATTCCGAATATATTTAGCTTCAGCGATACCCTGCTCACTTCATATTCCGCGGACAGTCTCGCGTCAGAACTGGGTGTGGATATATATGAGGAAAATTTTTTGTATAGATTGCCAACCTTTATTAAACTGACATACGTATACAAGCACTCGGAAGCATTGATGTTCATTGGTGGAGTGGAAATAATAACCGGTCTCGGAGCTATTCCGAGAGTGTTTTTGAAGCCGGTATACGCTCTTAGTGATAATTTGTACATACAGGGAGCTCTCATGTATGGAGGTTTTGGACGAATGAATCTGGAACTCGGCGCCGCGGCTAGCGTGGGAAAACGGTTTTTCGCCTATGTAAATCTGAACGCGGCGGGACTTCTTGTGGCCGCCAATAAAACAGGTGGACAAGGGTTGTCTCTGGGAATTTATAAATGTTTTTAGATGGAACTTGTCTCGTACAGAAATATTGTAAAACCTGGAATTTTCCAGGATGATTCTTACGGTATCGAAGGGAGGTACATGGTTTCCATCGCTTCCGGCGAGGGAATTGATCCTTTTGTTCATAACGATACGCTTACCTCCGCCGGAAGGATTGTTGAAAAGATCTGGAACGATATTCCTATACATTTCAATAATATCGAAATCGGAGACTATATTTTTAAAGACAACAGTTTTTTTGGGTATATCGACATCGATCTGAGTGGTAAGCGTATAGGTAAAAAGCATTTATATTACAATGTCGTCTCTCAATATGAAATCGCTTTTGGCCTTATGGTCAGCCATAAAAATCCTTTTTTGGTGGAAGGCTCCTTGTTTCATGTAATCTCCTGGTTTAAGGCTACTACGCTTATTGAAATAATGAAAGAGGGGGACCCGGCTTTTAAATGGAAGTCTGGTTATTTTGACTTTGCCGTAAAGACCAAACAAAAACTACACGAACTGCTAGAGACACTTGATTATTAACAGGCCCGCGCTTTTGCCAAATAATGTTTTATGGAACTTTGTCCTTAAAATATATAGTCGCGGACAAAGCAAGTCAAAAACATGATCGCCGAAGTCAAAGATGGACTTAATTTTTTTTATAAGCTTTCACTCAGAAAGGTATTGAATTACATATTCTTGCTACTTTCCTATAAGATTTCCGGATGGACAAAGAAAAACGTTCATCTTGGCATGCCATTCAGCGTTTCGTATGAGCCGACGACCTCCTGCAATCTGCGCTGTCCCGAATGTCCGAGTGGCTTACGCTCCTTTACAAGACCTACGGGTATGCTGGCTTTGGAGTCTTACAAGAAAACAATAGAGGAACTGGCGCCTCATCTGGCTTATCTGACACTTTATTTTCAAGGCGAACCTTATTTGCATCCGTCGTTTTTTGATTTGGCGACATTCGCGAGCAAAAAACGAATCTATACCTCTACGAGTACCAATGGACATTATCTGACGGAGGAAATAGCCAGGAAGACGGTCGAATCAGGTTTGGATCGATTGATTATCAGCATTGACGGGACTACTCAGGAAATATATGAGGCTTACCGTGTTGGAGGTAGGCTTTCTAAAGTATTGGAAGGGACCCGCCATGTGACGCGTTGGAAAAAAAAACTTAAATCATCCACTCCTTATGTTATTTTTCAATTTCTGGTAGTAGGCCCCAATGAACATCAGATTGGAGAGGTGAAGGAGCTGGCCAGGGAGCTTGGAGTAGATAAGGTGCTTTATAAGACCGCTCAAATCTATAATTATAAAGAGGGCTCGCCACTAATTCCCCGGAATGATAAATATTCCAGGTACGCGTTGGGGGAGGATGGCGCGTATCATCTTAAAAGCGTGGTGGGCGATAATTGCTGGAAGATGTGGCATTCCTGTGTAATCACTTGGGATGGAAAGGTGGTGCCCTGTTGCTTCGACAAGGATGGGCAATATACATTGGGAGCGCTTCAGGATACGTCCTTCAAGGCTATATGGAAAAATCAGGCTTACGATCAGTTTAGAAAAAGCCTGCTCAGAGGCAGGGACCAGATTGAAATATGTCGCAATTGTACGGAAGGCGCCAAGGTATGGGCCTGACATATCGGAAGATTATAGCTCTGGCTTGTCAGAATCGCATCCGCAGCCTTTGGCGCACCCCTTGTCCGATTGGCCAAACTGACGACGGAAAAGTCGGAATAAATAATATGAAGCGCCCCCGAAAAGCCCGGCGATTAACAGATATTGCAATAACATATACTAAAATCGGAATTTTTACTTTGTGTTCCAGTGTTTTTGGATGATATCTAATACCTCTTTGGCGAGAGGGCCCGCGGCCAGAATTTCTTTTCCGTAAAGATAATCTTCGCCACCATCAAAGTCGCGTAAGGTTCCTCCGGCTTCCTGTACAATAAGTATGCCGGCGGCGACATCCCAGATGTGTAGATTGAACTCATAGTAGGCTTCAAAGCGGCCACAGGCGACATACGAAAGATCGACAGCCGCCGAGCCAAGCCGGCGGATACCGTGGGTTCGGTCCTGCAATTCCCTCAGGATTGTAAAATGACGGGCTGATTTCCCTTCCTGACTATAAGGAAATCCGCTGGCGATAAGTGATTCCTGGAGATTGTTGATCGGAGAGACTGTGATTTGCTTGCCATTGAGCCAGGCTTTCCCATTTTTCCAGGCATAAAAACATTCATTCCTGTTGATTTCGTATACTACTCCAATGATCACCATGTTCTTGTGCATCAGGGCGATGCTTATGGAAAACACAGGCATTTGGTGTAGAAAATTGGTAGTTCCGTCAAGCGGGTCGATTACCCATTTATACTCCTTGTCTTCTCGCGCTACGGTCGACTCTTCTGTAATAAAACCCGCCTCCGGCAGGATTTCAGAGAGTCCTTTTACTAATTTTTTTTCCGCCTCCTTATCAACGTACGATACAAGGTCGGAAGGTCCTTTATGTTCAATTTTTGAACGGTCAAAGTTTTCCGCTTCATTCTTTATAAACGCTCCGACGGATTTGGATAATTCCGTTACTTGAAGACATAGTTCCTGAAGATCCGCTTTCATATAAAGTTTGTTCTGTTGACAAGAATTCCTCCTAGCAATATGAATATGCAAATTAATGAAAAATATAGTGAGCTTATGCCTATATAATCACCATATTTAACATAAAATGTTTTAAGATCATTCAGTCGTATATCGTTTCCCTGTAATTTCGGTGGAGGTTCGGAGAATATGGAGACATCCATTATGTCGCCTTTCTGATTGATATGAAAGACTGATTCTCCTTCCGAGACGAGAATAATATCTCTTCGGGTTTCAATGCTTCGCAAACGGGTATATTGAATATGAGCGTCCGTTTCCTGATTGGCGATAAGGACTATAAAACGCGCGCCTTGTCGCACGCGTCCGGTTATGGTTTCTCCTGTCGGAAATTGATTGATGTTGAATAAACCGCTTTGGATAAAGGATCTAGCGCGCTTATTTTTTTTTGATATCCAAGTTGTCGTTGGAGAGGTCAGCCATGTTGTTCGTCCTCTGGCTTCTCCGCCGTTTTTTGGTTTATGCGGCAGGCTGGAGGACGTTTCCGGATCTTTTCGGGACTCCTGGAAACCATCATGGAGTGTTTGCATGGACGTATATTCAGCCGATGAGGATTGATTGAGACGAGAAAAAGGTTCAATAATGATGACTTTATATGGATGATCCATATTGTGATAGCTTAAGTAACGGATCAGGGATATGGAGGATGGAATTATGAATAGCATCGCGAAGATTGTGATTCCCAGGCTGTTTATTCGTCTGTTTTGGATCGAATGAAATAAAATGAGATTGCCGGCTAGGATCCATGATGAACCTCCCTGTGAACCGGTAATTTCGTACCATTGGATTAAGTAAGTCAGGGACGAAAAACCATTGCCCAATATGGGCCACAGGGTTTTTTCACCCCAATACGAATAAATGTATTCAAAAGCGATCCAGTACATGATCAATGAAAAATATCCGGCGATGTTCCCGGCGGTTTTCTTTGTGAAGAAAAACAACATCATGGGAATTGCAGACATTAAGGCTCTGATAATAATCGTAGTCGTCTCAAAGCGGGTAGTACTCCAGGCTGACAAGCTATGCCATAGTGTAAAAGACAGTAGTAGAAGGAGAAAGTAACGCGTAGCTTTTTTTTTATAGGGACGCTCCGATAATTCCGACTCAATAATCAGTAGCGGAATCAGCGCGGTGTGCAGTAAAAATCCGAGAGCGCCTTCCGCCCACGCGGACCATAGCAAAATGCCGGATAATATAGCTAACCACCAATGATTGTTTTTTTCTGGCTGAAATGTCACTTCCCTTTATCTATATCAAATATAATCACGTTTCTATAGAGAATTGTTTAAACGTGGGTGTTTTGGGAGCTATGACGAATTAGGGGGAGAGGGGATAAGGCGCAAAAAAAAGGTTTCAGACGATCTGAAACCTTTTTTGAAAGCGATATTGCTTTTAAATCAATAACTTTTGATTACTGAGCTGATTCTTCCGTCGCTTCTTCAGTTACAACAGTTTCTTCAGTGGCTTCAGCGGAATCAGCTTCTTCTTCCACTATTTCAACAGCTTCAACGTCTTCAGCGGGAGCCGCTTCTTCAGCTACAGTTGCTTCTTCAACGCTGGCGGAGGTTTCCGCCTTTTGCTCACAAGCGACGAAAGTGAACAGGGAAGCGGCGAATAGGAGTGCGAATACTTTCTTCATAATACTGGGTAGTTAAATTTTAATTGGTTAAACGAAGTTAAACACTCCAATAATAAGGCTAAAAATTGGCTTTTAAAAGGAAATACAATAATAAAATTTTGTATAAGAATTTGATCAGCTTTACTTTTCAATAGATATCGGATTGGTTTATTCGTCTTTAGAGTTCGCGATCGATTGCTCTGGAATTTATACTCTGATGGTTAGCTGAAAGAACTTCCTTAAAATCGGCCTCGTTGTAGTCATAGGGCGTAAAAAGAGAAGTGACATGAAGCATATAGGTTTGATTTTGTTAGTGACAGGTTTATCCTCATTCAGCATGGGATCGGGTGGAACTTTGTGGAATCTGCGGGAAGCGTATAAAGATGAAGCGATGGCTTCGCGAAAATACGAGCAATACGCTATAAAGGCGGAAAAGGAAGGTTATCATGAAGTAGCGGAACTTTTCGCCGCGTTGTCTGAGTCGGAACGTGTTCATATGAACAATCATAAGGCCGCGATCAGGGCGATGGGCGTTGTGCCTGGCGAAGTTCCGATAGAAGATATGGAAGTCGGCTCTACCAGAGAGAATCTGAAAAAAGCGCTAAAGTCCGAAAATAAAGAAGGCCGTTCCGAATATTCGAAACGCGTAAAAAAAGCGGAGAAAGAGGAGAATTGTATGGCGTTGGAGTCTTTTTCCTACGCGGAGGATTCTGAAAGACAGCATTATGAATTATTAAATCAGGCCTTGGAAGATATGGATCAGTTGGAAGAGGGCGATTACTATGTCAGTGACCTGACTGGAAAAACATATAAAGTACGACCAGGTGGGGAGAAGCCATTGGGGGAGTCTGAAAAAGAAGAACTCTTGAAGATATATCTGTAAAATGTACCGTGGTCAGCGACCTCTAGTTGTTGATCATTGACCCAATCGGGATAAAAATTTACCCTTTATCCCGGTTGGTAATGAAAACGAATTTAGATTAGGATCTTTTAGTTTTTACGTAAAAATCGGTACGGATTTGACATCTCAATTTGGTCATCTTGGAACATTAGTTGCTTATAAGACCGGGTCGGATATCCCGATATATTTGTATCGTGTTTTTTCAATAAGATGAGAATGTTGTTGATGTACGCGGCTGTCGCCGTATTAGGTATAAGCTTCTGCCATGCTCAGGACAAGGCGCTTCAGTTTAGTCTGAATGAAGACGGGTCGCGCTATATAAGAGTCGCCTTTCTTAATCAGGTATGGTTGCGCTATAGCGAGGCCAATCCGGGTTCGACTCAGTTTGGCGCCCCTAAGTCTTCTTTGGTAGACGTATCGCTGAGACGAACGCGTATCCAGCTCTATGGAGAAGTAGCCAATCGCGCGTTTGTCTATTTTCAGTTTGGGCAGAACAGTTTTAATATGGCTAATACCAAGCAGCTAGGCGCTTTTTTTCATGACGCTCTCGGGGAATATTATCTTTTAAAGGATGGCGCGCTAAAGATGGGCGGCGGGCTGACGGGAGCTTCAGGGCTTTCCCGTGTTACCCAACCCAGCGCGGGAACCATTCTTACGGCGGATTTGCCAGTGTTCGCTCAAGCCACTACCGGTATTACGGATCAGTTTAGCCGAAGATTAAGCGCGTATGCCCGGGGTCAAATAGGGAAACTGGATTATCGGGTTATATTTAGTAATCCTTTCGCGCCATCCGCGTCTTATACTGGTATTACCAAAGATATTGGCGTAGCGAGTGATTTTGCCGTTAAAGGAGCCGGGCCTATGTATCAGGGATATTTTTTTTATCAATTTCTGGACAAAGAAGGACATGCCACACCCTACATGATTGGCTCCTATCTGGGCAAGAAGACCGTATTCAATATTGGAGCGGGATTTATCTTTCAGGACAAGGGAATGTGGCGGCTCAAAGGAATGGATACGTCGTATTCCAGTCTGATGTTATTGGCTACCGACGCCTTTCTGGATATGCCTCTGAACTCGGCAAAGGGCACCGCCCTTTCATCTTATCTGGCATATTTCAATAACAACTATGGCCAAAATTACATCCGGAATGTCGGAGTAAACAATCCTTATACAGGAACAACGACCGCGGCATCATTTAACGGGGCAGGCATCGCTTTTCCGATGATGGGTACAGGGGACGTCGTATATTCTCAGGCGGGGTATCTATTGCCAAAAAAGCTGTTTGGGGATGAAAGTAGAGGAACCTTGCAGCCATATGCTTCTTTGATGTATGGCAACTACAAGGCGCTTAGAGATCCTGTCACTGTATATAATATTGGATTAAATTACCTGATCGCGGGCAATCGCTCCAAACTTTCTCTTAACTATGAAAGCCGTCCGGTATATTATATTCGGTCTAATGGAGATATTACAAGTGATTCAAGGAAAGGCTTGTATTATCTACAATATCAGGTTTCCCTATAATTTAATTGATTTAGTTAACTCAGGACTTTGATTTTGTGAGGGGAGGAAAGTTTTTTATAGAGTCGAGGGATTAAAATAAAGAATTAAATAAAAAAAGCCACCTTCGTTTGAAAGTGGCTTTCTCTAGTGGGACCAATAGGATTCGAACCTATGACCCCCTGCTTGTAAGGCAGGTGCTCTGAACCAGCTGAGCTATGATCCCTTGTCTCATTTGGTGACGCAAAAGTAGCGGGTCTTTTTTAAGAATCCAAACTTAAATCTAAAAAAATAAAATTATTTTCAAGTATGCCCGGAGCGAGCTTGGGAATGGTCGTTTAATCGCTACTTCATGTATTTCCTTCGGATAAAGAAGAAAAGTATAATCGCGGCTACTAACATAATACCAATGAATATATAATGATCATATGAACGGAAATCACCACCTATTTTTTGCAAAGTCGAATAGAAAAACTTGCCCAATAGTATATAGGCGATGCTTAAAAGGCTATTGGCCAGTAGATCGATCATAAGAAAACGCTTGATCGAAATACCCATGATTCCGGCAATAAGTGGAGCGATCATTCGAGCCTCTGGAAGCATGAGTAAAACAAAAAGGGTTTTAACCGTATTGGAGTCAATATCCGCTTCCACTCTTTTACGCCATGTTTTGCTGAATTTCGATATCAGGCTTTGGGTGATTTTGCTCCCTGATCGCGCCAAATAGAATAATAGAATATCGGAGACGGCGATTCCGATCGCGGAAGCGCCCATTGACAATAGGATATTAATGTCAATATGCGTAGAGATATAGCCGATGCTTATAAGCGCGATTTCCTGTGGTATTGGAAATATCAATTGGATAAGAGAAAACCATAAAAAAATACCTAAGTAAGAGTACTCCTGAATAAGCTTTAACAATTCATGGTCTTTCATTATAACATGGTGAATGTGTTGAAAAAACAAGTGGGAGACCGCGCTTGATCGAACAGTCTCCCTTGTATTGATTTACCGTTCGCTATTGTCTGATTTCGGTTTCAGTCGTTGAAGTATCCGTTGTTTCTATCATTTCTTCGTTTTCACCTCCTCTATATCCAGAACTAGTGGTATCTTCCATGGTCGAAGCATTCTCGTTTTTCCTTGGTTCCTCACAGGAAGCGAAAGTTAGAGCCAGAGCGGTTCCTACGGTTATAATTCCAACTATCTTTTTCATATCTTAAAGTTTACAACCTTACCAGAAGAACCGCCTATTGATCTTTTTTGTTAACTCTTATCGCTTGATTTTATTTTAATTTATTTTTAATCAATAAATTGTATGCTAAAAGAAGGCCTTGTACAATTATATGTCGCGGTAAAATCATTTATGATTTAAGGAGTCGAGGTAGGGATATTTTCTTATTTTTGCTGGCGATGAAAGTAATAGAGGTTCAAGACGCCGGTACCAGAAAAGAGTTTCTGAAGTTTCCTGTCCGTCTTTATAAGAATGAAGAGTCTTGGATCAGGCCTCTTGATAAGGATATCGAGGGAGTCTTTGATCCCAAAGTCAATAAATTTTTTCGTCATGGAGAGGCTATTCGCTGGCTTCTGGTCAATGACCGAAACGAAACGATAGGACGCGTCGCCGCCTTTATAAATAGAAAAACAGCCAATACTACGGAATATGTCAATGGAGGGATGGGCTTTTTTGAATGTATCCATGATCGGCAGGCCGCGTTCAAGCTGTTTGATACCTGTAAGGAATGGCTTGTCGGGAAAGGAATGGAAGCGATGGATGGTCCTATCAACTTTGGTGAGAGGAATAATTGGTGGGGGCTTTTGGTCGATGGTTTTACCGAGCCAAATTACTGTATGCCCTACAATTTCGCTTATTATAAGGAGTTTTTTGAAGAGTATGGCTTTGGACTTTACTTTGAGCAATATACCTATCATAGGAAGGTAGAGGATCCTTTGCCACCATCCTATCAGGAAAAAGCGGATCGTGTTAACCGGGACCCTCATTTTACTTTTGAGCACATCAAAAAATCTAAACTTGAGAAATATGGTGAAGATTTTAGGTATATATATAATAAAGCCTGGGTGAAGCATGCCGGTGTAAGGGAAATGTCCAAGGCGCAGGCCATGGCCAGTATGAATCAATTAAAGCCGGTGCTGGACGAAGAGCTTGTGTGGTTCGCCTATTACCAGAATGAGCCAATCGCGTTTTTTATTATGATTCCGGAGCTGAACCAGATATTCAAAAGATTGAATGGGAGCCTGAATTGGTGGGGTAAAGTAAAGTTTATGTACTATAAGTTGACTGGAGTATGTAAAAAAATGTTTGGAGTGGCGTTTGGAGTAATACCGGAATTTCAGGGAAAGGGTATGGAAGGGGCTATCGTGATGGCCGCGGCGAAGAAAATTCAACCTTCCGGACGATATACGGATTTTGAAATGAACTGGATTGGAAGCTTTAATCCAAAAATGATCAAGATATGTGAATCAGTAGGAGCCAGAGTCGTCAAGACACATTATACTTACCGGTATATTTTTGATCGTTCCAAGCCGTTCATTAAAGCTAAAATCATTGAGTAAGATTATAAAAACATAAAAATGAGTTTATTAGTAGTAGGTTCCGTAGCCTTTGACGCGTTGGAGACGCCTTTTGGCAAGACGGACAAAATTATTGGCGGAAGCGCTACGTATTTCTCTCTGGCTTCTTCGTTTCTGGCCAAGAAAGTGAATCTGGTGGCGGTAGTCGGAGGAGACTTTCCCAAGGAAAGTATCGCCATGTTGCAAGCGCATAATATAAATACGGAGGGGCTTCAGGTTAAGGAGAATGAAAAAAGTTTTTTCTGGTCCGGAAGATATCATAACGATATGAACACCAGAGATACTTTAGTCACGGAGCTAAACGTACTCGCGGACTTTGATCCGGTGATTCCAGACGCGTATCAGGATTGCGAATACCTGATGTTGGGCAATCTGGCTCCGGCGGTACAGGCGACGGTGATCAGGCGTCTTAGAAAAAGACCGAAACTGATCGCCATGGATACTATGAATTTCTGGATGGATGTGGCCTGGGAAGAATTGATGCAAACCATCGCGATGGTGGATGTCATTTGTCTCAATGACGAGGAGGCGCGCCAGTTGACTAAAGAGTTTTCATTGGTCAAGGCGGCGAAAAAGATTATCGGGATGGGGCCAAGGTTTGTGGTGATCAAGAAAGGCGAACACGGGGCCTTGCTTTTCAACAAGGAGCATGTGTTTTACGCGCCGGCGTTACCGCTCGACGAAGTCTTTGATCCGACGGGCGCGGGAGATACATTCGCGGGTGGATTTGTCGGCTATCTTGCCAGTACGGATGACGTATCGTTTGATAATATGAAAAGAGCGGTTATTTACGGATCCGCCCTGGCGTCTTTCTGTGTGGAAAGATTCGGTCCTGACCGTCTGGAAAATCTTACACGTGACGAACTGGAATCAAGAATAATGCAATTTGTTGATCTGGTACAATTTGAAATTAGCCTGCGTTAAAAAGCGTTTGTCCCGAAACGCGCTGAACCAGAAGGAAGAGATTGTTTTCTTTTCCTTCTGGGTGTGCTTAATATGGCTGATTTTCATAGCGGCTGGTTGTAAAACGATCACTCCGGAACCGCCTAAGGAGCTTATTGACGATGTAGCGGTATCCAATGAACTTTCCGAGCTGATTATTCCCGTTGAAATCCCTGTTCAGGCGCTTTCCAAAGAAGCGAACCGGTATTTTGCAGGCTTATTGTATGAGGATAACTCCATGGAAGGCGATAATCTGCTCCTCAAGGTATGGAAGAAAGACCTGATTTCTATTACTGCTTCCGGCAATTATATTCATTATAGCGTCCCTTTAAAAATCTGGCTTAAGACAGCGCTCAGACTAGAGAGCCTTGGCCTGGATCTGGGGACCTCTGGGGAGGCGGAGATGGCGCTTGTACTGAATTTCCGTTCCCGGATAAATATTGATGAAAATTGGAATATCAATATTCATACTACACCCAACGGATTTACCTGGCTTGAAAAACCTTCACTAAACGTAAAAGGATTTTCCTTTCCGGTTTCCATGATCGCGGACAAGATTGTGAAAAGTCAGATGGCGACATTGGCTTCCATGATTGATGATCAATTGAAACCTTTTCTGGATATTAAAGAGATGGTAAACGCGCTTTGGAGCAAAATTCAGGAACCCGTCCATGTATCGGATGATCCTTCCGTATGGCTATGTATTCAACCTGCTTCCCTTTCATTGTCGCCTCTCAAAGGTTCTGACGACAAGATTAGCGCCTTGTTGGGTATTCGTTGTAAAGCTTCTACCAGATTTGGGGCCAGGCCGACGATGAAGCCAAGCGTTTTGCCCGGACTGGAATTTAACAACTATAAGGGTAGCTATTTCAATGTGTCGGTACTATCGGGTTTATCTTACGAATACGCGACGGAGATAGCCATGAAAGAATTGAGCGGCAAGGAGTTTTATTTTGGGAAAAAAGGAAATAAAAAACTTGTTGTCAATAATGTGGCGATATATCCGGGTGGGCGTCGGTTAATTGTAAAGCTTGAAGTATCTGGTTCCTTGAAAGGAATAGTCTATCTTTCCGGCGAACCTTTCTTTGACCCGGAAACCGAGAAGTTGTTTTTAAATGATTTCGATTTTGACCTTGATACCAAAAATAAATTGCTCAGCTCGGCGGACTGGCTCGCGCACGGAGCTTTCGCGAGAAAACTCGCTCCTTATTTTGAATATGACCTTGGACCCAAACTGATGGAAAGTCGTAACGCGGTCAGAGAAGCTATTGAAAATCGTCAGATATACGAAAAGATTACACTTAAGGGTCGCCTCGACAATTTGCAACCTACCAGTATTTTTCTTTCCCGCAATTCTATCAACGCCATTATTACAGGCAATGGCAAGATGGACGTTACCATAGACGAATTCTAGAATTCCTGACCCGACCAGCTTTTGAAAGAAGTTTTTTCTTTCGCGCCGGCTTCATTTTTCTTTCGGATACTATAGGTTGGCAAATATGCTTTTCCGTCTTTCTGAAGTATATAATCGCGTTCCTGATGATCGCGTCGTATGCTAAGAACAATCTCGTTCGAGTGTTCAATTTGCGGAAAAAGCTCAGTCTTACCTATAGGTTCGCCATTAATTCGTACTATCTCGTCTCCCGGACACAGAGCCCGATCTGCTGGCGAGCCAGGCACAATAAGCTCCGTGAATATTTTGTGATCGGAAATTTTGACGCGCAGACCTAATTCCCGTTCCATAAGATTATCGGATGGGTCTTTTCGGATCTCGCATCCGATATCGCCTAGCAAATCATTCAGCTCATTTTCCTCATCCGCTGTGCCGGCTATGTACTGCTCATAGACTTTCCAAGCGGTTTCGTTGGTAAGTTCCGCGATAATCCCAAAGAGGTCTGAGGAAGTATATCCGCGGTTTTTCCTGCCAAAATTATTCCATAGAACGCGTAACACGGTATCCAGGCTATGCTCGCCCTGGCTATGTCGGCGTATCCATAAATCGATGAACAAAGCCATCACCGCGCCTTTTACATAGATGGAAACCTTGCGATGGGCGACTCCCGCGACATAGCCGTCCACCCATAAATCGATCGACGATTCGGTAAGAGAACGGGTAAAGCGTCCGAAGTTTTCATAATGACGCTTCAACAAGATGTTTAGCTCGTGAAAGTAATCGGAAATAGAAAAAAAGCCCGAACGCGCGAGCGTTAGATCCCCATAATAGGTCGTAAAGCCCTCCGCTATATAGCCGGTTTCAAAGTAGGTTTCACGGGAAAAGTCATAGGGCAGGAGCTCTTTAGGGCGTATTTTACAGATATTCCACGCGTGAAAAAGCTCATGAGAGCTTATGCCGATCAGATTGTCGTAAAATCCTTTTTCTTTAAAGCGCTCACTTGGACCTAGCGTGATTACAGTGGAGTTGGCGTGTTCGACCCCATGGTAATGTGGATATGGTAGAATAAATATTAGAAAATGATAATCCTTTTCAGGGAAATCACCCATTAACTCCAATTGCTTATTCGTAAACTTTTCAAAATCGCTTAGGAGCGGCTCCCAGTCAGGAGTGACTTTCCCATGTAACCAGATTGTAAAAGTGGTATCACCCGCGTGATAACTTTCTGAATGAATATGAGGAGCCGCTATAAGCGGACTGTCCGCCAACTGATAAAAATTTTCCGTGGTAAAGGAACGGTCTTTGACAGGTTTTCCACAGGCGATAGTGTAGTTGTCGGGAATTTCCAGAGATACTTCGCAGGAAGCGTTCAAATATTCCTCGTTGTACAGGAGACAATTAATAAAATTAATGTAGACCAGATCTTCATCAATATAAGAACCACCCGCGTCCATTTGTCGGGCGTAGTAGTTGTATTCTATGATAATCGGAAAATCGTTTCCATGCTCAATTCGCCAGCGATCTCTTTTGATTTTTTTATATTTAAGCTCAAGACCATTAATGTCCTTCGCGACAAATTTCTGGATGTTTCTGGCATAGTTCGCCATTTCATACCTGCCTGGTCTCCAGGCGGGAAGTTGCAATTCTAGGCTGGCTTGATCCCTGGGTTCGATGATCAGTTTTATTGTGATATAACCTCTGGCCGTGTCGGGACAAGTTATGATATATTTCATGGATACGCGTTATTCGAATAAAAAAACATCTTTAATCTAATCAAATTTTAACAACGCGTTGTTTTTTGGGAAATAAACTTTCTTTTTCCCATATTTTACTAGAAATATCTTTTGCGGGATATTGTTAATGTTGAAAAGTAATTATAACTTTGCATCCCGATTTAATAATATAAGCATTAACAGTCATGAACTGGCGGATGCTATAAGGTGATTGGCTTAGAAACTTTAAAAATTATTGTGAAATGAAAAGAACGTTTCAACCTTCTCAAAGAAAAAGAAGAAATAAGCACGGATTCAGACAAAGAATGGCTACAGCGAATGGAAGAAGAGTATTGGCGGCCAGAAGATCCAAAGGAAGAAAGAAGCTGACGGTTTCTGACGAAAAAAGACATAAGGCTTAATTCTCCTTTCTCTGTCCTTTGACCATTATGGAAAAGGCAGATTTGTCATCAGAAAAATCGATAGGTTTCGCATTCTCTAAGGAAGAGAGATTGTGTTCCAAAAAGCATATAGAAGAGCTTTACAAAAAAGGCTCTTCTACTTTTTTATATCCTTTTCGCGTTGTTTATCTCTCCCGATCATCATCGGAGTTAGCTTCCCCTTTTCCCAAAGTTCTTATTTCCGTTCCCAAAAGATTATTTAAGAAAGCTGTTGATAGAAACAGGATAAAGCGTCAGATCCGGGAAATTTATCGAAACAATAAGCGCCACTTATTTGAGGAACTTGAGCAAGAACAAATTCCCGTTTTTTTGTCTATCGTATATGTTGGAAAAGAGAAATTGCCGTTCTTGCAATTAGAGAGAAAACTTATTTCGATATTGTTGCGTTTTAAAAAAACCTGACTAATTTAAGTCCATCCTAGAGTTTCTATGAAAAAAAATATGAGAAGAATATTCGTGACAGGAGGTATCGTTGTCGCGGTGGTAGGTATTTTTGCATTCGAACAACCTAGTCAACGCTATTTCGATATCGCGAAGAACCTTGATATTTTCGCGACGCTTTTTAAAGAAGTCAATACTTATTATGTGGATGAAGTAAATCCCAACAAGCTGATAAAAGTAGGTATTGACGCCATGCTTGAGTCTCTGGATCCATATACCAACTATATCCCGGAAGATGAGATTGAGGACTTCCGGACAATGACTACCGGTCAGTACGGGGGTATTGGAGCGGTAATCGGACGTCGTCATGAGGCTCCTGTGATTTTGATGCCTTATGAGGGATGGCCCGCCGAAAAAGCCGGGCTTAAGATTGGTGATCAGATTCTTGAAATAGACGGAATCAATGTAGTTGACAAGTCGACTTCGGAGATAAGTAAACTTCTTAAGGGGCAATATAATACCAAAGTTAAGGTAACGGTTAAGCGCTACGGAATCGAAAAACCGATTATAGCCGAATTAACTCGTGAGAAAATAAAGATTGACGCGGTTCCATATTATGGGATGATTGATTCCAAAACAGGCTATATGCAATTGGCGGATTTTACCGCGGGAGCTTCGAAAGAAGTGAAGAAAGCGTTGAGTGTATTGAAGGACAAAGGAGCTGAAGGCGTGATTTTCGATTTGCGAGATAACCCGGGAGGTCTGTTGAGCGAAGCCATTAATATTTCCAATCTTTTTATTCCTAAGCAAAGTCCTGTGGTAAGTACTAAAGGCAAAGTAGAAGAATGGAATAAGACATACTCGGCTCTGAACGCCGCGTTTGATACGGAGACTCCGATTGTTATTTTGACAAGTGATCGAAGCGCTTCCGCCTCTGAAATCGTCGCGGGTGTGCTTCAGGATTATGATCGGGGTGTAGTAGTAGGAGAGCGTAGTTATGGCAAAGGGCTTGTGCAGGCGACAAGGCCACTTTCATACAATAGTCAGGTAAAAATCACGACCGCCAAGTATTACACTCCAAGTGGCCGGTGTATCCAGGCTATAGACTATAGCCAGCGCTCCGATGACGGTTCCGTTAAAAAAATTCCAGATTCCTTGAGAACGGCTTTTAAAACAAGAAACGGACGCAAAGTATATGATGGAGGAGGTATTAGTCCTGATATAAAAGTGGATGATCCGAAATTGGCGCCTATTACTGTGAGTCTTATACAGAAAGGACTTTTGTTTGACTATGCGAACGAGTATGTCTTTAGACATAAGACAATAGGACAGGCTAAGGAATTCAAATTGACGGATGAAGCCTACGCGGATTTTACAAGATGGTTGGAAGACAAAGATTACGACTATATAACAAAAGTGGAAAGCTCTATAGAAGATCTGATTACAAACTCCAAGTCTGAGAAATATTTTGACGCCATAAAAGGACAGATTGAAGATCTGAAAGAAAAAATGAGTCACAATAAGGAAAGAGATTTGATTACGTTCAAAGATGAGATCAAGGAATATCTTGAAGAAGAGATCGCTTCGCGGTATTATTTTCAAAAGGGAAAAATTGAAGCGTCCTTTGACAATGATGAAGATATCCAGGCGGCATTGAGAATACTGAATAATATAGAAGAATATAAAAACATATTATCTGGCAAGTAAACTTTAAATAATCCGTATATGGAATCGTTTTTTTACCTGTTCATAGCAGGTATATTGGGAGGTTTTATATCCGGGTTGGTAGGAATCGGAGGAGGGGTTGTTTACGTTTTTGTTGTTCCTTTAGCATTGAAATATATTGGGGTGCCGCTGATTGAGGCGCCCCAATATACAATCGCGAACTCTATCCTGGCTATTTTTTTCTCAAGCCTTATTTCCAATTTTTTACATATCAGAGCGCGCGATTTCCATTTTAGAGAAGTTGTTATTATTGGTTTGCTAGGCATAATCTCTTCGCTCGCTATACTGAAGTTTTTTGTGAATACTTCTTATTACTCTATTTATACTTTCAATATTATACTTATTATTTTGCTGATTTATATGTTTGTTAGCACATTGCTGTCAGCGAAAAAAGTATATTTGACTCCTTTGAAGGCTATCAGGCGCTGGAAACTGGCTGGTGTGGGCATAGCGGGTGGAGCCATCTCGGCTTTGTCCGGATTAGGAGGCGGAGTGCTTATTATTCCTTTGCTCAATTCGATAATGAGGATCGATATGAAGAAAGCGAGTTCTATTTCACTTGGCGTGATTACGATTACTTCCTTTGCCATGTCCGTTTTTAACCTTTTGGCGGAGCCTCGGGTGACATTTCGCTATGATTACGCCATAGGCTATATAATAACGCCGGTTTCCGCGGCCCTTATATTAGGAGGATTTATTGGATCACCTTTGGGAGTCAGAGTTTCCGAGCGAACGCCTTCTTCAAATATTAGCTATATTTACGCGATATTCCTCTCTATTGTGATTATGAAAAAGATATATGAACTAATTCAATTTATGTGATGTCGTTGATACTAAGCGTGGAAACTTCGACCAACGTGTGTTCGGTCGCTCTGTACAGGGAAGATGATTTATTAGCCTTATCGGAGGTCATGATTCAAAAATCCCATTCTTCTTTACTTACGGTGATGGTGGATGATATTGTACGGCATAGCGGTTACGCGTTGGATGATTTGGAGGCGGTGGCCGTTTCCGCTGGGCCTGGATCGTATACGGGATTAAGGATTGGCGTATCGGTCGCTAAGGGACTATGCTATTCCAAAGATATTCCACTGATAGCGGTTGATACGCTGCAGGCTATGGCGGTTGGTGTTAATCGCTATAATACCGGAAAGCAATTGCTGTGTCCGATGATTGACGCGAGACGAATGGAGGTATATTACACGTTAATGAATAGCGATGGCGATATTCTTGAGCCTTCGTCGCCGAAAATATTGGATAGTGATTCCTTTAGGGAAACGTTAATCGACAATGAAATCCTTTTTTTTGGCAATGGAGCCTTGAAGTATTATGAGCTCGTAAAGGGGAATAGGAACGTGAAGCATATTTCGGGTGTTTATCCTTCCGGGAAGGAGATAGGATTTTTGGCCTGGCAGGCTTTTTTGAAGTCTGATTTTGTAAATACGGCTTATTTTGAACCTAGTTATCTGAAAGAATTTATGTCGGGTGTAAAATAGAATTAAATATAGAATAGATGTCGGATGAAATTATAAATAAAGTAGCCCAGTCTGGTTTGATCACAATCGATCTGGAAGATTTATATCAGAAAGGAGAGCGTATTGTTTACGATATGAGTGTCAACTTGTTTCAGGGTTTGGTTCTTAGGGAAAAAGACTTTCGCGCTTTTCTGAAAGAACATGATTGGTCCATGTATCAGGATAAATATGTATCCATTGTATGTTCAGCCGACGCTATTGTGCCCTCTTGGGCTTATATGCTTTTGATTACAAAAATTCAGCCTTATGCCAGAAAGGTAATAGTAGGATCTCCTGAAGCTATGGAAAAGATACTGTATGCTGAACAACTCGGAAAAATTCGTCCGGAGGAATATCAGGACGCTAAAGTCGTGGTAAAAGGCTGTGGAGATTTGCCTGTTCCATTATTCGCCTATGGAGAAATTGTACGCTTGCTTTTGCCGTTTGTATCCAGTATCATGTATGGAGAACCATGCAGCACGGTGCCTGTATATAAGAAACCAAGGCAATAGTCTTATGATAAATCGCCTCTTTATGGAACTGCTATATGTAATATTTTGTAATAGTATCGTTGTTCTTTCGCGGGGCTTTGATCGTTAAAGGCGACTGAGAAGCGGTTTTATACTAGTTTCTTAAAGCTATATTGTATTTTATCGAGAGTTTTGTTCATTCTTTCAACAATACAAAGGCTGAACTTCGAAGCGCTTCCAAACGTGTCCATGATATAAAACATGTTGAAATGGCTTTTTTGAATAAAATCGTTTGTTGTATCTTTGTAATCTGTCTCGCAAAAGTTTTTTGTTAAAGAGGCGGATCGTTCTTTTAAAAAAAACTTTCTTCAGAATACCAGGGGGGTGTTGGCGAAAAATATTCCTTCTTTATTTTGGAAATTTGGATTAGTCTTTTTATCTTTGCACCCGCTTTTATGGGGAAGTATTGAGGAAAAAGATTGGGTTGTTGAGGATTGAATGGGTTTTTAAGGCCGGACG
>JAEWAY010000028.1 GCA_023391415.1 Bacteroidota bacterium | reverse complement strand
GGGAGTTTATCCAACCGGGTAAGCCAACTCAGAACAGCCTGATTGAGCGATTTAACAGGACATTCAGAGAGGATGTATTGGATAGCTACATGTTTGGCAATTTGCCAGAGGTTAGAAAATATGCCAATGCATGGGCCTGGATGTATAACAATGAAAGACCTCATTCGGCATTGGGAAACCTAACACCGACAGAGTTCCTGTTGAAATATGGAAAACTCTCCGAGTTTCCCACATTACAACAGGATATTAATAATAATTCTAATTGGAATTATTTAGTTTTGAATGTAGCTAGTTAAGGGATGATTACAGGACATCAATTATTTACCAACAAGGAAATGGTAGAACTGATTAATAAGATATCACAAGAAAAGGTGAAGGTCGCGATTGAAAAAGAATATCCCTTCAAAGAGGCTTTAGACGCACTCAAAAAAACCGAAACCAGAAGAGCGAGAGGAAAATTAATAGTTAAATTAGACCAGTAACATTGTAATAGAAAATACACCCATAACAAGGTATTGCCAAAAGCGGGGCTGAACGGCTTCAATTGAGCATTTCCGCAAGGTTCAATTTTCGTTATTCGATTGGACTTCAGCGCTAAAATGCCCACCTTCGACAATACCTCAAATGTTATAGGGTTACCTGTAAGCTAAAAAAACCATGTACTCAGAAATTTCTAAATTCTTTAAAGCTGAATACCCACTGAATGAACACGGATTGGAGGAACTATTTTCTTTATTTAAAGTAGATAATTATGATAAAGGAAGCCTAATATTAAAAGCGGATACTAAAGAGGAAAAACTCAGATTTCTTAATAAAGGACTGGTCAGAGAATATTACTCTAATCAAGAAAAAGAAATAAATATCAATTTTTATGTAAAACCTCAATTTATATCTGACTTATTATCTTTTAGTCAACACTCTAATACCAGAAAAAATCAGGAATGTCTTACTAAGATACAAGTTTTGAGCATAGAACGAAATTCTTTCTTTGATTTGCTGGAAAGATACGAATGTGGAAAATCCATTGTTGAATCCTCTTTTAAAAAGTTATTAAAGCAAAAGGAAATGTTAGAATTTAATCGCACAACTAAAACACCTGATGAACTTTATAAAGAGTTGTGTGTATACAAACCTGAATGGCTTCAGTCAATTCCTCAATATCATCTTGCTTCTTACATAAATGTAACACCTGAAACACTAAGCAGAATAAGAAAACGTACTTCTTGATTTGAATCAATGGAAATGAAGTGTATGAAATAGAAATTCGCATAAATACATATATACTATGTTAAAAATCCATCAAATCAGGAATGCCACAATGATTCTTGAAACAGAAAAAGAGGTTATTTTAATTGACCCAATGCTAGGAAACCAAGGAATTATGCCAAGTTTTACACTTTTTAGACATAAAGCCAGAAAAAACCCTACCGTTCCACTTCCTAAAAACATCAATGTGATACTTGAAAAAGTCACGTATTGTTTAATAACACATCAGCATCCTGACCACATAGATCGTAAAGCGATACAATTCCTGACCCGAAAAAACATTCCTGTTACTTGTAGTATAAAAGATGAAAAAGTATTTAAGAAAAGAGGTTTAAATATTGTTCAAACATTAAAATATTGGGAGAAACAAGCTTTTTTAGGAGGTACAATTGAAGGAATACCAGCTAAACACGGATATGGATTTGTTTCTAAACTGATGGGCAATGTAATCGGCTTTTTTATCAAGCTTCCTAATCAAAAATCCATCTACCTAAGTTCAGATACCATATACACAGATTCTGTTGACAAAGTACTCCATAATTACAAGCCAGACATTAATGTTTTGGCTTGTGGCGCTGCTCAATTTGATTTTTTCAGACAACTTATTATGAATATCGATGATATTATAAAGTTTGTAAAAAACTCATCAGGAAAAGTTATCGCGAACCATATGGAATCCTTAAATCACTGCCCTTTGACCCGGAAGGAACTAGAAATCATATTAACGCGTAACAAATTAATAGATAAAGTCTTTATCCCTGAAGATGGAGAAATAATAGAAATAGCCAGCAGGTAATGTCGGTAACTGTCGCGCAACGCGACAACGAAAATGACAGGACAAGCAAGCATAATCCGGAAGAATTATTTTCAGCTTCCATCTCATAGCGCCATATGCTTTATATTTATGAGGTCCTCCCTGAATATCCTCTTAAACCACTCAATACTAACACTCTGAGTTGGCTTGCCCGGCTGGATAAAAAGTAACTGTATCAAAACTACGATACAGTTACTTGCATTTTATCATTTGCCTTCAAAAACCAAACGGTTCAATTTTACTTTGCTTTTAATCGCGCCGAAGAAAACGATAGCGTCGTTACCTTTTATCTCGGATATGATTCCAGTTACTGATTGTCCTGTTAGATGAACTCGATCCCCAACTTTCACGCCTTTTGCTTCGTTAGGCGTTATGGCAGTTGTAGAGCGCGGGGATACGCTCGTAGTAGATTCTGATTTAACTATACCACTATTTATTTCTTTTCGTTTATTTTCCCAATACAGTTTATCTTTTGCAATTGATTGCAGGAAGTTATCCATATTAATAAACTCTTCGCCGATTTTACCCGAAGCGTCAGAAATAATACTTTCGTCTAAACCTATCCTTCGCGCTACTTCAATAGCGAAAGAACTCCCGGGATTTCCAATCGAAAGTTTATACATCGGACGATTGTTTTCCGAGTCATAAAGCATGGCTCCATTTATGACGCCTTCTGTATTGTATGCAAAATGTTTTAAGTTTTGAAAATGCGTGGTAATCAATCCAAAGCTCTTTTTGTTATTGAAACGTTCCAAAAGAGTTTCAGCGATCGCGCCTCCAATTCGCGGTTCGGTTCCTCCTCCAAATTCATCAATTAAAAGAAGTGTTCTGTCGTCATTGTGTTCAAGGAAAAACTTCATATTCGTTAAATGCGAAGTATAAGTACTCAAGCTGTTTTCCATGCTTTGTCCGTCGCCTATATCCATAAATATACGATGGAAAACACCAGCGTTTGAGCCGTCTCCTACCGGGATTAACAATCCGCATTGTAGCATATACTGTAGTAAAGCTACCGTTTTCAGGCAAAGGGATTTTCCTCCGGCATTAACCCCTGATAGTATTAAAATCCTATTCTTTTCAGTCAGGTAAATATCTAATGGTCGCGCATGTTTTTTCTGTTGACGAAGCGCGATGTCCAATAATGGATGCACCGCGTTGTTCCATTCAATGTTCTGTCTGTTGTCAAAGACGGGCTTTACAGCTTTAATTCGTATAGAAAATGACGCTTTTGCCTGAATAAAATCAATTGTTCCCAAGAAATCATACGATTTTAGGATGTCATTAACTCCCGGTCTGATAAGGTTCGTAAACTCTGACAATATCCGAGCAATCTCTTTTCGTTCATCATTTTGTAATTCCCGTAACCGATTAGACGCTTCGACTACCGCCTCGGGTTCTATAAAAAATGTCTTCCCACTACCAGAACTGTCACGCGCTACACCTTTAATTTTTCTCTTGTTAGAAGCTGCTACGGGAATAAGATAGTGACCACCCCGCATATCCGCCTGCACATCTCTACCTATTATACCTTGCATCCGCGCTGTATGGAGCGCGGCGGCCATGGCTTTGGCCATATCCTTTTCCGCGTCTATCTTATTTTTTCTTATGGTGTTTAATAGCTTGGACGCATGATCTTTTATTTGTCCCGATTTATCCAAAATTGAGTTTGCCTTTTCAATGATTGACGGAAATGTCTTTATTTCATCCGCCAGTTTTTTAAGTTCAGGGTATTTAGGAACACCCGATTGAACTCTGCTTTCATCATTTAGGAAGTCTACAATTCGAACAATAGTCTCCAATGAATCCGCTAATAGTGGAATCTCCTTTTCTGACAACCAAAATGAATTGTCTATTTCAACCTGTAAAAGAGAACCGCGGATGTCTATAAAATTTTTGCTTGGGAAGCTTTCTTTGTCTCTTATTATTCGTGAATATTCCTTGGTCTGTTCTAACCAGTTGTTGATGGTTTCAAAATCGGTTGAAAAACGCATGGAGTTTACTTTCTCAACCCCCAAAGAACTCAGGCACTTTTCTTTAATATATTCACGTATTAAATCAAAATTGATTTTATGTTCAAAATTTTCCGGATAAATATTCATCTCAAAATTGTTTAAATAGTCAGTAGCCAGAACTGGCACGCTCTGAAAACCAACATTTGATTAATAAAAAATCAGATTGAGATATTCCATACCGCGTCCTGACACCGTATATAATTAGATAATCAAACCTGAAGTTTAACGAGTTATCTACACGGAATCGGGGCTCTTCAAAATATCGAAAAGCTAAATGGCGATATGGTATTTACGCGGAAAGAAAAAACATAGTTATATGTAGTTCTGATTGTTAGCAAATATAAGCTAAATTATTAAAGTTTGACACTTAAAACCACTAATAATTCGCTTAGTTTATCCTTGAAATCATCAATCACATTCAGCGTTCGTATTGTTTTACCGCCAGATAATTATATCATGGATAAAATCCAGGCTCCAGCTTACATTAAGACCAATCGGGCATAGTAACGGGTCCTTGACGCGAGCTGGAAGACGCTTCTTACTCACATTCTTTAAGGCAATGTTCTGAGGGATGAGCTCCACGACTATTTTCTTGTACCGCGTCCCATTCTCGTGCCATATCTTTCATCTTTACTCTTCCAGCCATAAAACGTCCCTTGACTAATCGCGTTCCCGACAAATGTCCAAAACCGATTGTTCACATATCTGTCGCGATAAAATTCTAATAATCAACGACTCGATAAATTCGCTTTTTTTCATGCTTTGGATAATAAACCAGAACAAAGGCCTTGCTAAAAGGTTTTAATTCCATTCTAAAAAACTAAAATTCTATTAGCAGCGCTATGAAAAAAGAAACGGGCATATTGAATACAGAAGAAGGCATAACTTCTGACAGAAGGAGTTTCATAAGCAAGGGCATATTTCTTGTAACCGCGACAGGAATTGGAGGATTGAGTTTACTTACAGGTTGTGAAAAAGAGAGAGAAAAAGAAGAAAAAAAAGTCTCTCCTCCTGAAGATTTGATGCAAGAACATGGCATATTGAAACGTATACTACTTATTTACGATACCTGCCGTATTCATCTGATGAATAAAGAGTCCTTTCCCATTGAAACAATAACCAACTCCGCTGGCATCATCAAAACTTTCATTGAAGACTATCACGAAAAACAAGAAGAGGATTATATTTTCCCCCGTTTTCAGAAAGCGAACAAGTTGACCGACCTCGTTCAGGTACTTCTGGAACAGCATAAAGCGGGGAGAAAAGTAACCAGTGAAATCATACAAATAAGCAAAGTTAGTAACCGGACAGATAGAGAGGATCAACGGTTGATAGAGTTACTATCCATGTTTAACACAATGTATAGCCCCCATGAAGCCAGAGAAGATACTGTTTTATTTCCAGCTTTCAGAAAAATTGTTTCGCGACATGAATACGACTCTCTGGGTGAAGAATTTGAAAAGAGCGAACATGAAAAATTCGGTGAAGACGGATTCGCGACCATTGTGGATAAAGTTGCCAGCATTGAAAAGCGATTGGGGATTTATGAGCTATCCCAATTCACTCCTAACATATAAATAAACCAGGTGACAACGTACGCGGCTTTGTCCTAAAGTCGCTATTTCGACGGCTTGTTTAGCAACCTGTCAGCGAACAAATATATTCTAAAAGGTTATCTATCTTAATCCCTGAATAGCGCTATGGGGTTCCCCCCCTTCCTCGCCGCTATTTCCTTTCTGTTATTCATGATATCCTTTTTCTTCCTGTCGTTTTGAGATCCACCAGTAATTTCCGCAAGGGTCGACAATTCCCGACTGTCTGTCTCCATAGGGCATATCCGCCGGCTCAAAAGAAACCTTCGCGCCAAATGATACCGCTCTCTCGTGTATTGAGTCCACATCATCCACATATAGATAAAGGGAGGTTTTCATACCGGTAAATTCCGCTCTCGCCTGGCTTATCATAAAACAGGAATCACCGATTCGCAATATGACATTCGCCATATCTCCGTTGGGCGTCAGGGAGCGGCTTACTTCGCTGGCGTAAAACACATTTTTTAAGAAATCGATCAACGCCAGCGGATCATCAACAAATAAATACGGATTGACAGAGTGAAATCCTTCAGGCTTATAGGTTTCAAATAGCTTGTTCATATCTATCTGATATCGTCGGCTGTAGGACCATAAAGACCTGGTACGCCGTGACCATTGGAGCGTAGGTAGATTATCAGTTCTCCACGATGGTGATACAGGTGGTTATAAAGAATATGGCGTATGATACCGATTTTTGGGGTAGGCGGAATCACTTCCTGTCCGCTTTTTGTCATACTCCAGTTGTTCATGGCCTTCGACTCGTCAAAAGCTTCTAAAGCACTTAGAGCGTTGGCCCGATTTTCCTCGAACTTGGCCACGATACCGGCCGCTCTGGAAAGATCGCCTCTGTCATATTCAAATTCATCCAGATTGAATTTGTCCAGATTGATCACCGGCTCATACCAGGCATATATTCCGGCTATGTGAGAGGCCAGTTGGGCTGTGGTCCAGTTCTTTTCCGATGGCTTCCAATTCAATACCGAATCGGGGATCGCCTTCAATAACTTTCGTGTGTTTTCCGCTTCATGAAGGAATTCACTTATCAAACTTTGTTTCAGCATATTATTTTTTTGTTTATCTAAAATAACGATCACGCTTTAGCATGAGGACAACTATCTCCTCTTTTTGTTTTGGATTTTCAAAAGGAGCGCCGACAAATTCCATTAACCAGCAAAGGTCGCCATCGCTGTTTTATTGGCCTACAACTTCAGACGTGGCAAACTCCTCCATCCGGACGATCAGGTTATTTTCGACCGTATAGATCTGTACCCATTTTTGCTTGAGCTCTCTGGCCTACTTCCAAAGCGGTGACTCTTCCTCCTAAGATTAAGTACCGGCTTATCGTAACGATCATTATTTTTCGGGTTCGTAAGTCAACTCCACAACCCCCGACCTGAATACTCGTGTATCTGTTAATTTCAGCCGGACTCGTTCTTTCAAGTCTTCAAACAAAGGCTTTCCACTGCCTAACGCTACCGGGTGAACAGAGATTTTATATATGTCGATAAGTCCTAAGTGGATGAAAGTCTTAATAAGGTTCGCCCCACCGTAAAGCCAGATATCCTTGCCTCCCCGCTTCTTTATTTCCGTTACTTTTTCGGCAATGTCAGATGAAATGAAAGTAGCTTTTTCGCTCGTTCGGCTTTGGCTTGAAAAAACAACCTTGTTTTTGGAATGTATTCCTTCCCATAGCGCCTTTTCCGCCGAACTTGTATCCTCGTCCGGTTCAAAATTTCCCCAGGCGTCATAACTTACTCTTCCATAGAATATCGTGTCAGTACTTTCGATAAACGCGCCAAAGTTCATGTCATCGTCCATAACGCACCAGTCCGTTTCTCCGTTTGGGCCTTCAATAAATCCGTCTAATGAAACCGCCAGATTTAAAATTATTCTTTTCATCGCTTATATATTTTTCCTCAAAATTAAAGAAACCAAACCATTGTCAGTCAAACAAACGCTCCGGGCGCGTCACCCCTCAGTTCTCAACCGGAATGAATATCGGTTCTACTGTATGCAGGATTTTATTTCTTTGTACTTTTTAAATGAGATGAAACAAAATTGTGATCAAGCGCTCCAATTTAAGTAAAAAACTTAATGAAATTGACGCGATTTCGCAGCATAAATAAATTGGGATCATTGGATGAACAGCACAGTCTTTAAAGGGTTCGCGTTGGCGATTATAGCGGCCACGTTTTGGGGAGTTTCAGGAACTTTCGGACAGTTTCTTTTTCAGGAAAGGAATATCAATGTGGAATGGCTGATTACTACGAGGATGCTTGTTTCCGGCCTGCTTCTTTTGCTCTTTGCCAGCGTTTGGGAAAAGGAAAAAGTCATCGGGATATGGAAAAACAGGAAGGATTCGATACAGCTACTGATTTTCAGTATGACGGGGATGCTGGCGGTTCAGTATACCTATTTCGCCGCTATCAAACATTCCAACGCCGCTACCGCTACCGTTTTGCAATATGCCGGCCCTATTATAATCGCCGTATATCTGGCTATGAAGCACCGGCGACTGCCACGGCCCAAAGAGTCGCTCGCGATCTTTCTGGCGGTATCAGGCACCTTTTTACTGGTTACGCATGGTGATTTTAATAGTCTGGCGATATCGAAAATGGCGCTCTTTATGGGTTTGGCTTCCGCCGTGGCGTTGGCCGTATATACGCTTCAGCCCATAGGATTGCTGTCGAGGTATAAGCCTTCTGTTGTGATCGGCTGGGGGATGTTGTGCGGGGGCCTGGTGTTCAGCTTTGTAAAAGCGCCCTGGGATGTAGATGGTATCTGGGATATATATACCTATTCATATACCGTATTGATTATCTTATTCGGCACATTGGCAGCCTTCACGCTGTACTTGTACGCCGTTAAAATCATCGGAGGACAAAAAGCCAGCTTGCTGGCGTCGGCGGAACCGCTCGCCGCAACCTTGCTGGCCGTACATTGGCTTCAAACGCCTTTTTCCTTGTTAGACTGGATTGGAAGTCTGTGTATTGTTTCCACGGTATTTCTGCTGAGCAAAAACAACAAGCCATCTACAGAGATCGATACTTCCATAAAACAGGGGTGATGTCCCCGCCTTTTCTTTTATGGGCGCTACAACGCGGGTATGTATTTGTCGCTGAGTTTTAACGCCTGGCCGAATACGACAGCGGCCTTATGTACTTGCACCGCCCAGTCTTCAGCGGCGTTGTCGTCAGCGCCATCCGAGATGTATTTGAGGCAAAGGAAAGGAATGTTTTCTTTCATGGCTACTACAGCCAAGGCATAGGCTTCCATATCTACGACATTGTAGCCTGTCGCTGAATGAGTCATCTCAAAGTTGTCGCCTGTTCCACAAACACCTTTTCGCAAACCGTCCATGGACAAACCATATTCAATGACAGGAGGCAATCCTGATAAGGGCGTTTCGTATTGTTCATACCCCAGTCCCATCACATTCATATCCCGCTGTATGAATGTTGTGCAGCAAACTACTTCTCCCTTTTGGAAATGATTGCTCCCGGCGGAGCCTAAGTTCACAATCAACGCTGGTCTTTTACGCTGCACCGCCTTCAAAAGACTGTACGTGGCGTTTACTTTACCAATTCCGCATATCAAAGGGTTGTACTCCTTGAATACGTCGGCGGCTTCAGATGCCAAGGCGAATGTGAATAATACGTTCTCAACAGGAAATGTGTGTTTTTGATTGATTGTGAGCATCTGTTCTTCCGGATGTTAAACTTTTTACAAAGGGATTTATCAAACAAGTATAGCCCAGATAGCACGTTCGTCCGCTACCTGCTAATTTCTGGCACAAAGTTAACCATTTGGCTCAATTTGCTCTCTTAAATTACCCGGAAGCCGGAAAAATACAGGACTGTCTCTTCTTTATTTTTATTTTGCCTTCCTTCAAAAGAATCGTGACAGGCCGCTCCTGATTAGGGAATAGATTTATCAAATCACGGTGGCGTTTATTTCAATCATCAATTCCTTTGCCGTCTAAAATACGCTGATAGTATTTTTCAATTCTCGCTTCTCGTGTTTTAGTTTGCCTGGCTTGGTTGAAATAAAACAGATATCCTTTTTGCCGCCCTGGTGTTAAGGAATAGAACGCTTTATGCAATGCTTTATCTTCGTCTAATGTTCTTTGAAACTCTTCGGGAACGGGGTAGTCAGCCACCTTTTTCATATCTACTTTCTTTCCCGATTTTTCAATTTCGACCGCTTCTTTGATATAATCCTTGATGATGGATCTCCGCGCTATGATTTGTTCGGTATTGGTAAATCTGATTTGTCTCGCCGACTGTACATTTTCTGTTTGCTGAATTAAAACGCCTTGGGTGTCTTTTATTAAAGCTCCTTTATGAAACAATAAGGCGCAATATTCTTTAAACCCATGAATAAGCACAATATTCTTTCCCTGAAAAGTGTAACAAGGGTGCATCCATTTATAATCTTCTTCAAGCGATTTGTTTTCACGGACAATTTCCCGTAACAAATGGAATTCTTCTTTCCATTTGCCGGCTTTGTCAAAAAACTGTTCTGCTTTCATGTTCATAAGGTAAATTTAGTTTTTATTGAAAATTATTTTTCTATCAGGTCTGAATAATTTGGTATGCATTTATGCTTTTTCCACTCATATTCGGTATTGTCGCTTCTACAATCTCCAATGTACAAAACTCATAGCATTGAATAACAGATTGTATTGTTTCTACACGCGAGTAACGTCAATTTGAAGAAAATAAACTTCCTCCATGGCGCTGGGTCCTGCTCGTCGGAAGAAACTGTAGGAAATAATCCTGTTTGTTGTAATTTTAGCTGTCCAATTTGAGCTTATCAGCATGCAAGCCGAAAGCGCCGAACTTCATATGGAAAGTACCACGACAAAGCTGGGGCAAATCGCCTTTTCTTGCTTAAAACTGGGAACGATAGGATTTGGCGGCATAGCGGGCATGGTGGCTACCATAGAAAATGAAATGGTGATCAAACGGAAGTGGATAGACCATCAGCATTTTATGGATGTACTCAGCGCTTCGTACATCATACCGGGGCCTAACGCTGTTGAAGTAGTCATGCACTGCGGCAAGGAGCGGGCCGGTCGTCCGGGACTGGTGGTAGCGGGAGTCTGTTATATATTTCCCGCTATGCTGATCTGTTTGCTCTTCGGGTATTTCTATCAGCGATACAGTGCTTTGCCCAATGTCCAGAGCTTTATTTTCGGGATTAGGCCGGCCACGACGGCGTTGGTTATCGGAACGGTCTTCAGGCTTTCCCGCGGCGCGTTGAAAAACGATAAAATCCTGATTTTCCTTTGTCTTTTGGTGTTCGGGGGCGCCCTTTATGGCATGAATGAAGTGTTATTGATCATAGGCGCGGGGGTGATAAATTATCTCGCCTATGTGGCAAAAAACAAACTGCCTGTAGTTGGCCCAATATTCCTTTCGCCCGTCTTTTTGCAAATAGGCGCCAAGTTTTCAGAAAGCAAACTCTTTTTCATTTTCCTGAAGATCGGAGCTGTTTTGTATGGAAGCGGCTATGTGCTTTTTGCCTATATGGACGAAGCGCTTGTACGGAATAATCACTGGCTAAGCCACCAGCAATTGATGGACGCCATAGCCGTAGGGCAGATTACGCCGGGACCTATCTTGTCCAGCGCTACATTTGCCGGATATCTTATCCATGGTACGACGGGGGGCGTATTGGCGACCGTGGGTATTTTCCTGCCTTCTTTTTTTATTTCCTTCTTCCTGCACAGGATACTCTCGTCCGCCCGGAAAAGCCAAAGCTTAAGACTTTTTCTGGATGGGCTTAGCGCCGCTTCTATTTCGATCATAGCCGTAGTAGGCTTTCATTTGTTTACATCATCCATGCAGGATTGGCAGGGAGCCGTAATCCTGGCGGTGTGCCTCGCCTTGACCCTTTTCTGGAAAAGGCTGAGTACTGTCGTCATTATTCTGGTGGGCAGTATAGGTGGTTTTTTATTGCTTGGGATGTAGTTTTTTTGAAGTCTTTTCCGTGAATACATGCTCGGAACATATCAAACAAGCCTAAACGCTGAGAAGGTGAGTTTTTTCCTTCCCTCCTGGAGATTAATTCTCCGTTTTTTAAAATAAATTTCCGGAGGTCACATCCGCCGATTTTGACGCGGGTCAATGATTTTTAAAAGTATTGGCCGCAACTTTGAACCAACAACAATATACCTCGATTATACACACCAATGACAATGATCATGGAAGACCTGATACGACAAAAAACAGCGCTCGATGAAGATCAGCTAGCCATGGCTCTTTCCCGCTTCAAGCTCCTGAGCGTTAAAAAAAACGAACTATTACTGGACAAAGGCGCGATAGCCGACCGGTTGTTTTTCATCAATAAAGGCTGTCTCCGTTTGTACTACAGCAACGACGATCACAGCGTCGCGACCCGTTTCATGGCGTTCGAGCACACGTTTCTGACCTCCATCGTCAGCTTTATCTCAAGGGAACCGGCTCCGGAATATATTCAGGCGGTAGAAAATTCGGAGCTGCTGGTCATATCCCATCACGACTTTTTTCATTTAAGGCGCGCGATACCGGCCTGGGATAAAATGTACATCTATATCCTTGAATACGGATTGACGGTGATCACGTCGAAACTCAACAGCTTGCTGACGCAAAACGCTACGGAGCGTTACCGAAGTCTTCTGAAAAACAATCCCGAGCTTGTGCAGAGGTTGTCCAACTCAAACCTGGCGGCCTATCTGAATATCTCGTCCGAAACCCTAAGCAGGCTAAAATCGCGCAGGTAAAAAAATCGCATAATCCATTCAATCAAAATCAATACGAACATCATGTCGGCAATTCTTAACAAGTATTCACGGATACTAACCCAGGATGAAACACTACCCGGAGCGAAAGCCATGTATTACGCCCTCGGTTTCAAAGACGAGGATTTTGACAAAGCGCAGGTAGGCGTCGCCAGCATGGGCTGGGATGGCAACCCCTGCAATATGCGCCTCAATGATCTGGCGACCAATGTAAGAGACTCTATTGACCAAACCGAGGGGCTTAAAGGCCTGCGTTTTTATACCGCCGGAGTAAGCGATGGCATCAGTATGGGGACGCCGGGCATGCGTTACAGCCTGGTCAGCCGCGATGTAATCGCCGATAGTATTGAAACCAACGCCGGCGCGCAATACTACGACGCGATCGTCGCGATTCCGGGTTGCGACAAAAATATGCCCGGCTGCCTGATCGCCATAGGCCGGTTAAACCGTCCGGCGATTATGCTGTATGGAGGCAGCGTCGCCGCGGGGCGGTATCATGGCGCGGATCTCAACATCGTGAGCGCGTTTGAAGCCTGGGGGCAAAAAGTCGCCGGCGATATCACCGAAGAAAATTTCAAGGGGATCATCCGGCACGCCTGTCCGGGCGCCGGAGCCTGCGGAGGCATGTATACCGCCAATACTATGGCGAGCGCCATCGAAGCGCTGGGTATGAGCCTGCCCTATTCATCTTCCAACCCGGCTGTAAGTGACGATAAGAAAAAAGAATGCGACACGATCGGCGACGCCATAAAACTATTGCTGGAAAAAGATATCAAGCCCCGCGATATCATGACCCGCGAAGCGTTTGAGAACGCGATTACCGTTGTCATGGCCCTGGGCGGCAGCACCAACGCGGTGATTCACCTGATCGCGATGGCCAGAAGCGTACAGGTGCCACTGACACCGGATGATTTCCAGATAATCAGCGACCGGGTACCTCTTCTGGCGGATTTCAAGCCCAGCGGCCACTATCTGATGGGCGATCTGCACGCGCATGGCGGTATTCCGGCTGTAATGAAATACCTCCTGAATAAAGGAATGCTGCACGGAGACTGTCTGACCGTAACCGGAAAAACCCTTGCCGAAAATCTGGAAAACGCCCGCGACCTCGATTTTGACCAGCAAAAAATCATCCTGCCGGTCGAAAAGCCTTTGAAGAAAAGCGGACACCTGCAAATCCTGTATGGCAACCTGGCTGAAAAAGGAAGTGTCGCCAAAATAACCGGTAAGGAAGGTGAACGCTTTGAAGGCCCCGCCCGGGTATTTGACAGTGAAGCGGATTTCAGCGAAGGCATCCAGTCTGGTAAAATAAAAGCGGGCGATGTAGTGGTAATCCGGTCTATCGGGCCGAAAGGCGCTCCCGGTATGCCTGAAATGCTGAAACCGACGGGCGCGATCATCGGCGCGGGATTGGGCGATTCGGTAGCATTGATTACCGACGGGAGGTTTAGTGGCGGCACACATGGTTTCGTAGTCGGGCATATCACACCGGAAGCGTTTGAAGGCGGCTTAATCGCGTTGGTAGAAGATAACGACATCATTGAGATCGACGCGGTAAACAATACGTTGACCTTAAAAGTGGCCGATACAATCATCGCGAAGCGCCGCGAACGGTGGGTCGCGCCCCAGCCGAATGTCCGGAACGGCGCGCTTTTCAAATACGCCCAACTGGTAAAAAGCGCGTCCGAAGGATGCGTGACCGATGAAGCCCGCTGATAAAAAACGGAGAAAGTATATTTTAAAATAAAAACGCGTCCGGTCAGGCGGACGCGTTTTTATTTTTTTAAACATCAATATTCCATCTTAGGATAATATCCGGACGGGTTCTATTTTCGCGTACTTAATAATAACAGCGCGATCAAATGAATAAAATCTGTTTTTTTCTTCTATTGCTAACGAGCTCTATCGCTTATGGCCAGGTCAATTTCGGCCTCATGCAGGAGCTCGAAAAAAACACCGGCATGGGCGAGCGTATGCAGGTATACGGCAATACCATGTTTCTCAGCCAGTCCCGAAAGGATGAGGTAAAGGTATACACCCGCCAGGAAGACGGCGCCTGGATTTTTCAGCAAACGCTGAAACCATCCGACAAGTCTTCCGATATCAGTACAGACTGGGGCTTTGGCAACTCTATGGCGGTCAACGACAGCAACGCGGTCATAACGGCTGTATATAAAGGATTGATAAAAAAGGAAGCCGGGGGAGCTTATTTTTATCGTAAAGGCTCCGATGGTCTGTGGCAGGAAGAGTTTGTCTTCGAAAATCCTACCGCTTTCAGCTTTTACGGTGGCAAAAATATAGCGATCCACAAGAACAAGGTGACTATATCGCACGATAACGGCTACCCCAGATTTGTTCATATTTTTGAGCGACAACCCCATGGTAGCTGGGTAATCAGTGATACCATTACTGAAACTGACTTTAGGGGTTTAGACGGTATCAAAGTATTTTTTGACGATACGACCTTTATCGCCATGTCATTTCAATTTGACGATCAGAAGGTAAAAGAATTCCGCTTACAGCCCAGCGGCGAATGGGTAAATACCCAGACATTGGAAACCGGCGTGACCACGTACGACACCTATTTCGGGCAGTTTCTGTCGGTAGACGACAACCATCAGATGGCTGTAGGCGCGCCTTACTTCGCGGTACATCATGAAGAAGCCTCTCTAAGCGGCGCGGGCAAGGTATTTATATATGAACGTGTAAACAACACGTGGATTCTTCAGCAGGAACTGATCTCTCCTGCTCCCCGGAGCAGTGAACATTTTGGCAACGATGTGCTGATCAAAGGAGATATGCTGATTATTGTTTCTCAAGACACCCGAAACCCGTCGGACAAGATCTCCGGGGCCATACATATCTACAATAAAATCAACACAAAATGGATATTAACTCAAACATACTACCCAGAAAATCAGTCTCAGATCGGAAGAAATGTATTCTATGAAAACGGCCAGATTATTTCTTTTGGCTACAGTAGTGTGCATATTCTGGAGAATATAAAAGACTGTCAGGGAGTCGCTGGCGGCACCGCGAAACTCAACAGTTGCAAGATTTGCTATGACGGCACTACCGGACTGGATTCACTTCAAAGCGAAGAACTTTGCATTACCACATCCACACGCGCCCTTCCGGCTCAAAATCGCTGGTCCGTATCTCCCAATCCGTTTGACAGGCAAATTACTATTGAGGCCCCGGACGACGCGACGATTTTTATTACGGACTGTTACGGAAACACAGTGGCGCGGAATATCGCCCCCGGTTTGTTTGATACCAGTCGCCTGAACCCAGGCCTGTATTTTCTGATTGTGGAGCGCGCTGGAGAAAAACAGGTCGCCAAACTATTTAAGAAATAAAACCGGATAAAAACAGATCGCTTTTATCAGATAGAGGACATGAGAAAGTTCCGGCTGGATAATTCGTTATCGGCCGGAACTTTTTTCATTTAAACCCTGATTCAGAATCAATATCATACTATAATCCATTCCTGATTTTCAGCCTAAACAACCTGTGAAGAAAAGGAATCGGAACCGATAGCGTCCCATCGCGTCAAAAGCACCCAGGGATTAAATTTCAACCTGATTTTTCTCGCGAATTATATTTACGACAAAATTGTCTTAAATATAAAATATTCCTATCTTAGCGTAAGAAAGGATCAGAAACTATGTTTTCCAAAGCATGTAAACACGGCATCAAGGCGATCATCTATATCGCTACCCAATCCATGGAAGGACGACGGGTTAAAATAGGCGACGTGGCGGCGCGAGCAGGTTCTCCCGAGGCCTATACGGCCAAGATTCTCGGCACGCTGACCAAGCACCGCATCGTCAATTCACATACCGGCCCTTATGGAGGTTTCGACATCGACACGCGCCGGATGGAAGAAATCTACATGAGCGACATTGTCAACGCGCTGGACGGAGACGGACTTTTCAAGGATTGCGCGCTGGGACTGAGCGAATGCAGCCATGACTATCCCTGCCCCGCGCATCACCGCTTTGTCCGGGTACGCGCCGAACTCAAACAAATGCTGGAAACTACCAGCGTCTACGATCTGGCCATGGGATTAAAATCCGGAAAAACCGTACTGAAGCCTTAAAAAAAATTTAACCTTATTTAAGATATTTTTATCCAAAATCAAAAACCATGTATATCAAAGAATCATCCAGTCCCACCATCGCGAAAAGTCCGGTCACGCTGATCGTCGTCTTTGTATGGATTGGCTTTGTCTGCGCCATCAGTTTCATGGAAGCCTGGTTAAAATTCCGGGCGCCGGGCATCACCCTCGCGCTCGGGCTGGGTATAGGTCGCCTTGTATTCGCCGCGCTCAACAAAGTCGAATGGGTGCTGGTCATCGCCGCGTTCGCGGGCATGCTACTCTCCCGCCAGCGAGTATCGACCTTTTCGGGTCTCGGTCTTTTTATACCTCTGATATTACTCTGTATCCAGACCATATGGCTGCTGCCATCACTCGATATCCGCGCTATCATGCACATGGAGGGGCGAGTCGTACCACCTTCCAACCTGCATTTTTATTATGTCGCCATAGAAGCGGTCAAAATAATCTGTCTCAGTCTCTTTGGCATGTCGCTCTTTAAAACCAGGATACAAGCATGAATAGTCAAACCACCGCCCTTCCGCCCCATATGGAATCCGGATCTATCCAATCCGAAGCGCCTGTCAATAGCCTGCCAGTGACTTATTGGGATTATATCCAGGTTGACGATCTGCTGTCTCTGCAAAATCCCAAGACAGACTACAAGGATGAGGAAGTATTCATACTCTACCACCAGGTTACTGAACTGATCCTGAAAATGATGTTGCACGAAATCAGGCAACTCAGCTCCGACCCTCGTCCGGAAAGCGTATGGATCGACAAGACGGCTCGTCTTAACCGCTACGTATCCATGCTCATCAACTCATTTGACGTGATGAAGCACGGCATGAATCCGGATGAATACAACACCTTTCGACGCGCTCTTTCACCCGCGAGCGGATTTCAGAGCGCGCAGTTCCGGTTCGTCGAAATCTATTGTACCCGTCCGAAGAATCTTGTCAGGCCGGAAGCCCGCGAACACATCACCGACTCCGCCTCCGCGGAGGATTACTTTCACGACCTGTACTGGAAAGACGCCGGGCTGAACCGGCAGACTGGAGAAAAATCACTTACTCTTCAGCTATTTGAAGATAAATACCTCGCTGACCTGACATCGTTGGCGGATAGCGTCAGGGGAGCGACGCTGGAAGAGCGGGTTCTCGCGATGGACGCGCCCTCGGACGCGCTGCTGACGGAGCTAAAACAATTTGATCGCCTATACAATATAGAATGGCCCCTGGTCCACCTGCGAACAGCGGAATTTTATCTGGAAAGGAAAGGGGAACAAAAAGCCGCCACAGGAGGAAGCGACTGGAAGAAATATCTTCATCCGAGATTTCAGGGACGCCGATTCTTTCCTCATCTGTGGTCGGAATCGGAAATAGCCCATTGGGGAATGAATTAAAACCAAAAAACATATAACCATCATGAACATCACCACACAAAGCGTCATTGGCGAACTGGTAGCGCAAGACTACCGGGTAGCGCCGGTATTTCAGTCATATGGTATTGATTTTTGCTGCAAAGGCGGTCGCACGATCGGCGAAGCCTGCGAAGCGAAAAAGCTGGCTCCGCAACAGGTAATCGACTCGCTCCTGAAGCGCGTGGGAGAAGATACGGACAAAGCTACGGACTACAGATCCTGGCCGCTGGACCTGCTCACGGAATATATCGAAAAGATACATCACAGTTATGTAGAAAACAAAGTAGCCGAGATCAAGCCTTTTCTCCACAAAATCGTACAGGTGCATGGTCAGAGCCATCCGGAACTGGCAAAAATCGAAACTCTGTTCAACCAGTCCGCGGGCGAATTAGCCATGCACATGAAAAAAGAAGAGATGATTCTCTTTCCCTACATCCGGAAGATGGTAAAAGCGACAAACACCCGGGAATCTCTGCCGGAGCCTCCTTTCGGCTCTGTCAGCAACCCGATCGCGATGATGCATCACGAACACGACAGTGAAGGCGAGCGCTTCCGGGAAATCGCGAGGCTAAGCGGCGACTACAATCCACCCGCCGACGCCTGTAATACCTACCGGGTAACTTTCGCGATGCTCAAGGAATTTGAAGAGGATCTGCATCTGCATATTCACCTGGAAAACAATATTCTTTTTCCCAAAGCGCTCGAACTGGAAAAATCCACCCGGGCAAACGTGTAAGGATATCGCTGAGAGCATAACGAAACCAAAGAAAATTCCGGCACCCCGTCAGGTCCGCCGGAATTTTTATTTTCAGGATGATACATCTTATCTTTCTCCCCAAAATAATTTCAGCCAATATCGTATCATTTTCCGATATATCGTGGTTTAAGCCGGACATAGGGCTTTTTCTCATCGCGAACGCCTTCATATGCATAGAGCGTTATGGAAATCATTATCCTTTCATTCGCCGCCTTCGCGGTAGCCATTCTGACTTTCTTTTCCGGGTTTGGGCTGGCCACCGTCCTTACCCCTTTGTTCATGATCTACTTTCCGGCGGACCTCGCCGTCAGCATGACCGGAATCGTACACTTTTTCAACAACTTATTTAAGCTTTTTCTAGTCGGGAAAAAAGCGAATAAAGGAGTCGCGCTCCGATTTGGCATCCCCGCCATCATCGCCGCCATAGCCGGTTCCTGGCTTCTGATTTCCCTACCCGCGTCCCGCCCATTAGTTTCCTATACACTTTTTAATCAAACTTTTGATGTCCAGCTTCTGAAACTTATCATCTCCCTTCTGCTTATAACTTTCGCCAGTCTTGATCTTTTCCCCCGCTTCAAGCGTCTACAATTTGAACAAAACAAACTTCCCCTTGGCGGATTGCTGAGCGGTTTCTTTGGCGGGCTTTCCGGAAACCAGGGCGCGTTGAGAAGCGCGTTTCTGATCAAGGCGAAACTATCCAAGGAAGCCTTTATCGGCACAACAGTCGTCGTAGCCGTACTGGTCGACTTCACGAGACTGAGCATATACGCCACCCAATTCAATGAAAGCGGTCTGAACGACAATCTGACACTGATCTCGTCAGCGACACTGGCGGCCATCGCCGGAGCCTATGTAGGCGACAAGTCGCTTAAGAAAGTCACTCTTCGTTTTTTACAGATAACCATAGCGATCCTGCTGATCATCCTGTCGCTGGCGTTGGGAAGCGGTCTCATATAACCCAAACTAGTAAACCCGGGACAAAATAGCCGCGGTCACTAAGCGAATAGTTTGTAAACAGGGAACAAGCTCAGTCTTATAGAGTCCGGTAAAACGGGGACCAGCAGCTATACTACGTTTCAAAAACGATGGCGTTACTCCCTCGAAAACGTATTAAAACTGTCGCGGGTATTTCATACATTTGCCTCAGGCCGATAAACTTTCCGAAAAAAACAAAGAATTCTAAACGTGATCGGTAATACTCGTAAAACTGAATATGTATAACTTTATCAAGAAAAGAATAAATCGTTATTTTCCCGGCCTGATCAATCGACATGAAGCGACTTTACGAAAAATACTAGTCTTTTTTTACAAGGGAGACAAAGTCCAATGTACAATCTGTGGAAACCGCCTCCAACAATTTATACAGCATCATACCGGCGACTTATGTCCCGGACGCGGTAGCCTGGGTCGGCACCGACGCCTTTGGTCCGTGCTGCGGGAACAGGTAATTCCGCGACCTAACGACGCTATTTTGCATTTTTCTCCCTCCAAAGTCATCCAAAGAAAGCTAAAGAAAGAGTTTCCCCATTATACTTCTACAGATTATGAAGGAGGACTCCATACAGACAAGGCGCTTGACATTACCAAGATCGATGAACCCGACAATACCTACCATATGATCATCTGCTTTCATGTACTGGAACATATAACCGAAGATCACAAAGCCATCGCGGAACTATACCGTATACTCAAGCCCGGAGGAAAAGCGATTATCCAGACTCCATTCAAAGAAGGTGAAATTTATGAAGACTTTTCCGTGACTGATAAAGATCAGCGTAAAGCCTGCTTCGGACAAGAAGACCATGTACGCGTATATTCTGTGGAAGGCCTGAAAGAACGACTAAAAGCGGGTTTCTTTGACGTTGATGTTTTGTCGTATCAGGAAGATCCGGACAATCGATTCGGGTTCAAAACGGAGGAATACATACTTGTAGCGCGGAAACCGGATTAATAAAACGCGGGACATATCTGAAACAACGATCGTCTCAATATACGAGACGATCGCGGCAATATGATCCGAAATGGATTAATACGATCTGACAAGTTTATAAACAACCAGTAAATCTCTCCCCCCTTCCCGCCATCTTTCATACCATCACTTCGAGGATAGGTATTACGTCTCACGGGTTGTATTTATAACCCTAACAAAATCACCGGAATTCGACAAGTTCAGCTACCGGTAAAATCACCTGTTACAAGAACAATAAGTCAAATCCCTGTAAACACGCGGGAAAGAAATCCTAATAATTAAAAATTGATAAAATCATTTGCGCAACCAAATAGTTGCACATATATTTACAACCATATAGTTTCATATAAAGTTAATTCATACAAATTACAGATAGTTATTATCAGAAAGGCGCTGCTCAAACAAAAACCGACACACATGAGAAGAGATGTATTTCAGGCCATAGCGGACCCCACCCGCCGGGCCATTATCACGTTGATCGCTTTACAGGCCATGACACCCAACGCCATCGCCGCTCATTTTGACACCTCCCGGCAGGCTATATCCAAACACCTGCGCGTTCTCACCGAATGCGAGCTTGTAATGACCCGCTCCCAGGGAAGAGAAATATACTATCATCTGGAGCTTGACAAAATGAAAGAAATAGACCAGTGGCTCGGACAGTTCAGACAACTGTGGGAGCAGCGTTTCACACAACTGGACGAAGTACTCATAAACCTTAAAAACAAAAAAAATGAACAAAGCCATCCTCTTTAACTTTGACGTAGACAAAGCGAACAACACGATACATGTGGAACGTTCTTTTGACGCGCCCATAGACCTGGTCTGGGCCGCCTGGACCGATCCGGAAATCCTTGACCTCTGGTGGGCGCCCAAACCCTGGAGGGCGGAAACCAGCTCCCTCCGTTTCGAGGAAGGAGGTCGCTGGCATTACTGCATGATCGGTCCCGAAGGTGACAAACAATGGTGCCTTTTTGACTATGAAAAAATAAGCCCCTCGCGCTACTTTTCAGGTACAGACGCTTTTTGTGACGAAAATCAGGTAATCAGCGACGACAAACCCCGCTGCTTCTGGGAGAACACCTTTACAGACCAGAAACATACCACTTCCGTGAAGGTCAAAATTCGTTTTGAATCACTGAGTGATCTGGAAAGCATTATAGAAATGGGCTTCAAAGAAGGGTTTACGATGGGTCTGGAAAATCTGGATCAGTATATCAGCGCGCAATTTTACCTGCGCCGGCAAAACAAGCCGGACAACAGGGTAAGAGTAGCTACCTATATCAACTGCCCGGGCAATACCGAGGAAGCGTTTCGCTTTTACCAATCCGTATTCCGGACGGAGTTCAAAGGGGGTATTCAGCGATTCGGAGATATTCCCCCCTCGCCCGATCAGCCACCAGTCAGCGAGCAGCTCAAAAACATGGTGCTTCATATCGAACTACCCCTTCCCGGAGGCCATATCCTGATGGGGACCGACGCTCCAAAAGAAATGGGATTTACCATGGTACAAGGCAACAATATGCATATAAACCTGGAGCCGGAGTCAAGGGAAGAAACCGAGCGCGTATTCCGCAAACTATCGGAAGGCGGCAATATCAGCATGCCGCTGCGGGACATGTTCTGGGGAGCCTACTACGGCAGCTTTACGGACAGATTCGGCATCAACTGGATGCTGAATTTTCAGCCGAAGTAAAACGACGCGTCTTCGCGCCATGGAGGTGAAGACGCGTCTTTTTTTATTACGCGGATCATATGTACTATCGCGTTCCGCGCGCCCGCATGGACCATATCCAAAAAACAAATAGCGGAAAATCAGTCGATGATTCAGCTATATTCGCTTTTAATATGGCACCGGCAAAATTAAGAGCGAAAAGCGTTCATAAACCAATTCAAGATTGATTTAAAATCCGATCTTTGTCAAAAATAAATTGAAATGAAAAGTAGAATAGAAATTCAAGAAGACGCCTACAAAGCGATGTACGCTTTAGAAGATTATCTACGACATTCCCAGCTTTCAAAATCACATAAGGAACTGATTAAAATCCGGGCGTCGCAAATGAACGGTTGCGCGTATTGCATCAATATGCATACCGCGGACGCGCTAAAGCAAGGCGAAACACCCCAGCGAATTTTCTTGCTCAACGCCTGGAAAGAAACAAACCTGTTTACAGAAGAGGAAAAAGCAATTTTGGCGATGACCGAAGAAGTCACACTAATTCATAAAGGCGGATTAACAGATAAAACGTTTGAACAAGCCGAAAAATATTTTGATAAAAACTATATCAGCCAAATCGTTATCGCCATTGTTACCATTAACGCGTGGAACAGAATCGCGGTCAGCACGCGGAAACCGATCGAGTAACCATATAAGTGTCGGGAAATAAACGAACTTCTACAGATGTACATTGAGCATCAATCCGCCCAGGCGATTGGTCATCCAATGCAGGTACTGAACAGATCCATATTGATTGCTATTCAGTTCCGCGCTAACTAGCAACCTGGCCCTGGTCTCCGCCGCCAGCGAAATACGCGGGCACAGGCTTACTTCAAGACCAAGGGCTGGCATCAGGCCTGTACTTAATACCTTGGTAACATATCCCATCCGCTCTCCGGCAATATCTCCATCCCACTCTTCCAGTGTACGCGTATAGGCGACAACCAGATCCAGGGCTCCGTAGAGACGAACATATCGCCCGATCTTCAACCCTTTTTCCATACCGGCGCGAAACAACCCTTGTCTTTCATTATACACAAAATCAGGCATGTCATACGAATCAGGAGGCGCGTTACGAATCCTTCTGGCCCGGGTATATTCCGCCGCGATACGGTAATTCACCTTTCCGGCGGACCGCTTCAGCACGATCCCCGAAAACCCATGCGGCGTAAACCCGCCATTGACATACCCGCCTGATTCGCTAAACAAGATCGGAGCGACTACATAACGGTACTCGCCCGATTGAGCGCCCGCGGTCAGGGCGAAACAGATAAAAACAGCACCCGCGAAAAAACGAGATAAACGCACGATAAATAAGTTACATAGTAAAACAATGATTAAATATAACAACGAATATAAAAGTAACCAACTATTCCTAAGGAAGCCGATCTATAGCACCGTTCTTGACCTTTGTCCCTATAACTACCGTCCGCCAACGCGAAAAGTGACATTCATCAGTTTTTAATAAAGGAAAGATCATTTTTTGCCTGAATGCCGAGCCATACTTTTGTATCAAAACAGTCGACAAGCTTTACTGGTTATGACAAACGACACACTAACGCGAAATTTCTCGACGGAGCTGCTTTCCGAAATTGATTTTCTAAAAAAAGAGATTGACTTTCTCCTTGACCTGCTCCGCGGCGGCTACTCAGCGACGCTTACCATGGAAGCGATCAGGCGGCTGGATAACATGTGGAAAGGATTTGAAGATAATATCCAGCGTATGGAAGCGCTCTCCGGACTTATCGCGACCCGGAATCTTAAACCGCGCGATTCCGGAATAGAAAAGAATCGCTTCGAACTTGATGATGAAAGTATAATTTCTGAATTTTACCGGATCAGCGCGGCACTCCGCGCGGTGAAAGAAAATTTTTATGACTATATGACCGGAAGATCCGGACGATAAAACAAATCGAAAATATGAAAGTAGCGATATTCAGTACACACCAATTCGAACGTTCTTATCTGGAAAAATCCAATAACCAGAAGCATGAGTTGAAGTTTCTGAAAGAAGCTCTTTCATTGGATACTGTAAAACTGGCGGAAGGATGCCAGGCGGTGTCCATATTCACCAACGACGACGGCTCCGCTCCCATACTCGAAAAGCTGTCCGCTATGGGTGTCAAGCACATCGCCATACGAGCGGCGGGCTACGACCAGACCGATATCGGCAAGGCCAACCAGCTCGGCATCCGCGTCGGCAACGTCCCCGAATACTCCCCCTATTCCATCGCCGAGCATACCATCGCCATGATTCAGGCGCTCAACCGCAAAATCGCGCTGGCCGACAAAAAGATCAAGGCTTACGACTTTACCCTCGATAACCTTATTGGCTACGACCTTAAAGGAAAGACAGTCGGAATCGTCGGATTGGGCAAAATCGGCGGAATCGTCGCCAAAATCCTGAACGGCTTTGGCTGTCATCTGCTTGGCTACGATGTCGAGCCCAATCAATCCTATACAAAAGACTATGGCGTCGACTATGTCTCTCTGGACAAACTCTGCGAACAATCCGATATCATCTCCCTGCACGCCCCGCTCAATGAACATACGAAATATATGATCGATAAAAACCGTATAGAGCGTATGAAAAAAGGCGTCATGATCATCAACACCGGCCGCGGCGCCCTGATCAACACGCGGGACGCCATAGAAGGGCTCAAATCAGGAAAAATTGGTTATCTTGGACTCGACGTATACGAAAAGGAAAAAGGCCTGTTCTTTCACGACCATTCCGACACGATACCGCAAGACGACGTATTCGCCCGTCTGCTCAGTTTCAAAAACGTACTGATCACAGGACACCAGGCCTTTCTGACTTCCAACGCCCTCGAAAATATCGCGGATATGACCATACAGCACCTTACACGCTGGGACGAAGGAAGAAAATCCGAACATGAACTTACCGATCTTTAACGCGCCATGATAAAATACAAAGGACACACCGCCAATCTATTGTCAGACTTGTCACTCGCACTGGGACACAATGTCGATTTGAAGCGATCGGAACTGGTATTGGGAAGTTTTTTTCAGGCCGCGCTGAATAAAATTTCCATGGATAAAAACATTGAGCTCCTTTCTCTCCTTCCCTCGTTTATCAAACCCTTCTGTCAAAAACGTCCGGAATGGGAAACGCCGTTAAAGGATATGGAATCCGGCACTACCGAGGCGATTATCCGGGTGCTTACCAAATACATACCCGCCGAGACTCTGCCATCGGTATACGCCTGCTTTCCCCCATCTTTATGGGACTCCATAGAACGGCCCGCGAAAAACATTCGCGTCGCCGCCTGATAATTCTGCATATCTCGCCAAACATTACGACTTGTCTGAATCAAACAACACCGAAGCTACCCGCAATCCATTGGAAAACGAATCCCGCCTGAGAGCGATCATCGATACCGCTATCGACGGGATCATCACGATTGATCATAAAGGTATCATAGAAACCGTCAATCCGGCCGCGGCGCGGATATTTGAATACGACCCGGCCGAAATCATCGGCGAAAACATCAAAGTGCTCATGCCTGAGCCCGACCGGGGCCGCCACGACGACTATATCCGCAACTATCAGCGCACAGGCGTACGCCGTATTATCGGCATAGGCCGCGAAGTACTCGGGCAGAAAAAAAACGGCGATGTCTTCCCTTTTCTGCTTAGTGTCAGCGAAGTCATATTGCATGACAAGGTTATCTATACCGGTATTATTCACGATATTTCCAAGCTCAAGGAAGCCGAAAACGCTTTCCGGCAGCTCAACGCGGAACTGGAGGAGCGGGTGCAGCAACGTACCGCCGAACTCTTTGACGCCATAAAAAAACTCCGGGAAACCAACGCCAGGCAAAAACAAGCGGAAACCGAAGTACGCAAAGCGCTGGAAAAGGAAAAAGAGCTCAATGAACTAAAATCACGGTTTGTCACCCTTGCTTCCCACGAATTCAGGACTCCGCTAAGCACCATACTTTCTTCCGTTTCGCTGATTTCCAAATACAACCAGTTGGGCGACGCGGAAAAAAGCGAGAAGCACATACAGCGGATCAAATCAGCCGTGACCAACCTCACTGGTATACTCAACGACTTTCTCTCCCTGAGTAAGCTCGAAGAGGGCATCGTAGGCAACAATCCCGCTGAATTTAACCTGACGGAGCTCGCCAATGAGATTATCGAAGAGCTCCACCCGGTATTAAAACCTTCGCAGCGGATGAATTACCGGCATCAGGGAACCGCGGTCGTACTGCTCGACCGCAATATCATCAAAAACATTCTACTCAACCTGCTATCCAACGCGATCAAGTATTCGGAAAAGGGAACGATCGAGCTATACGCGGAAGTCAACAGGACCAATGTGCTGCTAAGCGTATCCGACCAGGGCATAGGCATACCGGAAGAGGACAAGACTTTTCTTTTTACCCGTTTTTTCAGAGCCCACAACGCGGGCAATGTGCAGGGAACCGGCCTGGGGCTGAATATCGTAAAACGCTATATAGAACTACTCGGCGGTTATATAAGTATGGAAAGCGCGCTGGGGGTTGGCACTACGTTTAACATGGAAATACCTCAAAGCGCCCGATCATGAAAAAAACCATACTGCTCATCGAAGACAATCAGGAAGTACGTGAAAATACGGCCGAAATACTTGAACTATCGGATTACCACGTAATCACGGCGGAAAATGGCAAGATCGGTGTGGAACTGGCCAGGAAAGAGCTCCCCGATCTGATCATCTGCGATGTGATGATGCCCGAACTGGACGGATTTGGCGTACTGCATGTACTCTCCAAAAACGCGGCGACCGCTTCCATTCCTTTTATATTCCTGACAGCCAAAGCCGAACGGGACGATATGCGCAAAGGGATGAATCTGGGCGCGGACGACTATCTCACCAAGCCCTTCGACGACGTGCAATTGCTGGACGCGATCGAAATACGACTAAAGAAAAGTGAACGGCTGAAAGGCCCGGACTCCACCGGGGAGTCACAGGGACTCAAAGAACTGGACCGGCTATTGGCTGTGGAAAAGCGCGTGAGCCATATAGCCAAAAAACAGATTATCTATAATCAGGGCGGTTATCCCAACTTTCTGTACTATGTGCGCGGTGGCAAAATCAAAACGGCCCGGGCGGACAAAATGGGCAACGAATTCATTACCGGCCTGTTTAAAGAAGGCGATTTTATCGGTTATATCGAATTGATTGAAAATATCCCTTATACGGAAAGCGCCGTAGCGCTCGAAGACTCTTCCATATGCGCGATTCCGGCTGATGATTTTTTTACCTTGCTGCACTCCAACCGGGACGTAGCCGGCAAGTTTATACGTCTGCTCTCCGGCAACGTAGTCGAAAAAGAAGAGCGCCTGCTCAAGCTGGCTTATTGTTCCGTACGCAAACGGGTAGCGGAAGCGCTCATCCTGTTGCGAAAAAAATACCGTCAGGAATCGGACGAGACGTTTTCGATGGCGATCTCCCGCGACGATCTGTCGGGCATAGTAGGCGCTTCCAAAGAGACGGTCATACGTACGCTGACCGACTTTAAGGCGGAGGGTCTGATCGCCATAGCGGGCAGCAAAATAACCGTCCTGAACGAAGAAAGGCTGAGAACCCTGAAGCACTAAAAGAAGAAATCTTCCAGTCATCGATTGGCCGCGAAAGCCGATCGTCTTGTATCGTTGAACGTATACGAGCGCGCCTTTACCGGCCACGGTTTTTTTGAAAAATATTCTTCCCCCCGCGAACAATACGGTTGGCCGCTACGAAGGATCTCATTCCGCCTCTTCGAAGCGAGCTATTATTTTCTCAACACCGATATACCAACACCAAACAGATCAAATTTCCTTGACAATATGATCAAAAAATTCGATCAATTATCCCCTCCAACGCACCCGCTATTCAATATATTGAAAATAAACAATTTAATATATTGAAAACCATCTTATCGAAACAGTCTCATGGCTTCGCGGGGAGCGAACGACAAGACGGTCTTTCATTATCAGTTAAAAACAGTAACTTACTACTCAAACGAGTACCTTATTTCGTGTTAAAAAATTCAACAAAGCGATGAACTGGAAAAATCAACTTACCCAACTGTTCGATATTGAATATCCCATTGTTCAGGCTCCCATGCTGGGCGTAGCTACTCCGGAAATGGTAGCGGCCGCGGCGAGAACCGGCATATTGGGCGCCTTGCCGCTGGGAGACTTACCAGCCGAAAAATGTATTGAAACCATTCACGCGGCCCGAAAGTTAACGGACAAGACGTTCGCGGTAAATATCTTCGTTCATGAAATTCCGGAAATTTCAGATTCATTAATAAATCGGTACGCGGAAACGAAGCGGTTTATCGAGCGACTGGCGGAGCGGCATCATATAGACGTGTCGCTACCAGCCATAGAAGACATCAAACTCACGGACTACCACGACCAGATAGAAGCCATAATCGCTGAAAAGTGCAAAATCGTAAGCTTTACGTTCGGCAATATGGACGCGGAAAGTATCCGGAAACTAAAACAGTGTGACACGATCCTGATAGGCACATGCACCTCGGTGGAAGAGGCGGTCATATTGGAGCGATCGGGCGTAGACCTGATCTGCGCGCAGGGTATCGAGGCTGGCGGCCACCGGGGAAACCTAAACGGAAACATAACCCCGAAAATCAGCGGCATGTCCTTATTGTCGCGGGTATATGACCATGTATCCGTCCCGCTTATCTACGCCGGTGGACTATATAACGGAAGAACGATTCTCGCGGCGAAGGCGCTGGGAGCGCAAGGCTTTCAGGTTGGCAGCCTTCTGTTAGGCTCCAGAGAAAGCGCCCTTCAGGAGTTCGAAAAACAACGTTTGAGAAGGGTTGACGAAAGCGATATCGTATTGACCAGAAGCTTTACGGGAAGATACGCCAGAGGTATAAAAAACACGTTTATCGACGCGGTAGAAGATAGCGGCTATATACTACCTTATCCTTATCAGAACAAACTTACAGCGGGCTTGCGAAAAATAGCCAAAGCCGCCCAAAATACCGATTTCGCGAGTATCTGGCTGGGGCAATCCATCAACGGTTATAGCGATCGTCCGACAGCCGAGATTTTGCGACATCTGATTGAAGATACGGAACGGTACGAAGAATAACGCCGCGCCGGCTCAAAGCCACCTGGCCAAGGCCGGCTCACCGGCGAAAACATCCAAATGCAAAGCGAAGAGGCCAATACGAGCAGCCCGCTTACAAGATATTGTAGCGATACGACAACAGGCTATTATTCAGAATATTTAAGCTCAAAGTCAATCTCATGTGAATTAAAAGTCAGATACGTTGTTTTATTGATCTTGATCAAACCGGTTTTTCCATTAGACGATCTGAACATATACATTTGAGGCATAAAAGCGGATCTTGGAAGATTTATGATCTCTGAATACTTTGCTAAAGGTTCGTCCGTAGTGAACTCGTATATCGTGTTAAAGTCCCCTTCGGTAACTTCTTTAAACTCCGTGCGGATATCTCCATTGTTTTTCAGTACATAATGTTTGCTTCTCTGATCAGGCGAGACCAAGACACAGCGATCGAAATGAGTGGGGAGTTCACCAGGAATCGCTCCGAATGACAATTCCGCTCCCAATATGGAATTATCCGCGGAAGCGATATTGTAAAAACCTTTAGTAGTATTATCAACCAAAAGACGTATGTTTTTCCTGATTTTTGTGAAGCCTTTAGCAGCAGGTTTATCAAAAGTTTCACCAGCATGGTAATACTTAACCGTCATTTCCAGAACTTTCGGTTCAGCGCTAAGATCCACCTGATTAACCCGTATTATACCCTTCAGACCATTGCCGGATACAAAATATATAAGACTTCCGTAATCAACCGGTATTACCGAGTTAGATACTTTTTGCTCAATGGAAACATTTCTAATCGACTTGCCGCTATTCAAAGCGTCGATATCAATGGAAGAGCTTGCTTCCGCGAAATAACTATACACATGACTTTTATTTGTTCCCCCGATAAGGTTTCTGGTCGCTGATGAAATCAGCGCCGGAATTCGCCCCTTTTCCGTATGGATAACAGCGAAACTAAATTCATTATCACGCAGAGACGCGACGGATGACGAAGTCGCCGTATCTGAGGTAAGCGTAAAGCTTTTCTCCGTCAAGGATTCATATACGGTCTTGTCCTCGCACTGGCATTTCCATTCCGTATCGCTTGAAATAGCCTGATGGCCGGATCCATTCTGGATGTAGGTATTCCGAATCAGCACCCACTCGCAATCACGATCTTTGTCGCAGGCGTTTTGATTGTTATGATAGCATGTACACTCTTTATCCTTATTGCAAGCAAGGCCCAAAAGCATGATTACGAGGATCAGGAGAAAATTCAGAATCTTCATTGATTGATTATTTTTCCAAAATTACAAAAAATGACCGACACTCCTTCTTTCCAAGAGCGAACTACAAAAGATAGTCCGCTCTTTGCTAGCTTTGAAATAACGCGTTTCTTCCCCCTAACCCCAATTTCGACTATTAATCAAAAGTTTAAACGTATTACCCATTCTTAAAACAAGTTTACCAATATAAAGCCTCCAAAATTGTTTTCGTCGCGCTTCGCGGGACCATAAAAGTCCATATTGTTCGCGATACCCAGCGTTACGTCTTTTATACTTACGCCCGCCCTTAACATCACATAGCTTCTTATATGCATATCATAACTGAAGTTACGCGTATACAACCCTTGCAGTCTTGTATATAGTTTTACCTTTTCGCTTAAGCCGGGTTTATATTCTATGAGGCCTAAAATATCCGCGTTCGCGTTTCTGGACACGTCAACTCTCGGATTTACAACAGCCAACCATGTAGGATTGGCGTACGTGTACATGACTCCGGCCGAAGGTCTGATACCATCAATAGGATTCCAGATGAATCCCGCGGTAATATCCAGTCCTTTCAGCATACCGTAGGTCAGGTTTCCCTGCAGCATGTAATCGTTTATTTTTGGGTTCCCCCATTCCGGTTGGAAATTGGTAACTCCAAAGAATCCAAGCCTGGAAACGCTTCGCGTTTTTTTGTTCACGATCATCTGATACGCGAACGCGCGGTTTCCCGCCATAACCTCCATCATGATCGGTGGATTTTTTACCATTGGAGGACCTGGCTGTTCTTGCGCCATTACCAGCCATGGAAGCAACAGAGTAGCGATACCAATGAACTTTGCTTTTAAAAACATATTTTTACGTAATGATTTTTAGCAAAATTAAATCCTATCACTCTTTCTACATAGCTATTTTCAGGCCATTATTGGTAATTTTCAATCATTTTTCGATATTCCAATGGTGATATGTGGAAATGCTTCTTAAAGAATTTCCCAAAATAAGAGACATCGTTAAATCCTAAATTGAAGGCGATTTCGCCAATACTTTGATCGGTTTGCAGCAACTGTACCTTCGCTTCCTGCAAAATGATTTGATTATGAATTTCCTGAGCGGTCTTGTTTGTACAACTTTTGACGGTTTTGTTCAAATGGTTGGGCGAAACACAAAGCAACCCGGCATAATCGGCCATACTCCACGATTTATGGAAATTGGCGTTTACTAGTTTGAGGTATTTATTCGTGAGTTGTTTCTTCTTATCGGATTTGATAAGCGATGACTGGTCAAGCGCTTCAGCGTATACTTCAATTAAAACCGTATTTAGATAATAGGGAATTAAATGGTTTAACTTTGAATGACGCTTGTTGTACAATCCCACGGCCGCTTGTAAAAGCATTCCTAATCGTCCGGCGGTATCCTCCGGAAGTTTAATTTGTTTAGCTATGAGAGGGTTGGTCTGCCAATCAAATAAAAACGAGTTCGCCCCGACAAAGTCGTCTGAAAAGTGACAATAATAACCTTCCAGATCCGAAGAAAAAAAATCGGTGGTAGAAACCACCAGTTTGGGCACCAATAGAAAATCATTCTCCCGCAAAACGCGCTCGTCAATGTCTAAATGCCTTTGGGCTGTCCCTTTGGTCACAAACATAAAATCATTCACGGTCTTTCGGTGCGGAGGAAGCGGCAGTTTGAGCGCTACGACATCTTCTTTCAAAGAATGGATAAAAAAATCATTTACACTTTCTTGTAAAACCTTATGATAGGAAGATCCATCTATAAAGATGTTTTTAAAATCAAATGGCCGGAAGGTGGATATTTTACTTTTCATTCTCCAAAAACCTGTACGTACGAGAAAGGCCTATCTATCATACTCAACTTGCCATCAGACGCTTGACCGGACGACTGAAAGCGAAGATGGACGACTGCCTCTGAATCAGAGACGTTATACTCCTATTATCATTCACCGGTTGATATATAAACATCTACTTCCGCGTTATTCCAATCCCTGCTCCTTTCATCATATATTTCAAAATCAAATCCAAAGTTTCGCTTCAAATCCGAATTCCATATTTTTCGCCATACTTCCGATATACATTCCGGCATGACTCCTCTGGCGCTAATTTTCATGTAGTTTTGGGAAGGCACGCGTAAATCATATAATCCTGATGGTATTTCCGCGTCTTCCCCCACCTTGCAACCTATAAAGTAAGAAAAAGGACTTCGCTCATCCTTCTCATAATCATAATACACCGCGTACACTTCATCGCTTAGCTTCTGCGGGACAAGGTCAAAAACTTTATCCGTTTCAAACTTTCGCCATAAGTTTCCGCAATCCTTACCGGATTGATTGTTTTCATTGGTCGTCTTGCTTTCAAGTCTTAAACCGATCAACCTGAAGGCGTTTTTTTTCACTTCTTTCATATCTATTTCAAAAAAAATAGCAATCGTATACAAGTCTCACGTAAGGGCCCATGAGCGATTTTCAGCAAAACCAACAGGCGACTTATGCAAGATATCACCATTCCTGTGGAGGATTCTGGTCCGCCCACCAATAAAACCCGGAGATTCCATTCGCTTTCAGGCGTTCGATCATTTGCGCGGTATGATGCTGGATATGGCGGATACTGTTGATATGAAGCTCCAAACGAGAATAAGGATACCATTCAAAGCCTGAATCTTTGTCAAGCGGCAACGCCGCAACGGCTCGCGGCAAGCTATTTTCAATATCGTCAATGAATGACAGTATTTCTTCTTTGGTATGAAACCCTTCTACCGTTACACCTTCATCAGGGTTTTCCCAATCTTGAACGCCACCCAGACTTTCAGCTCCTTCAAGGGCGTTTTCCCAAGGGACGTAACTCTCGGGATTAGCGCCAAGATAAAACTTTACTCCCCACAAAATATGGTAAGCGATCTGCCAGTTGGGATTGTTGTATTCTTCATTGTCCCATTGTCCGGCGGGCACTTTCACAATGACTTGCCGAAGCATGCCAAGACTCGCTTTGTACTGTGATACAATAATCCCCGCGATTAGTTTGTCCTCCATTTTTATGATAGTTTTTAAATATCAGCTATATTCCTCCTTTGTCAGCTTTCATGGAAGGCTGGCGTAGAACCGGAAAGGCCTCATATTCCAGCGTAAAAGTAAGAATGAAAATCCGAAAACCAATCACCCAGACTGTATATCGATCGTGAGTACCAGCTATCGCGAAGTCTCTACTCTCCCGGGACTCGGGACAACAGGTTTCCAACTTGTTGTATCCATTTCAGCATGGCCGAATAACAATGTACTCCGAATACCGATTTGTTAAATTTTATTCTCCTCAGGCAAAAACTTCCAGTCCGGCTCTTTAACAGCCCCTACATTCCGGAGTTTATCAAACAAAGCGGCGAGCAATCGTATTTTGTCCAGCACCGCTCGCCTGTTTGTTTCCCCGGCGGCTATATAACTGTCCAGTATGAGCAATTCGGAGCCGATAAGACTTTCAGCCGTATTTTGGTCTCGCGTATTCCTCTTTAAGCCGGTCATCCAGTCATACAACCGGAGTCTGTAGGCCGTCAGGGAATCCTCTCCGTTCGGACCTCCATATACCAGATCAGCGTCATGATTGTCCTGACCATCGTCTTCCCAAAAACAAAAGGAGCAAATTACCCAACCGGATCTTGTATCCAGTGTCAGATAGCCACAGGAAGGACAAGAATTAGGAAGCGGACCGGTCTTTTTACCCTCACTCCCTTCGATAGCCGGGAAGCAAGTCTGGAAATATTCCCGTCGCCGCAGAATATCCGCTATTTTCTGGTTGTCAGTCATAAAACGTGTCTACTAAGAGTCAAAGATCGGCGTCCGGCTATATTCCCGCGCCACCAAGTATTTCGAGCTCCCGCCCTTTCTCCGGCGCTCCGGCCATGACAGGCATCGCTTTCATAATCAACTCCCTCACTCCTTCCGCTTTCAGCGAATTGTCATGGTCTTCCCTGCTTTCCCAGATTTCGGTGACGTAGACGGAGTCCGGATCATTCTGCTCCCGGCCAACCACATAAAGCTTACATCCTTTCGCGGTCGAAACTAACTTGGAAGCCTCTAATAAAATACCCGCGAGCTCTTCCGCCCGCCCCGCTTTAGCGGTCAGTTTGCCTTGAAGCAAATACATACTCATTATCGTTTTTTTTTATTAACCCGCTTAGCGCCGACTCCGTTATCAGCTATCCTTTCCAAAACACACCCGCCTATAATAACCAGTACCTTGGAACAGAGAGACGCGATTTCATGATAACCCGATCAGGAGTTTTGAAGTTTATGATACGTGACATATGAACCGGCCAGTATGGCCAATATCACAAGGGGAAAAACGGTCTGTACGCCAAATCCATCGACTACGGTGTGTGAAACAGCCGCGCTGATGAAGATAAATGTAAAGCCGGCGTAGGCCCATTCTTTGACAACGCCTTTAAACGCGGGAACAATAAGCGCGATCGATCCGCACACTTTAAAAACAGCGATCAGTACCCGAAAGTAATCGGGATACCCCAAATGCCGTATCCCCTCGACGGCGACCTCGGTATGCGAAGTCAGCGCGGGCATGACTCCCTCAAAAAGAACAATCAACGCGGTAAGCGTCCAGTAAATGATTTTTGTCGACTTCATCCTCTAGTTATTTTCAGTATAGGCCTTAAAATTATTCAAAATAGCCTGCCAGCCTTCTTTTTGCATCTCGACAGGATTTTCCGTTTCAGCGTCGAAGGTTTGTACGATACGCGTCTTATCGCCATCGGCTAAGAAGTCGACGCGTACTTCGCGATGGTCTCCGAGCACATACTCTAAATGGCCGGGCGGATCAATCGCGGTAAACGTTCCGCTAAAATCAAAGCCCAGGCTCCCGTCTTTGGCTTCCATACGGTAGTTAAACGCGCCGCCCACCACCAAATCGTGCTCAGCTCCAGGCGAGTGCCATGCCGGATCCGCCGTATTCCATTTTGTAATATGACCGGTATTGGTCCATATTTCCCAAACCTTTTCAGTCGAAGCGTTTACAGTCGCTTCAATTGTGATTTTGACAGTATTTTTCATAAATTTAAGTATTCCAGTCGGTAAAATTAAAGGATCGGGTTGTAATTTTTAGTAGTAAAAACCGACAAAGTGGAGGCGAATTACGTCAGCTTTAGAATTATATTCGCGGAATGCGCCACATTTCCATTCTAGTTCCAGAGTGTTCGGTCATGCAAGCCATAGCCGATCCACACTATTGCTTCACCGCGGTCAATCAGTTTTTACAGTCATCCGGTCAAAAACCCCTGTTCGACGTCGTATTGGTAGGCGCGACGCGTGAAGTAAAATTAAACGAAGGGCGCTACATGGTCAAAACGGATCGCTTGTTGCACGAAACGCGAACGACGGATTTAGTGATCGTGCCCGCTTTGTCCGGCGATCTAAACAAAGCGATTGAAGTGAACAGCGCTTTACGGACCTGGATTGTTCAGCGCTATCAGGATGGCTCCGAAGTGGCGTCGCTGTGCCTGGGAGCGTTTTTGCTGGCCTCGACAGGCTTGCTTGACGGCAAAAACTGCTCTACGCATTGGGGATTTATCAACGAGTTCAAACGGCTGTTTCCTGAAGTAAACGTGCGGGATGGGAGCGTCGTTACGGAGCAAAACCGCGTCTATACAAGCGGCGGGGCCAATTCATACTGGAACTTGCTGCTGTATCTGGTAGAGAAATACACCAACCGACCTACGGCTATTTTAACCGCGAAATACTTCGCGATCGATATCGACAGGCAAAGCCAATCGGCGTTCGCCATATTTAAAGGGCAAAAAGAGCATAACGACGAAGCGATTAAAACGGCTCAAGCGTACATTGAGGCCAATCTGGATAAAAAAATAACGGTGGACGAGTTAGCCGACAAAGCCGCCGCCAGCAGGCGGACATTTGAGCGCAGATTTAAACGAGCCACGAACAACACTATACTCGAGTATATACAACGCGTAAAAATAGAGGCCGCGAAACGCGGTTTGGAAAATACCCGAAAAAGTATCGGCGAGGTCATGGACGAGGTAGGCTATTCCGACACCAAAACATTCAGGATAATCTTTAAGAAAATAACAGGATTGACTCCGGCTGAATACCGAGACAAATACAACAAATCCAGTATTCAATCGATCGCCTAGCGCGCTATCGCCCGGGTGGGCGCAGGATACGGTTCGTCGCGGGGTTTATCCTTTACCAAAGGAACGATTGGATTTTCCACTTAATAGTATTTCCACATAACCCTCCGTTCCGTTCACCCGGATTTTCTGACCGTCCCGGATCAGTCTGGTAGCGTTTTCCACTCCCACAACCGCGGGCAAACCATATTCCCTGGCGATCACGGCTCCAGCCGGTACGCGGATTCCCTTCATGCCTATAAGTTCCGCCAGGTTCGCGGCTTTAGCGCCGACAAGCTCAGACTTTGTCTTGTCAAGATCCTGAAGTCGAAATACGAATGAGTTCATATGAGTTGGTAATTAGACTTTGTTGAGCAGCTTAAAGATAAGCCAGACTTCAAAAATAATAGCAAGAGGTATAACCGTTAGATTTTTGAGAAATAGCGTCAGGCTCTGTACGCTAAAGGACTTCAATAATGAAAACTGACTCGAGTCGGAAAGTAGTTTGGGGCTTTCAGCTCCGTATCTGATAAAGCAGTTGATCACCAACGCGATCGCGACCATCGCTATGGTAGTCGCCAAAAGTTCCATAGAATGAGAAGCTAGACTACGCGTCATGGTGTTTGGGACAACTTTCCACTCTTGCCTAGTCATCTGAAATAGAGCGCTTATTATTTTTAAACCGCTGAAAATACTTCCCCCGCCAAGGAAAAGTAAAAAAAGTGAGACCCTTGATGTTTCCACAGGAATTTCGAGCAACCAGTATCCGGTTCTAGAAATAGCGCCCACTCCGTTGGTCTGAATGGCTCTTCCCATAGCTGAAATGAAGATCAACGCCAGGATCAAAAATAAATGCTTTACGATAATATTGCTCGCCCAACTTATCATATTCATACAATTTTCAGATATGACTCCGTTTACTCCCGCGAAATAATCCGGGTTACCATTTACTTATCATCCATACAAATTATTCAACATCTTTCTTCCTGTTTTTCCGGTTGACAACGCGACTGAACAGAGGCTTTGAAGCACGCTTCCAATAAGCGACTGACTCAGCGCGTCGCTATAACACAATCTAGAAAAAAGAAGAACCTAAGCCGATGATTTTAATTTCACCAATTTCCAATCGCCTTCTCGGGGCTGTTCATCGGTCATATTTCGAGCAACTTCTCCATAGCGCTTTTTTCTTTCGCCGCGAGCTGTTTCAAAAGCTCTGAAGCCTGTTCGATATATCGTATGTCCTGACTCTCGCTGACTTTTACAAACAGGTTTGAAACATTTGTCCACAAGCACGCTATCTCCATAAAGTCCAGGTATCCCTGTTTTAGCGTATCAAGCCTTAAAAGTTCATAGCTCTCTTTCAAAAAATCCCGGTACAGATTTCTAAACAACGCTCCACCCGTTCCCGCTTTTTCCATCAACTCGGCCGTCGCGCCAAAATCACCTTCAATATCCTTACTCGCCTTGAACCATTTAATTATTTCAGCGCTCGTCTTTATTATTCCTTTGTAGCCTATGTTATTAATTGGCGGATTTAAATATTCCCGGGCATTGTTACGGATAGCGTTGGCAATGGCTGACCGCGCGTCATATTCCCGGTTTGTCTCCCTCAAAGTATAATAAAGATTTTTGGAAGCCATCGGACCTTTTTCGGCTCTTGCCAGTGCCAGGCTTTTCAAACTTGTTTTTACCAATCCGCCTTGCTGTCTTGTGTCCACGAGAAACGCGTCGTCATCGTCGTAACCATATATCGCGACATAGTGTCCCGCGAAATGAACGGGGTTTGAAAAGTATTCCAAGTGATAACAATCCAATTTTAACCCGACGATCCGTCCGTTATCAAGCAAGCGCTTAACATCGTCCCAGGCTTTTCGCGTCGAAGATGTTTCATTTACCTCCAATTCGAGATTCAGATTTTTCGCGATATTCCGGGAAAGGAGATCCGGTTTTATTCGTCCGCCAATGAAAGGAAAGTCCATTGATTTCATATTCCAGAAAATAAAGCCGAGTCCTTCTCCAATTCCGAAAAGCATTGGTTCGGAAAGCTCCATTCCGAGTTGTCTCAGTAATGTTCCTGTCGCTGTCGTTTCACAATGTCGCCCGTCAAATGGTTTAAGGTTTTCTATGATCATTGGTTTATAAACCCCGGATAATGGAGAGTTCCGTCCTTTTATTAAAAACTCTGTTTTATATCATTCATTCAGCAAGCGGCTCCGACTCAACGATACCGCTTATTGGCGGTGGTTTTTAATCCTCGGCGGGCGCAATCAGAGGCGACGATAAGCCCACCCGCCATCATGATTATATCTTTCAGCACTAAGCGCCCCGCTCCTGATAAATAGGGAAAACCATAGCGCGGCGTAGGAAAATCTCCCCCAAGGTCAGGAACATAGACTTCGGGAGTTGTGATTAAAAACGAAAGTGTTACAAGGGACATTCCGAAGGTCAAAACTCCTCCCCAAAAACCAGTTACAGGAAACCAAACGCCCAGCAAGACCAAAACACCAATGCAAATTATAACCGCGCCTAAACCATAAGAAAAGACATAAGTCCCGTTTTCCTTATGCCATTCAATATTTTTCTGAACGGTTTTACCTTCAGGATTTTTGTAAAGCGTGTATTCGGCCACCCGCTCGCCCGCGTTATTTACCGCGGTCTTACCCGCGTGGTTGTAAAAGAAACTCATAAAGGGACTGTTGATAACAAAGGGAACAATCCCATCCGCTTCATATTGAAATACCTTCAAACCTCCAATCCAGACCATGACAATAAAAACGGCTACTCTCATAAAGTTGATAAACTTGTTTTGAAGAGAGGCGAACAACCTGAACAATTTTTCCATTTCTTTTTGATTTTTTACAATACGACCAACCTCTACTTTCTCAAAATCTTCTCCATCGCCTTTCCTTTGGCCAGTTCATCAACCAGCTTATCCAGATATCGAATCTTTCGGGTGAGTTGGTCTTCGATCTCTTCCACCCGATGCCCACATATTATGCCAGTAATTTTTGAAGCGTTGGGATTGATCCGGGGCGCTTCGGCGAAAAAAGTTTCCAAATCACTGTTTCTGTCAATTTGCTGTCGCAATGTCTCCTCATCGTATCCTGTAAGCCAGAAAATAACGCGGTCAACCTCTTCTTTCGCGCGTCCTTTCTTCTCCGCTTTTTGTATATACAAGGGATAGATTTTCGCGAAAGGGATTTTAACTATTTTTGCTTTATTCATAAATCAGCATTGTTTATCAAAGACATTTTTTTTACAGTCAGCGACCATTCAAGCTGACGCTAGTTCTCGTCATCGCTAAAACGTTCGTTTACTCCGGTAAATTGGTTAAGCGGGCCGGGGTCATTATTTTCCAAATGACTTTCAACGCTTGTACGCGTTTTCAGTAAGATTTGAGCAACCAACACTAAAACAGGAAGCTCTATTAGCGGACCTATTACTAAGGATAAAGCTATCAAGGGCTCTGATGAAAAGGCGGAAACCGCGATGGCTAAGGAAACAGGCGAGTTTCTTGCCATTGTTGTCAAGACCAGGCTGACTTTATCCGCTCGATTGAATTTTAATAGCTTACTGATTACCTGGCTCACAAAGAAGATTATAACGAAAAACAAGAGCACAGGAATAAGTAGCTTGTATATCACATCGGGGTTGTCAATCAAGTTTTTTCCTTCGGAAGCGAACATCGCGACGATCGCTAAAGCGAGAAACAAAACCTGCGATTTTTCAAAAAAATGAAGGAGCCTCATTCCTGATTTATCTTTTTTTCCAATGCTCCTTTTGGTCATGAGGGCTAAAAAAAATGGAATAACAAGCACTAGTAGAATGCTTTCAACAAGAGAACTTAACTCAACGCTTCCTGATTTACCAAAGAAAATCATTAAGTAAACAGGTAGTAAAAGTACTTGTAATATCAGATTTACGGGAAGAATGGAAGTCGACAAGGGGACGTTGCCTTTCGCTACTCCCGTAAAAACCAAATACCAGTCTGTACAAGGTGTCACCATCAACATTACAAAACCAATCCATATGGGCAATTCGTCGATCAGGAAAACATATCCTAAAATGTACGCGAGCGCCGGTGTCCAAACAAAATTGAGGAGGATGTTTATGATCAGAAATTTTGAGTTAAAAAAGGAGCTTTTGAGATCATTGATGTTGACGCTTAAAAAAAGGCCATAAAGCATCACCATGAGCAAGGGTACAATAAGGTTTGAGGAATAATTGGCCACAACTTCAATATAACCGATTAAAAGCCCTGCTATTACCGCCAAAAGAATTACTCCTGTTTGATACTTGTTTATTTTGTCCATTTATTTGTTAAAGTTCATTTTTCCCGCCCCCCTGCAAAATACTTTTTTTTGATTTCACCAGCCGGGGCTGGATTGTTTATGGAGATTTACAAAGCGGACTCGAATAAAGAATATTATAAAATGAACCCCAAACAGCGTCTAGCTTTTGGGGTTCAAATAGTCATTTATGAGAATTTCTGTTGTCCGGGCGACTCATCACCGATTTATTTTTTCCATTTCAGACGCAGGCTGTTAGTGACCACGCTCACACTGCTCAAAGCCATCGCCGCGCCCGCGATCATCGGGTTCAACAGAAAACCGTTGATCGAATACAGGATTCCCGCCGCGATCGGGATACCGATGAGATTATAGATAAACGCCCAAAACAGGTTCTGTTTGATGGTAGTTACCGTCTGTCTGGACAAACGTATGGCCCGTGGTATCTTGGTGAGGTCTGAGGAGATAATGGTCATTTTGGCTACATCCATAGCGATATCGCTGCCTTTGCCCATGGCGATGCTCACATCGGCGGTCGCCAGAGCCGTACTATCGTTGATACCGTCGCCCACCATCGCTACGACTTCGCCCCGCTGTCGCAGCTTTTTGACGAAGTCGGCCTTGTCTCCCGGCAATACTTCCGCCTGGTAACGCTTGATGCCGGTCTGCGCCGCGATGGCTTTGGCGGTGGCTTCGTTGTCTCCTGTAAGCATATACAGTTCTATGCCCATATCCCGCATTTGTCTGATAGCGTCGACGGAAGTTTCCTTTATCTTGTCGGAGATGGTCAGTACGGCCAAGGCCTCTTTACTATCCGCGAACCATATCACGGTTTGGGCCAGTTCGCCCCATTCTCCGGCTTGTCGCGATAATTCATCCGCGATAGTGACGTTGTTTTCCACCAACAGTTTTTTATTGCCTACAAAATAGGTTTCGTCGTTATAAACACCCTTCGCTCCTTTGCCCGTAATACTGTCAAACGAGCTTAGGGCGATACTTCGCTCGCCTTCCAGGTGTTTTACCACGGCGTCCGCCAAAGGATGCTCCGATTGTTTTTCTATACTGAACAAAATCCGTTTCAGCGTCTCGTCATCCTTCAGCCAGCGGTCGCCCGTAACCTCGGGTCGCCCCTCGGTAATGGTACCGGTTTTGTCCAAAATTATGGCGGTTATTTTTTTAGCCAATTCAAGGCTTTCCGCGTCTTTGATCAGAATTCCATCTTCGGCGCCTTTGCCCACTCCCACCATAATCGCCGTGGGCGTGGCCAGACCCAGCGCGCAGGGACAGGCGATAACCAGTACCGTAACAGCGGCCAGAAGGCCATATACCAACCCGTGATCTCCACCCAGGACCAGCCACAACACAAAAGTGAGCAGAGCGATACCGATCACGACGGGTACGAATATACCGGCGACCTTATCAACCAGCTTTTGGACCGGAGCCTTGCTGCCCTGGGCGTCCTGCACCATTTTGATAATCCGCGCGAGCATGGTCTCCTTACCTACTTTCACGGCTTTGAACCGGAAGCTTCCTTTTTGGTTGATTGTTCCGGCAAATACCTTTTCGTCCTCTTCTTTCAAGACCGGAACCGGTTCACCGCTCAGCATGCTTTCGTCTACATACGAGCTGCCGGAAATTACCATACCGTCTACCGCGATCTTTTCACCGGGTTTTACCAGAATTACATCGCCCGCGTTCACCTCTTCGATGGCTGTTCGCTTTTCTGTTCCGTCCGGCTGAATTACTATTACGTTTTGGGGTTGCAGGCCCATCAGCTTTTTGATGGCGGTAGAGGTATTGCCTTTGGCTTTTTCTTCCAATAGTTTTCCTAAAAGAATAAACGCGATAATAACGGCCGCGGCTTCAAAATATACATGGGCCTCCAGTCCTTTCCGATGCCAGAAATCCGCGAACAGCATATTGAACACGCTGAACATATAAGCTATTCCCGTACTCAACGCGACCAATGTATCCATATTGGCCGAACGGTGCCTGGCCTGTTTCCACGCGTTGGTAAAAAAGTCTTTTCCCAGCCAGAGCACTACGGGAGTAGAGAATAACCACATAATTTGGTCGCCGTAAGGCATATTCATAAAGAACATACCGATAACAACCACAGGCAGGGAAAGAATAATCGCCCAAATGGTCTTGGTTTTAAGTTTCCGGAATTTTTGGGCGTGGATAGCTTCCAGGGTTTCTCTCTGCCTGGTCTCTTCCTCTATCAGCAGGTCGTACCCTACAGACTGTACCGCTTTCCGCAGTTTTCCGGCATCGGTCATATTGGGCAGGTATTCCACCGCCAGATTGCCGGTCGCGAAGTTGACGGAGGCGTTGACTACGCCCGGCTCGTGTCTGACGACGCTTTCGACGCTCCCCGCGCAGGACGCGCAGGTCATGCCCAATGCCGGGAACGTATTCTTGACGGTTGTAACGCTGTAGCCAAGCTCTTTTACTGTTTTTACAGCTTCCTCCACCGCCTGGTTGTCCTCTACCGTAAGGGCCGCCCTGCGGTTGTTCAGCTCTACTTTGTGGGTCTCGACGCCTTTTACCCGCGCCAGTCCTTTATCTACAATCAACGCGCAGTGCTCACTATCCACGCCTTCCAGCGGAAGATAAATGATTTCTTTATTGTCCTGTATCGCCATACTTCAATTGCTTTGTTAACAATACAAAATTGGGGATAATAGTTGGAGCTTTTGTTATGTAATTATGAGATAGATTTGTAAGATTTACGGAATTCGCTCTAAAACCACCTCAGCCAGGGCCGGCTCACCAAGGGTGAAAACGCCCAGGGTACAGATGTCAGAATAAGCAAAAGCCCGGCTGTATACCAGAGAGCCATGGTTTTATATTTTCCTTTAGCGGTTGGCGCGCGTCTGGCTTTTGCCGAACCAATGGTAATCAAAGCGATCGCTACAAACATCGTCAGGCTATGTTCCATGCCGAAGAAACGCGAAGCGCGCTCATGTACAGCCTCGCTGAAATGATGCAGAAAATAGTCTACAATGGGGCTAACGACATAAAGCCAGATCCCCAATATCAACTGAACATGCGCGATGGTGGCCGTCCAGTGCCTGACCGAATTGTCAAAAGCGGAAAAAGCGCTTCCGGAGCGCCAGCCCCGAAAGCCGCGATAAATCGCGAAAAGCAGACTGATCAAGACCAGCCAGCGAACGAGTGAATGCAACGCCAATACTATCGGAAACATGTTAACGATTCGGATTTTGATTTGAGCGATAAAGGTATAACAAAGGAATCGACGCGTCTAGCTATTTGGTCAAGGAGCTTAACGCTTCGTCAACGGAAGCGACAAAGTTGACGTGCTTTCCCTTGTTGCTTTCATAGATAAAATCCTGCAAACTTTTGCTCGAAAATATTGAAAAATCTCCGACAATCGCGAGCCGAACGCGATAAGTCGAAAACTTTTGAAGGATTTCTCCCGCCATTTTATTCTTCAGATCGAAGAAATCCATGGTAAGATTTTTTTGATGAATAATCATTTTATCAAAGCCTTGATAATACACATTACCCATCAAATCCAAAGCGTCTTCAGCGTTTTGAATTACTATTTTGTCTGAAACTATTTCCGCGATTTCCGCGTCTTTTATTTTGCGCGTTTGAATGTTCATGATTCCGGTTTCTTTTTTTTTACAATGACAGCGAACAACTTATAAATAAACCCGTGGCGAACTCAGAGGTGAAGAATTGTCAATCCATACTACTAATATCCATTAGATTCCGGGGTTCTCATTCAACTCGCGGACTCTATCCCGCTTAGAGAAAAAACTATTCTATCCCGGAATCGAATTCGTTCAGGTACTTTCGATAGCGAAGAGGGACATGCCGCCGCCGCGATGCTTCATTCTTACGGGACGCGATGGTCGCGCTTTTATAATACTCTTTCCAGAGCTGATCGTATTTCATTTCATTGGCGTCAAAGCGCTGGACAACAACATCGGTATCCTTTTTTCTTTCCCAGAAATGAAAGGTTATTTCCTGTATAACAGTCTTGTCGTAATACAAGCCGAATTTACGTTTTTCGTCGTATATAATCCAGGGCTGATCGGTATATCGCTTTTTAAAATGACTGGCCACCAGAGGAAGCACATTAAAATCCGGATGCACGGCTTCAAAAAAGGTACCATCGCTCAACTTCTGAAACCGAATAAAAGCCTTCATCCTATGGGCTTCCCTGCCTACGCTTTTCGCGAACTGACTTACACCCAGCACAGCCGGATGCCCAAAATCATCAGCCACTTTTTCCCGGCTCCGGAACACATATACGGCCATATCCAGCAGGTATTGATAACATACGGGCTGTTCAGAAAAAAACGCGTAAAAAAACGTTTTAAATGAAGCCGCGTCCAGTCTTTTTCGTAGCCCGTCGTAAACCCTCTTCGCCTTTTCGTTGTCTGTGACTACCCTGAAGCGATCGTCAAACATGGTCGCCTGGTAATCGTCTTCTACAAATATTCCGGCATTGAACCATTTCCTTTCAAATACTTCAAAAATAGCGGTGAGCAGCCCTTTCCAGGAGCCGTCAAACAGCAAATCAGGAACAGAAGTCATCATTCTAAAACAGGGAGAGTTGCTGGGTACGCGGAGAGCTGAACTTTGACCGGCTTTCTTCCAGGATCCGCTTTCGAATAATTTCCGGCTGGCGGCCGAGCGCTGAAAAATGAGAGTCCGCGCAAACAATAAAATGTTTGGCTCTGCTATAGGCGATTCCCATTTTCTTAACCTGATCTATCCTTAATTTTCCATATTTCCGCGCGGCTACGATTTTCATAGCGCTTTTGATCCCTATACCCGGAACCCGCGCGATCATTTTGTACTCCGCCGTATTCATATCTACCGGAAATAAATGTGGATTGCGCAAGGCCCAACTAAGCTTGGGGTCGATTTCCAGATCCAGATTCGGATGTCTGTCATTCAGTATTTCCCTGATATCAAAACCGTAAAACCGCGTCAGCCAGTCTGTCTGATACAAACGATTCTCCCGCAGCAAGGGCGGCTGTACCCCGATGACGGGCAGACGCGTGTCGTAACTGATCGGGATATAGCCCGAATAATAGACTCTCTTAAGATCAAAGGCTCTGTAATACGAATCGGCCGTATACATAATGTCTTTATCAGTCTCCGCGCCCGCTCCTATTACCATTTGGGTGCTTTGCCCGGCAGGTACAAACTTGGGAACCAATCTGGCAAGTCGCTTTTCCGACTTCAATTCCACGATCTTATCCTTTACCACGCCTAAGTCCCTTTTCACTTCCTCATGCGATTTTTCGGGCGCGAACAACTTCAACCCGGCATCGGTGGGCATCTCCAAGTTAACGCTCATCCGATCCGCGTACTTTCCGGCTTCATAAAGCAAATGGTCGCTGGCTCCGGGTATGGTTTTGATATGGATATATCCGTTAAACCGCTCTTCCGTCCGCAGCCTTTTCGCGATAGCGGCCAGACGTTCCATGGTATAGTCCGGGCTTTTGAATATGCCTGAACTCAGAAATAATCCTTCAATATAATTTCTGCGATAAAACTCCATGGTAAGCTCAACCACTTCATCGACGGTAAAGGCGGCTCTTTTCACATCGTTGCTACGCCTGGAAACGCAGAACAGGCAATCGTATACGCAATAATTGGTGAGCAGAATCTTAAGGAGGGAAACACACCGGCCGTCTTCCGTATAGGTATGGCAAATACCGCTGCCGGTATTGCCGACGGTGTTGGTATCGTTTTTCCTGTCGCCGCCACTGGAACTACACGACACATCATACTTTGCCGCGTCTGCCAAAATCTGTAATTTTTCACGAATTCTTTCCCACATACCTCAAAAATACGAAAAATTACTATTTTACTAAAAAATTTAGCAAAACATAAGTCAGGACACGGATTTTAGGCATCAGGCAGACAATGAAAACCATCGGAGATCCTAACGATAGTCACCGCTCACCGAATATTAATGAATTGAAAAACAACAAACAACCGTATAAATAAAAAACATAAATCGCCAGTCATTTTGTCAAACTGCTGTTAGCGGCAGTACGGTTATTTCCACAGTTTAATAAATTCGTCGGTGGCCTTGTCCAAACCTTCAAAGTAGTTTTCATCCTTAAATTCAGGAATAATGACTGTTTGTAATATATAGTCGCAAATTTCATCCGTTAATACTTTTTCTGTTCCTAAACCCGTGCTTATCCTTATCTTTCTTAGTTTAGGGCTTAATACTATCGTCAATCCATTATTTTTTTCCTTTGTCCCTATTTTCCAGTAATTTGAAAGATCCAGCGCGTACTTGTCAAAGTTCTCTTCTGTTAGTCTATCAGAGTTTAATGTTACAATTACAATTTGGTTTGTAGTTTGTTTTTCAAAATCATTGAGTTTTGTTTCCAGACTTGCTTGGCTTAAACTATCCAAAACGAGAGCGAAGTCATTTACATAGCCAACTGGATCTAAAAAATCCCAGTTTTTCTGAGAAGCGCGAGAAAGAAAAAGGAAAGACAGAAGAAGTATCAGTTTTCGCATAAGCTGTATTCGTTATTATACTTCATATTCAACCCTCAAAGCCAGTTTTTCATCGCGGAATACTCCCGTAAGTCCGCTTCATTACAATCCTAAATACGGAATTAGCGAGTCTGTAACTTTAACTCTGACTTTTGTTTGTATAATCCCAGTCACTAAAGCCCCAAAAACCATTTTAGCGGTAAATATCAGCGATTTGCGTTAAAATAAGGATTGTAAATCAAACCAATGGTATTTCCCCAAGGATCTTTCAGCCTGGCTGCCATAATACCTTCTCCAACGTCTTTAGGCGCCTCGTATTCTGTCGCTCCTAACGCTATGAACCGGTTGAACTCCCTATCAATATCATTGACTCCCCAATATACCACTACGCTTTCAATCTTGTCTTTTGTCCGTTTTTCTTCAGGCTGAAGTCCAAGCTCGTATCCTCCAATATCAAACCCTACATAAAAAGGTTCGTCAAAATAAGGTTCTGTTTCAAAGGCTTGGGCGTACCATTTTTTGGCAGTATTGATGTCCCCAACCTTGTAAATAGCTGTTCTGAGCCCTAAAACTTTATCTTTCACCGCTTTATTTTTTAAATTTATAAATAGTCAATCGACTTATGGTCAATGGCGTTATTGTCTTGATCAAGCGTGACGAATGAATTGAACGCCACTTCAATAATGTTTCCTTCAATATCGGCAAAGTAAAAAAACAGTCCGCCAAATGGAGGCTCCGCCGGCTCTTTCAAGATCTTTACTTTGTCTTTTAATTGGTCATAAAGGCTTAATACTTCTTCTTCGCTCTTGACATTGTACCCTATAGTCATCGAACGAAATCCATTTCCATCGGGATGAATACCAATAAAATCCGCGAGCGTCTTTCTATCGCAAACGCTTAATAAAAAGCCGTTGAGTTTATAAAAAACAATATCTTTATTTTGAGCGACAGGTATCCAGCCTAAAGTCTGTTCATAGAAAGTCTTCATCGCGTTTAGGTCCTCCGCCCCAATGGTTAATACAGAGATTCTTTGTTCCATTTTCTGATCGGCACGTATTTTTTCAGGTTAACCGGCATAATACCGTCCAGTGATACGTATACGCGATAATACTAATATTCGACCCAATCAGGAAGTTACACTAAGGCCGTAAAATCAGAACCCTGATACGGATCATACGGGATTTTATTTTTGAAGAGAAGGAGATTATTTAGCTTTTCATAGATGGAAGAAAAGTACGCTCTTGAAAACGTGGGTCTGGGCCGGCTTTTTAATCCGCTTTACGTTTTGATTGACTGTTTATCGGCTGTAGTCGTGGTAAATGGATATGGAATTTTACCGCGAGCAGACGAAACGCTATTATGGTGGCCGCCGCGACCGATTCTGTAACGCCTATCGGAAAATTAAAATAAGTACAAAGAAAATATACGGCGCCACCCGCCACACAGGTGAGCGCGTAAATATCTTTTCGGAAAATCAGAGGAACTTCGTTTAGCAACACATCGCGCGCCACCCCGCCCACTGAACCGGTAATGGTACCCATAACAATACAAACCCAGATGGGGAACCCGGCATCCATGCTTTTGGCAATGCCAGTTATTGTAAATAGGCCAAGTCCAACAGCGTCGAACAAAAACAATGTGCCACCCAATTTAAATATTTTGTCTTTAAACATCAATATGGCGATCAGCGCGACTCCGGTTGTCAGGAAGTACTTGGCGTCTAACATCCAAAAGGGAGTCACGTCAAGTAATAAATCCCTCATCGTGCCTCCGCCAATCGCGGTTACTAATCCTACAATATAGGCGCCAAACCAGTCAATTCGCTTGCCTGAGGCCAGACGCATGCCACTTACCGCGAAGGCGAATGTACCTAGCAGCTCTAATAATGTGGTGAAGTTCATGTGTAAAATACGCCCTGTTTATCGCTTTTATCCAATCTTTACCGATGTCATGGTGAGTGAACCCGCGATCGCCTTGTCATTGAACAGATGAATCTGATCGCTTTCTTCTTTTAGCGCCATAGAATAGAGCAAAGGCAAATAATGCTCGGGAGTCGGTATGGCTAAATCAAACGCTCTTCCTTGTGAACGAAAATTGATCAGTCCCGCGTGGTCGCCATCGAGGATATATTTTTTCATTTTTTCATTCGCTTCAATCGCCCAGTCAAAGCCATACTCAGGAGCGTTGAGTTTGTCCCAGGCCACCATACGCAGGTTGTGAACCATGTTTCCGCTGCCAATAATCAGTACGCCTTTTTCACGAAGTGATTTTATTTGCCGCGCCAATTCATAATGGTATAGCGGTGTCTGACTGTAATCCAAACTCATCTGAATTACCGGAACATCCGCGTCGGGGTATAAGTGTTTAATCACACTCCACGCCCCGTGGTCAAGTCCCCATTTATCATCCAAACCTACATTGGTTTTTTTTACGAGCGATTTTGTTTCTTTGGCCAGGTCGGGGCTTCCCGGCGCCGGATATCGCACCGCGAACAGTTCTTTGGGAAATCCGCCAAAGTCATGAATCGTGCCGGGATTTTCCATCGCCGTTACAAACGTTCCTTTTGTTTCCCAATGCGCCGATATACATAAAATCGCGTTCGGTTTAGGAATTTGTTTCGCGATATTTCTAAAGCCGGCGACAAATTCATTTTCTTCAATGGCGTTCATGGGACTGCCGTGCCCAAGAAACAGCACAGGCATTTTTTTCGTCTTGCCCAGGGGTTCCGTCATTTTATTTAATTCCTGTAGTTTCATCGCTGTCGCTGTTAATGGCAATACCGCCAGGGTTTTTAAAAATGTTTTTCTGTTCATTATACTTCCGCGTTTATAGCTACTACCATGGCGTCTAAACATAGACCTATCGTTCCAACCGCCGGCCTCAACACAAGGCCTCCATTTAAACAGGATACCTTTCGTTTACCTTTTGCCCGAAGTTCCTTAGTCCGCTTATGACGAAATGGAGCAGCCGACCGAATAAAACCCGCCCGCGCCGGCCGCTCTCGCTTCTGTTATCAAATGGACGCCAGACATACTATACCTGATTTTACAGTTTACGAGTTCCCGTAAATATTTGATTCCCCTCCGTCGATCGCGATGGTTTGTCCGCTTATATAGCCATTGTCTTCACTCAGGAGGAACGCGACCAATTTGGCTACATCGTGTGGCTGTCCCAGGCGTTTGGTCGGATTGCGCTGAGCGTATTCGGTTTCCGCGGCTTTGGGGTCGTCAGGATTCACTTGTCTGAACGCTTCCGCGACCATCGGCGTAAGGATAGCCCCGGGCGCGATGGCGTTGGTAAGGATTCCGTCTCCGCCGTATTCCAGCGCCGCGTTTTTTGTCATACCCGATACCGCGTGCTTGCTCGCCACATAGGGTATTTGATTGAGCACGCCACGAATGCCTCCGACAGACGCCACATTCACAATACGGCCAAACTGTTGTTTTCGCATTACCGGAATTACATAGCGCATTCCGTAATAAACGCCCATCAGATTAATGTCAATTACCTTTTTGAAAATGTCTACATCATACTCGGTGATACTCGCCTGTTTTCCCTCAATGCCCGCGTTGTTGTATAGCCCGTCAATTCTTCCAAACGCTTTTACAGCTTCATCTACATAGTTTTTCACCGCTTCCTCCTCTGAGACATCCGCCACCACGGTGATGATTTTCGCGTCGGGAAACTCTTCTCCAAGTTCCGCTTTGGCGTCCGACAGGCTTTTTTCATTGTAATCGACCAGCACAAGGCTCGCGCTTTTTGAGGCCAGCTCTTTCGCCGCCGCGTATCCAAGTCCCATCCCGGCACCTGTGATAATAATTACTTTATCTTTCATAGTCGTACGCTTTTAAGATTGTTTTACAAATTGAACTTCTCCCGAAATTTTCACTTCATCGCTTACCAGAATGCCGCCTGTTTCCAAAGCCGCGTTCCAGTTTAACCCCCAGTTCTCCCGATTGATTTTGCCCTCAATGGAAAAACCCGCTTTCTCGTTGCCCCAGGGGTCTTTGTTGATGCCGCCAAACTCCACTTCCAGCGCGATTTCTTTGCTGACGCCTTTGATGGTAAGCGCGCCTTTTAATTCGTATTCATCATCGTCTTTCCGCTGAAACGATGTGCTTTTGAAAGTAAGCTCCTTGTGATTGTCCACATCAAAGAAGTCGGCGGATTTTAAGTGCTCGTCTCGTTGATCGTTGTTGGTACTTACAGACGAAGTGTCGACGCTAACCGTGAGAGGTGATTTAAAAATATCGTCTCCGTCCACTTCCACCGAAAAGTTTTTGAACGCGCCTTTTACATTGGCGATCATCATGTGTTTTACTTTAAAAGTAAGCTCACTGTGGGAAGGGTCTAACACCCATTTTGTTGTTGTTTTCGTTACAGTTTCCATTTTCTTTTATTTTTAAATGATTAATAAATAATTGATAATACAAATATACAGTCATTCGAAAGGGAAACGGTAACAGTTTTCGGACAATGGGTTGTAAAATCAGGAAAGGAGCTTTTTCATTTCTTCCCGAAACTCGGAAGGGGTTTGCCCGGTTCTCTTCTTAAATACGTTGGTAAAGTAGGCTTTCTCATTGTATCCCAGATCAAAACCTATTTCGGATATATTCTTATCGGAATGTGTCAATTGATTTTTGGCTTCAATGAGTTTTCTTGTTTCAATAATTTCACTCACCGTCTGGTGAAGGATGTTTTTGCAAATCAGGTTCAGATTTCTTGCCGACATGAACAGTTTCTCAGCGTAAAAATCTACTCCAACAGGCCTTTGATAGTTTTCTTCAAGAATCCTCAGAAAGCTTTGCAAAGTAGTGTTTTGTGTTGTCGTCAGCGCGTTTTCACTTGCCGCGGTTTTATTTCTTTCCGATTCAATCATAATAAACAGGGCGCTGAGTAAATGCCTCACAACGCTAAGGTCGGGGTTTTCCCGCCGCGTCTCTTCATGAATGATTTCACATATCGTAATCAAGCGGTTGAAACAATCTCCGCCTTGCAGTTTTAATGTAGCGTGATCATGATAATAGCTGTAAAGCTGAAAAGTAGTTTCGGGGATAAATTCGCTTTTGAAACGCAGCGCCCACATGTCGCATTGACCGTCCTTTAATTTGGGTATGGCCCGGTGCACCTTTCCTTTTGTCACAAAGCTTACAAGCGGAGCGTCGAGCGTGGTGTTTTTAAAATCAATGAAATGCTCTAATTGACCTTCAGCGCCTATAATCAATTCTTCAAAGTCGTGTTGATGCGGTTCATCAGGCGAAGCGCTGATTTTGGCCGCTTCCGCCCTGCCCACTTTAAATATTTTAAAAAGTTCATTCATTATTCAAAGTTACTATTTTAACTGAACATCGGGACAAATAACGCTTTGCCGTATCGACAGTCTGTCTGTTGATAGGTTTGGCGTGAGGTATGAGCGTGGTAGTTCTCCCCTATCGTTTGGGTTTCCCGAGTGACCATTAGCTCTTCGGCTTCCGGCCGGTTGCCAGCGGACGATGAAAACGGTCGGAGGCCTTACCATATAACCGTCACTCGCTGAAAGCGAGCGACTGGAACTGAGACGCTGAGGACCTGTATATTGGCGCTCTTCAAAAAACTTCCAAAGTGACAACCGCTATTAATCTCTATTCTTATTACAGCGAGCGTTAATCATCTGTCTAACAATAAGAACAACAAACACACAAACGTCTGAATACCAAAATACCTCTTATTGTATAAAATATTTAACCAGGCAGATTAAAGTTTTAATTTTTCCTTGTAATTTGTCCCTGTAAAATCAACTTGAATTGATAATGAAAACGTTTTTTTCAATAATCACAATTTTGTCAGCTACGCACGCGACCGCTCAAACCGGAAGTGTCATCTGTTTTGAAGCGATTGATGGAATAATCGCTCCAAATAAAGCGGTGGTGGACTCAAAAGGCAATTTGTATACAGTTGGTGAATTTGAAAGAAGGGTTGACTTTGACCCGGGTCCGGGCAAATTCATTGCCGAGACTCGAAGCGACAATGATCTCTTTTTGCTCAAGTTGAGCCCGGAAGGCGCCTTTGTCTGGGTCAAGACACTGGGCGCTGATTATATGGACAAAGGCCTGGATGTCGCTATCGATAGTGAGGACAATATATATATTACCGGCAGCATATACGGCACGGTGGATCTTGATCCGGGCCCCGAGCAAAAGTGGTATTCGGCAAAAGGCAGTTTCGACGCTTTTATTAGCAAGTTTAACTCGGAGGGGGATTTGTTGTGGGTACACGCTTTCGGGTCTTCCGACTGGGACGAAGGGCGGTCTATTGTCATCGATGGCGATGACAATATTTATTTAGCAGGCTGTTTTTATGGGACTATTGACATAGATCCTGGTTTGAATGTGTATAACCTAACCTCCACTGGAAGTATGGATCTTTTTCTGATAAAACTGTCCAAAAACGGAGATTTGATATGGGGACATTCTTTTGGAGGGATCAGCCGGGAAGATTATCAGGTAGCGATCACCATAGACAATAATGGCGACTTGCTGATGACAGGAGCGTTTGTGGACTGGGTAGATTTTGATCCGGGAGAAGGCAGGCATATGCTCAATGGACGTGGGGTACATCATATGTTTCTTTTGAAACTGAGTAAAGACGGGGATTTTATATGGGTGAAGCAAATAGGCTCCATATATTCGGGAGATACGTATCCCTGGGGAGTAGCGGTTGACAAATGGAACAACATTTTTATAACCGGTGATTTCTCGTCCGCGGTCGATTTTGATCCGGGAGAAGGTAAAGTTGTTAAAACCGCGCTTGACGGATCAGATATTTTTCTTCTGAAACTGGATGAAACAGGCGATTTTCAATGGGTAGAGCATTTGTCCGGCGACAGGTACAATTACAGCTATTCTGTAGCTGTTGATAATGAGCAAAACATATTTATTACTGGACAATTTCATACTGATTTGAGCTATACTAGTGTCGATAGAGAGACGAAAATGGTCTCCACTGATGAATATAAGGAGCTTTTTGTCGCTAAAGTAAGAAATGAAGGAGGCGTCGAGTCCTTTACCTACTTCGTGTCATACACTCAAGACAAAGGCACAAGTGTATATGTCAACCCAAACAATGGAAATATTGTACTTACCGGATGGCTTCAGGGCAAAGGGAGTTTAATGGAATATTGGGACAATAATCTTAAGTCGGATCAATATTTTGTCGGAGCGATATTTAGCTTATCCCCTGACTGGGTTTCCGGAATATGGAATCAGGGCGATCGGAATAGGCTGTTTCATATTGGGCCAAATCCTGTTTACAATCGGCTTTGGATTGAGATTGAACAAGAAGGATCCTATACAGTTCAACTGAGGGATATGATGGGAGCGCTCGTCAAGGAGGCGATGTCGATCGACAGAAGTACTGAACTGGATTTGTCCGGCATAGCGCCTGGTATATACTTTGCTTCCTTGTGGCAAAATGGCAAACAGGAGACCAGGCGGATTGTTAAGGCTCAATAATAAACGTGATACTGTTGTCAAAAGTCTGATAAACTTCGTATCCAGGCCCCGCGATCTTTATACAATATCGCGGGTTTCCCGAGTGATTATTCTCCCTTCGGCCGGTTTGACGAAAACGGCCGGAGGCCTTACCATATAATCGTCACTCGCTGAAAGCGAGCGACTGGTAGCGGAGCCTAAAGTAAGGTCTTTTTAATGTTTACTAACGATGGATTAAATATAGCCAGGCACTTTTGAAGCAGCGCCTGGCCAGCTATCAACCAAGATTCTTATGTACCCAATCAGCGTAGGAATCAATTACCTGTTTGAAAAACTTTTGAGATTTTTCGACGACTTTACCATTTTCATCAAACAATTCCTGAGCATTGCCCAGATATATTTCAGGCTGTTGCATCACAGGCATGTTCAGGAATACCAATGACTGACGCAATGTATGGTTGGCCAGATACGCCCCCAGGGGACTTATGGTGGCGCTCGCCACCGCCGCGGGCTTGCCATTCCAGACACTCTTTCCGTAAGGGCGAGAACCAACATCTAAAGCGTTTTTCAACACCCCCGAAACGGAACGGTTGTACTCGGGCGTAAACAGAAATACGCCATCATACGTTTTGATCTTGTCGCGGAACGCTACCCACTCCGCCGGTGGAGTGTCAGTGTCCAGGTCTTCATTGTAATGCGGTAGCAGCCCGATTTCCACCATTTCCATTTCCAGATTGTCCGGAGCCAAGCGAATCATATTTTCGGCTACTTTTTTATTAAATGATTCTTTTCGAAGTGAGCCTACTATGGCCGCTATTTTGTATTTCATAACTGTTTATTTTTTGTATTTAAAAATAGAATTAATCCCACTTGTTTTTGCTGGATATGGAAAGCTTTCCTCCACCGGTAAAGAACAGCGTCAGCGCCCCAAAGAGAAACAAGGCCTGCAGCTCAACCGCCCATCCTCCGGTATTCAGGAGCATGGCTACCTTTTCCGGGTTCGCTATAAATATAGCGACCAGCATGGTACATATAAAAAGCAAAGCGGCTACGCGGGTTCTGAATCCGATGATCAGAAGCGCGGGAGCCAGAATTTCTCCCAGATACACTCCATAGGCGAGAAATCCCGGCAGCCCGGCTTGCTCCAACATGCTTTCTATGCCACCTACTCCCTTCAGGAGTTTCGCGATACCGTGCAGAAGCATTAATACTCCCAGGCTTACTCTTAGAATCAACAATCCCAAATTTGGCTTATTCATCTTAATCTCTTCAGTCTTACATTATTATTTTATTGCCTGGCAAACTGCAGGTGTACCTCGATATGAACATCTTTACCTATACCGGAAGCTGTCGGGTCGTAATTGATATTATAGTCAAAGCGGTTGATTGTGGTTGTCGCTTTCATTCCGATTTTTTCACCTTGATCCGATTTGGCGGTACCGCCATAATAAAGATCGGCAGTTACATCTCTGGTTACTCCCTTGATCGTCAACTTTCCGTGAAGCGTATACTGATCCGGTTTATCCGATTTCGAAATCCTGGTACTCTTGAAAGTCATCTCGGGAAATTTCTCCACTTCGAAAAAATCGGCGCTTCGAAGGTGGTTGTCCCTTGGCTCGACATTGGTGTTTATACTTTTTACCTGTACGGTAAAATCAAACTGAGCGTTTGTCAGAGCCTCCCCATCCGTGGTCAACGTACCGGTATAGTCTGTAAACTTCCCGTTTACCATGCTTATCCCGGAGTGCTTTATAGTAAAGTTCAGGGATGAATGATAGGGATCTACTTTCCATCGCGTCTGCGCGAATGAGCTTACCGCGAAGGCGATCATCGCCAGAAAAATTGTTAGCTTTTTCATTGTCCTTGATTTTTAAAGTTAATAATACTATTGATAACACAAAGATACAGTCATCCAGAAGCGAAATGGTAGCAGTTTTCAGACAATGAGTTGTAAAGTCAGGAAAGAAGCGTTATTCCTCCGGCCAGCGCGCGACAAACAATAAAACGGCCGGAGGCTTTTATCAATACTAGTCGCTCGCTGAAAGCGAGGTACTGATAAGCGCGTCAGCCACCATAACGCTGAACCGATGTTGGTGGCCGCCCTTTTTTATTAAGCCCATTTCGCAAATCTATTTTCGATATCAGTAAGCCATTTCACACGTTTTTCATAGCTCACCCTTTTTACGGATGTAAAACTTATCCAATTCAGATTTTTGTATCCCATAGTTTTAAATACGCTTTTTAGCATTGCTTTCCTGATTAAATTCCCGATGAGTAGGGAATACATTATTTTGGGCTTATTCATCGTAGTGATGATCGTTACACTTTTCAGATTTTTTAAAAGCGGAACCAATCCAAACCCCCTTGGATGATGATCATACACAAGCCCCGGACTTAAAACTCTATCAACAAATCCTTTGGTTATCGCCGGCATCAAGTCCCACCAAATCGGGAAAATAAAAATCAAGTGGTCTGCTTTTTCAAGACGTTTATGGTAGTCTATTACCTGTCGGTCAATAGGTTTTCGTTCTATAAAAGCTTCTAAATCCGCTTTCGACATTACGGGATTAAATCCATCATTGTCAAGGTGCATCAGGTCAACTTCGTGATTGGTTTTTTGAAGTCCTTTGGTTACCGCGTCCAAAATAGCGTTGCAGTAACTCCCTTCGTAAGGATGATTGAATACGATTACTGTTCTCATTTTATACTTTGTCAAACTTTTATTCCGCGAAGTTGAGAAGTAGCAAATTCTTGAACGATAACAATTGTAAAGAAATGATTTTATAGTCTGTTTCTAATTCGACTTAAAGAAACAGAAGTAATACCTAAATAGGAAGCGATGTAATGTTGCGGAACACGTCGCGCGATATGAGGATGTCGCTCCAGTAATTCTTCATAGCGTTTTTGGGGATTATTTTTAAGGAAGGAATAAAAAAGTTGTCGCGATTGAAGAAACCGGCTGAATAAACGCTCTTCCAGCGCCTTTTTTAATTCAGGTGTATTTTCAATGATTTTAAGAAAGTCTTTTCGTGAAATTGTTTGTAAGATACAAGGCTCTAAACTTTCGATACTGTATAAACTAGGTTGATTTGTCCTAAAACTTTCAATAGAAGAAACGCTATCGCCTTCAAAGAAAAATTGGGTTGTTATTTCTTTACCGTCATTGTCTACCCAAGTTCGCAAACAGCCTTTTTCGATAAAGAACATTGTTCTTGAAATTTTCCCTTCTTGTAAAAGTGTTGTTTTCGCAGGCACTTCCTGCCGCTCAAAATAGCGGCTGAATTTCTCCCAGTCGTTCGTTATAGCTGTCTGTTTGTTCATCGTACTGTCGTTTTAGGATGGCACCAACGGTTTCTGTTAAAAAGTGGTGGCCGATAGCGCAACCACGGCAGAGTTCCGATGTTGGCGATTCCTTGTTTGTATTCCTTTTTAGATAGTTCACTTCCCTCCACCTTTAATGATTAACCAAATAGCAAACGTTATTTCCCATAACCCACCCAATGGCAGAAAATACATACTCCATTCTTTGTCGAACAACTCCATTAAAAATCCAAAAGCAAAAACAGCGTATCCTATCACTCCCCAAATTGTTAACCATGGTGGCAGAATTCTTTGTTTATACAAGGTCAAACACATTGGAATACTACCAAACCCTAAAACAAACATGGCGAGAAAGTATCCATTGTCTTCCGAAATATTAATAGCAGGGATTAAATTCAGTACAATACTTGAGAGAGCAGCGGATTCAAACAATCTGGTAAACAGATAAATATTAGCAACTGAGACATTATATTGCTTCAAGGTTCTTCTAAACAGGACTCCAATAAAGAGGACCATTATAGAGTTCGTAATTATAAGCACTGATCCAAAATATTTTTCGGAAGCAATTTGGCTTTCAAAGAATTGTCTCCCAAACCCATAGGCTAAAAAAGCCAAAAGAAAAAAAGAGCCGATAGTCCGAGCGTTATAAATTTCAGTTCTGTTTTTAGTTGTCTTTTTGCCCATCATTTCAATATTTATTTAGGCTTAGGCTAATAAATCGCAGTCCGCGGATTGGTCGCGTTCTACGCTCCTATCTTTGTGGCAAAGTTACGAGATATGAAACAATTTAGAGGACTTAATTATCTGGAGTTTTCAGCCATTGTTGGCACCCCTTCGCCATGGTTGCGCCAGCGGCCAACCATCCACTAACCCAATATATACAAACACGTCCTCTCATAAGTCAAATTATTCCACATTGGATCAGTGATGGAAATAA
>JAEWAY010000014.1 GCA_023391415.1 Bacteroidota bacterium | reverse complement strand
GGGAAGAGGACGCGAAGTACGAATACTATGGCCATGGCCCGCTGGCCCGTACGACCATTGGCGAGCAGAAGGTGGAGACGCGGAACTACGCGTATACGCTTCAGGGCTGGATCAAGGGCGTGAACGGTCACGCGTTCAGCTACGCGCTGGGCTATTACGAAAGCGACTACCAGAGCATAGGCGCCAATACAAATCTGGCGACCCCTGTGGCGAAGAACCTGTACAACGGCAATATCGCGACGATGGCGAGCCATACGCCGGCGCTTGGTACGAAAAATCCCGCTCAGGCCTGGCAGACCCAACAGTTCGTCTACGATCAGTTGAACCGTATCAAGGAAAGTCGTACGCTGGGCGGTCATGAAAACGCGTACCGTACGGGCTACGGCTACGACGCGAACGGGAATATTCTAAGCCTGAGCCGTTACGACGGCTCGGGCGCGAAGCGGTTCGACCAGTTGTCGTACCACTATGAGAACAAGGCGAACGGCTACGGCCGCAATACGAACAGGCTCCGCTGGGTGGACGACGGCACCAGTATAACGGAAGACTTTGAGGACGTCAAGGACCAGGATATCGACAATTACGAATACGACGCGATCGGCAATCTGGTACGTGATGAACAGGAAGAGATCGACCGCATCGACTGGACTGTGTACGGCAAAGTCAAAGCAGTACATCGCAAAGAAAACAGCGAGAAACCCTACCTGGAATTTGGCTACGACGCTGGTGGCAACCGTATCTCGAAGCTGAGCCGCGACAAGGACGGCCATGAGAAGGTGACGCTGTATGTGCGTGACGCCTCGGGCAATGTGATGGCGATCTATGAAAAGACACCTGAGCGGGGGCTCGCGGTAACGGAACACCATGTGTATGGCAGCGGGCGGCTGGGTATAGCGCGTACCAATAGCGCGAGTGATCTTGCTACGCTGCACAGCGGACGGGTATTGGGATTAAAGGATTTTGAGCTGAGTGATCATCTTGGCAATGTGCGTGTTGTTTTGAAAGATGTGCGGAATTCCGTAGGTTTGACAGAAGTAAGCGGAGCGTATGATTTTTACGCTTTCGGGATGATGATGCCGGGAAGGAAAACCGATAACGGCGCACGCTATCTCTACAATGGCATGGAGCGTCTGGATGAGATTACAGGCGTTGGGGGAGGAAGTTATGATTATGGGGAAAGGATTTATGATCCGAGAACCATTAGGTGGGGAAGCATAGATAAAAAACATAAAGATTATCCGGACCAATCGCCTTATCATTTTACAGGGAATAGTCCTATTATGCTAATTGAATTAGATGGGAATAATTATGGTATTGCTATTGATCATGTAAATCAAACAATAACAATTCAAGCTAATGTTTATGTAGCAGAATATTATAGATCTGGTCCAGCTGTTGATCCGAGCTATTCATATAATAGTGCTCTATTGGCAGCGACTTATTTAAATTCTCAAACTGCAGTTTATAGAGTAGAAGATGCAAATGGTGTAATAATTGATTATACTGTTCAATTGCAAATTAATTTAATTCCAGAGTCTGAGATTCCAGCAGTTGCTCGAGGGGTTGATCCTGTTCGAAGTGCTTCAAATAATGACGCTATTGGCAACTCTTATTATAGAAAACTTAGAGAAGTTCCTTTGGATGAAATGCAAAATAGAAAAGTTGATGGAGTAACAGTCGGGAATAAACATATAGCGGTCTATGACTACATGCCTCTCGAAGAGTCTCAAGGCAGATGGTGGTATCCAGATCATGCGGCTAAAAATAACTTAGATGGTCTTAATACAGCCAACATGACAGATGTGCATGAAATGGGACATCTTTTATTGGGGAACCAGTTTGCGTTCTATTTTCATAACCAAAATGAAACATTTATGACCTCCAATCAAAATAATTCTACCTTAACAGCAGGACCAAGCAGTCCACAGAATTTCTTTGGAACTATATTGGGACAAACTGGATTAGGGACGATTCCTGCAGCTGTAACTTCATTTGGGAATCCTTCAAATCCATCACAGGGAATTAGTACAGAGACTGGAGAACGCCCAATAAATTTTCAGAATGGTCAAGTTATAGGAAATTAATAAAATATGAGATTCGAATTGAGTGTGATACTTTTTTTGTTTTTTTGTTTTGGTAACGTTTATTCTAGTAACAAAATAGAAAATATTACGACTGCGGAAGAATGCCTTAGTTTAGTAGATTCTTTGCTTGAAGAAAACCGATTTAAGTTAAGATATTTTGACTTAATTCCATTTAAAGAGTTGACAGATGAATGGTATTATGTTCCTGAATTAAAGATTTTTATATTTGAAAATTCTTTGATTAATTGGGAAAAGTTTGATTTAAATCAGGATGGTTGTACGGATCTGTATTTTTCAGTAGTTAATAAAAGTTATCAACCTTTGCAAGGATTTGTAATAGGAAATAACAAAGATGAATCTCTTGAAATTTATATTTTTGATCAATATGGTGAAAATGTTAATGCTAATCCAAATTTTCAACTGCAGGAAAGAACTAATAAAAAAAATGTAATTGTTAATTATAGGTTTTCTTCTTCGAAAGATAATTCTTGTAATAAGGTTATTAAAAATAAACTGCTATTGCTAGAGGGTATAGGTTTTGTAGAAATTTTTGATAGACAAAAATTAGTTCCGAAGAAAAAAATCAATTCTTTACATTTAGATTATTTTAGGAATCATGAGAAAGTAGTAGACGTATCAATAAATTTTAAAACTAGAAAATATATAGTAGAGTACAAAGAAAAGAATAAGAAGAAAGGTGGATTTATATCTGAAGATGAACTTGAAGTGCTACTAACTATTTGCCAATATTCATTTTCTAAGGGTACAATATTTGAGGAAGTATGCTCTATTGGAGTTTCGCATCCAAAACAAACTAATTATGAGTTGATTATTGGAAACAAAAAAGCAATATTTGAAGATAAAGGTAATCAGAGTAGTCAGGCGTTTCAATTATTGAAAAAAAATGTCGAGATAATAATTGACAGGCAACTTCCATGAAATCCCGGCTATTCCGGATTTGTAACCCGCTATTCCGGATTTGTAATCGGGCAAATCTCATGAAATTACATAAAAATGACTTCGAGTTATCGAAGTTATTGACAAACAGGGTGTTTGTTTTTGATTAAAAAACCGGTCGGCAAAACGCATAGAATTACATAAAAATTACTTCGAGTTATCGAAGTAATTGACAAACAGATGGTTTGTTTTTTGATTAAAAAAAATGGTCTTTGAAATATAGAAACAGGTTGGAGCGCAACAGGAAAAGAAAGAAAAAAGAGGAAGTTGAAAGCGGAATAGTTGGCTTCTAGCTACAGATTTTACATCCCTGAGCTTTGTTTAGGGTAACTCGTTGATCTCTCGCGAGTCTGATTTGCTGTGTGAAGTCCATGGAGGGTTGTTTCAGGGCGTATGCTTCCACTGGTGTATATCCCTTTAGGCTTCCGTGTGGTCTGATGTCGGAGTAGTCAAAAATATGCTTGGGTAGTCCATCCATAAGCTGTTGGAAGTTTTGTGGATCTCGCTTTCGTATGTATCGCTTCATGATTTTGTGTATGGCTTCTATGGGTGAGTTGGAGAAAGCGATGTCCTTGAGGGCTATGAGTTTTGTGATTTTAGGGTCTTCGGTTATTTGTACCACGCGCTTCCATGGCTCTACCCGTCAGTTTGTCCAGAGCGAGGAGATTCCGTATCTCCGCTTCGCTCCGTACGGAATGACGCGTGGGGATGGAGCGTCTGGCGGAATTGTCGACTTGCCTCGTTTGGAAGCGGTTTCATGAATAGTTTTTCTTAGAAGACTATCTCTAAATGAAGAATCACGAAATGATCCTCTGGAATCAGATCTTACATATCTGGAGGCGCTTGTTTTTTTGCGTAACGCGCAAGAGATTCGTTTATACGCCAAAGCCAGCTAGATAAGCTGGCTTTGGCGCTCTCTGAGCCTGTTCTGAACATGCCTGTTTTAGTCCGACGCCATATTGGGTATTTTTTCAATAATATTCATGTTGAGGTGATCTTTTATTTGAACAAACGCGACGTTGGACTGAGTTTTGGCGCCGAACCGCCGTTTTTCCAGGGAGGCCGTAAGACCCAGAAAGATTTCAGAAGACTTTAGGTCGATTCCCCTTTCAATCGTATGATACAATATTTGCTTGTAGATGTTCAGATTGCTTGTGACATGATAGTTGATGCCCAGGACAAGCGGAACATAGTTTTTGTCGCCCCGGCAGGCAAGGACAATCCCCAAAAGCGTTTTGCTCCGGTGCTTATCCGCTTTCAGGCTAATCGTTATCTTATCCCAGTTTTCAGAGCGGGCGATCGCTGTAAATAGCTTTTTAGGAAGAGTAAAGATGTTTATTTCCAGATTTTTATTTTTTACGTTCTCGTACATGCTGTGCCATGTGTCGATGACTTCCTGGTTGTCGTAGCGCCCGTCTATGATCTCAATATCAAACAAGTCTTTATATTGCATGATATCCCGCCGGATACGGTAGCGCCTCTCATGCTTCAGCCCCGCTATGTAGTCGGTCGCCGACTTTCCCTCCGGCGCGATTATATGTGAGTCCGGAAGCGTCAGCTTGACAAAGCCATGATCATTCATAAGGGTCGCGATCTCCCGGTCGTCTCCGGAAAAGTCTCTGAGATACAGCGCGTCGGCCTTTACTTTTTCCTGATCTTCCCAGATCTTGTCGAGAAACAGGCTCAACGCGTCTTTCCATTGAGGGTTTTCCTTGTCGATATACATGTGGCGGCCATCGGAAATGACCGTTCCCATCATAAATGTTGGGGAAACCAGATAGTAGGGATTGATTTGCCGTTCTTTCTCTATTTTTTTCGATACCTCCGCGGGAGAGAGCATATCGTCTTTGCATAGCAGCAAGGTGAAAAATGTCGCGAGCACCGTTTTACCATTTTCGTCCTCAATTAGGTAATAATAGAAGTCCCAGTTGTCTTCAGGTCGCGTATTGCCCGCGAAAGCTTCTTCCAGCAGCCGGAGTCCCTCCCAGTTGAAAAAGCCGTTGGCGCCCAGGAGCGCGTTCCATTTTTTTTCCGGGATATCGTTGATTGTTCTTTTAGTCGTTATAAACAGCTTGACGGAAGCGTCCTCGTTTTTTTTCCGGAGTGGCTCCTTCGTTTCCATATTGTCGCTATGTTGTCTGCCCGCCAGCGATTTAAAAGCCCTGTATATGTCTTTTACGCTTCTTTGCTCATCTTTGAGCGCTTCGGGCAGATGGCGGCTTGTCGCCTGTAGCAGTCGTTCTATATCGTCGATGGAGTGGTGATTGGTGAGTGTAAAGCGGATACCGGTGCATGTTTCCGGTACCGCGGGAAATATGCCCAGATTTACATAAAGGCCATCGTCGGAAAGCCGCTTGACCATATTGTAGCCTACTTTGGTCAGACCTAAGCCGATAAAGAAAATAGGCGTTTCCGTTTCCGATACCAGTGGCAGTTGGTAGTGTCGCGCGATTTCATTGGCGGCGCGTATCCGTTCCATCAACGAAGCTTGAAGGCTTACGATCTCCGGTGACAGGTGAATCCTGGCGGAGGCGATCGAAGCGCCGATGACCGCTGGTTGCTGAGGGCCTGAGAAGGTAAGAGGTCCTCCCCAGTTTTTTACCTTCCAGTACATGTCGTCATCGGGCAATACGCTTACTCCGCCGGCGCTCCCAAAGCCTTTGGCCAATGAAGTAGCCAGGACTATCCGCGGGTGAAGCCCGGTCTGGTTCAGAAGGTATCCTCCGCCAAGCGGGCCGGTCCAGCTCATGCCATGCGCGTCGTCGACATACAAGTGCAGTTGCTTGTTGGTCGCCAGCAAGTCTGTGAGATGGTGGATCGGGGCCAAGTCTCCGTACATGCTGTAGACCCCATCCATAATGTACCATATCTTCTCGTAAAAGGGACTCAGCGAGTCGATTTTTTGTTGCAGATCGTCCATCCGGTTATGTCTCAACACTTGTACCTTTATACCTCTTAATTGAAGTTTTGAGACTGTTTCCTGCATAGAAAAGTGCGCTTGCTGGTCAATAATTACAGCGTCGTTGTCTTCAATAATGATCGGGATAACCGCTTGGTGTCCCATGCTGGTACTGGTCGAAAGGATGACTTTCTTTCCAAAAATCTTCGCCAGCAAATCTTCCAGTTCTTCGTATAGGCTGACGGATACATAAGATCTGGAGCTGGAAAACTGGGCGCCATATCGGTTGATGGCGTCAATTCCCGCTTCCTTAAGCCTCTGATCCAGTTCGAGTCCAAGGTAGCTGCATGATCCAAAGTTGATTTTGGATTCTCCGTGCAAGGTGATTCTTTTTCCATCCAGTTGGTAATCCTGTGTATAAAGATGGATTACGCGTTTGGCGCGGCCAATAGTAAAGATTTCATTGACCGTGTTGATCATGTTGGTGGTGTGATTGCTTTTTTTCAAAACTATTCGATTTTAGATTGGGGGGTTTACTTACGTATGTAAGTTTAATGTATTTTTTATATATATAAAAGTTGTTTCGATGATTGTCGACCAAAATGAGTTTGAGCATCTGTTCGGTAAGAGGAAAGAGGAGGATGAGGATTTGGGAGGGTGTCCCTCGTAGAAGGCGCGGGATTGCCGAAGGAATAATAAGGAGTAGCGCTTACCGGAAGCCTATATTTGTTTGTTTATATAATGTCTTGATGATAATCCGCCGTATTGGGATGTTGTAATCGTGCCTGGACGAAAAATAGGGGGTCGCGGAGGACGGATTTCAGAGAAGGTAAAAATTAAATAAACGTTATTCTTTTGGTGTGCAGTGTTTTTATTTCCAATATGTTTGTTGTTTTTCCGCCTGTTTGTGTAGTTATAGCCTGTAGAGAGGTTCGCTCGCGTGTGGGGAAAAATTTCTATACGCGTAGCGGGGGACGTGAGAGTTGTCCTGAAAAAATGCCTTATTTGTATGAATGCCTTATAGTTCTCCGATATCCTCGTTCCATAGCCGGGGATGTTTACGGATGAAATTTTCCATCATGTCTACGCACTCGGGCAGGTTCAGATCAACGACTTCCACGCCGTGTTGTTCCATAAATTCCCGGGCGCCCGAGAATGTCCGGCTTTCGCCGACGATCACTTTCGGAATTTTGAATTGAACAATGGTGCCCGCGCACATATAACAGGGCATGAGGGTGGAGTATATTACAGTATCACGGTAGCTTCCCAGTCGTCCCGCGTTAAACAGGCAGTCCATTTCGCCATGTAGTATGGGGTTGTCTTCCTGTACGCGTTTGTTATGTCCCCGGGCCACTACTTGTTTGTCTTTGACCAATACGGAACCGATCGGGATCCCGCCTTCGGCAAGTCCCTTGAGCGCCTCTTCAATAGCCAATCGCATAAACTCGTCCATCAGGTTCTGTTTTATCGCAATATAGTGATAATTATTTATGTGGCCCGGAGTTTTTACGCTAATGTCAGTCTCCTGGTTTGCGGTAGTTGCCACGCTCCATATTATCTTTCAATTTTAGTCCGGCCCAGATGAAATATCCTCCCAGAGAGAATATTATCGCCATTACTGTTACAAACAAGCCCATATCGCCTCCTTTCGCTTTAGTTGTTTTCTATTTTATAACAACAATACAGACGAGGAAATCCCGAAAAAGGCGATTTTTTATCCCACTTTCCACCACTTTTTCTGTTTATTTATCCTTTTTTATTTTAAATAACTGATAATTAGTTAATTTGTATTGCGTGTCTATGGATTATTATAGTTGTTTTATCCAATCACGCGCTTTTCTGTGGAAAACTTAAAATAATGTTGATATGTCTTGGCAACCCTGATTTTTCTGTGATTTTTAGACACCTGAGGTAACAATTTATTTTGATATGCGTTTTGGTAATGGTAATCTGTGGTTGAAAGTGGGAAAAAGTGGTTGGAAATAGAATTTTTCTTTCTATATTTGTTTCGGGGTGAATTATATAGTTAATAAATGGCTAGGTTATCAGGAGAATATGAAGGTAAGCTGGACGCGAAGGGCAGGATTGTGCTTCCCGCGCGACTCAAGTCCGGCTTGTCCGAATCGAATGGTAACACCCTTATGGTCAGCAGGGGTGTAGAGCCTTGCCTTGTCGTTTACCCAATGATCGAGTACAACAAGATATATTCGAGAGTTTCGGGGATGAACGAATTCAATCAGGAACACAGATTGCTGCAGCGGACATTCTTCAGCCGCTTTAGCGAGGTGGAGCTCGACGGCAACGGCCGGTTTCTGATTCCTAAAATCATGCTCAATTACGCGGGACTGGAAAAAGATGTAGTGTTTGTAGGGCTTGGAAACCGGATGGAAATGTGGAGTCCGGCCCGGTACGAAGAGTTCCTGATTAAAGATCAGGATCAATACGCTCAACTCGCGGAAAAATACTTGGGAGATAATCCGGAAAACTAAAAATTAAAAGTCAGGGAATGTATCATGTGCCGGTACTATTAAACGAATGCCTTGAAGGACTGAATATCCAGCCTGACGGCGTATATGTCGACGTTACGTTTGGCGGCGGAGGTCATAGTTCGGCGATCCTGAGTCGTTTGCGAAACGGTCGTCTGTACGCCTTCGATCAGGATGAAGACGCCAAAGCCAACGCGGAGCGGTTTGACAATGGTTCTTTTACCTTTATAGAATCCAACTTCCGTTATCTGAAGCGATTCCTGAAAATGCACGGTGTAACCGAGGTAGACGGAATTCTGGCCGACCTGGGTGTTTCGTCGCACCAGATCAACACGCCCGGAAGAGGTTTTTCGACCCGTTTTGAAGCTGTCCTGGACATGCGTATGGATCAGGCGACCGATAAAACCGCCGAAATGGTGGTCAATCAGTATCCGGAAGCGGAATTGCACAAGATATTCGGCATCTATGGCGAAGTGAAAAACGCCCGCTCGCTCGCCAGGGCGCTGGTACAGGCCCGTATAAACAAGCGCCTGGTGACCACTACCGATCTGATCGACGCCATGCGGGGACTCATGCCCAAGGGAAGGGAGTTTAAGTATCAGGCGCAGGTATTCCAGGCCTTGCGTATCGAGGTCAACGACGAGCTGAAAGCGCTGGAAGAATTGATTACTCAATCCGCCGAAGTGCTCAAGCCGGGAGGGCGGCTGGTAGTGATGAGCTACCACTCGCTGGAAGACAGATTGGTCAAGAACTTTATAAATAAAGGGAGGTTTTACGGGGAAGCGGAAAAAGACATATACGGCAATGTCGAAAAGCCTTTTGACGCGTTGACCCGAAAACCGGTTGAGGCGGGAGAAAAAGAGTTAAACGAGAATCCGCGTTCACGCAGCGCGAGACTGCGGATCGCGGTCAAAAACTAGTTTGCCAATGGGAAATACATTTAAAAAACCGGAGAAAGAAAAAAAGGCTTTTTTTTCCTTTGTAGAAGAATTACTCAGGGCGGGAAAGATGTTTGACGAAGGCTTGCCGGTAAAGCTCCTTCCCAAGGTGATTTTTCTGGCCGCCATTCTTATTTTCTACATAGGCAATACGCACTACGCGGAAAGAACCATCCGGAAAATTGAAAAATTGAAAGCCCGGGTCGATGACCTCAGGGCGGACTATACGACGTTGAAAGCGGAGGTCATGTATTCCAGCAAGCAATCGGAAGTAGCTCGCAGAGTCGCCTCCATGGGGTTGGAAGAAAGCATGAGAGCTCCATATAAAATATCGGTGAAAAAGGATGAATATTAAGAAGTCCATAGTGCTTCGCGCCAGACTGGCGTTCTTGTTCGTTTTCCTCTTCGCGGTCGCGGTAGGTGTCAAGATGGTTGGCATACAGACGGTGCAGGGAGAAAAATGGAGGAAGATCGCGCGGGAAAATCTGTTGCAATACCGCAAGGTAAAAGCGACCAGAGGCAATATATATTCCGACAACGGCAGCCTCCTGGCTACTTCCCTGCCATTTTATAAGCTGGCCATCGATCCGCAGATTCCGGACAAGGACGTTTACGAAGCGGGTATCGATTCGCTGAGCCTTTTGCTGGCCAGGCACTTCAAAGATAAGACCTGGATCGAATATAAGCGGAGAATTAACGACGCGCGCCGGCAAAAGAAGCAATATCTGGTACTAAACAGAAATCTGATAAACTACCACACCAAAAAGCGGATGTCCGAATGGCCGATTTTTCGGGAAGGGCGTCTGAAGGGCGGGGTGATCTTCGAAAAAGTGGATCAGCGTTTTAAGCCTTTTTCCGGCCTGGCCTACCGCACCATTGGTTTTGTCAACGAGGACAACAAGGGAGCGGGACTGGAGTATAGTTTCGACGCGCATCTGGCTGGTGTGGACGGAGAAGCCTTGTTCCGAAAAATCGCGGGTGGTTCCTGGAAGCCTATGAACGACAATTCCGAGATCAACCCCAGAGAAGGGCTCGATATCGTGACCACACTCGACGTAAATATTCAGGATGTGGCCGAGGCGGCGCTGGAAAAGCATCTTCGCAGGCACGACGCGGACTACGGTTGCCTGGTGCTGATGGAAGTGCGGACCGGACATATCAAGGCGATGGTCAATCTGAGCAGGCTGAAAAGCGGAAACTACGCCGAAACCTATAACTACGCCGTGGGCAATCAGGGATTGATGGAGCCCGGATCTACTTTCAAACTGGCTTCCATGATGGCTTTGTTTGAAGATTCAAAAATACAGCCTTCCGACTCAGTCGATACGGGAACCGGAGAATATGAGTTTTACGATCGTGTCATGACCGACGCCAAACCGGGTGGATATGGTACGATCACCGTGGCCGAGTCTTTTGAAAAGTCGTCCAATATCGGTATTTCCAAACTGGTAAATGAGCATTTTGGCCTGGCTCCCAAACGCTTTTACGAGTTTATGGAAAACTTCGGTCTGACCAGGCCGATAGGATTTCAGATGAGCGGTGAAGCGATACCCTATATCAAGACTTCAATGGATAAAAGCTGGAGTGGAATTTCCCTGCCATGGATGTCCATCGGGTATGAGCTCAAGCTTTCGCCGTTGCACATCCTGACTTTTTATAATGGGGTGGCCAACGGCGGCAGGATGATCAAGCCGGTGATCGTAAAGGAAGTACGCAGAGCGGATAAGACCAGGGAACGATATAAGGTGGAAGTGGTTCGGGAACGTCTTTGCTCAGACCGGACGCTCGCTTATGTAAAGACCATGCTTGAAGGAGTGGTGGAAAACGGCACAGCCCGTAATATTAGCAATACGGCCTATAAGATAGCGGGCAAGACCGGGACGGCTCAAAAAGTCATTGATGGCAAATATACCAAGAACTACTACGCGTCCTTCGCCGGATATTTTCCCGCCGACCGCCCTAAGTATAGCTGCATCGTCGTGATCGACAACCCGAAAGGCTACAATCGTTATGGAAGCGATGTGGCCGCGCCCGTGTTTAAGGAAGTCGCAGACAAAGTGTTTTCCGCCGATCTTGACTTGCACAAGCCCATTCTGGCTTCGGCGAACAATGTGAACGATGGCGTGTTTCCCGTGATTAAGGCGGGAATGCTGGACGACATGCGTCTGGTATGTAATGAAATAGGAATCAGCAACCATGGTGAAAAGCTCAATGGCGATGAATGGGCGGTGGCGAAAGCGAACAGAAATTCAATAGCGTGGCAGGAAAGGAAGCTGATGGTCGGACAGGTGCCGGATGTGAAAGGAATGACCCTGCGCGACGCGATCTATATTCTGGAAAATTCAGGATTCAGAGTAAAACATGAAGGGCATGGAAGAGTACTGCGGCAATCTGTAGTGGCTGGCGGTAAAATCAATAAAGGTGAAATTATTTATCTGACATTGGGTTCATGAAACTATTAAAGGACATACTATATAAAATCTCGCTGAAAGCTATTTCGGGAAGTACCGATATTCCTGTCGTTTCCATACAGTTCGACTCCCGGAAAGTAGAGCCGGGATGTTTGTTTGTGGCGGTTCGTGGTGTTCAGGTCGACGGACACCAGTTTATCGACAAGGCGATCGACGCCGGCGCGGTAGCGATTCTTTGCGATACGCTTCCCGACTCGCCGCGGGAAGGAGTCGCCTATATCGAGACGGCAGACACCGGTTTGGCTCTGGGTATAGCCGCGTCCAATTTTTACGGAAATCCCTCCTCCAGACTAAAGCTGGTCGGCATTACCGGAACAAATGGAAAGACCACTTGCGTAACCTTGCTCTTTAACCTGTTCAGGACCTTAGGCTATCATGTAGGCTTGCTTTCGACAGTGGAAAACAAGATCAACGATCAGGTTATCCCGTCTACGCATACTACCCCGGACGCTTTGAGTCTCAACGCGCTGTTGAGTTACATGGTAGAGCAGGGCTGTACACATTGCTTTATGGAAGTAAGTTCCCACGCGATCGTACAACGGCGGATAGCGGGCTTGCGTTTCACCGGCGCGGTTTTTACCAATATAACCCATGATCATCTTGATTATCATGGAACCTTTGATGAATACATCAAAGCGAAAAAAATATTCTTTGACGAATTGTCTTCACAAGCCTTCGCGTTGAGCAACGCCGATGATAAACGAGGCGTAGTGATGTTGCAAAATACGGTGGCTTCGAAAAACTTCTTTAGCCTTAAAACCCTCGCCGAGTTTAAGGCCAGGATTATAACCAACAGCTTTCAGGGAATCGAGCTCGACGTAGAAGGCAGGGATGTATGGTTTAAACTGACAGGGAGCTTTAACGCCTATAATCTGATGGCGGTATACGGCGCGGCTGTCTTGCTTGGCGAAGACAGGGAAGCTGTGCTGACCGCTCTTTCCAGCCTCGACGGAGCTCGAGGCCGCTTCGATCAGGTAATGTCCGGATCAGGTATTACCGCCATTATCGACTACGCGCATACTCCGGACGCGTTGGAGAATGTGCTCCATACCATCGCCGATATACGGAGCGGCAACGAGCAGTTGATTACGGTAGTGGGTTGCGGAGGAGACAGGGACGCGGCCAAGCGTCCCCTCATGGGCGGCATAGCGGCGAGATTGAGCGATAAAGTAGTGCTGACTTCCGATAATCCCCGCGGCGAAGATCCTCAGGAGATCCTCGATCAGATGAAGGCGGGCGTAGCGGTCAGCGAGCGCAAAAAAGTCCTGATTATCGCCGACCGGAAAGAAGCCATCCGGACCGCGGTCATGCTGGCTACAAAAGGCGATATCATTCTGATCGCGGGCAAAGGACATGAAACCTACCAGGAAATCCGGGGAGTACGACATCCCTTTGATGATAAAGAAATTGTTTTAGAACTGTTTAACGCTCAGGAGAAATAACCATGAGAGCCGATAAAAGAAAAAGATTGAATCTGGGCCTGTTGGTCGATAAGCCTTTTCCGCATCCAACACAAAAGGATCGTAAGGGAATCGTGAGTTTGAGTTTCGAACTTACCGACGCGGTATACGAGGTATATTGCTCATTGCTGACCGGCGGAGACGCCCGTCTGGGGGATAGGGCCTTGTCCGCCTCGGGTCGTGTCAGGAAAAGACTGGAAACGGCTTTCGCTACCGGCGCGCGCGCGGAATATCTGGAGAGTATGGAACTGGCGAAAGACTCCGTGGTCGAAGTTCGGTTCTGGCTTAAGGAAATCCAGATGCGTTACGTCGCGGGCGATTTTTGCGACGAAGCGGTGGAGAGAGCCAATGAACTGATCGCGGTGCTCAGCTATATAGCCGAGAGTGTTACCAAAGAGACTAAAGCGGACTTTGTTACTTTAAACTAGGTGAGGCGATGCTATATTACCTGTTTGAATTTCTTGAAGACAAATTTGACCTGATCGGAGCCGGCGTGTTTCAGTATATCTCGTTCAGGGCGGGCGCGGCCATGATATTGTCCCTGCTGATCGCGTTGATTTACGGTACCAAAATGATCCGCTATTTGCGTGTAAAACAGATCGGGGAGTCGGTCAGGGACTTGGGACTCGAAGGTCAGATGCAGAAAAAAGGCACTCCTACCATGGGCGGTTTGCTGATTATTCTTTGTGTGCTTTTGCCTACGGTTTTACTGGCGCGAGTGCACAACATATACATACTTCTGATGCTGCTTTCGACTGTCTGGTTGGGAATGATCGGTTTTCTGGACGACTATATCAAGGTGTTCAAAAAAAACAAGGAGGGGCTGGCCGGCCGCTTCAAGATCGTAGGTCAGGTAGGCCTTGGGCTGATTGTCGGATTGGTATTGTACTTCAACGATGATGTGCGGATCAGGGAATATCTGCAACCTTCTACGGAGACAGCCACCGAAATTTCCGTTTCGAAGGAGTTTACGGATACGCGCTCCTTAAAGACGACCATTCCGTTCTTTAAAGGCAACGAGCTCGATTATGGCAATCTTTTCAGCTTTGTGGGCGAAGATTGGGTGTGGATGCCTTATGTCCTTTTGGTTATTCTGGTAATTACCGCCGTTTCCAATGGCGCGAACATGACGGATGGGCTGGATGGCCTGGCGGCGGGAGTATCGGCGATTATCGTCTTTACACTGGCTGTTTTTACCTATGTATCGGGCAACGCGGTTTTTGCCAAGTATCTGAATATTATGTTTATACCGGATTCGGCTGAACTGGTGATATTTTGCGCGGCCTTGTTGGGAGCCTGTATCGGCTTTCTATGGTTCAATTCGTTTCCCGCGCAGGTATTTATGGGCGATACAGGTAGTCTGACGCTTGGGGGCTTGATCGCCGTCCTGTCGCTTACGATTCGTAAAGAATTGCTGATCCCTGTTTTATGTGGCGTATTTCTGATAGAAAACCTGTCTGTCATGATTCAGGTCTTTTATTTTAAATACACCAAGCGCAAATACGGAGAAGGGCGGAGGATCTTTAAAATGGCGCCTTTGCACCATCATTATCAGAAAATGGGATTCTCGGAAGTGAAGATTGTATCCAGGTTCTGGATTGTGGGGATATTGCTGGCTTTGTTTACGCTGGCTACATTAAAACTACGATAGAAAGAAAAGGAAATGGCGAAACGTGTCACCATATTGGGAGCCGGAGAGAGTGGAACGGGAGCCGCTATGCTCGCGCGTAGCAGGAGGGAGGAAGTCTTTGTGTCCGATTTTGGAGTCATAGCCGAAAAATATAAGAATGAACTACTTAATCTATCCATAAATTTTGAACAAGGAGGTCACAATGAACATCATATTCTAAATTCTGAACTGATTATTAAAAGTCCCGGGATTTCCGAAAGCGCGCCGATTATGAAAAAGATACGGCGGGCGGAAATCCCGGTTGTTTCAGAAATAGAATACGCTGCTCAGTACTCCCGGGCGAAGTTTATCGCTATTACCGGTAGCAACGGCAAGACCACCACGACGCTGCTTACCTGGCATTTGCTGAAGAGGCTTGGCCTCAATGTCGGATTGGCGGGCAATATCGGAGATAGCCTGGCTCGCCTGGTGATAGAAGATAAGTATGATTATTATGTATTGGAACTGAGTAGTTTTCAGTTAGACGATATGTTTGATTTCAGAGCGGACATAGCTTTACTGCTAAACATCACTCCGGATCATCTTGACCGATACGATTATAAGTTCGAAAACTATATTCGTTCAAAGTTTCGTATCGCCAATAATATGACAAAGGATAATTTTTTTGTCTACAACGCGGACGACAAGGTAATCATTGATTATCTGGACATGGTGGAGGCCACCAGGGTTCCGGTCGCTCTTTCAGGAGATCACGCGTATGGAGCGGTTGTACGAGACGATAAGTTGGTTTTTTCCCTGAGTACCGGGTTTGAAATTCCTGTATCCTCTTTGCCTGTCAAGGGAAAGCACAACCAGATCAACGCGATGGCGGCTTTGACCGTCGCGTCCCTGCTGGGTCGCGATCCGGAAAAATTTGAGGAAGCGATGGCTGATTTTGTCAACGCGCCGCACCGCCTGGAGTATTCAGGGACACTTCATGGTGTGGAATACGTCAACGATTCGAAAGCGACCAATGTGGACGCGGTATGGTACGCTCTGGATAGCTGTACCAGGCCGGTGATATGGATCGCCGGGGGTATTGACAAAGGCAACGACTATTCCTTGTTGCTGGATCTGGTTCGGGTCAAGGTAAAGGCGCTGATATGCCTGGGAAAAGACAATAAGCCTCTACGCGACGCTTTTGATGGACTTGTACCGGAAATCGCCGACGCGGATAACATGGAAGGCGCTTTGCGGCTGGCCACTTCTTACGCGGAAGAGGGAGACATGGTGCTGCTTTCCCCCGCCTGCGCCAGTTTTGACTTATTCAACAATTATATGGACCGGGGAGACCAGTTCAAAATGGTTGTAAAACAATTAATAGAAGAAACAAACAATAAAAGCCTATGAACGCCTTAAAAGCCTGGGGTTCCAGAAATTTGCAGGGAGATCCGGTGATCTGGGCGATTATTTTCGCCTTTTCCCTGTTGAGTATCGCCGTAGTATACAGCGCCATCGGTTCGCTGGCCTACAAGATGATGGCGGGCGACACGGAATATTATCTGATGAAACATTCCATGCTCGTCTTTCTCAGCCTTGCCATGATGTGGCTGGCCCATAAGATCGATTACCGGTATTATTCGCGCATCAGCCAATTCGCCTTGTTCATATCGATTCCCTTGTTGGTGTATACCTACTACAATGGAGTACAGATGAACGACGCCAATCGCTGGATTACCATTCCCATTATCGGACAGTCCTTTCAGCCTTCCGACTTCGCCAAACTGGCGCTGATTACCAATCTGGCCAGCATGCTGGCCAAGAGGCAAAGCAATATTGACGATTTTAAAGAATCCTTTATACCGGTGGTATTGTGGTGTGGCGTCATATGCGGACTCATCGCCCTGGCGAACTTTTCCACCGCGGTGATACTGTTTAGTACTTGCATGTTGCTGATGTTTATCGGCAGGGTGCCTCTCAAGTATCTGATGATGCTTATCTTGGTTGGATTACTGGCCGGAGGCCTGGCGCTAAAGTTCGGACAGCGTCTGGAGACTACCATGAGTCGTATCGAGGGTTTTTTTGTAAGCGACGATATTCCTTTTCAGGCGGAGCAGTCCTACATCGCCATAGCCACGGGTGGTTTGCTTGGCAAAGGACCTGGCAATAGCGATCAGCGCAACTTTCTACCGCATTCCTATTCCGACTTTATTTATTCCATCATTATCGAGGAATATGGAATGATAGGAGGTTTGACTGTATTGTTTTTGTACTTGGCTCTGCTCTACAGAGGAGTGGTCACGACCGCGCGCAGCGACAGGGCTTTCGGCGGACTATTGTCCGCGGGCCTTACTTTTAGCCTGGTATTGCAGGCGATGATCAATATGGGCGTAGCCGTCGGACTGGGTCCCATTACTGGTCAGCCGCTGCCCTTACTGAGTATGGGAGGAACATCGCTTCTGTTTACAGGCATCTCTCTGGGTATTATACTGAGCGTGAGCAGGGGCGATATTTCAGAAAACTATAACGCTCCTAAATCCTAGGAAAGTATGACGGAAAGAAATCAATATAAGGTGGTAATAAGCGGCGGCGGGACCGGAGGACATATATATCCGGCCATCGCCATCGCCAACGCGTTGAAAGAACTGATACCGGGAGTAGAGATTCTTTTCGTCGGAGCCCGGGGACGTATGGAAATGGAGAAAGTGCCGGCCGCCGGCTACAAAATCGAAGGGCTGTGGATTAGTGGAATTCAGCGTCGGCTGACGCTGGACAACCTGCTTTTTCCAGTCAAGATATTGAGCAGCTATCGCCGGGCGAAACAAATTATTCGCGAGTTTAAGCCCGATATCGCTATCGGGGTGGGAGGATACGCCAGTTTCCCTTTGTTGTACGCGGCTTCCCGCATAGGTGTTCCTACCCTGATTCAGGAGCAGAATGGCTACGCGGGGGTGGCGAATAAAGTATTGGCTTCCAAAGCGGAAAAGATCTGCGTAGCTTATGAAGGTATGGAAAAGTTTTTTCCTTCGGATAAGCTCGCGCTTACAGGCAATCCGGTCAGGAAGGATATTATAGCCGTAGACTTCAAAAGGGAGCAGGCGATTGGTCATTTTGGATTGAATCCGGACAAGCCGACTTTGCTTGTGATCGGAGGAAGTCTCGGAGCCCGCACGATCAATGAAAGTATAGACGAAGGCTTGGAGCGGATCGAACAGGAAGGCGCGCAGGTGCTCTGGCAGACGGGTAAGTGGTACGCGGAAAAAGCGAAGGAGAGGGTCAGGAAATTTACTGACGCCAAAGCTTTTGAATTTATCTATGAGATGGATTTGGCCTACGCGGCGGCCGACATCGTAGTGTCGAGAGCGGGCGCCTTGTCCATTTCTGAGCTTTCTCTGGTTGGAAAGCCTGTTATTCTGGTTCCTTCGCCCAATGTGGCGGAAGACCATCAGACTAAAAACGCGATGGCTTTGGTGAGGAAAGACGCGGCGCTTCTGGTAAAGGACGACGAGGCTCGGGAGCGACTGGTAGATGAACTGATAAGTCTGTTCAAAAATCCGGATACGCGTGGTCGGCTGAGCAAAAACATAAAGACGCTGGGGCGTCCCGACGCGGCCATGGAAATCGCCCGATTGGTCCGGACGATTACTGATAAAAGAAAGAAATAAAAGACGATTAAGCGAATGATTGCGAACTACCAGAATATTTACCTGATCGGCATCGGAGGGATAGGCATGAGCGCCTTGGCCCGCTGGTTCAAAAGCCAGGGATTCATGGTTGGTGGTTATGATCTTACGTCTTCATCGTTGACCACCCAGCTTGAATCCGAGGGAATACTGATTCATTATGAAGATTTGGGGGAAAATATTCCGGAGGCGTTCAAGAAGCCGGAAACACTGGTGATTTATACTCCGGCGGTGCCTCCGTCACATGGCGAACTCGCTTATTTCAGAGCCGGCGGCTACGATGTCCGCAAGCGCTCCGAAGTATTGGGCATGCTTACGCGGTCGTTTTATACGATCGCCATAGCGGGCACGCATGGCAAAACGACGACCTCGTCCATGGTCGCGCACATCTTGAAAGAATCAGGAAAGAACGTTTTCGCCTTTATCGGCGGTATCGCCAGAAACTATGATTCCAATCTGCTGCTTGGTGATCCGGCCGCCGGCGACGCGATCATGGTTGTCGAGGCGGACGAGTATGACCGCTCGTTTTTGCAGTTGTATCCTCATACGGCCATCATCACCAGTATGGACGCTGATCATCTGGACATATATGGAGACGATCGTCAGGTGGTGGATTCGTTCAACGAGTTTGCCGATCAGGTCGTTTCCGGCGGCCTGATCATCTGTCGCTCAGGCTTGCCGCTCTTAGGAGGGCGGGAGGGGCGCAGACGAATGATTTTTGGCCAAAAAGACAGCGAGCTGAAAATCGGAGATATCCGGATCCGGAATGGCGCTTTCGAGTTCGACATTGAAGGCGTGGAGTCTGTTGAGAATGTAGTAATAGGGTTGCCGGGACGTCATAATGTATACAACGCCGCCGCCGCCTTCGCCGCGGCCAGGGAGGCGGGCGTATCGGCGGAAGACATAAAAAGCGCTTTGCGCTCGTTTAAGGGAGTAAAAAGACGCTTCGAAACCATATACGCGGACGGCCATCTGGTCTATATTGACGATTACGCGCATCATCCGGCTGAAATAGAGGCGACCTTGACCGCGGCCAGGGAACTGTATCCCGACAGAAAGGTCACCGTAGTCTTTCAGCCTCATCTTTTTTCAAGAACAAGAGATTTTATGGATGATTTCGCCCAAAGTCTTTCCATAGCCGACGAGGTGATCCTTTTGCCGATTTATCCGGCCAGAGAAGTCCCGATAGAGGGGATTACATCGGAAGCGCTGCTTGGAAGACTGACATTGAGCGATAAGAGCGTCGTGGAAAAGGAGGCGCTTATGGAGAAGATCAAGATACTGGATACAAACGTGTTGATTACCATGGGAGCGGGCGATATCGACCGTTTTGTCGAACCGATAAGAAGCATTGTAAGTCATGAAAAAATGGATTAAGGATATTCGGATAAAAAAGTACGCCGTCCTGCTTTCCATAGGGGCGGGCATCGTGCTGATGATGGGTTTTGTGGCTGGAGAGCAATCATATAAAACGGTCAGAGACGTCTTCGTGCATGTCGACTACCGGCATGATAATTACTTTGTAGGTAAATCCGATGTGCTTAACCTGATTACGATGAACGGTTCGGACGCGGTTATCGGCCAATATGTGGATAACATAAGCCTTAAAGAGCTTGAAGTCCGTATCAAATCCCATAATTTTGTAGAAGACGCGCAGGTATACAAAGATCATAAAGGAAATCTTACTGTCAATGTAACGCAATGTAAGCCAATAGCGAGAATTGTTGACCAGAAAGGCCCGAACGCGTATATTGGGGAGAATGGGCAAAGTCTGCCTTCATCCGCCAAATTTACAGCCAGGGTGATGTTGATCGATGGGCCATACGCGGAAAAATTGAAAGACGCTGATTTTTTGACGTCGGCCAAAGGGAAGGCTTATTTTGACTTGATCAGGTATATCTCCGGCGATCGTTTCTGGAAAGCGCAGATCGCGCAGATGACTATCGGGGGGAATGGTGAAATCGTGTTTTACACGCAGATCGGCGATCAGAAAATTGAATTTGGTACACCGGACGATATGGAGGAAAAATTCCGGAAGCTGAAAGTCTTTTATAAGAGGGTGTATCCCTTCAAGGGATATAATTACTATAAACGAGTAAGCCTGAAGTTTAAGAATCAGATCGTTTGCGAATAAAATATTTTTCGAGAATATGCAGAAAGATAAACTTGTAGTTGGCCTGGATATCGGAACCACAAAAATAGTAGCGATGGTAGGCCGCCAGAATGAATATGGCAAGCTTGAAATCCTTGGTATGGGCCGAGCTGTTTCCGAAGGTGTGATCAGAGGTATGGTGACCAATATCAATACTACGGTCAACGCTATTACAAAGGCGGTAAGGGACGCGGAAGAGCAGGCCGGTATAAATATTAAGGTGGTCAATGTAGGTATCGCGGGACAGCATATTAAAAGTTCCATGCATCATGGCAGTATCACCAGGGATTCTTCGGACGATGAGATTACCGTAGACGACGTGAAACGCTTGAACGCGGATATGTATAAGACAGTCATGCCTTTTGGCAGCGAGATCATCCATGTCATGCCTCAGGACTATATCGTCGACTATGAGCCCGGTATAAAAGATCCTGTCGGAATGCTCGGAGTGCGGCTTGAAGCGGACTTTCACGTGATTACCGCGCAGACCAACGCGATCAATAATGTCAACAAATGCGTGCTGAAAGCTGGTCTCGAAATAGAAAATCTGGTATTGGAACCTCTGGCTTCCGCCATATCGGTCCTAAGCGATGAAGAAAAAGAAGCGGGAGTAGTGCTTGTCGATATCGGGGGCGGAACCACGGATATCGCCATATTCCAGGATAATATCATCCGGCATACCGCCGTGATTCCTTTTGGTGGAAATATCATAACACAAGATATCAAACAGGGATGCAACGTGATGTTGAAGCAGGCGGAATTGTTGAAAACAAAGTTTGGAAAAGCCTTCGCCGAAGAAGCCTGCCCCAATGAAATGATTTCTATTCCAGGGCTTCATAACAGGCCGCCTAAAGAAATATCCGTCAAAAATCTGTCGCATATCATTCAGGCCCGGATGGAAGAAATTATCGAGCTGGTCCACGCCGAGATCATTTATTCGGGATATGAGGATCGCCTTGGCGGAGGGATTGTGTTGACCGGAGGCGGCGCCCAATTGCAAAGTGTGCAGCAATTATTTGAGTATATGACCGGGAAGCCTGTGCGGATCGGACATCCCAATCAGCACTTGGGCAAGAGCAAGATTGAAGTGGTGAAAAGTCCCATGTATTCTACCGCCGTAGGCCTTGTCCTTACAGGATACAGTTCCATTGATGAAAGAGAAAACAGATACTCCGAGTATTCGCATGGCGTATCAGGCAACGCGAAGACCGCCAAAAAAGACTCCGGCGGGCAGATTCTGAAAAAAATGACCGATCGGATCAAAGGATTGTTGATCGACGATCTTGACGACAAAAGTAATTATTAAATAAAGCGACCCTAATCAGATAAACATAAATTGTTTCCGTTAACAGAAAACTTTAAGCCTATGTCTACACCATATAAATTTGATCTTCCCGCTCATCACAAATCCATCATAAAGGTTGTTGGAGTAGGGGGTGGTGGCAGCAACGCGGTCAACCATATGTACAACCAGGGTATTAAGGATGTGGAGTTTGTCGTCTGTAATACCGATGTCCAGGCGCTGAGGAGCAGCCCTGTGCCTACCAAGTTGCAGATTGGAATAGGGTTGACGCAGGGGCTTGGTTGCGGAGCCAATCCGGAAACAGGACATAACGCGGCGATGGAAAGTAAGGAAGAGATTAGGGAGTTTTTCAGTGACGGAACCAAGATGGTGTTTATTACCGCGGGTATGGGAGGGGGAACCGGAACCGGCGCCGCTCCGGTGATCGCCAAGATCGCTCGCGAGCTTGAGATCCTGACGGTAGGTATCGTTACACTGCCTTTTGGCTTTGAAGGGCGCAAAAAGCTCCAGGCGGCCAAGACCGGTATCGCGGAGCTAAAGCAATACTGCGACACCATATTGGTAATTGTCAATGACAAGTTGTTTGATATCAACGATAACCTGACAATGCGCCAGGCCTTCGAAATGGCGGACAACGTCCTTACCACCGCGGCGAAAAGTATCGCTGAAATCATCACGGTGACCAGCCATGTCAATGTGGACTTTGAAGACGTGAAGACGGTCATGAAGAGTTCAGGAGCCGCCGTCATGGGATCGGCCGTCGCCAATGGTGAAACCCGGGCCCGCAAAGCCGCCGAGGAGGCCATCTGCTCTCCATTGCTGGACAATACGGATATCCATGGAGCGAAGAGAATTCTGCTTTCTCTCGTATCCGGCGAAGACGCGGAGCTTACGGTGAAAGAACTTAACGAGATCACTTCCTATATTGAAGAAAAAGCCGGCGATGAGGCTGAGATGATCTGGGGGCAAGGCATCGATTCGAACCTGGGTGGCAATATCCGTGTGACCATTATCGCGACAGGCTTTGATCATAATTATGAAAAAACGGATTTAAACCGGAAAAAGATTTTTGATCTTGAACGGGATCAGCAACCGGCGGTTTCCGCTGAGCCGGCGCCTTCAAAACCCGAAAACCGGGACATGTTCGCGTATGGCAAGCCGGTGGCGGAAGATCCGAAGGCCCCCGAGCCGGAGCGATACGCGCCAAATCCTCCTGTTCATAATCAGCATGAGCGGCAAAATATCATATTCAGGCAAGAACCTCCTCAGCAACCGGAATATCCTGTATATGGCAAGCCATCCGAGCCGATTTCCCACATACCGGACAACGCCATGAATAATCATGGTCAGCGGCCATACGCTCCGGACAGGATCGAGCGCGCCAGAGAGCCGGAGTCCACGCAGGGGCAGTTTGACTTTGTCAATGAGATGGAGGAGAAAAAGCGTATGCTGCAACAGCAGGCGATGGAACGTATCAAACGCTTGAAGAATTTGAATACGCCACTTGAAATGAATCCCGGCGATTTTAAAAATCAGTTGGAAGTGCCCGCGTATTTGAGAAGAAAAGTAGATCTGCCTGAGCAACCGCATTCTTCTGAAAATAAAATCAGTCGTTTCAATCTCAACGATGACAATGAGATTCTGGGAAACAATCGGTTCCTTCACGACAATGTCGATTAATGGCGCTTAGAACAAGAAAATAGGTTTGTTTAGAAGGAAATCAGATCTTTGATCTGGTTTCCTATCAAACCGACCAAAAACTCGTCGCTGATTTTGCCTTCCGTCAACAAGCCTCCTACCCGGGCGAGTCGTATCTTGTTCGCCAGAACATGCATGCCAAGAAAATGAAGTATGTCGGTAAAATGGCTTAGCGCCAGCGCGCCACCCATCGCTCCTGTACCTATTCCAACCAAAGCAGCCTTTTTTCCAGCCAGAGGAGAAGGGTAGGGCATACCGTCGATAAACAATTTCAAGACTCCCGGAAAGGAGCCATTGTATTCCGGAACAATGAAAATAAACTTTTCAGAATTCCTCATTTGGGATAGTAAGGTGTTGAACTCTTCGTTTTTTCCGGTGTTTTCATACAACGCGCTATGAAGAAAATCCGCCGGCAGGGTTGTCAGGCTGATGATCTGACTGTCAATATTCTTTATTTTCAGAAGATTCTGATATAAGGTGGCGACTTGAAACGATCTTGAGTTTACACGGTTGGTAGCCGAAATGATGGTAATCATGGAAGCAGGTATGGTCTTGAATGGAATGATTGTTCAATAACAGGAATTTACTTATATTTAATTGTACGTATGGGTAAAAGAAAGAGAAAATCATCACCCCTTATCCCCTCGGCCCTATGGTGGAAATCCGGACTCGCGCTGTTTGTTTTTACTTTTTTGTTTGTCCTGTACAAAATTCTTCTTGTTCCAAATATAGCTTTTCAGGCTGATAAACATTACTATTTGGTCAAAAAACCTGTTTCAGTCCATGCCCTGGCCGATACGCTGCAAAGTCGTGGTATTATCAAAAGTAGTCTTTTATTGCGTAGTATGGCGGAACTCAGAGGTGTAAGCCAGATAAGCCAGGGGCTTTTCATCTTTAAGAAAGGGTGGAATAATTATAAGATTATTTCTGAGTTGACTAAAGAAAGTTCTCCCGCCTACGCGCGTATAGAAGTACCTTCATATCAATTGCGGAAAAATGTAATCGAAAAGGTTTGTACGCCGCTCAAGAAAGTGAATAAGTCCGAAGTATGGACCTTGTTGAGGGATACCCGGTTTTTAGATAGCCTGGGGTATACGAAAGAAAATGTATTTTCTGTTTTTGTGCCGGGAACGTATTACATGCCGGTGGATATTACGGCCAGGGAATTGCTGGAAAGTATGCATCATCAATATTGTTTTTTCTGGAATGAGGAAAGACGGGAGAAAGCGGATAAGTTAAAGCTTTCAAGAGAAGATATTACTATTCTGGCCTCCATCGTATATTCGGAGACTAAAAATAAAGAAGAAATGCCGAAAGTGGCCGGGGTATATCTCAATCGTCTGGACAAAAACATGCGTTTGCAATCCGATCCAACCGTTGTTTACGCGGCCCGTAAGTTTGGAGCGAAGCGGGTGTACTACAAAGACCGTAAAATCAATTCACTGTACAATACATACCGCCACTACGGCTTACCTCCGGGACCAATTTATTGTACTCCCGCCTGGGCTATAGACGCGGTGCTTGATTATGAAGATCATGATTATCTGTATTTTTGCGCTAGAGACGATATGTCTGGATGTCATTGGTTTACTGAAACATTTGAAGATCATAAGATTAACGCGGATAAATACCGGGAGGCCCTGAATAAGGCCGGCATTATGTAGGATCGGGAAGTGTGTGGGATTGATTGCTGGCGCTCAATGGCATGAGGTAGAAGTAGACTCCCGTTTTATTGCATTCGTCGCGTGTTATCCACCTAAGAAAATCCCCGCCCGCGTAACATAAAGCTCCGCGATCGCGACTTACAATTCATAGCTCCATAAGGCCTTCTTAATGTTCCGTGATTGATTCGGACCGGGCGTTTGCGTTTGCCGGATCCCAGTTTAATGGAATCAATTTGTTTAGAAAAGTATGATATACCTGAATTCCTTCTTCTATACTTTTCAGGCTTACGCGTTCATTTTCCGCGTGGATACTTTTTAGCTCTTCTTCTTTAAACACGGCGGGAAAGAGGCCAAACACGGGAATTCCCTTATTGCGGAATATATAATTGTCCGTAGTAGCCGGAAAAATGATTTCCAGATTCAGACTATTAGGAAATACTTCTTGAAGGGACTGGGACAGCAGGGTGTAGTACTCCGGTACATGAGAGCGCGGGCCCGTGATTTCTTCATGCTCCACACTGATTTTGATACGCCGGTCGTTTAGTCGTCTTTTTACCTGGCGGATAAACTGTTTTGGTTCCGTGGTCGGTATAAGTCTGCAATCGAGTACCGCTTCGATATACTGGCTGATCTGGTTGTGATCCCCACTGGACGCGTTGAGATTTGTAAGGGTGATGGTATTGGTAAAGAAGGATGAAATCATCGGGTCTTTTTTGATCTCCTTCTTTACGAAAGGCTTAAAGGCGAAAAAGGTGAAGTTTTTAAGTACAAAGCCTTTTAGCCCTTTTTCTTCCTTGCCGAGCAGCTTCAATGACTTTACAGGAATCCTTGACAGAATAATTTCTTGTTTCCCTGTGAGCAGACGCTGCAAAGCGAAAATCATTTCCTTGGAGGCGTATTCCTTTGGTGGCACCGAGCCGTGACCGGAACTTTCGAGGTCAAGACGAAGTTTAAGTACTACTTTTGATTTTTCGGCCGTTGATGTTCCAAATACGATTTTTTCCGGATTTGAACTCACGATGCCTCGTACGCCGCTACCGCCTTCGCCTAATATCAGTTTGATGTTTAACTTATCCAGATGATGTCCCGCGATACGCATCGCTCCCCGGTGACCGCCATTTTCCTCATCGGATACGCATAATACGCTTACGTTGAATGGGAGTTCCTGTCCATCTAGTTGCTCCAGTAGTTTCCGGGTGGCGGTTATTTGCGCTATGGCCATCCCCTTATTGTCTATCGCGCCTCTTCCCCATACATAGCCATCCGCGATTGTTCCGGAAAACGGCGGGTAAGTCCAGAGAGACGAGTCGCCCGGATGTACCACATCCATATGGTTCAAAAAGACGATATTGGGTTTGCCGGAGGATATTGGATAAAGCGACGCTATAAAGTTGTATGACTGGTCGGATGTGTCCAGAACCTTGGTATAAAGCCCTTGTTCTTCGCAATAGCTTCTAAGATATTCTCCTGCGCCTTGTTCATTATATTGGGTGGAAGGGTATTGGATATACGCGCTGAGCGCGTGCGCGTAATCAGGGTATATGATCGCTTCCTGCGCGTAGGTACTGGTTGAAAATATAGATAAGGAAAATAGGCGGATAAGAAACTTCATACTTATCTTTAACAGGGGATTGGTGATTTTATTTTGATAGCTGGAGATAAATTCCATTTGTCCAGCCAAAGCCATCCTGTGTTGGATATTCGCCACCCGCCGCTTTTACATCCGGTACAACTACATTATACTTTTCCATCATCTTACCCGAGTCCTCAAAGACAGCTTTGTTTAAAGATAGCCATCTTCGGGCAATTTCTCCGGATAATCTGTATAACTTATACTGTTGGAGGCCTATAATAGCCATATACTGTAGGGGAGGCCAACCGTTGGGAGCGTCCCATTGTTGGGCGGAATTGATTAAAGTCGCGGTCAATCCGCCTTTCTTTAGAAAGCGATTTTCCCATATGTCGGCCATCGCTTTAGCCTGGGGAGAAGTCGCGATCTTGAAAAAAAGACAGAAGGAGCCTGCCATAGTGGGTATAGCGCTTTGTCGCTGATGAATGAAGTCGTAATCTGTGAAATAAGCGAGCTCTTTATTCCAGCAATAAAGCGCGATCGCTTTTTTTCGCTTTCGGGCCAGGATTCGCGTCGCTTTAGCGAGATCCTTGTCTCCATTGATTTCGTGGCATCGGGCGATAACATTTTCCAGGTGATACAACAGGCAGTTTAAATCGACGGGGACAAGTTCAGTCGTTCGTATCGTGAGCAAATCATCGGGATCGGAAAGCCAGCGACTGCTGAAGTCCCAGCCGGATTCACACGCGGCGCGGATATTTCTATATAATATGGAGGGGTTTTGAACGGATTTTCCCAGTTCGAAATCTTCTTTATACGATTCAGGACGCGGTGTGTCAAGGTCGTCCCAGTATCGGTTGAGGATAGCTCCGTTTGGCAGCCGGACTACTCTGCGATACGCGTTGTAGCCATTGGAGGCGTGAAGGCTATCTTGCCCCCACATCCAGAAGTCATATTCATTTTGAAGGTGGGGAAGATAACGCGTATAGATGGAGTCTCCTTTTTCTCTGGCGATAAGATCCACCATCAGGGAAAAGAAAGGAGGTTGCGACCTTGACAGGTAATACGCGCGGTTTCCATTGGGAATATGACCATAGGTTTCCAATAGGTGGGCGAAGTTGGCCAGCATGTTTTCAGCAAGTTCCACCTCGCCGCTTCTTATCAGCCCCAGCATGGTGAAGTAGCTGTCCCAATAATATATCTCCCTGAATCTGCCTCCGGGTACAATATATGGGTATGGCAGAGGAATGAGCGAAGTATTGTGAATGGTGTCCGCTGGTCGCTCCAGTATGCTCCATAGCTGAATCAGATGGGAGGAAATATCTTGAGAAACCATATTGTCCGCGTTGTTTGGCTGAGGATATTCCGGAAGTCTGAAATTCTCGAGTATGAACGCTTTCAAGCTAAAAAGGCTGTCTCGCTGCAAACGCTGATAATCGTTCAGAATGTCGCGCGCCGGTCGACGAGGCGCGCAATCCGGAAATGTCTTACTGTCTTCAAATATCCCCGCGAGTTGTACGCTCGTAAACAGGTCTCCATAAGCTTCCGATACGTCGATTTGCGCCAGAGACTTGTCAACGAGATAAAAATAAAGAGTAAGAAATATCAGCAGATGTTTCACAGGCTTATTTGATCAGTCTGATATATAACCGAAGGAGGATTCCCGAGGTTGGAGTGAAGAGAATTTAATTTTGAGCGCGCTTTGAAACGCTCTCTAAATAAAAAGGAGGCGTCGGCGCCTCCTTTTTTGGTAAAATTTCATCCCAGATGAGATTTGATATACTCTCTGTTGAGCCGGGCGATATTCGCCTGCGATATTTCTTTGGGGCATTCTACGGTGCATGCTCCGGTGTTGCTGCACGCGCCAAAGCCTTCCTCGTCCATCTGTTCAACCATTTTAGCTGCCCGCTCCGCGCGTTCGATCTGTCCTTGTGGAAGAAGTGCTAGTTGAGAGATTTTCGCCGAGACGAAAAGCATGGCGGAAGAGTTTTTGCACGCCGCGACACAAGCGCCACATCCAATACAGGTAGCGGAATCAAACGCTTCGTCCGCGTCTGGCTTGGCGATCGGGATAGCGTTGGCGTCGGGCACTCCACCCGTATTTACGGATATGAAGCCGCCAGCCTGCATGATTCTCTCAAACGAGGTTCTGTCTACTACCAGGTCTTTTATAACAGGAAAGGAAGCCGCTCTCCAGGGTTCGACGATAATGGTATCGCCGTCTTTAAAGCTTCTCATGTGCAACTGACAGGTTGTGATACCGGTTTTGGGGCCATGAGGACGACCATTGATATACATGCTGCACATCCCGCAGATACCTTCACGGCAGTCGTGATCAAAAGCGATGGGGTCATCACCCTGCTTGATTAGCTTTTCGTTCAGCACGTCAAACATTTCGAGAAACGACATGTCCGGAGATACGTCGTTTACTTCGTAGCTAACCATTTTGCCTGACGATTTAGCATCTTTTTGTCTCCAGACTTTAACTGTAAGATTCATGCTGTATATGTTTTAGATATAAAACGATTCTTTAATTATTTGTTGTTGGCGTATCGCTTCTATCAAGAAGGAAGCGATACGGGTTATCGGAAAAACTCTATTTATAGCTTCTCTGAGTCAGTTTTACGTTTTCAAACTTCAGTTCTTCCTTATGTAGTACCTCTTGCGCGTCCTCTCCCTTATATTCCCACGCGGCTACATAGGCATAGTTTTCATCGTCGCGTTTCGCTTCGTTTTCAGCGGTCTGGTATTCTTCCCTAAAGTGACCGCCACAGGATTCGTTCCTGTTGAGAGCGTCGTCTACCATCAGTTCGCCCAGTTCAAGGAAATCGGCTACTCGGTTCGCGCGTTCCAGGTTTTGGTTAAACTCCTCGTTCTTACCACTCACCTTTACGTTTTGCCAGAAATCCTTACGTAACTCCTGAATCAATCCTTTCGCTTTTCTCAATCCTTCAGCGTTTCTAGCCATACCGCAATAATCCCACATGATTCCGCCCAGTTCGCGATGGTACTCTACTACCGTTTTTGTTCCGTTGATGGAAAGCAGTTTGCCCAGACGTTCCTTTACCTCTTTTTCAGCGTCTTTAAACGCCTGGTGATTGATATCCAGTTTGGCTGGTCCTATTTCCGCCAGGTAGTTTCCAAGTGTATAGGGAATTACAAAATAACCATCAGCGAGTCCTTGCATAAGGGCGCTGGCTCCAAGGCGGTTCGCTCCGTGGTCGGAGAAGTTGGCCTCGCCCAGGGCGAAGCATCCCGGTATGGTAGTCTGTAGGTTATAGTCGACCCATAGGCCTCCCATGGTATAATGTACCGCGGGATAGATGCGCATAGGTGTTTTGTATGGATTTTCTCCGGTAATTTGCTCATACATGTCAAACAGGTTGCCATATTTCGCTCTTACCTGATCTTCTCCCATACGATTGATCGCGTCCGCGAAGTCAAGATAAACCGCTAGTCCGCTTTGTCCAACGCCCTTTCCAGCGTCGCACTGCTCTTTCGCGTTTCTGGACGCCACGTCTCTTGGCACAAGGTTTCCGAAAGAAGGATATTTTCTTTCCAGGAAGTAGTCGCGTTCATTTTCCGGAATTTCGCTTGGTTTTCTTTTATCTCCGGGCTGTTTCGGCACCCATACTTTGCCATCGTTTCGCAAACTCTCGCTCATAAGGGTTAGCTTGGATTGATGGTCTCCGGAAACCGGAATACAGGTTGGGTGGATTTGAGTGAAACAAGGATTGCCAAAGAAGGCGCCTTTTTTATGCGCTCGCCAGATAGCCGTAGCGTTGGATCCTTGGGCGTTGGTAGAAAGGTAGAATACGTTTCCATAGCCACCCGTGCAAAGAAGTACCGCGTGCGCCGCGTGCGTCTCGATTTCTCCGGTTACGAGATTTCTTGAAACGATACCTCGCGCGTGACCGTCTGTTACAACCAGATCAAGCATTTCCGTACGGTAGTACATTTTTACCTTGCCAAGACCAATCTGACGGCTCAAAGCGCTATACGCGCCCAACAAGAGCTGCTGCCCCGTTTGTCCTCTCGCGTAGAATGTCCTGGATACCTGAGCGCCACCAAAAGAACGGTTGTCCAGATATCCCGCGTAATCACGAGCGAACGGCACTCCCTGAGCCACGCATTGGTCTATTATGTTGACGCTTACTTCCGCCAGTCTGTGTACGTTGGACTCCCGCGCGCGGTAGTCGCCACCTTTTATCGTATCATAAAACAACCGGTATACGCTGTCACCATCGTTCTGATAGTTTTTCGCGGCGTTTATACCTCCCTGAGCGGCTATGCTGTGCGCTCTTCTTGGGCTATCCTGAAAACAAAAAGCTTTTACATTATATCCAAGCTCGGCAAGCGTAGCCGCCGCCGAGGCGCCAGCCAGACCCGTACCAACGACAATAACCTCGTACTTCCTTTTATTAGCCGGGTTTACAAGCTTAAGATTAAATTTGTGTTTTGTCCATTTTTCCGCCAGTGGTCCTTCCGGAACTTTGCTGTCTAATATCATGATTGGAATGGGTCTTTTATTGTCTGAACAAGTAGATAAATATGGGAATCATGGCGAAAGCGGCAGGTACTACAATAGAGAATCCTGTGCCAAGGCCTTTTATAATCGGGGTATACTTTGGATGACGTAGTCCCAACGTCTGGAAAGCGCTCTGAAATCCATGGTTCAGGTGAAACGCCAGGAGTATCATGGCTCCCGCGTATAATACCACAAAGATGGGATTGCCAAACTTGATGATCGCGGCGTCATACATGGTGGGCTCCATGGAATTGGTGATTTTGTAAGGTACAAAGAAATCGTTAAGATGGACGATCAGGAAGATGAGCACCATGGAACCGGACAAGCCCATATTTCTGGAAAACCAACTGCTGTTTTTTGAAGGTTCGTTGTAATGATAGGATACAGGCCTGGCCTTCTTGTTTTTCGCGGTAATGATCGCCGCGTATATGATGTGAATAATGAAACCTGAAAAAAGAACGTATTCCATTATTTTGATGAACAGGTTGTTGCCCATAAACTCCACGTAGTCGTTGAAGACTTCTCCGTCTGGATTTAATAAGAGCAAATTACCTATTAAATGTTCCAGCAGGAATGTTATCAAAAACAATCCGGTAATCGCCATGATTACTTTCTGCCCCACCGCTCCGGATAAGGCGTTCTTAAACCAGCTCATTTCTTAATTATTTCAAATTTATTGTTAACAAAATATCAATAGCTCAAATTTACACCGCGGGACCAATAAATCAAGGGGACTCCGGGTAGTTTTTTTAATTTAATACTGGTCTAAATAGTTGGCGGAATATTTTTTTCCAAAAACAATATGTCTCGCGCGAAGTACTTTATACTCCGCGACTAACATGATTATGGTTATGAGACATATCGCAGTACTTTCTTTTTTTGTTTTGGTGGCGGCTGTGTTCGAGACGCGCGCGACGCATCTGAGAGCGGGCGACATGACGGCGGAATTCGTTTCGGGATATACCTGGCGCTTTTATCTCACAGTTTATACCAATATTGAGGCGATTACCAGTACCAATAATCAATTGGACCTGCTTTACGCTGACATATATGTCAATGGCGTAAAAGTAGATTCTGTCCGGAGAAATAACCGATCGGTCGTAGGCGACTTCGCGGAGACTTATAAGAATGATTTTGTATTTACATACACCTTCGCCGGACCAAGAGTATATGTTGTCAGCTTTATCGAAGAAAACCGGAACAATGAAATACGAAACATTGATGGAGGGATCTCGGACCCTTATCCGTTTTATATAGAAACTTACGTACTGGTCTCGTCTTTATCCGCTAACGCCAACAATACGCCTGTATTGCATGTGCCGCCACTGGACAAAGCTTCTGTCGGAGTTGTCTTTGTACACAACGCGGGCGCTTTTGACGTTGATGGGGATAGTCTGTCTTATAAGCTTGTTGTTCCAAAACAGTCGGCGACACTCGATGTGCCGCGATACCAGTTTATGAATGGCTTGTCACTGAATCCTGTTACCGGCGATTTGGTATGGGATAGACCCAGGGAGGAAGGCCTTTATAATGTGGCTTTCTTGATAGAGGAGTGGCGTAATGGTATTCGTATTGGCTTTGTATTGCGGGATATGCAAATCGCGGTGGAGAAAACGGAGAACAGGCCGCCGGTCTTAAAAGTCCCCAATGATACCTGCGTAGTGGCCAACGCGGAACTAAAAGGTTGGGTAAGCGCTACGGATCCGGATAATGACCGTATCAATCTCCGATCTTATAGCGGAGTATACTCACTTGGGAGCGCTTCAGCCGGATTTGCTCTGGAGAATCCGAATCCGCAATCGAATCCCGCGGCTGGCGAATTTATCTGGAAGACTACTTGCGCTTTGGTCAGAAAGGAGCCATATCAGGTCGTCTTCAAAGCGGAAGACCTGCCTCCCAATAGAGAACAGTTGTTTGATCTTAAAACATGGAACATCAAGTTGTTGGCTCCAACAATACATAATCTTTTGGCGGAGGAGCTTCAAAGCGCGGTTCGGCTTTCATGGGATCAGTACGCTTGCCCTGGAATAGGAAATGGCATTATTGAGATTTATCGAAAACAATGTGATTCGATTGACTATGATATCGCCCTGTGCGAGCGTATGGAACCCGCGGATTTTGGTTTTCAAAAGATCGCCCAGGTCAGTCTTGACCATACTTCGTATATGGACGATGATCAGGGCAAGGGATTGGCTCAGGGAAATTATTATTGCTATGTCCTTAAAGCGAAGTTTTCGGGACAAAAGGGAGGGGAAAGCGCGTTTTCCGAACAAGTTTGCGCGGCCCCCGACAACCGGGCGCCAATTCCTGTAAAAGCTTCGATACTGGGGAGTGATCCTGTCAATGGAAAAATTCAGCTTGCTTGGTTGTATTTACTTAATCTGGATACAAGTATATATAAGGCGCCATATACCTATAGGATTAAAAGAGGCGCTGGTTTGTTTCCGGAAAAGACCATGGAGGAAATCGCTAAAATTTCCGCGCTGGAGGATACATTTTATCTTGATGAAGGATTGAATAGTCTTGTTCCCTGGCATTATAGCGTAGAATTGTTCGCGGGAGAAGTAAAAGTCGCGGAATCTCCGGTGTTTTCCACTTTGGAGCTTACGATTGTTCCCGGCTCGGAGAGCGTCTCGCTGGCCTGGAATCATCAGGTTCCATGGAAGACTGAGCCCTATGGATATACCATTTATAAACGTAAAGTGGGAGAGAGTCAATACGCGATGATAAAATCCGGGGAGATGGGCTCATATACGGATTCCAATCTGAATCGTGAAGATACCTTATGCTATTATGTGGAAGCGATAGGGAGCTATTGTCTGGATTCGTTAAAGCGGTTCTTGATTAATAATCGTTCGCCGGAAATATGTGTTACTCCCGTTGATTCATCCGCGCCTTGTCCTCCGCGGCTTTTTTTGGATCCGCTAGCCTGCGCGCCGGTTGAGGAGACGAGTAATTCATTAAGCTGGATTCCCGACCTGGAGGAGCCTTGTAATCCGGGCATCGCTTATTATAATCTTTATTTTTCACCCAGAGTAAATGCGGAGGCTGATTGGTTAGCTTCGCTTAACGAGTTGACATTTATACATATGGATTCGACATCCCTGGCAGGTTGCTATGAAGTAACCGCGGTTAGTTCTTATCAAGTAGAGAGCGCTCGTAGCAACAGGATTTGTACGGATATTTGCGCGCGTTACGCGTTGCCAAATCTTTTTACGCCCAATGGCGATGGCTCAAACGATATTTTCAGGCCTTTACGCGGGATGGTCAATACGGAAAAAGTCTTGTTTACCGTCTATAATCGTTGGGGAAGTGAACTGTACCGCTACGAAGGGGATCCATTAATTTTATGGGATGGAAGGAATCTGGGAGGAGAGCCTTTGAGTGATGGAGTATATTTTTATTCGGCTCGCGTGACATTCAGACGAAGATTGAATCCGGAAGACGATATCATGGATTTGAAAGGCTGGATACGCTTGCTCGGCCAGATTTCCGGAAATACGGAAGACAGGTGAAGCGCCTGGTGAACAAATAGTGTTTGACCGCGGGAAATGAGTGGTTGTTTCCTTCTTGAAAATCTTTTCTATTTTCGCGGAACAATAGAAATAAGAATTGATGAAAAAAGCGTATGTTTTTCCCGGCCAGGGAGCTCAGTTTCCGGGTATGGGTAAAGATCTGTATGAAAAATCTGAAACCGCGAGACAATTGTTCGCCCAGGCTAATGAAATACTTGGTTTTGACATTACCCGAGTTATGTTTGAAGGTACGGCTGACGAATTGAAACAGACCAGAGTGACGCAACCGGCCATATTTATACATAGTGTTATTTTGGCGAAGCTCGCGGATGATTTCGCTCCGGATATGGTGGCGGGACATTCACTTGGAGAGTTTTCCGCGCTGACGGCGGCGGGAGCCTTGTCTTTCGAGGATGGTCTTAAGCTTGTATATAAAAGAGCTTTGGCCATGCAGAAGGCTTGTGAGATCAACCCCTCGACCATGGCGGCTGTATTGGGTCTTGAGGACGCCAGGGTGGAAGAAATATGCGATTCGATCACGGAGCTTGTGGTCCCCGCCAATTATAACTGTCCCGGCCAATTGGTGATTTCAGGCACGATAGGAGGAGTTGAGCAAGCTTGTGTAAAAATGAAGGAAGCGGGTGCCAAGAGGGCTTTGCCTCTGCCAGTAGGAGGAGGTTTTCATTCGCCTATGATGGAACCCGCGGCGCGGGAACTGGAAGCAGCCATTCAAAGCGCTGTTTTTACTAAGCCGGTTTGTCCTGTTTATCAAAATGTCAACGCGGAACCTTCCGATGATATTGAAACAATAAAGAAAAATCTGATCGCTCAATTGACCGCTCCGGTAAAATGGACGCAATCCATTCATAGAATGACGGCCGATGGGGCCGGGATATATATCGAATGTGGCCCTGGCAAGGTATTGCAGGGGCTGGTGAAGAAGATCAGTCCGGAAGTAGAGGTCGCGTCTGTAAGCATTGGATAGTAGAGGTATTATATTAGAATACCAGAAGCCGGGAGCGTCTTTCTTGACCACTCCCGGCTTTTTTGGTATAATACGTCTATAAAAATGTTCATCCGTCTGGACCTTATAGAGAATGAGCTATAAAAGGCTCTATAATCGCCTGAAATATTTAATATGAAGGTTAGCCATGCTTACGCGCCATTTTCAACTGTTGATCGATTGCCTCCGCCGGTTTTTTTTTCGCTTGTCACATAATTATTGGTAACATTAGGAATGTTAATAAGTTTTACCGAAAAATAAACCGAATAATATTATAACATTTCAATAGTTTTTTTGAATTTTCTTATATTTGGAAATTGCTGATGGGTGAGATATCGAAATTAGGAGGGAGGGCTTTAAATAATATCTCGGTTAAAATAGAATACAAGATTGTGTGGGGTGTTACCTTTATCGGAATATAGAGTATATAGTATGGGATTCTATAATCTCAACATGTTTATATTTTGTTGTATATGATTTTTTCTAATATTAAAGATGAAAATAACAAGCGATAGAGATTGCCATAGGATGATGAAAAAAATAGTCTATTTGACATTTGCGTTTTTTGTCACATTTGCGTCGGAAGCTCAAAAGGATTTGGTGATTTCGGGTGGTAATAATGTGTCTAGTTTTGTTTGCTCCAATAGGAAAGTTTATGTTTGGGGAAGCAATGATGACGGTAGGCTTGGGGTTTCTGGAGGTGGAGATCCGGTAACTAGTCCGATGCCTGTTAATTTTCCGGGAGGAGTTGATATAAAACAAGTCAATTCAGGGTCGGGGGCGCATTTTTTGGCCTTAGATTGCGATGATAATGTATGGGCTTGGGGGAATAATAATAAAGGTCAGGTTGGTAATGGTGCAGCGGGAGCTACTGTAACAGTTCCAACTAGAGTCAGAGCTTCATCTGTCATTGCCGCGTCAAACAGGGATGTTAATGGTTATTTGACCAACGCGGAAGTTGTATACGCGGGAAACGACAATAGTTTCGCTATTCTACAGGATGGACGCCTGGTAGCTTGGGGACAAAATAGTCAGGCTGCGACTCGCTCGGATGGAATGTTAGGGGATGGAACCTTTGTCGATAAATACGAAGCTGTGTATGTACGTGATGGAACAAAAGTGGGGGAGCCTCCTTTGGAAGGTGTCCAACAGGTATTTGCAGGGGACAATGTCGCGTACGCGTTAGTGAATGGAACTGTATACTCTTGGGGCTATGGTATAAATGGGACTCTGGGACGAAATGAAGATGGAACGGCCAATCCAAACGATGCTCAGACGGTTATTAGCTTTTTTGCGTTTCCTGTAATAGGACCTGATGGAAATCCTTTATCGAACATTACGCAAATCGCGGCCTCGGACGTTAATGGTTTTGCTTTGGACGCCAATGGGCATATATGGGCCTGGGGGAATGACTGGGGAGGATCAGATGGAGATGGTATCGCGGGAAATCTAAGTTCAACACCTAGAAGAGTCGCCGCGGGAAATATTACGGGAGCGGGATCAGATGGAGACTATTTATTGGCGAAGGCAATTGGTGGTGGGCAAGCTTTTGGGATGGCTATTACTCTTGATAATAAGCCTGTCGCTTGGGGCGGCGGTGGTGGCGGATGTACAGGAGGGTATCTTGGGAATGGAACAACCGGAACATCGAATTTTCCTGTATATATAGAACACGCTCCAGGAATGGTTCATGATAATGTAGTATTAATCAATAGGGGAGACCACTGGGGGTTTTATGGAACGGCCGATGGAGACTTTTATACCTGGGGCTGTAATGAAAAAGGTACTTTAGGAATTGGAAATACAATAAGTCAGACTCGGGCCATTCGAATGATACCACCATCTGGCTGTGATCTTAGGGATCCAGAACCTTTTGTTCGATTGACTCCGGGTGATACCTTGATTTGTGAATCTGATCTTGCTGGCGGAATAACGCTAAGATCGGGTTTCGTGATTTCGAACGCGTTGGCCCCTTCTTATGAAATCACTTGGTTTAAAGATGATGTTGAAATAGCGAAAGGTAACGCTTTAACACACTTAAATCATACGACTTCGGAGACTGGTGTATATAAAGTCGAAATTGTTTATAAAGGTTCCAATGCCGGGTGTTATATTTTTGATACAGCTAGAGCTACTTCCAAGTTAACATTAAACTTACCGGACTTTTTTGATCCTGGTGACAATTTTTATTGTCAGAAAAACGCTAGAGTACATGTAGGGCAGGATGTATACAACAAAGGAGCGAAGTACGCGTGGTATTCATCCAGGACTGGAGGGGATTATCTTGGTACTTCGATCGATACTACCAGGCTGGTGGTTGATTTGACAGGTCTTACGGAAGTGAAACCAGATACTTTTATTCTCTGGGTAGAAGATTCCACTTTTCTGGAGGGTATGGTTTACAAGCGAAATCAGGCTTGTGATCCTACTTTTAGTACGGGGTTTGACCATTTAAGCGCCGGTATAAATCCCAACTATCAGACTCAGCTTGTTGCATATGAGTCATTAACGTTAAGTTCGTTTGATATAGTTGTTAGAACCAGTATATCTAACGAAGGTACTACAGTCTCCGCGAATATTAACTTGGGTATATATGGGGCGAAGAAGAATGCTCAAGGTCATTTGATTCCCGATGAAACTAAATTGTTGGGCACCGCTGTCGCGCGGATTTCTGAAACTCGGAATATGGGCGTCTCTACTGATAAGTTTGTTAGCACTTATACTGTAATGACTAATATTGATATTCCTGGTACGTCTGAAGGCTACTATTTTTATATTTCACCAATGAAGAATGCTTTGAGTGGAATGGTTGGTAGTGGTGGAGTCGAGCTTGGGCGCGCCGAATGTACCCAAGGGGGGACACCTTTTAAGGATGATCTGACTGGTGATATATTACATAGAGGGGGATTGGGACAGGGCTTTCAGAATGATCAAACTGGTAGTAATCTTAAAGGTGGACACTTTTTCAATATAGGCTTTAAAAAAGGTAGTGACTATGTATGTGGGCGTATTCCTGTTGAAGTGGCGAAAGAGTGTCCTGCTTGTACTCGGCCTGTTTCTGTAGATATCGATGAGGTCGAGCTTGATATTTGCGCGGGCGAGGGTCTAGGTCTGGAGTTTTTGGCTGACACCTCTGGCGGCTCGGCTCTAAATGGTTATACGTATACCTGGTTCTTTAAGGATCGTACTAGCCCTG
>JAEWAY010000032.1 GCA_023391415.1 Bacteroidota bacterium | reverse complement strand
ATACTACCTATTACGCGGAGTCTAACGACGGAGCCTGCGCGAGCGGTACACGGACCCAGCTTGAGGTAACTGTATTACCAAGACCAAGTGCTCCGATCGTGATCCCGACAGATACCACGGTCTGCGCCGGACAAACCATAACGTTCAACGCGTCCGCTCCAGCGGGAGCTTCGTTTAGCTGGTTTACTTCCGCTTCCGGTGGTTCACCGGTCGCTACGGGAAGCAGCTTTACTACGCCCGCGCTAACAAGCAATACTACCTATTACGCGGAGTCTAACGACGGAGCCTGCGCGAGCTCGACGAGAACAGCTCTTACTGTTACAGTAAATCCAACACCAGTAGCTCCAACAGTTACGCCATCCAGCGCGACAATCTGTTCCGGAAAAACTGCTACATTTACGTCTTCTGTAAGTGGCGGTAGTATTAACTGGTATACAGCTCCATCAGGAGGAAGCGCTGTTCATACTGGCAACAGTTTTACCACTCCGGCGCTAACATCTACTACTACCTATTACGCGGAAGCCCAATTGGCAAGTTGTGCAAGTATAACGAGAACAGCGGTTACTGTCACTGTAAATCCGACTCCGGTTGCGCCGATTGTCGCGCCAGCCGCTGACACTATCTGTTCAGGACAGACAACTACCCTTACCGTTACGTCTCCTCCGGGAACTGCCAGATGGTATCTTCTTCCTTCCGGAGGTTCTCCGCTTTATACCGGTACCACGTTCACTACTCCTGTTTTAACATCAAATATTACTTTCTATGCCGATGTGATACAGGGAAGCTGTGTAAGTTCAAGAACTCCGGTAAGCATCCAGGTAAGAAGTGTTCCCGCGCAACCCACAGTATCTCCCGCCAGCGCGACTATATGCTCTGGTCAGACGGCCACCTTCAATATGACTGCTCCTTCCGGCAGCGTTGGCTGGTGGTATACAACGTCTTCAGGTGGTTCTCCAATATTTACAGGAAACACCTTTACAACTCCAGCGTTGACTTCAACTACTACTTACTATGTGGCGGCCAATAACGGAGCGTGCTCCAGTACAAACCGCAGAGCGGTTACTGTTACAGTAAACGCGACTCCCGCCGCGCCGACAGTAACACCGTCAAGCGCTTCTATCTGCTCTGGTCAGACAGCCACATTTACCGCGAGCGGAACCGGTACATTCAGCTGGTACACTGCACCTTCAGGTGGCACTGCCATATTTACAGGAAGCACCTATACTACCCCGGCGCTCACATCAAATACCACGTATTATGTAAGCGCTACTTCAGGAAGCTGTTCAAGCGCTACAAGGACAACTGTAAACGTTACAATTACGACTGCTCCTTCGGCTCCAACAGTAACACCGTCTAGTGCTTCTATCTGCTCCGGACAGACTGCTACATTTACCGCGAGCGGTACAGGTACATTCAACTGGTATACGGTCGCGTCAGGCGGAGCGCCTATCGCTACAGGTAGCGCGTTTACCACTCCCGCCCTGACCGCCAATACGATGTATTACGTTGAAGCAATCTCCGGCACTTGCACAAGCGCTACAAGAACAGCAGCCAGTGTAACCATCACCTCTGCTCCAAGCGCGCCTGTAGTATCTCCTCCGGCAGAGAGTATTTGCTCCGGACAGACTGCTACATTTAGCGCTACTTCTTCGCCTGGAGCGAGCATCAACTGGTACGCTGTAGCATCAGGAGGTACGCCTGTCTATACAGGAAGCAGTTTTACAACTCCTGCTCTGACCTCTCCGGTTACCTATTACGCGGAAGCAACTATAGGAAGCTGTACGAGCCTTGTGTCAAGAAGTCCGGCAGTTGTTACCATAAACGCCGCTCCTTCGGCTCCGGTAGTTACACCTTCAAGCAAAACCATATGCTCTGGTGAAACCGCCTCCTTTACGGCTACTGCCGACCCGGGAGCAACCATCAACTGGTATACTTCGGCGTCAGGTGGAACACCGGTACATACCGGCAGTTCGTTTACAAGCTCCGCGCTTACCTCCAGCACAACTTACTACGCGGAAGCTATATTGGGTGGATGCTCAAGTTCTTCGAGAACTTCCGCTTCGGTAACTGTTCAGGTATGCCAGAACGCGGTAACCTCGTTTACGCTGGTTAACGCTACTACCGACTTGGATATCGCTACCTTGAACGATGGAGACACGCTTGATATAGCCACTCTTCCCGCTGGAATAAATATCCGCGCGAACGTATATGACCCAGTGACCACCAAGAGTGTCGTGTTTACCTTCTCCGCCCATCCGGGAGGAAGAACGGAAAACGGAGCGCCCTTCTCCCTATTTGGCGACAACAATGGCAATTACAATCCATGGTGCTGCGTCAATGTCGGTACATACAACCTGTCCGCGACACCGTACACAGGAAACAACGCCAGCGGATCAGTGGGTGTTGGCCAAGCGATTGTATTCTATATCATAGACAGCCGAGTGCCGGCAATACTTTCGTATACGCTGGTAAACGCCCATACGAATACCGATATAGGACCACTTGTCAACGGACAAACGCTTAACCTGGCAAGTCTGCCAAGTGAACTAACTGTAAGAGCTAACGCCAACAACGCCACCAATAGCGTGTATTTCGATTTCTCCGATAATAATTATGATAGAATTGAAAATGAAGTACCATTCTCACTTTTCTCTGATATTAATGGAGATTATACACCATGGTGTTGTCCGGCGCCTGGCACATACGTTCTGAAAACAACTCCATATTCAGAATTGAACGCCAATGGCATTTCTGGACCAACAAGCGAGATTACATTCTACATTGTGAGCTCCCTGAGGATTTCGAATATAGAAACCTATCCGAATCCAACGGAAAACAATGTGGTAATCAGCCTTAGTGGAGATCGTTCAGCTACTTCCGAAGTAATAATCACCGACATGAGCGGTAAAGAATATTATTCGGGAACAATGTCGATTGAATCCAGCAAAGAGCTTAATCTTAATGATTACAAAATGAGCTCCGGCGTTTATATCCTGAAGGTAATCTCAGGCGATCAGATCGAGACAAGAAAAATAATTAAAAAGTAATTTTTAATTGTTTCGGTCCTAAACGAAAAAGAGGCTGCTTATGGCAGCCTCTTTTATTTTTCAATCTGACTAGTCCTTTTTTGCTACCTGCAAGCTGCATGAGGTAGAGCCCTACCAATGGCTCAAAGATGTGCTCACCAGAATCCCTGACCATAAAATCAACCAACTCGAAGAATTGCTGCCACAAAACTGGAAGACGGCATAAACAGACTATATCCATTTTCATGATACAAAAAAGAGGTATCTTACCGAAGGCTTACAGAGAGTCAATAGAAATTTACAATAATGAGAGACCTCATTTAAGCCTGGAGATGAAGACCCAAAACGAAGTTTATCAAAAAAGAAAAACCTCAGATCTTATTTTATCTGAGGTTCCTTGAAATTTTTTATCTTAAAAAAAACGTCAACTTATTTTAGGACGACACAATCCTTTAACAAATAGCAGATATGACAAAAAACGGAAGAATCAAAATTTACCGAATAATCGCTTATTGACCTACACTTACTGAATCAAAATTATACAAGATATCCTATTATGAATCCAGTATACGCTCCAAGCTCACATCAATACGTCAAAGGTTGAAAAGTCGCGGGCCCACACTGCCTATCCTCTTATCCAATCAATTTATACAATCCATAAACGTTCTTAATATCAACCCAAAATATACGCCGCTAAAAAACATAAGAAGGTTTAGACCAGACACTAAAACACTCTAAGGGGTTGGCTCTATCATGCTTCGACCGAGTTAATATATAGATCTAAGAAATCAGCTTTTGTCTCAATAGAAATTCCAACTGCTGATTAGCTTGAGTCAACTTTTCAAGCAGTTCCTTATTTTCCTTTCGTAGTGAAAAAACTTCAAAAGCTTTTTCAATGACCAATTTAATCTGATTCTCATCCCATGGCTTACTAATATATTGATATATCTGCCCCTGATTGACCGCGTCGATAACCGCGTTAATATCACTATATCCAGTAAGCAAAATCCGGATCGGTTCAGGATATTCATCAAGGATTGACTTTAAAAACTGCACTCCTGTCATCTCGGGCATACGCTGATCGGTAATAATTACATGAATCTCATTTTCTTCAAGTATTTTTCTTCCTTCCGCGGGCGAATTCGCGATAAACACATTGTATGTAAACCGAAATGTCGCTTTGAACATATTAAGGTTGTTCACTTCGTCATCCACATACATCACATTAATTAAAATATTATCCATAAACTACTTATTCTTACTTTTTGAAATAAAACAAACATATCGGGGTCTAAGACCTGATTTAACAATACAATTTATTAAAAATCTTAATTATATTAAGATAAATATATGTAAACAAGACAAAAAAAGCACTTAGTGTAGGACATTAATTTAAAATAGCATAACTTTTCTACACGATATTTAGTAAACTCCTCTGCTATGAACAATATAACCATTACCCCTCACAAAACTAAGGGAGACCTGATACTTCCATCCTTTTTCAGATTAAGCGACCCGAATGATAAACGTTTATTTGTCCAATTAATAAATCAAAATCCCCATGTTAAAATTTATGACCAGATAGAAAGTCAGCTTCGTGAATTAATGAAAATACGCGCTCCGGAAAAGAAGTTTTCCGCCCCGGAACTTGCCGCGGCGACCCACGCGCACTTAAATGGCGTTGACCCTGAAAATTATGGAGTCTGGGTGTATTATCCCTGGTCCGGAAACATGGTGCACCTACTCGATGAAGAAGAATTCATCGAATTAAGAACTTCCAGAAATCTTTTCAAAATCACTCCTGAGGAAGAAGCGATACTCGCTCAAAAAAAAGTAGGCGTTATTGGCATGTCCGTGGGTCAGTCCGTCGCTGTAACCATGGCGATTGAGCGATCTTTCGGCGAAATACGGATAGCTGATTTCGATTCGATCGAACTAAGCAATTTGAACAGAATACGCGCGGGTGTACATAACCTGGGCGTGCCTAAAGTCGTAATTACAGCCCGGGAAATCGCGGAAATCGATCCCTTTCTGAAAGTAACCATATTTCCGGAAGGTATTACGGAAGATAATATCGATGAATTCATAACAAAAAACGGAAAGCTGGACATCATAGTAGATGAATGTGACGGGGTGGAAATAAAAGTTCTCTGCAGAGAAAAAGCGCGGGAGTATCATATTCCGGTTTTGATGGAGGCGAGTGACCGAGCGACCATAGATATTGAACGGTTTGACATTGATCCAAATCGTCCCATTTTTCATGGAAAAGTTCCGGGCCTTACATACTCTTTTATAAAAGAAAAACCCAAAGAGGAGGTTTTGCCGTATATTTTTTCAATCGCTGGTTACGAAACTTTATCCGAACGCATGAAATATTCGCTTACTCAGATTGGTCAAACCATTACCACCTGGCCGCAACTCGCGTCCGCGGTAGTTCTGGGCGGGGGAATTTCCGCCGATATTTGTCGCCGTATTTTTACAGGAAATCTTCAAGTTTCCGGAAGGTTTTTCATTGATCTTGAAGAGTTAATCAGCGATAAATAAGCAATTTTAATGTAATATTTTAAACGTTTTTAAACTATCTTACATATATTAACGTATCTTTGAACCATAAATGGATTATAATTTTGGACTCAGCTAACGAAGTTAAAGAATTAAGATTTAGAGCTTTCAGGGCGGTTGACGATCGTCAGTCCTGTGAACGGTATCTGGAGGGCCATCAGCATGTTCTCAAGGTATTCGATATAGCTCATATAACGTCCGCCAAACCCATTTGGATGGATAATCCCAATTGCTATATCATCATGCTCGAATCGCTTTATTCCGACAGAGTATATGGCGGCGCCCGAATTCAAATCGCCGATGGCGTACACCCCTTGCCAATCGAAGACGCGATCGCCAATTTGGATCGGAATGTAAGCCGCCTGGTCTCTGAAAAGTCTCTGGATGGCACAGGCGAACTATGTGGTTTATGGAATTCCAGAGAAGTAGCCGGCTATGGACTTGGGAGCATATTCCTCGGCAGGACCAGCATCTCTGTGATCAACCAGTTAAACATTAAATCCCTGTTCGCCCTATGCGCTCCCGCGACTTTAAGAAACTGCCTTAAATCGGGCTTCGAGATTGAGCGCTCCCTCGGAAACAAAGGCGCCTTTTATTACCCCAAAAGTGACCTGATCGCCACCGCCCTGCTCATGAACGACCCCATTGGATTATCAAAAACCCTTCCCTCCGAAAGAGAATTTATTCTTGATTTAAGAAACTCCCCCAATCAGCTTAAAGTCGAAACAACACTGAAGGGGCCCCTAGCCATTGAATATGATCTGTCCATTAGCAAAAACAAACTTAAGCAGGCTATATAGTTCCTTTATATACTCCCTTGGGATATTATTTTTTCTGGTATTTTTTCTTTGTACACGGAAAGGAATCTCTCAAAGCGTCATCCAATATTCCGATCCTGCCAAAAACATTACCATAAGTCCGTATTTTCACATACTCGAAGACACGGAAAACAAATTAATCCTTGACGATATTCTAAAAAATCCGGCCTTCAAGGAAAACACGCAAATGGTTCCCAATCTGGGGATTTCAAAATCTACTTTTTGGATAAAATTCACTATTCAAAACCTTACCCGTGAAGAGACGCTGGTACTGGAAATCCAGAATCCCATCATAGACAGAATCGAATTGTTTTATTGCAGTGGAGACAGTTATACATCAGAACAACTCGGCGAGTTTCAGAATTATGATCGTCGAAGTTACAATCATCCCCATTATCTATTTGACTTGCCAATCGCTCCGGGAGAAGTCCAGACCTATTATCTGAAGATCAAAAATACGGAGCAATTACAAATTCCAGCGCAACTTGGTTCACAAAAGTCCATACTAGAGGGTATCGCGACCAAAGACATGATATTTGGAATTTATTTCGGAATTGTTCTGGCCATGTTTTTCTATAATATATTTCTATACTTTACCGTCAAGGATTCCAATTACATCTATTACGTCATCTACATATTTACGGTAGGTCTCACACAAGCCTGCCTACAAGGTTATACGTTCAAGTATCTATGGCCTGATTCCCAATGGCTGGCCACACAGAGTACTTTTTTTACCCCGGCTTTCAGCGGTATAGCGGTCGCCGCTTTTCTAAAGCGCTTTCTCCGGATAAAGGAACAGGCGCCCTGGATGAACCTGTTATTGAACATCTTTATCGGGTGCTATATTCTCAGCATGTTTATCAGCGTGATTGAGTATTATACCTTAAGTCTGCAAATCATCCAGTTTATCGCCAGTTTTGGCTCCGTATCCATCTTGTTTGTCGGCATCGTATTAACTTTTAAGGGCGACCGTCAGGCTAAACTGTTCCTGATCGCCTGGTCGGTATTCCTTATCGGCATATGCTTTTTCGTACTTTCCAATCTGGGTATTCTGCCATACAACAACTTTACAGCCTATACCATGCAAGCCGGCTCCGCGTTTGAAGTCATATTGCTTTCCTTCGCCCTAGCGGACAGGATCAACGTCTTGAAAAAAGAGAAAGAAGCCTCGCAGGTCGCCGCGTTCAACGCGTTAAAAGAAAACGAAAAGCTTATTCTCGAACAAAATCTGGTGCTGGAAAAAAAGGTAAATGAACGTACAGGAGAACTTAAAACCATCAACAATGAACTTTCTATCACACTCAAACATCTGAAAGAAACACAATCCAAGCTGGTTGAATCCGAAAAAATGGCTTCGCTAGGACAACTTACCGCGGGTATAGCGCATGAAATCAATAATCCTATCAACTTTGTCAGTTCCAGCATAACTCCTCTGAGAAGAGATATGAGCTTTGTTCTGAACCTGCTGGATCAATATCATGAAGTTTCCGCGCGGCCGGACTTAAAGAGCGACTTTGAAGACATACATAAGGCTGAAAAGCGTCTGGACATGCCATACCTAAAGGAAGAAATCGACTCCATACTCAAAGGAATCGAAGAGGGGGCTTCGCGTACTACGGAAATAGTAAGAGGATTGCGTAATTTTTCCAGGCTTGACGAAAGTGAGCTAAAAAGGGTAAATATACATGAAGGTATCAACTCGACCCTGATCCTGCTCAATAACAAGCTCAACAATGTAACAGTCATCAAAAATTATGGGCTCAAGGAAGATATTGAATGCTACGCCGGAAAAATGAACCAGGTGTTTATGAATATTTTAAGCAATTCGGTTCATGCCCTCAACAAAAAGAAAAACGCCGGAGAGATTGTCATAAGCACTGGTGAAAACGAGGATGGATTCGCCACAATAAGTATCAAAGACAATGGAACAGGTATACCTCAATCAGTTATAAACAAAATATTCGAACCTTTTTTTACAACTAAAGACGTTGGAGAAGGCACTGGCCTGGGGCTGTCCATCGTATATAGCATCATACAAAGTCATGGAGGTGACATTCAGGTCAACTCTATGGAAGGCGAAGGAACAGAATTCATACTTATTCTTCCTAAAAATCAAAAAAATGTTTGTTAATTTGCCTTCCACATAAATTGAAGATGGAAGAAGAGACGATAAAGGTATTGTATATTGATGACGAATCCGCCAACCTTACCAGTTTTAAAGCGAACTTCCGGTTTGATTTCTCGATTCTTCTGGCTGGTTCCGGTCAGGACGCGCTTACTATGCTTGAGACCGAACAGGTCCATGTCATCATCGCGGATCAGCGTATGCCCGGCATGACGGGTATCGAACTGTTTGAACGGGTCGCTCAAAAACATCCGGACCCCATTCGCATTCTCCTGACAGGATATACTGATGTCTCTACCATCATCGACTCCATCAACAAAGGCAATATCTACCGGTATATTCAAAAACCATGGAACGATCATGAAATCCGGGTAGCTATAAAAAACGCCTACGACATATACAGCACAAGGCGAAACCTGTTTCTGAAAAATAAGGAATTACAGAAAATAAATGAGGAACTTAATCGATTTATCTACAGCGCGTCGCACGATCTCAAAGCCCCCATTTTATCAATCAAAGGCCTGTTGAACGTAGCCAGACTGGAAGGAATCAACCGGGACCCGGACAAGTATTTCTCCATGATCAGCAACAGTATAAATCAGCTTGAAATTTTTATAGAAAATATCATTAGTTACTATAAAAATGTACGGGTTCCCAGTACCTATACAGAAATCAACTTCGAAAAAGTCCTGAAAGAAACGATAAAAAGTTACAACAATTACTATAACGCGCCGTCCATCGAATTCATCACTCATATCGACGCGAAGGAAACATTTATTACAGACGAATTTCGGATACGAGTTATCATCAACAATCTTTTGTCCAACGCGATCAAATACCAGAAACACGCCGAAGAACATAAATTTATCCGCGTTAACGTCCTGGTTGAAAATAAAACGGCTACCATTGAAATTGAAGACAACGGCATAGGAATCGAAGAGCAGGACTTAAACGATATTTACAAGATGTTTTACCGCGCTACTACTCAAAATTCAGGGTCGGGCATCGGACTATATATCGTTCAGGAAGCCGTACTCAAAGTCAACGGTGAGATCTCGGTAACTTCTGAAAAAAATAAAGGCACCAAGTTTACCGTTAAAATTCCCAATTTCCGCCAGCCTTCAATAACCTAAAGCGTCCAATACCGACTCCGCCCGTCCCGCGCTTTCTTCCCAATCAGCCTTGCCATACCAGATCAAAGTTTTCTCCGCCCGATTGGTAAACATACCCTGGCAATACTCCCCATACCGGCGGGTTTGTTCCCAGGTATCAAAAGAGTAAGCGTGTGTTTGTAATCCGTACCGCCTGATCGCCTTTATATTTTCCGGGGTGAGCAAATCGGAATAATGGTTGGGCTCCCCTCCTATGCTTGGTCCGACGATCGTCGCGCCGTTATTTTTACCATATTCCAACCAGGCTTCAAAAGTTTCCGGACGATCGTCCGGAATATCGTCGCCCGCATCGCCTCTCCACAATAAAAAACATTTGGGAACATAATCCGAAAAGCGATGATGCAGTTTCTTCAGACTCTCTTTGGAAAATGTCTGCAAAATAAGCCGAAACGGTGTATCGGCGACCATTACCCTTCCGTATGTCTCGATTTTTCTGAGCGCGGCCCTATCCTCATGATACCAGCCTAATCGCTTTAACTCGTTTACCAGATCCTCTTCAATTCCAGGAAATAGCTGAGGCACTTTCGTTTCCGCGTATATTCCGGGTCTATTTCCCGAATCCGCCGGATCAGTTTCATATACTGGCGTCATTCTACCATGCTCTCCCGAGCGCATGATCCGCTTGCCATCCGGTCCTCTTTTAATCCGCTTTCCTTCAGCGATATGAATCACATCTTCCAAAAGCAAAATCTCCAAGCCTCGAAAACTGTCCCTCGCCTGATCCGGACAGGCCTTATTAAACCAGGTTCCGGCATCGAGGGTCAAAAGTTCTTCGTACAAAAAGGAAGAAACCGGATGATCCTTTCGATCCGGAAAGACATCGTCCACATTGGTTGTCCTGCGAAGACTTTCATCATGCAGGGCGATTAGATAGCCGTCTCTCGTCCTTTGCAGATCCAGCTCCAAATAATCAGCCCCGATATTTCTGGCCCACCTCATAGCCGCCTCCGTCTCTTCAGGGGCCCAGAAAGTCGTTCCGCGATGCGCGATTACCAATTCAGATGGCAACAATTCCATATCAACTCGTTAAATGATTCAGGTTAGGAGGAGTAACACTCCAAATATAATTGGAATAAAATGTTTTCCTGTGTAATATAGCCATAACTTTTCATTTAAATATGAACAGAAGCGAGAGTCTGAATTATGTAAAAAACTATCAGGGTATATGGGATATACTGATAATAGGTGGAGGCGCTACGGGACTTGGAGTAGCGGTCGACGCGGCTTCGCGCGGATTCAAAACCCTGTTGGTGGAACAGTCGGACTTCGCCAAAGGAACTACCAGCCGTAGTACCAAACTAGTACATGGCGGGGTACGGTATCTCGAACAAGGAAATCTGAAGCTGGTATTGGAAGCGTTGAAAGAACGCGGCCTCCTGCTTCACAACGCGCCGCATCTTAGCGCCAATCAAACCTTTATTATTCCCGTCTATTCATTCTGGCGCGCCTTCTATTACGCCTTTGGACTAAAGCTTTACGACTGGCTGTCCGGAAGCCTTAGCCTGGGCAAATCGAAAATAATCGACCGGGAAACCGTGATTCGCCTTATGCCCAATATCCGGCGGCAAGGCTTGCGATATGGCGTCGTATATCATGACGGACAGTTTGACGACTCCCGAATGGCTATCAGTCTGGCGAGAACCTGCGTCAATCTGGGTGGCCACGCGCTCAACTATGTTCAGGTAACCGGCTTAGGAAAGTCCGACCATGGCGATATTGATTCCATATACGCCCAAGACCGGATCAGCCAGGAAAACCTGACCCTCCGGGCCAAGGTAGTCGTCAACGCTACAGGCGTGTTTACCGATTCGATCTTACAAATGGACCAACCTGGGAAAAAAGCGACCATTCGCCCCAGTCAGGGGACGCACATCGTACTGGATCAATCCTTTCTTGCCAGCAATCAGGCTATGATGCTGCCCAGAACCGATGATGGCCGAGTCTTGTTCGCCGTGCCATGGCACGGCAAAGTCGTCGCCGGCACTACCGACATACCTGTCCAACAATCTTCCAATGAACCTGTCGCGAGCCGGGACGAGATCCGGTTCATATTGTCCAACCTGGGAAAATATCTGGAAAAGCCTCCCCAGTCTTCGGATATTTTATCCATCTTCTCCGGGTTGCGCCCCCTGGCGATACCAAGTCACAACCACCAGAAAACAAAAGAAATATCAAGAGGTCATAAGCTCCTCGTATCAAAAAGCAATCTGATAACCATTACCGGCGGCAAATGGACTACCTATCGAAAAATGGCGGAAGACACGGTAAATAAAGCGATACGCGTAGGAAAGCTGGATACCAAAACATGCGTTACCGGCGTATTGAAACTTGACGGTTATACTGACAAGCCCGATATCTTTCCAAAACATCTACGGCCATATGGGGCCAATGCTCCAGCCATTATCGAATTGGAAAAAAACGATCCCAGCCTCTCCCAGCCTCTGCATCCGGATTATCCTTATACCGAAGCCGAGCTTGTCTGGTCTGTTCGCGAAGATATGGCTATCCGTATCGAAGACTTTCTGGCCCGGCGGATTCGCTTATTGTTTATCGACGCGCGAGCCGCGCAGGATATCGCGCCGAAGGTCGCCCGGATCATGGCCGCTCTGCTCCATAAAGACGAAAGCTGGATACAAAGCGAGTTATCAGCGTTTTCGTCATTGACCCAAAACTATCTTCCTTCAAACTATAAGTTCTGATAAAGCTTCTTTTCCATAAAGACCGCCCGACCCATAGATTTGTCAAGCTCATAATTGACAAAGCCGAATGAAGAATACAGTTCTTTGGCGGACTTATTACCCTCTATCACTTCCAAAGTGATTTTACAACAACCGGAATAATGCGCTTTTTCTTCCACTTTCTTCAGAATCGCGCGTCCTATACCAAATCCCCGAAACTCCTTTTTAACAATCAGGTCATGGATATTGATCAACGGCCTGGCCGCGAAAGTGGAGAACCCTTCAAAACAAACCGCCATCCCGACCGGTTCAGCGTGGCGATAAGCCAGAAAAACGTATACATCCGCGCGTTTTCTAAGCGCCGGCAGCAACCTGAGCGCTACGTCTTCCGGCAAAGGCTGACCTCCTCCCATCACATCAAGCGCGTATTCCTTCATTAAACTCAAAATCGCCTCTGAATGCGCCTCACTATGCAAGTCAGCTTCAATTACCAATTGATTCATATTTTCCACTTTAACCCAAAACGACAACCCGGGAACTTAATTAATAAAAGATCGGTTTTCATAACAAATTCACCTGATAAGAATTATATTAATAAAGAGCACCTTATTCAGAAAATCTGGTTCCACGTCCATGAAGAATCAGTATTTTTTCTGAAAAACCTTTTGCCTAAATAATTCGTTTAATTTCTAAAAGTAAATTTTTATGACCGTGAGATCAAGAACACCAATTTCTGATTATTATCAGCACAAAGCGAGAATGAAAAAGCAGGAACAAGCCAAAGCGGCTAATTCACAGTTCAAGGTTTCCACTCCGAAAAACGGCAATACGACCAAAAGCAATTAAAATTCCTTTTTGTGTTCTGAGATATTTATTTTAAATATTCTATGGATCCGAATACAAAGAATAAATAATTATCCAGTCACATAACAAATAAAATACAGCTAATTATTAAACTAAAGATTTTTAAGCTTAATAATTGACCAGATTCTGAACCGTCCTCCGAAAAAGGACGGTTTTTTATAAAATAACGCGAAAGCGGGTACCCACATTGACGACGCTTTCCACTTCAATGGCGCCATTCAACATTTCTACCTGGTTTTTGACCAGATGCAACCCAAGACCTCTCCCTTCCACATGGTCGTGAAAACGCTTATACATGCCGAATATTTTATGTCCGTTGTTTTCCAGATCAATGCCCAAGCCATTGTCTTCGAAAACAAGCTCAATCCGCTCGTTCGTTTTTTTGGCGCTCCGGACATATATGTACAGTGGCTCATCCATTCTTCTGTATTTCAAAGAATTGGAAATAAGATTTATAAATATGCTTCTGATATAACTGGTCACTGAATACAGGACCGGTACTTCCCTAAAATCATGAATCAGCGCGGCGTTGGCTTCATTGATCTGAGACCTGAGGAGCTCCTTCACCAGCTTTAGCTCATCTTCAAGGGATACGGTAGCTTTCATCTGAGCTTCCTCAGTATTTTGGGAAAGCAACAGATTCAAGTCTTTTATTACGGTATCAAGATTGAGCGCGGTTTTTTTGATATGCGCGAACATTTCCTCTTTCAGCCCCTCATCGTCATTGTATTCTTCAATCACATTGATCAGACCAAGCAAGGTAACGATAGGGCCGCGCAAATTGTGCGAAATCACGTAGGAAAACTGGTTGAGTTGTTGATTATGCGAAAGCAATTCCTCATTAATAAGGACCAGTTTGCTTTCTTTCATTCTCAACTCGGTAATATCTACACCCACCAAAGAGATACGCGTCACCTCATTGTCTTCGGCGATAGGCTGCAACAATACTTCCAGATGCATTTGCTCTCCATCCCGCACGGTATGGCATTGATAAAAACGAATAGCTTCTCCTTGTTTCGCCTTTTCAAAATATTCACCAAACTGCTCCAGCAGATAGCCGGACAGATACATTTCCACATTTCCGCCTTTTTCCAATTCTTTTCCAAAAATGACCTGAGCTACCAGGTTGGCCTGATGGTTATACCAGGTGACCTTCCCATCCTGAGTAAACAGGATATGTATATGTTTCGAACTTTCGAAAAGTACCTTTAGTTTGCGGTCATTTTCCAGATTTCTTTTTTCCGAAAGTTTTTGCATGGTAATATCCCGGGTCAGAAAATACGCGGAAGTAACGCGTCCCTCGACGTAAGACAAGGGAGATACATAGTTCATCAAGTATTTATAGGTTCCCTCCAATACGCCTTCCGTCTCGTAATGCACCTTTTCGCCGGTAGTGAAAACTTTGTTTAAGGCGCGTTCCATCTTGTAATGATGCTCGGATTCCACTACCTCGAAGACATCCTTCCCGATCAGATTTTCAACCATATGCTCCGAATAATCGGGCAAATGAAGTTTGAGGATTCTAAAGTCGGCGTCAACCTGTATAATAATATCCGGCGACGCGTCAAAAAGTTTTTTGTAGATTCCCTGGCCCGACTCTTTACGAAGCCGTTTGTTTTCAGCCCTTAATCGTTCAATCTCTTTTTCCAGTTCCTCTATATATTGGGACATTTATATCCTGATTAAGTTTCCACGACCTATTTTCAATGTTCGCGGCGACAATAATATTTCAAAAATCCACACCCTAAAAAAGTAACTATTTTGGTGGTAAGTTAATAACAAAACACACTACAACAAAAACAAAATGTTAAAAAAACCCTCTTGACGCCATCGCGATACAGGCGCGTATACATGACTTTCCGTTGAGGCCTCAAGTTGTTCCTTTATTTAATATGCAAAATTAAATTTCTTCCGAAACACAAGCTTCGAAGACATTCATTGTTATATTTATACCATAAACAAAAAACATTCAAACCAAATTTTCATCGCACTCTAACATTATCCGATTTGAATACGACTTATCGTTTTTATTTCATTGTTTTCATCTCCCTTATTTCCGGTTTTGGTCTGGCGCAACCAGCGACGGAATTTCAGACACTCTCCACCACGTATCCTGGAGAACGGGCGCTAATGCTTATGGACAGGGATCATGTAGAAATCTCCCTGATCGGCGATAGTCTGCGGATATATTACGATCGCTATTCCGAAACCATCTATCTCGACAATATGGCGGGCCTGTTTACCGAGCATTCAGTCGATTATTCCGAATTTGACCATATCGTATCGATTGAAGCCGCGACGCTGGCGCCTGTCAAAAACAAATACAAGGAATTAAAGGTAAGAGACTTTACTCATAAGGAAAAATTAAGCCGATCGGTCTTTTACGACGGTGGCAAGTCGGTTTCCTTCCTCTATCCCAAACTCGAACCAGGTACCAAAAGCTATATCAAATACCGGAAGCGAATCACCGAGCCCCGTTTTCTTCCTTCTTTCTATTTTCAAAGGGGAATTCCGGTATTAAAAGCCGAATTCAGCCTTACAGTGAGCGATGGCGTGGAGATAGGATGGAAACCGATTCATGTCGATGAAAGCGAAGTTCATTTTACCAGCCGGAAAAACAAGAACAACACTACTACCTACAAATGGGAAGCCAGGAATATTGAGAAATTGACCAGGGAAACGGACGCGCCCGACGCCCGCTATCATACTCCCCATATCATCACCTGGATCAAATCGTACAAGACGGCGGATGGAGAAGTAAACCTTCTTGGCGATACGCGGGCGCTTTATCAGTGGTATTACTCTCTGGTAAAGGACGCCAACAAAGACGAGAGCGAAGAGCTAAAAAAAATCGTCGATTCTCTGAAAACGGGTTCCACCGACGAGCTTGAAACCGTTCGCGAGATTTTTTACTGGGTACAGGACAATATAAAATATATCGCGATCGAAGACGGCATGGGCGGCTTTGTGCCCAGAAGCGCTAAAAGCGTCTGCGAAAAACGATACGGAGATTGCAAGGACATGTCGAGCATCCTACAAAAAATGCTTCAGTACGCGGATATTTCCGCCTATCTGACCTGGATCGGTAGCCGGGATATACCCTATTCTTATTCGGAAGTCGCTACGCCATCGGTAGACAACCATATGATCTGCGCGTATATACGCGACGGACGATATTACTTTCTGGACGCCACCGGACAATATACGCCTTTGGGCTCGCCTACCGCCTTTATTCAGGGCAAAGAAGCGCTGATCGGTATCGACGGCGACAGCTTTATTGTACATCGGGTACCGGTTTTACACAGCGATCAAAGCCGCGTCACAGATTCCGTCAACGTCCGTATTGACGGAAACAAGCTCGCCGGACAAGGCAAAAGCTCTCTGACGGGATATGCCAAAATCAACTTGACCTATACGCTCAGCAACCGGTCCGACGACTGGATAAAGGTCGCCCGGGACTTGTATGGCAAGGGAAACAACAAATTTCTGATCGACTCGCTGGAAATCAAAAACCTGTACGACCGGGACAAGGAGCTCCAAATCAATTATTCGTTCAACATTGACAACTATGTCAAGCAAGCCTCTGGAGAGTTTTATATCAATCTGCATCTGGACAAACTCCATCAAACCTCCACGATCAAGAAGGATCGAAAATACCCGATGGATTTTGACAATAGCCAAAGCGATGTCAGCGTGGTCCGGATGGAAGTACCGGCTGGCTATTCAATAAAATACCTGCCGGCAGGTACGCGTTATGGGAATGAAAATTTTGGATTCAGCGTATCATACCGCGAACTAAAAAACGGGATCGAAATGACCCGTGTCTTTTACAATAACCTCTTGTTGCTAACACAGGACAACTTCGACAACTGGAACAATATGATCAAAGAACTGAACAAAGCGTATTCGGAAGTTGTGGTACTGAACAAATTATAAACACTATGAACAACAATTTTTTTAGTTTACTGATTTTATGGTTATTGTCGATAAACGCGGGTATCGCCAATACCCCCGACTATGGATCTTATGACTGGGAAAGCGAGCGCGGGCTGTACAAGCTGAAACCGGAAGAAACCGGACTGGAAACCATCATTTTGAAAGACAAGCGGGCCGTTGAGTTTTTCAGGGAAAACGCCGGCGGCGAGCTATCGCAACACATATTGAGTCACTCGATCATCCGGGTCAATTCCGACAAGGCGATCGCCGAAAACAACCGCGTCTATATTCCGTCCGGATCTTCATTTCAATACCTTATCCATAAAGTCAGGGTACTTACGCCAGACGGACGTATACGAATCCTGTCCGACGCGGACATACGCGAAGCTACGGACGAAAAAACCAAAGCCGTCTATCGCTTTTTCGCGCTCGAAGGTCTTGAAAAGGGTAGTGAAATCGAACATCTCTATCTGATGAATACGAGTGTAAACTATACCGGGACCCGGGAAATTCTGCAAAGCGACAAACCACGAAAAAACGTGGAATTTGAGCTTATCTCTCCGCCATACCTGACTTTCGCGATCAAGTCATACAATGGTTTACCGGAGGCTGTCGCCGATACGTCCAGAAAAGACAAAAACGTACTACGCGTTCGTATAGACGAGATGGAAGCGCTCCGGGAAGAGGCCGTATCCGCGTATACCGCCGGCCTACAGCAGTTGATTTACAAACTGGAAAGCAACAGCCTATCAGGCAGGGACAATCTGATCAGCTACGAAGGAATCACAGAGGCTTTGTTTAAAGGAGCCTGTCTGGGAGCGAACAAGTCTGAAATAAAGAAAGTAAAAAAGATAGCTCAGCAGCTTTCACTGAAACAATACCCGCTACTCAAAGATAAAATAATCGCTATCGAACAGTATGTGAAGCAAAACATCATGGTAATCGACAACCCCAATCCTCTTTTGGGAACAATCGCAGGCGTCCTGGACAACAAAGTAGGTTCGGAAAACGGCCTGGTAAGGTTATACGCGGCTTTGTTCAACGAAGCCGGTATCGATTATGAGCTGGTGCTGACCAGCGATCGCGACAAACTCAAATTCGATCCGGAGTTTGAAGCGTATAATTTTCTTTCGGTATACCTTTTTCATTTTCCAGAACTAAAGGAATTTCTTTCTCCCTCGGAGATCGCCTCTTCCTTGGGATATATACCCTCCGCCTATACCGCCAACTATGGCTGGTTTATGAAAAAAGTCCAAAAAGACGCGAAAAACCTCACGAGTACGGGCCGAATCGCTTATATAGCACCCTCCTCCTACGACCAGAATTTCAGCAACCATTATGTGTCTGTCCACTTTGATGAAAATATACTCAACCCGATGGTCAATCTTGAGTATCAACTTGGAGGCTATTACGCCAATTATTTCCAGCCCTATTATTCCTACATGTCGAAAGAAGATATTCAGAAAACCAACGAGGCGATCATTCACAACTACATCACCAACGCGGAAATCTCGTATGTAAAAGAGGAAAACGCCGGCAGGGAGTATTTTGGCAAAAAACCGTTTATCGTAAAGTCCAGCCTGACAAGCGATCAGCTTGTCGAAAAAGCGGGAGACAAGTTCTTATTTAAAGTGGGCGATCTGATCGGTCCGCAAATGGAAATGTATCAGGAAGAAAAACGAAAACTGAATATTGAAAACGATTTTACCCGCCTCTACAGACGCGAAATACGATTCGAGCTGCCAGCCGGGTATCGTGTAGCCAATCCCGAATCACTGAATATGGACGTGCACTACAAGGAAGATGGCGACAAAGTCATCGCGTTTATATCTTCCTATCGGCAAGAGGGCGACCAGTACATCATCAATGTTGAGGAATATTACAAAAAGCTTTATTTTCCGGTCAGCCTGTATGAAGACTATCGTAGAGTTATCAACGCCGCGGCCGACTTCAACAAAATCACGCTGGTAATTGAAAAGATATAACTGAAGCAAGTCTCCGGACGCCTGTCTCCGCCTGATCGATTGGAAGACCGAGGCGGGCGCCCGGGCCTTTCACGCCGAGGCTGGCTATTCGCAATCTCCTTCCCGAGCGTCTTTTTGATGCTTCCACATGGATTGAAAAAGAGGGCTCTCCGCTTTCAGCCTGGCAAATGTTCCTTCATCCACTACCTTTCCCTGATCAAGCACATATATATAGTCAAAATTGGTGAGCAAATGCAGCCTGTGCAGAGAAGATACGACGACCTTGTCCGTATAGCGCTCAAAAAGTCCCTGATAGATTTGCAATTCATTGCGCGGATCCACGCTGCTTGTCGGTTCGTCAAGCAATACAACCGGGCTTGTGCGGGCGGCCAGAATCCCTCGGGCCAACGCTAGGCGCTGCTTTTGTCCGCCTGATAGATTGACTCCTTTTTCCTGGATAAAGGAGTCAAGTCCATTAGGCAGTTTTTCCAATACTTCATAGAAACCAGCGAGCCGGCAAGCCTCATCAATCTCCTCTTCCGAGACTTCCAGTCCAAGAGTGATATTGTAACGGATCGTATTTTCAAAAATCTCCGGCTCCTGAGGAAACAGACTGACCATACTCGCCAATTGCCTGAAGGACACTTCCTGATCATCGACATAGAGGTTGGAGTTGGCGTCATTCTCCACCTGATACAACCCGCGCAGGAGCGCGAGCACTGTACTTTTGCCACTACCGCTTTCTCCGATCAGCGCCACTTTCCGGCCTCTCGCGAAGCGCATATTGATCGCTGTCAGCGCCGCGACCTTTCGGGAAGTCGCGTGACTAAAATTCAGGTTGGCGATACGTATATTTTTCCAGTTTTTGGGGATACCAGCCGAAGGCGGCAGCACTTCAACCTTATAAGTACCTACGAGGCTTTTGGCGGCCTCCACCTCTGAATTGTACTGGAGCAGCCTCGTATATTGCGCGGCGATATCGCCAAAAACACCCGTAAACTGATTGACATATCCAATCAGGGTTACCAGGCCACCAATAAAAAAAGGAGTACCCGGCTCCATATGCTGGTACACATAACCCAGCACCACGACCGCGTAGATCACCGCCACCATCACCTGAGCGACAAACCATTTCAATTCGTTCGTAATCACATTGAGACGAAACGGCGGGTATACCTCGTTGATCTTGTCCAGCATATTGATTTCCATACGGCGCTCCAGACGCAATGTGATCACCGTGATAATATTGGAAAGACTGTCAAAAAGCGAGGCCATGACCGCGTGCTGTCTTTCATTGACCTCTTTCAGAGAACGGATGAAAGGCTTGTCCAGCAGAATAATCATAAAAATGGTAACAATCCCCAATACGACAGCGACACTGCCAAACAAGGGCGAAAAATAGATCATGGCGGCGAAAGAAAGCAGAAACCTTCCCAGGGCGTAGGTATAGACAAAGCCATTTTGAAAAAAATCTTTCAGGGACTCGTATCCTTTGCGCACCTTGCTGATCGTGGAGCCGGTATGGTGCTCCTGATGCCAGTTCATCGACATATGCACCACCTTATGGTAATGCTCCACCATAAAATTCCGGCTGATATGAAAGGCCAGCTTATGTTCCATAACTCTGGCGGGTCCGTGAAAAACCCACTCGAGCAGTTTCAGGCCAACAAAGACGGCCGCGTAGATCCACGCGATCCTCAAAGCTTTTATACCATCCTTTTGCAAACTATCTATAAACCACCCATAAAGTAAAGGCACTATGGCAACCACCAGGTTCGCGAAAACGAACATGACGTAAATTTTAATAAAACGACTTTTTTCCCTTCCCGTATACGACCAAGCCGTCCGCAACAGGGAAATATAGGGATTACCCATAAGCACGATTGATCAATTCCTTGCCAATCAAAACAGCCCAGCGTACATAAAGTTACGATAGACGGGTATGAATATGAAAATTTGTCGGATTAGCGGTAGCGTCTCACGCACCATTCAAGGGGAGCCCACAACGCCGTCTTTATCCCCGCCGTTTTCAGGCCCTCGTTCGTCCAGCTATTGCAGGTATAAAAACAGGAGTATATTCCGCGCGCCTCATAAAACTGATCGTCGCCGGGAATATAAGCGATGGTCCCGATTCGCCGCCCTCCTCCATCTTCGCTCTTTTGAAAGGAAGCGTCCACATAGGCGACCAGTTCACGGTATCGTTCCGGAGCAATTCGGACAGGCCAGGTTTGGGCGTCTTCACGTACCGACGCGTATAGCGTAACTCTCATAGCTGTACCTCCCCTGCCTGAAACGGCGTTGAACGCGGTAGACATTCTGAGATCCGCCCAGGTAGGCGTATTCAGATAAAAGCCTTTATCGCCCCAGCCAAAGGCCGCGTATGGATACGTCAGGCCCCGATAACCGTCCATATTGACCAGATAGCGCCAATCATGGATTTCATTGACGACAGGCAGAACCAGATCCGTATGCGCTCCATTACTTTTTACATAGATCAGCACATCCTGATCCGACGATTTCATACTTATCCCACTATTGACCGGTATGCTGGACAACCCTAGTACGGCGAGAAAATAACCCGCCGGCAAAGAGAGAAGAAAGACAATACATCTTACCAACCAGATTCTTATGTTTTTTTTCAATATAAATGAACCAGAATAAAGACTATAAAAAATCCAAAAGCCGCTATGAAACATAGGGTACAGGCTCTAAGGGCGTCACGGGAACGAATGACCATAGCGGAGGTAAGCATCACTCCCAAAACGATAAAATAAACCGGGGAGTATATGGTGTTGAGACGGACATCGTATATATAATCGATTCGGTCTACCCTCAGTTCTTTGACTATGCCAAAAATGGGAGTGATCTCCACGCTGATCAGGTCTTTCGGAGCGATGCTCAACCCGTGGCAGTTGACCTGAAAGTCAACCAGGTCGGTTGTTACCTTGTAGGTATTTTCGCCGCTTGTCTTTACAAAACGCCGCACCAGAACGTGATGATAGGCCAAAGGAATAAAATAATCGACAGTAAGCAGAAATGTATAGAAAAAGAAAAAACCAGCTAAAAAACGAGCCTTTACCGCCAGGTCCCTATAGTTGAAAGCCGTTTTTTTACGAAATGGCGGACGCGGTTTTTGGGAAGTCCCTCTTTCCCTTCGGCTGTTCGCTCGCGGACCCGAACGGGCTTCCGAGCCAGCGGACTTCGTCCGATTGGGCTGAGTCCGGGTATTTCGCTGGGTGGAGCGATTTTGAAAAGCGGGACTAGACCGGTAATCGTAGCGTAGATCGTAATCGCGCTTTTTATCGGGATCGCCGAGTACGCCATAAGCTTCGTTGATTTCCTGCATCTTTCCTCTGGATTTTTCTCCCGGATTTCTGTCAGGATGATGTATAAAAGCCAGTCTCCGGTAGGCTTTTTTAATATCGCCAACAGAAGCCTGCCGAGGTATGCCCAGAGTCGCGTAATAATCTTTCAAGACGGTATAATTGATTTCCTAAATAAATACTGCCGCTTTATTCTTAAAAATACCCTATTGTTTATTATCTTTCTACAATTTTAAGATAAAAACGCTATTATTTATTTAAAAAAACGAATCAACATCCACAAGAGCTGATGCCGAAATTCGCTTCGCTGATCTGCGCGCTGTTACTACCTCTGATTTCCGCCGCTCAGGAAACCCACAAAAAGACGTTCTTTGTCGGGCGATCCTTCTATTTCTGGCTATTGGTCGTCCTGTGCTTTTACTTCGCGTACCTCTACCATACCAGCAAAGACAAAAAAGCGTTCACGCGCTCCAATCTCACCCGCACCATTTCGATCGCGCTCGGACTTTTTGTATCCGCGTTTCTTTTTGTCAATGTATTTTTATCGGATCAGGGTCATGAGGAGCCCGAAGTAACGCCAGTCGCTATCGAATATCTGCTAGGGAAAGACGAACAACGCAAAAAAAGCGCGGAATCGGATATGACCAATATCGAAGCGCAGTACGACTATATATACCATCACTTTCAGATTCCGGCTACATGGGATATCGACCATACGCCTCATACCCGCGACGACTACGACATGACCAATCTGTATTTCAATCAGCTATTTCTGAGCGATAGTCTGTATGTCAACATTGGTCTGTTTGGCATGGGTATGATCAGTTACCACCAGGGGGAATACGACAAGGCGCTGGAGTATCTTCATCATATTACGATCGATTCCATACCCTATGTACATAACTATCTGGCCCGTTCCTTCCTGGCTATCGGCGACACCACCGCGGCGATCCATCATTTCGAAGAGGCGACTCTGTTTAAAAACCGGGAGTACCCCGCCTGTATGCGGCAACTGGTTTCCCTGTATTCTTCCATCGACCAGGAAGACAAGCTGCTGAGCTTGGCCACCGATTCGGAAACCAGTTCATATATACCCCGGGAACTGGCCCGCTACCTCTTTTATAAATACAACCATCAGTTTTATTATCTGCTGGACACACTCAGTATCGTCGCCGACAACTTTAAGGCCACGGGTTTTATCGCCGCTTTTTGCGTCATGCTGGTCTGGCTTGTATATATCGTAGGACTGGATATTTTTGAACGGGAGCGCCAATGCCATATCGCGTTCACCCTGCTGGGCGGCATGATATTTTCCTTTCTTACGTTCTACATTTCCGACTTCCTGAAGTTCCGGTTCGACTTCGACAAAGGCGAAGGACACTGGGACTTACTGATGTATTACGTGTTCAATGTAGGCGCGGTGGAAGAGTTTGTCAAGATCATCCCCTTATTGCTCATCCTGTGGTGGTCGCCGCGGATCATCAACGAACCCTACGATTATATTCTCTACGCCGCGGTTTCGGCGCTGGGATTCGCCTTTATCGAAAACCTGCTATATTTCAGCGGCTCGCTCAACGGCATTATTCAGGGTCGGGCCATGACTTCCGTACCTGGCCACATGATCGACTCCTCCATCGTGGCCTATGGACTCGTGCTGGCCAGATACCGCTATCAGAATTTATCTCCGATCGTCGGTTTTTCGCTTTTTTTCCTACTTGGAGCTATTAACCACGGACTCTACGACTATTTTCTAGTAATCCGCGTTCTGCCCATATTCCTGTTTCTGTTTATCCTGAGCTTATCCATCTGGATTATCATTATCAACAACTGTCTTAATAATTCGCCATCCTTTACCTATAAGACGCGCTTGCGCTCCGGCAACCTACGGGTGTTTATCTCTCTGTCGCTGATCAGCATACTGATCATACAATACGTCATCGTAGCCTGGGAAAATGGTCCCAGCGTCGCCAATCAGTCTCTGGACGCGTCCCTGATCATCGGTGGCATACTCATCATCTACTACGCGGACCGGCTGGCCAGCATGGACCTGGTACGCGGCTATTGGGCCTCTATTCCCTTCCGTACCGTATATGAAAAACAGGAAGGAGAAGATTTCGATTTCCGGCATTTCATGATCCGGATCATCGCGGGCGATACCATGCCCCATAGCTTTGTCGGCAAAAAAATACGGCTCCAGGCTTCACCGGGCAACCAGGCTTTCCGGCGCTATTTTCCGGACGCTGTCACAGGGGACATCTACGACCGCGTCGTAGTGTCCTGCATCTCCCGAAAAAGCGGAGAAGCCTACAATGACCCCTACTGGTTCAGGTTACGGACTTCCGCCCCAATATATACCGGCCTCAGCAAAACAGATCAGGATTTTATTTTTAAATTTGAGCATACGCGGCCATCCTTCAATAAGGAAAAGTCTCCGAGGGTTTTCCTGTATACGACAAGAGATCAGGCAAGCGCGGGTGAGGAACAGGAGTTTCTCCGTAAAAAGGACTTACGGCCCCTTGGTGTAGCGGTGATTTCAGAAGTAGTATAAATTTATCAAACTCATATAATCGTGACCAATAATTCAAACATCTTCGTATTTCTATTGCTCGCTCTGATAGGATCATTAAGCGGCAGAGCCCAGGTTTTTACCGGTGGCAATGTAAGCGTAAGCTATGACAAGGGCGTGTATGTCGACATAGCTCCGCTTATCGGCTACCGCCTTGATCAGGTCAACGCCGGAGTATCCCCGCTGATTTCCTACAAACAACCGGACAATTCCTCCCAAAGCTTTTTCTCTATGGGCGGACGGGTGTTCGGCCAGTATCACCTGATCGAAAACATCTTCGCGCATGGCGAATTTCAGGCGCTCAATACGCGGACTTTTTCGCTGCTGGACGATGGCGCCAGGCACTACAACCGGATATGGACTTTGTCGTTGCCCGTAGGCGCGGGGTATGAAACCCGGATCAGCGACAAGGCCCGGGTACAGGCGTCCGTATTGTACGATCTGCTACAGGACAAGAACAATCCAAACAATATGCCCGCGGTGCGGGGTGGGATTTTCTATGATCTCTAGGGCCAAAGTCCGTTCTCAAAGCGGCCAGGACTTCTCTTTTGAAGTAAGGCGAGCTGCCATAATAAACACCATTCGCTAATTGATTAATAATAAGTAAATTTTTATACAGGAACAGAAAAGAGGCCAATCGCGCTTTTATACGGAATCCATGAAAAGTACCTAAATAAAACTCAATAGTTTTATTTCTTTATGAAGAAATATTCGCAGTTTTGTATCTTGAAAAAATTCGGATTGTTAAAAAAATAAACATACAAGGAATAATGGCTAATTACTTTAACACACTTCCTCTTCGTGAGAAACTGAACCAGCTTGGCGTTTGCGAGTTTATGGACAGCGGCGAATTCGCCGACGGCGTAAACGCGCTAAAAGGCAAGAAAATCGTGATCGTTGGTTGTGGCGCGCAGGGTTTGAACCAAGGTCTGAACCTTCGTGACTCAGGACTTGATATCTCCTACGCCTTGAGAAAAGAGGCTATCGCCGAGAAAAGACAGTCGTGGAAAAACGCCAGTGAAAACGGATTTAAAGTAGGAACGTATGAAGAACTGATTCCTTCCGCCGACCTTGTGATCAACCTTACTCCTGACAAACAGCATACTTCCGTAATCAACGCGGTGATGCCGCTTATGAAAAAAGGCGCCGCGCTTTCATACTCTCACGGATTCAACATCGTAGAGGAAGGCATGCAGATCCGTAAGGACATCACTGTGATCATGGTGGCTCCGAAATCACCAGGTTCTGAAGTAAGAGAAGAATATAAAAGGGGATTTGGCGTACCGACCCTGATCGCGGTACATCCTGAAAACGATCCCGAAGGAAAAGGCTGGGATTATGCAAAAGCGTATTGCGTTGGAACTGGCGGAGACAGAGCCGGTGTATTGAAATCTTCCTTTGTAGCGGAGGTTAAATCGGACCTTATGGGTGAGCAAACCATTCTTTGCGGTCTGCTACAGACAGGTTCAATCCTTTGCTTCGACAAAATGGTGGAAAAAGGTATCGACGCCGGATACGCCGCCAGACTTATCCAGTACGGCTGGGAAGTAATCACCGAGTCTCTGAAGCATGGCGGTATCACCGCGATGATGGACAGACTGAGCAACCCCGCGAAAATCAAGGCGCTTGAGCTTTCCGAAGAACTGAAAGAAATCATGCGTCCCCTGTTTCAGAAGCATCAGGACGATATCATGAGCGGAGAGTTTTCCAAGACCATGATGGAAGACTGGGCAAACGACGATAAAAACCTGCTTACCTGGAGAGCCCAGACTGCTGAGACCGCGTTTGAAAAAACTCCGGCGGCTAATATCAAAATCGCTGAGCAGGAATACTATGACAACGGTCTGCTAATGGTGGCTATGGTAAGAGCCGGTGTGGAACTCGCGTTCGAAACCATGACGGAAGCCGGTATCATCGAAGAGTCCGCGTACTACGAGTCGCTGCATGAAACTCCGCTTATCGCGAATACCATCGCGCGTAAGAAGCTATACGAAATGAACAGAGTAATCTCCGATACCGCCGAGTACGGATGCTACTTGTTTGACCACGCGTGCAAACCTCTGCTAAAAGACTTTATGTCAAAAATCGATACCGATGTGATCGGTCGCGACTACAACGAAGGCAAAGACAATGGTGTAGACAACAAGACCCTTATCCTTGTAAACGAGATCATCCGCAACCACCCGATCGAAATCGTGGGCGCGGAGCTTCGCGAAGCAATGACTTCCATGAAGCAGATCAGCCTTGGTTAAGCCAGAGACTGGATACTTATAAAAAAAGCCGCCCTGTAACAGGGCGGCTTTTTTTATTTGGTCCGACGAGGTAATTAACTTCCCTATTTTTTGATAACCGCGGATCCGATTCACTGATTTTCCCCTGAATATTCCACTTCTCAAAAAATGAAAGTGGAAGCAGTTTTCTTTTGGACACTCCTCAAAAAAATCCCTTCAAAACCAACAAGATCGCTCTACAACGGTTTCCCATGTTAAAGAGTAAAATCTATGACCAGCTTTTACCGGACAACTACTTTGTGCAAAAAATCCACATCCAGGTGGTTTTACCAGTCAGAGACTACCCAACCTCTCTGAGTATGTTGATGGAGTCGCTGATCATACTCGCCCTGATATTGCTCAACGGACTATTTTCCATGTCCGAGATAGCGCTACTTTCATCCAAAAAATTCAAACTAAGCAACAAAGCCGCGTCCGGCCACAAAGGCGCCCAACAGGCCGTGGAACTGTCTAATCATCCTGGGCGCTTTTTATCCACTATTCAGATCGGCATCACCCTGATCGGCATCCTTACCGGCGTCTACGGAGGCGCCTCCATAGTGCGTTCTCTGGAAAAGATACTCGACGATGTGCCTCTACTGGCTTCCAACGCCATGCTGATTTCCCGAATTATAATAGTCATCACTATCACCTTTTTTACACTCGTACTGGGCGAGCTCTTTCCTAAAAGACTAGCCATGAGCGCTCCCGAAAAGATTGCTTCCCTAATGGCCATCCCCATGCGCCTGTTGTCAAAAATTACCCAGCCGGCCGTATGGTTGCTGGACAAGTCAACAGAAGCGCTGATTTTTATCTTCCGGATCAAAACAGACAAAGGGGATCAGGTAACTGAAGAAGAAATCCGCGTTATGTTGCAGCAGGCGCCTGAGGTCGAAAAAGAAGAAAAGGAAATGGTTGATCGGGTATTTTTTCTTGGCGACACAGACGTCGGATCGCTCATGACACACCGCGACGATCTGGTCATGCTCAATATCGAGGACAGCCATGAAAAGCAAAAGCGACTGATTTCCGAATCGGCCCGGACACATTTTCCGGTATACGAAGGCAATACGGACAATATCATCGGAGTACTGCGCCTGAAAGATTATATACAGGAATATCTGCAGGATGACCAGGTTGATCTCCGCTCATTACTCAGCGAACCGCTTTTTGTGCTGGAAAACACCAGAGCCTTCAAGCTGCTGGATCGTATGAAGGAAGCGCGATGCTATTTCGCGATCGCGGTCAACGAATTTGGGCATATCATGGGGGTGGTGACCAGCAACGATCTATTCAAGGTGATGATCGGCCTTCTGTACCGTACCGGTGAAAATCTGGAAATCGTCAAACGCTCCGACAACTCCTATCTGGTCGACGGACTGATTTCGCTCGATGAGTTTTTCCGCTACTTCAAGATAGAAAACACCGATGATATCGAAGACAAAGGCTTTTACACCCTCGGCGGCATGCTGCTCTACCTCATGGGTCATATTCCTGAAACCGGCGAGGAAGTGCAATGGCGGCATTTCACCTTCGAAGTTGTGGACATGGACGGAAAAAGGGTGGATAAAGTACTGGTGAAGGAGTAGAGGAAATAACATGGCTATTGGTGGTAATCCGCACAGTTCACTAGTGACAAGTATTATTTGCCTCTTATTAACTCATAGCATACCTTAAGGATAATTGCTTCATCCCCCGGCCGGAGGCCTAGTAATATTCGTCACTCGGCAAAGCCGAAGCGACTGGGTGATTTTATGGTAGAAGCGATCATTTTTTCGATTTGATTACTTATTATGCCATCATAAGAAGGGGTAACGAAAAGTCTTTTACATTATCCGTCTGGAATATTCGTTAATATCTGTTCCTATTATTTCAATCATTTGCTCATTACTTGTTGTTGACAAGAACTTCCATTTTTTCTTATGATCACCCATCAATCCTAGCTTAGCATTCCATTCTACAACAACCCCATTAAAAATCTCAGTAATAAAAAAATGGGTTGCAGTCGTTTGCATGACCATGCTAATATGAACATGATCTCTCGTTATTTTTATTATACGAGCATTAGGGTCACTAGTCAACCAATCAATAAGCTCCGCATATTTCTTCTTCATCCCCCCTTGTTCATCTACTTGTTGTTTAAGCATTTTATCACGATCAGAGAGGAAGAAAAACATCCCCCCCACAACTATTAAAATTATTATCCAAGTCATAACCATATTTTTTTAATTTATTAGCTTACCTATTATTTAATATTTTTTGTTTTTCCTTTTCATATTCCTCATCGCTGATTGCTCCTGAATCCAACAACCTCTTGAGTCGCTCAAGTTGACTATACTTGTCCGGAGTTGGCTTTTCTTTCTTATCCGGTATACCCGCCAGGCATTCCAATGTGCTGTATACTTTGATGGCTAAGTCAAAATCAAAAGTAACAAAAACATGTTTGTCTCTATTCTTCATAACAGTCACGATTGTATACCTCTTGCCTTTGAGCATTCTTTTTGTTGCAATGTACGCTTTCTGTATATCAGCATATACAATAGTTTTCTTTTTATGATACCTGACATACTGGTCAGTTACAGCTATGTCTTTTTCCTTAAACCCCATCGCTAATACTATTTTCTTGATGTCTTCTCTGGAATCCTTATTCAATTCTGAGCATGGAATTTTGTCAAATCTTGGATAAAGAGAAATGCACCCAGAAAAAGAGAGCGTAATAAATAGAAAAAGAATATGTTGTTTCACCCTCATATGGCAATTATTTGTTGCACAATATTATTGGATTTAAACTGAACCATGGGTTCTAAAAAAGGAACCTATGGTTCCCTTTTTACTCTTTATATTATATCTTTATGCCATGGAAATAGGATATAAGATCAAAAAAATAAGGGAATTGAAAAATTACACACAGGAACATCTGGCGGAAAGGCTCAATATGTCCCTAAAGGGTTATGGCAAGATCGAAAGAGGAGAGGTAGATGTGTCATTTTCCAGACTTACCCAAATAGCCGAAGCCTTGGGCCTAAGAGTCGAAGATTTGGTTTCGTTTGATGAGAAAAATGTCTTTAATAATTGTGGTAACAATAACACGCATAGCTATATCCAATTTGGCTGTACGACTACCGAAGCTAAATTATATGAGGACAAAATAAAGCTTCTTGAGGAAAAGATAATGCTTATCCAGAAATTATATGGGGACGAGTAGCACTCCCATGACAGAACTTGAAAACAGCATAAAATCCTATTTTGGAGTTATAACTCCCGAAGATCTGAAAGCAATTACCTCATGCTTTGAGCCGGAGACGCTGAAAAAGGGCGATTATTTTCTCCACACAGGCAAGCAATGCGACCGGCTGAGTTTTGTACAATCCGGCTTTGTGCGATTTTTTGTCGAAACCGAAAAAAGAGAAGTTACCCAGTGGATTTCAGCCAAGGGTTATTTCATAACCGATCTGGCCAGCTTTATTTTTGGCAATCCGGCCCGATGGACCATTCAGACGCTGACCGATACGGAAATCCTTACGATCCATAAGAAAGATTATCAGAAGATCGGAAATGTAGTACCTCAGTGGCCGGTTTTGGAAAAACTTTTCATCGGTCACTGCTTTACTATGCTGGAGGACCGGATTTTCAGCCACCTATCCATGACAGCTGAAGAACGATACCAGTTTTTCTTCGAGCACAACCGCGAACTGTTCAATCAGGTGCCATTGCAATACATCGCCTCCATGCTCGGCATGACTCCGGAAACGTTTAGCCGGATACGAAAAAAGCAGCTTTCCTGAATTCTTGATTT
>JAEWAY010000029.1 GCA_023391415.1 Bacteroidota bacterium | reverse complement strand
GGTACGAGGCGCTTGTCAGGCCCTTGACAACAATGAAGTGTTCGCTACCTTTGTGCAGGCAAATAATACGCAAAATCTTCTAAACTGATTTGGAAGAAACGTCCAATAATTAGGGGGGTGAGACACTATCCTTTAAAATAGCGATCGCCGCGCCCATAGCCAAGGTATACCGTACTATGCTGAATGAGCGTTCTTTTCGGGAATGGACATCCAAGTTTAATCCAACGTCTTACTTTGAAGGCTCTTGGGAAAAAGGATCCGAGATTCGCTTTATAGGACTGGACTCCGAAGGAAAAAAAGGAGGTATTGTCGGGCGGATAAAAGAAAACACGCCTGCAAAATTTATTTCCATTGAGTATCAAGGCCTCATCAAGGATAACAAGGAATTGACAAAAGGCCCCGAAGTAAGTGAATGGATCGGAAGTACGGAAAACTATACCTTCAGCGCCGGATCCGGCGACGCGACCATCGTGACTGTAGAACTCGAAATGACCTTCGGCGATCACTTCGTCGAGTATTTTGAATCCGCCTGGCCCCGGGCGTTGAATAAGCTAAAGGAGATTTGTGAACGAGCCTGATCATATATGATCAGGCTATCGCGTACTTTTTTCTTAACGCGTCGAAAAGCTTCCCTACTATCCCACCTTCGCCAGGCAGTCCAGTAGCTTCTCCCGCGTCAGGGGTTTATTTACCAGCTTATACTCTCCAAGCTCGCTTATTTTTTGAATATCTCCCGCGTTTCCACTCGTTGTCAAGATGATAATTTCCGACTTGTTCGCCATGGGAAGACACTCGAAAGCCCTTATAAAATCAAAGCCGTCCATAACCGGCATATTGATATCCAGAAATATCAGCTCCGGATATCGGGCGTTGTCATATTGACAATTTTCCCTGAGGTATACCATGCCCTCATGGCCATTCATCATGATTTTAATATTGTCGGCGATATTAAGTTTTTTTAAAACCCTGGCTGTTAAAAAATTATTTATAAAATCATCGTCAACAATCAGTACTGTGTTTAGCTTTTCCATAGGCGCAAGCTGATAAACATGTGACTAAAGTTTTTATTAAAAGTAACCGCGTAAAAAAACAATCAGTTCTTTAAGATAATTTCAACCAGCTATATCTGACACCTTTATATAACCAAATGGTAATCATTTTGTTTTCCAATTGTATTTTATTTTAAAACAATAAAAATATTCCATGTCAGAACAAGCGCCTCACTGATTCGCGTCCACTCCATAATAAACAGATCTAAACAGGATCTACACAAGCAACATATTGTAATAAAGCAAATTGCAATGATATCATATCGAAAGGAAACAATTAAAAACCGCCTCCTGTTAAGATAAAAAGACTAACAAATACATATATGGCAGTTTTTGGAAAATTAATGAGAAAGAAAGCGGTAAAAGCCGGAATTCCGATGGTTGGAGCATGGGCGGTACGAAAAATACTGACTCAGAGCATGGATCGCTTCGGAAAAAAGAAGTCGAAGAAAAAGCAAAGAGGCGCTGTAAGCAAGGCTTTAGCCTGGGGCTTGTCAACAGGCGCGGCAGCCGGTATTATTCGCTATTGGGTACGTAGAAAAGCCTATAGTCATTAAAAAAAGCCTCTTTGAGGCTTTTTTAACGCGTTGAGCTAAATGGAGCGATCAGTTCATTTACGTTGGGAATCTCCGGAATCAACCGCAGATCGTACAGCGTCCGCGCGACTGTATCAATGACGCGCTCGGGTATAACGGTAGAATAATTCCATTCCGTGATCGCGAACCATTCCCTCGTATCTTCCGGAGACAATTGGTACCGTTCGGCGATCCGCGCGATCGACATATCCGGATCTTCTTTTACCTTTCTGGCCGTATGGGAGATAATCTCCGCGATCGTCCGAACCTCGTCGGGACGGGTCTCCAGAAAACGATCATTAACTACCAGTACGAAACAGGGCCATGGAGTAGGGCGAGAGCCAAGATATTCAAAATGACCGCCTTCTACATACGGTTTAGTCGTAAACCGCTCCCAGAAAAAAATATCCGTTTCTCCTCCGCGAAAAGACTCTATGGCTCCAGGCAGATTATCAACCACTTTGAAACGCAGGCTTTCAGTATCCCAACCCCTTGCCTGGGCGTCGACATAAGCCATGAGATGCGAACCGGATCCGTAGCGGCTGATAGCGTAGGTTTTTCCTCTGATATCCTCTACTCGATGGGTTCCGCTGCCAGGAGCGACGTGAATCCCCCAGACAAGAGGAGAATCCACATAAAACTTGACGATCCTGAAATAACGCGCGCGCGCGAACTCTTTAATGGCTCCTTCGGTCAACAAAAGCGCCATGTCAAGGTTATTGTTCTTTAGTTCCTGACACATGGCGCCTGTACCGGTACTAAAATCAGACCATTCCAATTGAATGTTTTTTTCTTTAAAAAGACCATTTTCAATCGCGACATGCCAGGGATAGTTAAAATGTTCCGGCACGCCGCCGATTCGTACTTGTTGCATTTTTATAATATCATTGATAAAGAGAATTCCGCGTAACGTGACCGCGTGGCCTGGCTAAAAAAACCCGCCTGAATCTCTAAATTTAATTAAATTGGTTTTTTAGCCGTCAATTTGTATAGCTTTTATTTTTAAATTATATTTCAGCACATTAGAATGAGATAGTTATGGAAAATATAATATCTGTTTTCAATACGGATGTATTAAAATCATTCATTTCATACGTGGTTGAAAGGGAGAGTTACGCCTTAACAGAAAAATACAATCACTATGCTCATTCTTTTTCCGCTTCTTCGGCAACTTCAGGAATTATCGATCCCGCTGAACGCCTCCGGAAGCTCTATGCCTGCTTTACGCAGCGATACGCCCCGGACGAGGTCATAAAAGCGATCAGGGAGGAATATGATATTGAAAAAGATTTCGAATCCGGTGGACTTTCCATCTACAAATCTTTGAAAATATTTGAAAAGGCCCTCTTTGAACTCGTCACCAATTATACTACTTCTCCCGAAGAGACCATAGAACTTCAACGATCCATATTCTACCTTTTTAATGAGCTGGACCTTGCTTTCACTACGAAGGCCACATCCTTCATTACCAAAGTCAATGAAGAACGCAAGCTCGCGGAAAACCTGTTTCGCAACAGTATCGACGGGATTCTGGTATACGACAACGATTTGATTATCCGAGAATTCAATCCAGCTCTTGAGGTCCTGACCGGATTAAACAAAGAAGAAGTGATCGGAAAGAAAGTGGAGATAGTGATGCCGCATCTTCTCGACAGTGGCGAAATACGGTTTTATCAACAGGTTTTAAAAGGACTTAGCCTGATGGTACCGGAAGTGAACTATACCATCCCCACCTCCGGCAAAAAAGGATATTACAACTCAAGCTATACGCCGGTTCTAAACATAAATGGAATCATCTCGGGCGGCCTGGTCGTGTTTCATGAGATAACCAGAAGAAAAAAGATCGAGGAAAAACTACGGCAACAAAAGCAATTTTCAGAAAACCTGATCAACAACTCCATAGACGGAGTGTTCGCTTTTAACAAATCCTTTAAATGTACCGCCTGGAATCCCCAGATGGAGCTAGTAACCGGAATCATGAAGGCGAAAGCCCTTGGAAACTCAGTGCAGGGGATGATCTATGATAGCGCTGATTTTCAAACCACTTCCCTGAGCAAAGTGCTGGACGGTGAAATTATCTATCTGGAAGAATTCCAGTTCCCGAGCAATACCCAAAAATTTGAAGTCTTTATCATGCCGGTATACAACCCTGACAAGTCCATCACCGGCGGCCTGGTTATCGTGCATAACATTACCGAGCGGACCAAAGCGGAGGAAGCGCTTAGAGAACTGAGCGAATCTCTGAAACATACAGTGGAAGGCATAGCGCTCGTAAATACGGAAGGAAAGTTTATCTCCGCCAATAAGGCTATTGGCAAACTGGTCGATCTGACCACTACCGAGTTGCAAAATAAATGCTGGAAAGATTTGCTCGCTCCGGAAGACCTTGAACTAGCGAATCGCGCGTTTGAACAGGTCCGTACAGAAAACAGCGCTTCTTTCGAATCAAGGCTACAGACCAAAGAGCTGACAGGAATATACGTTGAAATAACCGTCGTGCCGTATCAGGACAAATTCGGCGCCTTGAAAGGCTATCATTTATTCTTCCGGGACATCACCGAACGCAAACTGGTTGAAAACAGACTCAAGCGCAGCGAAGCCCTCTTGATCGAAGCTCAGGAACTGGCCCGGTTGGGAAGTTTTGAGTATGATCCCGTAGAGAGTAAAATGGTCTGGTCGGACGAAGTGTTTCGCATATTCGGCCTAAAGCCCAAGGAAATCAAACCTGATCTGGACGCGTTCTACTCGCTACTCTCTGAAGACGCCCGGGAAATCATGACTTCCACCTGGAACAAGGTAATGGCGACCTACAAACCATCCAATTTCGAGCATAAGGTAAAAGTACCGGGCAAACTTACCAGGGTTGTATACGGACACGCGAAGCCTGTAATAAACAACCAGGGGAAAATTGTAAAGATAACCGGCTATATCCAGGATATTACAGAAAGAAAAGAAGCCGAAAAAATACTGAAAGAAGCGTACGAGGAGTTAAAACAAGCGGAAGAGAATCTTGTAAAGATCAATACCCGCCTTGAAAACAGAGTCCGCCAGCGTACTCAGGAATTGTCCAGCAAAAACGAAGAACTAAGGATTAAAAACGAGGAATTGCTCAAAATAAACTCTGACCTGGACAATTTCGTCTATACGGCTTCACACGACCTCAAATCGCCCATTTCCAATATCGAAGGCCTGATCAATACCTTATCCGATGAACTGAAAAACTCCCATATTGTCGAATATGACTATTTGATTGAAATGATCAATATTTCCATTAACAAGTTTAAGACAACCATCAAGGATCTGACCGAAATCACCAAAATCCAAAAGGATATGGGAGAAGATATCACACGAATCTCCATAGAAGAACTGATTGAGGAAGTCAGATACGATATTAAGCATCTGATGGATCAGGAAGGAGTCGATTTCCAGACCAGTCTGCGATTGCCCCATGTACGCTTTTCGCGCAAAAACCTGCGAAGCATCCTCTACAACCTGATCAGCAACGCCATCAAGTACCGTTCAGGAGAGAGAGCGCCCATAGTGATCGTATCTTCCGAACAAAGAGAGGATTACGCGCTGATCAGAGTACGGGACAATGGTCTTGGACTGGAACTGCAACAAAAGGACAAGATTTTCAGGATGTTTAAACGCATGCATACGCATGTGGAAGGTACCGGCATCGGTTTATATATCGTAAAGCGCATTATTGAAAACTCCGGAGGAAAAATTGAAGTGGACAGTGAAGTCGGCAAAGGAACGGAATTTCGCGTCTTTCTGAAAACCCAGGATTGAACACGCTTCATCTATCCTTTTCCGCTTTTTAAGCGACTTATGAAAGATCGGCAAGACTGTTGGGGGAATAGCTTAGGTATTATTGTCAATTTCTGTATTTTTGCCTGAGTTTGACACTATGAAAAAGAAAGTATTGTTTATTGACAGGGATGGTACGATTATAATCGAGCCTCCCATTGACAAGCAGGTGGACTCTCTTGAGAAGCTGGAGTTTCTGCCAAAAGCGATTTCCTCGATTCGCGAACTGACATTAAAGACGGATTACGAACTGGTCATGGTGACCAACCAGGACGGCTTGGGCACTTCCTCTTTTCCGGAGGCTACGTTCTGGCCCGCCCACAATAAGATGCTGGCGATCCTGGCCGGAGAAGGCGTCATTTTTTCCAATATACATATCGACCGGTCATTTGAGCATGAAGGGCTTCCTACCCGCAAACCTGGAATCGCCATGCTTACGGAATATTTCTCCGATGAATATGATCTGGCGAATAGTTACGTGATCGGCGATCGAATGACCGATGTGCGGTTGGCGAAAAACCTTGGTTCCAAATCCATATTGATCGCCGACCAGAAAAACGAAGAAGCGACGTTTACTTCCAACGACTGGGAAGAAATCGCTCAATTTCTGACGACCAGGCAGCGCGTAACCAGCGTGAAGAGAAAAACCAAAGAGACGGATGTTGAAATAGAGCTAAATCTGGATGGAACGGGGAATACCGATATTTCAACCGGTTTACACTTTTTTGACCATATGCTCGAACAGTTGGGCAGACATTCGGGAGCCGATCTTCGAATCAAAGTAGTCGGCGACCTGCATATCGACGAGCACCATACCATCGAAGATACCGGTTTGGCGCTGGGAGAGACCTTTCTAAAAGCGCTGGGAGACAAAATGGGCATTGAGCGTTATGGCTTTCTCTTACCGATGGACGACGCGCTCGCTCGCGTGGCGATTGATTTTAGCGGAAGAAGCTGGCTGGTTTGGGACGCCGAGTTCAAAAGGGAAAAAGTCGGCGACATGCCTACGGAAATGTTCTACCATTTCTTCAAGTCATTTTCGGATACCGCCAAATGCAATCTGAATATCAGTGTATCAGGCGACAATGAACACCATAAAATCGAAGCTATCTTCAAGGCTTTCGCCAAAGCGATAAAAATGGCCATACGAAAAGATCACCTGAATCCATACCAATTGCCAAGTACAAAAGGAGTTTTATAAAAAATCAGTCAGGGTTGAGAATGTAAGTCTATTAAGCACGTAAATGAAAACACATTATTTTTTATTCATCTACCTCATGTTATCCGGTCTCATGGGCTTCGCTCAGGACTTGCAGTACAGTCAGTATTACAACGCGCCTTTATTTCTCAACCCCGCTTTTACCGGTACGGCGGAAAACAGCAGAGCCGTAGTCAATTACCGAAAACAATGGCCGGGGCTCAACAATCCATTTCAGTCATACTCGCTATCGATCGATCATCTGATCGAACCAGCCAACGCGGGAGTAGGACTCGTGGTAAAAAGAGACGAGCAAGGCTCCTCCAACCTGACCGCTACCGAATTGGGAATTATCGGCTCTTATCTGCTTCCTCTCAACGCGAGCCTTGTTTTTGTACCCGCCATTCAGGCTTCATGGGTAAACAGAAGTCTCAACTACCGAAACCTGGTGTTTGAAGACCAGTTTGATCTGAATGATCCTACTTATATCGCGCCTACTTCAGAAGAATTCGCCTATGCCGGCCGCCAAAACTATCTGGACCTCTCAGCGGGAGGAGTACTCTACTCGGAAGACTTCTGGTTTGGTATTTCACTAAACCATATGAACAGGCCCAATCAGGTGTTTTTGTCCAACATGAACGACCGTCTGCCCATCAAGGCGTCCTTTAACGCCGGTTATAAATTTTATTTTGAAAAGCCTCGCTATGGAAAAAGAGAAAAAAGCGTTATTCCCACATTTCTGTACAAAACCCAGGGGCGGTTTGATCAATTGGATATAGGTGTGTACGGCATATACTCCCCTCTTACAGTCGGCCTGTGGTATCGCGGCCTACCGGTAAAGCCTTCCGTAGACGGACGTATGAACCATGACGCGATCGTCGTCATGGCCGGCATTCGTTACAAACGCGCCTTATTCGCGTACAGCTATGATTTTACAATTTCCCCGCTAAGGAAGTATACAGGAGGCGCTCATGAAATCTCCCTGGCGATCGAATGGAAAACGCCTTACAAAACTAAGAAGCGAGGCAAGCCTATTCCATGTCCTAAGTTCTACTAGCGTATCCATTATACTATACTAGTGGTACATACTTATCCCGACTGAATCAATGGCCCGGAACTCTGAAAGCGTGAAAGAGCTGGAACACACCCTGGAGCTTCTACGAATAGAAGCGCGAGAAGACCGTGAACTCTATCAGCATAAAATGAAAGGAATGACCCTCGCCCAAAAAAAAGAAGAAGGGTTTGTCTGGTATCCTCTGGCCATCAAAGATACCTATTATGGTATGGGAGAGCGTCTGATTATCGAAGTGGAAAGATCAGCCAACCTGGACGATCCCCATCATTTTCAGACAGGCAAGACAGTTTCTTTTTTTTCAAGCCATGATTCCGATGAGCGCGATGAAATCGCCGGAGTCATCTCAGCTATCGGGCAAAAGTTCATGAAGCTCGTGTTCTTCGTCGATGAAGTGCCGGAATGGGCTCATAGAGGCAAACTCGGGGTAGAACTACTTTTTGATGAAGGCGGCTACAAGGAAATGGAAGCCGCTGTCAGAGAGGTGATCAAGTCAAGAAACAATCGTATGGAAATATTGCGGGAAGTATTGCTCGGCTACCAGCCCGCGACATTTCGTCCGGACTATAAACCAGTCAGAGTCCCGGGGCTGAACATTACGCAGAATGAAGCGGTCAACCGCTGCGCCGAAGCGGCGGACGTAGCGATCATACATGGTCCTCCCGGTACCGGAAAGACCACGACGCTGGTCGCCGCTATCGAAGAAACACTCAAGACGGAAACACAGGTTCTTGTCGTGGCGGCGAGCAATACCGCGGTAGACCTGCTCACCCAAAAGATCGCCGCGCGGGGTCTCCGGGCGCTGCGAGTAGGCAACCCCGCGCGGGTAAACGAGGAACAGCTACAACACACTATCGACGTGCAGGCCGCGGCGCATAAAGACTACAAGCGTGTCAAGGAACTGCGGAAATCAGCCAACGACCTGAGAAACATAGCGGGCCGCTACAAGCGTAACTTTGGACGGGCTGAGAGAGAGCAGCGCAGAGCGATCTATCAGGAAGCCAGAAAGCTCGCCGACGAAGCCGGCGCTCTTGAAAATTACATTACCAACGAGCTTATCGAAAGCGCTCGGGTAATCACATGCACCCTCGTTGGAGCCGCGAACCATATGATCGCGGGAAGACGCTATTCCTCCGTTTTTATTGACGAAGCCGCTCAGGCTCCGGAACCCGCTACGTGGATTCCCATCCTGAGAGCGGACAGGGTGCTGTTCGCGGGAGACCATAAGCAGCTACCACCCACGATAAAAAGCTATGAAGCCGCCAAGGCTGGCCTAGCCCGGACATTGTTTGAGAAATGCGTCGAGCGGCAAAATGTCGATATCATGCTTAAAACGCAGTATAGGATGCATGAGCGAATCATGGGCTTCTCCAATCAATGGTTTTACGACAATCAACTTGTAGCGGACAGTAGTGTCGCGAACCGCGCGCTTGGCGATAGTTCCGACAATAGTCTTTTTGAGCCCCTCAGCTTTATCGATACCGCCGGTTGCGGCTTTATGGAAGAGCTCGAACCCAGGTCGCTAAGCGTTATGAATAAGGAAGAAGCCATATTGTCCCTCAACTATATGTCCAATCTGCTGGATAGCCTGCCTCCGGACGACCGATTCTACTCCATAGGCGTTATAGCCCCATATAAAGCTCAGGTCGAATACCTGAAACTACAGATTGAAAGCTTTGATTTCTGGAAAGCCCCCCGCTTCAAAATATCCATAAATACCATCGATGGATTTCAGGGACAGGAAAGAGATATCATCCTGATCAGCCTGGTCCGAAGCAACGAATCGGGAGAAATCGGATTTCTCTCGGATGTACGTCGAATGAATGTGGCTCTTACGCGGGCCAAAAAGAAACTCGTCGTGATCGGAGACACTTCAACATTGGGAAGTCATTCTTTTTACAGGGATTTTCTTTCCTATGTAGATCGTATCGGGGCGTATCACAGCGCGTGGGAATATTTAAACTGGTAACAGACATGATAGAAAAGAGATATCCCAATGGCTTGATTTTACGTCATTTTTCCAGATTTTCCGGATATGACGACAAGCTCAGGCATTTTGTATCCGGCAGGGAAGGAGGTCTGAGCGAGGGCGACCAAGGATCGCTGAATTTAAGTTTCTCGGTGGGAGATCCGGAGGAAAACGTGGTGGCCAACCGTTCCCTTCTCGCCCAAGCAATTGGAGCCAGTCAGGTACTATTTCCGAAACAGGTACATTCTGCCATCATATCGATAGTGACACGGGAAAACCACGCTTTGGTCGCCACACAAGAGGCGGACGCGCTCATTACCCGGGAACAAGGACTTTGCATAGCGGTCATGGCCGCCGACTGCGCGCCTGTCCTGCTCTATGATCCGGTAAACAAGGCGATCGCCGCTATCCACGCGGGTTGGCGCGGTACGGTGGCAGGCATTGTATCCCGCGCCATCCACACTCTGATGGAAACCTGCCAATCAAAACCGGAAAATATAATCGCCGGGATAGGCCCTTCCATTTGTCAGGACCAATATGAAGTGGGAGAGGAAGTAATGGACGCGGTCGATCATTATTACGGTCCTGGCTCCGGATTATATAAAACCGGTACAAAAGCGGGTAAAGCCTACCTGGATTTATGGAAAGCCAATAAGAAACAATTGCTGGACAATGGTGTTCCAGAGGCCAATATCGAACTTTCGGGCATATGCACTTATTCCAGTTCCGACACGTTCTTTTCGGCCCGCCGATCTCCGAAATCCGGAAGATTCGCGGCTGGAATCATGCTTCTGTAATTTAATTTACGTATAATGAAAAATACTCTGTAATTGGAAAAATCACGCGGTTCCACGCGTCGCGAAAACGATCCATTCGCAGACAGGTTAATAATATTACAATGCCAGACGAATCAAACTCATTACCATCAGAAGACAGGATTTCCGCGAACCAGGTCTCACCGGTAGTAAAATATCTTGTAATCGCCAATATCCTTATTTTTCTGGTACAGGAAATTACCAGCGAACTTTTTTCAGTCTCGATTTCCGAGTGGTTCGCGCTGTTCAACTTTCGTTCCGACAAGTTCCAAATATATCAACTGGTAACCCATATGTTTCTCCATGCCGATATCGTACACATCTTTTTCAATATGTTTGTTTTGTGGATGTTTGGATCGGCGCTCGAAGCAGTCTGGAGCAGGAAGCGGTTTCTTTATTATTACTTCTTTACGGGTATTGGGGCCGCGTTGCTGCATTTGCTTATCAGCTCCTTCGCCTTAAATCAACTGGAAAATAAAGTCGAATCCTACGAACAGGCTCCGGGGCTGAAAAACTTCAGAGAATTCATACATGATGAAGTTGGCGATCCGGCCACACAGGATCCGGGTCATGACTTTTTTGGCGGCATAAACCGGCTGATCCAAGCCTGGGAAAAAGAACCGGACAATACTTATTACAGCGAAATTTCACAAAAAATCGTACAGGAATATTATTATAAAATGGTCGACAGACCCTCCCTGGGAGCTTCAGGAGCCGTCTTTGGAATTTTGCTCGCCTTTGGCCTGCTCTTTCCCAATGTGCGCATTTATGTCTACTTCCTGTTTCCGCTAAAAGCCAAATATTTTGTAATAATACTTGGCTTTATCGAGCTCTATCTCGGACTGACGGATCAATTTTCCAACGTGGCGAACTTCGCGCACCTGGGGGGAATGCTCTTTGGAATACTTCTACTGAAAATATGGGGAATCAAATCATATAAAACCGAATAAATATGCGACTACTGGTAAAACCATTATTATTGGCGGCCGCCATCATAGCCACCGCCTATTTCATCCCTCAGATTCATGTCAATAGCGTAGGCACAGCGATTGGGCTCGTGATCGTCCTGGCGGTACTCAACTGGTTTATAAAACCTTTGCTGATATTACTCACTATTCCGATCACAATCGTTACTTTAGGCCTTTTTCTGTTAGTCATCAACACCATCATCGTTTTACTGGCCGATTGGATGCTCGCGGGCTTTCACATTGAATCCCTTGGATGGGCTTTTATTTTTTCAATACTCCTTTCCTTATTCAATTATCTGATCGATCGTTTGCTGGAAAAGGAAGAAACAAAATGAAATAGATCCGTATTATATAAGCTATGGAAGAGGAAGAAAAAAATAAAATCGCCGAGAGTGTTTTGTATCCTTTCCTTTTTGTGGGTGTATTGTGGATTATCAAACTTCTTGAGCATTTTTCGGAAGTTTCACTCGCCAAGCTTGGTATCCTGCCCAGAACAATTCATGGAATTCTGGGAGTAGCCACAGCGCCTTTGATCCACGGAGATATAAATCATCTTGTTTCGAATACCTTGCCTTTACTTATTTTAGGCATCATCATCATGTATTTTTACAGAGATACGGCCCTCTCGTTGTTTTCCTGGATTTACGTACTGACAGGTCTCATGGTATGGGCCGTAGCGGACGGCTCCGGATATCACCTGGGCGCCAGCGGCCTGATATATGGGCTTGTAAGCTTTTTATTCTTTAGCGGCCTGATCCGGAAGGACCGTCGCTCACTGGCCCTCGCCTTACTGGTTACCTTTGTATATGGAGGAATGGTATGGGGTGTACTGCCCATTTATAAAGGCGTATCCTGGGAGTCGCACCTTATTGGCGGTATTATAGGAGCGTTTTGCGCGTGGTATTACAAAGATCTGGATCCCGCGCCGGAAGAAACCTATGACTGGGACGTGGATGAAAATGAGATGAATGAAACTACTTTAACGAGCCCCTCCCTGGAAATAACTTTCAGCCAGCCAGCCGATACCCAGCAACCAATCGTACCGGTCTACTACTCCTATATTGTAAAAAAGGGAAACAACCCCCATCACGTATACCAATACGATCCTCCATTCAGACGCCCCCCGTCCGCGTTTTGCTACACCTGCTCACAACGCCAGAATATCAACTGGTACGCTTTACGGATACATACTATGCCATCCGAAGCGAATAGGATAGGAAGTCATCCGAATCGCTCAACAGAGCGAACACCTACGCCTGATTCAGGCGATTAAACTTTTCCTGAATGATCGTCTGTACCGGCTTCCTCAGAATTTTACTTTCGAGCCAGCTTATGATGTCGAAATAGATAAAGGCCCTCTTTTCGAACGGGCTGTCAATCAAAGGCAAAAGTTGATTCTTTAACCTGCTAAATTTATCAATCAATTCCTTACCTCGCTGATCGGAAAGATTTTTAAGAAAGGTGATGATATACTTTTGGAACAAATGCAAGTCGTCCTTTTTCAACAGAAAACGATAAGTCGAAATAATGTAGTAGCGTATCACGTCAAAATTACCAAGCTCATAATGGCATATAAGATTCAGGATTCTGGCGAAGCAATGCAAATCCTCGCGTATATCGACATTGTGCGAATTTATAACCTTATTCAGCCAGCGTATACATAAATTAAAGCGGGCGGCCCCAAAATACAGACAGGCGACTTTATACCGCAAAATCATGGTCGAGTGCGTGTCCAGCAATTGTTCGATTTTTTCCAGTTCATCATTGTGCGACTCGATAAACTGCACGCCTTCGTCAAAGTCTCCCTTCAGAAAGTAGAGATTTATTTTGTGAATAAAGAAATACTTCTGGAGGCGAATCCGCAGGTTGAAATTGAGATTCGCGCTAAACAAATCCTTCGCCCGCTCGAGCTTCATGGTCGTTTCCAGAAACTCCTGATACCGGAGGAGCTTGAACTCCGCGTTAAGAACCGTATTCAGGGAAGTAAGATAAAGCTCGGGATGACTCCGAATCAGTTCCGGAGACTGGTCAAATTGATTTTCAAGCTTTCGGGCGTACATGTAGCCATTGTCAAAATCCTGAATAAAGAAATAATAAGCGGAGAATAAACGATACAGGTGGAGTTTTTCGGACGCCGACAAGCGGTCTTCATGGTAGTCGGGTAAGTTCGAGTAAAAATATTCCTTAATGCTGACATAGCTTTTTTCATCCCGGATAAACCCAAGCCTCCGATAAAAGGAGTTGAGCTTAACCGCCAGATTCGAAAAGGTGTTGATATTATTGATCCGGTTATTCAGGTCGCGCACCTCCTCAATAAGCGCGTCGGTTGTGCCTTCCGGTTCAACGGACTGAAGAAGCATTTCCTTTTCAATTTTCAGAATCTCGAGCTGTAGCTCAAGATTATTGACCTGTCGGGCCATTTTACGGGCCTTTTTGAGACAGGTAGCGGCCAGATGATATTGCCTTCTTTCCAAAAGCAGTTGGCTAAAATCAATCTGCTCTCTAATCCTGATATCCGGCATGCGATTGAGATGATACTGTCTCAGGCTTTGAAGAATCTTTTCATGCAGGTAGGCCTTCAGGTTGGATAGCTGCGTCTGTTTGATCCCTGGCACTTTAACGGAAACGTCGTCTTCTCGAAACTCTTTTTGCTGATTTACAAAATCAAAGAATCGAAGCATTTTCAAATCATCCTGATGAGCGCTTTTAGCGAACATTACCTTAAAATAGCGTTTTTCATTCTTATCAAGGGATTTTATCAATTCAAACAACTCTCTGGATTTAGTTCTTGACATCGTAATTATAATACATTTAAAAAACAAATATACAATTATTTAACTAAATAAAATATCAATAAGAAATCGTAATTTATAAAAAAAACAAAATAAGCTTTTAAACCGTAAATACAATCAACATAAAGCACATATAATAAGAATATTATAAATATAAAATACAGGTATGAAACCGTACGAATATAAAAAATAAATCCCATTAGCTCATATATTTACCGCATCTTGCACGGACTAAAGTTTTTAGAGGTATGGAAGTTCAAGAAAAAAATGGCGCGGAAGTATTGGTCGAGTTTTTGGAAAAAGAAGGAGTAGAGTACATATTCGGATACTCTGGTGGAGCGGCTTTGCCCATATTCGACGCCCTGTATCACTCAAGCGTCAAATTAATCATGACGCGTCACGAACAAGGCGCGACTCATATGGCTGACGGATATGCCCGGGCTACCGGAAAACCAGGCGTAGTCCTGGTTACGAGCGGCCCCGGAGCCACCAATACGATTACCGGTATCATGACAGCTCAGATGGATTCCGTACCTATGGTCATACTAACCGGACAAACCAATACAAACCTACTCGGCATGGACGCGTTTCAGGAAGCCGATGTCTTTGGAATATCGATTCCGGTCGTCAAGCACAACTATCTGGTCAGAAACACCTCCGATATCCCCAGGATCGTCAAAGAAGCTTTTACCATCGCCGGCTCCGGCCGCCCTGGCCCGGTATTGATCGACCTTCCCAAAGACGTGACCTCAGCGAAATACAACCCGACAGTCGAAAAAACGGAATTAAACCTGCCTGGCTATAAAGCGGCTGGCAAGCCGGACGCGAGTCACATCAAACAGATGGCCGATTATCTGAATCAGGCGGAAAAGCCCCTGCTTATAGTAGGGCACGGAGTTTTGATATCGGGAGCGATGGAGGAAGCGGCGGCCCTCGCGGAGCGCTTACAGGCTCCAGTCACAACCACCTTGCTGGGTAAAGGCGCGTTTCCCGAAACACACGCTCTCTCTCTTGGCATGTTGGGCATGTATGGCACCGTGTACGCCAACAAAGCCCTGCTGGATTGCGACCTGGTCATGTCGATCGGGTGCCGCTGGGACGACAGGATCAATGGCAATCCGGGAAAATTCTGCCCAGGCGCCAAAAAACTCCATATCGATATCGACCCCGCCGAAATCGGCAAGATCGTAAAACCCGACGCTCATGTGGTCGGAGACGCGAAAATCGTATTAAAACAACTTTTGCCGCTCATTGAAGACCGGCGGGAGAGAGACTGGTTGCGAAAACTGGATTCTTACAAGAGAGATTTTCCGCTCGAATATCCAAAAACCGATGAATTGAGAGCTCAGCAGGTTATAGAAGAAGCCTACCGGATTACCAACGGCAAAGCCATTGTAAGCACGGATGTGGGACAACATCAGATGTGGGCGGCTCAATTTTTCAAAACAAACCGGCCCGATACCTGGCTATCGTCAGGAGGAGCGGGGACAATGGGATTTGGTTTTCCCGCCGCGCTGGGCGCCCAGCTCGCGCGTCCTCAAGAGCTGGTCATCGCCATTGTAGGTGATGGCGGCTTTCAAATGACGCTCGCGGAGCTCGCTACAGCCATGATTCACAACCTTGCCGTCAAGATTCTGGTTATTGATAATAAGTATCTTGGAATGGTTCGTCAATGGCAGGAGTTCTTTTTAGAAAGCCGCTATTCGGGTGTGGATATGGTGGGGAATCCGGATTTTGTAAAACTGGCGGAAGCTTACGGAGTAAAAGGCTTCCATATTGATCATCCCGAGCGACTCAGCCGGGTTCTTACAGAGGCCTTCAATTACCCGGGGCCCTGCCTCATTCACGCCGAAGTAATCAAAGAAGACAATCTCTTTCCAATGATACCAGCGGGCAAGACCGCTGAAGACATGATTCTTGGGCCGCCCGAAGGCAAAATGGAAATGCCCGAAGGAAGTACCTGATGATATAATTGTACCATAAAACGAGTATAGTAATGAAAAAAGTTTTTTGTGTAAACATAACCTTCAATAGCCTGGATGGTTTAATCGCCCGGGTAGCCCTGGCGCTGGAACGCAGAGGGTTTTCGATAAGCGCCCTAACGATAGAAAACCATCAGGATCGATATTCAGAAATGTCGCTTACAATGACAGGCGATGAAGCCCGCTTTGAACAAGTATGCAAGCAATTACAGAAGTTGATCGATGTAATAGCGCTGGAAGTCATTGAAAACAAAGAGGTACCTGTACCCGCGGTCGCGGCGTAAAGCTCCGAACCTAAGCGGTCGGAATCAGAATTGACCAATCCCATCGCGGAAAATCCAGATAGGATTGGTCAATTCTTATCGTTTTCAAACTCAGACCGGACGAGTATTTTTATTCCACTTGTCTAATTTTTTCCTTTACGTTAGCGATTACTATTCCCCAGATTGGGGTGAATAGTTAAAATATCTGAAATTTGTCTCTCCAAATACGTGAATCACCTTAGCGCCCGACCCCAATAAAGCCGAGAATATTTCAGCGACTTATTGATAATATGGAATTCTCACGAAATAAACGCCTCGTTGATGGGTTAATATTACATTGACAAAGATCTACATGAAATCAGATAAAAATCACAACAATAACCTGAGCGCGGAAGTATTGACCGGATTACTGGGATTAGGAATTGTTATTTTACTGATTCATTTGACATACAACCTGTTTATTGTTTTCAGCCTCGAACTTTTGTCTCTGGACATCTTCTTTTTATCCATTCTGACAACCGTCTATTTTATGTATAAAAAGTTTGGTTTTCTTGATCAACTGCTTTTCCCACTAGTCCTGTTTATTCTGATTATGTTATCCGTGTTTTATTTTTTTCATGGAGGCTACCGGGGAATAATTTTATTTTATTTTATCATTATCGCGTTCTCCTATTCCATTCTTCTTACCGATTATCGAAGAAACGTTCTTCTCATCCTCCACGCGGGCATATTCCTATCACTCGTCGGCGCGCAATTTTACCATCCTGAATGGATACAAGAAAACAAAGGCGACTGGGAAGATTTACACTACCTACTTGGTTTCGTACTCACCATATCTTTTATCATTTACGGCGGAATTATTGTACGCGACGACTACGAACGGACATCCCGCGTCATCCGGCTCCAAAAAATGGAAGCTCTTCAAAAAGGGGAGGAAATTCAGAAAAAAAATCAGGAACTAAATGAAAAAGCCATCCAGATAGAACAAATCAATAAGCAACTCAGTCAGATGATAGAAGCGAAAACCACACGTCTGGAAAAACAAAATAATCAACTAATCGAATACGCGTTCTTTAACTCCCACAAAGTGAGAGGGCCCCTGGCTCGCGTCCTGGGGTTGGTAGAGTTGTTGAAAAACACTGATAACAAAAAAGAAAAAGCTCTTTACCTGGACAAACTCGACGAAAGCGCCAGGGAATTGGATACCGTCATCAATGAAATCAATAAAATACTCATTGAACCGTTGGAATAAAAAGGGGAGGATAAATGATCGGAGATAACCCGCTTTAAAAGTTTTTTTCAATGAATTTAATATATTTTAAACCTGTTATGCAGCATATTTATTTTTTTTCCTGTCTGTTATTATTGAAGTTTCTTCCTTAATTTTCTTTTCAATTTCAAGCATGAAGGAAAAGGAAGAAGAACTTGTCGATCGATGTATACAAGGAGATCAGAAAGCCATGAACTCCCTATACGAGTACTACGCTCCCAGGATGCGCGGTATTTGCTTCAGGTACGTTCGTACGGTATTTGAGGTCGATGATATACTTCAGGAAGCTTTTGTAAAAGTTTTCCTCAAAATCGGAACATATAACCGACAAGGTTCTTTTGAAAACTGGATCCGGAAAATTGTAATCAATACCGCCATTAACTATTACAAAAGTAATATAAACTTTGGCAAGCAGGTTCAATTGGAGGATATAAATGAAAACGAAGCGGGAGTCGTAGCGATAGCCGAACGTGTTTCCATTAATGAGCTTTACGCGCTAATCAACGAGTTGCCCGCGGGATACCGGTTCGTATTCAACATGTTCGCGATAGATGGCTACTCCCACAAGGAGATCGCGGAAATATTGAATATCACCGAAAGCACGTCCAGATCTCAGTATACAAGGGCCAGACGGCAACTGATCAGTTTGTTAGAACAATACAACTATGTCAATTAAAGAATCCGACAGGCTCGAAAAAATTTTAAAAAAACGATTTGAAGACCACCAAATTGATGGGGGAAGAGATCTTTTTCCAGCCATAGCGGAAAAACTAGAGCGTGAACGACATAAGCGGAACAGTCGTTATCGATATATGCTCGCGGCTTCCGTAGTTCTGGTCATCATGATCGGCGCTATTACTTTCATCAATTTTCATCAGCGCCCACCGGTATTTTCCACCGCGGAAGTCCACTTTGAACAACCCCTGCCGCCTCAGCCATTGGCCAAAAGTGAAAAGGACTTGATTGGAGAAAAAAACACAGAGCCCCAATCAACTCCCAAACTTGAGCGAATAGCTACAATTACAAAACAGGCCGCTCAAAGAGGAGAGAAAGTCGTAATGCCGGACGGGTCCATTATCATATTGGAGGATGAAAGTTCCATAGAATACAATACCGGTTTTGGTAAAAGCGACCGTTCCGTTTATCTAATAGGAACCGCGTTTTTTGAAGTAGCTAAAATGAAAAATCTTCCATTCGTCGTTTCCACGGATCACTCCCTTACTACCGTTCTGGGCACCTCGTTTACCATTCAATCTTCCATAGAGAATAAACGAGACAAGATCACCGTATTTACTGGTGTGGTCTCTTTTACCCATAAAGACACCCGTCAAACGCTCAAACTGGAACCTGGCTCAAGCGCGGCTCTTTCTTCCGATCATATACAGTCTACTGAATACCACACGAACGCCCGCGCCTGGCAGACAAATAGGCTGGAATTTGACGAAACTCCGATGAAAGAGGTAATGGACGATCTTGAAGCGTATTATGGCAAGCGTATCATAACAGCGGATTCCTCACTTATTAACTGCACTTTTTCAGGATTATTTACAAACCCGGAAATCAATGAACTATTATCCATCCTTTCATTAAGTCTTAACATTGACTATGAAATAACATCGGATCAAATTATCTTTTCGGGCAAAGGGCGCGGGACTCTGTAGGCTTGGCGGATTTTCGATTGTAATAATATTATTTTTTGCATATAATTGGGACCGGAACGTATGCTCAGGTCTTGCCTTATATTTTTTTGCTTTATAGTATATTCTGGCGCCATATTGGCACAGAAACATATAGATAATAACTCCTCCGAGATTCGGGATTCTATCCGATCGACCAGCGTAAGCCTTCATTACCAAAACGTTGAATTGCGTAAAATTTTGAGCGATGTTTCCACCAACTACTCGCTAAGCTTTTCCTACGCGGGGAGCACGCTGCCTTTAAACGCCCTCATGAGCGTAGATATGGAGAACGCTCCGCTGGAAAATTTTCTGGATTTATTATCCGCCAGATTGCGTATCGGTCATAGTGTCATTGGAATCAATATAGTACTGTTTCGGGAAACATTCTATGAAGAGCGTAAAAGAGAAGCCACTCAATCCGCTCTTATGGATACCGTCATCGCGTATCCAATAATAACGAAAAACAAAAACGATCTGAAATTCTACAAAATCTCCTTATGGGATATCATATTAGGCGCCAAAAATATACAGCGATCCCTCAAGGAGGACTCACTGCTCGTAGCACGAAACAGCGATTCTCTAAAGGCTATAGAAAGAAAGCTATATAGAAAGCGAGTCCGTCTGATACGCGAACAACGCCGATCCAACCAGTGGGGTACATTGTCCTTGCGTCCCGAACTGTCCATATGGCATATGAAAGGGACCACCAATCAAAGTATTAACTATAAGCAATACAACAACTACGGAGCACCGGACCCAGGAGTAAGCGTCCACATGGGGTACGCGATCAGATTATGGAAAAACTTTTTTATCCAGCCAGGGCTTAAAGTCAGTTATCAGACAAAAAAAGGCGAGCATACGGACTACTACGTCAGCTTCCTGACACCTTCTGAAATAGAGCGACGCGTCTACCCGTACGACTCGAGACTTATTTTTTCTTCTTTTTCCCTGCAAGCGGGCCTGGAGCACAAAGTGGGTAAAAACAAAATAACAATTTCTGGAGGATATTTTACCGCGGCGCTCATCCGCCAGACCGCTCCACAGTATTTTCCCTATTTCGAGACCAAATACTATATTTCCGGTCCTCCGTATTACAATAGCAATTATGAGCGCATCCGACGAGAAGAAATCAAATACAGGGACTGGCTTATAGGCGCGATGGCGGATGTCCTGTTTTATCGCGCCATATACCGGCGTCTGGACATCTTCGCGGGTATACACACCCGTATACAATTGCAGTCCATATACTCAAAAGAAGCCCAGATTAGTGAACGGGCGCTTACCGGAGGAATTTCCATAGGAGTCCGATATAATACCCGATAACCATGCAGCTATCAGGAATAATTTATTGTCTTTAGTACAAGTAATAAAAAGTACGTCCTTTTATTCATTTTGACCATGGCCCTACCTCAACGGTTTCTCATATTTATTTTATACCTGGCCTTCGCCAGTTGTAAAATGGATGAAACGCACGATGTAAATCAACGGAAAATATTTACCGAGTATGAACTGTTTTATAACAAGTCGGAAGATAGGACATACGCGAAGGCCCAATTCAGGCACAAGAAATCAAATGGTAACGTATTACGGCTTACTTCACCCAGTTTTATTCATTTTAGCGACGCGCCTCTGGAATATAACACCCTAACCCAGAGCTACGAAAAAATATTCGACGGATTTATTGAAAAAGGGGAATTCCTCTGGGAAGACCTTGATGGCAACCGTTATCGCAACTTCATCACACTGACGCCAATCGAAATAAAAGATATCCAAGAACTAAATACCCAACTCGGAGAGACGATCACCTGGTCGGGGGCGCCATTGCGCAACAATGAAACCGTAATGCTTTTTTTGATACCAGACTCTCCCGGAGCCCCCAGATACGTAACGGAAGAAACGGACAAAGACCATTTTACGATACCAACATCCTTTAGTTCCTCATACTCCGGACAAACAGCTCGTGTGATCATACAAAGAACCCATTCGTCCGAACCCGGGCAAAAAACAGAGGCGGGAGGCAAACTATCCGGAAGATACCGTGATGAAGAAAAGAAAATACTTTTCAGGTAACAACGAATCTACAAATCTTTTTTAGCGAATCGGTTAGGTCTTATTTTCCGCCCGCCGTTCTCCGAATATACCTGGGTAAATTCCGCCCCAAATAAGATTAAAAGACTTGAGTAAAATACCCATATCAACAATATGATGACAAAACTGGCTTTGCCATACGCGGAACCCGGATTGAAATAACTCAGATAAAGCTGCAAGCCATACTTCCCGAGTATAAACAATATCGCCGTGATCAACGCTCCGGGCCATATCAAACGAAAACTGAGACGCACATTTGAAAGGATCTTCAGAAGCAAGCCAAACAAAAGGGATAATAAGCATACGGAAATCGACAGTTTGGCTACAAACACCACTTCCGATGTATAACCAAAACGTATACTGGAAAAATACGCTCCCAAATGACGCAGAATGTTTTGTGAAAATAAAAGCATAATAAAAAAACATCCTATCAATAAAATAATCAGAAAGCCCTCTATTCGCTCAGCCAGTATTTTAATAATAGCGGTACCTTTCCGCGGTTTAATTTTCCATATTTTATCAAGGCAATTTTGCAATTGTGTCAACAGGCCTGTGGCGGCGATGAGTAATAAAAGAAAGCTGATCAGAGAACTGGCTAAACTTCTTTTTTCCAGACTGGAGTTCGCGATGACCAGTTGAAGATTATATGCTAGGTCGGGGCCTATAATTTCACCCAAAGCCATGGCGATCTTACCTTCCATGGCTTTTTTCCCAAACAGTTTTCCGGCGGCGCTGACAATAATCAGCAATAAGGGTGGTAGAGAAAATATCGCGTAATACGATAGGGAAGAAGCCATCGTAAAAGCCTCGTCTTTATTCCATTTGATAAAAGTAGCTTTGAGCAAAGTTCCCAAGCGGACATACCAGTAATGCCCCTGTGTCATTCGATTCATTTTTTCTATACACTCCATTTGAGAAAAAATGTTGATGGAAATGTATAAAAATAAAGCGCTTATTCCGTATGGAGAGATAGTTGAACCTCAAGAACCCGCTTTGTTTCTTCCCCGATCTTGAAACGGCGATCGATACGATGTCCGATAACCCAGACCACTTGTTCATCCGAAATCAGAAGAAACACCTCCGACTTTAGATTGAGCGGGACTTTACGGTCAATCAGGAAATCACTGATCTTTTTCTTTCCATTCATTCCTAAGGGAAAAAAATAGTCACCCTGTTTCCATCGCCGGACAACAAGGGGAAAGCGGAGCTTGTCAAAATCGAAGGCGGCTGAATCGGCGCTACGCTTCAGTTCGTATTGCTCGTGGTTCCATCGCGTTATCTGTAGACTATAACCTTGAACAACAACATGAGCCTGGTCTTCCCTGATCAGGACCGGAGCGGGCGAATCGGCATGAGATTTTTGAGTGATGATTAATTCAAGGCGATCTTTGACCAAAACATGACTCGCGGATTCAAATCGCTTTCCCGCCTCAGCGTCAAGACAGTTTAGCATATCCACACACTGATCAAAATTAAATTGGAAGGACTTAAGCGTTTCATACAACAGAATCAGGGCGTTTTTATTATTTCGCAATTCCTCGATGGCGATTGAACACGAACGCGCCGATACTTTAAAGGCTTTTCTCCTGAACGCTTCCACACTTTCCATAAACACCGCTTCAGTCAGACTGAGCTTAGCAAGTGTTTCCCTGAACGTATTCGCGAAGTTGGGATTTACCTCTGAAAACAAAGGGATCACTTTATGTCTTAGAAAGTTGCGCTTATATTTAACACTCTGGTTTGAACTATCTTCTCTCCAGTCAAGACCAGCTTTTTTCGTCAAAGCCTTCAATTCCTCCCGCGACGCGAACAGGAGAGGCCGGACAATCTTTCCCGCGACAGGCTGGATACCATGCAAACCGGCTATACCGGTTCCCCTGATCAGGTTAAGAAAAAAAGTTTCCACCGAATCATCATGATGATGGGCGGTCAAGATTCCGCGGCCGCCATTTTCCTTTAGCAATCGCTCAAACCATTCATAACGAAGCGTACGGGCCGCCATCTGAATAGAAATCTTCTCTCGCCTGGCATAAGCTTCCGTCTCAAAACTCCTGACATAAAAAGGAGCCTTGTATTTGTCCGCCAATTCTTTTACAAATCGTTCGTCTTCATCAGATTCTTCCCCCCGTAATCCAAAATTACAATGGGCGATACCAAAGTTATACCCAGCCTGATACAGCAGATAACACAGACAGACGGAGTCCAGGCCTCCGCTTACCCCCGCGATGACATAATCGGTTTTTCCGAAAAGAGACTTCTCCTGTATATACCTATTGAATCGTTCTAACATAAGGACGAATGTAGTTTTTTTCTGTAACTTTACGCAACTTGCACCGTCATGACAAAAAGGAAAATATTTTTAATTTTATTGACCATAGTCGCGCCTTTTTTTTGCTTTGGACAGAAAGATAAAATCGAGCTTGTACAAGCCGATGTACTGGAAGGAAGAGAAAAGGGCCTACGGGTTCTTAAAGGAAATGTGATCTTTAAGCAAGACGGGGCGCTGATGTATACCGATTCGGCCTATTTCTATCCCAAAAAAAACGCGCTCGACGCCTTTGGCAACGTACGTATAGTACAACCCGACAGCAGCGTCATCACCTCTTCCAAACTATTTTACAACGGCAATACCAAGATGGCCCGTTTTCGGGAGAATGTGGTCCTGATCGACGACAACTCTACTGTAAAAACCAACGCGCTGGACTACAACATGGCGGATAAGACCGCTGTATACAACGACGGCGCGACTATCCTGGACCCTCCCAATACGTTGACCAGTGTCAAAGGGCGCTATGATTCGAATACCCGTATTTTCAATTTCAGGGAAAACGTAAAAGTCGTCAATCCGGAAGACGATTTCATTTTATATTCCCAGCATTTGCTGTACAACTCGGAAACCAAAATAGCGACATTTCTGGGACCTTCCACCATTATTTCCAAAGGAGACACCATACAGGCGGAGTCCGGCAATTATAATACGGCGACCAAAGAAAGCGATATGGACAAGTCCATTATCCTGTCCGGCGCTTATGAGATATCCGGAGACAATATCATATACAATAAAACGCTTGACCGGGGGACACTCAAGGGGAATGTACGCATGTACAGCAAGGAAGACGATATCACCATTTATGGCAACGACGCCATTCACCGCGGCGATCTCGGCTTTACCAAAGTATTTGGGGACGCGCTGATGGTGAAGGTTAGCGATGGAGACACTCTGTTTTTAAACGCCGACACGCTTGTTTCAATCGACAAGAAACAAACCACCGGTGAAAAGAAGCTTCTGGCTTACTATAACAGCAAGGTCTTTAAAAAAGACTTTCAGGCGGTAGCGGATTCGCTCGTATATAATTTCGCGGACTCGCTTATTTCATTTTTCGAACAACCCGTATTGTGGAACATCGACAATCAGATCCTGGGCGATACGATTCATGTTCAAATGGCCCATGGTCATATCGACATGATGCACATTCGCCAAAACAGCTTCATCATATCCCAGGATGAACTAACGCATTACAATCAGGTTAAAGGACGAGATATAGACGCCTGGTTCCTCAACGATTCGATCCGCCGGGTCGATGTCATTGGCAACGCGCAGAGCATTTATTTCGTGCTGGAAGGCGACACCGCCCTCACCGGTATGAATAAAGTAATCAGCAGCAATATGAAAATGTTTTTTGAAAATAATAAGGTCAAAACCATTTCGTTCCTGAAAAACCCGGAAGGCTCTTTTATCCCTCCCCAATTGATTCAGGAGCCTGACACCAGGCTGAAAGGGTTCAAGTGGTGGTATGAGCGAAGACCCGACCGCGAGCAGGTTGTCAAGCAGAAGCTCTAAAATCTGGTTTGAAGTAAGTTTTACAAATATTATATTCGCGTTCAATGAAAAGAAAGCTGGTATATTTTTTCCTGGTTCTATGCGCTGGCGTTACACTAAGCTGTAGCAAATTCGAAAAGATTAGAAACAGCGACGACCTCAACAAAAGACTGGAAGCCGCTTACAAGTATTTTGAAGAAGAGGAGTTTTATAAGGCTCAGGTGCTTTTTGACGAAACGCTGCCCTTGCTGAAAGGATCCGGATCCGCCGAAAAAGCGTCCTATTACCGGGCTATGAGCTATTACAAGCAAAAACAATATGTGCTTAGCGCTTATTATTTTAAAGAGTTCTATGACCTGTATACCAGAAGCGACCGCGCGGAAGAAGCCTTATATATGGCCGCCATGTCCCTATATAACGACGCGCCCCGGTATAATCTGGATCAAAGCAGTTCCCACGACGCGCTCAAAGCCTTTCAAAAATTTGTCAATCGGTATCCCAAAAGTCAATACCTGGATGAAGTAAACCAGCTTACAGACGAGATCAACAGGAAACTGGAACGAAAAGCTTTTGAAAAGGCCCGACTTTACTACGATCTGGGAAAAAACAACAATATCCATTACAAGTCGGCGGTAATCGCGTTCGAGACTTTCAGAAAGCAGTATCCTTCTTCCTCCCATATAGAGGAAGCCTCCTGGTTGCAGATCAGTTCTCAGTTTAAACTCGCTGAAGCGAGTGTAACGGTAAAACAAGCGGAAAGGTATTTGGAAGCTATTGAATTTTATGAGAATTTTGTGGATCAGTATCCCAATAGTAAATTTAAGAAAGAGGCGGAACTTCTATATAAGAAAAGCCTTGATAATATAAAAAAGATCAGAAGTTAACTATGAAAAAGACGAACATACCCTCAGCGATCGTAACCAGAGATACGGAAAAACTCGCCGCTAAGACAGGCAACATATATGAGAGCATTGTCGTGGCCTCCAAACGCGCGAGACAAGTATCGACCAAAGTGAAGGAAGAACTGAACAACAAGCTCGCTGATTTCGCGTCGACTGTCGACAATCTGGAAGAGATCTTTGAAAACAGGGAGCAGATTGAGATTTCAAAGTTCTATGAAAGAATGCCGAAACCTTCCATAGTAGCTTTGGAAGAGTTTATGGATGACAAAATCATGTTTAGGAGAGTTGAGGAAGAAAACCCGTCCTCACCATCTGAGAAAGAATAATTTCCTATATGCTCCGTGGAAAGAAGATACTACTCGGAGTTTGCGGGAGTATCGCGGCTTATAAAGCCGCGGAGTTAATTCGTTTACTCGTAAAAGCGCGGGCGGAAGTACAGGTGATCGCGACTACTTCCGCCTGTACTTTTATAACTCCATTGACATTGTCCACGCTCAGCAAGCGTCCCGTTCTTACGAGCTTTACCAATGACGGAGACTCTACGGGCACCTGGAACAACCACGTAGAGCTCGGATTGTGGGCCGACCTGTTCCTGATCGCGCCGGCTTCCGCCAATACCATGGCGAAATGCGCCCATGGCATATGCGACAACCTTCTTACCGCCGTCTATTTATCCGCCCGTTGCCCGGTTGTTTTCGCGCCCGCCATGGACCTGGATATGTACTCGCATCCCTCTACCAGACGAAACGCCAGACTACTCAAAGGATACGGCCACTACATCGCCGACTCGTCCTATGGCGAGTTAGCCAGTGGATTGGTGGGACGAGGCAGGATGCGCGAACCTGAAGAGTTGCTATCTTATATTCAGGATATTCTTAGCCTCTCGAATTTCAGCGCTCCGCTACAAGGCAAAAAAATATTGATTACAGCGGGACCGACCTATGAACCGATCGATCCTGTACGTTTTATAGGCAATCGCTCTACCGGAAAAATGGGCTACGCCATCGCTGAAGAGTGCGCCCGTCTGGGAGGCGACGTAACTCTGATATCGGGACCAACCCACCTCCAGCCTGGCGATAAAATTCAACGCGTCCGCGTTGACACGGCCGAATCCATGTATAACGCGGCGTCACGATATTCAGATCAGTCGGATATCATTATTATGGCCGCGGCCGTAGCTGATTACAAGCCAGCGATCGTTTATGACCAGAAAATAAAAAAGGAAGACAAGGAGGAAGAGCTGACTTTGTCTCTCCATCGTACCAGGGACATAGCGGCGGAAATTGGAAAACGAAAAGGAAAGAACCAGATTTCCGTAGGTTTCGCTCTGGAAACAAACGATGAGCTTCAAAACGCCCGGAAAAAGATTTTAAGTAAAAATCTGGACTTTATCGTCCTAAACTCCCTCAATGACCCCGGAGCGGGCTTCGGGTACGATACCAATAAAATTACGATCATTGATAAGCAAAATAAAATCACCACTTTCGAGTTAAAAAGTAAAAAGGAAGCCGCGGCGGATATTGTCCAGCATATCGTCGCCTTATTGAATCATGAATAAAATACTCGCGATCGTACTTTTACTTACATTTTTTCAGCACGTGTCCATACACGCGCAAGAGATTAATTGCAATGTCTCCGTCAACGCGGAAAAAATACAGGCGACGGACAGACGGGTATTTGAAACCATGCAAAAAGACATCGCGACATTTATCAATACCCGCAAATGGACGGACGACGCTTTTGAGACCGAAGAACAAATAAAATGCAATGTCCTTATCACACTCGAAAAAGGAAGCGTAACCGGTGGAAACTATGAAGGTTCTATTCAGATACAATCTTTAAGACCTGTATATGGTACCGGATATGAATCGGTATTGATCAACTTTCTGGACAGAAGCTTCCAGTTTGAGTACAGAGAGTCTATTCAGATGAATTTTAACGAGAACAGCTTCCTGTCCAATCTTACTTCCGTTCTTGGCTATTATGTCAACATCATCATCGGTCTCGACTACGATTCCTTTTCTCCAATGGGAGGTTCCGCGTATTTCGAAAAAGCCAGAAACATACTGAACACGGCCATGGGCTCCGCTCCGGGTTGGGACGAAGGCAAAGACTATAACGGACGCTATTGGTTACAGGAAAACATGAATCATCAGCAGCTTACGGAATTCAGGGAAGGATTTTATAAATATCACCGGATCGCTCTCGACTCCTTTGAAGAAAATCAGGATGAAAAAAGAAAAGAAATACTTGAATTCCTGAAAGTAATGAGACAGACCAATATTCTAAAGCCTTACTCCATCATTATCAGATCGTTTTTTCTGGCCAAATCGGATGAACTTGTTGGGATTTTCTCAAAGGGAGACATGAAAGCGCGGGAAGAGGCCTTGCGCATATTGCGAGAGCTCGACCCACTTAATTCGGAAAAGTATCAGCGAATCATGACAAGCAGGTAAAATCATCATCTTCGCTACGAGTTGAGCATATAGGAGAAAAGGTCATCATTAGTTTCCGGTGGGATCGGGCCTATCAACCATCAGAACTCGGATTTTAGAGAACGAATTCGTTTTTCAGAGGGAGTAAAGTATCGCGCTATTTTATAAAAAATGATATTTTCAGGTGAAAATATAAAGAAAATAGGATAAAATGTTACCTTGATTAGACTAGATGATGAATGGAGCGTCAAACTTAAGCTTCAAAATATTTTTTTTGAAATACTTTTATAAACTTCCCTATACATATAATACTCAATATCAGAGCATTGAACATTAAATACAATAACTAAAAAATCAATAGGGATTACCCGCGCGCGTTCCAGCTATTGGCAAGGAATGGTTTTCACCCTTATCTTGCCGGATTTCGGTCCATACATTAACCGACCTGATCGACAAGTTACAAAAATGCCGAATAAATACCTATCGAATATTACACTTTTATAATGTTTCACGAAAAACCAATTTTTTACCCATGCGTTTTGATCAATAAGAACAGCAAGATAAACAACATATAGCTTAAAGGTTTTTAATAAATCTAAAAAGGTTTCTATATTTACGGCATAAATTTCCTGTTTCCTTGAGAAACCGCCAAGATATTAAGATTCACAGGAAATACAAGCTTAAAGCTATGTGGGCTTGGCTGTATGTGA